>NZ_AULH01000010.1 GCF_000425185.1 Pleomorphomonas koreensis DSM 23070
GCCTCAGCGGCGATAACCACGCCGACGTCAAGATGGTGCTGCTCGACCGGGCGCTGGCCATCGGCCGGGCGCCGGGCACGCCCTTCCTCGCCGACGAGGTGACGATGGCGGGCAAGATGAAGGATGCCCGCCGGCTGTGGCTGCAGGCCGAGCTGCTGAAAGCCTATCTGGTGACCGGCCGGCGCCGGGACGCCGGGGCGCTGGCGACGGCCATCGCCGACGACTATCTCACGCCGAGCGACGACGGCCCCTGGCGCGACTGCTTCGATCTTGCCGGCCGCTTCAACGCGCCGTCGGTGCCGGGCAGCTCGATCTATCATCTGTGGACGGCGGTGGCAGAAATCGCCGCGCCGCGCTGACGGCCTCAGCCGGCGAAGACGTGGCAAGCCTCGGCTGGAAAGCGGCAGGTCACCGGCTCGCCGGCGTGGATGTCCGCGAGATCGCGCGGCTGGCGCATGACCAGCGTGTTGCCGGCAACGTCGATGTGCAACAGCGTGTCGCAGCCGAGGCGCTCGACGACCTGAACGGTGCCGGTGACGCGGTTGTCGGCCGCCATGCCGTCGCCGAACTCGACATGCTCCGGCCGGATGCCGAGCGTGACGCGGCCCCCGGCGACCGAGGTGACGGCCCGGCGTGAGACGATGTCGCCGCCGCCGGCGAGGCGCAGCAGCAGTTCGCCGTTGGCTCGGCCACGCACCTCGGCGTCGAAGAAGTTCATCGACGGCGAGCCGATGAAGCCGGCGACGAAGCGGTTGGCGGGGTTGTGGTAGAGGTCCATCGGCGCGCCGATCTGCTCGATGCGGCCCTTGTTCATCACCACGATGCGGTCGGCCAGCGTCATCGCCTCCACCTGATCGTGCGTCACGTAGATCATGGTGGCGTCAAGGCTCTGGCGCAGGCGGGCGATCTCGACGCGCATGCCGCCGCGCAGCGCCGCGTCGAGATTGCTGAGCGGCTCGTCGAGCAGGAAGATCCTGGGGTCGCGGGTGATCGCCCGGCCGATGGCGACGCGCTGCCGCTGGCCGCCGGAGAGTTCGCGTGGCATGCGCGACAGCAGCGCGTCGAGCCGCAGCTTGTCGGCAGCGGCATCCACCTTCTGCCTGATCTCCTCGGCAGCGCGGCGGGCGATCTTCAGCCCGAAGCCGATGTTCGAGGCGACATTCATGTGCGGGTAGAGGGCATATGACTGGAAGACCATGGCGACGCCGCGCTCGGGCGGCTCGGCGCCGGTGACGTCCTCGCCGTCGACCAGCACCCGGCCGGACGTTGCCGGTTCGAGGCCAGCGATGATCCTGAGCAGCGTCGACTTGCCGCATCCCGAGGGACCGACCAGGGCACAGAACTCGCCGTGCTCGATGGTGAGATCGAGCGGCGGGATGATTTCGAGGGCACCAAACGACTTGGAGACGGCGTCGAGCGCGAGCTTGGACATGCTTCAGCCCTTCCGGTGGCAATGGCCGCCCGCCAGCGCGGCCTCGCGGGCGCGGCGCCAGTCGTCGCGAAGGACGAGCGATCGGGCGCGGGGAACCTCCGCCGTACCGAGGCAGAGGCGGTTGGCCGGTTGGAGGTGATCGAGCGCGGCGAGCGCCGCGCCGACGGCGCTGGCCTCGGCGGCCTCGACCAGGCGGCAGTCGGCCGGCAGGAAGGCGGCGAGCGTGGCGACGAGGCCGGGAAGGCGGGTGGCGCCGCCGGACAGCAGGATCGTTTCGGTCGGGGCGCCGATCGCCGCCGCCTCGCCGGCGATCGCCGCCAGTTCCTGCGCCAGACCATCGTAGACGGCCCGGGCGATTTCGGCGGGGCCGCTGTCGACGGTGAGGCCGGCGAGGAGGCCGGACAGACCGTGATCGGGATGCGGTGCGCCGGCGCCGGCCAGATAGGGCACGAACAGCGCCCGGCCCTCGCCGATCGGTTGATTGGCGGCGGCGGCGTCCAGCTCGGCCGCCGAGCGGCCGGTGAGGGTCTGGAGCCAGCGCAGCGTGGCGCCGAAGGCCGGTACCGTGCCGATCACCTGGTAATTGGTGTCGAAACCGGTCGGGAACAGGTGGAAGGCGCCGTCCCAGCTCGCCGGCAGCGCCGTCTTCGGCAGCGGAATCGACAGCACGCCGGATGTGCCGAGCGACAGCGAGGCGACGCCGGGGCTGAGGGCGCCGATGGCGCGGGCCGCCGCTGCCTGGTCGCCGACGCCGACCACCAGCGGGATGCCGCGCCAGTGTCCAGCCGCTTCGCTGGCCGCCACCGGTTTCGGCAGGGCCGCCGCCGGCAGGCCGGCCTGAGCGAGGATGTCCTGATGCCAGCGATCGGCGAAGGGATCGAACACCTGCAGGCCGGTCGCCTCGTTGCGATCGATGACGAAGGGTGCCGACGGATCGAGCGCGGCGCGGACATAGTCCTTGGCACAATAGAGGCGGGCCGTTCGCGACGCGAGACCCGGATCAAGCCGCCGCGCCCACAGCCACTTGGCCAGCGTGAAATCGGGCAGCGGGATATTGCCGCTGTCCGCGGCGAAGCGGCCGGGATAGGCGGCGACGAAGGCGTCGAGGTCGGGCGCGCCGTCCATGTCGAGCCAGAGCCGGACGGGAGCGGCCAGGGCACCGTCGGCGGCGACGGCGACCAGCGCGTGCATCTGCCCGGTGAAGCCGATGGCGGCGATGGTCTCGCCCTCTGCGAGTTCGGCGAGCGCGTCCTCGGCGAGTCGCGCCCACAGCTTGGGATCGCGGGTCGGTGCCCCGTCCCCGGCATAGGGCTTCGAGACCGCCGCCTCGACCGCGACGCTCTGGTCCGCCCGCAGGCGCACCGCCTTCACCGAGGATGTTCCGATGTCGATGCCGATCAGTTTCATCGCGGGGCTCATCCTTTCACGGCGCCGGCCAGCAGGCCGCGGACGAAGGCGCGCTGCACCACCACGTAGAGCAGGATCAGCGGCAGGGCGATCAGGGTCAGCACCGCGAACAGGGCGCCGGGGTTGGCCATGTAGAGGCCGGAATACTGCATCGGTACGATGGTCAGCGTCTTCACCTCGTCGCGGGTCAGGATGATCAGCGCCAGGAAGAACTCATTCCAGGTGGTGATGAACTGCCAGATGCCGACGAACACCAGCGCCGGGCGGACCAGCGGTAGGGCGACGTGCCAGTAGGTCTGCCAGGCGTTGCAGCCGTCGACCCGCGCCGCCTCGAACAGTTCCTTGGGCGAATCCTCCATGAAGGCCTTCAGCACGACCACCGCGAACGGCACCCCGAGCGCCGCGTAAGGGAAGATCAGGCCGGCGTAGGTGTTCACCCAGCCGAAGGTCTTGAGCAGGATGGCGAGCGGCAGCACCAGCGAGGCGAGCGGTACCATCAGCGTGGTGAGCAGCGTTGCGTAGAGCGTCAGCGAGCCGCGCAGGTTCAGCACGGCGCAGGCGAAGGCGAACAGCGAGGAGAAGGCGACCACCAGCGCCACCGTCGACAGCGTGACGATCAGGCTGTTGAGGAAGAAACTGGTCAGCGGGTTGTCGCGGATGACGGTGACGAAGTTGTCGAAGGTCAGCGGCCAGACGAACAGCGTGGCGTCGAAGGCCTGGGCGGGCGTCCGGAGGCCGATCGACAGCATGTAGACCTCGGGGATCATCCAGATGGCCAGCAGCAGGAACAGCGCGGCGTGGATGACGATGCGGCTGACGGCGGGACGGCGGCGCATCAGGCGTCCTCCCTCTTGCGCCCCGATGGGGAGAGGTCGGCGCCGAGATAGATGATCTGGACGATCGACAGGACCAGCGCCAGCAGCAGCACGATCACCGAGATGGTGGCGCCGCGACCGGTGTCGCCGAGTACGAAGGAGGTGCGGAACACATAGGTGCCGAACACTTCCGAGGCGTGGTTGGGGCCGCCGCCGGTCATCAGCTGGACGATCGGGAAGGTCTGCAGGGTGCCGATGATGCCGAGCATCAGCAGGGATTTGGTCACCGGCGTCAGCATCGGCACGATGACGCTCCAGGCGAGGCGCAGGCCGCGCGCGCCGTCGACGCGCGCGGCGTCGAGAACCTCGGTCGGCAGGTTGGCGATGCCGGCGACGTACATCAGCATGGAGAAGCCGGTCCATTGCCAGATGTTGACGATGATCAGCGCGTAGATTGCCGTCGACGGATCGCCGATCGGCGACGACGCCATCTCGATGCCGAACAGCCCGAGATATTCCTGGGCGATGCCGTAGTAGGGCGCATAGATCTGCACCCAGACCAGGCTGATGACCGACACCGAGGTCACCACGGGCAGGAAGAACATGGTGCGGAAGAAGCCGCGCCAGGCATCGGTGTGGCGCTCGATGAAATAGGCGACGGTGCCGCCGATGATCATCTGCACGGGAATGGTGATCAGCGCCCAGACGGTCATGTTGCGAACGACGATCCAGAACACCGGATCGGCCAGCACCGAGAGATAGGTGTCGAGCCCGACAAAGGTGTTGGCGCCGCCGCGGTCCTCGCTGAACAGGCTTTCGCCCAGCACCCAGACGATCGGGTAGGCGATGAAGACGACGAACAGCGCGACGGCCGGCAGCAGGAACAGGTAGGTCGAGGGGCCGGCGAAGCGGCGGTAGTGCCGCGCCGCCGGTCCTGACGATCCCGAAACGCTCCCCGATGCGGTCACTGACATGGCTTCCCCCAACAGGGCTCGATATCCGGGGCGGGCAGGCGGACTGCGAAAGAAGATACTATGCCGGCCAAGGATTGTCCGCGCCGGCACGGATGGCTTTCGATCGGCCGGGTGCGGCTCCCGATTCCGAGGCACCCGCTTTGGCCGGGCCTGAACGCCCGGCCGCGGCAAGCGCCCCGGAGCGGGGAGGAGGCCCGTTACTTGCCGAGCGCCTTGTCGGTCGCCGCCTGGACGGCCTGCAACGCCGCCTCCGGCTCGACGCTGCCGGCGGCAACGCCGGCCAGCGCGTTGTCGAGCGCCTCGGCGATGGCCGGGATGGCGAAGCGCTGGTTCTCGGCCTTGGGCAGATCTTCCATGAAGCGCTTGTAGAGGTCCTTGACGTGATCGGACACGTCGCCCTGCGGTTCATGGCCGGCGAAGGCCGGCAGATCGTTGAGGTCGTTCAGCGCTTCCTGCAGCGCCTCGCCGTTGGTGAGCGAGGCGAGGAAGGTCCAGGCTTCCGGGTTCTTGGCGCCGTTCTTGGTCAGGCCGTAGCCGATGTCGACGCCGCCGACCGGCGGACTGGCCGTCTTGGCGCCGGGAACCGGCGGCAGGTAGAAGAAGTCGAAGCCGTCCATGTTCTGGACATACTCCGACAGCGGCGGCGGGAACTTGCTTTCCTGCATCCACCAGGAGCCGAGCGCCATCATGCCGACCTTGCCTTGCGCGAACAACTGGGCGCCGGTCGGATAGGCGTGGGCGCCAAGCGCGCCCTTCTGGAAGATGCCGTCGTCGAACAGCGCCTTCCAGGCCTTCATCGCCGAGACGAGTTCGGGCGAGGTCCACGGCGCCTCGCCGGCCTGGGCCTTGTCGGTGAGGCCGGGCGCGAACTGGCCGGCCAGCATCAGGAAGACATTCTCGTTCTGCCAGCCGTCGGCGGCGCCCTGGAACAGCGGCAGGTAGCCTTCGTCGCTGAGCTTCTTGGCTGCGGCCTTCAGTTCGTCATAGGTCTTGGGCGCGGCGATGCCCAGTTTCTCGAAGGCCTTGCGGTTGTACCAGATGCAGAGGACCTGCGATTCCTGGGGGATGATGTAGTAGTTGGTGTCGCCCGCCGGGTTGCCCATCAGCATCTGCCGGCGGTTGACGGGAAACACCTTCTCGGCCCAGTCGGCGCCCCACTCCTTGGCCGCCAGTTCGTTGACCGGCGTCAGATCGTTGCGATACTGCTGGGTCAGCGAGCCGGGTTGCAGGCCGATGACGTCCGGCAGGCTGTCGGAGGCGGCGGCGGCCTTCAGCGCGGTAATGTATTCCGGCGAGTAGTTGTAATAGGTGTAGGTCACCTTGACGCCGGGATGCGCCTTCTCGAAGGCGGCGATCGACTTCTGCATGGTGCTCTGGATGAACCAGGACCAGACCGTCACCTGTTTGTCGGCGGCCAGCGTGGCAGTCGACAGGATGCTGGCGCTCAAAAGCGTCGCGCCCAATACCAGCACTTTTTTCATGGTCTTGCTCCTCCCAAGATGCGCGGAATCGTCGGCCGCGCGCCGGTTTCTTCATCAGGCGATGTGACGTCTCTCCTCTGACGTGGAACAGGCCGGCCTCGGGGTGCTCCTCTCACCCCCTGGCGGCGGCCCTCAGCCTTTCCCGAAGCGGTGCACCGGCGAGGCCGAAGGCTTCGAGCAGGGCGTCGGGGTGACCGGACTCGCCGAAGCGGTCGGGAACGCCGATGCGTTCGATGCGATGGGCGATGCCGGCGCCGTCGAGCAGGGCCGACAGGCCGTCCGCAAGACCGCCGTGGATCGAGTGCTCCTCGACGACGGCGATCGGCTTGCCGGCGAGCTTCCTCGCCTCGTCGGCGATTTCCGCGCCGAGCGGCTTCAGCCGGGTGATGCCGAGGAGGCGGATGCCGATGCCCTCATCCTTCAGGGCGGCGGCGGCCTCGACCACCTTGGCGGCCAGCGTCGAGGTGGTGAGGACCAGGAGGTCATCGCCCTCGGCGAGCACCCGGCAGGCGGCGGCGCGCTCGGTTGCCGAGGCGACCGGCGGCGTCAGCAGCGGCGAGGGGAAGCGCGACAGGCGGACGTAGGTCGGGCCCTCGATGTCGGCCACCTCGTTCATGACGCGGGCAAGGTCGTTGCCGTCGATCGGCGCGTAGCAGCGGATGCCGGGGATCGCCTGCATGATGCCGAGATCCTCGACCGCCTGCTGTGTCGCCCCGTCCTCGCCGAGGTTGATGCCGCCGTGGAAGCCGAAGAACTTGACGTTGAGCTGCGGGTAGGCGACCGAGATGGCGATCTGGTCGCAGGCCCGGCGCGTCAGGAAGGACGCGAAGGTGTTGACGAACGGGATGTAGCCGGCGATCGCGAAGCCGGCGGCGGCGCCGACCATGTTCTGCTCGGCGATGCCGAAGTTGTAGTGGCGATCCGGATAGGTCTTGCCGAACTTCATCGTCCGGGTGGAGCTGGCGAGATCGGCGTCCAGCATGACGATGCGGGGATCGCGGGCGCCGAGCGCCATGATGGCATCGCCGAAGACGTCGCGCAGCGAGACGTACCCTTCGGGAGCGCTGGTAGGGGTCGCAGCCATCAGCCCATAACCTCCTCAAGACCGGCCTTCAGTTGCTCGTTGCTGATCGTGTGGCTGTGCCAGTCCGCCCGATCAGCCATGAAGGAGACGCCCGCGCCCTTGGTGGTGCGGGCGATCAGGAAGCGCGGCCGGTCGCCCGGCGCCTCCGACGATGCCCAGTCGACGGCGTCGACCACTTCGGCCATGCTCTGGCCGTCGAACTCGCGGACCGCCCAGCCGAAGGCCTCGAGCTTCGGCGCATAGGGGCGAAGCTCCAGCACCTCCTCGATGCGGCCGTCGTTCTGAATGCCGTTGGCGTCGAGGACGGCCACCAGCCGGTCGACCTTGTGGGCGCCGGCATAGGCGATGGCTTCCCAGATCTGGCCGGAGTTGAGTTCGCCGTCGCCGAGGATGGCGTAGGAATAGAAGGGCTCGCTGCGGAGCTTCAGGGCAAGCGCGATGCCGAGGCTGACCGAGAGGCCCTGCCCGAGCGAGCCGGTGGACATCTCGACCTCCGGCAGCCGGGTGCGGTCCGGATGGCCCTGCAAACGGCTGCCGAGCTGGCGCAGCGTGCGAAGCTCGGCCTCGGGGATCATGCCGACTTCGGCGAAGGTGGCGTAGAGGGCGGGGGCGGCATGGCCCTTGGACAGGATCACGTGGTCGCGGGCATTGCGGCCGAACCAGCCGGCGCCGGCGCCGGCGCGGTGGGCGAACAGCGCCGCCAGGATCTCGACGCAGGACAGACTACCGCCGGGATGGCCGGAACCGGCCGCGTTGATCTCGGTCAGGATATGCGCCCTTATGCGTCGCGCCGACGCTTCAAGTTTCTCGATGTCCTTCGGATCGATCACGATCGTCGCTCCCTGCTGGCCGGCGACGGAAATCGCCGGCTCCGATTTTCTCGCTGTTGAGCACTGCGTCGATGCGCCTGACGTTTTCGAGCAGGCCGACATCCTTCACCGCCAGGCAGTGAAAGAGCACTTCGTTGAGCATCATCTGCAGGATGCGCGTCATCGACGCATCCGTGCCGAACAGCCCGACGCCGGGCGGCGTCAGTACCTTGAGGTCGGCGATGTCGCCGAGCGGCGACTGCGACCGGGCGAGGATCGCCGCCACGCGGGCGCCGCGCGCCCGAGCGGTCGCGGCGGCTTCCACCGTGGTGCGGGTCATGCCGGAGAAGGATATGGCGACGGCGAGATCGCCATCCCCCATCAGCGCCGCCTGGGCGATCTGGGTGTGGGCGTCCTGCGCCATGCCGATCCTGAGACCGAGCCGGACCAGGCGCTGGTGCATGTCGAGGGCGACCACCGCCGAGGCGCCGGCGCCGAACAGCTGGATGGAGCGCGCGTCGTGCATCGCCGCGACGAGGCGCGGCAGCACGTCGGTCTGGGCCAGGAGTTCGGCGAACTTCAGCGCCCTCACCGAAGCGTTGTTGAACACCTTGTAGGCAATTTCCAGCGGCCCGTCGCCGAGCGCGATCTGTGGCGACGGGGTCATCACCTCATCGACGCCGGCCCGCATCGCCCGGCTCTCCCGGAGGAGGGCGTGCCGCATCTCCTTCTGCCCGGCGTAACCGAACCGGCGGGCCAGGCGGTCGACCGTCGCCCGCGAGGCGCCGGCCCGCTCGGCCAGCGCCGCCGAGGTCAGCGTGGCAAGCTCGTAGTCGGCGAGCGAGAACAGCGTCTCGATCAGCCGCTTCTCGGCCGAGCTGAGATCCGCTTGCGACAGCCTGGTCATCAGGGATGCGGAATCGTCCGCCCCCGTCACGACGTCGGTCATCACGCCATCCTCCCGTCGAGGCGCCTTCGACGTGTTCGTCGCGGCGGCTTCCGTGGTCTTTCTTCGGGTCATAATACCTCACATTTTGCTAGTTGCAATAGTTTTTGAGACATTTTGTCGCGTAAGCGTTGGCGCCCCGCTGCAGGTATATCCTGCGGCCGCCGCCCGTGCTGAGAGCCATGAGGATGAAGCGTCGGGGGGGGCGGCGTATTTGCCGCGTGTCTTCGGCCGGGATCAAATCCCTCCCGCCGCGCCGATCGGCGGCTTGACGCGCCGTCCATCTCATATTATTCGTATCAGTAATACGTATAATAAAACAACGCGACAAAACACGACGGGCGGAAACCAACCAATGAAGCGTCCAACGCAGAAGGACGTCGCCAAGCTGGCGGGCGTCTCGCAGGCGGCCGTGTCCATGGTGCTGAGCGGCGCCGGCGTGCCCACGGTGTCGACCGACACCTGGACGCGCATCACCGAGGCGGCCAAGACGCTCGGCTACGCGCCCAACCGCTTCGCCCAGGCGCTGAAGACGCAGCGGACGATGACCATCGCCTGCATCGTGCCGGACATCACCAACCCGTTCTACCCGGTGCTGATCCGCGGCGTGCAGAAGGTGGCGCAGGACGGCGCCTACGACGTCATCACCGTCAACACCGACGGCGATCCGGCCCGCGAGCGGCATTTCCTCGACTGGGCGCACCAGGGCCGGGTCGACGGCGTCGTCGGCGTATTCTTCACGCTGCGGGCCGCCGACTTCCGCTCGCTGGTCGAGGCCGGCGTGCCGGTGGTGCGCATCGAATCGGCGCGCAAGAAGGGCGGCGGCATCGCCATCGACGACATCTTCGTCGACAGCCGCGCCGCCGCCCGCGCCGTCGTCGACTATCTCGTCGGACGCGGCCACCGGAAGATCGCCATGCTGGCCGGCAGCGGCGGGCCGCAATGCGTGCGCGTCGACGGCTACCGCGAGGCGATGGCCGCCGCCGGCGCCGAGCCGTCCGTCACCATCACCGATGCCTTCAGCGAGGAGGCGGGCTTTGCCGCCGCCCAGACCATTCTGTCGAACGGCTACGCGCCGACCGCCGTCTTCGCCGCCAACGACCTGATGGCGATCGGCGTCATGCGCGCCCTGCGCGAACGGCAATTGCGGATTCCCGACGATGTCGCCGTGGTCGGCTTCGACGACATCTCGCCGGCCAGCCTGGTGTCGCCGCCGCTCACCACCGTCAGCCAGTTCCAGGCGCGGATGGGCGAGCGGGCGGCCGAGGTGCTGCTCGAACGGCTGCGCGGCCAGAGGCCGCCGCACGGCACCACCGAGGAAATGCGCTTCCAACTGGTCGAGCGCGTCTCGACCTGAGGAGAGGTCCGCCGCCGGCAGGAGAACCGGCGGCCGGCCGGGAGAAGATCCGGATCGCGCGATCGACGAGATCGAGCCAGCAAGCGGCGAGCCGGAAACAACCAAACGTGGAGGAAACCATGGACAGACGGACATTTCTCGTCGGGGGGCTCGGCGCCTCCCTCGTTCCCCTGATGAACCGCTTCGCCTTCGCCGCCGGCCAGCCGGTGAGCTGGTGGTATGAAAGCGCCGCGCCGGCCCAGCAGGCGGCCATCGCCGACGTGCTGGTCGGCGGCTTCAACGCCGCCCATCCCGAGTACAGCCTCGCGGTCGACTACCGCGGCTCCGAACTCGACAAGCAGATGCGCGTGGCGCTGCTGTCCGGCAACGGCCCCGACGTCGTCTACACGGCCGGCCCCAGTTACGTGGCGCCGATGGCCCGCGCCGGCCAGTTGCTCGCCCTCGACGACTACGCCAAGAAATACGGCTGGAACGAGCGCATCCTGCCGGTGTTCCTGGAGATGGGCCGATACGACGGCAAGCTCTATGCCGTGCCGAAGACCTATGAGACGCTCGGCCTGTTCTACAACAAGGCGGTGCTCGCCAAGAACGGCTGGAAGGTGCCCGCCACCCTCGCCGAGCTGGAGGCGCTGGCCGACGAGGCGCTGAAGGCCAAGCTGGTGCCGTTTGCCTCCGGCAACGCCGGCTGGCGCGGCAACAACGAGCACTATGTCACCATCGTCTTCAACTCGATCGCCGGACCGGACAACGTCTACAAAGCGCTGAAGGGCGAGCTGCCGTGGACGGCCGAGCCCTTCGTCACGGCCATCGACAGGCTGAACAGCTGGTGGCAGAAGGGCTATTTCGGCCCCGACTACTTCTCGCTGGAGACCGAGCAGTTCTTCGCCCAGATGGCGGCCGGCCGGTCGCCGATGCTGCCGAGCGGCACCTGGCATTTCCAGTACATCCAGTCCTATTTCAAGGACAACGCCGACGATTGCGGCTTCGTCGGCTTCCCGAGCGCCGACGGCCTCGGCGATCCGGTCTACGCGCTCGGCGTCGGCTCGACCCTGTCGATCGCCGCCGCCTCGCAGAACCCGGACGGCGCCGCCGCCGCCATCGACTACGTCTTCTCGCCGGAGTTCTACAGCAAGATGAACTCGGTCTGGCAGGGCGAGTGGAACACGCCGCTCGAAGACCTCAGCATGGTCAAGATCAGCAGCGAGGTGCCGGCCCTCTATGCCGAGAGCATGAAGGCGCTGGCCGACGCGGTGGGCGACAACAAGTACGGCTACACCTCCTGGACCTTCCTGCCGCCGGCCACCAACACCCAGCTCATCAACGGCATCGAGGAAGTCTGGCTCGGCCGGGCGACGGTGGCCGACTATCTCGGCCAGATCGACGCCGCCTTCCGCGAGGAACTCGCCGACGGCAAGGTGCCGGCCGTGCCGAACCGCTGACGCCCGCAACAGGGAGGCGGCTCTGCCGCCTCCGCCTGCCGGAGACCCGCGCATGCACCGCCTCTATCTGGTGCCGACGCTGCTGATCAACGTCGTCATCATCTTCATCCCCGCCATGCTGACCATCGCGCTGGCCTTCTGCCGCTGGGACGGCATCGGCGTGCCGACCTACGTCGGCCTCGCCAATTTCCGGGCGCTGGCCACCGACCGCGTCTTCTGGATGGCGCTCGGCAACAACGTCATCTGGACGGCCATCTTCCTGACCATCCCCATCGCCATGGGGCTGCTCGCCGCCACCATGATGCTGGTCGCCCGCCGCGGCAGTGCCTTCTTCCAGGTGGTCTATTTCCTGCCGGTGGTCATCGCCACGGCAATCACCGCCCGCGTCTGGCAGGGCATGATCTATTCGCCGCTGACCGGCGTCGCCGGTCTGATCACCCGCGCCGGCTTTCCCGTTCCCAACCCGCTGACGCTGCCCTCGACCGCTCTCTACGGCATCGCCGCCGTCGACCTCTGGCACTGGTGGGGCTTCCTCTGCGTCATCTTCTTCGCCGCGTTGCGCCAGGTGCCGCAGGAGCAGATCGAGGCGGCCCGCATCGAGGGTGCGAGCTTCTGGCAGATGCTGCGCTACGTGCTGATTCCCGGCATCCGGCCGACCATCACGCTGATGATGATCATGACCATCATCTGGTCGTTCCTGGTTTTCGACTTCGTCTACATCCTGACCCAGGGCGGGCCGGCCTTCTCCAGCGAGGTGTTGTCGACGCTCGCCTACCGCAGTGCCTTCTACGACCTCGCGGTCGGCAAGGCAGCGGCCGTCGCCGTGGTGATCAGCCTGTTCGGCCTCGCCACCACCGCCGTCTACATCCGCCTGCAGGCGAAGGAGCTTGATCAATGAGGCTCGTCGAAAGCCGGACCACCTTCGTCCTCACCTACGCGGCGCTCGGCATCCTGCTGCTGATCACCCTGTTCCCGATCGCCCTCCTGGTGCTCAACTCGCTGAAGCCGGCCACCCAGATCGTCCAGAATCCGCTTGCCTGGCCGGAGATCTACCGCTGGGACAATTTTACGCGCGCCTGGAATGATGCCCGCTTCGGCACCACCATGCTCAACTCGGCGCTGCTCGCCGCGCTGACCATCGTCCTGGTCTGCTCCACCGGCTCGCTCACCGCCTACGTGCTGGCGCGCCGCAAGATCAAGAGCTGGAAGATCGTCACCTTCTACCTGCTCGCCACCACCACGGCGCCGATCCAGCTGTTCCTGTTCCCGCTGTATTTCGGCTTCGCCAAGCTCGGGCTGATCAACAACGTGTTCGCCGTGTCGCTGATCTACACGGCGATCTACTCGCCCTTCGCGGTGATGCTGCTGCGCACCTATTTCCTCGCCGTGCCCAAGGAGCTGGAGGAAGCGGCGCTGATCGACGGCGCCACGCCGTGGCAGGTGTTTTCCAAGGTGATGCTGCCGATCGTCTCGCCGGGCATCCTCACCGTGGCGCTGATCATCGGCCTCTATTCGTGGAACGAGTTCCTGATCGCCACCACCTTCCTGCAACGCACCGACCGGCTGACCGCCGTCGTCTCCTTCTTCCTGCTGTCCGGCCAGTACACCTCCGACTGGGGGGAGATCATGGCCGCCGCCCTCATCATTGTGCTGCCGGTGATCGTGCTGTTCGTCGCGCTGCAACGCCGCTTCATCGAAGGCATGGCCGGCGGCTCGGTCAAGGGCTGAGCCCGCCCCCCTTTTTCCCCGGAGAGTTCCGATGTCCCTTCCCGCAGACTATCTCGACCGCGTCTACGCCGGCGTTCTCGGCAAGCTGATCGGCGTCTATCTCGGCCGCCCCTTCGAGGGCTGGACGCACGCCCGGATCATGGAGAAGCTTGGTCCGATCGACTATTACGTCCATGAGCGGCTCGGCCAGCAGCTGGTGGTCACCGACGACGACGTCGCCGGCACCTTCACCTTCCTGCGCGCGCTGGAAGACTACGGCGTCACGCCCGACCTCTCCGCCGAGGACATCGGCAAGGCCTGGCTCAACTACCTGATCGAGCACCGCTCGATCCTCTGGTGGGGCGGCAACGGCAATTCCACCGAGCACACCGCCTGGCTCAACCTGAAGCGCGGCATCCCGGCGCCGGCCTCCGGCTCGATCGCCGTCAACGGTACGACGGTGGCCGAACAGATCGGCGCCCAGATCTTCATCGACGGCTGGGCCATGGTGGCGCCCGGCCGGCCGGAGCTGGCCGCCCGCCTCGCCCGCGCCGCCGGCCGGGTCAGCCACGACGGCGAGGCGGTGCATGCCGCCGCCCTCTGGGCCGCCATGGAGGCGGAGGCCTTCGTCAGCTCCGACATCGATCATCTGATCGACACCGGCCTGTCGGTCATCCCTGGGGACTGCCTGATCGCCCGGCTGATCGCCGACGTCCGCCGCTGGCACACTGAGAACTCCGACTGGCTGGCGACGCGGCAACTGATCCAGGACCATTACGGCTACGACAAGTTTCCCGGCAACTGCCACGTGGTGCCCAACCATGCGCTGATGATCATGGCCGTCCTCTATGCCCCGCACGACTTCCAGGCGGCGCAGCGCATCGTCAACACCTCCGGCTGGGACACCGACTGCAACGCCGGCAACGTCGGCTGCCTCTCCGGCCTGATGCTCGGCCTCGACGGGCTGGAGGCCGGCCCCGACTGGCGCGGCCCGATCGCCGACCGGCTGCTGATCTCGGCGGCCGAAGGCGGCAACAGCATCAACGACGCGGTGAGCATCGCTTACTATGTCGCCAACCTCGGCCGGCGGCTGGCCGGCGAGGCGCCGCTGGCGCCGCCCAAGGACGGCGCCCGCTTCCACTTCTCGCTGCCCGGCAGCGTGCAGGGCTTCCGACCCGACCGCCGCGTCACCGCCAATCCGTCGGTGCGCGTCGGCAATGCGGCGCTCGGCGGCGGCCGCGCCCTCGAAATCGCCTATGCCGCGCTGGCGCCCGGCCAGACCGCCGCCGCGACGACGCCGACCTTCGCGCCGCCCGCCGTCACCGAGATGCGCACCTACGAATTGATGGCGACGCCGACCGTTTATCCCGGCCAGACGGTGCGCGCCCGCCTCGTGGCGCCGCCGGACAACGTCGGCGCCGTCGAGGTGCGGCTGACGCTGAAGGTGTTCGGCGACAAGGACCGGCTCCACGACGTCGACGGCGCGCCGGCGACGCTGGCGCCGGGCGCCGAGACCGTGCTCGAATGGCGCCTGCCGGACTTCGACGGCCAGCCGATCGGCGAGATCGGCTTCGTCGTCGCCACCGCGGCGCAGCGGGCCGACGGCCGGCTGCTGGTCGACTGGCTGCGCTGGGACGGCGCGCCGGAGGTGACGCTGCGCCGGCCCAAGGCGGACGGCGACTTCTGGCGCATGGCCTGGGTCAACGGCGTCAGCTTCTTCTCCCGGCTGTTCCCGCCGAGCTTCCGCATTTCCCAGGCGGTCGGCGAGGGCATGGTGAGCCATGGCACGCGCGAGTGGACCGACTATGCGGTGAAAAGCGACGTCACCATCCACCTCGGCAGCTACGGCGGCCTGGCCGTGCGCGTGCAGGGCCTCCGCCGCTACTACGGCATCCGCCTTGTGCGCGACGGCCGCTTGCAGATCGTCAAGCAGCGCGACGCGGAGATGACGGTGCTGGCCGAGGCGCCGTTCGCCTTCGCCTTCGAGACGGCGGTGCCGATGCGCGTCAGCGTCAAGGGCGATACCATTTCCGCCGTGGCCGGCGACGTCGCGCTGACGGCGCGCGATTCCGGCGACGCGGCCTATCGCGACGGCGGCATCGGCCTCGTCATCCACGAGGGCGCGCTGTCGACCGACAGCGTCGCCGTGTCGGCCGCCTGAGGCCGGGGAGGGAGGACGACATGGCTTCGGTTTCGATCCGCGACGTCGGCAAGACCTTCGGCGCGATGCGGGTGATCCACGGCATCTCCGTCGACATCGCCGACGGCGAGTTCGTGGTGCTGGTCGGCCCGTCCGGCTGCGGCAAGTCGACGCTGCTCAGGATGATCGCCGGCCTCGAGGACATCTCGGACGGCGAGATCGCCATCGGCGGCACGGTGGTCAACCACCTGCCGCCCAAGGCGCGCGACATCTCCATGGTGTTCCAGAACTACGCGCTCTATCCGCACATGACGGTGGCCGAGAACATGGCCTTCTCGCTGACGCTGGCCAAGGCGCCGGCCGCCGAGAAGGCGGCCAAGGTGGCGGCCGCCGCCGACATCCTCGGCCTCACCCCGCTGCTTGACCGCTATCCGCGCCAGCTGTCCGGCGGCCAGCGCCAGCGGGTGGCCATGGGCCGGTCGATCGTCCGCAATCCGCAGGTGTTCCTGTTCGACGAGCCGCTCTCCAACCTCGACGCCAAGCTGCGCGTCTCCATGCGCGCCGAGATCAAGGCGCTGCACCGGCGGCTCGGCACCACCATCGTCTACGTGACGCACGACCAGGTGGAGGCGATGACGCTGGCCGACCGCATCGTCGTCATGCAGGCCGGCCGCGTCGAGCAGGTCGGCTCGCCGCTCGACCTCTACGACCGGCCGGACAACACCTTCGTCGCCGGCTTCATCGGCTCGCCGTCGATGAACCTTCTGCCGGGCCGGCGGCAGGGCGACGGCATCGTGCTCGATAACGGCGGCACGATCGTTGCCGCCCTGCCTGTCGGGATCGACGAGGGCCGGCCCGTCCTCATCGGCAAGCGGCCGGAGAACATCCGCATCACCGGGACGGGCGGCGTCGCCGCCACGGTCAAGGTGGTCGAGCCGACGGGATCGGAGACCTACGCGCTGTTCGAGGCCGGCGGCGGCGAGGTGGTCGGCCTGTTCCGCGAGCGCGTCGAGTTGCGCGAAGGCGAGGCGGTACATCTGTCGCTCGACGATGGGCCGCTGCACCTGTTCGACGCCGAGACCCGGCGCCGCCTCGGGTGACGGGCTGCGCGGCTAGAGCATTTCCGGTGAAATCCGGTTCACCGGAAAGGCTCTATCTCATTGTTGAGACGCAATTCCGGACGCAAGACCGGGTCCCACGTTTGCTGGAATTGCTCTAGTCGATCTCGCCGACCGGCGACGGTCGACCGCGCAGCATGCGCGTCAGCGTGCCCTCGCGCCAGACGTAGGTGTGGGTCAGTGCCATGGCGGTGTGGCCGAGGATCAGCAGCAGCAGCGTCCAGCCGAAGAGGCCGTGCAGCATGTTGGCCGGCGCCATCAGCGCCGGGATGCGCTCGCCGCCGCCGGCGAACACCTCGATGCCGAACACCTCAAGGCCGCGACCGCTGCCGTAGGCACGCAGCACGGCCAGCGTCGGCACCGCCAGCATCAGCAGATAGAGCACGAGATGACCGATACGGGCGGCGGTGCCGAGCAGACCCGCGGCGTAGACCGGACGGTTGCGGAGATTGATCAGCGCCCAGGCGCCGCGCAGGAAGATCGCCAGGAACAGCAGGAAGCCGACCGAGAAGTGCCAGGACCAGAAGAAGCGCGCCACCGGCATGTCGCGGTCGACGGCGTGCAGGATGGCCGACGTGAACTGCCAGGCGAACAGCGCGGCCATCAGCCAGTGCAGGGTGCGACTGACGAGGCCGTAGCCATCGGGGTGGTCGAACAGCGTCGAATGATCCTTGGTCAAGGGAACCTCCTGTCGCCCGGCAAGGGAATAGCCGGAGTTTACGCAATTATGCGTGCGGAAGGCGGAAAAGCCAGCCGGAATTGACCGGCTGCCGGCTGTCACCGGCAGGCGGCGGCTCAAAATCGCGTGAAACGGCCGGGCGGCGCGGCGCCCGGATCGGGGCAGGTCCCAAGGTTGCCTCGCCGGGAGGCTTCCTCTAGAGTTTTGGGGAAAGTAACGGAAACGGGCGCCGGCCCGGGTGCCGGTCGTCATCGGGAAGGCCGGCGGAGGAGGACGGATGAAGCGCGTATCCGACATCGGCCATCCCTTCTATCGCCCGCTGTGGCGGCGCGTGGTGCTGGTCGGCGTCACCGGGCTCTGGGCATCGTACGAGAATTTCGTGGTCAAGGACCCGATGTGGATGGTGCTGACGGCCGGCGTGTTCGTCTATGCCGCCTGGGTGTTCCTGATCAAGTGGACCGATCCGGAGGACAAGCCGGCGGAGATCATCGATGCCGCCGATCGCCAGCCGCTGGACGCGCCTTCCGAGACGGAGGCGAACGACGAGGCCGAGCGGCGCTGACTTGCCATCGCAGCGAGGGATTCCCACGTAACAGACGGCATTCCAGCCGACACCGTTTCCGGGAGCCCGCCATGACCGCCGAGACTTTCCCGATCACCCGCAGCGACGAGGAATGGCGCCGGCTGCTGACGCCCGAGCAATATCGTGTCATGCGCGGCCACGGCACCGAGCCGCCGGGCAGTTGCGCGCTGCTTCAGGAGAAGCGGCCCGGCGTGTTCCATTGCGCCGGCTGCGACGCGCCGCTGTTCGGCGCGCGCGACAAGTTCGAGAGCGGCACCGGCTGGCCGAGCTTCAACGAGCCGGAGCCGGGCGCCGTCGAGACCTCGACCGACCGCAGTCATTTCATGGTGCGCACCGAGGTGCATTGCGCCCGCTGCGGCTCGCACCTCGGCCATGTGTTCGACGACGGCCCGCCGCCAAGCGGCCTGCGCTACTGCATCAACGGCGTGGCGCTGGTGTTCCGGCCGGCGGCCTGAGCCGCCGGACGTGCTGGCGAATTCAGGCGCCGTCGGTCTTGCCGGCGGCGATCGCCGCGACGATCAGTTCCGCCGCTTCCTCGACGCCGCCCCAGCCGATCACCTTCACCCACTTGCCGGGCTCGAGATCCTTGTAGTGCTCGAAGAAGTGCTCGATCTGGTGGACGGTGATCTCCGGCAGATCGTCGATGGTCTTGATCTTGGAATAGCGGGTGGTCAGCTTGTTGGAGGGAACGGCGATGATCTTCTCGTCGTGGCCGCTCTCGTCCTGCATCTTCAGCACGCCGATCGGCCGGCAGTTCATGATGGCGCCCGGCACGATGGCGCGGGTGTTGACCACCATGACGTCGATCGGGTCGCCGTCGTCGGACAGCGTGTGCGGCACGAAGCCGTAGTTTCCGGGGTAGTGCATCGCCGTGTAGAGGAAGCGGTCGACGTACATGGCGCCGGCCGCCTTGTCCATCTCGTACTTGATGGGCTCGCCGCCGAGCGGCACCTCGATGATGACGTTGATGTCCTCGGGCGGGTTGTTGCCGATGGGAACGGCGTCGATGCGCATGATTGATCCTTGAAAAGCGAGAAGCTCGCGGGCACGTGTTTATCCGTAAGCGTGCGGCGAAAGCAAGGCGCCGCAAGGGCCAATCGCTCAGCCGCGCCCGACCGGCGGCCAGGCGTAGACGGTGACCGGTACCAGGCGGCCGGCGATCTCCTCGCTGGAGCCGACCACCTCCTGGCCGCCCAGCCGCCGATAGAAGCCGACACCGACATCGTTGGCGGAGAGCACGCGCACGACGAGGCCGTCGAGGTGCATGTCGGCCAGCGCCGCCCGCGCCTCCTCGAACAGCCGCCGGCCGAGGCCGACGCCGTGCATGTCGGGATTGAGATAGAGTTCGTAGATCTCGCCGCGAAAGGGCAGGGCGCGCATGCGACTGGGGCCGAGCGTCGCATAGCCGGCGACGCGGCCCTCGACCTTGACCACCAGCACGGCGACGTTGCGGGCGATGGCCTTCGCCCACCAGCGCGGCCCCCGCCGCTCGATCATCCGTTCGAGTTCGATGCCGTCGAGAATCCCCCGGTAGGCGTAGCGCCAGGCGGCGTCGTGGACGGCCGCGATCGCCGCGGCATCCTCGACGATGGCGCGCTGGACGTCGATCGAGAGGGTACTCATGGCGGCAAGCTTAACCCGGACCCTCAAGGAGCGGAAGACAAAAACGCCGGCCGCGAGCGGCCGGCGATCTCCGCTCAGAACCAGCTGCCGATCCGGTCGAGGATGCTCTTGTCCTTGGCGCTCGCCTGGGCGTTCTCGGGTGCCGGTGCCACGACGGGCGGACAGGGCGGCGTGCCGGGCGGTACCACCACGCCGGGCGCGGCGCAGGCGGCGGCCGGCTGCGCAACAGCGGCGGTGGCGGGCATCGCCGGGTTGGGCAGCGGGATCGGCGCGGCGGCCGGGATCACCGGCGCGGCGACCGTCGCGGCCGGCAGCGCCAATGCGGCGGCAACCGGGGCCGACGCGGCCGCCGGAACTGCCGTAGCCGTCGGGACCGAGGCGGCAACGGCAACCGGCGCGGGCGTCTCGGGGCGGTCGCCGCCGGTCATGAAGGAGAACAGCCGGGAGATGGCGCCGGCCCGCTCCTGCTCGACCGGTTCGGCCATGGCGACGGCGTGGATCGCGGCCCCACGCGGATCGGCGACCGGCACCGGCGCGCCGGTCGGCGGCACGATCACCGGTCCCACGGTGATGCCGGCATCCGGATTGGGCTCGGCGCCGAACAGGCGGGCGATGGCGCCCGGATTGCGCTCGGCCTCGATGCGGGCCAGCTCGGCGTCGGCCTTGGCCTTCTCCGCATCGGCCTTGCGGCGCTCGGTGGCCAGTGCGATCTGAATGCGCTTGTCTTCCTCGGCCTTGCGGTTCTCCTCCAGCTTGGCGAACAGCACCTCGGCCTGGGCGTAGTCGGTCTTGGCCCTGGTCTGGAGCGAGGCGAGCAGTTCGCGCGGCTGGCCGAGATCGGTCGGGCAGGCCTCGGCCGCGTTGAGCGGCTGGGCGGGATTGGCGTTGAACACGTATTTGCGGCCGCAGACGTCCACCTTCGGCTCGAGCTTGGTCATCTCGAAGGTGTCGTAGCCCTCCTTCAGCATCTTCCAGAAGGCCATGTTGGGATCGTTCCAGTGCTTGGCCATGTTCTTGCCGTCGAGGCGGAACGGGTAGGCCTGGAGCTGGAAAGCCCTCTGGCCGCCACGGAACGCCTCGCGGGCCAGCGCGTAGATCTCCTGGATCTGCGAGTCGCTCATGGCGTAGCAGCCGCGCGACGAGCAGGAGCCGTGCACCATCAGCGCCGAACCGCTGCGGCCGTTGGCGCGGTCATAGGCATTGGGGAAGCCGGTGTTGAAGGCGAGATACCAATCGGACTTGGGATTCATCAGGCCGGGGGTGATGGCGTAGAAGCCCTCCGGCGCCTGCCGGTCGCCCTCCTTGACCTTGGGGCCGAGATTGCCCGACCAGCGACAGATGTCGTAGCTCTTCAGCAGCGCGTAGCGGCCGCTGGCCGTCATCTTCCAGACCTCGAACTTGTTCTCCTCCTTGAAGATGCGCATCAGCACCGGCGAGGACAGCTTCATGTCGAGCTTCTGCATCAGCGCCAGCGTCTTCGGCGACACCGGCCGCTGATCCTTGGGGCCGTAGCCGTAGCCGATCTCGTCGGCCTGACAGGCGGCGAGCAGCGCCGCGACGCCGAGGGCGCCGACAAGACGCGCGAGGCGGCCGGCGGTCGGAGCGGCGAAGAGGGGCGGATTCGGACGGGTCATGCTCTCCGTTTCACTGCTGGGCGCCATTTCCGGGCGCTGGCGGGGCCGGCCAGCGGCCCCCCGGCGCCGGACAGCATATCACGAAGCAATCCTCGGCGGCGATGGTTAGCGAACCGTTACCGCCGGCACACGTATGCTACACCTTCAGGTCGCGACCGATGGCCAGGAACTTGCGGCGGCGGTCGTCGCGGATGTCGTCGCGGCTCTTGCCGTCGAAGGTGGAGAGCGCCGCCTCGATGACGCCGCCCACCGCCTCGATCACCTGGTCGGGCGCCCGGTGGGCGCCGCCGACCGGCTCGTCGATGATGCCGTCGATGATGCCGTAACGGGTGAGGTCCTGGGCGGTGATGCGCATGTTCATCGCCGCGTCCTGCGCCTTGGCCGAATCCTTCCACAGGATGGAGGCGGCGCCTTCGGGCGAGATCACCGAATAGATGGAATGCTCCAGCATGAAGACGCGGTTGGCGGTGGCGATGGCGATGGCGCCGCCGGAGCCGCCCTCGCCGATCACCACCGAGACGATCGGCACGCCGAGGCGCAGGCAGGCCTGCGTCGAGCGGGCGATGGCCTCGGCCTGGCCGCGCTCCTCGGCGCCGATGCCGGGATAGGCGCCGGCCGTGTCGACCAGCGAGATCAGCGGCAGGTCGAAGCGATCGGCCAGCTCCATGATGCGGATGGCCTTGCGGTAGCCTTCCGGCCGGGCCATGCCGAAGTTGTGGCGGATGCGGGTCTGGGTGTCGTGGCCCTTCTCCTGGCCGATCACCGCCACCGGACGGCCGCGGAAGCTGCCGAGGCCGGCGATGATCGCCGCGTCCTCGCCGAAGTTGCGATCGCCGGCCAGCGGCGTCCAGTCGGCGATCAGGCGCTCGATGTAGTGGACGGCGTGCGGCCGGTCGGGATGGCGGGCGACCTGCGCCTTCTGCCAGGGGGTGAGGCGGGTGTAGATGTCGGCAAGCGCCTGGGCGGCACTCGTCTCGAGCTTGGCGATGTCATCGTCGATGGCGAGGGTGTTGCCGCCCTCGGCGAGGGCCTTCAGCTCCTGAACCTTGCCCTCAAGGTCGGCGATGGGTTTCTCAAAGTCGAGATAGCTTCTCATCCGGCTCTCTTCATGGTGCCCCGGCCGCCGTCTCGTCCCTCGGTGTCTCCGAGAGAGCGGAGGCCGCGCACACTTGGCTTCCGAACCGCCGCCTTGTCAACGCCCATCGCCGCAAATGCCGGCAATTGTGTGGCCATCTCCGTGCCAATACCAAGGAAATCAACGCTCGGACAGCGGATGGTGGTCGGCGACCAGGGCGGCGAGGCGATGCTCGAGAACGTGGGTGTAGATCTCCGTCGTGCCGATGTCGGCGTGGCCGAGCAGCTCCTGAACGACGCGGAGATCGGCGCCGTTCTGGAGGAGATGGCTGGCAAAGGCATGGCGGAGCACGTGCGGCGACAGCTTGTCCGGCGCGATGCCGAGCCGGGCGGCGGCGTCCTTCAACTGGCGGGCAAAGCTCTGGCGGGTGACGTGGCCGGTCTCCGAGGCGGCGGGGAACAGGAAGGGGCTGCCGGCGTGGCGACCGCTCGCCTTGAGCAGCCGCCGATAGGCGAGGACGGCGGCGCGCGCCGTGTCGCCGACCGGCACCAGGCGGTCTTTTGCGCCCTTGCCGCGCACCGTGATGGCGGCCGTGCCCTCGCGGATGGCGCCGGCCGGCAGGGCGACCAGTTCGGAGACGCGCAGGCCGGAGGCATAGAGCGTCTCCAGCATGGCCGAGAAGCGGGCACGGCGCAGCGCCTCGGCCGCATCCTCGACGGGCTCGGCGGCCGCCGCGGCGACGGCGTCCATCAGCCGGCCGACCTCCTCCACCGACAGCACCTTGGGCAACGGCCGGCGGGTGCGCGGCCGGTCGACGCGGGCGGTGGGATCGTCGGGCCGGCGGCCCTCGGCGTAGAGGAACTTGTGGAGCTGGCGGACCGCCGACAGGCGGCGGGCCTGCGTCGCCGCCGCGAAGCCCTCGGCGGCGAGGCCGGCCAGGAAAGCCTCGACGTCGCCGGTCGCGGCGTCGAGCAGGCCGCGACCGCGGCCGGCCAGGAAGGAGAGATAGAGCGCGAGGTCGGCGCGGTAGGCGACAAGGGTGTTGTCGGCGGCTGCGTCCTCGATGCTCGCCGCCTCGAGATAGGCTTCGACGAGGGCGGCGTCGCTCATCGCTGGCCGCCCGCGGCTTCGTCCGGGGTCTCGTCGGGCGCCTCGTCGGACAGCGCGGCGTCGGCCGGCTCGACGGCGGCCGGCGGCGGCGTCAGCGGCCGGGCGCCGGCCAGCACCGACGGATCGATCGGCACGCTGAAGGTGCGCGTTTCCGGCTGCACAAGATGGGCGAGTGCCAGCACGGCCGCCATGGCGAGGGCGGCGAGGGCGAGCAGGAAACCGAGGAAACGGGTGATGGTGGGCATGGGTCCGCTTGGGGGTGTCCGCTCTGTCGCGACGGCGGCCGCTCGGCGGCGCTAACTGCTTGACAGACGCGCCTCCTCAACCCATGAGACTTCTCATGGCCGACGTCAAGACAAACCGCCGCCGCGATCCCGACGCCGCCGCCCGGCGCGGCGGAGCCGGCGCGCGCATCGTCGATCTGCTGGGCAGCCGCTCGGTGGTGCTGGTCGGCATGATGGGGGCGGGCAAGACGTCGGTGGGCAAGCGCCTGGCCGGCCGTCTCGGCCTGACCTTCGTCGATGCCGACACGGCGATCGAGGAGGCGGCCAAGAAGACGGTGACGGAGATCTTCGCCGAGCACGGCGAGGACTATTTCCGGCAGGGCGAGCGGCGGGTGATCGCCCGCCTGCTGCGCGAGCCGCGCCAGATCATCGCCACCGGCGGCGGCGCCTTCATGAACGCCGAGACGCGGGCGGCGATCCGCGCCGCCGGCCTGTCGATCTGGCTGAAGGCCGACTGGGAGCTGCTGTTCGAGCGGGTGCGGCGGCGGCCGACGCGGCCGCTGCTGCAGAACGCCGATCCCGAGGGCACGCTGAAGGCGCTCGTCGACCTGCGCTATCCGGTTTATGCCGAGGCCGATCTCACCGTGCAGTCGGTGGACGTGCCGCACGAGGCGATGGTCGACGCGGTGATGGCGGCGCTGGAAGCGTGGCTGATCGACGAGGCGGAACAACGGGCACGGATGCCGTGATGGCACGGGACGGGGGAAGACATGACGGCAGAAGATGAAACGGACGGCATCGTCAAGGTGCCGGTGTCGCTCGGCGACCGGTCCTACGACATCCTGATCGGCGAGGGGCTGGCCACCGACGCCGGCCGCTGGTTCCGCGCCGTGCTGCCCAAGGCGCGCGCCTGCATCATCACCGATTCCAACGTCTCCGGCCGCCATCTCGTCGCCTTCGAGAAGTCGCTGCGGCGGGCCGGCGTCACGGCCAGCGCCGTGGTCATCCCGGCCGGCGAAGCGTCCAAGTGCTTCGACGTGTTCGAGCAGGTGGTCGACCAGGTGGTCGGCGGCCGCTACGAGCGCGGCGACGCGGTGGTGGCGCTGGGCGGCGGCGTGGTCGGCGACCTCTCCGGCTTCGTCGCCGGCGTGGTGCGGCGCGGCATGCGCTTCGTGCAGGTGCCGACGACGCTGCTCAGCCAGGTGGATTCCTCGGTCGGCGGCAAGACCGGCATCAACAGCCGCCACGGCAAGAATCTGGTCGGCGTGTTCCACCAGCCCGATCTGGTGCTGATCGACACCAAGGTGCTCGACACGCTGTCCGAGCGCGAGTTCCGCGCCGGCTATGCCGAGGTGGTCAAATACGGCCTGATCGACAATGCCGGCTTCTTCGCCTGGCTCGAAGGCAACTGGCGCGATGTGTTCGCCGGCGGCCCGGCCCGCACCGAGGCGATCGCCGTCTCCTGCCGCTCCAAGGCGGCCATCGTCAGCCGCGACGAGCGCGAAACCGGCGACCGCGCGCTCCTCAACCTCGGCCACACCTTCGGCCATGCCATCGAGACGGCGGCCGGCTACGACGGTTCGGTGGTGCACGGCGAGGCGGTGGCGCTCGGCATGGTGCTCGCCCACGATTTCTCGGTGCGGCTCAACCAGATGTCGCAGGACGACGCTGACCGCATTCGCGCCCATCTTCAGGCCGTCGGCCTGCCGACCCGGCTTGCCGAGCTGCCCGGCGGCGCGCCGAGCGTCGCCACCTTCATGGAGCTGATCGGTCAGGACAAGAAGGTGCAGAACGGCGCGCTGACCTTCATCCTCAGCCGCGGCATCGGCGAGGCGTTCATCGCCCGCGACGTGCCGGCCGAGGCGGTGCGCGCCTTCCTCACCGACAAGCTCAGCGAGGGGCAGGCCTGATGGACGACGGGGGCGGAGCGGTCGTCGATCTCTTCGCCGCCGGCGTGCCGGTCGCCCTGTTCGTCGTCGTCACGGTGGTCCTGTCGGCGGCCGGCTCGGCGCTGCTCGCCTGCAACCGCACCAAGCTGCATCACATGGAGCGGCTTGGCGACCGCCGCATCAGCCGCCTCGTCGAGCTGACCGCCGACCGGGCGCGGGCGGTGTCGGCCATCCGCCTCGCCCGGCAGGTGTCGACGGTGGCGCTGACCATCTTCGCGACGCGCGCCGTGCTGGCCTTCGAGCCCGACCCCTGGCGGCGCGCCGGCTGGGCGGTCGGCGGCATGCTGATCGCCATCCTGCTCGACGCGGTGCCGCGCGTCCTGGTGTCGCTGCGGCCCGAGCGGTCGGCGCTGGCGCTGTTGCCGGCCATCGAGGCGCCGGCGCGGCTCTTGGAGCCGCTGATCGCCGGCATCGAGAAGGCGGTGATCGCCCCGCTCCGCCTCGCCGCCAAGGCGCCGCGCGACAGCGCCTGGACGGCGCACGAGGAGATCCGCGAGGCGGTCGACCTGATGCACCGCGAGGGCGACGTGGTGAAGGACGACCGCGACATGGTCGGCGGCGTGCTCGACCTCAGCGAGCTGCCGCTCTCCGACATCATGGTCCACCGCACCAAGATGCGCACCTTCGACGTGGACATGCCGGTCGGCGACCTCCTGAAGGCGGTGATCGCCAGCCCGTTCACCCGCCATCCGCTCTGGCGCGAGGAGGCCGACGACATCGTCGGCGTGCTGCATTCCAAGGAGCTGCTGCGGGCCGTCGACCGGGCCGGCGGCGACGCCGGCAAGGTGTGCGTCGAGACGCTGATGACGCCGCCCTGGTTCGTGCCGGACACCACGCTGGCCGCCGACCAGCTCAGGGCCTTCCTGAAGCGCAAGATCCACCTGGCGCTGGTGGTCGACGAATACGGCGAGGTGCAGGGCCTCGTCACGCTCGAGGACATCCTGGAGGAGATCGTCGGCGACATCGCCGACGAGCAGGACGTGGTGGTGGAGGGCGTCCGCCCCTATCCCGACGGTTCGGCCTCTGTGGACGGCGCCGTGCCGATCCGCGACCTCAACCGCATGATGGACTGGCGCCTGCCCGACGACGAGGCGACCACCATCGCCGGCCTGGTCATCCACGAGGCGCGGATGATCCCCGATCCCGGCCAGTCCTTCACCTTCCACGGCTTCCGCTTCCGCGTGCTCAGGCGCCAGAGGAACCGCATCACCGCGCTGAAGGTCGGCCCGGTGGAGCCGCCGGGCGCCCCCGTCATTCCCCCGGCGCGCGGGCGGTGACGGAGAGGGCGTGCAGGCCGCTCTCGAACTCGGCCTTCAGCGCGTCCATCACCAGCCGCTGGCGGGCGAGGCGGCTCTTGCCCTCGAAGGCCGCCGACACCATTTCAACGGCGTAATGGGTCTCCCCTCCCTCGCGCCAGCCGGCATGGCCGCGGTGGCGTTCGCTGAGGTCGGTCACCGTGAGCAGGGTGGGCGACAGCGCGGCGAGCGCCGCCTCGATGCGGCTCTTGCGGTCGGGGGCGGGCGGGATCATCGAAGCCATCGGACATCCTTCTCGGCTCGAGCAACAGGCATCCTGACGGATGCGCTCTGTTGCTCAATCTATCGACTGACGCATCGGGCCGAAAAGTGCCGGCACCTTTCGGCCCGATGCGACCCAACGAAGCAACCCGGCATCTGGCGACCGCGCGAGCCGATTGTCAACGCCTTGCGGGCGCGCGTCCCAATGCCCATAATCGGCGAACCATGGACTCCACTTCCAAGCTCTTCGAGAAAATCCGGATCAAGCCGGACAAGGAAAGCGTCGCCCGCGACCAGTTCCCGCCCTGCGAGTGGGAGGGTTGCAGCGGCGCCGGCGCCTATCGCGCCCCGAAGGGCCGCGGCCGCGAGGGGCAGTATCACCACTTCTGCCTCGAGCACGTGCAGCTCTACAACAAGTCCTACAACTACTTCTCGGGCATGGGCGACGATGCCGTCATCGCCTTCCAGAAGGACGCCATCACCGGCCACCGGCCGACCTGGACGGTGTCGGTCAACCGCTGGGGCCAGACCGATCCCAATGCCGGCCGTCGCGGCCGGCCGGCCGAGCCGACCTACAACGACCCGTTCGGCGTGTTCCACGGCTCGCGGGCCGGCGGCATGCGGGCCGAGCCGGAAGAGCCGCGCCGCCACCTGTCGCCGATGACCCAGCGGGCCTTCGAGACGCTGCATCTCGAAGCCGGCGTCTCCCGCGAGGAGATCAAGGCGCAGTACAAGACGATGGTCAAACGCCATCACCCGGACGCCAACGGCGGCGATCGTTCCTCAGAGGAACGGTTGCGGGAGATCATCCAAGCCTATAATTACCTGAAGACCGCCGGTTTCTGTTGACCGGCCGCATATTCCCGTTTTGACGGAGCGACTTCCTCCCTCCGCTTGGTCGCTCCAGGAGGTCTCATGGTTCAGCAGACGTATGCCGCGCCGCTGCCCGATATCCGGGTCTCGGTCCGCGAGGTGTTCGGTATCGACACCGACATCGAGGTTCCCGCCTATTCCCAAGCCGACGAGCACGTGCCCGATCTCGACCCGGACTACCTGTTCGACCGGGCGACGACGCTGGCCATCCTGGCCGGCTTCTCGCACAACCGCCGCGTCATGGTGTCCGGCTATCACGGCACCGGCAAGTCGACGCATATCGAGCAGGTGGCCGCCCGCCTCAACTGGCCGCTCGTCCGCGTCAACCTCGACAGCCACATCAGCCGCATCGACCTGATCGGCAAGGACGCCATCGTGCTGCGCGACGGCAAGCAGGTCACCGAGTTCCGCGACGGCATCCTGCCCTGGGCCTTGCAGAACAACGTGGCGCTGGTGTTCGACGAATACGACGCCGGCCGTCCCGACGTGATGTTCGTCATCCAGCGCGTGCTGGAAGTGGCCGGCAAGCTGACGCTGCTCGACCAGAACCGGGTCATCCGGCCGCATCCGGCCTTCCGCCTGTTCGCCACCGCCAACACCGTCGGCCTCGGCGACACCTCGGGCCTCTACCACGGCACGCAGCAGATCAACCAGGGTCAGATGGACCGCTGGTCGATCGTCACCACGCTCAACTACCTGCCGCACGACCACGAGGTGGGCATCATCCTGGCCAAGGCCAAGAGCTTCACCGGGCCGGAGGGTCGCGACGCCATCTCCAAGATGGTGCGCGTCGCCGACATGACGCGCTCGGCCTTCGTCAACGGCGACATCTCCACGGTGATGAGCCCGCGCACGGTGCTGACCTGGGCCGAGAACGCCGCGATCTTCGGCGACGTCGGCTTCGCCTTCCGCCTGACCTTCCTCAACAAGTGCGACGAGACCGAGCGGATGCAGGTGGCCGAGTTCTACCAGCGCTGCTTCGGCAGGGAACTGCCGGAGAGCGCCGCCAACATCCTGCTCGGCTGACCGGCGCGGAGACGGCGACATGGCGCATCCCGACACGCAGAAGGGCGGCCCGCCGGCCGTCGAGCCGTTCAGAAAAGCGGTGACGACGGCGATGCGGGCGATTTCCGGCGACGGCGAACTGGAGGTGGTGTTCGCCGCCGACCGGCCGTCGCTCAACGGCCACAAGGCGCGCGTGCCCGATCCGCCGCGCCGGCCCACCGCCTTCGACGTCGCCGTGACGCGCGGCGCCGGCGACGCGCTGGCGCTCAGGCTCGCCTGCCATAACGAGGCGGTGCACCGCACCTACCTGCCGGAGGGGGCGAAGGCCAAGGCGGTGTTCGACGCCGTCGAGCAGGCCCGCTGCGAGGCGCTCGGCGCCCGTGCCATGCCCGGCGTCGCCGGCAATCTCGCCGCCATGCTGGAGGAGCGCTATCTCCGGCCCAATCTGCAGCACATCGAGAGCCGCGACGACGCGCCGCTATCGGAGGCGGTGGCGCTCTTGGTGCGCGAGAAGCTGACCGGCGCGCCGCCGCCGAAAAGCGCCCAAGGGGTGGTGGAGGCCTGGCGCGAGTTCATCGAGGCGCGGGCCGGCTCCGATCTCGACGGCCTCGCCGACGCCATCTCCAGCCAGCAAGCCTTCGCCCGCGCCACGCGCAACCTGCTCGCCAGCCTGGAGATGGGCGACGAACTCGGCGGCGACCCCGACGAGGACCAGAACCAGGAGGGCGAGCGGCAGGAGGCCGAGGACGCCGAAGCCTCGGCCGAGCCGAGCGAGGACGCCGAGGCCGACCAGACGGCGGCCCGCGAGCGCGAGGTGGCCGGCGACGACGAGGAGTCCACCGACGGCGACGCCGAATCGGAGATGTCGGACGATCCCGGCGACTTCGACGAGGAGGACGATTCGCGCGATCCCGGCGAGGCCAAGCGGCCGGAGCTGCCGTTTTCCAACCAGCCGCCCGCCAGCGACTACAAGGTGTTCACCCAGAAGTTCGACGAGGTGACGCGGCCGGAGGACGTCTGCGACGGCGCCGAACTCGACCGGCTGCGCGGCCTTCTCGACAAGCAGCTCGCCAATCTGGCCGGCGTGGTGGCGCGGCTCGCCAACCGCCTGCAGCGCCGCCTGATGGCCCAGCAGAACCGCGCCTGGGATTTCGATATCGAGGAAGGCATCCTCGATACCGCCCGCATCACCCGCGTCGTCACCGATCCCCTGGCGCCGCTGGCCTTCAAGATGGAGCGCGACACCGATTTCCGCGACACGGTGGTGACGCTGTTGATCGACAATTCCGGCTCGATGCGCGGCCGGCCGATCACCGTCGCCGCCGCCTGCGCCGACATCCTCGCCCGTACGCTCGAACGCTGCGGCGTCAAGGTGGAGATCCTCGGCTTCACCACCAAGGCCTGGAAGGGCGGGCAGTCGCGCGAGACCTGGCTCGCCGCCGGCAAGCCGGCCGGCCCCGGCCGGCTCAACGACCTGCGCCACATCGTCTACAAGCCGGCCGACGCGCCCTGGCGGCGGGCGCGGCGCAATCTCGGCCTGATGATGCGCGAGGGGCTCCTGAAAGAGAACATCGACGGCGAGGCGCTCGACTGGGCGCATCAGCGCCTGCTCGCCCGGCCGGAGAACCGCCGCATCCTGATGATGATCTCCGACGGCGCGCCGGTCGACGATTCGACGCTGTCGGTCAATCCCGGCAACTATCTCGAACGCCACCTGCGCTACGTCATCGAGGAGATCGAGGAGCGCTCGCCGGTGGAACTGATCGCCATCGGCATCGGCCACGACGTGACGCGCTTCTACAAGCGCGCCGTCACCATCGTCGACGTCGAGGAACTGGCCGGCGCCATGACCGACCAGCTCGCTTCGCTGTTCGAGGAGCAGCCGACGCAGAAGGCGATCCGCGCCGGCGGCAAGCCGAAGCGCCGCCGCGTCTCGTCGCTGGGCCTTGCATGAGGGGCGGCCGGGCGCTTCTCGCCGCCCTTCTCCTCCTCGCCCCGGCGGCGGCCGCCGCCGCCGATCTTGCCGCGAAGATCATTGCCCGGCCGCTGGCCGGCTTCTCGGTGACCGAGCCGGGCCGAACGCGCTTCGGCCGCCTCGACTTCGTCGGCGGCTTCGAGGTCCGCTCCGACCGGCGCGAGGTCGGCGGCCTCTCCGGCCTGGTGGTGTCGGAGGCCGGCCGGCGCCTCCTGTCGCTCAGCGACGACGGCCTGATGCTGGTGGCCGCCATCGACCGCGACGCGGCCGGCCGGCCGGTCGGGCTGTCGGAGGCGCGCATTCGCCGCCTCGCCACCACAAAGGGGCCGCTGCCGCGCAGCAAGGTCCAGTCCGACACCGAGGGGTTGGATCTCTACGTCGGTCCGGACGGCCGGCCGTCCGGCGTCGTCTCGTTCGAGCAGCGGCCGGCGGTGATGGTCGGGCCGGTTGACGCCGACGGCTTCATCGGCGCCGTCTCGGCGATCGACCTGCCGAGGGAGGTCCGCCTCCTCCAGCCCAACCGCGGCCTCGAATCGGTGGCGGCGCTGCCGGCCGGCAGCGGCCTTGCCGGCCGCTTCGTCATCCTCGGCGAGGAGGCGGAACGGGGAGCGGGCACCGAAAACCCGCCCGGCTGGGTGATCGGCGGCAAGGCGCCGCTGGCCTTCCGCGTCCGCCGCACCGGCGGCTACGACCTCACCGACGCCAAGGTCGGGCCGGATGGCCGGCTCTACGTGCTCGAACGCAAGTTCTCGTTCGTCGGTGGCTTCGGGGCGCGCATCCGCGTCTTCCGCCTCGCCGACATCCGGCAGGGTGCCGTCATCGACGGTGAGGTCGTCATGGAGGCCAGCATGACCGAACAGATCGACAACATGGAGGGGCTGTCGATCTGGCGGACCGACAGCGGCGAGACGCGGCTGTCGCTGATCTCCGACGACAACCGGCTGTTTCTGCAGCGGACGCTCTACCTCGAATTCCGCCTCAGGGCGCCATGAGCGATCGCCGCCTGCCCCCGGCGCTGGCCGCCGCGGTGGCCGAGCGGGCGCAGCCGTCCGACCTCGGAGCCGCGGCCGCCCTGTTGTCGGCCGGCTATCGCGCCAACCGGCCGTCGCGACAGGCGGTGCCCGACGCCGCCGGCGTTGCCGCCTATGCGGCGAGCCGCATGCCGGCCACCTATGCGGCGGTGACCGCCGCCCTCGATCGTCTCGATGCGGCACGGCCGGATTTCGCGCCGCAAAGCCTGCTCGACCTCGGCGCCGGACCGGGCACGGCGAGCTGGGCGGCGGCAAGCCGGTGGCCATCGGTCGCCGCGGTGACCATGGTGGAAGGCAGCGCCGACTTCCGGGCTCTCGCCGTCGAACTTGCCAGCGCCGGGCCGCCGGCCATCCGCGATGCCGATATCCGCTCCGGCGACATCAGCCGGTCTTCCGGCCTACCGGACGGGCGGTTCGACCTGGCGGTCGTCGCCTATGCGCTGACCGAGCTGGATCTTGCGGCCGCTGAAAGCCTGGTGGCGGCGCTGGTCGGCCGGGCCGATCGCATCGTCATCGTCGAGCCGGGAACGCCGCGCGACCACGGCCGGCTGATGGCGGTGCGGCAGGCGGCACTCGCCAGGGGAGCCCGCATCCTGGCGCCCTGTCCGCACGCCGGTCCCTGTCCGCTCTCCGATGGCGACTGGTGCCACACCTCGGTGCGCGTCGAGCGGAGCCGCGTCCACAAGCGCCTCAAGGGTGGCACGGTGCCGTTCGAGGACGAGCGCTACGCCTATCTGGTGCTGGAATCGCCGGGAGCGGTGGTGGCCGGACATGGCGACGGCGGCCGCATCCTGCGGCCGCCGCGCGCCTTCAAGCACGAGATCGTCTTCGCCCTCTGCCGGCCCGATGGCTCGCTCGGCGAGGCGCGCGTGCCGAGCCGCGACCGGGCCGCCTTCAAGGCGGCCGGCAAGCTCGGCTGGGGTGATCTTTTACCGGAAGACCTCAGTTCCTGAGCGGCTGATAAGGCTTCACCCAGTTCATCAGGCTGGCGTAGGGCAACAGCGAGGCGATCGCCACGGCCATCTTCACCGAGAAGTCGCCGAGCGCCCAGGTGGTCCAGGGCAGGCCGGAGCCGGCGAAGGCAATCGAGAAGAAGATCGCCGTGTCGAGCGCCGAGCCGATCGACGAGGAGACGAGCGGCGCCCGCCACCAGGAGCCGGAGCGCAGCCGGTTGAAGACGGTGACGTCGAGCAGTTGCGCGCACAGGAAGGCGGTGCCGGAGGCCAGCGCGATGCGCGGCTCGGACAGCCAGACCGACAGCAGCACGGCGATGGCGAAGCCGACGTAGACGACGCGGCGGGTCTTCGCCGGTCCGAACCAGCGGTTGGTCAGGTCGGTCACCAGGAAGGCGAAGGGGTAGGTGAAGGCGCCCCAGGTGAGGAGGTCGCCGAGCCCGAAGGGCGTGAAGGGATACTGGACGAGGATGTTGGAGGCGACGACGGTGGCAACCATCGCCAGCACCGACGGGATGAGGCGTCTATCGAACATGTCCGAAAGTCTCCGGCAGAACAGACCAGGCTTTGGCATCAGGAAACGGAGGCAGGGCCGCGAGGCCGGGCTCCGCGCGAGGTGTACCATCATAGGCACACATAGACAAAGCCGCGATACCGTTCCCGGCATCGCGGCTCCGAATGGGCTGGCGTCGTCGGCCGATCAGGCAGCGGCGGCGGCTTCGGCGGCCTTCTTCTCGATCTGCTTCTTGATCAGGCGGGCGCGCGGCGACAGCTCGTCGTCGCCGGCCTTGGCCAGGAAGGCATCGAGGCCGCCGCGGTGCTCGACCGAGCGCAGGGCGTTGGCGGAGATGCGCAGGCGCACCGACTGGCCGAGCGTGTCGGACAGGAGCGTCACCGCCAGGAGGTTCGGCAGGAAGCGCCGCTTGGTCCTGTTGTTGGCGTGGCTGACGTTGTTGCCCGTCAGAACGGCCTTGCCGGTAAGTTCGCAGCGCCGGGCCATCATACCCTCTTTTTCTGTTGGCGCGGGATCAAGGCCTTCAGGCCGCTCCTCGCGACGAAATAAACCAAGGCACCGCTTGCATGCTGCCGGCGGCGCCGTTTCAAGTCGCGTTCCTATAGTCGCTCGCGGTCGGCTCCGTCAACCCCCGGAAGCGGCGCGGCGCCGGCAAAAATGCCGCCCGGCGGCGGGAGCGGGCGGCCGGAGCCGGTCACATTTCGCGCCTGGGGAACATCGAGGCTTCCGTCACGTTAACCATCCGGTTACCATGACGACCGATCATCGGCGACGAGGCGGCTGGCGGATCGGCCGCCGCTCTGCGAAAAGCGGGCGGGAGCGCCCGCCAGAAATGGTCTTCAGAAACGTCGTTCCGGCCGTCCGACGGCGGCCGAGGGGTGAGGACGGTGCGCCGTCCGCAAACGGAGGTTCCGTGGTGGCTCGTGTCGAAACTCTCCCGCGTCGCTCGAAAGGCGCCCTGGCAACGGCGGCCTTCGCCGCCGCGCTCACCGCCGCGGTGCCGTCCGGCTCGGCGTCGGCGCGCGACGGCGAGGTGCAGGCCCTCTACGCCGCCTCCTTCATGGGCATAGGCATTGCCAAGGGCTCGCTGTCGGTGAAGGTGGAGCGCGGCGCCTATGCCGCCAAGCTGCACATCTCGACCGCCGGCCTCGCCCGTATCGTCAGCTCCGAGGAGAGCTACATCGACGCCAAGGGCTATGTCGGCCGGTCCCTGGTGCCCGCCACCTACGAGCTGATGAGCCGCGGCGACAGCGTGACGCAGGTGTCGATGGCGCTCGGCGGCGGCAACGTCCGCAGCCTCCGGGCCATTCCCGAACTGATCGAGCGCGAGGACCGGGTTCCGGTGACCTCGGCGGCCAAGCGCCACGTCGTCGATCCGCTGTCGGCGGCCATCCTGCCGATCGTCCGCGACGACAAGGACGTCTGCGACCGCACGCTGCCGATCTTCGACGGCTGGACGCGCTACGACATCAAGCTCAGCTATACCGGCACCGAGCCGGTCAACGTTCCCGGCTACAAGGGCGACGCCATCCGCTGCTCGGCCCGCTGGGTGCCGGTGGCCGGCCACCGCGAGGGCACCAAGTCCACCGAATACATGCGCGACAACCGCGACCTCGACGTCTGGTTCGTGCCGATGGCCGAGGGCAAGGTGATGCTGCCCTCGAAGATCTCGGTGAAGACCATGCGCGGGCTGCTGCTAGTGGTGGCCACCCAGTTCGGCGATCCGGCCAAGCTCGACAAGCTGGAGCAGGCCGCCAACTGAACGCCGGCAACCGGCCGTGATGAAAGCGCCCTCCGGGGCGCTTTTTTTGTTGCTGCTTCTGCCGTCCTTGCCGCCGTCTGTGCCGATCCGGGACAGAAGCGTTAACGCTTCGGTGACCGTGGCAGGCGATAAGAACCGCGGCCGGCCGATATCTTGTGCCGGCCTCAGTGGCGTCCGGCATATCTCGTCGGGGCAAAGCGGGAACATTGCCGTGTCGGCGATTCGGACCGCCTTCGTTCCCGCTCCGTCGAAGGGGTTAACGGCCGTGTCGTTCTACTTCCACGGTATAGTATAATTGGTTAACCATGATTTCGCTTTCGAGTCTTGGTCCTGTTCGGGGCTTGACATCGATTCCGATGCCGAATCGATCGACTCCCGCGCCAGAGTCGCGCGATTCAAGATGGTGCATCGAAGACTCCGGTGGGCGCGATATCTTGTGGGGAACGAATGCGGAATCTCTTGAAAATTGCGATTCGCCCCGCATTCGTTCCTGTTTGATTCCTTTCCGGTTCGATCGCCATGCTTCCGCCGGTTTTTTCTGGCCTCTCGGCGGCGCTTTCGTATAGGGAAGACCACGCCCTCGCCGATCAACCGAACGGGACGCCATGAACATCGTCCGAGAGGCCCCTCTTTCCTCGCCCGCGCGCGCCCGGATGGTGACGGCGGTGCTGGGGCCGACCAACACCGGCAAGACCCATCTCGCCATCGAGAAGATGCTGTCGCACGGCTCGGGCGCCATCGGCCTGCCGCTGCGCCTCCTGGCGCGCGAGGTCTACGGCCGTGTCGTCGCGCGGGTCGGCGCCAATGCCGTGGCGCTGGTCACCGGCGAGGAGAAGATCGTGCCGCGCGGCGCCCGCTACTGGGTGGCGACGGTGGAGGCCATGCCGCGCGACCTCGACGTCGCCTTCGTCGCCATCGACGAGGTGCAACTGGCCGGCGACCTCGAACGCGGCCACGTGTTCACCGACCGCATCCTCAACGTGCGCGGCCGGCAGGAGACCATGCTGCTCGGTTCGGCCACCGCCCGGCCGCTGATCGAGCGCCTGCTGCCCGGCGTCGCCGTCACCTCGCGGCCGCGCCTCAGCCATCTCGCCTATAGCGGGCCGAAGAAGATCACCCGCCTGCCGGAGCGCTCGGCCATCGTCGCCTTCTCGTCCGACGAGGTCTATGCCGTCGCCGAACTGATCCGCCGCCAGCGCGGCGGCGCGGCGGTGGTGATGGGTGCCCTTTCGCCGCGCACCCGCAACGCCCAGGTGGCGCTGTTCCAGAACGGCGACGTCGATTTCCTGGTGGCCACCGACGCCATCGGCATGGGCCTCAACCTCGACGTCGGCCACGTCGCCTTCGCCCAGGCGCGCAAGTTCGACGGCTACCAGTATCGCGGCCTCACCGCCGCCGAACTCGGCCAGATCGCCGGCCGGGCCGGCCGCTATCTCAACGACGGCACCTTCGGCGTCACCGGCCAGGTGATGCCCTTCGACGAGGACATCGTCCGGGCGATCGAGGGGCACGACTTCGAGCCGGTGCGTATCTTCCAGTGGCGCAACGGCAACCTGGATTTCGCCTCCGTCGAGGCGCTCAGGGCGTCGCTCGAGGCGACGCCCGGCGTCGAGGGGCTGACGCGGGCGCTGCCGTCGGACGACCAGCGGGCGCTCGACTTCGCGCTGAGGTCCGAGGACGTGGCGGCGGCGGCCGTCGGCGCCACGCGGGTGGCGCTCTTGTGGGATGTCTGCCAGGTTCCCGACTTCCGGAAGATTTCGCCGGCCCAGCACGGTGATCTCATCGTCGCACTTTACCGATTCCTCATTGCAAAAGGCGTGATTCCGGATGATTGGTTTGCACGGCAGGTCGGGTTGTCTGACAGGACGGATGGCGATATCGATACGCTGTCGCGGCGTCTGGCGGACATCAGGACCTGGACCTTCGTCGCCAACCGGCCGGACTGGCTGTTCGCGCCCGGCCATTGGCGGGACAGGACGCGCGCCATCGAGGATCGGTTGTCGGATGCGCTGCATGACCGGTTGACCCAGCGTTTCGTGGATCGCCGGACGTCGGTATTGTTGAAGAGATTGAGAGAGAACACCATGCTCGAAGCTGAAATCACCGGTACCGGCGGCGTGCTCGTCGAGGGGCAGGCGGTCGGCGAACTGCACGGCTTCCGCTTCGTGCCCGATCCCGGGGTGGGCGGCGACGGTTCCGAGGCCAAGGCGCTGAAGGCCGCCGCCCAGCAGGCGCTCTCCGGCGAGTTCGACAAGCGCGCCGAGCGCATCTCCAAGGCACCCAACGAGGAAATCGTGCTGTCCACCGACGGCAGCTTGCGCTGGCTCGGCCAGCCGGTCGGCCGGATCGTCGCCGGCGACGACACGCTCAGCCCGAAGGTGATGCTGCTGGCCGACGATCTGCTGGCCGGCGCCGCCCGCGACAAGGCGCAGGACCGGCTCGACCTCTGGGTCGGCGCGCATATCCAGACGCTCTTGAAGCCGCTGTTCGACCTGCGCACCGCCGCCGATCTCGAAGGCATCGCCCGCGGCGTCGCCTTCCGGATGGTCGAGGCGCTCGGCACCGTCGAGCGGCACGACATCGCCGACGACGTCAAGGCGCTCGACCAGACGCAGCGCGCCGTGATGCGCAAATACGGCGTCCGCTTCGGCGCCTACCATATCTACGTGCCGGCCCTGCTGAAGCCGGCGCCGGCCGCCCTGGTCGCCCAGCTCTGGGCATTGAAGCACGGCGCGCTCGACATGCCGGGCCTTGCCGAGCTGCCGCAACTGTCGGCTTCCGGCCGCACGTCGATCAAGGTCGATCCGGCCTTCGACAAGACGCTCTACCGCCTGGTCGGCTTCCGCGTCGCCGGCGAGCGGGCGGTGCGGCTCGACATCCTCGAACGGCTGGCCGACATCATCCGGCCGCTGATCGCCTTCAAGTCGGTCGACGGAGCGCCGCCGCCGGACGGCGCGCTGCCGCAGGGCGGCGGCTTCATGGTGACGGTGGCGATGACCTCGCTGCTCGGCTGCTCGGGCGAGGACTTTGCCTCGATTCTGCGCGGGCTCGGCTACCGCTCGGAGAAGCGGACGATCAAGGTGCCGGTCAAGCCGCAGAAGGCCGAGACGCCTGCGGCCGCCGAGGAAGCTGCGACCGAGGCGCCTGCCGTGGAAGTGCCGGCCGAGGCTGCTGCCGTCGAGACGCCTGCCGCCGAGGAGACGCCGGCTGAGGCGCCGGCCGTCGAAGCGGCTCCGGTTGAGGTGCCGGCCGGCGATGCGCCGGTCGAGACACCCGTTGCCGAGATAGCGGCCGAGACGCCCGCCGCCGAGGCGCCTGCCGAGCCGGCCGCTGCCGACGAATCCGCCGTTGAGGCTCCTGCCGTCGAAGCCGCCGCCGAGCCGGCTGCCGATGCGCCGGCCGAGGCGGCCGAGGCCGCCGCTGTCGAGGAGCGCGAGGTTGACGTCTGGCGGCCCGGTCGCGGCGACCGTCCCCGGCATGGCGAGCACCGGAACGACCATCGCGGCGAGCGTCGCGGTCCGCCCCGTGGAGCGGCGCGTCCGGCCGAGGCCGGCGAGGCGCCGGCCGATGGGCGCGCGCCCCGTCCGCAGGACGATCGCCGGCAGGACCGCCGGCCGCAGGGCGACAAGCGGGAAGGCCGCGAGGAGCGCCGGTTCGGCGACCGCCGCGACGGCCGGCCGGCCGAACGGAGCCCGGACCGCAACGCAGCCGAGCGGCCGCAGCGCCGCGAGAAGGTGGCCGATCCCAATTCGCCCTTCGCGGCGCTGGCCGCGCTGAAGGCGTCGCTCGAGCAGCAGAAGAAGAAATAGGAGCTACGGGCGCCTCGTGTCGGATAGGCAGCGGATCGACAAGTGGCTGGTCTACGCGCGGGTGGTCAAGACGCGGACGCTCGGTCAGGCGCTCGCCGTCTCCGGACACGTGCGCCTCAACGGGCGCAAGATCGATGATCCCGCCCAGCCGGTGAAGGCCGGCGACGTGCTGACCATCGGCCTTCACGGCCGGGTCAGGGTGCTGAAGGTGCTGGACTTCGCCGAGCGGCGCGGCTCGGCGACCGTCGCCTCGGCGCTCTACGAGGATCTGACGCCGCCCGAGGCGCCGTCCGCCGCGGGCGCTCTGCCGGTCGTCGAGGCCGGCGAGGGGCGGCCGACCAAACGTGACCGCCGCCGCTTCGACAAGCTGACCGAACCGGACTGAAAGGCCGCCGATCGGCCTTGAATGGCGGGGGGAACTCCGCTACGCCAGCGTTCGACCGTGGAGATCAGGGTTTTCGCTCATGACCTATGTCGTCACCGACAATTGTATCGCCTGCAAATACACCGACTGCGTCGAAGTCTGTCCGGTCGACTGCTTCTACGAAGGCGAGAACATGCTCGTCATCAATCCCGACGAGTGCATCGATTGCGGCGTCTGCGAGCCCGAATGCCCGGCCGAGGCGATCAAGCCGGACACCGAGCCGGGCCTCGACAGCTGGCTGAAGCTGAACGCCGAATATTCCGTGGTCTGGCCGAACCTCTCGGCCCGCCGCGATCCGCTGCCGGAGGCCAAGGACTACGACGGCGTCGACGGCAAGCTCGCCACCCTGTTCTCGCCGAAGCCCGGCAAGGGCGGCTGACGCCGGGCCGCCAGTGCGGCGCTTCGCTGGGGCAAGGCCGGGTTCCGGCCGATCGCCGGCGGTGCCGCCGCCTTTTCCCGCTCGATGCTTTCCAAAGCGCATTGAACGGGAGAGGCCGCCCGGCGCGAAAAAGCCCCTGGCGGCGCGAGGCGATCGCCCTGATTCTCTCCGCCCCGAGCCCGCGAAACAGGCAATGCAGCCATGTGGGAGCGTGTTTTTACGCTATCCGGCGTCATATTGCTTTGTTTTTTGTGGTTTTTGTGCTACAGCTAACGTTGACAGTCGACGAATTCTTCCGGTCGCTCGCGGGGCCCTGCACGGGGTCTTTTTTATGATCCGCATAGGGGCACTCGCCCTGATGGGATCTTGGCATGTGTGCAGCAAGCACGCCGCGGTCGGAGGCGCAACCCCAGTTCGACTGGAAACAACGCGAAAGCGTGCCGGCGGAGCGGACCGAGCGGTCCGCGAGATCACGATTGCCCCCGAGTTCTTGCTGCCTCCCGGCAGGAGAGGGTGATTTTGTCGTCGCCGGCGCCAAGGAGTGGATGGACTGAATGGCCACTGCGAAGAAACCCGCCGTCCGTAATGGGTTCAAGACCAACGAGCACATCGTCTATCCGGCCCACGGGGTCGGCCAAATCGTTGCCGTCGAGGAACAGGAAATCGCCGGCATGAAGCTCGAGCTGTATGTCATCGTCTTCGAGAAGGACAAGATGACGCTGCGCGTGCCGATGGCCAAGGCCGAACAGGTGGGCATGCGCAAGCTGGCCGAGGATGACATCGTCGACAAGGCGCTGGAGATCATCAAGGGCCGCGCCCGCGTCAAGCGCACCATGTGGAGCCGCCGCGCCCAGGAATATGAGGCCAAGATCAACTCCGGCGATCTCGTGGCCATTTCCGAGGTGGTGCGCGATCTGCACCGCGCCTCCAGCCAGCCCGAGCAGTCCTATTCGGAGCGCCAGCTCTACGAGGCGGCGCTCGACCGTATGGCGCGCGAGATTTCGGCGGTGTCCCGCATCACCGAGACCGAGGCCATCCGCCGCATCGAGGACAGCCTGAACAAGTCACCGAAGCGCGTCGCCGCCCGTGGCGATGCTGCCGAAGACACGGCCGACGAAACCGAAGACGAGGCCGAAGCGGCCTGATCGTTAAACCGGTTGGTCGAGTTTCAAGGCCCGGCGGGGTGACCCGCCGGGCCTTCGTCATATGCGGGGGTGGCGACGCGGCAAACTCACGCCCACGACGAAACCGGCCGGTCGGGAGGGCGCCGCTGCCGCTTTGGCCGAGCCGTGACGGCGTGCGCCGCGGCGGCGGCAAGAATGCCCTCGGCCACTTCAGTCCGACGCTGAGCGGGCATGGCGCCGTCAGCGGGCCATGTCGAACAGCAGCACCTCGGCGTCGCCGCGCGCCGTGATGGTCAGCGCCGCCTGCCGCTCGATGGCGGCGCCGTCGCCCTCGTCGAGGTCCTGGCCGTTGAGCGTGATGCTGCCCTTCGCCACTTGCAGCCAGCCGAGCCGGCCGGGCGCGAAGGCGTGGCCGACCTCGGTGCCGTCCTTGAGGCGGCCGGCGTAGAGATCGACGTCGCGGTTGATGGTCAGCGCGCCGTCGCGGCCGTCGCGGCTGACGACGAGGCGCAGACGGTTCCCCAGTCCCTCGTCGCCAAACGTGGCCTGGTCGTAGGACGGCGCGAAGCCGCCGGCTTCCGGCAGGATCCAGATCTGCAGGAACCGCACCGGCTCGGTGTCCGAGGCGTTGAACTCGCTGTGACGGATGCCGGTGCCGGCACTCATTCTCTGCACGTCGCCGGGACGGATCACCGAGCCGGTGCCGAGGCTGTCGCGGTGCTGGAGGGCGCCGTCGAGCACATAGGAGACGATCTCCATGTCGGCGTGCGGATGGGGCGGGAAGCCGCCGCCGGCGGCCAGGCGGTCGTCATTGATCACCCGGAGCGGGCCAAAGCCCATGGCATCGGGATCGAAATAGTGGCTGAAGGAAAAGCTGTGGCGGCTGTCGAGCCAGCCGGCATCGGTGCGGCCACGGCTCTCGGCCTTGCGGATGGTGATCATCGCGGGTCTCCTGACGGGCGGCGACGCGCCACCCGCTTGCTGACCCGAACATGGGCACCGCCGCCCCGCCTGTCAGGAGAGACGACAGCGACTTACCGTTCTCGCAAGATGAACAATCCTACGGCTGTCAACGATCGACGATGATCTTGACGCGCGTGCCGGGGCGCGGCTCCTCGTTGGCGGCGAGGCCGTTGAGCGCCCGGAACAGGATGATGCCGCGATCCATCGGCACCATGCGGCGGGTCAGCGTCTCGGCGGTATCGCCGGCGCCGACGGTGACGACGCGGATGCGCAAGGGCGCGAGCGACGTCTTCTCCGCCTCGGACAGCGAGCGGAAGGAGGCGACGGTGGCGGTGAAGGTGCTGTCGAGGGTGGGAACGTCGCCGCGCGTCGCGAACAGGAAGCGGAAGGCCTGCTCGTTGAAGCGGATGACGGCGATGCGGTAGGTGAAGCCGCGTGCTGCCGCCGAGGCGACGGCGGCCGGCAGGCCGGCGATCGACACGGTGCGCACCGACGACGCGTCGAGGCCGTTGACCCAGCCGGAGTTGAGATAGCTGACGAGATCGCCGCCGGCCGGCACGTTGGCGCCGTCGAAGCGCATGGCGACGCCGTCGGCGTTGGTGGCCAGCACCGCCTTCGACGTGTTGTCGATCAGGAAGCCCTCCGGCACCTGGAAGGCGAAGCCGAGCTTGGCATGCAGGAACTGCCGGCCGCGCACGTAGCCCTCGACGGGGTCGTCGCCGTACATGATGCCGTCGATGCGCGTGAGGTAGCCGTCGCGGTCGACCTCGCCGTCGGTGACGCCGGTGGCTTTCGCCACCTCGCGCGCCTGGGCGAGGCGCTCGGGCGTCGAGGGATGCGACGACAGGAAATCGATCGAGCCGGTGTCGTCCTCGGGCAGGCCGTTCTTCCAGGCGGCGAGGCGCGACATCGAGGTGAGGAAGCGCGGCGAGCCGAAGGGGTCGAAGCCGGCCTTGGCCAGCGTGGCGATGCCGATGCGGTCGGCCTCCAGCTCCTGGATCTGCGAGAAGCGGGCGAGCGACACCTGCGTCGAGGCGAGCGCCACGCGCTGCACGGCCGGGTCCTGCACCACGTCCTGCACCGCCTGGCTGGCGACGGCCGCCGCCTCGGCTTTCTGGGCGCGCAGAAAGGCGTGGCGGGCGGTGACGTGGGCCATCTCGTGCGAGATGACGGCGGCCATCTCGGCGGTGTCGCTGGCCAGCGCCAGGAGGCCGCGCGTCACATAGACGTAGCCGCCCGGCAGGGCGAAGGCGTTGACGGCCGGCGAGTTCAGGATGGTGACGCGGTAGCTGCGCCAGGGCTCGGGGCTGGCCGCCACCAGGCGGCTGACCACGCCGGCGATCATCAGCTCGGCTTCACGGTCCTCGTAGGTGCCGCCGAAGGCGGCGACGATCTTGGGATGCTCGCGCTCGGCGACCGCCACCTCGGCCGGATCGACCTTGCCCTGCGGTGCGGCCATGGCAAGCTGTTCGGCGGCGGGGCCGTCCTCGCCGGAAAGGCCCATGCAGCCGGCAAGCAACAGGCCGAGCACCAGCGCGGCGGCCTGGAGCCCCCTCCGGCGAAAACTGCCCGTCACACCCAACCCTCCGGCCATGCTGCTTCCTAATCCGTTTTCCCGTCCGCCAGCCGCAAGGCCAGCGGTTCGTCGATCTTGAGGTCGAGGCCGTTGCGCGAAGTTGCCCAGCCGCGCACCTCGACCCTGCGGCCGGCGAAACTCTCCGGCGGCCGGCCGGCGGCGACGAGCGCCATAGCCACCTTGTCGCCGAGGCGCAGCGTGGCGTCCGTGCTGAAGTCGCGGCCGAAGTTGATATAGGTGGTGCGACCCGACCGGCCAACCGAGGCGACGCGGCCACGACCGAGCACGAAGTCGGGCAGGCCGGCGGCCGCCGCATTCAAATCCGTCCATATCCGGCTTTGGCGCCAAATGCCACGCTTTTCCGCGCGCGCCGTGGCCTCGGCGGCGAGAAAGCGGCTGGCACAGGGCGGGAACGACACATCGGCGAGGCCGGCGCCGGCGGCGAGCAGCCGCTCACCGAGGCTGTCGCCATCGGTGAGGCGGAGCACGCCATGGCGGCGGCCATGCCGGTCGGGCGCCTTGTCCGAGGCAACCAGCACGACGGCGGCGTCCTTGAGGCCGGCCATCGTTGTGGCCAAGGCGATGCGGGCGTCGTCGCCGGCTCTGGCGGGCACGACGATGCCGTCGAGGACGACGGTGAGGGTGCCGGCAGATCGGTTGTCCGCGACCGTCACCTCCGGTCGGCCAGTGCCGGCGGGAAGGTGGCCGGCACCGACATGGCCGGTGGCGGCCGCCGGTCCGTCGGCGCAGGCTTCGGCCGCCCGGCCGTCGGCGACGGCGAGCAGCAGCGAGGCGAGAAGCGCGGCAAGGGCGGGGGCGGCGCGGGGCATGGCGGTCTCCGGTCGTGCCGAGTCTAGCCGAGCGCGCGTCCTTCGCCTATCCGCCAGCTTGGCGGGGCAGCCTTTCCGGCGCGGCATGCGGTGCCGCGAAAGGGGCTGTCAAAGCCGTCGCCGATTTGCTAGATGAGCCGAAGCGGCCGGACACCATCGGCCACGCCCGCGTCCCGGTAGCTCAGCCGGATAGAGCAACGGTTTCCTAAACCGTAGGTCAGGGGTTCGAATCCCTTCCGGGACGCCAGTTTTCTTCCCTGCCGATGCAGTGATGCCGCGCCGGCACGACAAAGGCACCCCCGCGTCGGCGGGAGTGCCTTCGTCGGCAAGGCGGCGGCGGTTCAGCGCTGAACGGCGCGGACGCCACCGATCACGATGCAGGCGCCGATGACGCCGGCGATCAGGTAGCCGATCCAGCCGCCGAACGACACGCCGAGCATGCCGAACAGGAAGCTGGCGATGGCGGCGCCGATGATGCCGAGCACGATGTTCAGGAACAGGCCGGTGTTGGTCTTCATCAGCCCGGAGGCGATCCAGCCGGCGAGGCCGCCGATGATGATGGCTGCGATCCAGCCGATACTTGCGTCGTTCATCTTTCACCCCGATGGAGTTGTGCGAAACGGATGCCGTTGAGGCTCCGGCCCCGGTCGCCGCTCCATGCAGCCAACCTCCCGGGGACCGATGCAGACATAACGAAGCATCAGGCGGCCGGTTCCCGCACAGGATGTCGATCTATCGGCTATCGCGCCGCCGCCGGGGTGACCCGGACGACGACGGCGTTTCAGGGAAAGCGGGCGCGGAAGTCGGCCAGCGTGGCGTAGGACCGCTGGGTGCCGCGGCGGGTGATCGAATCGGCGGCGTATTTCGCCGCCTCGCCCAACGCTTCGAATACCGGCAACCCCTCGGTGTGGAAATGGGCGAAGGCGCCGATGAAGGCGTCGCCGGCGCCGGTGGTGTCGACCGGCTCGACCTTGACCGGGGCGATGTGGCGGGCGCCGCCGGCATCGACCAAGAGGGCGCCGCGGCCGCCCATGGTGACCACCACCGTGCCGATGCCGCGGGCGATCAGTGTGCGGGCGGCGGCTTCCGCCTCGGCTTCGGAGTTGACCGGCAGGCCGGTCAGCGTCGCCAGCTCGGTCTCGTTGGGCGTCAGGAAGGCGAGATCGGCCAGCCGGGCGACATCGAGGTCGGCGGCGGCGGGCGCCGGATTGAGCAGCGTCGGCACGCCGAGCGTCTTGGCGGCGCGGACGGTGTGGTAGACCGTTTCGACCGGCACCTCCATCTGCATCAGGATCAGCTGGCAGCCGGCGAGCTGCGGCGCGGCGGCGTCGACGTCGGCCGGCGTGAGGTCGGCGTTGGCGCCCTTGACGATCAGGATGGAATTCTCGCCCGACGGCTCGACGAAGATCGGTGCCACACCCGACGAGCGGCCCGGCGTGCGCAGCACGTGGGTAGTGTCGATGCCGTTTCTCTCAAAATTGGCGATGGTGGCGTCGGCGAAGGCGTCCTCGCCCACCCGCGTCACCATGGCGACCTCCGACCCGAGCCGGGCGGCGGCGATCGCCTGGTTGGCGCCCTTGCCGCCGTGGCCCATCTCGAAGGTCGGCGCCTCGATGGTCTCGCCGCGCAGCGGCATGCGGTTCACGTAGGTGATCAGGTCCATCATGTTGGAGCCGACGACGGCGATCTTCGACATCTGTTCCTCCGGTTGTCCGGTGTGCTGGGGCGGTCAGCCCGCGATGCGTTCGGCTTCGCGCCGGCATTCCCCGGCGTCGAGATGGCCAAGCTCGACGGTGAAGCGGGCGGTGTCGCCGGCGGCAAGGCTCCGGACGTTGCCCTTCGCCTTCTCGGCCGTGTAGCCCTCCGGCTCGCAGGTCGAGGGCAGGGCGAAGGCGGCGACCTGCTGGTCGTGGCCGGCCAGAATCCAGCGCACCGTCTTCGGGAAGTCGGTGGTGTTGTAGCGGGCGAGGAAGGCGTCGCCCTCAGGCCGGCGCAGCAGCAGGCGGGTGTCGCCGGCCGCATCGGTGCCGAGGCCGCGCAGATAGAACACCTGCTCGGGGTCGTAGCCGTCGGCGCGGCGGACGACGCGGCTCGACGCGGGATCGGCGGCCAGCGCTTCGATGCGGGCGAGATAGGCCGGATTGGGCCGGACGTGGGCCGGCACCGCCTGGCGCACCTCGGTGCGGTCGGGCGTGAACGGCGCCGGCTGGACGATCTCGGCGCCCTCGGCGAAGGCGTAGTTGACGTGGCACATGTACATGAGGTCCATCGGGTCGCCGGCGGAGAGGTTGGTCACCGCCATCGCCATGTCGAAGCGGGCCGAGCCGGCGCGGAGCGTCACCGACGGTCGCGCTTCGTAGTGCGAGCCGAAGCCCATGGCATATTCATATGAACCGATGATGCGGAGATAATCGCCGCGCTCGTCGCTGCCCGCCTCAATGCCGGCCCAGTCCATGGCGGCGCAGGGCATTTCGCCGTGCGACGGATGATTGTCGGTCGGGCCGGGCACGCCGTTCCTGAGCAGGCCGGAGTGGAAGGCGAAGCAGCCGTAGGTCTCGCCGATGGTCGGCACGCGGCGCGGTGCCTTGAAGATGCTCTTCATGGTCAGGTCGACGCCGTCGAAGGCGGCCTGCCAGATCATCTGGCCGAGATAGGGCAGCACGACGAGCGCGCCGCGTTCGTTTTCGAGGCGGATCGCCTCGACGCCGGTCGGGTAGCGGAACAGGCCGGCCTTGAGCGCGCCGTGCTGGACGGCCGGGCGCTCGATCTCGCCGAAGGCGGCGCGGGTGAGGTGGAAGAGGGTCATTTGCCGCGATTCCTCAGAACGTTGATCACCATGACCAGCAGCAGGAAGCCGCCCCAGATGAAATCGATGAGGTGGTTGGAAAAGCGCATCATCTGGAAGCCGGAGGCGAGCAGCATCAGGGCGATGACGGCGATGGAGACGCCGAGCACCGTGCCCTTGCCGCCGGCCGGGTTGGTGCCGCCGAGCACCGAGATCAGCACCGCCTGGAGGAGGTAGGAGGTGCCGTAGTCGGACTTGGCGGCGTTGGTGCGGCCGGAGAGCACGATGCCGGCCAGCGCCGCCAGCGTGCCGCTCAGCATGTAGGAGTAGATCACCATGCGCTCGGTGCGCAGGCCGGCGAAGATGGCGGCGCGCGGGTTGGTGCCGATCAGGAACAGGTTGAGGCCGAAGGGCGTCTTGGTCAGCATGACGGCGATCAGCACCGCCACCACCAGGAACAGAATCAGCGGCACGGCGATGCCGAGGATCTTGCCGTTGCCGATGAAGCCCCACCAGGCCGGGAAGCCGACGATGGCCGGGCCGCCGGTCAGCACCATGCAGAAGCCGGTGAAGATCTGGCCGGTGCCGAGCGTGGCGAGGATGGGCGTGATCCGGCCCTTGGCGATCAACAGGCCGTTGAGCGTGCCGGCGAGGAGGCCGACGCCGAGCGCCAGCACCACGCCGGCGGCGACGCGCATCAGCTCGGCCGCCGCGCCGGCCTCGGGGCCGGCCGGATAGAGGCGGGTGAAGAACACGCCGGCCAGGATGCCGGCGAGGTTGGCGATGCCGATCACCGACAGGTCTATGCCGCCGGTCAGCATGGCCAGCATCATGGCGATGGCGACGATGCCCAGCTCGGGAAAGATGAAGCTGATCGACTCGAAGTTGTAGTAGCGCAGGAACTTGTGCGGCTCCAGCGCCGACATCAGCAGGAAGATCACCGCGGTGATGACCAAGAGCTGGACGATGTTGTTGTCGCGGTTGATGAAGCGTCTGAAGTCAGCGAGCTTGTTCATGGGATCTCTCTCACACCAGCGCCTTGCGGTCGCGCCAGGCGGTGAGGGCCGTGGCGATGACGATGACGCAGCCGACGACGACGCCCTGCCAGGTGTTGTCGACGCGCATGATGATCAGGCTGTTCTTGATCAGCGTCAGCATGAAGACGCCGAGGATGGTGCCGAACACCGATCCGCGGCCGCCGAAGATCGAGGCGCCGCCCAGCACCACGGCGGCGATGACGTCAAGCTCGTAGCCGACGAAGTCGCGCGGGTTGGCGAGCCAGATCATCGAGGCGTGCAGCAGGCCGGCAAAGCCGGCCAGCGCGCCGGCGAGGCCGTAGACGAGGTAGACGGTGCGGCGGGTGTTGAAGCCGACGCGCTTGGCCGATTCGGCGTCGTCGCCATAGGCGAACACGCCGCGGCCGGCCATGGTGCGGGTGAGGAACAGCCACATCAGCACGGCGATGCCGAGGTAGATGAAGATCATCAGCGACAGCTTGCTGCCGCCGACGTCGACGGTGCTTGAGCCGAAGGCGATCAGCGAGGGCGGCATGCGGTCGATGTTGATGATCGACGTGCCGACGAGGCCGAGCAGCAGGCCGCGCACCACCGAGGCCGAGCCGAGGGTGACGATCAGCGGGATCATCCGGAAGGTGTGGATGAACACCGCGTTGGCGAGGCCGCAGACGAGGCCGATCAGCGTCGCGCCGATGAACGGCAGCACGACGCCCTGGTAGCCCCAGGCGTTCATGGCGATGACCGTCAGATACATGGCGGCGACGGCGAAGGCGGGGAAGGAGACGTCGATGCCGCCGGAGATCATCACCGTCAGCACGCTGAGCGCCATGATGCCGATGACGACGTTGGCCCGCAGGAGGTTGAACAGGTTGTCGGCCTGCCAGAAGGCCGGGTTGATGACGCCGATGACGATCATCACCACGATCAGGATGGCGAGCACCGCCGTTTCGGACCGGCGCAGAAGTTTGGCAAGAGCGGTCATCAGCGCAGACCCTTCAGGCGGCCATGGATGTCGTCTTCCTCGACGCTCGCGGCGTCGAGACGGTCGATGATCTCGCCCCGGTGCATCAGCAGGATGCGGTTGCAGTTCTGGATCAGCTCGGGCACGTCGTCGGAGATCATCAGCACGGCGAGGCCGGTGCCGGCGGCGAGGTCGCGGATGCGGCGGTGGATCTCCGCCTTGGAGCCGACGTCGACGCCGACGGTGGGGCCGTTGAGGATCAGCACCTTGGGGCCGGTGAGCAGCCAGCGGCCGATCACCACGCGCTGCTGGTTGCCGCCGGACAGCTGGCCGGCCAGCTTGTCGACGTCGGGCGTGGCGATGCGCATGTCGGAGACGATGTCCCTGGCCAGCTGCATCAGCCGGCCCTGGTCGAGGAACGGCCCGCGCGTCGCCCTGCCGATGGCGCTGGCGATGACGTTGCGGGCGATCGACTGCTGCATGAACAGTCCCTCGGACAGCCGGTCCTCGGGCACGTAGGCGATGCCGGCGGCGACGGCGTCCTGCACGCTCGACAGGCGTAGCGGCATGCCGTCGAGGCGGATGTCGCCGTCATGCGGCTCCATGCCGAACAGCGCCATGGCAAGCTCGGTGCGGCCGGAGCCGAGCAGGCCGCTGAGGCCGACGATCTCGCCGCGATGAAGGTCGAGATCGATGTTGCGCACGCTGTCGCCGACGTTGAGGCCGCGCACCGACAGGCGGGGCGTCGCGTCGTCGTCGCCGGCCCAGACGTGGCGCTCGTGGCCGATGTCATGGCCGGTCATGGCGCGGGTGATACGCGCCTCGTTGAACTCGGCCGTCGGGCCTTCCTCGACCTTGCGGCCGTTGCGGAAGACGGTGATGCGCTCGGAGATCTCCAGCATCTCGCGCATCTTGTGGCTGACGAACAGCACGGCGATGCCCTTGGCCTGGATCTCGCGGACGATGGCGAACAGCCGGTCGACCTCGCGGCCGGTCAGGGCGGTGGTCGGCTCGTCCATGATCAAGAGGCGGGTGTCGCTCATCAGGGCGCGGGCGATGGCGACGATCTGGCGGTCGGCGGTCGACAGGCGGCCGACGGTGGCGTCGAGGTCGATCTCGACGTCGAGCCTGGCCAGCGCCTCGGCGCCGAGGCGGCGGCGATGCTCGGGATCGACGAAGGTCCGGCTCTCGCTGAGCAGGCGGTTGAGGGCGAGGTTCTCGGCCACCGTCAGGCTGGGGAACAGCGAGAAGTCCTGGTAGATCACCTGGATGCCCGAGGCGATGGCGTCGCGTGGCCCGAAGGCGGTTACCGGCTTGCCGTCGATGAGGAGTTCGCCCTCGTCGAAGTCGTAGATGCCGGAGACGATCTTGATCAGGGTGGACTTGCCGGAGCCGTTCTCGCCGGCCAGGCAGACGATCTCTTCAGGGAATATGCGGAAGTCGACGCCGTCGAGCGCCTTCATGCCAGGAAAGCGCTTGGTGACGGCGCGGAGTTCGATCAGGGGTTCGGCCATGATGTGCGCTTCGATTTCGGGACGGGACGACCTGCGGGAGAGACGCGCGAGCGGCACGGAACGGGCGGAGAAGCCCGCCGTGCCGGTTGGCGGGGCGAACCCGCGCGAAAGGTGGAACGGCGGGCGCGCCGCCGTTCCCCCCGGAGCATTGCCGCGTTTCAAGGAAACACGGCAATGCTCCATCTTGTTTGGTTGACGCATTTTCTTCACGCGAACCGGTATCCGCTTCGCTCGAAAATGCGTCAGTCTTCCGTCAGAAGTTGTAGTCGGCCATGTTGTCCTTGGTGACGCCGACCCAGCCCTGGCCATAGAGCAGGTTGGGCGAGGCGCCGGCCGGCGTCGTCAGGCTCTCGTAGCCCTTGAGGCCGAGGTTGAGACCGGCCTTGATCTCGTCCTTCTTGTCGGTGAGCGCCATCACGGCGAGCGTGTTCATGGCATAGGCGGCGACGGCCGGGTCCCAGAACTGGATGTACTGGATGTTGCCGTCCTCGAGATACTTGCCGGCCACCGAGGGCAGGCCGGTGCCGGAGAAGAACACCTTGTCCTTGAGGCCGCGCTCGGCGATCAGCCGGCCGGCGCCGGCCGAGGTCGGCATCGGGCCGCCGACGATGCCGGTGACATCCGGATAGGTGGTCAGGGCTTCCGACAGGCGGTTGTAGTCAGTGTTGGCGTCGTCATAGGTCTCGAGCCGCTCGGTGGCCAGCGCCATGTCCGGGAAGTGCTCCTTCTGGTAGGCGATGGCGCCGTCGATCCACTCGTTCTGCGACTGCGACGTCAGGCTGCCGACGGTGGCGAGATACTTGCCCTTGCCGCCCATGTAGCCGCCGAGCACTTCCATCAGCTTGGCGCCGTAGGCCTTGTTGTCGAAGGCTTCCAGCACATAGTCGGCGTTCTTGAGGTTGGACGCCTCGTGGGCGATCACCACGATGCCGCGGTCGCGCGCCTTCTGCAGCACCGGCTCGACGGCCTCGACCGAGAAGGGCACGACGCAGATGGCGTCGACGCCCTGGGCGATCAGGTTCTCGATCAGCTGGACCTGGGCGGCGGCGTCGGCCTGGCTCGGGCCGACCTGCCAGACGTCGTGGCCGGTGTCTTCGCCGAACTGCTTGACGCCGTCGCGCATGCGGTCGAACCAGGCGATGCCGTCGACCTTGACCACGGTGGCGATCGAGAAGGTCTTGCCGGTGGCCTCGGCGGTGATGTCCTTGCTGGCCTGGCTGACGTCGACGACGCCGGCGGCGAAGGCCGGAAGCGCCAGCAGCGACAGGCCGGCGGCGAGCGAAATCAAAGTCTTCTTCATTGTCATGTCTCCTCCCAAGAGAACTGCTTTTTGAACCCCGTCAGTAGCCGGCGGGGCCCTCCTTGGCCGCGCCGCCCACGATGGTGACGCCGGCGCTGGCGCCTATGCGCGTGGCGCCGGCTTTCACCATGGCCCACGCCGTCTCGGCGGTGCGGACACCGCCGGAAGCCTTCACTCCCATGTCCGGACCGACCACCCGACGCATCAGCGCGACGTCCTCAACCGTCGCGCCGCCGGTCGAGAAGCCGGTGGACGTCTTGACGAAATCGGCGCCAAGCTCCTTGGCGACGCGGCAGGCCGTCTCCTTCTGGGCGTCGTCGATGAGGCAGGTCTCGATGATCACCTTCAGGAGCTTGCCGGCCGTCGCCCGCCGCACGGCGGCGATGTCGGCGCGGAAACGGTCGAGGTCGCCCTCGCGCAGGGCGCCGATGTCGATCACCATGTCGATCTCGTCGGCGCCGTCGGCGACGGCGCGCGCCGCCTCGTCGGCCTTGGCGGCAGCGCCGCAGGCGCCGAGCGGGAAGCCGACGACGACGCAGGTCGCGACCTTGCTGCCATCGAGGCGCTCGGCGACGAAGGCGGCGTGCACGGCGTTGACGCAGACGGAGGCGAAGCCGTAGGCGATCGCTTCGTCGCAGAGGCGCGCCACTTCGGCTCGGGTCGCTTCCGGCTTCAGGATCGTGTGATCGATCATGCCGGCCAGGACGTCAGGATTCCCAATGGAATTTTGTTTTGATTCTTCCACTTCCCGGCCTCCATCCGGATTGTCTTGTCATGATCATAACAAGATTTGTCACGAAGGTTTCATACGGGCCTTGACGAGTCAAGGGGAAAAGGTGGATGGAAAAAGCCGTGGCCTTGGCGCGGTCGCCGGCCGGGTGGACCGATCCGGCCGCCAGGCGGAAGCTCCGGGTTTTTTGCTTGAGCAACCGCCTTGCGATCGGCTACCTGATCGGCGGCTGCTCCCGGGGGTGCTTTCCGTGAAGAAGGCAGAACGCATAGACCGCCTCGCCGATCGTCTCAAGGAGGCGGGCGTGCTGCATCTGAGCGATGCGGCCGGCCATCTCGGCGTGTCCGAAATGACCGTGCGCCGGGACCTCGCCGCGGCGCCGCACCTGTTCAGCTATCTCGGCGGCTACATTCTGCCGGCCGGGGCGGAACGGCACTCCACCTACCGCCTCGACGCCGAGGCCGACACCCATGCCGAGGCCAAGGAACTGGCCTGCCGCAAGGCGGCGCTGCTCATCGAGCCGGACGACACGATCTTCATCGATTGCGGCACCACCACGCCGCGGATGACCGAATACCTGCCGACATCGGGCAACCTCACGGTCATCACCTACGCGATGAACGTCGCCGTGGAGGCCATGAAGCGGCCGAATACCAACCTGATCCTGCTGGGCGGCCTGTTCCACGCCTCGTCGCAGACCTTTTCCGGCGACGAGGCGTTGAGGACGCTGGAGCGGCTGGGGATCAGCAAGGCCTTCCTGTCGGCCGGCGGCGTGCATCCGCTGCACGGCGCCACCTGTTCCAACTTCCACGAGGTGCCGATCAAGCAGGCGGTGCTGGCCCGTGCCGGGCGGCGCTATCTGGTGATCGATTCGAGCAAGCTGGAAAAGATCAAGCCGGCCTTCTTCGCGCCGATCAGCCAGTTCAACGACATCATCACCGAGTGACATCAACCCGCGAAGATGCCGGCGCATCCGCTCACCGCGGCCATTGCCGCCTGCTCATCCGCGTCGGTGGCGTGAGAACCCGGCAAGCGGAATGCCAGAGATCGTCTTCAGTGCTTTCCGAGATGGGTGCCGGCGGGCGCAACGATAAGCGGCGCGCCTCCGGGCAGCCGGAAACCGGCAGCCGAAGACACGCGTCCAAAACGTTGCGGCGGACGGCGGCGCGGCTCAGCCGATGGCGGCGATGGCGACCTTGACCTCTTCGCGGACGGCGATGGCCCGATAGCGGGCTTCCTCGGTCCGCGCCTCGACGACGATGGTTTCGACCACCGCCAGCTCGGCGGCGGCGACGGCCGGGCCGAAGTCCAGCTCGGGAACCGCCTTCTCGGCCAGCACGGTGAGGCCGGAGGCGTTGACGTCGGCGAAGCCGCCGCGGACATAGATGCGGCTGACGGCGCCACCGGCCTTGACGGTGATGATGCCGGTCTTCAGCGTGGTGAGGAACGGCGCGTGGCCGGCGAGCACGCCGAAGTCGCCCTCGCTGCCGGGCAGGTCCACCTGTTCGGCGTCCACCGACAGAATGAGGCGCTCGGGGCTGACGAGTTCGAACTTGAAGGTTGCCATCCGGCGCTCCCTGGGGCCAACGGCCCGGTCACTGTCTCAACTGCCGGCCGGGCCGGCGGCGGGTCGGGCGGCGTGCCGCCCGGCCCCCCTGGGGATCAGGCCGCCTCGGCGGCCAGGCGCTGCGCCTTCTCGACGGCGTCGTCGATGGTGCCGACCATGTAGAAGGCCGCTTCCGGCAGATGGTCGTAGAGCCCCTCGCAGAGGCCCTTGAAGCCCTTGATGGTGTCTTCGAGGGCCACCAGCTTGCCGGGCGAACCGGTGAACACTTCGGCGACGTGGAACGGCTGGCTCAGGAAGCGCTCGATCTTGCGGGCGCGCGCCACGGTCAGCTTGTCCTCCTCGGAGAGTTCGTCCATGCCGAGGATGGCGATGATGTCCTGCAGGCCCTTGTACTTCTGGAGGATCTGCTGCACCTGGCGGGCGACGGCATAGTGCTCTTCACCGATCACCTGCGGGTCGAGCAGGCGCGAGGTGGAATCGAGCGGGTCGACGGCCGGGTAGATGCCCTTCTCGGAGATGGCGCGGTTGAGCACCGTCGTGGCGTCGAGGTGGGCGAAGGAGGTGGCCGGCGCCGGGTCGGTCAGGTCGTCGGCCGGCACGTAGATCGCCTGCACCGAAGTGATCGAGCCCTTGTTGGTGGTGGTGATGCGCTCCTGCATGGCGCCCATGTCGGTGGCCAGCGTCGGCTGATAGCCCACCGCCGAGGGGATGCGGCCCAAGAGCGCCGACACTTCCGAGCCGGCCTGGGTGAAGCGGAAGATGTTGTCGACGAAGAACAGCACGTCCTGGCCCTTGTCGCGGAAGTGCTCGGCGACGGTGAGGCCGGCCAGCGCCACGCGGGCGCGGGCACCCGGCGGCTCGTTCATCTGGCCGTAGACCAGCGCGCACTTGGAGCCCTCGGTCGAGCCGCCGTGCTCGCGCGGGTCCTTGTTGACGCCCGATTCGATCATCTCGTGATAGAGGTCGTTGCCCTCGCGGGTGCGCTCGCCGACGCCGGCGAACACCGAGTAGCCGCCGTGCGCCTTGGCGACGTTGTTGATCAGCTCCTGGATCAGCACGGTCTTGCCGACGCCGGCGCCGCCGAACAGGCCGATCTTGCCGCCGCGGGCGTAGGGGGCGAGCAGGTCGACCACCTTGATGCCGGTGACCAGGATCTCGGCTTCCGTCGACTGGTCGGTGTAGTCGGGCGCTTCCTGGTGGATGGCGCGCTTGGTCTCGCCGACGATCGGGCCGACCTCGTCCACCGGCTCGCCGATGACGTTCATGATGCGGCCGAGGCAGGCGTCGCCGACCGGCACCGAGATCGGCTTGCCGGTGTCGACCACCTCGTGGCCGCGCACCAGACCCTCGGTGGTGTCCATGGCGATGGTGCGGACGGTGTTCTCGCCGAGGTGCTGGGCGACTTCCAGGACGAGACGGTGGTCGCCGTTCTTCGTCTCCAGCGCGTTCAGGATGGCCGGCAGGTGTTCGTCGAACTTGACGTCGACGACGGCGCCGATGACCTGAGTGATCCGTCCGATATGCGTGTCAGCCATCGATGTGGTCCTTGATCGAGTTTGCGGTCAGAGCGCCTCGGCGCCCGAAATGATTTCGACGAGCTCGGTGGTGATCTTGGCCTGGCGCGTGCGGTTGTAGGTGATCGACAGGCGGTCGATCATATCGCCGGCGTTGCGCGTGGCGTTGTCCATGGCCGTCATCTTGGCGCCCATCTCGCCGGCGGCGTTCTCCAGGAGGGCGGAGAACAGCGCGACGGAGACGTAGCGCGGCAGCAGCGTCTCGAGGATGTCCGCCTCGTCGGGTTCGAACTCGTAGTCGGTCTCGATGGCGGCAGCCGGCGCCTCGACCCGCACCGGCAGAAGCTGGCGCGCGGTGGGGATCTGCTGGATCACCGACTTGAATTCGGAATAGAACAGCGTGCAGACGTCGAACTCGCCGGCCTCGTAGAGTTCGACGACGCGCTTGCCGAGATCGACGGCGATGTCGAAGCTGACGGTCTTGATGCCCCGGAGTTCGACGCGGTCGATGATGCGGTTGCCGTGCTCGCGCTTCAGCGCGTCGGCGCCCTTCTTGCCCACCGTCAGGATCTTCACCGTCTTGCCGGCGGCGATCAGCGCGGCGGCATGTTCGCGCGCCAGACGGACGATCGACGAGTTGAAGCCGCCGCAGAGACCGCGCTCGGCGGTGCAGACGACCAGCAGGTGCACGTCGTCGCGGCCGGTGCCGGCGAGCAGCAGCGGCGCGTCGTCGCGGCCGTCCATGGCGGCGGCGAGGTTGGCGACCACCACGCCGAGCCGGCGGGCGTAGGGACGGGCGGCAACCGCCGCCTCCTGCGCGCGACGCAGCTTCGCCGCGGCGACCATCTGCATCGCCTTGGTGATCTTCTGCGTCGCCTTCACCGAAGCGATGCGGTTCTTGAGTTCTTTCAAGCTGGCCATATCGGCTCCTGCCCGTCGGGCATCGGGGCGCGGGAGAGGAGGGCGGCGCCCGCCCTCCCGGTTTCATCCGGCGAGGACGTCAGGCGAAGGTCCTGGCGAAGTTCGAGATGGCGTCGTGGAGCTTGCCGCGCAACTCGTCGGAAAGCTGCTTCTCGGCCCAGATGCGCTCGAGAATGTCGGCGTGCTTCTCGCGCAGGTAGCGCAACAGCCCCTCCTCGAACGGCCGCACCTTGCCGAGCGGCAGCGGGTCGAGGAAGCCGGAGACGCCGGCGAAGATCACCGCCACCTCTTCCTGGGTCTTCAGCGGCGAGAACTGCGGCTGCTTCAGAAGTTCGGTGAGGCGGGCGCCGCGGTTCAGGAGCTTCTGCGTCGAGGCGTCGAGGTCGGAGCCGAACTGGGCGAAGGCGGCCATCTCGCGATACTGGGCCAGTTCGCCCTTGATGGTGCCGGCCACCTGCTTCATCGCCTTGATCTGGGCCGACGAGCCGACGCGCGACACCGAGAGGCCGACGTTCACCGCCGGGCGGATGCCCTGGTAGAACAGCGAGGTCTCCAGGAAGATCTGGCCGTCGGTGATCGAGATGACGTTGGTCGGGATGTAGGCCGACACGTCGTTGGCCTGCGTCTCGATGACCGGCAGGGCGGTGAGCGAGCCGGCGCCGTTGTCGTCGTTGAGCTTGGCGGCGCGCTCCAGCAGGCGGGAGTGCAGGTAGAACACGTCGCCGGGGAAGGCCTCGCGGCCCGGCGGACGGCGCAGGAGCAGCGACATCTGGCGGTAGGCGACGGCCTGCTTGGTGAGGTCGTCGTAGGCGATCAGCGCGTGCATGCCGTTGTCGCGGAAATACTCGCCCATGGCGCAGCCGGCGAACGGGGCGATGTACTGCATCGGCGCCGGGTCGGAGGCGGTGGCGGCGACGACGATCGAATACTTGAGGGCGCCGGCGTCCTCCAGCTTCTTGACGAACTGGGCGACGGTGGAGCGCTTCTGGCCGACGGCGACGTAGACGCAGTAGAGCTTGTGCTTCTCGTCGTCACCCTCGTGCAGGGACTTCTGATTGAGGAAGGTGTCGAGGATGATGGCGGTCTTGCCGGTCTGGCGGTCGCCGATCACCAGCTCGCGCTGGCCGCGGCCGATCGGGATCATCGCGTCGATGGCCTTGAGGCCGGTCGACATCGGCTCGTGCACCGACTTGCGCGGGATGATGCCGGGCGCCTTGACGTCGACGCGGGCGCGCGTCTCGTACTCGATCGGCCCCTTGCCGTCGATCGGATTGCCGAGCGCGTCGACGACGCGGCCGAGCAGGCCCTTGCCGACGGGGACGTCGACGATGGCGCCGGTGCGCTTGACCGTGTCGCCTTCCTTGATGTCGCGGTCGGTGCCGAAGATGACGACGCCGACGTTGTCGCTTTCGAGGTTGAGCGCCATGCCGCGGATGCCGCCGGGGAACTCGACCATCTCGCCCGCCTGGACGTTGTCGAGGCCGTAGACGCGGGCGATGCCGTCACCGACGGAAAGTACCTGGCCGACCTCGGATACCTCGGCGTTGCGGCCGAAGTTCTTGATCTGCTCCTTGAGGATTGCGGAAATTTCCGCGGCGCGGATATCCATCAGCCGACCTCTTTCAATGCGATCTTGAGTGCGTCGAGTTTCGTTTTGAGCGACGTGTCGATCATGCGCGAGCCGAGCTTGACGACGAGGCCGCCGATCAGCGCCGGGTCGACGTCGAGTTCGACATGAACGGATTTGCCGGTCATTTCGGCCAGCGCCGCCTTGAGGTCGGCGAGCTGGCCGTCGGTCAGCGGCACCGCCGACACGATGCCGGCCGTCACCTCGCCCCGCCGGTCGGCGAGCAACTGGCGGAAGCCGCGGAACATGTCGGTCAGGGCGGCGAAGCGGTTGTTGGAGGCGACCAGCTTGATGAAGTTGCTGAACGTCTGGCCGAGGCCGGCCGCCTCGACGACGGCGCTGATCGCCCGGAGCTGATCCTCGTTGGAGAACACCAGCGATTTCATCAGGCGCCGGAGGTCGGCACTTTCGCGGCGGAGGGCCTCGAAACGGGCAATGTCGGCCTCGACGTCCTCGAGTTCGCCGTTGTCGCTCGCCAGCTCGAACAGGGCCGTCGCATAACGCTCGGCGACCCCGAAGACCATCGTTTCCGCTTCGCTCACGTAAGAACCCCTCATCGGTCGCGAACCGTCAAAGGTTCACCCGGCTGAACGCTTTGAAGTTATTCGCAAAATAGATACGACGGCGGCACGGCGCACGGCCCCGCAGCGAACTTGGCTCCGTCTACCACAGGACTTTCCCTCACGCAACGCATTCACTGGATTCAGGAATTCGCTTTTTTGCGCGAATATCCTTAGGTATTTGGCCGCTTGGGGCATCCCCTTAAAAAATGTTCATCCTAAAGTCGAATAGTATATCGTTTTAGATAGGCTTTGCCGGTGTTTTCGGGGGCGAATCCCTTCGCCGTCACAGGAAGTTCTGCGGGTCGACATCGACATAGGCCTCGACGCCGCGCGTCGGCCGGTCGGCGGCGGCGATCCAGGCGCGCATGTAGGCGGAAAGGTCAGTGTCGCGGCCCGAGTGGGCGAGGAGGCGGAAGCGGTGGCGGCCGCGCACCACGGCCAACGCCGCCTCGGCCGGGCCGAGCACCTCGACTGCCGGGTCGGCCGGCGCCATGCGGGCGAGGTGGCGGGCGTGATCCTCGGCCAGCTCCCGGCTGGGACCGGACACCAGGATGGCGGCGAGGCGGCCGAACGGCGGCAGACCCGCCCGTTCGCGCTCGGCCAGCTCGGTGCGATAGAAGCGCTCGGCGTCGCCGGAGACCAGCGCCTCGATCACCGGATTGTCCGGCGCGTAGGTCTGCAGGAGGCCGAGGCCCTTGCCGATCACCCGGCCGGCGCGGCCGGTGACCTGGGCCAGGAGCTGGAAGGTGCGCTCGGCGGCGCGCGGGTCGCCCTGGGCGAGACCGAGATCGGCGTCGACGACGCCGACCAGCGTCAGCTTGGGGAAGGTGTGGCCCTTGGCCACCATCTGCGTGCCGACGACGATGTCGCAGTCGCCTTTGGCTACCGCCTCGAACTCGGCCCTGAGGCGCTGGACGCCGCCGCCGATGTCCGACGACAGCACGACGGTGCGCTTGTCGGGCAGCAGCGCGGCGATCTCCTCGGCGACGCGCTCGACGCCGGGACCGCAGGCGACGAGGCTGTCGAGGGTGCCGCAGGCCGGGCAGGCGTCCGGCCGGGGTACCGAATGGCCGCAGTGGTGGCAGACCAGCCGGCCGCGGAAGCGGTGCTCGACCAGCCAGGCCGAGCATTGCGGACACTGGAACCGGTGGCCGCAGGAGCGGCAGAGGGTGAGCGGCGCGTAGCCGCGCCGGTTGAGGAACAGCATGGCCTGCTCGCCGCGCTCCGTCGTCTCGCGGATGGCGGCGACTAGGCCGGGGGCGAGGAAGCGGCCGCGCGGCGGCCCGGCCTTGCGCATGTCCAGAGCGTAGAGGCTCGGCAGGTCGCGGCCGGTGGCGCGGGCCGGCAGGACGATGTGGCGATAGCGGCCGCGCGTCGCGTTGACGCGGCTTTCCAGCGACGGCGTTGCGGAAGCAAGGATCACCGGCACCTTTTCCAGCCGGCCGCGCACCACCGCCATGTCGCGGGCGTGGTAGCTCGCCCATTCCTCCTGCTTGTAGGCGCCGTCGTGCTCCTCGTCGACGACGATCAGGCCGAGGTCGGAGAACGGCAGGAACAGCGCCGAGCGGGCGCCGACCACCACGCGCGCCTCGCCGAGCGCCACCGCCCGCCAGGTGCGGGCGCGCATCTTCGGGCCGACGTCGGAGTGCCATTCGGCCGGCAGCGCGCCGAAGCGCTCGGAGAAGCGTTCGAGGAAGGCGCGGGTGAGCGCGATCTCCGGCACCAGGATCAATGCCTGCCGACCGGCCCGGAGCGTGTCGGCCACCGCCTCGAGATAGACCTCGGTCTTGCCCGAACCGGTGACGCCGTCGATCAGCGTCACGCCATCGGGGCCGGCGGCGCGCAGCCGCTCGACGGCGGCGGCCTGGTCGGGCGTCAGCTCGATCGGGTTGAAATCGGGCTCCGGCGGGCGGAACGGCCGGCCGGGCGGCAGGTCGACCTCGGCCAGCGTGCCGGCGGCGACGAGGCCGTCGACCACCGACGACGACACGCCGGCCGCCGCCGCGAGGCCGGCCCGCGTCCAGGCCTGACCTTCGTTTTCCGACAGCAGGTCCAGCAGCCGGCGGCGGGCGTCGGTGAGCCGTTCGGGCGGCGGGCCGGCCAGGATGAGGCCGCGGATGGGCGGCTCCGGCGCCAGCGCCTCGGGCGCCCGCAGCACCATGCGCAGCACCATGCCGCGCGGCGTCAGCGTGTAGCGGGCCACCCAGTCGACGAAGGTCAGCATCTCCGGCGTCAGCGGCGGTGCATCGAAGGCGCCCTCGATCGGCCTCAGGCGGTTCGACGACGCCGACAGCTCGGGCGGCTCGGCGGTGACGACGCCGACCACCTTGCGCGGGCCGAGCGGCACCTGGACGATCGAGCCCGGTCCCACGTCGAGCCCGCGCGGCACGCGGTAGGAATAGGAGAGGTCGAGGCCGACCGGGGTCAGCACCTGCACCACCTCGCCGCCCCCCGATCGGGGAGCGTCCTTGCCGAACAGGTCGTGGAGTGGGCTGTCTGGTTTTTCCTGGGGCATCGGCTGATTCGGGATGTGCAACGGGCCATCATAGGCTAAACGGAGGGCCGCCGCCCCGCCAAGCCGCCCGAGCCGCAAGAGCCGCCCGCCATGAGCCTGCCCGCCGTCATCGTCCTGTCCTCCTTCGTCGCCCGCGGCTCGGTGGGCGCCCGCGCCGCCTTCGCGCTGGAGCGGCTCGGCCATCGCGTCTGGACGCTGCCGACCGTCGTGCTGCCCTGGCACCCCGGCCACGGCCGCGGCCACCGCATGGTGCTGCCGGAAGCCGACTTCGCGGCGCTCAGCGCCGATCTCGCCCGCGCGCCCTGGCTGTCCGAGGTGGGCGGCATCATCACCGGCTATCTCGGCTCGGCCGGTCAGGCGGAGGCCGCCGCCAGCCTGGTCGCCGCCGTCAAGGCCGTCAACCCAGGGGCGCTGCACCTGTCCGATCCGGTGATCGGCGATGGCGGCAGCCTCTACGTGCCCGAGCCGGTGGCGATGGCCCAGCGCGATCGCCTCGTCGCCATCGCCGATGTCGCCACGCCCAACCGCTTTGAACTCGGCTGGCTGACCGGCCGGCCGGTGGAGACGCTCATCGACATCACCACGGCGGCGCGGGTGCTCGGGCCGGCGCGCGTCGTCGTCACCTCGGCGCCGGCGCTGATGGCCGGCAAGATCGCCTCGGCGCTGGTCACCGAGGCGGACACCCTCGTCGCCGAGACCCAGAAGATCGACGGCGCTCCCAACGGCACCGGCGACCTGTTCGCGGCGCTGTTCCTGTCGCGCCTGATCACCGGCGCCTCCGACGAGGCGGCGCTCGCCGCCGCATCGGCCTCCACCTTCGAGGTGATCGCCCGCTCAGTGAAGGCCGGCGCCGGCGAGCTGGAACTGATGGCCGAGCAGGAGTCGCTGGTGCGGCCGATGACCATGGTCGACATCCGTCGCCTCGCCACCCGTCGCCGCGCCGTCCGGCCGGCGGCGATCGACGGGCCGTGATGGTGTGCGGTTGACGTGGATACGTAGACCTTCGTATAAGCGTCGCGGCGGGGAAACGCCCGCCGTTCCCCTTTTTGATGTGCGCATCGGATTTTTCCGAGAAGTGGCACCACTTTTCGGTCCGATGCTCCAGCCGGAGCGTTCCCGATGACCGAACCGAAAGCCTCCCTTCGCCCGCCGCTGCCTGCCTCGTTTCCGGGGCGCCTGACGACCGGTTACGAGGCTTTTCGCGACGGCCGCTACAAGTTCGAGCACAGCCGCTACAAGCGCCTCGCCGCCGAGGGGCAGAAGCCGCAGATCATGATCATCGGCTGTTCGGACAGCCGCGTGTCGCCGGAGGTGATCTTCGACGCCGGGCCGGGCGAGATCTTCGTCGTCCGCAACGTCGCCAACATCGTGCCGCCCTACACGCCGGACGGCGAGACGCACGGCACCTCGGCCGCGCTCGAATTCGCCGTGGTGGCGCTCGCCGTGCGCCATATCGTGATCATGGGCCACGGCCGCTGCGGCGGCATCGCGGCGGCGCTCGGCGCCGGCGATCCGCTGACGCCGACCGACTTCATCGGCAAGTGGGTGTCGGTGCTCGACGACACCGCCGAGCGGGTACGCTGCGATCATGCCATCGCGCCGTCGCTGCGCTATACCGCGCTGGAGCACGAGGCGATCAAGGTGTCGCTCGGCAATCTCCTCGACTATCCCTTCGTGAAAGCCCGCGTCGCCTCGGGCGATCTCGCCCTGCACGGCGCCTGGTTCGACGTCTCCGAGGGGGCGTTGCACGTGCTCGATCGCGACAGCGGCGATTTTGCCGTCCTCGCCGGTACGCTTCCTCTTGAACCTTGACGGCAAGGCGATTACGGCTAGCGCCCGTATCCGGCCGACGGCCGGCGCCCCCCTTCAAGTTCCAAGGATGCGACGATGCTCAAGAATTCGCTGTTCCTGCTGCCTGGCGACGGCATCGGCCCGGAGATCATGGCCGAGGTCGAGACGATCGTCGCCTTCCTGAACGACAAGGGGCTGACCGACTTCTCGCTCGACCGGGGTCTGGTCGGCGGTTCGGCCTATGACGCGCACGGCGCCGCCATCTCGGAAGCCGACATGCAGAAGGCGCTCGCCGCCGACGCGGTGCTGTTCGGCGCCGTCGGCGGTCCCAAGTGGGACGGCGTGCCCTACGAGTGCCGGCCGGAAGCCGGCCTCCTGCGCCTGCGCAAAGACCTCGGCCTGTTCGCCAACCTGCGGCCGGCCATCTGCTATCCGGCCTTGGCCGACGCCTCGTCGCTGAAGCGCGAGGTGGTGGAAGGCCTCGACATCCTGATCGTCCGAGAGCTGACCGGCGGCGTCTATTTCGGCGAGCCGAAGGAGATCGTCACGCTGGAGAACGGCGAGAAGCGCGCCGTCGACACGCAGGTCTATACGACGCACGAGATCGAGCGCATCGCCCGCGTCGCCTTCGATCTCGCCAAAGCGAGGAACGGCCGCGTCTCCTCGTCCGAGAAGCGCAACGTCATGAAGTCGGGCGTGCTGTGGAACCAGGTGGTGACCCGGATCGGCAAGGAAGAATATCCGGAGGTCAAGCTCGACCACATCCTCGCCGACAACTGCGCCATGCAGCTGGTGCGCCGGCCCAAGCAGTTCGACGTCATCCTCACCGACAACCTGTTCGGGGACGTGCTGTCGGATATCGGCGCCATGCTGACCGGCTCGCTCGGCATGCTGCCGTCGGCCTCGCTCGGCGCCCCCGACCCGGTGACCGGCCAGCGCAAGGCGCTCTATGAGCCGGTGCACGGCTCGGCGCCGGACATCGCCGGCACCGGCGCCGCCAACCCGATCGCCATGATCGCCTCCTTCGGCATGGCGCTGCGCTATTCCTTCGGCCTCATCGACCTCGCCACCAAGCTCGACGCGGCGATCGCCGCCGTGCTCGGCAAGGGGCTCAGGACGAAGGACATCGCCCAGCAGGGCGAGGCCACCGTCGACACCCGCGCCATGGGTGCCGCCATCCTCGCGGAATTCAAGGCTCTGATCGGTTGATGGCTACGACTTTCGGCGAAGGACGGGGCGGTCACGGAGTTGTTAACCAGACCGCTCTTGTTCTGCCGGTCTGCCGCACCAAATCTCAGTCATGACGGCACCGCCCATCAGGCACTGCCCCCCCGTCTCGCCAGCGGCGGTGACCGTCGGCCGGGCTCCCCTCCCGGCCCCGCGCTGATATCCCCAGCGCCGCGCCCAGCCTTCCCCCGAGGCTGGGCGCTTACGTTTGGGGCCGAAAGAAGCCCGGACGGGCCGGCGGCGGCACAACGGCGATTGTCGGCGGGCCGGTTTTTCAGTATAGAGCGTTTCCATGAAAGCGAAGCCGCAGCACACGCGCCTGCCGACGTCGGCCGACTATTTCCCGGCCCACGATCACGCGCGCCTGCCCTGGCGGTTCCTGGCGCGGCAGATCGGTGACGGCCGACTCTGACGGCGCCGTTGGCGCCTCTCCCTTTTCAACGCCTTTCCGGGCCAAATAGCGCCCAACCCACGGAATCGAAAGTCCGCCCATCATGACCGCCACCCCCCGGACCCTCTACGACAAGATCTTCGACGACCACGTGGTCGAAACCCAGGCCGACGGCACGTCGCTGATCTACATCGACCGCCACCTGGTACACGAGGTGACCAGCCCGCAGGCCTTCGAGGGCCTCAGGACGGCCGGCCGCAAGGTGCACCAGCCGCAGAAGACGCTGGCCGTCGTCGACCACAACGTGCCGACCACTGATCGCAGCAAGGGCATCGAGGATCCGGAGAGCCGCGAGCAGGTGGCGCAGCTGGCCATCAACGCCGCCGAGTTCGGCGTCGAATACTATAACGAGCTGGACCGCCGGCAGGGCGTCGTGCACGTGGTCGGCCCCGAGCAGGGGTTCACGCTGCCGGGCATGACCATCGTCTGCGGCGACAGCCACACCTCGACGCACGGCGCCTTCGGCGCGCTCGCCCACGGCATCGGCACCTCGGAGGTCGAGCACGTGCTCGCCACGCAGACGCTGATCCAGAAGAAGGCGAAGAACATGCTGGTGCGCGTCGACGGCAAGGCGCCGGCCGGCGTCACCGCCAAGGACATCGTGCTGGCCATCATCGGCGAGATCGGCACGGCCGGCGGCACCGGCCATGTCATCGAGTATGCCGGCGAGGCGATCCGCGATCTTTCCATGGAAGGCCGGATGACCGTCTGCAACATGTCGATCGAAGGCGGCGCCCGCGCCGGTCTGATCGCCCCGGACGAGACCACCTACGCCTATATCGTCGGCCGGCCGAAGGCGCCGCAGGGCGAGGCGCTCACGCGCGCCATGGCCTACTGGCGGACGCTCTACACCGACGAGGGCGCCCATTTCGACAAGGTGGTGACGCTCGACGCCGCCAGCCTGCCGCCGATCGTCACCTGGGGCACGTCGCCCGAGGATGTCGTGTCGGTGACCGGCGCGGTGCCCGATCCCGAAACCATCGCCGACGAGGTGAAGCGCGCCTCCAAGTGGCGGGCGCTCGACTACATGGGCCTGAAGCCCGGCCAGAAGATGGCCGAGATCGCCCTCGACAAGGTGTTCATCGGCTCCTGCACCAACGGCCGCATTGAGGATCTCAGGGCCGCCGCCGCGGTGGCGCGCGGCCGCAAGGTGGCGCCGTCGATCAAGCTCGCCATGGTCGTGCCGGGCTCCGGCCTCGTCAAGGAACAGGCCGAGGCGGAAGGTCTCGACAAGGTGTTCATCGAGGCGGGCTTCGAGTGGCGCGAGCCGGGCTGCTCGATGTGCCTGGCCATGAACCCTGACAAGCTCGCCCCCGGCGAGCGTTGCGCCTCCACCTCCAACCGCAACTTCGAGGGCCGGCAGGGCTACATGGGCCGCACCCATCTGGTGTCGCCGGCCATGGCGGCGGCGGCGGCGATCGCCGGCCGCTTCGTCGATATCCGCGACTGGAAGTGACGGCAGGCGATCCTGTCCAGGATGCAACAGGCCGGGGTATTGCCCCGGCCTTTTTCATGGCCTGCGCTCGAAGCAACCTGCATCCCGAGGCATACGCCGCCTTACCCTAAATCTTTGCCATGGCGCCGGTTTTCTCTGGGGACGGATGCTTTTCATCCCGATCGCCCAGCCACTCGAACCAGCGGCCGTGATAGTCGCCGCGCGCCAGGACATGGTGCTCGCCCGATGGGAACAGGGTGAGCAGCAGGCCGCCGCCCGGCGAACGACCGTCCGCCTCGAAGCGCAGCCAGGCGAGCGGCGCCTCCTCGGCCGCCCGCAGCATCGCCGTCTGGATGCCGAGGCGGGCCGGGTCGGCGAGATACTGCCAGAAGATCGAATGCACGACCACGCGCAGGGCGTTGCCGATCGGCGGCGCGGCCAGCTCGCGGCCGAGGAAGGCGGCGGCGTCGGCCGCCTCCACCCGTTCCGGCCGGGCGGCGGCGTGGGCGAGGGCGGCGGCGAGCCGCTCCTGGCGCGTCGTCTGGTCGGCCCAGACGTAGGAAGTGAGGCGCGTGCGGTGCTCCTCGTTGCCCGGATCGAGCGGCGCGAGGTCGCAGGCCCGGCGGCGCACCACCGTCATCTCGCCGTCGAGCGGTGGCGGGAAGCGGCACTCCGGCGCCAGTTCGAGCGGCGCGCCGGCACGGCCCCAGCGGGCGCCGGCATAGCGATAGGCGTAGCTGTCCCAGTGGAGATTGAGACCGGCGCTGGCGCCGATCTCGATCACGTCGAGTTCAGGCCCGAATCGCCGGGCCAGCCACAGGAAGCCGGGCAGCAGCATGGCCGAGCGGCCGACTTCGTTGGTCTGCGGCGGGCTCATCAGGTTGTCGTGCAGATCGGCGTCATGCCGGGCCACGGCGGCCGCGACGGCGCCGACAAGGGCGTCGTCGGAGACGTCGGCCGGCGGATAGACGGCGGCAAGGCCCTCGTCGCGACCGGTCAGCACCAGCCGGTGCAGGCCGCCGAACAGGCGCAGCGGCAGCGCGTCCTCGCCGGCGTGGCCGTTCCAGGCCAGGATGCGGCGGCCGGTCAGCGTCGAGCGGTCGATGAAGCGCGGCGACAGTTCGGCGAGGCGGGCGGTAAACGGCGAGCCCATGGCGCGGCAAGCCTTGGCCTGACGGCTGAAATGGTCGAAGACGTCGTTCATCGGGGCCCCTCGGTGAAAGCACGGATGGGCGAGGATAACCGGGCCGACAAGGGCTTGCCAAGCGCGCCGGTCGGCCGGGCGGTACGGTCAAAAGCCTGCGGGGAATCCCCAAGGGATTGTCGTTCGGTGCGGCATCGGCTTGCCGACGCCGCCGGCATGGGGCATTACCTAGGGTGAAGGAAGCGCGAGGGATTTGGGACATGCCGCTGACGATTGCCGCTCTCACCCAGAAGGACGCTCATCAACTGGCGCCGATCATCGCCGCCTATGCCCAGGCGATGAAGCGCGGCGCGCCGCGCCGGCCGGACGAGTATTATGCCGAGCTGCTGGCCGAAGACCCGGCGACCGAGGTGCTCGGCGCCTTCGTCGACGAGGAACTGGTGGGCTTCGCGGTGTTCTTCGACCTGCCGGACACCATGTCCGGGCACCGCTTCGGTCATCTCGAGGACATCTACGTCCTGCCCAACTTCCGCAACCGCGGCATCGGCCGCAAGTTCGTCGAGGTGCTGAAGGTCGAAGGGCAGAGCCGCGGCTGGGATCGCCTGCGCTGGGTGGTGCCGCCGCCGGTCGATGCGGCCGCCACCGGCCTGCCGACCGACAGCGCGCTCTACGACGAGATCGCCACGCAGTCGGCCCAGAAGCTCTACGACATCATCATCGACCCGCTGTCGCGCAAGTCTTAAGCCGCTTCGCGGTTTTCGTTGGCTTTGTTGGCCTCAACCGCCGGCGGCGGCTTCGCCATCTTGGCTTTCGCCGCGCTTTGCGCCTGACGGGGCGGTTCCCGCCACGTCAGGCCCACTCCGCGCGGTGCCGCTTTGCGGCTTCCTGTTCTTTTCAGCCTCAGGCGCCGGCGGCCTTCGTCCCCAGGCGTTTGCGCTCCTCGCGGGCGTTGGGGGCGTTGCCGCTCTTCCGGCTCAAGCTGCCTATCGCGCGGTCAGGTGCTGCCGAAGGTCGAGGCTTTCCCATGCGGGCGTTCTGCCCTTAAATGCGTTCGGTGTGATCGCCGGGAGAGATGATGGCCGTCCTGACCAAGCTGACGCACGTCACCCGCTATGTCTACGACCGGCCGGTGCTGCTGTCGCCGCAACTGGTGCGTCTCCGGCCCGCCCCGCACGGCCGGACGAAAATCTCCGCCTATGCGCTGAAGGTGGCGCCCGAGCGGCATGTCCTCCACTGGCAGCAGGACCCGCACGGCAACTGGCTGGCTCGCCTGATCTTTTCCGAGCCGACGACCGAGTTCTCGGTGATCGTCGATCTTCTGGCCGAGATCGCCCCCCGCAATCCATTCGACTTCTTCATCGACGAGACAGCCGCCGACTGGCCGTTCGCCTACGCGCCGGACCTCGCGCGGGATCTTGCCCCCTTCCTCGCCCTGGAAGGGGAGGGCGAACTGTTCGCGGCCTATCTCGCGACGATCCCGCGCGAGCGGATGCCGACCACCGATTTCCTGGTCGGCGTCAACCGGGCCTTGCATGGCCACGTCGCCTACGAGGCCCGCCTCCAGCCGGGCGTGCAGAGCCCGGAGGAGACGCTCGCCCGCCGCGCCGGCTCCTGCCGCGACAGTGGCTGGCTGCTCGTCCAGCTGCTGCGCCGGCTCGGCGTCGCCGCCCGCTTCGTCTCCGGCTATCTCATCCAGCTGCGGGCGGACGTCGAGACCCCCGACGGCCCGGCCGCCGATTCTGCCGACCTGCACGCCTGGGCCGAGGCCTACATTCCCGGCGCCGGCTGGATCGGCCTCGATCCCACCTCGGGCCTTCTGGCCGGCGAGGGCCACATTCCGCTGGCCGCGACGCCGCACTACCGTTCGGCGGCGCCGATTTCCGGCGTCTATGGCGCGCCGGCCGGCACGGAGACCGATTTCTCCTTCCGGATCGAGGTCGCCCGCCTCGATGGTCCGGGCGCCAGCCGGCCGATTCCCGACGCGGCCTGGGTGCGGCTCGACCGGCTGGGCGCGGCGGTGGACGCCGAGCTTCAGGCCGGCGGCGCGCGTCTCGCCACGGCTGGCGAATTCGCCTTCGTCCCCGCGGAAGACGATGGAGCGGGTGGGCGCGGCCTTGCCGACGACCTGCTTCGCCGACTCGCCATTCGCCTGGCGCCGGGCGGCCTGCTGCACCACGGCGGCGGACCGGACTGGGCTCTGTCGCTCCACTGGCGCCACGACGGCAAGCCGATCTGGCGTAATCCCGATCTCACGGCGCCCGAACGCCAGCCGGCGCCGGCCGACGCCGAGACGGCCTGCGCCCTGGCCCGCGGTATCGCCCGCCGGCTCGGCCTGTCCCGCCGCCTCGCCATCCCCGCCTACGAGGACCCGATCCATCTCGCCGAGGCGGAGGAAAGCGCGGGACGGTTTGAGACGCCGGAGGCGCCCGTCCATCTCGCCGGCCTGTCCGACGCCGGTCCCGGCGCGCCTGCCGCCTATGTGCTGCCGCTCGGACGCTGCCCGGCGGCGGACGGCGGCTGGCAATCGGAAGCCTGGCACCTCCGGCGCGGCCGGCTCTATCTCGTGCCCGGCGAGGCGCCGGCCGGGCTGCGCCTGCCGCTCGCCGCGTTGCCGGCCGAGGATGTCGTGCGCACGGCGCTGAGCGTCGAACCGCATGGCGGCCGGCTCTGCGTGTTCCTGCCGCCGGTCGATGATGCCGACGGCTATCTGACGCTGCTCGCCGCCGTCGAAGCGACGGCCGAGGATCTTAGCCTGCCTGTCCATGTCGGCGGCCATCCGCCGCCGGCCGATCCCCGCTTCGCCGTGCTGCGCGCCACGCCCGAGGCCGGCGCCGTCGTCATCGGTCTGCCGCCGGCCGCCGCCTGGACGGAGGTCGTCACCGTCGCCACTGTCCTTTACGAGGAAGCGCGGTCCTGCGGTCTCGGTACCGAGCGGTTCGCGCCCGACGGCCGCGCCGCCAGCGCCGGCGGCTGCCTGCTGGCGGGCGGCAATCCGTTTATCGAGCGGCCCGACGTCCTGAGAAGCCTTGTTCTCTACGTTCAGCGGCATCCCTCGCTGTCCTACCTGTTTTTCGGCCCGTCGATCGGCTCGGCCGGCCGGGCGCCGCGCCTTGACGAGGGACGGCCGGATGCGCTGTCCGAGCTGGAGATCGCACTCTCCCGGCTGCCGGCGCCGGGCGAGGCAACCGGTCCGATCAAGCCGTTTGTCGGCGATTTTCTCGCCATCGCCGGTCGTGGCGAGATCGACCTCGGCAGCCTGTTGTCGCCGGACGGGGCGGGTGTCATCGCCTGCCGGGCCTTGGCAACGCCGCTCGACGCTCGCCTGGCGCTTGCGCAGCACCTGCTGTTCCGGGCGCTGATCGCCTGGTTCTGGCGCGAGCCGCAACAGGGCTGTTTCACGCGGCACGGCACGGCGCTCCTCGACCGCTTCCTGCTGGAGCATTTCGTCTGGCGCGACTTTCTCGACGTGCTCGCCGATCTCGAGCGGGCCGGCTATGCCGTGGAGCCGCTGTGGTACGAGGCGCAGCGCGAGGCGCGCTTCCCGTATGTCGGCGGTGTCGAGCGGCAGGGCGTATCGCTCGAGTTGCGCGGCGCCCTCGAACCCTGGCGGGGCGACGCGGCGCGCCCCGTCGAACGTTTGCAGGTGCGTGTCGCCGGCTTCGATGCTGCCCGTTACGTGCTCGCCTGCAACGGCCGCCGCGTGCCGCTTGTCGACACCGGTCACGCTGGCATCCATGTCGGCGGCGTCCGCTTCCCGGCCGACCTACCGCTGATCTTCGATATCGTCGATCGCCGGTCAATGCGCTCGCTGGGCGGTGCCGGCTATTCGCCGGCTTTTCCCGGCGGCCAGCCTGGCGACGCTCCGCCGGTCAACGCTCGGGAAGCGGCGGCGCGACGGCTCGCCCGTTTCCAGGAGATTGGTCATACGCCCGGCATCGTGGCCCTACCATCCGAGGAGCCGCCCGGCGAGTTTCCGACGACGCTCGACCTGCGCCGGTACTGACCAGCTGATACGAAAATTTGCCGGATAAATTTATGAAAAGGGCGGAATTTCGCGGTCGGTGCCCATGGCGCCGATGTTTGCTCGGTTGATATTAACCCGGCTAAATTTCTAATCGTCAACTTCCGACCGGCGGCGGCAGCAAGTCCTGCCCGATGGCCTCGGCAAGCCGGCCGGAGGCGACCATGCGGGTGGCCGCGGCGATATCAGGCGCGAAATGCCGATCGTCGGCGAGCGGCGGCACTTCGGCGCGCAACAGGCCGATGGCGGCGGCGAGCGGCGCCGACGTGGCGAGCGGCGCGTGGAAGCCGATCCCTTGCGCGGCGGCGAGATATTCGATGCCGACGACCGAAGCGGCGTTCCTCGCCATCGCCGTGAGGCGGCGGGCGCCGTGGGCCGCCATGGAAACATGGTCTTCCTGGTTGGCGGAGGTCGGGATGGAATCGACCGAGGCCGGATGGGCCATCTGCTTGTTCTCGGAGACCAGCGCTGCCGCCGTCACCTGCGGGATCATGAAGCCGGAGTTGAGGCCGGGCCGCGGCGTCAGGAAGGCGGGCAGGCCGGAGAGCGCCGGGTCGACCAGCATGGCGACGCGCCGTTCGGCCAGCGAGCCGATCTCGCAAAGGGCGAGCGCCAGCATGTCGGCGGCGAAGGCCACCGGTTCGGCGTGGAAATTGCCGCCGGAGATCACCTCGCCGGTGTCGGTGAACACCAGCGGATTGTCGGACACGCCGTTGGCCTCGTCGGCCAGCGTTGAAGCCGCCTGGCGCAGCAGGTCGAGGATGGCGCCCATCACCTGCGGCTGGCAGCGCAGGCAATAGGGATCCTGCACGCGGCCGTGATCGTCGAGGTGCGAGGCGCGGATGGCCGAGCCCGCCAGCAGGGCGCGCAGGCTGTCGGCGACGTCGATCTGGCCGCGGTGGCGGCGGAGCAGGTGGATGCGCGGATCGAACGGCCCGTCGGACCCCTTGGCGGCGTCGACGGACAGCGCGCCGGTGATCAGCGCCGCCTGGAACACCCGTTCGGCCTCGAACAGGCCGGCGAGGGCGAGGGCGGTCGACACCTGCGTGCCGTTGAGAAGGGCGAGGCCCTCCTTGGGGCCGAGTTCCAGCGGCTGGAGGCCGCTCTCGCCCAGCGCCAGGGCGGCGTCGACCGGCTTGCCGTCGATGAGGAAGGCGCCCACGCCCATCAGCGCCGCCGTCATGTGGGCGAGCGGCGCGAGATCGCCGGAAGCGCCGACCGACCCCTGGCCGGGGATGACCGGGATCAGGCCGCGGTCGAGGCAGGCGGCGAGATGGACCAGCGTTTCCCAGCGGACGCCGGAGGCGCCCTGGGCAAGGCTCGACAGCTTCAGCGCCATGATCAGCCGGACCACCGGCGCCGGCAGCGGCTCGCCGACGCCGGCGGCATGCGACAGCACGATGTTGCGTTGCAGCGTCTTGAGGTCGGCGGCGTCGATCCGCACCGAGGCGAGCTTGCCGAAACCGGTGTTGACGCCGTAGACCGGCTCGCCCTTGCCGATGATCGCCGCGATGGCGGCGGCGGCGGCGTCGACGCGCGGCTCGGCCGACGGATCGAGCGTCACGCCGTCGCCGAAATAGACGGCGCGCCAGACGGACAGCGGCACCTCGCCGGGGATCAGGCGATGAAGGGTCGGGGTGTCGGTCATTCACCTCTCCAGTAGCGGGCGGCGAGCGGATTGAAGCCCAGGCGGTAGACCAGCTCGGCCGGGCGCTCGGCATCCCAGACGGCGAGGTCGCACCATTTGCCTGCAACGATCGAGCCGGTGTCGCCGGCAAGACCGAGCGCGGCGGCGGCGTTTATGGTCAGGCCGGCGAGGCACTCGGCCACGGTCAGGCGGAACAGCGTCGCCGCCATGTTCATGGCGAGAAGCGGCGAGGTGAGCGGCGAGGTGCCGGGGTTGCAGTCAGTGGCGACGGCCATCGCCACGCCGTGGCGGCGGAACAGCTCGACGGGCGGCAGCTTGGTCTCGCGCAGCGTGTAGAAGGCGCCGGGCAGCAGCACGGCGACAGTGCCGGTTTCGGCCATGGCGGCGACGCCGGCCTCGTTCGTGTATTCGAGATGATCGGCGGACAGTGCCCTGTGACGGGCGGCCAGCGCCGCGCCGCCGAGGTCGGAAAGCTGGTCGGCGTGCAGCCGCACGGCAAGGCCGAGCCGGCGGGCGGTGGCGAAAAAGGCATCGACCTCGGCGGGCGAAAAGGCGATCCCCTCGCAGAAGGCATCGACGCTGTCGGCGAGGCCCTCGGCGGCAACGGCCGGCAGCAGCGCGTCGCGGACCCGCGCCAGATAGCCGGCTCGGTCGTCGCGGTATTCGGGCGGCAGGGCGTGCAGGCCAAGGAAGGTGGTGCTGACCGTGACCTTGCGCTCCTCGGCCAGCCGGCGGGCGGCGCGGAGCTGGGCAAGTTCGGTCTGGAGATCGAGGCCGTAGCCGGATTTCACCTCGACGGTGGTGACACCCTCGGCGATCAGCCGGTCGAGGCGGGCGAGGGCGCTCCGGACGAGGCCATCCTCGCCGGCCGCCCGGGTGGCGGCGACGGTGGAAACGATGCCGCCGCCGGCCCTGGCGATCTCCTCGTAGCCGGCGCCGGCCAGCCGCAGCTCGAATTCGCGCGCCCGGTCGCCGCCGTGGACGAGATGGGTGTGGCAGTCGATCAGGCCGGGGGTGACCAGCCGTCCCTCGAGGTCGATCGCCTCGGCGCCGCGCGCCGCCGCCGGCAGGCCGTCTTCCGGACCGGCATAGGCGATGCGGCCGTCGACGGCGAGGATCGCCGCTTGCTCGATGGGCACGAGATCGGCGGGGTCGGCCATCGAGACGAGGCGGGCGTTGCGGAACAGGCGGGCGGCCATGACGATCCCCGGGGACGGTTCATGTCTTCGGTGTTGTCCTTATATGTATAGACAACCTCGGGGCCGATGCAAGCAACTCGCGACCGCCAGGGATCGGCGCCATCCGGAGAGGCGCCCGACTTGCGCAAGACAGTGGCGCGAAATCCGAATGGGTCATCGAAAATCGGTATCCCACTCTATGGACAACACAGCCCGGAAATGCTGCATTGCCGGCCGCATCGTCCGGCTGCTCCCTTCGGGGCTCCGGCGGTTTTCCCTTGTCCGGAGTTGTCCATGTCGCCGCTCGCCCTCTTCAGCCTCGAAGGCCGCAAGGCGCTGGTGACCGGCGCCAGCCGCGGCATCGGCCGGGCGGTGGCCGAGGCGCTGGCCGGCGCCGGCGCCGACGTGGCGATCACCGCCCGCGACAACGCCTCACTCGGCGAGACGGCGGCGGCCATCGCGGCGCTCGGCCGGCGAGCCGTGCCGCTCGTCCTCGACGTTCGCGACGTCGCCTCAAGCCGGGCGGCGGTGGAACAGGCGGCCGACGGGCTCGGCGGCCTCGACATCCTCGTCAACAACGCCGGATACGAGGAGGTGACGCCGTCGCTGGAGGTCGGGGAAGCGGTGTGGGACCGGGTGGTCGACACCAACCTCAAGGGCGCCTTCTTCGTGGCGCAGGCGGCGGCGCGGCGCATGCAGGCGGCCGGCCGCGGCGCCATCGTCAACCTCGCCTCGCTGACCAGCTATGTCGGCGTGCCGACGGCGGCGCCCTATGGCGCGTCGAAGGCCGGGCTGATCGGCATGACGCACGCGCTCGCCGCCGAATGGGCGAGTCTGGGCATCCGCGTCAACGCCATCGCGCCCGGCTATTTCCGCACGGCGATGACCGAGGTGTTCTATCGGGACGAGACATGGCAGGCGGCGATGCTCGGCAAGATCCCGCTCGGCCGCTTCGGGGCGCTCGACGACCTGGCGGGCGCGGTGATCTTCCTCGCCTCCGACGCCTCGGCCTATGTCACCGGCCAGTGCATTCCGGTGGATGGCGGGTATCTTGCCTCTATTTGAGGCATGCACAAAAATACCTCGATTAGCCGGTGGCGGCTTGTCCAGGGATGTATATGGTGGTTCGGCCGCCGCACGGGACGGCGGCGCGGCGTGAGGGCAGAGAGCAAGGGGATGACGACATTGATGGGGACCGATGCGCCGTTCGCGGTGTCGGTGCGCGGCGTCAACATGGTGTTCGACGGCGTGCATGCGGTGCGCGACGCCACCTTCGACCTCGAAAAGGGGCGGTTCCTGACCATCCTCGGCCCGTCCGGCTCGGGCAAGACGACGCTGCTCAGGATGATCGCCGGCTTCGGCAAGCCGACCTCCGGCGAGGTATTCATCAACGGCCTCGCCGTTGGCTCGGTGCCGCCGCACCGGCGGTCGATCGGCATGGTGTTCCAGAAGCTCGCCCTGTTCCCGCACATGACGGCGGCCGAGAACGTCGCCTTTCCCCTGCGGATGCGCCGCTTCGACGCCCGCACCATCCCGGACCGCGTCCAGCGCTATCTCGACCTCGTCAAGCTCGGCAAGCTCGGCGACCGCCGCATCCACGAACTCAGCGGCGGCCAGCAGCAGCGCGTCGCCATCGCCCGCGCCCTGGTGTTCGAGCCGGACCTCTTGCTGCTCGACGAGCCGCTGGCGGCGCTCGACCGCAAGCTCCGCGAGGAGATGCAGCTCGAATTCCGCCGCATCCAGCGCGAACTCGACGTCACCACCATCAACGTCACCCATGATCAGCGCGAGGCGCTGGTGGTGTCCGACGAGATCATCGTCATGGACCACGGCCGCATCCAGCAGAAGGCGCGGCCGGAAGCCACCTACCGTCAGCCGAGCAACGCCTTCGTCGCCAACTTCATCGGCGTCACCAATTTCATCGACGGCATGGTGACGGCCGTCGACGGCGACACCATCGCCTTCGACCGTCCCGGCCTCGCCGGCCGGCCCGGCAACGGCTTTCGTCCCCTCGTTGGCATGGCGGCGCGCGGCGCGCTCCGGGCCGAGCAGATCCGCATCGCCGGCGGCCGCGAGGCGCTGGGCGACGTCGACACCGTGTTCGAAGGCGCCGTCACCGACGCCATCTTCGAGGGCGAGCGCGTCGTCTACGAGGTGACGGTGCCGGACCTCGACGGCGCGGCACTCCGGGTATTCGACCACGACCCCGTCGCCCACAGCCAGCACGAGGTGGGCGCCGCCGTGGCGGTCGGCTGGAACGCCCGAGACGTGCTGGTGTTCGGCGACTGAACGGGATTTCCCATAAAAACCAGAGGAGAACGACAATGACTGGATGGACCAAAGCCGATTTCGATCTGAGCCGTCGCCGTTTCCTGCGTGGCGTCGGCCTTGCCGGCGCGGCCGGTCTCACCGGCCTGCCGCTCCGCGCCTTCGCCGCCGAGCCGGACAAGCCCAGGGAACTGATCGTCCGCGCCTGGGGCGGCTCGTGGGTGGACAGCCTGAAGGCCGGCGTTTCCGATCCCTTCACAAAGCTGACCGGCATCGCCGTCCGCCACGATCTCACCGAGGACAACGAGATCCAGCCCAAGCTGTGGGCCGCCGCGGCGCAGAAGCGCGTGCCGCCGATCCACGTCAACTGGGACACCACCACCAACGCCACCAAGTCGGCGCTGCGCGGCGTCACCGAGGACCTGTCGGATCTGCCCAACCTCAAGACGGTGAGCGAGGCGGCCAAGCCGGTCGGCGTCGACGGCTATCCGATCGTCAACACCTACGGCTACGTCTACGTGCTGGCCTACCGGCCGGGGGCCTTCCCCGACGGCGCGCCGAAATCGTGGAAGGTGCTCACCGACCCGAAGTTCAAGGGCCGCGTCGCCGTCTACAACGACGGCATCGGCCTGCATTTCCCGGCCGAGATCGCCGGTGGCGGCAAGCTTGAGGACATCCCCGGCAACATGCAGCCGGCCTGGGACTTCTTCACCGCGCTCAAGGCCAACGAGCCGCTGATGGGCGAGGACCCCGATTTCACCACCTGGTTCCAGAAGGGCGAGATCGACGTCGCCTGCACCATCTCCTCCAACGCCCGCGAGGCCAAGAAGAACGGCATCGACATCGCCTGGACCGTGCCGGAGGAGGGCGCCACCTACGAGACCGACGGCCTCTGGGTGCCGAAGTACCTGCCGGAGAACGAACTCTACTGGGCCAAGCAATACGTCAACTTCGCGCTGACCCAGGAGGCGCAGCAGGTGTGGCTCGACGGCCTCGGCCTGCCGGGCGTGGCGCCGGGCCTCAAGCCGCCGGCCGATCTCGTCGGCGACCCGTCCTATCCGGTGAAGCCCGAGGATTATGCCAGGCTGCTGCGCGTCTCCTCCAAGGTCGAGGTCGAGCACGAGAGCGAGTGGTTCGGCAAGTTCAAGGAAATCATGCAGGGCTGACCTCGCCCTTTCCGTCATTGCCCGCCGCCGTCGGCGGCGGGCCGCCTTTCCGAGATTAGCCGGCTTATCAATGCGCGCGCGCCGAACTTCCTACCCTCTCTCCTGGCGGCTGATGGACGCCCTCGAAGCGGTGGCCGCCGCCCTGTGGCCGCGGCGCCTGTCGTCGGCGGTGCCCTGGCTGATGCTGCTGCCGGCCGTGGTGCTGACCGGCCTTCTGGTGCTCGGCCTCTGGGAAATGGCCGACGGCTCGTTCCGCACCCTCGACACGGCGACCTTCCTGCCGTCCGACGACTATTCCTTCGCCAACTATCACCGCGCCTTCACCGAGAAGCTGTTCGTCACCGTGGCGAGCCGCAGCCTGATCGGCTCGCTGATCGTCACCGCCGCGACGCTCGTTCTTGCCTTTCCCTATTCCTACGTCATGGTCAGGACGCGCTCGGCGGCCTTGAGAAAATTCCTGCTGATCGCCCTGTTCCTGCCCTTCTTCATCGGCCAGGTGGTGCGCGCCTACGGCTGGCTGATCATCCTGGGCTCGCAGGGCATGGTCAACGAGGCGCTCGGCCTGGTCGGCGTGGCGCCGATCCGCCTCCTCTACAACTATCCGGCCGTGCTGTTCGGCCTCGTCCAGTACATGCTGCCGTTCGCCGTGCTGATGCTGGCGCCGGCGCTGACGGCCATTCCCGAGGAGATGGAATCTGCGGCCGGCTCGCTCGGCGCCAACTGGGTTCGCACTTTCGTCCACGTGGTGCTGCCGATGGCCAAGCCCGGCTTCATCGGCGCCGGCCTCGTCGTGCTGACGCTGTCGCTGACCGATTTTGCCATCCCGGCCATCCTCGGCGGCGGCTCGCAGGACTTCATCGCCAACGCCATCTACGACCAGTTCTTCCGTACCTCCGACCAGGGCATGGGCGCGACGCTGGCGCTGCTCCTGGTCGCCGTCGGCTCGATCATGGTCGGCGTGGTGTTCGCGCTGTTCGGGGCCGGCACGCTGGCCATGGGGAGGAAGCCATGAAGGGCGACCGCTCCAAGGCCGTGACGCTCTGGACCTTCGTCGTGGCGGCGCTCATCATGCTGTCGGCGCCGACGCTGGTGGTGCTTGGTGCCTCCTTCACGGCCGGCAACATGATCACCTTTCCGCCCGAGGGCCTGTCGCTGAAGTGGTATGCGGCGATCGCCGGCGCCACCGACCTGCGCGACGCCTTCCTGCGCTCGCTGATCGTCGCCAGCATCTGCACGGCGGTGGCCATCCCCACCGGCACGCTGGCCGGCATCGCGCTGGCCAAATACCGGGTGCGCTTCGCCGCCGGCGTCCAGGTCTACCTGCTGCTGCCGTTCACCGTGCCGCTGATCGGCTCGGGCATCGGCCTGATGCTGATCTTTGGCCGCTGGGGCGTGCTCGGCCAGCTCTGGCCGGTCGGCGTCGCGGCGGCGGTGATCAACCTGCCGTTCATGATCTGGGCAGTGACGGCCAGCGCCGCCGCCCTCGACCCCGACCTGGAGCTGGCCGCCGCCAACTGCGGTGCGCCGCCGCTCTCCACCTTCCTCGCGGTGACCGTCCCGGCGGTGATGCCGGGCATCATCACCGGCGCGCTGCTGATGTTCATCCTGGCGCTCAACGAGTTCCTGGTGTCGCTGCTGCTCGTCGACGCGCGCATCGTCACGCTGCCGGTGCAGATCTACAATTCCATCCGCTCGATCATCACGCCCGACCTCGCCGCCATCTCCGTGGTGTTCATCGCCGTCGCCGCCGCCGCCATCGCGCTGCTCGACCGGCTGGTCGGGCTGGACATTTTCCTGAAATCGAAATGAGGGCGTGAAAAACGCCAGCCCGAGGACTGCTGACATGACCGACGTTTCCTTTCACGACTATGCCAAGCTCGATGCGGCGGGCCGCGCCGCGCTGCTCAAGCGTTCGGAAACCGACCTCACCTTCTTCCTCGAAAAGGTCGAGCCGATCATCGCGGCGGTGAAGACGGAAGGCGACGCCGCGCTCCATCGCTTTGCCCGCGACCTCGACAAGGCCGATGTCAAGCCCGGCGCGCTGAAGGCGACCGAGGCCGAGTTCGATGCCGCCTTCAAGGCCGTCGAGCCGGAGGTGATCGAGGCAGTCCGCTACGGCATCGACAACATCCGCCGCTTTCATGAGGAGCAGAAGCCGGAGGCGATGTGGCTGAAGGAGATCCGGCCCGGCGCCTTCGCCGGCGACCGGGTGACGCCGATCCGCTCGGTGGCGCTTTACATTCCGCGCGGCAAGGGCGCCTTCCCGTCGGTGACCATGATGACGGCGGTGCCAGCCGTCGTCGCCGACGTGCCGGAGCTGGCCATCGTCACGCCGCCGACGCCGGACGGTTCGGTCGATGCGGCGACGCTGGTTGCGGCGCGGCTTGCCGGCGTCGAGACCGTCTACAAGGTGGGCGGCGCGCAGGCAGTGGCCGCCGTCGCCTACGGCACCGAGACGGTGCAGCCGGCATTGAAGATCGTCGGCCCCGGCAGCCCGTGGGTGGTGGCGGCCAAGCGCCTTCTCTCCGGCGTCATCGACGCCGGCCTGCCGGCCGGGCCGTCCGAGGCGATCATCTTCGCCGACGATACCGTGCACGGTGGCCTCGCCGCCCTCGACGTGCTGATCGAGGCCGAGCACGGGCCTGACAGTTCGGCCTATATCGTCACCCATTCGCGCCGCGTCGCCGAGGAGGCGCTGGCCGCGCTGCCCGAGCACTGGGCGCGGATGACGCCGCAGCGGGTGGAGTTCTCCCAAAAGGTGCTCGGCGGCGCCTTCGGCGGCATCATCCTGACCTCGTCGGTCGAGGAGAGCCACGCCTTCGTCAACGCCTACGCGCCGGAGCACCTGGAAATCCTCTCCACCGACCCCTATGCCCATCTCGGCAAGATCACCGAGGCGGCGGAAATCCTGATGGGTCCGTACACACCGGTGTCGATCGCCAACTTCGGCCTCGGCCCCAACGCCGTGCTGCCGACCAGCCGCTGGGCACGCACCTGGGGGCCGCTGTCGGTGCACGATTTCGTCAAGCGCTCGTCGATTGGTTATGTGACGGCCGGCGCCTATCCCGAGCTGGCGCATACCGCCCGCGTGCTCGCCCGCTACGAGGGCTTCTCCTCCCACGAGAACGCGGTGTCGGCGGTGCGCGACGCTTATCTGAAGGGCTGAACGATGAAGGCCGTCCGCCTTTATGCCGCCGGCGACCTCCGCGTCGAGGACATTCCGGCCCCGGCTGCGCCCGGAGCCGGCGAGGCGCTGGTGCGGGTGTCGGCGGCCGGCATCTGCGGCTCCGACCTCCACAATTTTCGTACCGGCGCCTGGATCGTCCGGTCGCCGTCGGTGGCCGGCCACGAGTTCGCCGGCACGGTGGCGGCGGTGGGCGAGGGCGTCTCCGATCTTGAGGCGGGCGACAGGGTGGTGGCCGATTCGCGGGTGACCTGCGGCGCCTGCGCCGCCTGCAAGGGCGGCCGGCCGAATGTCTGCGAAAGGCTCGGCTTCGTCGGCGAGGTCTGCGACGGCGGCTTTGCCGAGGCGGTGCTGCTGCCGGCCTCGCTGCTGGTCAGGGCGCCGGCCGGCGTCGATGCGGCGGCGCTGGCGATGGCCGAGCCGCTGGCCGTGGCATTGCACGCCGTCCGCCGGCTTGCGCCGCCCAAGGGCTCGCCGGTGCTGATCGCCGGTTGCGGGCCGATCGGCGGCCTTGCGGCGCTGCTGCTTTCGGAACGGCATGACGGGCCGATCCTCGTTGCCGACCGCAATGCGGCGCGAACGGCGAGAGTGGCGGAGGTGACCGGCGCCCGCGTCGTCGAACTGACGGCCGATGCCGTCGGGGGAATGCCGCTGCTCGCGGCGCTCGACGCCACCGGCAATCCCGGCGTGATCGGCACGCTGCTCGATCTCCTGTCGCCCGGCGGCACGCTGGCGCTGGTCGGCATCGGCCACGGCGGCCTCGCCGTCGATCCGGCGCGGCTGGTCGAGCGGGAGATCGCGCTGGTCGGTTGCCATGCCTTCATCGACGAGTTGCCCGAGGCGGTGGCGCTGCTGCCGGCGCTGGAGGGCAAGCTGCTGGCGCTCGCCGACGAGACCATCGGACTCGACGACGTGCCGGCCGCCTATGCGCGGTTGATCGCCGGACAATCGGCCGGCCTCAAGACGATCATCCGGCCATGAGCGCGACGAGCCGCACCGCCGAAATCCGGCGTCTCGCCGCCAGCGACGAGCCGGCGGCAGCTGCTGCGCTCGCGGCGCTGTTTGCCGACCTGTTCGATCTGTCGGCCGAGGGCGTCGCCATCAACCGCGACCAGTACAGTCTCAACTCGCTGAACGGCTTCTTCTCGGCCGGCGGCGCCGACTATTTCTTCAAGTTCCACCAGGAGGACGGCGAGGAGGCGATGACCGGCGAATATTATCGCGCCGACATACTCGCCCGCGCCGGCCTGCCCGTGGACATGCCGGTGTTCGTCTCCAACCTGCCGGGCGAGCAGGTATTGGTCTACCGTCGCCGCGCCGATCCTCGTTTTTCCGACGTGCTCCGGGCACTCGATATCGCCGCGCTTGATGGGCGACGTGACACGGCCGGCGAGTCGGATGCGGTCGCCGCCGAGCGCGGCCTCGATGCCGACGTGGCGCGCGTCTATCTCGACAGCCTGCATCCGATCAGCGTCGCCGAGGCGGCGGCCGAGCCGATCCACCGGCTGTTCCACGACCGGCTCGTTGACATGCCCGGCCGGCGCTTCCCCGGCGGCCGTCTGGCCGGTTTCTATCTTGGCAAGACGGTGCGCCTTCCGGGCGTCGAACTCGCCTGGGAGGATTTTGCCAGCTGGCGCCTCGTGATCAACGGCCGGGCCTACCGGCGGACGATCGGCGACCTGTTCGCGGCGGCCGGCGCGCGCCTCAGGCCGGACCGCCTCGCAGCGGCCGGCGGCGTGGTGGCGCATGGCGACGCCCACAACGCCAACGTCTGGTACGGCCGGGGCGCGGGCGGGCCGGCGCTCAGCTTCTACGATCCGGCCTTCGCCGGCGCGCATGTGCCGGCGCTGCTCGCCGAGGTGAAGGCCACCTTCCACAACGTGTTCGCCCATCCGCTCTGGCTCTACGATCCGACCGAGGCGACGCGGCGGTTCACGGCGTCGGCCCGGCTTGGCGATGGCGTCCTCGCCATCGACACCGACTGGTCGCTGACGCCGGCGCGGCGAGCGCTGCTCGCCGCCAAGGCGGAGCTTGTCTGGAAGCCGCTCATCGTCGCGCTTGCGGCGCGCGGCCTGTTGCCGGACGACTGGCGCGAGGTGATCCGCCTCGCCCTCTTCCTCTGCCCGACGCTGGTGATGAACCTCAGGGCTGGCGCGACGACCCACACCGAGACCTCCTCGGCCATCGCCTTTGCCGTCGCCGTCATGGTCGGCTCGGAGCCGGAGGATGGCGCGGACGAGTTGACCGCCTTCCTCGATGCCATCACGCCCCGATAGCCCCCGATCGAATACCTAGGGCGTGGACAACAGCCGCCCCTGTTCCTTAGGATGCGTCCGACAAGCGGCATCGGAGAGGGGCGGGGCGGTCCGCCATGGACGTTGCGGCCGGCGCGCGGGAGGCGGCCGGTCCGGGGAGGGCAGGATGCAGAGCGCCGTCATGAAGGACCTGATCCGCGAGGTGATCGTGGCGCCGCTCGACCGCGGCTTCCTCGCCTTCTCGCACGACTATCCCTATTCCTACACCGGCTGGCACTATCATCCCGAATACGAGCTGCATCTCATCAAGCGCAGCTCCGGCTCGTTCTTCGTCGGCACCTACGCCGGCCGCTTCGAGCCGGACAATCTGGTGCTGATGGGGCCGAACATGCCGCATATGTGGGTGTCGGACAATTCCTTCAGCGAGCGCGACGACCGGCTGTTCATCCACGACCGCGACATGGCCCTGCAATTCTCCGGCACCTTTGCCGATCGCTGTTTGCAGGTGTTCGCCGACGCGGCGCCGTTCGGCGAACTGTTCGAGCAATCGCACGCCGGCATCGAATTCTCGGCCGCCGTGTCGGCCGAAGTGGCGGAGCCGCTCTGCCGCCTGACCACCGCCGAAGGTCCGGAGAAGCTGGCGCTGTTCTTCACCGTGTTCAGCGCGCTGGTCGCCGACAAGGGCCGGCGGCTGCTTTGCCCCGGTCTGCCGGCCGATCTCGGGCCGCGTTCGGCTCGCCTCAATTCGGTGCTGCAATTCATTGCCGAGAACTACAACCGCCCCGACCTGACCTGCGGCATGATCGCCGAGCGGGAGGGCATGCCGCTGTCCACCTTCTCGCGCTTCTTCGAGAAGAACCTCAGCTGCTCCTGCCTCGAATACATCAACCGTCTCAGGATCTACAAAGCCTGCCAGCTGCTGATGGAAACGCAGGTGCCGATCACCTCGATCTGCTACGACATCGGCTACGACGTGCTGTCCACCTTCAATCGCAACTTCACCCGCTTCATCGGCGTGTCGCCCAGCGACTTCCGCCATCAGCGCGGCCTGACCTGGCGGCTCGAACCGGGGGTGCCGTTGTCGGCGGCGGCCGGCGGCGCGGATGGCGCCCCCCGGCCGGCCTCCTCGGCCGATACCCGCTCGCTGGAGGAACGATCGGGCACCGGCCGGACGTTTCAGGCCCTGACGTCGTAGATGCGCTGGAGGGCATCGGCGTAGCGGCCGAAGGCGTCGTCGTAGGCGGCCCGCCGGGCCGGATCGGGCCGGGCGGTCTTGTCCGCGTCGAGCGCGATGCAGCGCTCGGCGATCGCCGGCAGCGGCTCGGGCGTGCCGGCCTCGCGCCCGGCCGCCCACATCGCCTGAAGCGCGCCGCCGAGGCAGCCCGCCTCCTCGCCGGCCGGCACGACGATCTCGGCGCCGGAGGCGTCGGCGACCAGCTGCCGCCAGGCGGCGCTGCGGGCGCCGCCGCCGATCAGAAAGATGCGGTCGGGATCGCGGTTGCCGAGGATGCGGCGCATGGCGCCGGTCACCCCGAAGCTGACGCCCTCGACCATCGCCCGCACCATGTTCTCCGGCGTCAGGTTGTCGCTGCGGAGGCCGACGAGGCTGCCGGTCGCGGTCGGCAGGTCGGGGGTGCGCTCGCCGTTGAGGAAGGGCAGGAGCGTCAGGCCGCCGGCCCCCGGCTCCGTGGCATCGAGCGCTTCGGTGAGGAAGCCGATGTCGCGGCCGAACGCCGAGACCATGCGGCCGGTGACGTTGGTGGCGTTCATGGTGCAGATCAGCGGCAGCCAGCCGCCGTTCGACGAGCAGAAGGGCGCCACCCAGCCGTCGGCGTCGGTGACCGGCTGGTCGGCGTAGCAATAGGCGGTGGCCGAGGTGCCCAGGCTGATGGTGACCACGCCGGACCGGACGTTGCCGGTGCCGATGGCGCCCATCATGTTGTCGCCGCCGCCGGCCGACACCAGGCAGCGCGTCGAGAGGCCGAGCGCTTCGGCGGCGGCGGCCGTCAGGCGGCCGACCACGGCGTCGGGGGCGATCAGCTCGGGCAGCGCGGCGGCGAGCAGGCCGCTGCCGCCGTCGATCAGGTCGAGCGGCGCCGTCGCCCAGGCGCGCTCGCGGATGTCGAAGAAGCCGGTGCCCGAGGCGTCGCCGTATTCGGCCACCGCCCGGCCGGTCAGCCAGTAGTTGAGATAGTCGTGCGGCAGCAGGATGTGGCGGATGCGGCGGAAGTTGTCCGGCTCCTTTTCCTTCAGCCACAACAGTTTGGAGATGGTGTAGCCGGTGCGCGGCACGATGCCGAGCCGGTCGAACCAGGCGGCCGGACCGCCGAGGCCGGCGATCAGCGCCTCGTTCTGCGGCGCCGTCTCGGTGTCGTTCCAGAGCTTGGCCGGCCGGATCGGCGCACCGGCCTCGTCGAGCACCACGAGGCCGTGCTGCTGGCCGGAGACGCCGAGGGCGACGATGTCGCGGCCGTCGATGCCGGCGTCGGCGACGGCAGCGCGCACGGCGGCGGTCATCGCCGCCACCCACCAGGCGGGGTCCTGCTCGCGGGCGCCGTTTCCCCGCTCGATGAGGTCGTGGGCAGCGTGGCCGAGGCCGAGCGTGCGGCCGGCGGCGTCGACGATCAACGCCTTGGTGCCCTGGGTGCCGCAATCAATTCCGAGAAACATGGGGGTCTTCCTCCGGAGAGACCGGGTGGCCGGCGGACGGGGCAAAGGGGGAGGCCCTTGCCCGTCCGCCGGCGCTTCAGCAGTAGCGACGAACGGTTTCCAGCGCTCCTGCCGAATGGAGCGAGGCGAGAGCCTCCCGGTAGGCGTCGACGAAGCGCGGTTCGTCGGCGAGATCGCCGAACAGCTCGCGGTTCTCGATGAAGGCAGTGGGGTTGTCGCGGTTGTGGGCGGCGATGGCCATCAGCTTGTCCTTCAGGCGGTCGACCACCTCGATCGGCCGGCCCTCCTCGTCCTTGCCCTCGGCATAGCGGGCCCAGCTCGCCACCACCGCCGCCGAGCGGGAGATGTCGCCGCCGGTCTTGAGCTGGGCGCGGATCACCGGCAGCAGCCACTTAGGGATGCGGTCGGAGCTTTCGGCGCAGAGGCGGGCCAGCGTGTCGCGCACTTCCGGATTGGAGAAGCGGGCGATCAGCGTGCGGCGGTAGTCGTCGAGATCGACGCCCGGCACCGGCGACAGCGTCGGCGTGCCTTCCAGCGTCATGTAGTCGAGGAGGAACTTGGCGAACAGCGGGTTGCCGGTCACCTCGTGGGCATAACGGTAGCCGGCGAGATAGCCGAGGTAAGTCAGCGCCTGATGGCTGGCGTTGAGCAGGCGCAGCTTCATCAGCTCGTAGGGCACCACGTCGGCGACCATCTGCGCGCCGACCTTCTCGAAGGCCGGCCGTCCCAGCGGGAAGTGATCCTCGATCACCCACTGGGTGAACGGCTCGCAGACCACCGGCCAGGCGTCGTCGATGCCGAAGCGACGGGCCACCTCGGCGATGTCCTCCTTGGTGGTGACCGGCGTGATGCGATCGACCATGGCGTTGGGGAAGGCGACGTGGCTGGCGATGAAGTCGCCGAGATCGACGTCCTTGGCTGAGGCATAGGCGCAGAACATCTTCTTGGCGACGTCGCCGTTGCTCTGGATGTTGTCGCAGCTCATCACCGTGAACGGGGCGATCGAGCGGGCGCGGCGGCGGCGCAGCGCCTCGGTGACCAGGCCGAACACTGTCTTCGGCGCGGCGCCGGGCGCCAGATCGTGGACGACGTCGGCATTGCCGAGGTCGAACTCGCCGGTGACGTGGTGGAAGTTGTAGCCGCCCTCGGTGATGGTCAGCGACACGATGCGGGTCGACGGCGCCGCCATCAGCTCGATCACCGCCTCCGGATCGTCGGGGGCATAGAGGACGTCGATGATCGAGCCGATCACCGACGCCTCGTAATGGCCGTCCGGGTGCTTGACCATCAGCGTGTAGAGGCCGTCCTGGCCGTTCAGCGCATCGCGCATGCGCTGGTCGGACGGCATGACGCCGACGCCGGTGATGCCCCAGTCGAGCGCCTCGCCCCTGTTCATCAGCCGGTCGAGATACATCGCCTGATGGGCGCGGTGGAAGCCGCCGACGCCGAAGTGGACGATGCCGGTGGTGACTTTGCTGCGGTCATAGGCGGGGCGGGCGACGTCGGCGGGAAGCGTCGCCAGGTTGGCGTTGTTGAGCTTGATCATGATTGAAAACCTAGGGAAAAACCGCGTCAGGAGCGCGAGGACAGGCGGAGCTTCAGGCTCTCCAGCAGCACCGCGAGGACGATGATGATGCCCTTCACCACCTGCTGGTGGTAGCCGGGGATGTTCATGAGGTTCATGACGTTGGAGATCACCGACAGGATCAGCGCGCCGATGATGGTGTTGAACACCCGGCCGCGGCCGCCGGCGAGGCTGGCGCCGCCCACCACCACCGCGGCGATGGCGTCGAGTTCGAAGCCGATGGCCAGGATGGGCGAGCCGACGCCGGTGCGGGTCGAGGCGATGATGCCGGCGACGGCGCAGGCAAAGCCGGAGATCACGTAGACGCCGAACTTGTAGCGCTCGACGCGGATGCCGGCGAAGCGGGTGGCGACCTCGTTGGAGCCGATGGAGATCACCAGCCGGCCGAACACCGTCTTCTTGTAGAGGAACAGCGCCACGGCGAAGCAGATGAGCAGCACGTAGACGGTGGTCGGCAGGCCGAGGAAGGAGGCGACGCCGAAGTCGTTGAAGCCGTCGTCGTTGATGAATTCCGGCTGGCCCTTGGAGATGATCAGCCCGGCGCCGCGGGCGATGGTCATCACCGCCAGCGTGGCGATGAACGGCGCGATGCGGAAATAGGCGACCAGCACGCCGGAGATGGCGCCGAAGAAGGTGCCGGTCAACAGGCCGAGGATCAGCGCGCCGAACAGGCCGTAGGTGGGAATGGACAGCGCCACCACCACCGAGACGATGGCCATCAGCGAGCCGACGGAGAGGTCGATGCCGCCGGTCAGGATGACGAACAACAGGCCGAGCGACACCACGCCGAGCGGCACGCACTGGCGCATGATGTTGGTGAAGTTCTCGAAGGTGTAGAAGCGGTCGGTGAGCAGCATGGCGATGACGAGCATCGCGATGAAGACGATGAGCGTCGACTGGTCGAGCAGCAGCGACAGGATACGCTCGCGCGACCATCTGGGCGCCGGCGCGGCCACGGACGTACCCGGGCCAGACGTGATCTCGGTCATGGTGGGTTCCTTCCCTTGGGACTGGTTGGTCATGTCTTTTCCCCTCACTGGATGCTGCGCTTGGGGATGGCGAGCGACATGATCCGCTCCTCAGACAGTTCGTCGCCCGTCAGCTCGCCGGCGATGCGGCCGTCGGCCATCACGTAGACGCGATGGCAGAGGCCGATGACCTCGGGCAGTTCGGAGGAGATGACGAGGAGGCCCTTACCCTCCTCGGCCAGCCTATGGATGATGTTGTAGATCTCGGACTTGGCGCCGACGTCGACGCCGCGCGTCGGTTCGTCGAACACCAGGAAGTCGCAGCCGACGTTGAGCCACTTGGCGAGCACCACCTTCTGCTGGTTGCCGCCGGACAGGCTCATCACCGGGTCGGAGAGCTTGCCGAGCTTGATGCGCAGCTGCTCGCGCAGCCTCTGCGTCAGGGTCTGCTCGTAGCCGTGGCGGATGACGCCGAAGCGCGATACGCCGCCGAGCCGCGACATGGTCATGTTGGCGTCGATGCCCATGGGCAGCACGGCGCCCTGCTCCTTGCGATTCTCCGGCACCAGGCCGATGCCCTGGGCCACCGCGTCGGCCGGATGGGCGACCGACACCTTGCGGCCGTTCTTGATCATCTCGCCCTGCTGGTAGCGGGCGAGGCCGAAGATGCATTCGGCGATCTCGGTGCGGCCGGAGCCGATCAGGCCGGCGAGGCCGACGATCTCGCCCTTGCGGACGACGAGGTCGATGTCCTCGATGACGCCGCGGCGGGTGAGGCGGCGGATCTCGAACAACGGCTCGCCCTGCGGCGGCAGCTTCTCGGGGAACAGCGACTTCAGCTCGCGGCCGACCATGGCGGTGATGATGTCGTTCTCGCTGCAGGTAGCGGGATCGAGGTCGCAGACGGTGACGCCGTCCTTCACCACGGTGATGCCGTCGGCGATGCGGAAGATCTCCTCAAGCCGGTGCGAGATGTAGAGGATGGTGACGCCCTTGGCCTTGAGGCGGCGGAGATTGTCGAACAGAAGGTCGATCTCCGGCGTCGTCAGCACGGCGGTCGGCTCGTCGAGGATCAGGATGTTGACGTCGCGGGCCAGCGACTTGGTGATCTCGACCATCTGCTGGTAGGCGACGGTGAGGTCGCCGGTGCGGCGGCGCGGATCGATCGGAAAGCCGAAGGATTTCAGCAGCTCGCCGGCACGGGCGTTGATCGCCTTCCAGTCGACCAGCGGCCGGCCGCGGCCGAGGTCGTCGAGGAAGATGTTCTCGGCCACGGAGAGGTCCGGCGACAGCGCCAGCTCCTGGTGGACGATGCCGACGCCCTTTTCGCGGCTCTGCTGCGGCGTCTCGAAGTGGACTTCCTCGCCGTCGAGCAGGATGCGGCCGGCGTCGCGGGTGTAGATGCCGGACAGGATCTTCATCAGCGTCGACTTGCCGGCGCCGTTCTCGCCGACGATCGCGTGGATGGTGCCCTTCTCGACTTTCAGGTTGAAGTCGGACAGCGCCCGGACGCCGCCGAAGTGCTTCTTCACGCCCTCGATGACGATGGCTGGACTATGCATGGAAACGACCCTCCCGTCGTTCGTCACGTGGATTTGGGTGGGCAGGATCGCCTGCCCACCCGGTCCCTGATCAGAAGAGCGACTCGGGGTCGTAATAATCGGCCACGTTGTCCTTGGTGATCAGCAGCGGCTTGATGTACTCGTAGTTGTTGAAGGTGCGCTTGCCCTCATGATGGGCCTTGATCACCTCGAACACCTTCTCGGTGAGCAGCTTCGGATTGTTGGAAGCGGTCGCCTGCTGGTCGCCACGCTTGATGGCGTCGAGGGAGAACTTGTAGCCGTCATGGGCGAACACCTTGACGTTCTCCAGCTTGCCGGCCGCCTTGAGGGCGCGGATGGCGCCGAGCGCCATGTCGTCCATCTCCGAATAGACCATGTTGATCTTGTCGCCCTGGGCGACCAGCGCGTCTTCCATGGCCTTCAGGCCGCCCTGCTGGTCCCAGTTGCCCCAGGTCTGGGACAGCACGGTGAAGCTGGTGGCGCCGTAGTCGCGCATCTGGGCTTCCATGACGCCGGCGATGAAGTTGTCACGCCGCGCCTCGCCGACCAGGTTGCCCTGGTTGCCGGAGATGATCACCGCGTTGATCGGGTTGTTGCCGAACTGCTTGACGGCGAAATCGCCGATCAGCCGGTTGTTGGCGGCATTGTTGGCCATGACGCGGGTGATGACCGGCGCGTCGAGCGAGATGTCGCTGTCGAGGTCGATGACCGGGATGCCCTTCTTGGCAGCCATTTCGGTGATCTTGACGCCGGCCGCCGGGTCCTGCGGGTTGAGGACGAGATAGTCGATGTTCTGCGACAGCATGTCCTCGACGTCGGAGACCTGTTTGTCCATGTTGCCGGCGGCGTCGGTGGTGATCAGCTCATAGCCAGCCTTCTCGGCATTGAGCTTCATGTATTCGGTCAGGCCGACGAAGAAGGCGCCGTTGAGTGTACGGTTGGCAAAGCCGATCTTCAGGGCTCCCTCGGCACCCGCGGTCGAAGAAAGGCCAAACGTCATCATTGCCGCGGCAAGCGCAGCGCCCAAGAACCTATTCATTTTCTCTCTCCATGAACTTGCTGTATCGGTCGATAGTCTTGGAGTTTCCTCGCGGGACAGGTATGCGACCGATCCGGGCGGCGTCCTACACTGATGTGTTCTCCCTTGGCTCGCCCGATGACTGATGCTCGCATGGCGGGTCGGCGCTTGCTAAGCATTGGCTGTCGATTATTGTGCAATTTTTGCAGAGAGACGCTGCGAGGATCCGGGGCGGATAGCGTCGAAAATGCAGAATCTTTCGGTTAACCGTTTGAGTTTTCACGGTCCGGCCGTATGCAGACTGCAAAATCGTATCCGAGTGGCGGGTTCCCGCCGTTTTCCCGACGTGTAGAATCCCCTATGCGGTGACGCACTGAAAAGCGTGGCGGCGCTGCGCTGTGCATCTTTCCCGTTGGAGGAGGGTAAAACTCCTGTTTTTTGCACAGTGCCGGGTGACAGCAGGATTATCGATGTCGTGATGGTCGCGGCAGTGCTGACCGGGCGGCCGAGGCCGCTCCGATGGCCTCGGCCGCCGGCACAAAAAGAAAGGGAGCGGCGCCCGCGGGCATCCGCTCCCCTCGTTCCGGTCGGACAGGCGCCGATCGCGACGGCGCCGTCCGCAATGCTGCCTCAGGCGGCGGCCGGCATGCACGAGCCCGACGGGCAGACTTCGGCGCACTGCTGCGTGTCGAAGTGGCCCTCGCACTCGGTGCACTTCTTGGCGTTGATCGAGTAGACCTTGCCCTTGTGGGTGATCGCCTTGTTGGGGCACTCGTCTTCGCAGGCGCCGCAGGAGGTGCAGGTTTCGTTGTCGATCATATAGGCCATGGGTGTCACTCCTCTTGGTTGTCAACGGAGCCGCGTGTCCGTTTCTTGTTGCGGCCCCGGTCTCGGGTCGCCGGAGCAAGCGGTTGGCGCCCTTGCTCTCGGCTCAAGTGTTGGCGGTTTCGCCCGATCCGGAAAGTCTGCAACTTTCCGGATGGACCTTTAGCGCTCCGTGCAGGAGAGGCAGGGGTCGATGCTGTTGACGATCATGGCGATGTCCGCGACCTTGGCATCCTGCAGCATGAAGCGCAGGCCGTCCCAGTTCATGAAGGTCGGCACGCGCCACTTGACGCGCTCGGGCTGCGGCGTGTCGTTGGTGCGCAGGTAGTAGATCACCTCGCCGCGCGGCGCCTCGCTGCGGGTCACCGCCTGGCCCGGCGGGATGTCGGGCCGGTCGTTGATGTTGACCGGGCCGCCCGGCAGGTCGCGCAGGCAGACGCGCAACAGGTCGATCGACGTCAGGATCTCTTCCAGGCGGACCATGGCGCGCGACCAGACGTCGCCGTCGGTGGCGCCGTGCACCACCAGCGGCAGCCGGTCGTAGGCGGCATAGGGCGCCTCGCGGCGCACGTCGTAGTCGACGCCGGAAGCGCGGGCCACCGGGCCGACGACGCCGCAGGTGATGGCGTCGGCGTGGGTGAGCACGCCCACGCCCTTGGTGCGGCGGAGGATGGCGCCATTGGTCTTGAAGGTCTTGATGAAGTCCTGGACCTCGACCTCGATCTTGGCGAGGGCGCCCTTGATGTAGGCGATCGACTTGTCGTCGAGGTCGTAGCGGACGCCGCCGATGCACATGGCGCCGATGTCCTGGCGGTTGCCGAAGATCGATTCCAGCATGTCCTGGCCGATCTCGCGCACCTGCATCATGTGCATGAAATAGGTCTCGTAGCCGACCAGGTGCACCAGGAGGGCGACGTTGAACAGATGCGAGGTGATGCGCTTCATCTCGTCGGCGACGGTGCGCAGATAGATGCCGCGCTCGGGCACCTCGATGCCGGCGATCTTCTCGGCCGCCATGGCGAAGGTCTGCGGGTGGCTGTTGGAGCACAGCGAGCAGATGCGCTCGGTCAGCACCACGTTCTGGTACATCGAGCGCTTGGTGGTCAGGTACTCGATGCCGCGGTGGGCGTGGCCGGCGTTGATGTCGACGTGGCTGACGGTTTCGCCCTGCACGTCGATCTTGAAGTACATCGGCTCCTCGAGGGCCACGTGCAGCGGGCCGACGGGGATGCTGAAGGTCTCGGGGACGTTGTGCGTGCTCATGCTGCACCCTTCTTTCCGGCGAGGAGCCGTTCCCACAGCCCCTTGGTGCTGGCGGCGTTGACCAGCGTCGAGAACGGAACCAGCCGTTCGAGGACGGCGCCGTCGACGGAAGCGTCGAGGAACAGGCGGCGCGGATCGGGGTGTCCGGTCACGGCGACGGCGTAGAGTTCCATCATCTCGCGCTCGTGCCAGTCGGCGTTGCGGAACAGCGGCGTCAGCGACGGGATGCCGCCGCCCTGCGGCACGTAGGCGATGACGGTGAGCGCGTCGCCGGCGATGTCGAAGTGATAGTCGATCTCGTAGGAGGTGCCGTCGAGCGGCGTGCCGCCGAACGACTTCGGCGTCTCTTTCGGCGCCGCCTCGGCCTTCTCCTCGCCGTCCTCGCTATCGTCGTCGTCCTCGTCTTCCTCCTCCTCCTCGGGGGCGGAAGGCATGGTGCAGGTGATCATCGACAGGCGGGCGCCGAGGTCCTTCAGCAGCGCGGCGACCGGCGACAGGTCGGCGGCGGCGGCGAGGCCGCACCAGGCGACGGTGACGCCGTAACTGTCGGTTTCCGCCGAGAACTCGACGCCGGCCGGGGCCGCGGCGGCGAGGCGGGCTTCCAGGTCCTGAGGCAGACGGCTCATGACGGCACCTTCCGGTTCTTGAGATACTTGGCGCGGCACTTGGGGCAGCGGGCGCGCAGTTCGGCGTATTCGGCGTCGCTGAGCGGCGGCTTGGCGTTCTTGATCACCGGTGCCGTGTTGAGCGCCGTGGCGCCGCAGTCGGCGCATTTCTGGTTGGGGATCAGGCCATGCTCGACCATCTCGAACTTGTCGGCGTTGACGTGGGTGAGGTCCCAGTCGTTGGTCTGGTGGATGGCGTCGGTCGGGCAGTAGAACTCGCAGTTGCCGCAGAAGACGCAGGTGTTGTGCCAGCAGTCGAAGGTCATGCCATCGGGCGTCTTGGCGAAGCGGATGGCGTTCGCCGGGCAGACGCGCTCGCAGATGCGGCAGCCCTCGCAGCTCTCCGCCTTGAATTCGATGCGGCCGCGCAGGCGCTCGGGCGTGAAGGCCGGGCCGAGCGGGAAGGCCTCGGTCTGCGGGCCCTGCCTGAGGTTGCGGGCGAAAATCGTCAGGAAGTTCATCTTTCGGCCTTTCCTCAGAGACGCTCGCGCCAGATTTCGATGGCCTTGGCCACGCCGGCGATGATCGCCTGCGGCCGCGGCGGACAGCCGGGCACGTTGACGTCGATCGGGATATACTGGTCGATCGGCGCCAGCACGGCGTAGCTCTCGCGGAAGATGCCGCCGGAGATCGGACAGACGCCGACCGCCACCGTCACCTTCGGCTCGGGGATCTCGTCGAACATGCGCAGCACGGCGTCTTTCACGCGCACCGTCAGCGGGCCGGAGATCAGCACGATATCGGCGTGCTTGGGGCTGCCGCAATACTGGCAGCCGAGCCGCTCGACGTCGTAGCGCGGGATCAGCGCGGTGGTCGCCATCTCCACGTCGCAGCCGTTGCAGGAGCCGGCGTTGATGCGGTAGAGCCAGGGCGACCGCGTGGCGATCTTCTTGAAATCGGGTATCAGGCCCATCTAGCCCTCCTCAGACCACGACGACGACCGCCAGGCTCGCCACGGCGAGCAGCAGGGGCCACTTCAGAAAGAACACGAAGGCCTGGTCGATGCGCATGCGGCCGGTGGAGAGGCGCACCACGGTGATGCCGATCAGCATCAGCACGGCCATCTTGATCAGCCAGACCAGGAGGCCGCCGACCAGGCTCTCGGGAGCGAGGGGGAAGAACAGGGCGATGCCGAGACCCAGCACCACCACCTTCTTCACCGCCGACATCACCTTGAACAGCGCCAGCGTGGGGCCGGAATACTCGATGATCGGGCCTTCCAGCACTTCCGTTTCGGCCTCCGGGATGTCGAAGGGCACGATGCCGAGGTTGGCCGGGTAGAAGAAGCAGAAGGCGGCGACGGCCGGCCACATCACCGGATCGAACAGGAAGGCGCCGTGCGTCTGCTGGTAGGCGATGATGTCGTTGAGCGAGAAGGTGGCCCAGCCGCCCATCCCCATGCCGGTGCGGATGGCGACGGCGGCGGCGATCAGCACCAGCGGACCCTCGTAGGCGATCATCAGCGCCATCTCGCGGGAGAAGCCGATGGCGCCGTAGGGCGAGCCGGAGGCCGAGCCGGCGATCATCAGCACGATGCCGGGGATCATCAGGAGGTAGAGCAGCACCAGGAGGTTGCCGATGGCGGCGTCCGGCGCATAGACCGAGGTGATCGGCACCAGGGCGGCGGCGATCAGCATGGAGACGACGCCGACCAGCGGCGTGTAGAGGAACACCGTCTCGTTGGCGGCGGCCGGCACCATGGTGCGCTTGAAGCCGAGCTTGATGATGTCGAAGAACGGCTGCATCAGCGGCGGCCCGACGCGGCTTTGCAGCCGGGCGGCGACGCGGCGGTCGACGCCCTTCAGGGCAAGGCCGAGGGCAAGGGCGAACACTCCACCGGGGAAGAGGAGCACCGCCAGCAGGATAGCGATCTGGTTGGACATTTTCTCTCCTCTCCCGTCAGTGCTGCTCGCCGGCCTTGGCCGGCTTGGCCTTCGGCAGGCGGGGCGCCAAGAGGCCGCGGATGGCAGCGGTCGGGGACTCGAACAGGTTGACGGCGCCGACGCGGCCGCCGGCTTCCGGCAGGAAGTCGTTGGGCGTGGCGCCGGAGAAGTGCAGCTCGCTCCGCTTGATGCCGCGATGGGCGAGGCGCATCCAGGGGATGAACAGCGCCGCGACGATCAGCGTGATCAGGCTGAGGGCCAGCGGGCTCCAGCCGCCGGCGCCCGGCAGCGGGCCGAAGAGCGAGGCGTCGATCGGCGTGAAGCCGAGTTCGGCCTGCATCTGGGCGATCGGCACCAGCGCGAGGCCCGGGAAGAAGCCGAGCAGCACGCTTGCCGCCACCAGCACGCCCATCGGCAGCAGCATGGACAGCGGCGCTTCCTCGGCCTGAAGGGCCCTCTGCGTCGGCGCGCCCATGAAGGCGGCGTGGGCGAACTTCAGAATGGCGGCCAGCGTGAACAGCGACGACACCATGGCGCCGGCACCCAGCGCCCAGTGGCCGCTCTCGAAGGCCGCCGAGAAGATCATCCACTTCGAGGAGAAGCCGTTCAGCGGCGGCACGCCGGCCAGCGACAGGCCGGCGAACAGGAAGAAGCCGAAGGTGATCGGCATCTTGCGGCCAAGGCCGCCCAGTTCGTCGAGCTGGCTGGCATGGCTCTTGACCATGACGGCGCCGGCGACGAGGAACAGCGTGTCCTTCAGGAACATGTGGTTGACGAAGTGGAACAGGCCGCCGGCGACGCCGAGCGAGGTGCCGAGGCAGATGGCCATCAGCACGTAGCCGAGCTGGCTGACGGTGGAGTAGATCAGCAACAGCTTGATGCCGTTCTGAACCACCGCCATGGCGCCGGCGTAGACGACGGTGATGCCGGCGATGACGGCGATGATGTCGATCAGCGCCGGAACGCCGCCGATCTCGCCGCCGAGGCGCAGGAACACCGCGCTGCCGCCGAACAGGCTGAACAGCTTGAGGACGCCCCACGGGCCGGACTTCAGCAGCACGGCCGAGATGTAGCCGGACACCGGCGTCGGCGCGAGAGCCGGGTGCATCTGCACGTCGATGCGGACGGGCAGCATGGCGGCCTTCATGACGAGGCCGATGAACACCGGCACGATGCCGAGCGCCAGCGTGCCGAGCGGCATGGTCAGCGCCTCTCGGCCGATGCCGACCAGGTCGAAGGTGCCGGCATGGGCGGCGAGCACGGTGACGCCGAGGAACATGAAGGAGGCGCCGACGGTGTTGAAGAAGAAGTACTTGAAGCCTTCCCGCCGTGCCTCGTCGTTTTCCTCGTGGATGATGGCAACCCAGAGGGCCCAGCTCGACATCAGCTCCCAGAAGCCGAAGAAGGTGAAGATGTCCCTGGCCGCCGTCATGCCCAGGAGACCGGCGATCATCACCGCGAAGGCGGCATAGAAGCGCGGCTGGGCATGGTTGTGGGCGAGATAGGCGGTGGCGTGCAGCATGTTGAGCGCGCCGACGCCGGCGATCAGCACCGCGAACCAGAAGGACAGCGTATCGTAGGCCGGCGCGGTGAAGATCACCGCCAGGAAGGCGGCGACTAGCACGGCGACGGCAAGATAGCCGGCCTGGGCGACCGACTTGCGGCCGACCAGCCACACCGCCGCAGCGCCGAGGAAGGCGATGACGGCGGGCAGCGTCCAGTGCATGACGAGGCTGGGCAGCACCGCCGCGGCAAGACCGCTGCGGGCGGCCACCTCGGCGCCGACGGCACCGACGAGATCGAGCTGGAACGACGGCAGGACGCCGCCGAACAGGATGGCGGCGGCCAGCACGCCGACGGCCACCAGCATGGTGACCGGGGCTTCCTTGACGCCGGCCTCGCCCTTCCAGGGACGGAAGAACAGCATGCCGACGACGCGGAGATAATAGACGACGGCGATGATGCCGCCGACCAAGAGGCCGATGGCCACTTCGTAGTGGCCGGCATCGGCCGCCGCGTAGACCATCAGGAACTTCGAGACGAAGCCGGAGAAGGGCGGCAGGCCCATGATCGCCACGGTGGCGAGGGCGTAGCAGCCGGCGGTGAACGGCATGACGCGGCCGACACCGGCGAGGTCGGCGATGTTGCGCCGGCCGGTCTGCATGATGAAGGCGCCGGCGGCGAAGAACAGCAGCGTCTTCATCACGGCGTGGTTCATGACGTGCAGCAGGCTGGCGTCGGTGGCCAGCGCCGTGCCGATGCCGAGCACCGCGACGATCTCGCCGATCTGGGCGAGCGTCGAGAAGGCCAGCATCCGCTTGATTTCGGTTTCAAAGAGGGCGCGGATCTCGCCGTAGAGAAGGGTGATCAGGCCGAGGCCGATCAGCACCACCTCGAGGCTGAGCCCCCAGCCGGTGAAGGTGGAGAGCGCCGGCACGCCGATGACGATGAACAGCACCTTGACCATGCCGAACACGCCGGCCTTGGTCAGGATGCCCGACAGCGGACCGGAGATCGACGACGGCGCCGCCGGATGGGCGATCGGCAGCCAGCTGTGCAGCGGCCAGACGCCCGCCTTCACCGCGAAACCGGCGAAGAAGCAGAGCGCGATGACCAGACCGGCCAGCGGCGAAATGGTGCCGACTTTCTCGGCCAGCGTCGCGAACTCGAAGGAGCCGATCTCGGCGTGGGTGAGCAGGATGCCGAAGTGCATCAGATAGGCGCCGGAGGCGCACATCATGAAGTAGATGAGGCCGGCGCGCAGCGACTTCTGGGTCTGCTCGTGGATGACCAGGAAGTAGGAGGTCCAGGTCATCAGCTCCCAGTAGACGTAGAAGTTGCCCATCTCGTGCGCGGTGGTCAGGCCGAGCAGCGAGCCGATCATCAGGAAGGCGAAGAAGTAGTAGCGGTTGGTCCACTCGGCGCGGGCCATGTAGCCGATCGAGTAGACGACCATCACCGCGGTGATGCCGGCGAATACCAGCGCGAAGACGCGCGAGGCCGGATCGAGGTTGCCGTCGAACACCACCAGGGCCAGCGTCGCGACGGCAAGGATCACGGCGCCGATGTCGCGGGCGCGGGTCGAGATGTGGCCGAGGCCGTAGATCGCGAAGGCGCCGAGATAGGGAACGAGGACCAGCAGCGCCCAGGGCGACTCGAATTCGGGCACGCCGCCGGCGGCGCCGGCCAGCGCCTCGGCCGCGTGCTGGAAGGGCAGCGGGAACACCGAGATCAGCGCCGTCAGCGCGGCCAGCGCCCAGGCGATCGGCAGGGCGAGGCTAGGGGCGTCCTTGAGTTCGACGCGGCGGGCCGGATGCTCCAGGCAGACGCGCTGGATCACCACCAGATAGTAGTAGGCGGCGACGATCGAGGCGGCGGTGCCGACCAGCGCGATGGCCCAGTGGCCCTGCTCGATGGCGGCATAGAGCACCAGGAACTTGGAGAAGGATCCCTTGAACGGCGACAGGCCCATCACCGAGAACATGCCGAAGCCGAACAGCGTGGCGGCGACCGGCATGCGCTGGCCGGAGCCGGCGAGATCGTCGAGCCTCGACGAGCCGGTGCGGCGGATGATGTACCAGCCGGCGGCGACGACGAGGCCGCGCATGACGAGCTGGTAGCCGAAGTGCATGTAGGCGCCGGTGAGGCCCGCCTCACCGCCGAGGCCGATGCCGATCAGGATGTAGCCGATCTCGGCGATCGTCGACCAGATGACGACGCGCGTGAGGCTCGGCAGGCTCATGAGGGCGGCGACTTCGCCGAAGAACAGGAAGATCGCGCCCATCCAGGCCAGGGCCGTCGGGTCGATCTGAGTGAGGGAGAGCATGAGAGGAGATCCTTCCGCAGACATGCTTGGGCTGTCATGGACGACGTTAATCACCGCATCCACTAGGGTATGTCGGCTAGCCGACATATACGCATTCGCACGACGCCAATGCTTTGGGGAAGGAAGTAAAAGTGATATTTACATTCAAGTTATTAGAAATGCAATAATAGCAATGAAATCAGCAAATTGGCCGGATTGTGTCCGATTGATGGCGGTGCCGGCGGTGGCCGGACTAATGGATTTAGGTGGCCGTTTCGAGCGATTTTCTAAGTAGTATGTCCGATGCAGCTTTGCGCATTCCCGCCATGCAAAAACCAAGGGATTCCGGTTAGTTGCGAGCGATTTGCAGCAAGGGGCGAAAAAATCCGGCATTTCACCGACAAGTATTTCCACGGCGGCGGCGAATGCGGTAGAGGATCGGGCAAGACCTGAAAGGAAGGACCGATGCACGAGACGGCGGTGGTCGAGGGCCTGATGCGCATCCTCGGCGAGCAGGCGAAGAAGAACGGCGCCGTCCGGGTGGTGTCGGTGCGGCTGAAGATCGGCCGGCTGCGCGGCATCGACAGCCGGCAGATCCGGCTGGCCTTCGAGATGTTCGCCGAGGGCACCTTCGCCGAGGGAGCGCGGCTCGACATCGACGAGGTGGGCGTGACGGCCAGGTGCCGCGACTGCGGCACCGTGTTCGAGGTGGCCAACTACCGCTTCGTCTGTTCGGGCTGCGGCGGCTCCGACGCCGAGGTGCTGACCGGCCGCGAGTTGCACATCGAGAGCTTCGAGGCGACGCGCGGCTGAGAGACCGTCTTGAAATTCCACTCCGACGGCCGTCTGACCTGACCTTTTGCGCTTCCGATGCTCACGGACTTCAATGTCCGCTGCGCTCCGGTTCTCAAAAGCCGGGCCAGCCGACTCCCTGGAGCGAATTTCAAGACGGTCTCTCAGCGCTCAGGGCTGGCGGGCGGCGCGGCGTTCGGCGAGGCGGTCGACGATCCAGCCGGTCCAGGCGTCGAGGCCGGCGCCCTTCTTGGCCGACACCTCCAGCACCGGGCCGGGGCCGTGGACGCGGCCAATGGCGGCGCGGGCGCGTTCCGTCGAGAATTCCTCGATGGCCGGCAACAGGTCGGTCTTGGTGATCAGCACCAGGTCGGCCTTGCGGAAGATCACCGGATACTTGTCCGGCTTGTCGTCGCCCTCGGTCACCGACAACAGCACCACGTCGTGATGCTGGCCGACGTCGAAGTCGGCCGGGCAGACGAGGTTGCCGACGTTCTCGACGAACAGCACGTCGACGGCGTCGAGGTCCAGGACGTGCAGCGCGTCGTGGATCATCACCGCATCGAGATGGCAGGTGACGCCGGTGGTGATCTGCACCGCCGGCACGCCGTGGCGGCGGATGCGGTCGGCGTCGTTCTCGGTCTCGAGGTCGCCCTCGACGACGGCGACGCGGATGCCCTTCGGCAGCGCGGCGATGGTCGCCTCAAGGAGCTGCGTCTTGCCCGAGCCGGGCGACGACATCAGGTTGATCGACAGGACGCCGTGGGCGTCGAGATGCTCGCGGACGTGGGCGGCGAGGCGATCGTTCTCCGACAGGAGGTTCTCGACGACGGGGATGGTGGTGGTGGCGACCTTGTCGCCGCAGCCGCAGGCGCTGCACATGGGCGGAACTCCAGGAAGGGGGACGTCAGCGGACGCCGGCAAGCTCGCGGCGCAGGCGGCCGAGATCGGAGATGACCATCGAGCCGCCGCCGAAGCGGTAGAGGATGCCCGAGCGCACCAGCTCGGCGATGACGGTGGAGACCGACTGCCGCGTGGCGCCGATCTGCATGGCGAAGTCCTCGGCGTTGGGCAGGTGGTCGATGACGATGCCCCCCTCGGCCGGCCGGCCGAGCCGATCGGCGGTGTCGCAGAGCACGCGGATCAGCCGGTGCTTGACGCCGTGGAAGGCGATGTCCTCGATCATCCGCACCGACTTGCGCGTCAGGCGGTCGAGCGCTGGCAGCACGGCGAGCGCCAGCTCCGGCTCGATCAGCGCCAGTTGGCGGAAGGCGGCCGGCGAGACGGTGACGATGTCGGCGGCGTTGCGCACCTCCAGCATGGCGCCGCCGTGCAGATAGAGGGCGTCGCCGGCTTCGAGCATGTAGAGCGTCAGCTCCTTGCCCTCGAAGGAGGTGAAGCAGCGCAGCCGGCCGGAGCGGACGATCATCAGGTCGCCGTCGGTGGATTCGCCGCCGTAGAGGATCTGGCCGTCGCGCATCGACCGCTGGGCGAAGAGGCGGCCGTGGCCGTTCCCCAACAGGCGTTCGACCAGCGCGATCAGCGGATTCTCGGTCTGCATCGGCCTTCCAGGCGCCGGGCGGCAAGCCGAAACCTCCGCCTGCGGCGCGTACGAGAAATCATGCGTCTGTTTGTCAGAGAATAGTCCCAAGCGGCCTGTCTTTTCAAGTTGGGCTATGTACTTCCAGCCGCTCGATTTTCAGGGCTGGGTTGCCGTATTTGCATGGAGGGGGAGGGCTGCCGGACCACGCCGCGCAGCGTGAACAGGATATAGCCGACAAAGGCGATGGCCCAGCTCCAGCGACCGGCGATGATCAGCTCGTCATGCAGGCCGGGTTCGACGGCGGCGCCGACGCGGGCGACCGCGGCGGCGGTGATCGCCAGATAGATGATATCGGCGAGGAGCGACGGCATCAGCGACCGCTTGTCCTTCTTGCGGACGATGGAGGTGGCGATGGCGATGGCCAGCGTCGCGATGCCGCCGACCGCGAAGGCGTGGATGACGGCGAAGGGCGAGACGTCGGCGAGGCCGAGGTCCATGACGGCCAGCAGCAGCATGGCGAGCCGCTTCCAGAGGAGGCCAACCGCCATGATGACGCAGCCGGCATAAGGCTTGATGCGCCAGGGCTCGATGTGGACGAACCAGGCGGTACCGAACAGAAAAGCGGCGAGCGCCGGCCAGCCGGCGTTCCAGCCGAGGCCCCAGAGGGCGAGCGCCAGGATGGTGAAGGCGCGCTGCGGCAGGGCGATCCAGGCCGGCACCGGCTTGAGCTTCGGGTAGCCGGCCCGCTCGCGCGCCACCGCCAGCACGGCGATGCCGATGCGGTTCGACACCTCGATGCAGATCAGCACGATGACGGCGAGGCCGGCCATGGTGGCGCCGGGCCAGCCGTAGAGGAAGGCGGCGACGCCGAGAAGGGTGTGCAGCGCGGCGAGGCCGAGGATCGGCAGCGTCTCGGCGGTCTTGCCGGGCGGGACGGCGGCGAGCAGCAGCACGACGCCGGAAAGGCCGGTCAGCGCCCGCAGCACGCCGCCGGTGTGGAGATCGACCGAGCCCCAGAGGAAGGCGGCGGCGTGGGCGGCGAGCACGCCCCACAGCAGCCACGGCGGGGCGATCGGCCGGCCGATCCAGCGCGGCATCGCCACGGTCAGGAAGCCGAACAGCTGCAACGTGAAAAAGCCGAAGATCAACTCGTCCGGATGGCTGGCGACGTCACCGATCCCCGGAGCGATCTCCGGGCCGATCGCCCTCAGCGCCGTCAGCGCCGCCAGCACGAAGGCGACGCGGAACGGGTCGGGGGCGGTCATGCCATTTCCACGCGGGCGCTCCCCGGCTCGCCGCGCGAGAAGCCGTCGACCAGCTCGCCGGGCAGGTTCAGCGCCCTGAGGCCGGCCAGCGTCTCGGCCCGGTCGGCCTTGCCGTCGAGCAGGGCGCGGTAGAGGCGGCTGACGGCCACCATGTCGCAGGTGTGCGGGGAGAGGCGCAGGCGGCGGACGCCGAGCCTTGCAAGTTCATCCGGCGCCGGGCAGAAGGCCTCGAAGCCGTGCGACAGCGTCTGGATGCCGTTGATGGCCAGGAAGCGCTGGCCGTCGAGGGTGTCGACGGCGAGGCCGTCGGGGTCCTTGTCGCAGACGAACTGGCAGCCGTCCTTATGCAGGCCGGCGAGGCGGGCGTGATAGCAGCGGCCGGACAGCGCCAGCGGCAGGCGGCCGAAGGCGAACTGCTCGAATTCCACCTCCGGCAGCGCGGCGGCGATCACTGTCACCGAGGCGGCCGGCAGCTCGACGGGCAGGCAGATGCCGGTGGCGCCGCGACCGGCCAGGAAGCGGGCGGCGCCCTCATTGTAGACGTTGACGAAGGGGCCGACCAGGAACGGCTTGCCGGCGACGGCCGGCAGGGCGGTGAGATCGTTGATCTCGGCGACGAGGCCGACCTCGCAGAAGTCGCGCACGCTGGCCCGCTCGCGCGGATTGTAGGGCAGGGCGAGCGTCGACAGCACCACCTCCTTGCCGGCGGCGGTCAGGCGGTCGATCAGTTCCGGCCACAGCCGGTCGGTGAAAGGCTGGCGCTTGCCGCATACCACCTCGCCGAGGTGGACGCGGTCGACGTCGGCCTCGTCGGCGATGCGGGCATAGAAGTCCCTGAGGCGGTCGGCCGACCAGTTGAACAGGACGGGGCCGAGGGAAAGGCCGGTTTTGGTCATCATGGTCTCCGTCCTCAGCGCCAGGTCTTCTTGTAGGCGCCCGACGTCTGGCGGCCGCCCTCGACGAGGCCGGCCAGCAGACGGCCGACCTCAACCTCGGTGCCGCCGGCGTCGATCGCCTCGACGGCGGCGCGGAAGGTCCTGACCACCTCGGCGACGTAGCCCTTGCCGCGCTGGCGGCCCTCGATCTTCAGCGCCGTGACGCCGGCCTTCACCAGCGCGGCGATCAGGCTGGCGGCGTTGAGGCTGACCGGGTCCTCGAACAGGTAGCCGGTCTTGCCGCCGGCCGCGAAGCGGCCCTTGCAGAGCGTCGGATAGCCGGCCGGCTCGCCGGCGCCGAAGCGGTCGATGGTGAAGCCGGCGAGGCGGGTGGCGGTGCCGTCCCTGTCTTCGGAATAGGCGACGTGCTCGGGCGGCGAGCAGACGCCGGTGAGGTTGGGCGACTTGCCGGTGGCGTAGGAGGACAGCGAGCAGCGGCCCTCGGTCATCGGGCAGAGGCCGCCGAACACGAAGGCTTCGGTCTCCACATTGATCGCCGCGTTGAGCTTGGCGATCTCCTCGACGGAGAGCACGCGCGGCATGACGATGCGCTTGACGCCGAAGGTGTCGGCGTAGAAGGCGATCGCCTCGGGAGTGGCCGCCGCCGCCTGCACGGAGAGGTGCAGCCGCAGGTTCGGGTGATGCGTCGCGGCGTGGTCGAGCACGGCGAGGTCGGCGAGGATCACCGCGTCGGCGCCGGCCTTCTCGGCGTTGGCCAGCGCCGCCTTCCAGGCGTCCATGGCGCCGGCCGTTGCGAAGGTGTTGATCGCCACCAGCACCTTGGCGCCGTGGGCGTGGGCGAAGCGGACGCCCTCGACCATCTCGTCGGGTGAGAAGTTGAGGCCGGGGAAGTTGCGGGCGTTGGTCTCGTCGCGGAAGCCGCAGTAGACCGCGTGGGCGCCGGCCTCGACGGCGGCGCGCAATGCCGCCGGCGTGCCGGCCGGGCAGACCAGCTCGATGCTCATGACGGCTCTCCGGCAACCGGCGATCCGGTGAAGCGGCGGGCAAGGCCGAGGCCACCGAACACCGAGCGATCGACCAGACGGCCGAGGGTGCCGGTGACGCCGACGAAGTCGGCCGGCGTCAGCTCGGCGTCCTCGATGGCGTTGCGGAGCGCCACCAGCGCGTCGGTGCGGCCGGACACGGATATGGCGCGGTTGAAGAACAGGGCGTCGCCGTCGAAGGTGCCGTCGATGAGGCCGAGGAGGACGAGCAGCGGCCCGCGCACCGTGACGTCGGCCGGCTGGCTGGCCCGGCGGCGCAGGCACTTCACCTCGGCGCGGACGCCGTCCGGCACCATCAGGAAGCTGATGTCGAGGTCGGACGGTTCGATCAGGAAGGAGCATTGGCCATAGGTGCCGAGCCGCTCGAAGACGGCGGGCTTGCGGCGGGCGAATCGGCGGACGGCCAGCGTCAGCGCCGGTCCGAGCGGCAGAAGGCCGGCCGGCGCCGCCAGAATTCGGAGGGCTTTGGGCAACTCGCCCCGGAAATGATCGGCCATGGCATCATCCATCTCGAAAGGCGGGGAGTTTAGGGTGGTCCGCCGCTCAGGTTTTTGTCTTATCGCAAAGACTCACCGCTTTTAAGTCTAGCAGGCTGTCCGTGCCAAGAAAGGGTGCTATGTCTCCGGCAACGGCAAAACCCGCGTCCCGCCAGCAAGAGGTCGGAAAGATCGACATGTTCAGTCGCAGCCTGCCGCGCTTTGCCGATCTCGGAAGCTTTGTCGCCCATCTCGAAGCGCAAGGCGACGTCCGCACCGTGACGGCGCCGGTCGACATGCGCCTCGAAGCGACGGAGATCCACCGGCGGGTGATCGCGGCCGGCGGGCCGGTGCTGCGCTTTGCCGCGCCCACCGTATCGGGCCAGCCCTCGGCGATGCCGGTGATCGCCAACCTGTTCGGCACGCGCCAGCGTGTCGCCGCCGGCCTCGGCACCGACGTGGACGGCCTCGCCCGGCTCGGCCGCATGATGGCCTTCCTGCGCTCGCCCAAGCCGCCGCGCTCGCTGAAGGAGGCCGGCGGCCTCTGGCCGGTGGCGCGGGCGGCGCTCAACGCCCGGCCGAAAACAGTCAACGATCGCGGCCGCTGGGGCGACCTTCCCGTCGATCTCTCGGCGCTGCCGATCCAGACCTGCTGGCCTGATGACGCCGGGCCACTGATCACCTGGCCGCTGGTGATCACCCGGCCGCCCGGCGCCGACGACCTCAACGCCTACAACGTCGGCGTCTACCGGATGCAGGTGCTCGACCGGACGAGCGCCATCATGCGCTGGCTGCCGATGCGCGGCGGCGCCCAGCATCACCGGCAATGGCTGCGGGCCGGCGAGACCATGCCGGTGGCCGTGGTGATCGGCGCCGACCCGGCGACGCTGCTCGCCGCCGTCATGCCGGCGCCGGAGGGGGTGACGGAGCTGGCGCTGTCCGGCCTGATCGCCGGCAGTCGCCTCGCCATGACGCCCTGCCGCACCATTCCCCTGCACGTGCCGGCGTCGGCCGAGATCGTGCTGGAAGGGACGATCACCGCCGGCGACATGGCGCCCGAGGGGCCGTTCGGCGACCATACCGGCTACTACAACCCGCCCGAGATGCACCCGGTGTTCCGCCTGACGGCGATCCGGGCACGCGAGGGGGCGCCCTATCTCACCACCTTCACCGGCCGGGCGCCGGACGAGCCGGCGGTGATGGGCGAGGCGCTGGCCGAGGTGTTCAAGCCGCTGCTGATCGAGGCGATCCCGGAGATCCGCGACCTCTGGCTGCCGCCGGAGACCTGCTCCTACCGTGTGGCGGTGATCGCCATCGACAAGCGCGTCGCCGGGCAGGCGCGGCGGGTAATGATGGGCTTCTGGTCGCTCTTGCCGCAGTTCACCATGACCAAGATGGTGATCGTCGTCGACGACGATATCGACGTCCGCTCGTGGTCCGACGTGATGTGGGCAGTGGCGACGCGCGCCGATCCGGCCCGCGACACGCTGGTGCTCAATCGCACGCCGATCGACCATCTCGATTTCGCCTCGCCGCTGGAAGGGCTCGGCGGCAAGATCGGCATCGACGCCACCAACAAGATCGGCGCCGAGACGACGCGCGAGTGGGGTCGGGTGATGAAGATGGACGCGGGAGTGGTGCAGACGGTCGATGCCCGCTGGGCCGAACTGTTCGGGGAGGGGCCATGATGAAGATCGTCGTCGGCATCAGCGGCGCCTCGGGCGCTGTGCTCGGCCGCGAAGTGCTGCGGCAGCTCGGCGCCGCCGGCGTCGAGACGCATCTCGTCGTCACCACCGGCGGCGAGCGGACGGTTCACCACGAGCTGGGTCCGGACGGCCTTGCCGAGCTGCGGGGAATGGCGTCGGTGGCGCACGACATCGGCAATCTCGGCGCGTCGATCGCCTCCGGCTCATTCGGCGCCGACGCCATGGCGGTGGCGCCCTGCTCGATGCGGACGCTGGCCGCCCTGGCGCATGGCTTCGGCGACAACCTGCTGACGCGGGCCGGCGACGTCATGCTGAAGGAGCGGCGGCGGCTGGTGCTGCTGCCGCGCGAGGCGCCGCTCACCGAGGCGCATCTCAACGCCATGCTGATGCTCACCCGCATGGGTGCCATCGTGGCGCCGCCGGTGCCGCCGTTCTATGCCCGGCCGGAGACCATCGACGACATGGTCCGGGAGATGGCGGCGCGGGTGCTGTCCTGGCTCGCTGTCGATCCCGGCGCCGCGCTGACGCGCTGGCGCGGCATCTGAGCCCTTGTCAGTTCGCATTTCTGCGGGTATAGCCCTTGATATGACCACGAAGACCGACATCACGCGCTTCATCTCCGCCGAGGGCACCGCCCGCGGGGATCGCGCTCGGATGCTCGGCTCGCTGCTTCGTCTCGGCCTTATCAGCGGTTGCCGGGTCCAGTGAGGGAGCGCCCGGCGGCCGATAGCCCGCCGCTGGCCATGAGCTCTCTCGTACTCCCCCTTACGCTTGACAAAACGCGCTTCACGCTGCTCGCCGACGTCCCGATGACGCGGCCGGCCGGGAGCGCCAGCCAGAGACGAGCCACAGCATCATGACCGAGACGACCTTCCGCGACCGGGCGGGCATGCCCAACGCCGCTGCCAAATACCGACCTGTCACCCCCATCGACCTCAGCGACCGCACCTGGCCCGGCAAGGTGATCGACAAGGCGCCGATCTGGTGCTCGGTCGACCTGCGCGACGGCAATCAGGCGCTGGTCGATCCCATGGGCCACGACCGCAAGGCCCACATGTTCCACCTCTTGCTGGAGATGGGCTTCAAGGAAATCGAGATCGGCTTCCCGTCGGCCTCGCAGACCGACTTCGACTTCGCCCGCTGGTGCGTCGAGGAGGGCGGGGCGCCCGACGACGTCTCGTTGCAGGTGCTGGTGCAGTGCCGGCCGGAGCTGATCGTCCGCACCTTCGAGGCGCTGCGCGGCGCCAGGCGGCCGATCGTCCATTTCTACAATTCCACCAGCGCCTTGCAGCGGCGCGTGGTGTTCGGCAAGGACGTGGCCGGCATCAAGCAGATCGCCGTCGACGGCGCCAAGCTGATCGCCGACATGGCGGCCAAGGAAGGCGGCGGCTTCCGCTTCGAGTATTCGCCGGAGAGCTTCACCGGCACCGAGCTGGAAGTGGCGCTGGAGATCTGCAACGCGGTGATCGAGGTGATCGATCCGACGCCCGACAACAAGCTGATCCTCAACCTGCCGTCCACCGTCGAGATGGCGACGCCCAACGTCTACGCCGATCAGATCGAGTGGATGAGCCGCAATGTCGACCGGCGCGACTCGGTGCTGATCTCGCTGCACCCGCACAACGACCGCGGCACCGGCATCGCCGCCGCCGAGCTGGCGCTGATGGCGGGCGCCGACCGCGTCGAGGGCACGCTGTTCGGCAACGGCGAGCGCACCGGCAACGTCGACGTGGTGACCATGGCGCTCAACATGTTCACGCAGGGCGTCGATCCCGGCCTCGACTGCTCCAACATCGAGCGCATCCGCGACGTGTTCGAGTATTCCAACCAGATGAAGGTACCCGAGCGGCATCCTTATGTCGGCGAACTCGTCTACACCGCCTTCTCCGGCTCGCACCAGGACGCCATCAACAAGGGCCTCAAGGCGATGAAGTCGTCGAACAGTGGCGTCTGGGAAGTGCCCTACCTGCCGATCGACCCGCAGGACGTCGGCCGCTCCTACGAGGCGATCATCCGCATCAACTCGCAGTCGGGCAAGGGCGGCATCGCCTACCTGATGCAGGAGGACCACGGCATCAACCTGCCGCGCGCCCTGCAGGTGGAATTCCGCGAGGACATCCAGGCGATCACCGACCGCGAGGGCCGCGAGCTGTCGTCGCAGCGCATCTACGAGCGCTTCATGCAGCTCTACGTCGACCAGCCGGAGGGGCGCCTCAAGTTCGTCGACCACCACACCTATCCCGACACCGAGGTGAAGGGCCGGCGCATCTGCGTCGCCGAGATCGTCGACAATGGCGTCGCCCGCACCATCGAGGGTCGCGGCAACGGTCCGATCGACGGCTTCGTGCATGCGCTGTCGGTCTATCTCGGCATTGCCGTGTCGGTGGCCGACTATTCCGAGCACTCGTTGCAGCAGGGTTCGGACGCCTCGGCCATCGCCTATGTCGAGCTGAAGCACCCCGGCGGCAAACTGCACGGCGTCGGCATCAACACCAACATCGTCACCGCCTCGCTCTCCGCCGTGGTGTCGGCGGTCAATCGGGTGGTGGCGCTGAACGCCGGCTGATTTCTCGAGCTTCAACAGAACAGGCCCTCCGATTCGCGCGAATCGGAGGGTTTTTCTTTGGCTTCGCACATAAAAACCGGGCGGCGGGTTGCCCCGCCGCCCGGCTGTCAAAGTCTCGAAAGCGCCAGGTCTCAGTAGACCATGGTGCTCATCTTGATCTCGCCCCAGATCTCCTTCACCGTCAGCTCCAGCTCGGCCTTGCGGTCGGTGTAGAAGGTGTGCAGGAGGTGGTGCGCCTTCTCCGAGTTGGGCGAACCCAGGAAGTCGCGGTAGAGGGCCTTGACCTGCTCGTTGTTGTGCGACTGGCGCACCTTGGCGGCGCGGTCGATGCCGAACATCGTCTCGCGGCGCTTCAGGGCATAGGGCAGGTACTGCTTCTTGGAGCGCAGCGTGCCGCCGCCGTCGACGCAACCGCCGGGGCAGGCCATGATCTCGATGAAGTCGAAGTCGGCCTCGCCGGCCTTGATCGCCTCCATCAGCGCCCGCGTCTCGCCGAGGCCGTGGGCCATGGCGATCTTCACCTCGCCGATGTTGCCGCCGAGGTCGACGGTGGCCGAGCGCACGCCCTCGAAGCCGCGCAGCTGCGTCAGCTCGATCTTGTCCAGCTCCTTGCCGTTGACCACCTTGTAGACGGTGCGGAGCGCCGCCTCCATGACGCCGCCGGTGGTGCCGAAGATGACGCCGGCGCCGGAATACTCGCTCATGTAGGGGTTGTCGAAGGTCGACGGCTCGATGGTTCTGAGGTCGAGGCCCTCGCGCTTCAGGAGACGGGCGAACTCGCGCGTCGTCAGCACGACGTCGACGTTCGGCATGTCGTCCTCGCCGAGCTGCGGCCGGACGATCTCGTCCTTCTTGGCCGTGCAGGGCATGATCGAGATGACGCGGATCTTCTTGGGGTCGAGCCCCATCTTGACCGGCAGGTAGCTCTTGGCGATGGCGCCGACGACCGCCTGCGGCGAGCGGGTGGACGACAGGAGCGGCAGCAGCTCGGGATAATGGACCTCGGCGAAGTTGATCCAGGCCGGGCAGCAGGAGGTGATGGTCGGGCGCTTGCGCTCGCCGAGGCGATGCAGCAGCTCGGTGCCTTCCTCCATGATCACCACGTCGGCGCCGAAGTTGGTGTCGAGCACGATGTCGACGCCGAGCTTGCGCGAGGCGGCGATGATCTGGCCCTCGACGTTGGTGCCCGGCGCCATGCCGAACTCCTCGCCGAAGCCGACGCGGATGGCCGGCGCGAACTGGAGGACGGTGGTGATCTCCGGGTCGTAGATGTAGTCGAGGACGCGATCGGTCTCGTCCTTTTCGGCGAGAGCGCCGGTCGGGCAGACCAGCACGCACTGGCCGCAGGTGACGCAGGTCGAGTCCTTCTGGTTCTTGCCGTGGCGGAGGCCGATCGCCGTGTCGAGGCCGGTGCCGGTGACCACCAGCGCGTCGACTTCCTGGTAGTTGCGGCAGACCGTGACGCAGCGCTGGCAGCGGATGCACTTGGTCATGTCGCGGACCATGGCCGGCGACGAGCGGTCGACCTCGCGGGTGGCGACGCGGGCCGGCGTGAAGAAGCGGTTCTCCTTGAGGCCGACGAACTGGGCGACGTCCTGCAACTCGCAGGCGCCGTGGCGGATGCAGGTGGCGCAGTCCTGCAGATGGTCGGCCATCAGCAGTTCGACTTGCAGCTTCTGCATGTCGCGCACCTTCTTGGTGCGCGTCTCGACGGCGAGGCCATCCTTCACCGGCGTGTTGCAGGCCGTCACCATGTGGGTGCTGGCCTGGCCGGGCATCTGGATCTCGACCAGGCAGACGCGGCAGGTGCCGGGCGTGTGGTCGATGTCGGCCAGCTCGCACAGCGTCGGGATGTAGAAGTCATGCCGGCGGGCGGCGGCGAGGATCGTCTCGTTCGGATAGGCCGTGACGGCCTTGCCGTTGATCTTGAAGCCGACCGTGGCCTCGGTGCCGACGGGGATCAGGGTTTCGACGTTGCACATGGTCTCACGCCGCTCCTTCGGGGATGGAGTGTTCGGTGATCACGGAATAGATGCGGTAGCAGCGCATGCAGCGCATGGACTCCTTGTAGGCGTCCTCCGAGCTGATGATCTGCTCGACTTCCCCGAACATGGTCTTGCGCACTTCCGGCGACAGCTCCGGATGGTGGACGCGGTATTCGTTCTTGACCGGCACCTCGATGCAGTCGTTGGAGAACAGCTTGTTCTTCTCCAGGATCTGGCGGATGCGCGAGCGCGGGAAGAAGCGCGTCGAGCCGAGGCGCAGGTAGTCGTCGATGTTGCGGGCGGCCTTGAGGCCGTTGGCCATGGCGGCGATCAGCGTCGACGGGCCGAGGTAGCAGTCGCCGCCGGCGAACACGCCCGGCCGCGAGGTGGCGAGCGATTCCTTGTCGGCCACCACCCAGTTCCACTTGCTCATCTCGACGCCGTCCTCGGGCTTGACCGAGCCGGTGTCGACCTGCTGGCCGATGGCGGCGATCACCACCGAGCAGGGCATGACGTATTCGCTGCCGGGGATCGGCCGCACGTTGCGGCGGCCCTTGGCGTCGACCTCGGTCTGCTCCATCTTCGTCAGCTTGACGCCGACCACCTTGCCATCCTCGGAGACGATGGACACCGGGTTGGTCAGCACGTGGAACTCGATGCCCTCGTCATGGGCGGCGACCACTTCCTCGCGGTCGGCCGGCATGTCGGCCTCGGTGCGGCGATAGACGAGATGCACCTTCTTGGCGCCCATGCGGACGGCCGAGCGGACGCAGTCCATGGCGACGTTGCCGCCGCCGACCACCACCACTTCGCCGTCGATCGGATGCGGCTTGATGCCGGCGACGTGGTCGTGGACCTTCAGGAGGAAGCCGATGCCGGACTCATAGCCGACGAGGCTGGTATCCTCGTTGTCGCAGCCCATCTTGGTGCCTTCCTGGCAGCCGAGGGCCAGGAACACCGACTTGTAGCCGCGCTTCATCAGGTCATCGACGCTGAAATCCGTGCCGAGGCGCTGGTTGAAGAAGAAGCGGCCGCCGAGATTGGTGATGGCGTTCATCTCGTTGAGGAGAACGTCCTTCGGCAGGCGGTAGGACGGGATGCCGATGGCGGCCATGCCGCCGGCCTCGCCCTGGGCCTCGAAGATGTCGACATGATAGCCGCGCATCAGGAGGTGGTAGGCGCAGGAGACGCCGGCCGGGCCGGCGCCGATCACGGCGACGCGCTGGTCTTCCGGCAGCACGTGGGCGATCATGTCCTTGGAGAACACCAGCGGGTGCGGGCCGGTCTGGTACTCGGCGACGTAGCGCTTGAGGATCTTGATGCCGACCGCCTCGTCGACCATCTTGCGGCGGCAGGCCGCCTCGCAGAAGCGGACGCAGACGCGGCTGCAGGTGGCGGCCATCGGGTACTTCTGCAGGATGACGCCCAGCGAATGCTCGGGCTTGCCGTCGCGGATATAATCGATGTAGCGCGGCACGTTGACCTTGGAGGGACAGGCCTCGATGCAAGGCGCCGTCATGTAGCTCATGGCGTGCTGGGCGCGGGCCGGCTGCTTCCTGGCCAGCTCGGCCTCGAACTCGTCGCGGAAGGCTTCGATGGCCTTGACGAGGGCGGTGCCGCAGGACTGGCCGAGGCCGCAGAGCGAGGTGGCGCGCATCTGCTCGGACATGGCGGCGATGCCATCGAGGTCGAGGTCGCCGTCAAGGCCGCGGCGCATGGCGCCGAGCGCATCGCGCACCAGCACGGTGCCCATGCGGCAGGGGGTGCACTTGCCGCAGGACTCGTCGGCCGCCTTGCTCAGATACTGCCAGAAGGTGTCGAGAAGGTTGACCTTCTCGTCGAAGACGAAGAAGCCGCGATCGGCGACGAAGGCGCGAATCGGGTTGTTGTCGTCGAATACCTCGAAATCCTTGAGGTCGGGAGGCGTGGCGCCCTCCGCGGCCTTTCCCTGGCGGTAATCGTGGACGACGCCGTCCCACACGCCATAAACAACCTGTGCCATGCTGCCACCCCCATTTGGTTGGGCGTTCCCCTACACGTCTGTCACAGGCGAGCGACTGCCGGGGAAATGTGTCCGTATCAGCCATGCCATAATGTAGGGGCAGCTATTCGACAATGACGAAAGTCAAACGGCGGGTGGAACCGTAGTTGCTTTCTCCCTTTTTCGATTTAGATGCTTCCCATTCTCAGCTTTCACGTTACGCGTTAGTGCGTATAGAGGTGAATTCCTATCCGTAGATCTTCGCAAGAACTTGGTTCGGAGGCCGTTTTCCGCTCGTGACCTGTCGGCGCGGCCGGCGTTTCCCCGCGCCGCGAATTGGTCTAGTGTCGGCCCGATCCTTTCCCGGGTGGCCCGTCTCCGCCCGATTGCAGGTTCCGCCATGACAGTTTCCTCCATGACCGCGGGCGTGAGCCGCCGCCGCTTTCTCGAATGTCTCGCCGCCGCCGGTCTTGCCGCGCTGCCCGTTCCGGCGGCTTGGGCGGCCGGGCTCGACCGGCTGACCGTCTGGGGCATGCCGGCGTCGCCGTCGGTGGTGCTGGCGCGGGCGGTGGCGTCGGGGGCGCTGGCGCCGTTGGCCGGCGAGGCGCGCTTCGACGTCTGGCGTACTGCCGACCAGATGCGGGCCGGCGTCGTCTCCGGCGACATCGAGCTGTTCGCCGCGCCGAGCTATGCCGCCGCCAACCTCTGCAACCGCGGCGCCGGCGTTCGCCTCGTCAACGTGCTGACCTGGGGCCTGCTCTACGTCTTCGCCGGGCCGGGGGTGAGCATCGGCGGCATCGACGACCTCCGGGGCAGGACACTGCTGGTCGGATCGAAGAATGACGCGCCGGACCTTCTCACCCGCTTCGTGCTGAAGGCGGCCGGGCTCGATCCGGACAAGGATCTCAAGCTCTCCTATGTCGGCACCTCGGCCGAGGCGGTGCCGCTGATCCTGGCCGGCAAGGCCGATGCCGCCGTGCTGCCGGAGCCGGCGGCCAGCGCCGCCGAGATCAAGGCGAGAGAGGCCGGCGTCGCCGTCACCCGCGCCCTCGACGTCACCGAACTCTATGCCGCCCGCACCGGCCGCCCGGCCGGCGTGCCGCAGGCCGGCCTCGCGGTGACCGAGCGTTTCCTCGACGCCCATCCCGACGTCGTTGCAGCGCTGCATGCGGCTTGCGTCGAGGCGGCCGGCTGGGTGGCCGCCAACCCCGGGGAGGCGGCGGCACTGATCGCCGGCCCCCTGAAGCTGCCGGCGCCGATCGTCGAGGCGTCGCTGCCGCGCTTCCGCCTGAAGGTCGCCTCGACGGCCGAGGCGCGGGACGACCTCGAAGCCTATTTCCGGGCGCTGATGACGCTGTCGCCGGACATCGTGGCCGGACGCCTGCCGGAGCCGGCCTTCTACTGGGGGCACTGAGGCCATGGCCGGGCGCTTCTGGCGTCGATTTTTCAGTGGCGAACGCCGCTGGGCAGCGCTCGGCATCCTCGCCGTGCTGGCGCTATGGGAAGCGGGGCACCGCGTCTACGGCGACTTCGTGCTGCCGTCGCCGCTGGCCACGCTCACCGCCCTCGGCCGCCTCACCCTTGACGGCGATCTCGGGCCGGCGATCCTGACCACGACGCGCGACGCGCTTTCCGGCTTCCTGGTGGCGACGCTGATCGGCTCGCTGCTCGGCGGCCTCGCCGGCCGCTCGACGCCGCTCCGGGCCATGCTGCAACCGGTCGCCACCATGCTGATCGGCGTGCCGGCCATTGCCTGGGTGGTGCTGTCGCTGCTGTGGTTCGGCGGTTCCGGCCTCGCCGCCACCTTCTCGGTGGCCGTCGCCGTGGGGCCGTTGGTGTTCGCGGCGGCGACGCAGGGCACCCGCACCGTCGACGGCGGCCTCAGGATGATGGCCCGCTCCTTCCGCGTGCCGTTGCATGTGCGGCTTGCCGACGTCTACCTGCCGCATGTGCTCTCCTACCTGCTGCCGGCGCTCGGCGCGGCGCTGGCCATGAGCTGGAAGGTGGCGGTGATGGCCGAACTGCTGTCGGGGGCCGGTGGCATCGGCGACGGCCTTGCCGCGGCGCGCGCCGAGGTCGACACCGCCCGGACCATGGCCTGGGTGGTGGTGGTGGTGGCGCTGCTGCTGATCGTCGAGCGCCTGGTCATCGAGCCGGTGCGCCGCTATTTCGAGACCTGGCGGCGCGGCCTGCCGGGGGAGGCGCCATGAGCGGCGAAGCGCTGGTCGCCACGGGACTGTCGCACGGCTTTGCCGGCGTGCCGGTGCTGGATGGCATCGATCTCACCGTGCCACGCGGCGGCGTGCTGGCCATTCTCGGCCCGTCCGGCGCCGGCAAGACGACGCTGCTGGCCATCCTCGGCGGCCTTCTGGCGCCCGACGCCGGCCACGTCGAGCGGCCGTTCGAGCGGCCGGCCTTCGTGTTCCAGGACCCGTTGCTGCTGCCCTGGCGGACGGCGCGCGGCAACGTCGCCTTCGCGCTGACCGGCCGGCGGCTCAGCCGCGCCGAGCGGCTCGGCCGGGCGCGGTCGATGCTGGTCAAGGTCGGTCTCGGTCAGGACGAGGCCGGCCGCTATCCACATCAGCTTTCCGGCGGCATGAGGAAGCGGGTGGCGCTCGCCAGGGCGCTGGCCGTCGAGCCCGATCTCATGCTGCTCGACGAAGCCTTCTCGGCGCTCGACGTCGGGCTGGCCCGCGAGATGCAGCGGCTGGTCCGCCTCGACGCGCAGGAGCGTGGCGTCACCGTGGTGCTGGTGACGCATGACCTCTCGGAAGCGGTGCGGCTTGCCGACGAGCTGGTGGTGCTGAGCGGCCGGCCGGCGCATGTCGCCTGCCGCGTTGCCATCGGCCGGCCGTCACGCCTGCGCGACGACGCCTTCGTCGAGGCGGAAATCCGCCGGCTCGCCGCGTCCGAGGCGATCCGCGACGCCTTCCGGCCGACCCTGTCAGGCTGACGGGGTGGCCGGCGCCGCGGGCTTCTCCTCGTGGATGCGGAACCAGGCGACGTAGAGGGCCGGCAGGTAAATCAGCGTCAGCGCCGTGCCGACGATGATGCCGCCCATCATGGCGAAGGCCATCGGCTGCCAGAACAGCTCGCCGGCGATGGGGATCAGGCCGAGGCTGGCGGCCAGCGCCGTCAGCACGATCGGCCGGAGGCGGTGGCTGGACGCCTCGACCACCGCGTTCCAGGCCGGCTGGCCTTCGGCCCGCAGCCGCTCGATCTGGTCGACCAGGATCACCGAGTTGCGGATCAGGATGCCGACCAGCGCCAGCACGCCGAGGATGGCGACGAAGCCGAGCGGCGCACCGGTGGGCAGCAGCGCCGCCACCACGCCGATCAGGGCGAGCGGCGCCACCGCCACCACCAGGATGAGGCGGCTGAAGCTCTGGAGCTGGATCATCAGCACCGTCAGCATGATGAACACCATCAGCGGCACCACGGCGATGATCGGGGTCAGCGCCTTCTGCGATTCCTCGGCCGAGCCGGCGGTCACCAGCGTGTAGCCGGCCGGCAGGCCGGCGGCGAAGGCGTCGATCGACGGCGCCAGCTCGCCAACGATGGTGTCGGCCTGCGTCGCGTCGGCGCGGGCCGCCTTGATGGTGACGGTGGGCAGGCGGTTGCGGCTCCATACCACCGGCTGCTCGATCTCGTAGCGCAGGTTGGCGACGGCGGCGAGCGGCACGCTCACGCCGTTCACGGTCGCGAGCTGGAGATTCTTCAGCGTTTCGATGGAGTTGCGCTCCTCCGGCACGGCGCGGCCAACCACGGCGATCTGGTAGATGCCGTCGCGGATGCGGGTGACGGTGGCGCCGCCGATGATGCTGTAGAGGGCGTTGGAGATGTCCTGCGAGGAGACGCCGAGCAGGCGCGCCTTGTCCTGCATGACGTCGACCTTGACGACGCGGCCCGGCTCGCCCCAGTCGGCGACGACGTTGTCGACATGGGGATTGGCGGCGACCACGGCGGCCAGCCGGCCGGACGCTTCCCGCACGCCCTCGATGTCCGGGCCGGACAGGCGATAGGCCACCGGCCGGCCGACCGGCGGGCCGATCTCCAGGAGACGGACGAAGCAGTCGACGCCGGGGAAGCTCTTGTGGAGATAGGCGGAGAACTCCGCCCTCAGCCGGTCGCGCGTCTCCTCGTCGCGGGTGACGACGACGGTCTGGCCGAAATAGGGGGCGGCCGGTTCCTGGTCGAAGGTCAGGAGGAAACGCACGGCGCTGCGGCCGACGTAGGTCGACCAGTGGTCGACACCGTCCTTGCCCTTCAGCATGTCCGTCTCGAAGCGGGCGATCAGCCGGCTGGTCTCCTCGATGGAGGCGTTCTGCGGCAGGGTGAAATCGACGATCAGCTCGGAGCGGTCGCTGTCGGGGAAGAACTGCCGCTGGACATGGGTGAGGCCGTAGAGCGACAGGCCGAAGGCGAACAGCGTCAGGCCGATGACCACGAAACGGTGGTGGAGGCCGAACACCAGCAGCCGCTCGAAGCCGCGGGTGAAGCGGGTCTTGCCGCCGGCGTGCTGCTTCATCGCCTTCGGCAGCACGCTGACGCCGATCAGCGGCGTGAACACCACGGCGACGATCCACGACACCAGGAGCGACACGGCGATCACCACGAACATGGTGAAGGTGAACTCGCCGGCCATCGACGCGTTGAGGCCGACCGGAATGAAGCCGGCCACCGTCACCAGCGTGCCGGTCAGCATCGGGAAGGCGGTGGAGGTGTAGACGGCGGTCGCCGCCTTCGGCAGCGAATCGCCGGCTTCGAGGCGGGCGACCATCATCTCGACGGCGATCATGGCATCGTCGACGAGCAGGCCGAGGGCGATGATCAGCGCGCCGAGCGACACGCGCTGCAAGGAGATGTCCGCGGTCTCCATCACCATGAAGGTGATGGCGAGCACCAGGGGGATGGAGAGGGCCACCACCACGCCGGCCCGAAGGCCGAGGCTGACGAAGCTGACCAGGAGCACAATGGCCACGGCTTCAAACAGCGCCTGCGTGAAGCCGGACACCGCCTTCTCCACCAGCTTGGGCTGGTCGGCCACCTGGTGGACGCTGATGCCGATCGGCAGCTCCGCCTCGATGCGCGCCATCTCGGCCCGCAGCGCCTCGCCGAATTTCAGGAGGTTGGCGCCGGCCTTCATGCCGATGGCGACTGCGATGGCCGGCTCGCCGTTGTAGCGGAACTCCTCGCTCGGCGGATCGGCGTAGCCGCGGCTGATCGTCGCCACGTCGGACAGGCGGAAGAAGCGGCCGTTGACGCGGAGGTTGACCGCTTCGAGGCTCTTTTCCGAGCGGAACTCGCCCGATACCCGCACCGACACCCGCTCGGTGCCGGTGTCGATGGTGCCGGAAGGATTGACGGCATTCTGCTCGGCCAGCGTTGCCAGCACCGCCTTTTCGTCGACGCCGTAGGCGGCGAGCTGGCGCGGCGAGAATTCGAGATAGATCACCTCGTCCTCGGCGCCGACGATCTCCACCTTGCCGACGTTGTCGACGGAGAGGATGCGGGTGCGGACGGCCTCGGCATAGTCGCGCAGCTGGCGCTTGGAGAAGCCGTCGGCGGTCAGCGCGTAGATGTTGCCGTAGACGTCGCCGAAGTCGTCGTTGAAGAACGGGCCGATCACGCCGTCCGGCATCTCGGCGCGGATGTCGGAGACGAGATTGCGCACCCGCACCCAGGTGCCTTCGACGTCCCTGGCCTTGGTGTCGTTCCTGAGGTTGACGAAGACGGTGGTGACGCCGGGCCGCGTTAGGTTGCGCGTGAAATCGAGGTTGGGCAGCTCCTGCAGCTTCTTCTCGATGCGGTCGGTGACCTGCTGGGTCATCTCCGTCACCGAGGCGCCCGGCCAATAGGCCTGCACCACCATGGTCTTGATGGTGAAGGAGGGGTCCTCCTCGCGACCGAGGTTCAGGTAGGAGAACACGCCGAACAGCGTGAAGATGATCATGAAGTACCAGACCAGCGACCTGTGTTCGAGCGCCCAGTCGGAGAGATTGAAACTCTTCACAGCACGTCTCCCCCGGCGTCCGTGTCGGCCGGCACCGCCACCGTCTGCCCGTCTTCGAGGCTGTGGACGCCGGCCATCACCACCCGCTCGCCGGCGGCAAGGCCCGAGACGACGCTGAGGCGGTCGTCGTCGGCCGGCGCCGTGCTCACCGGCCTCAGGGCGACCGTGCCCTGGCGCCGGGCGGCGGGTTTGCTTTCGTCGACCGTCACCACCCAGACGAAGGACTTGCCGCCCTCAGTCAGCACCGCCGCCTGCGGTAGGACGATCGCCGGCCTCGCCGTCTCGTCGGGCCTGACCTCGACGGTGGAGCCGAGGCGGAACAGGCTCGGCGGATCGACGAGGGCGATCTTCAGACGGCGGGTGCGGGTCAGTTGGTCGGCTTCCGGGGCGATCTCCCTGAGGGTGCCGGCGATGGCGCGGTCGGGGGCGATCTGCGGCGCGACGACGAAGGGGGTGCCGAGAGCGAGCGTGCCGGCCATCCAGTCGGGCACGTCGATCACCGCGTCGCGGGGATCGGGCTTGGCAATGGTGACGACGCTCTGGCCGGCCGCCACCGTCTGGCCGGGCTCGGCGCCGGTGGTGGTGACGACACCGGCCAGTCCGGCCCGCAACTCGGTGCGCCCGAGCGCGTCGCGCGCCTTGTCGAGGTCGGCCTGGGCCTGGCGGACGGCGGCGTCAGCGGCGTCGAGGGCGGCGCGGGCGTCGTCGAGACTGGACTTGGCGGCGGTGCCGCTCGCCTGCAGCGTCTCGATGCGGCTGACGGTGACGGCGGCGTTGTCCCGCTCGGCCTGGCGGTTGCCGAGCGCTGCCTCGGCGGCGCGGGCTCTCAGGTCGAACGTCGTGGCGTCGAGGGTGGCGACAAAGTCGCCGGGCTGGACCGTGTCGCCGACGTCGACGTTGCGCGTCATCAGCCGGCCCAGCATCTCGAAGCCGAGGTCGGCCTTGTCGCGCGCCTCCACCGTGCCGACGAAGGATTGCAGGGCGGTATCGTCGACGGCGACGCGTGCCGACAGCACCGGCCGGATCGGCGGCGGCGGCGCCTCGGCCTCCGGCCGGCAGGCGGCGAGACCCAGCAGGGCGGCGAGGATCAGGCGGCGGATCACGGCGTCTCCTCCCCGACGATCTCGATGGCGGCGCCGGGCCTCAGCAGCTTGCCACCGTCGATGACGACGCGGTCGCCATCGGCAAGGCCGCTCTCGACGACCAGGGTATCGGTGGTGTAGGCGGCGATGCCGATCGGCCGGAGATCGGCGCTGGCGCCGTCCTTGTCAATCATCCAGACGGCCGGGGCGCCATCTTGTTCGGCGAGCGCCCGGGCGGGCAGCAGCACGGCGCGGATCTCCCGGCCGGGAATGTGGCCGGCGACCGGCGCGCCGAGGCTCATGGCGGCGGGCGGGGTGCCGATGTCCACCTTGATGCGGACGGTGCCGGTGCGCGTCTCGACGGTGGGCGAGATCTCGCGCACCTTGCCGGGCACGGTGACGGACGGGTCCTTGACGAGGCTGACCGTCACGTCGGGCAGCGTGGTGATCGACAGGAAAATCTGCTCGTAGACGTCGAAGACGGCGTCGCGCGGGCCGTCGACGGCAACGATGAACACCGGCCGGGCGGCGGCGGCGATCTCGCCAGCGTCGGCGGTGCGGGCGGTGACGATCCCGTCGGCGTCAGCCCGCAACTCGGTGTAGCCAAGGTTGGCGCGGGCGATATCGAGGGCGGCTTTGGCGGATTCGACGGTGCCGGTGGTGGTGCGCACCGCCCTGGTCGCCGCGTCGAAGGCCGACTGGGTGGTGAAGCCTTTGTCGAGCAGCGTCTTCTGCCGATCGAAGGCCGAACTGGCCTGGCGGGCGCCGGCCTCGGCGGCGGCGAGCGCTGCCTCGGCATTGGCGACGTCGGCCTGCTGCTGGCTGGGATCGAGACGGGCGAGCAGGTCGCCCTTCGTGACGTGATCGCCGACGTCGACGAAGCGCTCGGCAATGCGGCCGGACAGGCGGAAGGACAGTCGCGAGGACGTGCGTGCGACGACCTCGCCGGTCAGCGACAGCGTCTCGGAATACGGCACCGGATGGGCGACGGCGATGCGCACGGCGATCGACCGGTCGGCCGCGGCCGGCGGTTCCGCGGCGATTGCCGGAGTGAGGGCGAGAAGGGCGGTGGCAATCAGCGGCAAAAGCCTCACGACGGTCTCCGTCAGGAACGGGTAAGGCAGAACGCACCGGCCCCGACGCCTCGGGGCCGGCCTATCTTCTTGCGTGTGATATCAGCTTTCCGGCGCGTAATAGTAGTAGCTGTTGTACTTATTGCGGTAGGAGCCGACGCCAAGCTCGGCCTTGGACAGCACGGCGGCGATCGGCAGGTCGTCGCCGGCCGTGGTGCGCAGGTCGTTGACCGCCGAACGGACGTCGCGCTGCGAGGTGGATGCCCAGTGGACCACCAGCGTCACGATGTCGGCGCGAGTGGCGAGATACTGGGCGTCGACCACCGGCAGGATCGGCGGCGTGTCGAGCACGATGATCTCGAAGCGCTCCTTCGCCAGCTCCATCAGCAGGTTGAACTGGGCGGTCTCGATCAGGCTGTCGGTGGAGGTGCGGTGGCTGGACTTGCCGACGATCATGTCGAGGCCCGGCACCTTGTCCTTGGTGACGAACTGGCGGATCGACTGCGAATCGAGCGACAGCGTCAGGTAGTCGGCGAGGCCGTTCTCCGGCGTCAGGCCGAGGCTGGGGGCCACCGACGGCCGCCGGAGGTCGCAGTCGACCAGCAGCACGCGCTTGCCGGACATGGCGAAGGCGCGGGCGATGGCGATGGCGGTGGTGGTCTTGCCTTCGCCGGGGATAGCCGAGCCGACCACGACGATCAGGCCGCCCTCGCGCGTCTTGTCCTGCAGCTTGCGCCTCAGCATGTTCTCGAGGCCGAGGCGGATGCGCCGGATCGACTCGCTGTAGGCGGTGAGCGGATGGTCGATCAGTTCGCTCGCCACCTGTGATCGCTCGGTGATCGAGCGGCCGCCGCGCGACAGGAGCGGGATCGACGAGATGACGGGAATGCCGAGCACCGCCTCGAACTGCTGGTCGGAGGTGAAGCCGCCGATGAAGTTCTCGTTGAGGAAGGCGAGGCCGAGGCCGAGGCCGAGGCCAGCCACCGCGGCGAGCATCAGGATCAGCCGGGTCTTCGGGGCGCTCGGCTCGTCGGGCGCCAGGGCCGCCGAGACGATACGGCTGTCGGCGAGCTGCAGGTCGGCCTGCGTCTCGACGCCGCGCAGGCGCTGCAACAGATCCTGGTAAAGCGTCTTGGCGACCGACGATTCCTGCTGCAGCTCGTAGATCTTGACCATGACGTCGTTGGAGAGGTTGCTCGACAGCACGATGTCGCGGATGGAGCCGCGCAGCCGCTCCTGTTCCTCCTGGGTGCTGCGGATGCGGGTCGACAGCTGCCCGAGCTCGACGTTGACCTGGTCGGAGAGGCGCTGGTCGAGCTGGGCGAGGCTGGCGCGCAGGTTGCTCTCCCGCGACGAGCCGGCGGCGGCGCTGCTCATGTCGGCCAGCACCTTGTCGCGCTCGGCCTTGAGCTGGCTGACGGTGTCCGACCTCAACTGGGCGGCGATGCCGTCCCAGTTCTTGCCGGAGACCAGCGACGAGACGCTGGCCTGCAGCGTCTGCGCCGACACGCTCTCGGCCTTCAGCGCCTCGAGGTTGGCCCGCATCGCCTTGATGTCGTCGCGGTTGCTGTCGGTGGAGACCTTCTCGATGTTCTCGTTGACGAAGGAATCAATGCGGTTCTCGGTCTCGTTGATGGTCGTCGACGCCTGGACGAGGCGGCGGTTGAGGGCGTCGCGCACGCTGAGGGCGTTGGAGATCTTGGCGTCGACCTGGGCGTCGATGTAGGTGCTGGACAGCGTGTTGGCGATCAGTGCCGCCTTGGCGGGATCGGCGGAGGTGGCCGAAACGCTGATGACATAGGTGAGGCCGCGGCGAGCGATGCTGACGCGGTCGGAAAAGCGTGTCAGCACGGCGCGCAATTGCGCGTCAGTGTCGGCCAGCAGGTTCTCCATGGTCTTGATCTTCAGGAAGACCATCAACCGGTCGAGGGTGCCGAGCCTGACGCCGAATTCCGGATCCTTGACGAGGCCAAGGCGGGCGATCGCCCCGAGCTGGGTCGACGGCGACTTGAGGATCTCGACTTCGCTTTCGACGCGGGCGTTGTCGGTCGGCAGCAGCGACATCTGGCTATCGGGGTCGAGGGCGTTCTTCTGCCTGGGATCGACCAGGATCAGCGTCGAGGCGGTGTAGGTCGGCGTTTGCAGGAAGACATAGACGGCGGCGAGGCCGGCGACGATCAGAACCGTGGAGAGAATGAGCCAGATCTGGCGGCGGACGAGACCAATTGCGTTGCGAACATCGAACTCGGATGAATCCATTTGAAGAAAACTTCCTTGAACTTATTCCGACGCCGCCACTATGACCGAAATCGCGCCGCCAACCAAGCGGGCAAGGCGCCGGGTGGGGGCCGCCTCGCCAGGAAATTGCAGGAAATGACGTGTTTGGTTAACCATGCCCGGCGCCGGAAGGCTGGACGAGCGGCCACCGGCGCTGGCGGTCCAGGCTGAAAAGACAGAAAGTCCGGACGTCGTCGTTAACCCGAGCCTGGAACCCGGCAATATACAAGATTAGGCCGTGGCCTGGAAATCAAGGCCACGGCCCTTTCGCAGGTCGTTAACTCAAGGCGCTATCAAGGGGCGCCGAGGCTGGCGCTGCGGTCATCCACCACAGAGCTGCTGCCGCCGCCGGGATTTTCGGAAACCGACGGGCCGACGCCGGCGTCCGGAGTGATGGCTCCCGTCTGACCTTCCGGCGGCAAGCTGGCGGACAGGGTCGAGACCAGCTCGTTGATCTCATTGACGAGCGTCGGAGAAAGCCCCGGCGGAATGGAATTCAGCAGCGTCTGCAGATCCAGCCGGCAGCTCCCCTGCCCGGCGGAAGATGCCGTGGCACCGGGGGTTTCGCAATGCAGCTGGACGTTGTTAACCGCCTGCAGCAGCTGCGTCGTCACGCCCGGCTGGCCGCTCAAGGTGTTCACAAGGCCGGTCGCCGACGTTGCCGCGAAAGCACCGGAAGCCGCAGAGAATGCCAGGGCGACGCCAAGAGATGTAGAAAGGAAAAGTCTGGCCATAATGATTGTCTCCTATAAAGTTTGCATCAAACCGGAGTCTCAAGACCCCCACCTGTCGCCACATTTTGCATGCAATTTACATTAAGGAATTGCCTTGGTGCAAGCGGAGTTTCGTATTTTCCCTTATCGGAATTACCCTACCCGGGATTCTGGGGTGTTCCGTCGTGGAAAAAAGGCGGTAATCGGCCAAAATCCCCTTTTCGACCGGCAGGCTTGGCGCTCCGCTTCCCCAGGCCGGAGGCGCGCAATTGCAGCTTCATCGGCTTTTTCGGGCTGGTGATCGCCCCTCCGGCATGGTTAACGGCCACCTGCGGAAACACTTAAAATTTGAACTGTATTTGCTTCAATTGCACGGTCCGCCGGTGCGGATTGATTGTCCCTGCCGATCAACCGAATCTCAAAGGAAATCTGGTCAACTGGCTTCACTCAAGGCTCGACGGGAGTTTGTCGCCATGAACAAGTTGATCCGGATGCTGGTCGTTTCCGCCGTTGCCGCCATCCTTCCTCAGGTCGCGTCGGCCGGTTTCTTCAATGTTCCCAAGCAGAGTCTCGACCTGCCGTTAGCGGGCAAGGTCAATACCAAGGGTTATACGCTCGGACCGACCGGTTTCTACGTCTTGTGCACGACCATGCCCTCGGCCTGCAAGGTGCAACGGGCCCGCAACGTCGGGACGGCGGCGGGCGACATCAAGCTGACGGTCGACGCGCTCTCGCTGATCGATCGCGTCAATCGCGATATCAACGGGTCGATGCGGCCGCAGGCGGAAGCGGGGGGCGCCGACGTCTGGAAGATCGGCGGCTCGTCCGGCGACTGCGAGGACTATGCGCTGACCAAGCGGGCGGCGCTGCTTCGCAAGGGCTTTCCGAGTTCGTCGCTGTTGATGACGTCCGTGATTACCAGGCGTAGCGAGTCGCATGCCGTCCTGATGGTGCGCACCGATCGCGGCGACTTCGTGCTGGACAACCTCAGCCCGCTGGTCAAGCCCTGGAGCGCCACCGGTTACCGTTTCATATCAATGCAGTCGCCGGACAATCCGCGCATGTGGGTCCGGCTGTAGAAACCAGAAACCGCATTCTTGTCGATGGAGGCCCCGGCGCCGGTGGACGGCGGGGGTCTTCTTCGTTGGCAGCCTTCGCCGATCAGAAGCCGTTACCGCGAACGATCTCGCGGACGAAGGTCTGGTAGAGGATCCGGATGTCCAGCCAGATCGAGAAGTCGCGAATATATTCGATGTCGCGCACCACCCGCATCACCGCCGGCTCGACTTCGGTTGTCGGGCCGCGCAGGCCGTTCGCCTGGGCGAGGCCGGTGATGCCGGGGCGCATGGCGTGGCGACGCTCGTAGCCGACCACCAGATCCTCGTAGGGAACGCCGGCGGCCAGCATGCCCGGCACGTGCGGCCGGGGACCGACCAGCGACATGTCGCCCCTCAGCACGTTGATGAGCTGCGGCAGTTCGTCGATGTTGGTCTTGCGGATGATGCGGCCGATCGGCGTTATACGCGGATCGCAGGCAGTCGTCTGGGCTACGCCGGAAAGATCGCAGCGATCGCTGTACATCGAGCGGAATTTCAGGATCTCGAACGGCTTGTTGTCCAGTCCCGTCCGTTCCTGCCGGAAGAACACCGGCCCGGTGCTGGTGAACCTGATGATGGCGGCGACGGCGATCAGCAGCGGCGACAGCAGGACGAGACCAAGCGCCGCGCCGACGATGTCGACGGCTCGCTTGGCCGCGAAATGCAGCGCCCGCCAGTTGCCGGCCGCCTCGGATGCGCCATCGTCCAGCGCGGCGTCGCCGTAACCGCTCAGCGTCGCCGCCAGCGACTGTCCAGCCGGGAAGGAGGACGTCGACATCATGCGGACGCTGAAAGCGTGGGTGTAGCGGGAGGAAGACCCGCCATCGGTCGGCGTCAGATCGTACAGTCCGAACGAACTCTCGGCGCCACCTTCGGAAAAGTCGTGATTGGGATCCGTCAGACGCATTACATCCCCCGAAAATATAAAAGAAAACCGGGAAAACCCCGTGAGGCTCTATCCGGCGGTAACCGCCGCAATGATTGCCTTGTGTAACAAAACATTTACCAATCTAGTGGATTTCCCTTAGTCTCGCAAGCCAGACGCCGGCCTAAAACCAGAAGCCATGCGTTTGGTGCAAGGCTTGTTTCGGCTTCACAACCGCCGTTCCACGGACTGCAATCGCCATGCCATGAAAATCTGGCATTCTGCGTTCCGGAATCGAACGCTTTGACGAGAACGCTGCGGTCCTTCCCCCGCTTTCCTCGTTAATTTTGACTAAATTCATATCGCGATTGTCCGCCACCGCAGCGATTCATGGGTCGGAGGGCAGGAACTGCAATGTTTCGGCACAGTCTACGCGATAGGGCAGCAGAAGATCACTTCAGCCGCAGCGGCAGACCGGCGGCAACGAACCATGCCTCGCCGGCCACGGCGGCGACCTGCTGGTTGAGCCGGCCGGCCGCGTCGCGGAAGCGGCGGGCGAGGGCGTTGTCCGGCACGATGGACAGGCCGACCTCGTTGGCGACCAGCACCACCGGCCCGGCCGCCGCCGCGAGCGCCGCGACGAGACGATCGCCCTCGGCGTCGAGATCGGCGTCGGCGAGCAGGCGGTTGCTGAGCCAGAGGGTCAGGCAGTCGACGAGAACGGCACGATCGCCGCGGCTCTCGGCGGCGATCGCCTCGGCGAGCCGGTGTGGTGCCTCGACGGTGTGCCAGTCGGCGCCACGATTGCGGCGGTGGGCTTCCACGCGTTGCCGCATTTCATCGTCGAGGCACTCGGCGGTGGCGACATAGACGCGTTGGCCGGCCGAAAGAGCGCGCGTCCGCTCCTCGGCGAATCGGCTCTTGCCGGAGCGGGCGCCCCCCAGAACGAAGACGATCGGTGCCAAGGCTTTCCTCCGTGCTCTCTGCTTCCTGAGCCGCCCGTCTGCTGCTATGAGCCACCCCTTAGCCGAAAGTAGCATGATCCTTGCAAAGACAGTCGCGGCCCGCGCGCTCGCCAATTCGCCAGGGACCGTTCCGGCGGCAGCCGGCAACGGTGCGAATCGCCTGAAGCGCGCGGGGCTCAAGAGACGAAAAGGGGAACCCGATGTCCACCTCAGAGGGAAGCGTCAGCTACAAGAAGGCTGACGCCAGCTATTTCGAACAGCGGCACCTGTCGCGCTATGCCGGTATCTGGTCGCTGTGGGCGCTGGGTGTCGGCGCCGTGATTTCCGGCCATTTCTCCGGCTGGAACTTCGGCTTCGCCACCGGCGGCTGGGGCGGCATGCTGGCCGCCGGCGCCATCATCGCCGTCATGTATCTCGGCCTGACCTTCTCGATCGCCGAGATGAGCCCGGCGCTGCCGCACACCGGCGCCGCCTATTCCTTCGCCCGCACGGCGATGGGGCCGTGGGGCGGCTTCGTCACCGGCCTCTGCGAGAATGTCGAATATGTCATCACGCCGGCGGTGATCGTCACCTTCATCACCGCCTACGTGAACTCCATCCTGGGGCTCGATGCTGCCTATTCGCCGCTCGTCTGGATCGTTTTCTATGCGATCTTCCTCGGCCTCAACGTGTTCGGCCTCGAACTGTCGTTCAAGGTGACGCTGGTGGTGACGGTGATCTCGCTCGCCGTGCTGGTGTTCTTCTGGGCGAGCGCCATCCCGCACATGGACTTCTCGCGCTGGGCGCTCAACATCGGCGTCGGCCCCGACGGGGCGGCGATCGAGCTGCCGGAGGGTGGCGGCGCGCTGTTCCCGTTCGGCTTCTCGGGCGTGCTCGCCACGCTGCCGTTCGCCGTCTGGCTGTTCCTCGCCATCGAGCAGTTGCCGCTCGCCGCCGAGGAATCGGTCGATCCCAAGCGCGACATGCCCAAGGGCATCATCCTCGGCATCTGCACGCTGATCCTCTCGGCCTTCATGATCGTGCTGCTCAACCCGTCGGTTCCGGGCGTCGGCGCCTTCCACCTCGGCTCGTCGCTGGAGCCGCTGCTCGACGGCTTCCGCGCCGTCTACGGCGACGGCGGCGTGGTGCTGCTCGGCATCGTGGCGCTGACCGGCCTCGTCGCCTCCTTCCACACCATCCTCTACGCGCAGGGGCGGCAGGTCTATTCGCTGTCGCGGGCCGGCTATTTCCCCACCGTGCTGTCGCTGACCCACGCCAGGTACCGGACACCGCATGTCGCCATGGTCACCGGCTCGCTGGCCGGCCTCGCGGTGATGCTGATCATCTGGTTCGCGCTCGGCGCCGACGAGGGCGGGGCGGCGATCGGCTCGGTGCTGCTCAACATGGCGGTGTTCGGCGCCATGTTCTCCTACATCATGCAGGCGATCTCCTTCATCCTGCTGCGCATCAACCAGCCGGACATCGAGCGGCCCTACCGGAGCCCGCTCGGCATTCCCGGCGCCGTTCTGACCATCCTGATCGCCTGCGTCACGCTCTACTACCAGGTGCAGGACCCCAACTTCTCCAAGGGCGTGCTCTGGGTGGCGGTGTGGTTCGCGGTGGCGATCCTCTATTTTGCCTTCGTCGGCCGCCACAAGCTGATCCTGTCGCCGGAGGAGGAGTTCGCCATCGCCCATGCCGCCGGAGCCGCCGGTCCCGGCTCGGAGGAGCCGGCCCCGGCCGAGTGAGCCTCGTCATCCCGGTTCGCGAAACTGCGGGGCGCCTTTCACGGGCGCCCCGTTTCCATTGCGGCGCTCCCTTGATCGGCGGCCGCCGACGTGCAGAGATGGCGGACCGGCCATCCCTTCCGGCCGCAGGTCTCGGGAGCGCTCCGATCATGCCCGACGTCATGAAGCTCGTCTCGCCCGTCGACGGTTCGGTCTATGCCGAACGGACGATCGCCACCGAAGCCGAGGTGAGCCGGGTGTTCCGCCTCGCCCGCGACGCCCAGAAGGGATGGGCGAAGCTGCCGCTCGAAGCCCGCGTCGACTATTGCCTGAAGGCGCTCGACGCGATGCTGGCCGCCCGGCCGCGCATTGCCGAGGAACTGACCCGCCAGATGGGCCGGCCGATCCGCTATACGCCCTTCGAACTGAACGGCGTCGAGCAGCGCACCCGCCACATGGCGAAGATCGCCGAGGCCAGCCTGGCACCGTTCGACAGCGGCCTCGAATTTTCCGACCATGGCGCCCACCGCTACATCAGCCGCGAACCGCTCGGCGTCGTGTTCGTCGTGGCGCCCTGGAACTACCCCTATCTCACCACCGTCAACTCGGTGATGCCGGCGCTGATGGCCGGCAACACGGTGGTGCTGAAGCATTCCGACCAGACGCTGCTGGTCGCCGAGCGCTTCCAGGACGCCTTCGACGCCGCCGGCCTGCCGGAAGGCGTGTTCCAGCACATCGTGCTCTCCCACGACCAGACGGCGGCGGCGATCGCGTCGCGCAAGGCCGACATGGTCGCCTTCACCGGCTCGGTGGCCGGCGGCGCGGCCATGGAGCGGGCGGCGGCCGGCACCTTCATCGCCGTCAACCTCGAACTCGGCGGCAAGGACCCGGCCTACGTCCGCCCCGACGTCAAGCTCGACTTCGCCATCGAGAACATCGCCGACGGCGCCTTCTTCAATTCCGGCCAGTGCTGCTGCGGCGTCGAGCGCGTCTACGTCCACGAGAAGGTCTACGACGACTTCCTCGCCGGCCTCGTCGACCTCACCCGGAAATACGTCCTCGGCGATCCCACCGATCCCGAGACGACGCTCGGCCCGATGGCCCGCGCCCGCGGCGCGGCGACGGTGCGCGAACAGATCGCCGCGGCGCGCCGGGCCGGCGCCGTCGCCCACCTCGACCCGAAACTGTTCCCGGCCGATCGCGACGGCACGCCCTATATCGCGCCGCAGATCCTCACCTCCGTCAACCACCAGATGGCCTTCATGACCGAGGAGACCTTCGGTCCGGCGGTCGGCATCATGAAGGTGCGGGACGACGCCGAGGCCGTGGCGCTGATGAACGATTCCAGATACGGCCTCACCTGTTCCCTGTGGACCGAAGACCTCGACGCCGCCGAGGCGATCGGCCGCGAACTCGAAACCGGCACCGTCTTCGCCAACCGCTGCGATTATCTCGATCCGGCGCTGACCTGGACCGGCGTCAAGGACACCGGCCGCGGCGCGGCGCTGTCGCCGCTCGGCTTCCACGGCCTGACGCGGCCGAAGAGCTGGTACGTGCGGCGGGCGCCGGTGTAGCCGGGCTGCCGCCCGGACCCGCCCGGAGGCACAGCCTCCGGACCTCCCGCTTTTTTGGAAAGACTGGTGGGTGCGGGAGGCTGTGCCTCCCGCGCGGGGATCGGGGCGGCAGCCCCGAATTCCGGCGATCAAGGCTTTCTCCAGCCGGTAATGCCAGCTATATCGCCTGCCGAGCCCGTTATCCGGAGACACGCCATGCCCGTCATCCCCTTCGCCGACCGTTTCGAGGCGATCGCCGACCGCCGCTCGCCGCTCACCGTCGGCATCGATCCGGCGCCGGAGACGCTTGCCGCCTGGGATCTGCCCTGCAACGCCGAGGGCGTGCGCGTGTTCGGCCTTGAGATGGTGGAGGCGCTGGGCGACCTCGTCGGCGTGTTCAAGCCGCAGATCGCCTTCTTCGAGCGCTTCGGCTGGCAGGGCCTGAAAGCGGCGGCCGAGGTGATCGGCCACGCCCGCTCGACCGACGCGCTGGTGATCGCCGACATCAAGCGGATGGACATCGGGCATACCTTCGAGGCCTATGCTGGCGCCTGGATCGGCGATGATGCGGGAACGCCGGCCGATGCCATCACGCTCGGCGCCTACATGGGCTCGGGATCGCTGAGGCCGGTGGTGAAGCGCGCCGTGGAGCACGGCGCCGGCTTGTTCGTGGTGGTGCGCTCGTCGAACCCCGACGGCATCATGTTGCAGACCGCCCGGCAGGAGGACGGCCGGCAGGTGGCCGAGGCGCTGGCCGACGATCTCACCGCCTTCAACCTTGGCAATCTCGGCAAGTCCGGCAACGGTCCCTGCGGTGCAGTGGTCGGCGCGACGCTCGACGACGCCGAGACGGTGCTCGACCGATTACCGACGTCGCTGATCCTCGCCCCCGGCATTGGCGCGCAGGGCGCCACCATGGCCGACCTCAGGTCACGCTTCGGCAAGGCGGCGGCACGGCGCACGCTGCCCAACGTGTCGCGGCAGGTGGCCGAGGCCGGGCCGTCAAGGAAGGCGCTGCGTGAGATCGTCGAGCGGCTCGCCGACGAAGCCTTCGCGTTGCGCGGCTGAGGGAGACAACAGCGGCCATGGCTTCCCCCCCGGTTCTGTTCCTCAAGAACATCCGCCTCACCTTTGGCGCGACGCCGCTCCTGACCGGCGCCGACCTCACCGTCGGCGAGGGCGACCGCATCACGCTGGTCGGCCGCAACGGCTCGGGCAAGTCGACGCTTCTGAAGATCGCCGCCGGCCTGGTCGAGGCCGACGACGGCGAACGCTTCTTCCAGCCGGGCAAGACGGTGCGCTACCTGCCGCAGGAGCCCGATCTTACCGCCTTCAGGACGACGCTCGACTATGTCGAATCCGGCCTCGCGCCGGGCGACGCGCATTACCGGGCGCTCTACCTCCTCAACGAACTCGGCCTTCACGGCGACGAGCCGACCGCCTCGCTGTCGGGCGGCGAGACGCGGCGGGCGGCACTCGCCCATGTGCTGGCGCCCGAGCCGGACATCCTGTTGCTCGACGAGCCGACCAACCACCTCGACCTGCCGGCCATCGAGTGGCTGGAGAGCGAACTGGCGTCGATGAAGTCGGCGCTGGTGCTGATCTCGCACGACCGCAGATTCCTCGAAAACCTCTCCCGCACCACCGTCTGGCTCGATCGCGGCGTCACCCGCACGCTCGATCGCGGCTTTTCGCATTTCGAGGCCTGGCGCGATCAGGTGCTGGAGGAGGAGGAGCGCGAACTCACCAAGCTCGATCGCAAGATCGAGGCCGAGGAGCACTGGATGCGCTACGGCGTCACCGCCCGGCGCAAGCGCAACGTCCGCCGCGTCGATCTCCTGGACGATCTCCGCAAGGAGAAGCGCGAGCATCGCGGGCCGACCGGCAACGTAAAGATGGCGGCGGCCGAGGCGGAGGCGTCGTCGAAATTGGTGATCGAGGCGAAGTCGATCTCCAAGAGCTTCGGCGACCGGCCGATCGTCAAGGATTTCTCAATCCGGGTGGCGCGCGGCGACCGGGTCGGCATCGTCGGCCCCAACGGCGCCGGCAAGACGACGCTGCTCAGATTGCTCACCGGCGATCTCGCGCCCGACAGCGGCACGGTGAAGCTCGGCCTGTCACTCGGCATGCAGACGCTCGAACAGAAGCGCGACAGCCTCGATCCCGAGACGACGCTCGCCGACGCCCTCACCGAGGGCAAGGGCGACTGGGTGGTGATCGGCGAGGAGAAGCGCCACGTCATTGGCTACATGAAGGACTTCCTGTTTTCGCCCGAGCAGGCGCGGACGCCGCTTTCGGCGCTGTCGGGCGGCGAGCGCGGCCGGGTGATGCTGGCGCGGGCGCTGGCCAAGCCGTCCAACATGCTGGTGCTCGACGAACCCACAAACGATCTCGATCTCGAAACGCTCGATCTTCTCGAGGAACTGCTCGGCGACTACCGGGGCACGGTGATCGCCATCAGCCATGATCGCGATTTCCTCGACCGCGTCGTCGCCTCGGTGGTGATGAGCGAGGGCGACGGCCGTTGGCTCGAATATGCCGGCGGCTATACCGACATGCTGGCCCAGCGCGGGCGCGGCGTCGAGGCGCGCAAGGCGGAGAAGCTAGCGACGGCACCGAAGAAGGAGGCCGCGCCGCCGGGGGCGCCCAAGGGGCGGTCCAAGCTCAGCTTCAAGGACAAGCACGCGCTGGAGACGCTGCCCGGCCGCATTGAGGAGCTTGGCGACGAGGCGCGGCGCCTGCACGCCGTGCTCGACGACCCCGGCCTCTACGGCCGCGACCCCGGCCTGTTCGCCGCCACCACCGACAAGCTCGCCGCCACGGAGGCGGCGCTCGCCGCTGCCGAGGAGGAATGGTTGCGGCTCGAATTAATGCGCGAGGAACTGGAGGGGTGATCGCACGTTGCTACGTCTCCTTGCGCCCGGCCGTCTTTTGGGCAAGACAGGAGGCTACCCGGATCGGTCGTGATCATGACGCAAAATACCCTCCGCCTTCTCGCCCTTCTTCTCGCGCTGCTCATGCCGGCGGCCGTCTTGGCGCAGACCGCGGCACCGGCCGCCGTGCCGGCGCCGAAGCTGGTCGCCCCGACGACCTCGGCCCCTGCGACGACCCCGGCGGCGCCTGACGCGCCGCTCGTCACCTCGCCGGAGGCGGCCAGGGCCCTCGCCGACATCCTGAAGGACGACGCGGTGCGCGCCGCGCTGATCGCCGAGCTTGACCGGCTGGCCCAGCCGACGGCGGCCGACGGCACCGCTCCTGCTTCGGCCGCGCCTGCTTCCACCGAGGCCGCGCCCGCCGATGCGGCCGCGCCGAAGGCGCCGCTCGTCCGCGAGATCGGTTCGGTGACGCAGGATCTCTCCCGGCAGGTGGTCGACGTGGTGATGACCATCGGTCGCGGCCTCGGCAACCTCACCCGGCTCGTCGACGGCAGCGCCGACGTCAACTGGGAGGGCGTGCGCGAGCAGGGCCTGTCGCTGATCATCCTGGTGGTGTTCGCCTTTGCGACGCTGTACATCGCCCGTTTCCTCGCCCGCTTCCCGCTCGGCGCCATCGAGCGGGTCGCCGGGGGCAAGGCGTTGCCGCAGCGGGTGCTGTGGGCCGGCCTCGCCCTTGTCGTCGACTGGGCGGTGATCGGCGTCGCCTGGTTCGCCACCTCGGCCTACGCCATCGCCGCCTCGGGGGGCGGCCGCATCGACCTGTTGCAGAGCCTGTTTATCGACGCCTTCGTGGTGATCGAGTTCCTGAAGAGCTGCCTGGCCGCGATTTTCCAGTATCGCCGGCCGGCGCTGAAGGTATTCGACCTCGATCCGCCGACGGCGCGCTTCTGGTATCTCTGGCTCAGCCGGCTGGTCGGCTTCCTCGGCTACGGCGTGCTGGTCGCCCATCCGATGGTCAACAAGGCAATCGGCTTCTCGGTGGGCATCGGCTTCCGCCTCGCCGTGGTGCTGATCACGCTGATCGGTGCCTCGGTGCTGGTGACGATGAAGCGCGACGAGGTGCGGGCGGGCCTCTACCGGCTGATCGAGCCGGTGAAGAGTTCGGTGCCGCGCACGCTGCTGACGCTGCTCGCCCATGGCTGGCACGTCATCGTCATCTTCTATCTCGCCGTGGCCTTCGTGCTGTGGGTGAGCCGGCCGTTCGACGCCGTCGACTACATGGCCTGGGCGACGGTGGAGACCATCGCCGCCATCGCCCTCGGCGGCCTCGCCGACACCCTGATCGTGCACGCGATGGCCGGCGGCGTTCGCCTGCCGGCCGACGTCAAGAAGACGCTGCCGCTGCTCGAAGCCCGGCTCAACATGATGGTGCCGATGTTCTTCCGCGCCGTGCGCGTCGTGCTGGTGCTGGCGGTGACGGCGGTGGTGCTGCAGAGCTGGGGCGTCATCGACGTCATCGACTGGTTCCAGTCGGACGGCGGCACCGACACGGTCGGCCGCATCCTGTCGGCGCTGATCATCGTGCTGGTGGCCGGCGGCATCTGGCTCGGCGCGTCGAGCTGGGTGGAATACCGGCTCAACCCGTCGCTCGGCCGCATCACCAACGCCCGCACCCGCACGTTGCTGTCGCTGTTCCGCAACGCCTTCTCGATCGTATTGATCGTCATCGCCGCCATGCTGGCGCTCAGCCAGCTCGGCGTCGACATCGCGCCCCTGGTGGCCGGCGCCGGCGTCGTCGGCCTCGCCGTCGGCTTCGGCTCGCAGAAGCTGGTGCAGGACATCATCACCGGCGCCTTCATCCAGTTCGAGAACGCCATGAACGAGGGCGACACGGTCACTGTCGCCGGCCTCACCGGCACCGTCGACCGGCTGACCATCCGCTCGGTCGGCATCCGCGACGGCGACGGCGTCTACCACATCATCCCCTTCTCGTCGGTGACCAGCGTCTCCAACGCCATGCGCGGCTTCGCCTATGCCTCCGCGACGATCAGCTTCTCCTACGCCACCGATCTCGAAGCGGCGAAGGCCGCCATGCGCGAGGCCTTCGACCGGCTGATGAACGGGCCGCGCGGCGCCGTGGTGCTGGAACCGCTGGAGATGCAGGGCGTCGTCGCCTTCTCGGCGGCCGGCGTGGCGCTGAAGGTGCGCATCAAGACGCTGCCCGGCGAGCAGGGCTCTACCGGGAGGCTCTACAGCGAGCTGGTCAAGGACGTCTGCGATGAGCGCGAGATCAAGCTTTCCTTCCCGTGACGCCGGGGACGGCGGCGGGTTTCCGTGCCGCCGGCCAGTCCTTTCTCCGGCCTCGACGAGCGGATGCGTCGGCACCTTCGCGAATTGGTGCTCCCCAGAAAATGCGTTTGCGTTTGGCGGCCGGCGTTCTAAATGAAAGGTCTCGGGCACGGCTTCCGGCCCGCCCCGGATGGAGACGACAGCAGTTGACTGATCCCACCGACCACGACAGCCGCCGAGAGGCGTCGCCGGGCCGGCTCGGGCGCGTGCTGCGGTGGGTTGGCCCGGCGATCGCCGTCGTGCTGATCGCCGGCGCGGTCTGGGTGCTTTGGGACATGGCGACCAAGATGTCGTTTGCCGACATCCATGCCGCCGCGCTGGCGCTGCCGGCGCATCGCTTCGCGCTGGCCCTCCTGCTGACGCTCACCGGCCTTTGTGCGCTCGCCACCTACGACCTTCTGGCGCTGCACGCCCTCAACTACGTCAGCTCGGTCAGTCTGGCGCGGGCGGTGTTCGGCGGCCTGATCGCCAACGTCTTCGCCAACACGCTCGGCTTTCCGCTGCTGTCGGGCGGCGGCGCCCGCTACCGCATCTACTCGATGGTCGGCGTCAGCTTCTCGGTGGTGGCGCGGCTGATCGTCATGAGCTGGCTGACCATGTGGTCGGGCATCCTGTTCGTGCTCGGCCTTGCCCTGACGCTGGAACCGACGACGCAATACCCGGTATTCCCCCATCATTTCATCGACCGGATCGTCGGCCTCGTCGTGCTGGTGGCGCTCACCTCGTTCATCGTCTGGCTGGCCAGGAAGCGGCGGGCCATCCGGGTGAGCGGCATGGTGGTGCGCATGCCCAAGGCCAAGCCGGCCTTCCTGATGGTGCTGGCCGGGGCGATCGACCTGCTCGCCGCCTGCGGCACGCTCTACGTGCTGCTGCCGCCCGATGCGGTACCGGACGCCGCCCGCTATCTCGTCACCTATTCGATTGCCTTCCTGGCCGGCATGGCCGCCAATACGCCGGGCGGTGTCGGCGTGTTCGAGGCGACGGTGGTGACCGGCCTCGGCATCGCCCACCGGCCAGACGTCGCCGCCGCGCTGATCCTGTTCCGGCTGATCTACTTCGTGCTGCCGCTGATGGTCGCGCTGCTGCTGCTCGCCGTTCTTGAGGGCCGCCATCGGCTGGCCGCCCGGCGGATACGGCGCGAGAAACTCTGAAGCGGCCGCCAAAGCGCCCGGCCGGCGTCCGAATTCCGTCCGCTCCCGACTTCCGCCGCGCCGAACGACTCGACGGAAGTTGAGGGGAAGCGGGATCAGGCGGCCGCCACCGCCTTCAGGAAGCGCTCGATCTCGCCGGCCAGCTCGTCTTTCACGGCGTTGACCGCCTCGGCGGCGTCCAGCACGCGGCCGGCGGCGGCGCGGGTGTCGCCGACCGCAGCGCCGAGGTCGTTGACGTTGTCGGCCACCGTGCCGGTCTCGCGCGCCGCCGCTTCGACGCTGGAACCGATCTCCGAGGTGGCGGCACCCTGTTCTTCCACCGCGGCGGCGATGGTGGCGGCGTGGGTGTTGACGTCCTCCATGGTGCCGGCGATGCCGGCGATCACCTCGACCGCCTCGCTGGTCGCTTCCTGGATGGCGGCGATCTGGCGGGAAATCTCCTCGGTGGCCTTGGCGGTCTGGCCGGCGAGGTTCTTCACCTCGCTCGCCACCACGGCGAAGCCCTTGCCGGCCTCGCCGGCGCGGGCCGCCTCGATGGTGGCGTTGAGGGCGAGGAGGTTGGTCTGATCGGCCACCGCCTGGATCAGCGTCACCACCTCGCCGATCTTGGCGGCCGCCTTGGCCAGCTCGCCGACCTTGGCGTGGCTGACGCGGGCGCCCCCGGTGGCCGAGCCGATCACCGACGAGGTGCGCGCCACCTGGGCGGAAATCTCGCCGATCGAGGCGGCCAGTTCCTCGGCGGCCGAGGCGACGGTCTGCACATTGGCCGAGGCGCGGCCGGCGGCGTCGTGGGCGAAGCCGGCCCGCTCGGTGCTGCGGCCGGCCGAAGCGGCCATCTCGCGGGCGATGGCGTCGAGGTCGCGGCTCGCCGCCGACACGCGGTCGATGGCGACGGTCGCCTCCTCGCGGAAGCCGGCGACCAGCGCGTCGATCTGCGCCTGGCGGGCGTCGCGGCGGGCCGCCTCGGCCGCCTGATCGCCCTCCAGCGCGCGGCGGGCGATGGCATGGTCACGGAACACGTTGACGGCGCGCGCCATGGCGCCGATCTCGTCGGTCCGGTCGGCGCCGTCGACGGCCACCGAGGTATCGCCGGTGGCCAGCGCCTCCATGCGGCGGGCCATGCCGCCGATCGGCCTGGCCAGCGTATGGGCGAGCCAGGCGACGAAGCCGAGGGCGACGGCCAGGGCGACGAGCGAGCCGACGATCATGGCGGTGGCGGCGGCCTGGGCGCCGGCGGTCAGCGTCGCCTCGGGGATGGTCATCACCAGCGTCCAGCTCTCCTTGAGGCCGGGAAAGCCGACTTTGGCGGTGGCGAGATAGGTGGAAACGCCGCCGGCATCGACCAACCGGCCGGTGCCGGCCGGCTGGGCCAGCGCCGCCCTGGCGATGTCGTCCTCGGCGGTCTTGCCGATCAGCGCGGCGTCGGGGTTGGCGACCCAGAGGTCGTCGGTGCCGATCAGCCGCACCGAGCCGGCGTCGAATGGCTTCAGCGACGAGACGAAGGCCGACACCTCGGTCAGCGGCAGGTCGGCGGTGGCGATGCCGATCGGCTTGCCGGCCCGGCGCACCACCAGCGACAGCGTCGACATCAGCGTGTCCTTGCCGTCGATCGGGTAGATGTAGGGGGCGGTGATCAGGTCGCGGTTCTCGCGCAGCGGCTGGTCGTACCAGCCCTCGGTGCCGGCCTCCTTGGTCATCACCAGCTTCTCGACGGCCACCGCGCCGCCGGTGCTGTGGTAGAAATAGGGCACGAAGCGGCCGCTGGCGTCGGAGTAGGCGTGCGCCTTGAAGTCGGCGTCGCGGCCGTCGAGAGCGTCGGGCTCGAAGGCGAGCGTGGTGCCGAGCAGTTCCGGATGGGCGGCGACGACGGCGGTCACCAGCCGGCCGAGGGCGTCGCGGTCGGGCTTGCCGTCGGCGACCACGCCCTCGACGGCGCGGGCGACGCTGCTGCCCACCGTATAGGCGCCCGTCACCTTGCCTTGCACCTCGAGGGCGTAGCCGGAGAGGAGATCGGCGGCCCGCTGCTCGGCGGCGGCATACTCGCTTCTGACCGCCATGACGGTGGAAAGCGTGGTGAGCGAACCGAGCGCCACCGCGAACAGCAGGCCTGTTCCGGCGATGAGCTTGGTGCGGAGGGACAGGTTGCTGTATCGCATGGCGGCCTCGGTGTTGTCTTGAAACTGTGAACAATGCTGGAATGGCAAAGGTTAACGGCTGATGACGGAAGCCCGTCTCGCAAGCGGTTCTGGCAAAAAATATCGATGTTAATAATTTTGCGGCCGCCACCGGAGCCGCAGCGCGGATCCGGCCCCAGGCGACATGAATTGCGCCGGAGAACGTTCAGGATTTCCGGGCGGGAGCATTTTCCGGGCAGATGATTCCATCGGGCGGGGAAATGTTCTAGGTGTCTCGGACGGGGCGGCGAGCGGCGGACGAGAGCATCATGCATATTGGCATCGACTGGGGCGGGACGAAGATGGAGGTGATCGGGCTCGACGCCGACGGCATCGAGCTTGGCCGGCACCGCATCGCCACGCCGCGCGACTACGACGCCTCGATCCGGGCGGTGGCGGAACTGGTGGAGCACATCGAGCGGACGACCGGCCGGCGGGGCACGGTCGGCATCGGCCTGCCCGGCAGCCCCAATCCGCTGACCGGCCGCATCCGCAACTCCAACGCCGTCTGGCTGAACGGCCAGCCGCTTGGCCGCGACCTCGAGGCCGCCCTCGGCCGGCCGGTCAGGCTGGCCAACGACGGCAACTGCCTCGCCGTCTCCGAGGCGATCGACGGCGCCGGCGCCGGTCTCGACGTCGTCGTCGGCATCATCCTCGGCACCGGCCATGGCGGCGGCATCGCCATCGGCGGCCGCAGCCACGCCGGCCTGCAGGGGCTGGCCGGCGAGATCGGCCACTATTCGCTGCCCTGGCCGAGGGAGGGCGAGTATCCCGGCCCGAAGTGCTGGTGCGGCCGGAACGGCTGTCTGGAGATGTTCTGCTCGGGCACCGGCTTCGAACTCGACTGGAAGACGACGACCGGCGAGGCGAAGAGGGCGTCGGAGATCATGGCGCTGAAGCGGGCCGGTGACGCGGCGGCGATGGCGGTCTACGGCCGCTATGTCGACCGGCTCGCCCGGTCGCTGGCGCTGATCATCGACCTCGTCGACCCCGACGTGTTCGTCCTGGGCGGCGGCATGAGCAACGTCGACGAACTCTACGACGACGTGCCCAGGCTGCTCGCCACCCGCACCAACCTCTGGGACGGGGAGGGCAGCCGCCTGGTGTTCTCCGACAGCGTGGCGACGCCGATCCGCAAGGCCCGGCACGGCGACAGCTCGGGCGTGCGCGGCGCCGCCTTCCTGTGGAGAGAGCGGGAGTAGGCACTCCCGCCCGTCCCGATTCAGCCTAGAGGTCGACGAAGCAGCCTGTCTTGCCGGATTCGACGATGGCGTCGAGGATGCGCATCATCTTCACCGCGTCGCGCTGGTCGTAGGGCAGCGGCTCGATGCCGCGGATCGCCTTGGCGAAGGCTTCGCCCTGAAGGCCGTACTGGTCGGAGGCCGGCAGGCGGATCTCCTCGATCTCGGCGTCGCCGAGCACCGCGCCTCGGTCGAGCCGGATCACCGTTTCCTTCCCCGCCGGAGCGTTGAAGGGAATCACCACCTCGATGCGGCCGGTGGTGCCGGCGATGGTGACGCGCTGGTGCGGCACCGTCTGGGTGGCGACGGTGAAGGTGAGGTGGCGGCCGTCGCCGAAGTCGAGGATGGCCGAACTCAGCACGTCGGTGCCGAACTTCGGGTCGATCTCCAGGAGGCCGCTGACGCGCTTCGGCTCGGCGTCGAGCACGAAGCGGGCGGTGACGATCGGGTAGACGCCGATGTCCCAGAGGCCACCGCCGCCGTTCTCCGGCCGGTTGCGGATGTTGGCGGGATCGTCGAGGAAATAGGAGAAGAAGCACTGGACGGCGGTCACCCGGCCGATGGCGCCCGAACGGACCAGCTCGCGCGCCTTCAGCCATTGCGGATGGTGGCGGACCATGAAGGCTTCGAGGTAGACGATGCCGTCCGGCAGGGCGAGCAGCCGCTCGGCGTCCCTGGCGTTCATCGCCGCCGGCTTCTCGCTGAGCACGTGCTTGCCGGCGCGGGCGGCGGCCAGCGCCAGGTCGACGTGGCTGTCATTGGGGGTGGGGATGTAGACCGCCTCGATCGAGGGATCGGCGAACAGCGCCTCGTAGGAGCCGTGGGCGACGGGGATGCCGAGCGCGGCGGCGGCCGCCCTGGCCGTGTCGGCGCTGCGCGAGGCGATGGCCGCCACCTCCAGCCAGGGCGTGGTGCGGAAGCCGGGAATCACGTGCTGGCGGGCGATGTTGGCGGTGGAGACGATGCCGATGCGGACCGGCCTGACTGTGGACATGCGCGTTCTCCCTTTCATTTTGTACGACTTATAGGCGCGGGTTTTGCCGAAGGAAAGCGGCGGCCGGCGGATGGCATCGCAAGCCGGCGGAAACGCCGGATTTATCCGTATAATCCCTTATTTATCAATCAGGAACGGCTTACCTTAAAATGCCTCTAAGAAAGGCTTGCAATTGGGATCGGATATGCCGATAGTGCCGCCCGTTCCTTTCCCCTCCCTTCCAAGATGAGGATATTCTCCATGCTCGGCATTGGCGACAAGCTCCCCTCCTTCACCGTCACCGGCGTCAAGCCCGGCTTCAACAACCACGTCGAGAACGGCGCTTCCGCCTTCGAGGAAATCACCGAGGCGTCCTTCCCCGGCAAGTGGAAGGTGATCTTCTTCTACCCCAAGGACTTCACCTTCGTCTGCCCGACCGAGATCGCCGAGTTCGCCCGTCTCGCCAAGGACTTCGAGGACCGCGACGCGGTGGTGCTCGGCGGCTCCACCGACAACGAGTTCGTCAAGCTGGCCTGGCGGCGCGACCACAAGGACCTCAACAAGCTGCCGATCTGGTCGTTCGCCGACAGCAACGGCTCGCTGGTCGACGGCCTCGGCGTGCGCTCGCCGGACGGCGTCGCCTACCGCGTGACGGTGGTCGTCGATCCCGACAACACCATCCAGCACATCTACGGCACCAATCTCAACGTCGGCCGCAATCCGAAGGACACGCTGCGCGTGCTCGACGCGCTGCAGACCGACGAACTCTGCCCGTGCAACCGCGAGGTCGGCGGTGAAACGCTGAAGGCCGCCTGATGTCGATCGCCGCTCTCCAGGACCGGCTCCCGGCCTACGCCCGCGACGTCAGGCTCAACCTCTCGGCGATGGCCGAGGACGACAGCCTGTCGCCGCAGCAGAAGTACGGGCTGTTCGTGGCCTGCGGCCACGCGACGCGCAACGCCGAGGTGGCGGCGGCGCTCGAGGGAGAGGCGGCGAGCCACCTCTCCGCCGAGGCGCGGGACGCCGCCCGCGGCGCCGGCGTGCTCATGGGCATGAACAACGTCTACTACCGCTTCCTGCACCTGACCTCGAACCCGGAATACCGCACCATGCCGGCGCGGCTGCGCATGCAGCTGATCGGCAAGCCGGGCGTCGACAAGGTCGACTTCGAGCTGTGGTGCCTCGCCGTGTCGGCGATCAACGGCTGCGGCATGTGCATGGACAGCCACGAGAAGGTGGTGCGCGAGGGCGGCCTGCCGGCCTCGGCGGTGCAGACCGCCGTCCGCTTCGCCGCCATCATCCAGTCGGCGGCGGTGGCGCTCGAAACGGCGGCGGTGGTCGCCGCCTGAGGTCCGACGCCTCCCCCATCGCAAGAGCGCCCGGCCGGACAGCCTCCGGCCGGGCGTTCCCTTACCAGCGGTCGGACGGCGGCAGCCCCTCGAACAGCTCGGCGAGGCGGCGGCGCGTGCCGGCGGTGGTCCCGTCCGGCAGGCGGTCGAGCGGGAAGGCGCCGCTTTCGGCGATCTCGTGGTTGGCGCGGAAGGCGCGCCGCGGCGTCGAGGCCGGCATGTGGTAAACGGCGACATGGTCGCGGCCGGCCGCCAGCGGGTTGAAGTAGAGGCCGAGGAAGCGGGCCGCGCCGTCCGCGGCGTAGCCGGTCTCCTCCAGAAGCTCGCGCCGGGCGGCCGCCTCGGTCGTCTCGCCGGCGTGGACGCCGCCGCCGGGCAGGTGCCAGCCGGTGACGTAGGTGTGGCGGACCAGGAGCAGGCCGTCGCCGTCGAAGGCGATGACGCGCACGCCGAGCGTCGTTCCCCGCCACAGGCGAGCGACCAAGGATTGCGCTTGCCGCACAAGGGGTTGCATGACGTCCAGCAGCCTGGGATCAACCACGGTACATTAGCCTTTCGTCTGAATTATAGGCTGGATTAACTTCCGATTCGCCAAAGGAATACTCAGTGTTTAGCCTCATGGCGAAAACAATGTGCATTTGCTATAGCTTCATCGTGAAAGAGAAGTCGCACCTGACCTCTCTCGACAACCTCAGAAGAAGGCTATCATGTTTTCCCTCTTCCGCCGTCGCTTCAACCGTGCCCAGCGTTATAGTTGGGTGTCGGCCGTCGACGTGAGCAATCCCCATGTCGTCGCCGCCGTGCTGACCTTCTGGGGGCGTTAGTCCGGCTTGGACGCGCAACGGTTCGAGGCGTGAACCAACTTCGCGAGCATACCATTTGGGGCGGATCGCCGGGCGGCGGTCCGCCCTTTCCGTTGGCGGCCGGAGCATGCATTGACCGGTCGGGCGGCTTTACCGATGGCCGGGCATCGGCTACCCAAGGGGCATGTTCCGTCTGATCCACATCTCCGACCTGCATCTCGGTCCGCTGCCGCCGGCGCGGGTTCGCGAACTCGCCTCCAAGCGCATCATCGGCTACGTCAACTGGCGGCGCAACCGTGGAAGACGCCTTGGCGAGGGCGTGGAGGCGGCGCTGTTGGCGGCGATCGCCGCCGAGCGGCCCGACCATATCGCGGTGACCGGCGACCTCGTCAACATCGCGCTGGCCGCCGAATATGTCGCCGCCCGCACCTTCCTCGGTTTGCTCGGCCCTGAGGACAAGGTGAGCGCGGTGCCCGGCAACCACGATGCCTACGTGCCCGGCGCCGCCCGCCGGGCGCGCGATGCCTGGGCGGCCTACATGACCGCCGATGCCGGCGAGGCGGATGGCTGGCCCTACGTGCGGCGGCGTGGCGAGGTGGCCATCGTCGGCGCCTCGTCGGCGGTCGCCTCCGGGCCGTTCATGGCGACGGGCAGTTTCTCCGAGGAGCAGGCCGGCCGGCTCTCGTCGGCGCTCGACGCGCTCGGCCGGGCCGGTCTCTGCCGGGTGGTGCTGATCCACCATCCGCCGGTCAAGGGCGCGACGGCCTGGCACAAGCGCCTCTCCGGCGCCTCGCGCTTCCGCGAGGTGATCGCCCGCCACGGCGCCGAACTGATCCTGCACGGCCATACCCATCAGCCGACCCGGCTGGCCATTGCCGGCCCGCGCGGCGAGGTGCCGGTGTTCGGCGTGCCGGCGGCGACGCAGCGGCCGGGCGGCAGCCATCCGGCCGCCGGCTTCAACCTGTTCGACATCGAGCGGGCGAATGACGGCTTCCGCATCGGCCATCGGCTGATGCAGGTGACGGCCGACGCCGGCGCCTTCGTGGAGACGCGCGGCGAGGAAATGGTTATCCCGGCACCATGAACCAGGCATAGGCGACAAGCCCGAGCGCGCCGACGGCAAATCCCATCAGGAAGACGATCAGCGCCCAGACGACGGCCGATGAGCGGCCGCCGGCCGGCTGGTCGTCCGGAACGGCGTCGGAGGGCGGCTCGCGGCGCTCCAGGGCGGCGGCGCGCAGCTTTTCCACCAGTGCGTCGCTTTCGAGCGCCCGCTCACGCTCCACCACCCGCTCGGCGATGTAGTCGGTGACCGCGTCGGCGGCGGCGTCGAGGTCGGCGCTCTCGTGCAGCGTCAGGCGGCCGAGCCGGGTGTCCTTCAAGAAGCGGTAGGAGCGACGGTCGCGGGCCATCACCACGTGCGTGGTCGGATCGATCCACAGGCGCGGCGGCGTCGAGCCGGCCACCTCGCAGATGAAATAGGCATCGTCCTCCGGCAGCTCGGCGAACACGCCGTTGAGTTCCTCGGCCAGCAGCATCAGCCGCGCGCGGTCACTCTCGTGCAGGTCGGCATAGGCGTCGGCCCGCTCGCTCTCGGCGATGCGCACGCGGCGTACGGCGTCGGACAGACGCCGGACCTTGCCCTCGCCGTTTCTGTTGTCGCCTGCCTCGCTGCCCGTCATGGCCCATCCTGTCTACGCTGCCGTCCGCCAGAGGCGGATCTTGAGAAAACATACACGCGTGGCGGAATTAGGACCAGCTTAACCATTTGCCGGCCGCTGCAAGAAGGGCTTGCCGTCAGGACGCCGGTGGTGTTTGAAGTCGGGGACGATAGCCGTCGGCGCCGCCCCCCCGCGGGACCGGCCGGCGGGGAGGAAGCCATGAAGCCCGTTTTCATCCAGTTGCAGTGCGCGCCCGGCCGGACCTACGCGGTGGCCGACGCCATCTACGCCCTCGAGATCGCCTCCGAGCTTTATTCGACGTCGGGCGAATACGACCTGCTGATGAAGGTCTACATCGAGTCCACGGAGGATATCGGCAAGTTCATCAACGAGAAGATCTCGTCGATCCCCGGCATCGTGCGGACGCTGACGACGCTGACCTTCCGGGCCTTCTGAGCGGCCCGTCTGTCCGGGCCTACGGACGGCGTCAACTGCTGCTTTCGAGCGCCAGGCGCGTGGCGCCGACGATCGGGCCGGGCAGGCCGTCCTTCTTCTTCTGCACGATGACGGCAAGGCCGGCGGTGCCCTCGGGCGCCACGTCGGCGAGCGGCAGCTCCAGCGTCATCGCCGCGCCCGACCACAGGCCGACCACCTGCAGGTGGTCGACAACGTTGGTGTAGGTCAGCGAGCCGCCGCGGTTCTCGCCGGCGGCGATCTCCACCGTGCGCGGCGGCAGATAGGCGGCGATCCATACCGACGCCTCGTCGGCGCCTTGCCGGGCCGGCAGATCGATGATGACGCGGCCGTGGTCGATGCGGGCGCTGACGGCAAGGTCGGGCGACTCGCCGTTGTCGCGCATCACGTCGAGGGACGCGCGGATCTCGTCCTCGCGACTGCCGATCACCGCGCTGCGGCCGTTCAGCACCGCCTGCGGCGTGAACACGGCGTGGTCGGCGCGCGCCTTGGCGTAGTCGCGCTGGCGTCGGGTGAATTCCGACTTGGCGTAGGTATCGCGCCAGCCGAGGTAGTCCCAGTAGTCGACGGAGAAGGTAAGGGCGACGGTGTCGGGATCCTTGGCGAGGCGGGCCAGCACCCGGTCGGCCGGCGGGCAGGCGGAGCAGCCCTGGCTGGTGAACAGCTCGACGACGTCGGCCGCCTTGGCGTTGCTGATCGCTAATGCGACGCAGCACGACGCCATACCGAGAGCAAACCCGCTCAACGTCCCCCGCCGCGATACCGTATCAAAGGGCATTATCTTCGCCTCTGCTCTTTTCCTCTAGGAAATACGACGGCGGCAGATGACGTTCCACTCACGAGTGTTTGACCGAACCGAACGGTCAACGAAGGCGTGCGGCGGTTGATCTCCGGATGAACTCACGGATCGGGCGGCGCGCGAAAGGCGGTGGTCTCGATTTCCACCTTCATCTCCGGGCGGATCAGGCCGGCGACGATCATGGTGGCGGCCGGCCGGATGTCGGCGAACCAGCGGCCGACCACCGCGAACACCGGGTCGGCATGGGCGGCGTCGGTGACGATGTAGCGGACGCGCACCACGTCGGCGAGCGAGAAGCCGGCCTCGCCGAGCGCCCTGGCGATGGTCGCCATGGCGTTCTCCGCCTGGGCGGCGACGTCGTCCGGCATGGTCATCGCCGCATAGTCGTAGCCGGTGGTGCCGGAGACGAAGCACCAGGGGCCGTCGCTGACGGCGCGGGAATAGCCGGCGGCCTTCTCGAAGGGCGAGCCGGTGGAGACGAGCTGGCGCATCGGCGTGCCTCTGATTACGAAAACGCCCTCCGGAGAGGGCGTCTTCTGGGAGCGATATCAGGCCCAGGGATGGGTGACGGCGTTGTTCTTCTCGAAGGTGGCGATTTCCGACGCCTTCTCCAGCGTCAGGCCGATGTCGTCGAGGCCGTTCAGCAGGCAATGCTTCTTGAACGGGTCGATGTCGAAGGCCACCGCGCCGCCATCCGGGCCCTTGATCACCTGGTTTTCAAGATCGACGGTCAGCGTGGCGTTGGCGCCGCGCTCGGCGTCGTCCATCAGCTTCTTGAGGTCGTCGGGCGAGACGACGATCGGCAGGATGCCGTTCTTGAAGCAGTTGTTGTAGAAGATGTCGGCGAAGCTGGTGGAGATGACGCAGCGGATGCCGAAATCCAGGAGCGCCCAGGGGGCATGCTCGCGCGACGAACCGCAGCCGAAGTTGTCGCCGGCCACCAGAATCTCCGCCTTGCGGTAGGCCGGCCTGTTCAGCACGAAGTCGGGGTTCTCCGAGCCGTCCTCCCGATAGCGCATCTCCGAGAACAGGCCCTTGCCGAGACCGGTGCGCTTGATGGTCTTCAGGTACTGCTTGGGGATGATCATGTCGGTATCGATATTGAGGATCGGCAGCGGTGCCGCGATACCGGTGAGCACGTCGAATTTCTGCATGATCGGTCCTTCCCGAAGCATCAGGCCGGGACGAGGCCGGCGGCGGCCGGCCGTCCCAGCATCAGGTTGAGGTTCTGCACGGCGGCGCCGGAGGCGCCCTTGCCGAGATTGTCGTAGAGGGCGACGATCAGCGCTTCCTCGCCGGCGGCGTCGGCGAAGACGTGAAGGCGCAACTCGTTGGTGCCGTTCAGCGCCCGCGGATCGAGGCCGGTCAACCGCTCGACCGGCTCGAAGGGCATTACCTTGACGAAGGTCTCGCCGGCGTAGCGGTCGGCGAGCAGATCGTGGATCGCCTTGGCCGTCAGGCCGGGTGCCACGGCCCACAGGCGCAGCGGCACGAAGGCCAGCATGCCCTGGGCGAAATCGCCGACCGCCGGCTGAAACTGCGGCGGCCGCCCGAGGCCGGTGTAAACGGCCATCTCCGGCAGGTGCTTGTGCTTGAAGGTGAGGCCGTAGGGCAGGAACGGCGACGGGTCGGCGGCGCTCTGGTAGTCCTCGACCATCTTGCGGCCGCCGCCCGAATAGCCGGAGACGCCGTTGTAGGTGAGCGGCGCGTCGGCCGGCAGCAGGCCGGCCTCGACCAGCGGCCGGACGGCGGCGATCAGCCCCTGCGGCCAGCAGCCGGGGTTGGCAACGCGCTTGGAGCCGGCGATCGCCTCGGCTTGGCCGGCCGCCATTTCGGCAAAGCCGTAGGTCCAGCCGGGGGCGACGCGATGGGCGGTGGAGGCGTCGATCACCGCCGTGCGATCGTTGTCGATCAGGCCGACCGACTCCTTTGCCGCCTCGTCCGGCAGGCAGAGGATGGCGACGTCGGCGGCGTTGAGCAGGCGCTTGCGCTCGCCCAGATCCTTGCGCTTGTCCGGATCGATGATCAGCAGCTCGATGTCGTCGCGGGCGGCGAGGCGGTCGCGGATTTGCAGGCCGGTAGTGCCTGCCTCGCCATCGATGTAGATCTTCGCCCGCGTCGTCATGGTCGTCGCCCGAGAAATGGCCGGCCGGGACCGGCGCATGAAGGAAAGTCCGCCGCGGCGGGGCGCCGGGCGGAGTGCCGAGAGGCTTTACCATCATCGGCCGCCGCTGTCATCTCGCCTTGAACGCCGGAGAGCCGTCAGAATGGCAGGAGGTAGGTGACGATCAGGTAGACGCAGAGGCCGGTCGCCAACACGATTCCCAGCGCCCGGGCGATCTTGCGCGCGAAGATGACGTCGGGATCCTCATTGTCGTTGGCGGGGTCGTCGAACTGCATGGCTCCGGCCCGGTCGGAAGGCTCCGTGGTTCGTTGCTGGCCCCCGCATCCGCGCCACACGGATCTCAAGGCGCATGTCGGAGCCAGATGAACCACTGGCACTTCATTGATTCTACGGGAGCTTCCGAATCCGGCACCCGATCCAGAGCCTGTCGACAGGCGGGATACAAATGTCAAATCCGCTCCACTTGCCTGTATATAATCGGCCGCACGGCCGGGCCAAGCGAACAAAAGGGCTTGCATCGGGGCTGGCCTTCGGTCGACCCTCGGAATACCCCTTCCGTCCGGTCCGGCGCGCCTTTCCGGAGTGCCGAGCCCGGACCTCAAAGCTGATGAGGTTGCCATGGCCAGGCTGTTCACCGCCCTCGAGATTCCCGCCGCGGCCGGCTTCCATCTGTCGCTCCTGAAGGGCGGACTGCCCGGCGCCCGCTGGATCGATCCCGCCAACTACCATGTGACGCTGCGCTTCATCGGCGATATCGACGGCCGCACCGCTGACGAAGTGGCCGCCGCGCTCGACCGCGTCTACCGGCCGCCCTTCGCCCTGAGCCTCAGGGGGCTGCACTGCTTCGCCTCGGGCCGGGTGCCGCATTCGCTGGCCGTCAAGGTGGAGCCGACCGAGCAACTGATCGAATTGCAGGCCGAGCACGAGCGGATCATCCAGCGCCTCGGCCTGCCGGCAGAGGGGCGACGCTACATCCCGCACGTCACGCTGGCCCGCTTCCGGGGCACCACGTCGACCGACGTCGCCCGCTGGCTGTCCGAGCACGGCGATTTCGTCGGCCCGAGCTTCGCGGTCGATCGCTTCGTGCTCTATTCGTCGCGCGCCTCGGTGGGCGGCGGCCCCTACCTCGTCGAGGAAGCCTACCCGCTGGCGGCTTGAACGAGTCGGTCGACGAAGGCGCCGGTGGCGCGATCGCAGAGGTCGAACACCGCGTCGAAGCCGCGGCCGTCGCCGTAATAGGGGTCGGGCACCTCGTTGGCCAGTCCGAGCGCTTCCTCAAGACACAGGCCGATGCGCGCCGTCGTACCGGCCGGAGCGAGGCGGCGGAGGTCGGCGACGTTCTGGCGGTCCATGCCGACGATCAGCTCGAAATCGGTGAAATCGGTTGGCCGCACCTTGCGGGCGCGCAGCGGCGTCAGGTCGACGCCGCGTTTCGCCGCGGCGGCGATGGCGCGCGGATCGGGCGGATCGCCGGCGTGCCAGCCGCCGATGCCGGCGCTGTCGACGCGGACGCGGCCGGTCAGGCCGGCGGCGGCAAGGTGATTGAGCATCAGCCCCTCGGCGGTGGGCGAACGGCAGATGTTGCCGAGACAGACGAACAGGATGGAGCGCATGCGGCGGTTGTCGCCGAGGCGCGGCTTGCGGTCAAGCCGGTGGCGGCCGTAGTGTCGGGCGACCGCAAGGAGAGGCGCCGCAATGGAGTTCCTGCCGACCGCCGGCCTGATCGCCGCCTATACGCTGGCCGTGCTGGCGCTCAACTTCACGCCGGGCCCCGACATGGCGATGTTCGTCGGCACGGCGATCACCCGCGGCCGGCGAGCCGGCTTCGCCGCCTTCCTCGGCACCAGCTCGGGCATCCTCGTGCACACGCTGCTGGTCGTCTTCGGTCTCGCGGCGCTCATCGCCGCCTCGCCGCTTGTCTTCGATGCGCTGAAGGTGGCCGGTGCGCTCTATCTGCTCTATCTGGCGGTCGGCATCCTCCGCCACGGCAGCCGCTTCGCGCCGGAGGCGCCGGCGCCGGGCTCGCCGGTCCGGCTCTATCTCAAGGGCCTCGCCGTCAACGTGCTGAACCCCAAGGTGGCGCTGTTCTTCCTGACCTTCCTGCCGCAGTTCGTCGAGCCGGGCGACCCGGCCGCCCGCGGCAAGCTGCTGTTCCTCGGCGTCTGGTTCCTGGCGGTGTCGACGCTGTCGATGACGCCGCTGATCCTCGGGGCGAGCGGCGTCGCCGCCTTCCTCAAGGCGCGGCCGAAGGCGATGCGGGTGATCGACTATGTGTTCGCCGGCGTGATGGGCGCCTTCGCGGTCAGGCTGGTCACGGCTCGTCTTTAGGGGTAGGCGGCTTGGTCAGGAAGACGCCGTCGACGCCGGCCATGCGGCCGGCCACCAGCCAGTAGACGAAGCCGCCGATGAAGCCGGAGGCGATGAGGATGGCGATCTGGCGCGGCTCGCCGTCCAGCGGCCGCATCATCGGCGCGAGACCGAGGGCCGGCAGAAGGCCGAGGAGGCCGCCGGCCAGGATGTAGACGAGCGACGACCGCAGGCGGAACACCTCGGTGACCAGGATCAGCACCGCCCAGGGGGCGAGCGCCATGGCGCCGAGATAGCTCGCCGTGAAGGCGGCGCCGACGCCGAACTGGCCCCAGAACCACGAGGCGTCGGCGGGATTGGTCGGGCCGAGGCCGACCGAGGCGGCCAGCATGAACACGGCAGCGGCGATCACCGCCAGGATGAAGCCGATCAGCGCGGCGAAGATGCGGCCGATCGCCCGCATCAGTCCTCTCCGTGACCGGCCACCATGGCGCGCATGGCGAGGTCGGCCTCGCTGAGCCCCAGCTCAAGCCTGAGCCGCTCGGTCTTCCTGAGCCGCTCGCTCTCGCTCTTCAGCTGGCCGCAGGCGGCGGCGATGTCGCGGCCGCGCGGCGTGCGGATCGGCGAGGCGTAGCCGGCGTCGTTGACGAACTCGGCGAAGGCCTCGATGGTCTCCCAGTCGGAGCATTCGTAAGCGGTGCCCGGCCAGGGGTTGAAGGGGATCAGGTTGATCTTGGCCGGAATGCCCTTCAGGAGCTTCACCAGGTCGCGGGCGTCCTCGAGGCTGTCGTTGACGCCCTTCAGCATTACGTATTCAAAAGTGATGCGCCGCGCGTTCGACAGGCCCGGATAGGCGCGGCAGGCGTCCATCAGCTCCTTCAGCGGGTACTTCCTGTTGATCGGTACCAGCACGTCCCGGAGGTCGTCGCGCACGGCGTGCAGGGAGATGGCCAGCATGCAGCCGATCTCATCGCCGGTGCGGGCGATATTGGGCACCATGCCGGAGGTGGACAGCGTGACGCGGCGCTTCGACAGCGACAGGCCGTCACCGTCCATGATGATGGCGAGCGCCTGCTTGACAGCGTCGAAATTGTAGAGCGGCTCGCCCATGCCCATCATGACGACGTTGGAGACGAGGCGGCCTTCGCTCGGGATGGCCGCCTCGGCGTTGGGGGCGGCGTCCGGATAGTCGCCGAGCCGGTCGCGGGCGACCAGCACCTGCGCCACGATCTCCTCGGCGGTCAGGTTGCGCACCAGCATCTGCGTGCCGGTATGGCAGAAGGCGCAGTTGAGCGTGCAGCCGACCTGCGAGGAGACGCAGAGCGTGCCGCGCCCCTCCTCGGGGATGTAGACGGTCTCGATCTCCACCGGCTTGCCGGCGCCGCGCGAGGGAAAGCGCAGCAGCCACTTGCGCGTACCGTCGGCCGACACCTGTTCGGTGACGATCTCCGGCCGGCCGACCACATAGGCGGCGTCGAGACGGGCGCGCAACTCCTTGGCGATGTTGGTCATCTCCGAGAAGTGGCGCGCGCCGCGCACGTAGATCCAGTGCCAGAGCTGGGAGACGCGCATCCTGAGCTGGCGTTCCTCGACGCCGATGGCGAGCAACGCCTTGGCGATCTCGATGCGCGACATGCCGACGAGCGACGGCTTTTCCGGCAAGGCGGCGGGCGAGGGGGCGCGGCTGTGGTCGATGACGGTCGACATGGGCGTTCGATCGGTCCTGGCGGGATTGGAAGGTGGGCGCGTTGCGCCCGAAATGCAAGAACGGTCGCGGACGTTACCGTCCCGACCGTTCCCGGTTATGCCAAGCTATAGCAGAAACCCTGAGAAAACCCAAGCCAGCGGTGGCAAGGCTGCCGTTCCGCCGGCGCGGGACTCCATTTATGTTGACCTCAGTCGCCGTCGGGCCTCTGGCCCCTGGCTTTCGCTCCGCTTGGCGCCGGAAGCCGCTCCGCGGCTTCACGGTTATCCAGGCAAGTCGCGCTTACTGGCACTCGCCGTCAATGCGCTTCAGCGCGGCGGTGACGCCCTTCAGCGAATAGGTGTCGGTGGTGACCGTGCCGCGGCGCGAGGTGCCGGTGATCACCATGTCCGTGCCGCCCTTCATCGCGTTGATGAAGCGGCTTTCCTCGGCGGCGTTGTCGACCCAGGCACCCTGGTCCTTGGTGTACATGCTGAAGGTGGCGTCGCCGATCTTGACGGTGGTTTTCGAGCCTTCCTTGTAGGGATAGCCGGTGATCACCGACACTTCATGCTTGACGCCTTCCTTGGGGCGATTGGTGATGAACATGAACACCGGATCGCGATTGACGCCCTGCGGCGCCGTCTCGGTCGGCTGCGTGGCCGCATAGCAGACCTTGGCGCCGGCGGCGGTGTTGTAGGTGTAGGTGGCCCAGCGCTCGAACGTCTGGAGCGGCGTCGGCGCCTTGGTTTGCTGGGCGGCGGCGATGGTCGTCGCGCCAACCAGCAGGGCAACGGCCAGGCCGAGGGTGCGTGCGTTCGTCATCTAATCACCTTGGGTCTTGTCGTGGGACACGGATGCGCCCACCGAAGCGGTCCGCATTAGGCGTAAAGGAACGGTAAGGCGTCAGGGTTACCAAAGTGTTGCTCCGGCGTCTCGATCTGCCTTGCATGGCCGATCGGAGACCGCGCCTCATCAAGATTGCGCGAAGCTTGGCCGGAATTCGGGCGACAATGCGGCCGGTGGCCGTTTGACGGGCGCCTGGCGGAAGTTATCCGGCCTTTTCGCCGGTCAGCCGTTCGGTTGCGGCATGAGCATCCGCCCGAGGCGGGCCTCCGGGCAAAGGCTGGAGCCCGACAACCGTCGACAATCCCTGACTGCGGCGAGCGCCCTGACCGCGATATACGGTCGCGAACTCGATGTTCGCGGGGGTCCGGATATCAAGTCTGCTCCGTCACCCGGCCCAGGGCGGCGCGGGCGGCCGCGCGGTGGCGGTCGCCGATATGGCGCCGCACCATGGTGATGGCGGTGATCAGCACGGTGATGTCGTCGGAGAAGCCCAGCCCCAGGATGAAATCCGGCACGACGTCGAAGGGGATGACGAAATAGGCGAGCGCGGCCAGCAGCGTCGCCCGCACCGAAGCGGGCGTCTCGGGGTCGAGGGCGCAGTAATAGGCGGCCACCACCTCGTCCATGAAGGGAACGGCGGCGATCGCCTTCCTGACCGTCCTCCAGAAGCGGGAGCGGACGCGGGCCTCGTGGCCCTCGGCCGGGCCGATGATCTCGGGGTCGGGATGGAAAACGGCCATTGACGTCGAACTCCGCGGCTGGATATCTCGGCTAAACATGGTTGCCCGCTGCCGACTGCGCAAGGCGCGCCGGCCCCGATGCCGCAGCCACGCTTTTGACACGTTTCCTCCGCAAGGGGAGGCGGCCAAATCGGGCTTTCGGGGAACAGCTGTGGCCATCAACGCTCGGATTTCCAACCTGCGGCCCCGTGTCGACAGCCGCTGGCTGGCCCTCGCCGCCACGCTCTGGCTGCTGGTCGCCGGCAACCAGACCTTCTGGCACAAGGCGGCGGCGGCCTTCGCCGCCACGCCGCTCGCCCTCCTCGCCCTCGGGGCCGCCGTGGCCGCCATCTATTTCGTGGCGCTGCTTCTTCTCCTCCAGACCTATCTGGCCAAGCCGGTGCTGCTGTTCCTGCTGGCGGCGGCCGGCGGCGCTTCCTATTTCACCGATACCTTCGGCACCGTCATCGACGTGGCGATGATCGATTCGGCGATGACCACCACCGGCCACGAGGCCGGCCAGCTGTTCACGCCGCAATTCTTCCTGCACATGGCGCTGTTCATCGGCCTGCCGGCCGCCGTCGTCCTGTGGATCAGGATCGGCTACGCGCCCTGGCGGCGGCGCCTCGTCTCGACGGCAGCGCTGGTGCTGGTTGCGGTGGCGGTGGGCGGCGCGCTGTTCTACAGCCAGTTCGGCACCATCGTCTTCGCGCTCCGGCAGGACCGGCTGGTGATGAAGACGCTGAACCCGGCCATACCGATCGCCTCGGCCTACACCTACGCGACGCGCAGCCTGAGGCAGACCAACGTCGTCGTGGCGCCGCTCGGCACCGATGCCCGGCTGGGCCCGCGCGTCACCGCCTCCGGCCGGCCCTTCGTGACGGTGCTGGTGGTCGGCGAGACGGCGCGCGCCATGAACTTCTCGCTGAACGGCTACGCCCGCAAGACCAACCCGGAACTGGAGAAGCGCGACATCGTCAACTTCCCCGATGTATCGAGCTGCGGCACCGCGACGGCGGTGTCGGTGCCCTGCATGTTCTCGAAGTTCGGCCGCGCCGACTATTCCGACGACAAGGCCAAGGCGACCGAGAACGTGCTCGACGTGCTGCATCACGCCGGCGTCGACGTCCTCTGGTGGGACAACAACACCGGCCCCAAGGGGGTGACTGCCCGCCTTGGCTCCAAGGCCTACAACGACGTCAAGGACCCGGTTGCCTGCGCCACCGGCGTCTGCCTCGACGACATCTTCCTGCCCGATCTCGACAAGCTGCTCGGCGGCGTCACGCGCAATACGGTGCTGGTGCTGCACCAGACCGGCTCGCATGGCCCGGCCTATTATCTGGGATATCCCGAGGAGTTGCGCGTCTTCACCCCCGATTGCGCCACCGAGCAGGTGACCACCTGCAGCCAGCAGGAGGTGGTCAACTCCTACGACAACACCATCCTGACCACCGACCGCTTCCTCGCTCGGGTCATCGACAGCCTGTCGCGGCACGACGACCGGGTGGCCGGGGCGATGTACTACGTGTCCGACCATGGCGAGTCGCTCGGCGAACACGGCATGTACCTGCACGGCGCGCCCTATGCGCTGGCGCCGGAGACGCAGACGCACGTGCCGATGGTCACCTGGTTCTCGCCTGCTTATGCCGAGGCGCGCGGCCTCGACGTCGCCTGCGTGCGGGCAAGGGCGGGCGAACGCTATTCGCACGACAACCTGTTCGACACGCTGCTCAGCATGATGGACGTGGCGACCGACGCCTATCGCGCCGACCGCGACATCCTGTCGCCCTGCCTCGGCCGTTCCTGAGCCGATCGGGCGCGAAGGCGCCTTGCGCCGCGCCGATATCGAGATAATAGATTGCCATCGACATTGACTCGGAGACCGGCGCCCGCGCGGGGCGCCGGCCGGCCGATCATCCCACGGAGTTCCCATGAAAAAGGGCGAAGTCAAGAAAGTCGTTCTGGCCTATTCCGGCGGCCTCGACACGTCGATCATCCTGAAGTGGCTGCAGACCGAACTCGGCGCCGAAGTCGTCACCTTCACCGCCGATCTCGGCCAGGGCGACGGCGATCTGGAGCCGGCCCGCAAGAAGGCCGAACTGTTGGGCATCAGGGAGATCTTCATCGAGGACGTGCGCGAGGAGTTCGTCCGCGACTTCGTCTTCCCGATGTTCCGCGCCAACGCCGTCTATGAGGGCGTCTACCTGCTCGGCACGTCGATCGCCCGTCCCTTGATCTCCAAGCACCTGATCGACATCGCCCGGAAGACCGGCGCTGACGCCATCGCCCACGGCGCCACCGGCAAGGGCAACGATCAGGTGCGCTTCGAGCTTTCCGCCTACGCGCTCAACCCGGACATCAAGATCATCGCCCCCTGGCGCGACTGGACGTTCAAGAGCCGCACCGACCTCCTCGATTTCGCCGAGAAGCACCAGATCCCGATCGCCAAGGACAAGAAGGGCGAGGCGCCCTTCTCGGTCGACGCCAACCTCTTGCACTCCTCCTCGGAGGGCAAGGTGCTGGAGGACCCGTCGCAGCCGGCGCCCGAATATGTCCACATGCGCACCATCTCGCCGGAGGAGGCGCCCGACAAGGCGACGATCATCACCGTCGGCTTCGAGAAGGGCGACGCGGTGTCGGTCAACGGCGTGCGCCTCTCGCCGGCCGAACTCTTGACCAAGCTCAATGAACTCGGCCACGACAACGGCATCGGCCGCCTCGACCTCGTCGAGAACCGCTTCGTCGGCATGAAGTCGCGCGGCGTCTACGAGACGCCCGGCGGCACCATCCTGCTCGCCGCCCACCGGGCGATCGAGAGCATCACGCTCGACCGCGGCGCCGCGCATCTCAAGGATGAGCTGATGCCGCGCTATGCCGAGCTGATCTACTACGGCTTCTGGTTCGCGCCCGAGCGCTACATGCTACAGGCGCTGATCGACAAGAGCCAGGAGAATGTCGAGGGCGAGGTGACGCTGAAGCTCTACAAGGGTAACGTCATCGTCACCGGCCGCTCGTCGCCGAAGACGCTCTATTCCTCGACGCTGGTCACCTTCGAGGACGACCAGGGCGCCTACGACCAGAAGGACGCCGCCGGCTTCATCAAGCTCAACGCGCTGCGGCTTCGCACGCTGGCCAAGCGCGATCGCGGCTGAGCCGGCTGCGGCAATTCGGCCTGCCCGCCGTCCCACGGGCGGCGGGCGGTGCAAGGATGGATCGCATCGGAAAATCAAACGGCGCCGCCCTTTCGGGGCGGCGCCGTTTTCGTTCGATGCGGCCGGCGACTTACGCGGCGCGCAGGCTGTCGACGAACTTGCCCACTTCGCTTTGCAGGTCGGTGGACTGATGCTCCAGCTCGGTTGAGAGCGACATCAGGTGGGTGGAGGCGCGGCCGGTCAGTTCGGCGGCCTCGCCGACGCCGGCGATCGAGCCGGTCACCGTCTGGGTACCCTCGGCGGCCCGCTGGGTGTTCTGGGCGATCTCGCCGGTCGCCGCGCCCTGCTCCTCGACGGCACCGGCGATCGAGGCGGTGACCTCGCGGATCATCGAGATGGTCGAGGTGATGCGGCCGATCGCCGTCACCGTCTCGTTGGTCGCTTCCTGGATCTCGCCGATCTTCGACCCGATCTCGTCGGTGGCCTTGGCCGTCTGGGCGGCCAGCTGCTTCACCTCCGAGGCGACGACGGCGAAACCCTTGCCGGCGTCGCCGGCTCTCGCGGCCTCGATGGTGGCGTTGAGGGCGAGAAGGTTGGTCTGCTCGGCGATTGCCCGGATCAGGTTGACCACGTCGCCGATGCGGACGGCGGCGTCGGTCAGCGCCCGCACCTTGGTCTCGGTGCGCGACGCCTCCTCGGCGGCCTCGTCGGCGATGCCGGCCGATTTGGCCACCTGGGTGTTGATCTCGCGGATCGAGGCGGTCAGCTCCTCGGCGCCGGCCGCCACGGTCTGCACGTTGGAGGCGGCGGCCTCGGCGGCGCCGGTCACCGACTGCGCCCGGCCCGAGGTGGCGTCGGCGGTCTCCGACAGCTCGCGGGCGGCCTCGGCCACCTCGGCCGACGAGCGGGCGAAGCGATCGGCCAGCGCGCCCATGGTCGACTGGAAGGTATCGGCGAGCGCCTGCCGCTCGCGGAGCTGCCGCTCGGCGGCGAGGCGGTCGTTCTCGCCCTGCTCGGCGCGCAGCCGCTCGGTCTCCGACAGGCCCCTGGCGAACACGTCGAGCGTCCGCGCCATGTCGCCGACCTCGGTGCGGTCGCCGGCATAGGGAATGGCGACGTCCCGCGTTCCGGCGGCGACCGCCTTCATGGCGGCGGTGATGCGGCCGATCGGCTTGACGATGCCGCGCGCCAGCAGCCAGCCGAACACCAGCGTCATCGCCATGATGCCGCCGAAGATCATCATCAGCTGGTCCCTGGCCTCGCGGCGGGCGCGGATTTCCGAGGTCGAGGCGGCCGTGTCGACGCTGCGGATCATCGTCACCAGATTGTCGAGCTGCGGCTCCAGCGCCTTGTAGCCGTTGGACAGCTGCTCGTAGATGCTGAGGAACTTCTGCTGCAGGGTGACCCACTGGCCGACGTTGCCGGCGTATTCCTCCACCGCCTTGCCGAGCGCCGCCTTGGCATCGGCATTGAGCGGGCTGCGGGCCAGCGCGCGGGTGAAGTCCATGGACGTCTTGCCGAAGGCGGTGAAGGCCTGCGGGTCGTTCTTCAGCATGAAGTCCTTCTCGTAGGTCCGCATGGTGGCGAACAGGGCCGCGAGTTCCGGCGCCGGGTTGGCGGCAAGCAGGTCGTTCACCGCGTCGGCGGACTTCTGGAGCGCGCCGCCGACGCCCTGCTTGGGATAGAGGCCGAGCTGCTTCTTGATGTCGAGGATGGCCTTGAAGGCGGTGCCGTAGTCCTCGAGGCCGGCCTTGATCTGGGCGACGTTGCTGGCCCTCGTCGGGTCGGTGGCCTTGATGCGCGCCTCGAGCTGCTGGATGTTGGAGCCGGTCATGCGCATCAGGTCACCGTGCAGGCCGGAATAACGCTCGTTGCCGGTGAACAGGAACTCGATCTCGGAGCGGCGGAGCTGCAAGGCGGTGGTTTGCAGGGTGCCGGCCAGATCGGCGTTGATGCGGGCGCTGGCGGCGCGCTGGCGATAGCCGTTGGCGTTGATGTCCTGCAGCATGTAGAGGCCGCCGACCACGGCGAGGCCCAAGAGCGAGAACAGTCCGAAGGCCAGCACCTTCGTGGCGATGCGCAGATGCACCCGCGGCATCAATCTCCTGAATGCGAATTTCGGCATGCGGAAAAACTCCCCCGGTTGACCCAGCCGCACGCAGTGTCCCGCGCCTCCTCCCGGCTGTTCATTTCCCGCCGCAGCATGGCCTTCGCCGATTAATCGCGCGTAAAGGTCGTTGCCGCGAATGACGCGATATGGCGGGAATCGCGGGCGGCAACGATACGAGTCGCGTTGTCGCCGGCGGACGGACGCTTTCCCTGGCCACCACCGCCCTGCGCCGATTGCGCGCGGCGGCGATTCGGGAGAAGCTCACGCCGTTTCCCGCAGAAGGCCGATGCCCGCGCCATGCCCCTTTCCCTGTTCCTCTCCGCCTTCCTCGCCGCCTTTCTCTATGTGGTGATCCCCGGTCCGGCCTTCATCGCGCTGCTCGGCATCGGCGCCGGCCAGGGGCGCGGCGCCGGCGCCCGCTTCATCGTCGGCCACCTCGCCGGCGACACGCTGTGGACCAGCCTCGCCCTGGTCGCGCTGGTCGGCGCGCACGTGGTGGGGCCGGTGGTGTTCGACCTGCTCGGCTGCGTCTGCGGCACCTATCTCGCCGTCATCGGCTGGCGCGCCTTCCGGGCCCGGCCGCGCCTGGCGGGCGAGGCGGTGATGGTGGTGACGCGGCCGTTCCGGCGCGGCCTCGTCTTCGGCCTCACCAACCCCAAGGGCTATCCGGTGGCGCTCGCCACGTTCACGGCGCTGGTCGGCGGCGTCGCCGACAGGCTGTCGTTCTCGAGCCTGCCGCCGCTCTTGGCCGCCTCCTTCGTCGGCTTCCTCGTCGCCGATCTGGTGCTGATCGCCATCATCGGCGCCGGCGCTGTGCGGCGCTTCTACCGCAGGCACGAACTGGCCATCGTGCGCGGCTCGGGTTTGCTGTTCATGGGATTTGCCGTTCAGGCCTTCTGGCACTCGGTGCCGGGCCTTCTCGGTGTCCGCCGCGCCTGAGGCAATATTTTATGCCTCTGCATGGCTGATGATCGCCGGAATAATCAGGTTTTTCTTGCTCCCGTCACAATCGTTTGTATAGTGCGCGGCAAAATGACGGTCCGAAGGTTCGCTTCGGGCCGTCTGTCTTTTCCCAATCGAGTACGCCTATGCAAATGCGCAACATCGCCATCATCGCGCACGTCGACCATGGCAAGACCACGCTGGTCGACGAGCTTCTGAAGCAGTCCGGCACCTATCGCGAGAACCAGAAGGTGACCGAGCGCGTGATGGATTCCAATGACCTCGAGAAGGAGCGCGGCATCACCATTCTTGCCAAGGCGACCTCGGTGGTCTGGCACGGCGTGCGCATCAACATCGTCGACACCCCCGGCCATGCCGACTTCGGCGGCGAGGTGGAGCGCATCCTCAACATGGTGGACGGCGCCATCGTGCTGGTCGACGCCGCCGAGGGGCCGATGCCGCAGACCAAGTTCGTGGTCGGCAAGGCGCTGAAGGTCGGCCTGAAGCCGATCGTCGCCATCAACAAGGTCGACCGCCACGACGCCCGCATCCACGAGGTGGTGGACGAGGTGTTCGACCTGTTCGCCAACCTCGACGCCACCGAGGAGCAGCTCGACTTCCCGATCCTCTACGGCTCCGGCCGCAACGGCTGGTTCTCGATGTCGCCGGAGGGCGCCGAGAGCGAGGGCATGGCGCCGCTGTTCGAGCTGGTGCTGAAGCACGTGCCGCCGCCGCATGTCGAGGCCGACGCGCCGTTCCGGATGATCGGCACGCTGCTGGAGGCCAATCCCTTCCTCGGCCGCGTCATCACCGGCCGCATCACCTCGGGCTCGGTGAAGACCAACCAGACCATCAAGGTGCTCGACCAGGACGGCAACGTCGTCGACCAGGGCCGCGTTTCCAAGCTCCTGGCCTTCCGCGGCCTCGAGCGCACGGCGATCGACGTCGGCGAAGCCGGCGACATCGTGGCGATTGCCGGTCTCACCAAGGGAACGGTGGCCGAGACCTTCTGCGCCCTCGAGGTGACCGAGCCGCTGCACGCCCAGCCGATCGATCCGCCGACCGTCACCATGACCTTCCTCGTCAACAACTCGCCGCTGGCCGGCACCGAGGGCGACAAGGTGACCAGCCGGATGATCCGCGACCGCCTGATCCGCGAGGCGGAGGGCAACGTCGCCCTGAAGATCGAGGAAAGCACCGAGAAGGACTCCTTCTTCGTCTCGGGCCGCGGCGAGTTGCAGCTTGCCGTGCTGATTGAGACCATGCGCCGCGAGGGCTTCGAACTGGCCGTGTCGCGGCCGCGCGTGGTGTTCCGCAAGGACGAGGCGGGCGAGACGCTGGAGCCGATCGAGGAAGTGGTGATCGACGTCGACGAGGACTATTCCTCGGTCGTCGTGCAGAAGATGAGCGAGCGCAAGGCCGACATGGTGGAGATGCGGCCGTCGGGCGGCAAGCGCCTGCGCCTGGTGTTCTTCGCGCCGACGCGTGGCCTGATCGGCTACCAGTCGGAACTCCTGACCGACACGCGCGGCACGGCGGTGATGAACCGGCTGTTCCACGACTACCAGCCGCACAAGGGCGACCTGCCTGGCCGGCGCAACGGCGTGCTGATCTCCAACGACCAGGGCGAGGCCGTCGCCTACGCCCTCTGGAACCTTGAGGATCGCGGGCCGATGATGATCGAGCCGGGTTGGAAGGTCTACCAGGGCATGATCGTCGGCGAGCACACGCGCGAGAACGACCTTGAGGTCAACGTCCTCAAGGGCAAGAAGCTGACCAACGTCCGTTCGTCCGGCAAGGACGAGGCGGTGCGCCTGACGCCGCCGATCCGCATGACGCTGGAGCGGGCGCTGGCCTGGATCCAGGACGACGAGCTGGTCGAGGTGACGCCGAAGTCGATCCGCCTCAGGAAGGCGACGCTCGATCCGATCGAGCGCAAGCGCGAGCGGTCGCGCGACGCGGCGGCCTGAGACTGCTGACAGGACATTTGGAAGAGGGCGGTGCCGGTGGCGCCGCCCTTTTCCGTTTATCGGGGATGCCGGCCAGCGGATGTCGCGGGATGGCGAACCGGCGGACGCGGTCGGGCTTTTCGGCGGTAGGAGGGGCTGAATCGTCGCGGCAGCGGGACGCTTTCCGTGCCGAGACAAGCGCTGCCGCCTTCAAGCTATATATAGTTCTATCTTGATATATATATATGTAAATATCTGGATGTTTCAGATATCGACGTCAGCGGGGGCGGGGTGTTGGATGGGGAGCAGCCAAAGGGCAGACTCGGAGCGCCCCTTCCAGTCTTTCCGTCGCATGAGGTCATCTCACTGAGACACTGGCGCATCCACCTACTGAGCCGGTTGCCGATTCTCATCCGCCACGGCGGCTTGAGATATCGGCAAGCGGAGAGCCGGCATTCTCATCCGCCACGGCGGCTTGAGATATCGGCAAGCGGAGAGCCGGCATTCTCGTCCGCCACGGCGGTTTGAGATATCGGCAAGCGGAGAGCCAGCATTCTCATTGCCTCCTGGAATGAGGCGCAAGGCGCAACCAAACGACAAGGGCCGCGTCGCTGCCGACGCGGCCCCCGTTTCTTCCGGCGAATGAGGCGGCCTCAGCCTTCGCCGCCCTCGGAGCCCCCTTCGGCCGGCGTCTTGACGCGGCGGGTGCGGGGACGGGCGGTGGTCGGGGCGATCGGCGTGCCGAGCGTGGTGGCGCGGCGGCGCGGCGTGCGTTTGCGCGGCGTCTCCTCGTCACCGGCCGTCTCGGCGGCAGGCGCTTCCGAAGCGGCCGGTTCCGGCGCCGGCTTGGCGGGCGCCTCGGCAACCGGGGCGGGACGCTCGGCGACGGCGACCGGGGCGGGCTCGGAAGCGCGCGGCTGGCGCTCCAGCAGGAAGGCCGGCAGGCCGGCCTCGGCGGCGACCGGCGTCGGCTCGGTGCGCGGCGTCGGCTCGCCGCGCGGCGTCCGCTCGCGTTCACGCTCGATGCGGACCACCGGCTGCGGCGCGTCGGGGAAGCTGACGTCGGGCTGTGGCGCGTCGGCCAGCGTCGGCACCGCCACCGGCTGCGGCTGGCGCTCGCCGCCACGGTTGTCCTGGTTCTGCCCCTGGCGCTCGCCTTGCCCCTGGCGCTCGCCGCGGTTGTCGCGGCCGAAACGGTCGAAACGCTGGCGGCCGCGGCGATAGTCGCCCTGCTGCTGGCGATCGCCGCCGGCGTTGTCGTTGCGATTGTTGTCGCCGTTGCGATTATTGTCGCGCGGCTCGCGCGGCTGCTGGTTGCCGTTGTCGCGGTTGCCGCCGTTGTCGCGGTTCTGATAGCCGCCGCCTTCGCGCGAATCGCGCTGCTCGTTCGGCTGGCGGTTGTTGTCGAACTGGCCGGGCTGGCGCATCTCGATCTGGCGCGGCTCGAAGCGGTCGGAGCCAATCGGCTCGAAATCGTCGTCCTCGCTCTCGTCCTCGCGTCCCGCGGCGGCAGCCGCCTGGGCAGCCTGGGCGGCGGCGATGATGCGATAGTAATGCTCGGCGTGCTGGAGGTAGTTCTCCGCCATCACCCGGTCGCCGGAGGAGGATGCATCGCGGGCGAGCTGGGTATATTTCTCGGCGATGTGGAGGGCGGTGCCCCTGATCTTGATGTCCGGGCCGTTGGAATCGAACGACCGGGTCAGCGGATTGGGAGCCTTGCGGTTGGGCCGGCCGCGCATCCGTTGCTTGTTCTGCTGGTTCTGCCTCATATGTCCGCTATCTCTTGCCTTCGCGGGTCAAAAAGCACGAGGCGCGAGGCCGCGGATCTCGTCGACTCCCGGCGCTTCCCAAGGGAAGGCAGTCGAAGTCGCGGCGCCTGGTGCAAACAAATCATCCGTCAAGTGCGACCGTCCGCCGAAGCAGGATAGACCAACCCCGCATCCCGACGGATGCCCCGTGTTGTGCTATCTATCTGTTCAAACACCGAATTTTCCCGAAAAGTGCGTACACTTTCCGGCCCGATGCCCTAGCCCGTGGCGGTGTCGCCTCAGCATCCTCTACGTTTGATCGTATCGAGAACGGGTCTGAGCGGGATCCTGGCCCTTGTCTTGGCTCTGCCGGCAGCCGAGCGTCACGCGCCAGCCCCGACCGTTCATCCGCCCAGACAAGAGGTCATGCTTCCCGAATACGGCTTTTCGACGGTGACGTCAAATACAGCCGATTCTCTACGCAAGGACCCTAGCTGCTTCCCGACGACTTTCCAAGCTGAATTTTGTCATCAACGTCAATAAAACGACGGGATTTCAGTCGCTTTGCGACAGCATGACGCCGGAGACCACCCGATCGCGGCCGCCGAGGTCGCGGTGGACTTCGATCGTCCCGAGCCCGGCCAGCGCGAAGAGATCGCTCACCGCCGCGCCCTGGTCCCAGCCGATCTCCACGGCGAGGAGACCGCCGGGGAGGAGATGGTCGTGAAGGCCTGCGAGGATCGCCCGGTAGACATCGAGACCGTCGGCGCCGCCGTCGAGGGCAAGATGCGGGTCGTGCAGGCGCACCTCGCGGTCGAGGCCGGCAATGACGTCGCTGGCGATATAGGGCGGATTGGAGACGACGAGGCCGAAGCGGCCAGCCACCGGCTGCCAGACGTCGCCGGTCGCGAAGTCGAGACGGTCGGCGGCGCCGTGACGGGCAGCGTTGTCCCTCGCCACCGCGACGGCGCCGGCGGAAAGATCGGTGGCAAGGCCGCGAGCGGCCGGCAGCTTGACGAGCAGCGTCACGGCGATGGCGCCGGTGCCGGTGCCGATGTCGAGCAGGCGGAGGCCGGCGCCGTCAGGTGAAACGCCGGGGAGGCGGCCCGACCGCACGGCGGCGAGCGCCGTCTCGACCAGCACCTCGGTATCGGGGCGCGGCTCCAGCGTGTCCGGGCCGAGCGCGAAGTCGAGGCCGTAAAACGAGGCGGTGCCGAGGATGCGGCCGACCGGCTCGCCGGCCGCCCGGCGATCGAGCCAGCCGTCGAGGCGGACGGCGGCGTCGGGGGCGACCTGTCGGTCGGCGGCGGCGAGGAGATCGAGCCGGCTGGCGCCGGTCGCCGCTTCGACCAGCAGGCGGGCATCGATGGCCGCCGTGTCCAGGCCGGCCGCCTGGAGGCGCCGGCGGGCGGCGGCGAGCAGGGCGCCGAGGGTGGCGGGCGCGCTCACGCGCCTTCCTCGGCCAGCAGCTTCGCCTGATGGTCGGTGATCAGCGCGCCGACGATGTCGTCGAGGTCGCCCTCCATCACCTGCGGCAGCTTGTAGAGCGTCAGGTTGATGCGGTGGTCGGTGACGCGTCCCTGCGGGAAGTTGTAGGTGCGGATGCGCTCGGAGCGGTCGCCGGAGCCGACCTGGCCGCGCCGGTCGGCGGCGCGGGCACTGTCGGCCTTCTCGCGCTCGATCTCGTAGAGGCGGGCGCGCAGCAGCTTCATCGCCTTGGCGCGGTTCTTGTGCTGCGACCGCTCCTCCTGGCAGGCGACGGCGATGCCGGTGGGAACATGGGTGATGCGGATGGCGCTGTCGGTGGTGTTGACGTGCTGGCCGCCGGCGCCCGATGAGCGGAAGGTGTCGACGCGCAGATCGGCCTCGTTGATGGCGATATCCACCTCCTCGGCTTCCGGCAGCACCGCGACGGTGGCGGCCGAGGTGTGGATGCGGCCGGAACTCTCGGTCGCCGGCACCCGCTGCACCCGGTGGACGCCGGACTCGAACTTCAGGCGGGCGTAGACGCCGGCGCCGTCGATCGAGGCGATGATCTCCTTGTAGCCGCCCATCTCGCCGTCCGACAGGCTCATCACCTCGACGCGCCAGCCGCGCGCCTCGGCATAGCGCTGGTACATGCGGAAGAGGTCGCCGGCGAACAGCGCCGCCTCGTCGCCGCCGGTGCCGGCGCGCACTTCGAGGATGGCGCTCCGGTCGTCGGCGCGGTCGCGCGGCAGCAGCGCGACGCGCACCTCCTGCCGCAGCGCCTCGACCTTGTCGGCAAGCTCCGGCCGCTCGGCCTCGGCAAGCGCCCGCATGTCCGGATCGGTGGCGGCGTCGGCCAGCATGGCCTCGACATCGGCCAGCTCCTGCCCGGCGGCGCGCAACGACCGGATGCGGGCGATCAGCGGCTCCAGCTCGGCATAGTCGCGCGACAGGCGGACGTAGGTGTCGGCGTCCGGGTTGCCGGCGAGGCGGGCCTCGAGAATGGCGAAGCGGTCGAGGAGGGCCTCGAGGCGGGCGTCGAAGGGAGTCATGCGATCTTCAATTGAGCGGGATGTCGCGGGATTCCGCGAAGTCCTGCAGGAGCTTGCGGATCGGCGGGCCGTCCGGGCGGTTGAGGGCCGGGGCGAGCAGCGCTTCCAGCTCGCCGAGGTTGACCGAGCGGATCATGTCCTTGACCGGGCCGACCGAGGTGGCGGCCATGGACATCGAGCGGAAGCCGATGGCCATCAGCGCCATGGCGGTGAGCGGCGTGCCGCCCAATTCGCCGCAGAGAGTGGCCGGCTTGCCGTATTCGGCCGACTTGCGGGCGATGGTGCGCAGCGCCCGCAGGAAGGACGGGGCGAGCGGATCGAAGCGCTGCGCCACCTTGGCGTTGCCGCGGTCGACGGCCAGCATGAACTGGAACAGGTCGTTGGTGCCGACCGACACGAAGTCGACCACCGACAGCAACTCGTCCAGCTCGAACAGCAGCGCCGGCACCTCGATCATGGCGCCGAGCTTCAGCGACGAGGGCAGGGCGTGGCCGTGCTTTTCCAGGAAGCGCTGCTCGCCCTTCACCAGCTCCTTGGCCTTCAGGAACTCGTCGACCGTCGAGATCATCGGGAACATGACGCGCAGCTCGCGGCCACCGGCCGCCTTCAGGAGGGCGCGCATCTGCGTCCTGAGGATGACGGTGCGGTCGAGGCCGATGCGGATGGCCCGCCAGCCCATGGCCGGGTTCTCCTCCTGCACCGAGCGGGTGAGGTAGGGCAGCACCTTGTCGCCGCCGATATCCAGCGTGCGGAAGGTGACCGGCCGGCCGGTGGCGCCGTCGAGGATCTTGGAATAAAGCTCCGCCTGCTGGCCCAGCTTGGGGAAGGTCGGCGCGATCATGAACTGCAGTTCGGTGCGGAACAGGCCGATGCCGTCGGCGCCCGATTCGTCGAAATGCGGCAGGTCGAACAACAGGCCGGCATTGGTGTTGAGGGCGATCCTCACGCCGTCGAGCGTCACCGGCGCCTTGAAGCGCAACTGGCGATAGCGCTCCTGCCGGCGGGCGCGGAAGCGCACCTTGGTGACGTAAGCCTGCTCGACGTCGGCCGGCGGCCTCAGGTGGACGTAGCCGCTCTCGCCGTCGATGATGATGCTGTCGCCGTTGTCGGCCAGCGATACGACATTGGCGAGCTGGCCGACGGTCGGGATCGACAGGGCGCGGGCGACGATCGCCACGTGGCTGGTCGTGGTGCCCTCCTCGAGCACCAGGCCGCGCAGCTTGGCGCGGTCGTAGTCGAGCAACTCGGCGGCGCCCATCGAGCGGGCGACGACGATGGCGTTCTCCGGCATCTCGGTCGACTTGTCCTTGCCCATCAGCTCGCGCAGGAGGCGATAGGTGAGGTCGTCGAAATCGTGCAGGCGTTCGAGGAGATAGGGGTCGGTCTGCCGCTGCATGCGGGCGCGGGTGTCGGACTGCACGCGCTCCACCGCCGCCTCGGCGGAGAGGCCGGAGCGGACGATCGCCTCCTCCATGCGCCGCGTCCAGCCGCGGTCGTAGGCGAACATGCGGTAGGCTTCCAGCACGTCGCGGTGCTCGCCGTGGTGGGCGACCTCGCCGCGGTCGATCATGTCGTCGATCGAGAGGCGCAGGTTGGCGATGGCGGCGGTGAGGCGCTTGACCTCCTTGTCCGGGTCCTCGGCGATGAAGTTGGTGACGACGACGCGCGGCTCGTGCAGCACGACATGGCCGAGGCCGACGCCCTCCGACAGCACCACGCCGGGGATGTGCATGGGCCGGTTGAGGTCGAGCACCGTCTGCTGGCTGGCAGCGAGGCCCAGCACCTCGCCGGAGGCGATGATCTCGGCAATGATCATGCCGGTGGTCTGGAGCGCCTCCTCCTCCTCGTCCGAATAGGTCTTGCGGACGCGGTTCTGCACCACCAGCACGCCGAGCGTGCGGCCGGAACGCAGGATCGGCACACCGAGGAAGGAGTGATAGGCCTCCTCGTCGGTGCCGGGAATGTAGGCGAAGGCCGGATGCTCCTGGGCATCGGCGAGGTTGAGCACCGCCGCCTCGGCGGCGATCAGGCCGACCAGGCCCTGGCCGATGCGCAGCGAGGCCTTGTGGACGGCCTGGCGGTTGAGGCCCTCGGTGGCGAACAGTTCGAGCACGCCGTCGGCGCGGAGGACGTAGAGCGAGCAGACCTCCGCGACCATGTTGGCCGCGATGGTGGTGACGATCTTGTCCAGTCGCTCCTGGGCGCTGATCGGCTCCGCCATCACCTCGCGGAGGCGGCGGAGCAGAACGCGCGGTCCGGAAAGGCCTCCCCGCATCGTCGGCTTCCTGCTCTCTCCCGCAGGCCGGTTCGGCGCCAGGCCGGCCGGCGGGGTCATCCACTCGATATGCCAGCCCTAGCGCGTTTCACGGCCGGCTTGAAGCCATCAAAATGGCAGCATGCACATGGGCGGCGGCCGGGCTTCCGAGACGTTGATACGGCTTCGTCGCCCGGCCGGCGAGGCCCTTTTCCATCCGCTCCCGACACATCGGCGTGAGCGCCGCCGCCCCGCGCCGGTCTTCGCCGTCTCAGGTCCCCGTGCCGGAGCCCCGCATCACGCCTTGTCGAGGCCGTAGGTCGAATGCAGCGTCCGCACGGCCAGCTCGGTGTAGGCCTCGTCGATCAGCACGGAGATCTTGATTTCCGAGGTGGTGATCGCCCGGATGTTGATGCCCTTGGCCGACAGCGCCCTGAAGGCCTCGGCGGCGACCCCGGCGTGGCTGCGCATGCCGACGCCGATCACCGACACCTTGCACATGCCGGTGGTGCCCTCGAAGGTCTTGTAGCCGATCTCCGCCTTGCGGGCGTCGAGCACGGCGGTGGCGCGCTCGTAGTCGGCGGCCGGCAGCGTGAAGGTGATGTCGGTCTCGGCGCCGTCGGCCGAGATGCTCTGGACGATCATGTCGACGTTGACGTTGGCCTCGGCCAGCGGCACGAACACGGCGGCGGCGACGCCCGGCTGGTCCGGCACGCGGCGGATGGAGATCTGCGCCTCGTCCTTGGAGTAGGCGATACCGGTAACGACTTCCTGTTCCACGATCTCGTCCTCATCGCAAATGAGCGTTCCGAACGGGTCGCCGTTCGGCATGGTCTTGGGGTTGACGGGGTCCTCGAAGGAAGAGCGCACGAAGGTGCGCACCTTGTGGACCATGGCAAGCTCGACGGAGCGCACCTGCAGCACCTTGGAGCCGAGCGAGGCCATCTCCAGCATCTCCTCGAAGGAGACCTTGTCGAGACGGCGGGCCTTGGGCACGATGCGCGGGTCGGTGGTGTAGACGCCGTCGACATCGGTGTAGATGTCGCAGCGGTCGGCCTTGACCGCCGCCGCCACGGCGACGGCCGAGGTGTCGGAGCCGCCGCGGCCGAGCGTCGAGATGCGGCCATCCGGCGCCATGCCCTGGAAGCCGGCGATCACCGCCACGCGGCCTTCGTTCATCTGCTCGATGACCCGGTGGCCGTCGATCGTCTGGATGCGGGCGGCGCCGTGCGCCTGGTCGGTGACGATCGGCAGCTGCCAGCCCTGCCAGGAGCGGGCGTCGACGCCCATCGCCTGCAGCGTGATGGCGAGGAGGCCGGACGTCACCTGCTCGCCGGAGGCGACGACGGCATCGTACTCGCGCGCGTCATGCAGAGAGGAGGCGCCGCGGCAGAGTGCCACCAGCTCGTTGGTCTTGCCGGCCATGGCCGACACGACGACGGCGACCTGATGGCCGGCATCGACCTCCCGCTTCACATGCGCGGCGACATTGCGGATCCTATCGAGGTCGGCGACGGAGGTGCCGCCGAATTTCATCACCAATCGAGCCATTTTCCGACGTCGTTTCCTGAGGGGCGGGAAACCCGCCCGCGAGAGGTGAAAAGGCGGACCGCCGAACAGTGCCCGCGGCGGCCGCGCCCTCAATACAGGAAGGTTCGGCGCCGGGCAATCGCCGGAGGCGGTTGCGGTGTGTTTGTTTTCGGCCTTGGCCGCCAGCGGTGGTTTTTGTCTGTCTCGGTCGCGCGGGCCTCCGGCCCTTGGGCGTCCGCTCCGCTTTCCGTCTTTCGGGGCTTCGTCCCGAAAGACCCGCCTGCCACGCCCCGCTGCTTGGCGCCGGAAGCCACGTTCCGCCGCTTCGGGTGCTTTTGCGGATTGCCCCGCCGCCTAGAGCCGGAAGATCGCCCGCGCCCAGGCGACGAGATGCTCGAAGAATGGTGCGACGGCGGCGAGGCGGCCGTAGTCGCCGGCGCAGCCGTGGTGCAGGCCCTCGTAGCGGCGGAAATCGAGCGTCACGCCGGCGGCGGCGAGCCGGCCGGCATAGGCCTCGCCCTCGTCGCGCAGCACGTCGCAGCCGGCGGTCAGCACCAGGGCCGGCGGCAGGCCGGTGAGGTCGTCCGCCCTGAGCGGCGAGGCGTACGGATGGGCGCGCAGGGCAGGGTCCGGCACATAGTGCTCCCAGAACCAGGCCATGTCGTCGGCGGTCAGGCCGAAGCCCTCGGCGAACTCGGCATAGGAGGGATGGCCGGCGGCGATGTCGTCGGTCACCGGGTAGATCAGCATCTGACCGAGGAGCTTCGGCCCGCCCTCGTCGCGCAGGCGCAACGCCGTGACGGCGGCAAGATTGCCGCCGGCGCTGTCGCCGCCGATGATCAGCCGGGCCGGATCGATGCCGAGGTCGGCGGCCTGGCCGCCGATCCAGCGGACGGCGGCGAGGCAGTCGTCGCTTGCCGTCGGGAAGCGGTGCTCGGGCGCCATGCGGTAGTCGATCGACACGACGACGGCGCCGACGGCGGCGGCGAGGTTGCGGCAGACGTTGTCGTGGGTGTCGAGCGAGCAGAGCACCCAGCCGCCGCCGTGAATGTAGAGGATGGCCGGCAGGGCGCCGCCGTCGCCGGACGGTCTGTACAGGCGGGCGGCGATGGTGCCGTCTCCGACGGGAATCGACAGCGTTTCCACCGCCTGCACCGGTTTGCCGGCGGCGCGCGGCTCGGCCTCGGCGCGGGCGCGGGCGGCGGCGGGCGTCAGCTGGCGGAGCGGCGGTTCGCCGCGGGCGGCGGCGGCCGCCAGATCGGCGGCGATTTCGGGATGCAGCGGCATGGCGGATTCCTCTGACGACTGGATGGACGCCAGTGAAGCGCTTCGCGGCCGCGCCGGAAAGGGTGCCTTTGCGGTTATGACCAGTATTCGGCGTCGAGCCCGAGGGTTGACTTGGCCGCCCGCCGGCTTGAAAAGTCGGAACCCGTATCAGGACGGGCGGAGCGGAGGTGGACGATGACCGAAAGCAGGCGTGGCAGCGTCGACCAGGCCGAGGTCGACCGCTTCTCGGCGATGGCGCGCGAGTGGTGGGACCCGAACGGCAAGTTCAAGCCTCTGCACAAGTTCAGCCCGGCGCGCCTTTCCTACATCAAGCGCGAGGCATGCCGGCATTTCGGCCGCGACGAGCGGTCGGCCGATGCCTTCTCCGGCCTTGCCTTCCTCGACATCGGCTGCGGCGGCGGCCTGGGCTCCGAGCCGATGGCCCGCCTCGGCGCCACGGTGACCGGCATCGATCCGTCGGAGGTCAACATCGAGGTGGCGCGCGTCCATGCCGCCGAAACCGGCACCGTCGTCGATTACCGGGCGACCACGGCGGAAGACGTGCTTGCCGCCGGCGAGCGTTTCGACGTGGTGCTGGCGCTGGAAGTGGTCGAGCACGTCAGCGACGTGCCGGCTTTCCTCGACACGGTGGCCAGTCTCGTCAAGCCCGGCGGCCTCGTCATCGTCGCCACGCTCAACCGCACGCTGAAGGCGCTCGGCCTGGCGGTGGTCGGCGCCGAATACGTGCTGCGCTGGCTGCCGGCCGGCACCCACGACTGGCGGAAGTTCGTCAAACCCGAGGAAGTCGAGGCGCCGCTGCAAGGCGCCGGCCTGACGCTGCTCGACCGGCGCGGCATCGTCTTCGATCCCCTCCGCTTCGCCTGGAAGGAAAGCGACGACACCGACGTCAACTACATGGTGCTGGCGGCGAGACCCAAGGTGTAGGGATCAATTCCGCTCGCCCGGCAGGATCGGCAGCGGCAGGATGTCGATGCCGTCCTCGACCAGCGCGCGGGCGTCCTGTTCGGTCGCCTCGCCGTGCACGGCGCGGGCCGGCGCTTCGCCGAAATGGATGCGGCGCGCCTCCTCGGCAAACCGCTTGCCGACGTCCTCGGAGCCGTCAAGCAACGCCGCCTTGATTTCCTTGAGCTTCCCGATGAAGGCGCGCGCCTCCGGCGGAATGGCGGACGGCGGCATGCCTTGCTCCGCAACCGGGGCGGTCCTGGCTTCCGAGGTGGCGACATTGGGCTTCATCAGCGCCTTGGCGACCGACGTTGAGCCGCACCGGGGGCAGGCGCAGAGCCCGGCCGATGCCTGGGCGTCGAAATCCCGAGAGGAGCGGAACCAGCCCTCGAATTCATGGCCTTCGGAACAGAGAAGCGAATAACGGATCATGGTCTCAACATGGCGCGCCGCTCCGGTCGCCGCAAGGCTGGAGCTGACTTTTTGGGGCTATTCGGCCAGGGTGAAGCGGCGCTCGTTCTCCAGCGCCGGGATGCGGGCGCGGGCGAGTTCCACCTCATCGAGATCGATGTCGGCGATGACGACGCCGGGATCGGTATGGTCGGCCTCGGCGATCACCTTGCCCCAGGGGCCGACCACCAGCGAATGGCCGTAGGTGTCGCGGCCGTCCTCGTGGCGGCCGCCCTGGGCGGCAGACAGCATGAAGCAGCCGTTCTCGATGGCGCGGGCCCGTTGCAGCACGTGCCAGTGCGCCTCGCCGGTCTGGCGGGTGAAGGCGGCTGGCGCGCCGATGATCTCGGCGCCGGCGTGGCCGTAGGCGCGGAACAATTGCGGAAAGCGCAGGTCGTAGCAGATGGCGAGACCGATCCGCGTGCCGGCCGCCTCGACCAGGATGGCGCTCTCGCCCGGCGTGTAGGTGGCGCTCTCGCGCCAGCTCTCGCCATAGGGCAGATCGACGTCGAACATGTGGATCTTGTCGTAACGGGCCAGCATGTCGCCGCCGGGGCCAAAGACGTAGGCGCGGTTGGCGACGCGGCCGTCGTCGCGGCGGATGGCCAGCGAGCCGTAGTGCAGCGTGATGCCCAGTTCGCGGGCAAGCTCGGCGCCGCGGATGACGAAGGGATCCTGCGCCTCGGCGGCGAGGCGCTCCTGCATGGCGGCGCGGTCGCGCTCGACGATGTTGGTCATCTCCGGCGTCTGGACGTAGGTGGCGCCGGAGCCGGCGGCGTCGCGGATCAGCGCCTCCACCTCGGGAAGGTTGCGGGCGGGATCGCGGCCCGAGCGGAGCTGGACGGCGGCGACGCAGAGTTGGCGTGGCACTCTTTATCTCCCTCAGCCGGCGAGAAGGGCGTCGAGCCGGCCTTCGGCTTCGAGATCGTATAGGTCGTCGCAGCCGCCGACGTGGCTGTCGCCGATGAAGATCTGCGGGAAGGTGCGGCGGCCGGAGCGCTGCACCATCTCGGCCTTGAGATCGGCATCGTAGCCGGCGTTGATCTCGGTGAAGGCGGCGCCCTTCCTGGCGAGCAGCATCTTGGCGCGGGTGCAGTAGCCGCAGCCGTCGCGGGTGTAGATGGTGACCGGAACCATGGCGGACCTCCTCACGGGCAATATCGATAGCGGATTCTATAGCCCGCTTCAGCGCGGCGCCACAACCCGCGCCAGGGTCAGCACGTCGACGGCAGCGGCGCCGGCGGCAAGAAGCGTCCGGGCGGCCGCTTCCAGCGTGGCGCCGGTGGTCAGCACGTCGTCGACGAGGATCGGCCGGCGGCCGGCAAGCGTGGCGATCCTGGCGGTCGGCACCACGAAGGCGCCGTGCATGTTGCGTATCCGGCCGTCGCGGCCGAGCCCGACCTGCGGCGGCGTGCGGCGGGCGCGGACGAGGATATCGGTCGCCACCGGCAGGCCGGTGAGGCGCCCGACCTCGCGCGACAATATCGCCGCCTGGTTGAACCGGCGGCGGGCGAGGCGCGTCCAGTGCAGCGGCACCGGCACCAGCAGGTCGGCGTCGGCCACCAGTTCGTGGGCGGCACGGGCCATCCAGGCGCCGAGCATCGGCGCGAGGTCGGTGCGGTCGCCGTATTTGAGGGCCTGGACGAGGTCGGGCACCGGTCCCTCGTAGGAGACGGCCGAGCGGGCGCGGGCGTAGATGGGCGGATCGGCGACGGCGGCGGCCGAGAGTATGCCGGGGCCGAGGTCGAGCGGCAGCGGCGTGCCGAGCCGTTCGCACCAGGGCCGTTCGAGAAAGCGCACCTTCCGCCAGCAGTCGGCGCAGAGGCCGGCCGGGCTGCCGAGGCGGACGCGGCAGACCGGACAGGCGGGCGGCAGCACTAGATCGGCAACCTCGCGGCCGGCGGCGCGCAACAGGTGGCCGGCGGCGGCCAGGAGATGAAACGGCATTGCCGGCCGGCGCGGCGCGTCGGCATCGAGGGGAAGCCAGAGATCGGGATCGGCGGCCATGGCGGAGAAGTAAATCACGGACGACCGCCGCCGCCCAGAGGGGCGCGCCGGCATCCGACGATTTGACGCGCCGCCGCCAGCCGCCTATCTGACGGGAATGCCTGCTGCCGGACACCGCCGATGACGCCCGTGATCTTCGACCGCCGCCTTCTTGCCCGCCGCCGGGCGCGGGCGCTCGCCGAACAGCGGCCGGGCGCCGATTTCCTGCTGGCGCTGGCCGCCGACGACCTCGCCGACCGGGTCGCCGCCGTGAACCGGCGCTTCGAGCGGGCGCTGGTGATCGGTGATGCGACCGGCCGGCTGTCGGCCCATGTCGCCGGCCGGGCCGATCAGGTGCTCAGCGCCGATCTGCTGGTGCCCGGCGCCGGCGGCGCCGTGGTGATCGACGACGAGGCGCTGCCCTTTGCCGGCGGCGCCTTCGATCTCGTGGTGTCGGCGCTGACGCTGCAATTTGCCAACGACCTGCCGGGGGCGCTGATCGAGGCGCGGCGCGTGCTGCGGCCGGACGGTCTGTTCCTCGGCGTGCTGGCCGGCGGCGACACGCTGACCGAGCTGAGGCAGGCCTTTCTTGTCGCCGAAAGCCGCCGATCGGGCGGTGTCAGCCCGCGCGTCGCGCCGATGGCCGAGGTGCGCGACCTCGGCGGCCTGATGCAGCGGGCCGGTTTCGCGCTGCCGGTGGCCGACCAGGACCGGCTGACGCTGCGCTACGACAACGCGCTGAGGCTGATGGACGAGCTGAAGGCGATGGGCGCCGCCGGCTTGCTTGCCGATCGCCGGCCCGGCCTGACCGGACCGGCGCTGATCGCCGAAATGGCGGCGCTCTATCAGGAGATGTTTGGCGATCCGGACGGCCGGGTGCGGGCGACGCTGACGCTGATCTCGCTGTCGGGCTGGGCGCCGCATGACAGCCAGCAGAAGCCGCTCAGGCCCGGCAGCGCCTCGGTGCGGCTCGCCGACGCGCTGAAGGCCGGGCGGGAAGGCGGCTGACCGCTTGTCTTACTGGGACAGCGTATTGGAGATGTAGGCGAAGGTATCGTTGATGCGGTTGGAGACGTCGGTCAGCGACACCATGCCGAGCAGCGCCAGTCCGACCATCATCATCAGGATGCCGTATTCGATGGCGGTGGCGCCCCTGAGGTCGCGAAGAAAGGCGCCGAGGCGGCACAGCCGGGGTTTCGGGCGCTTCTCCGCCATATCCTGCCTCTTCCTTCCCGGGATGCCGCAAACGGCGGGATCGCCGTCGACGATGCCCGCTGCCTTGTCATTCTTGCCTCGGAAGTGTGATGATTTCGTATATGTGCGTTACACAGGTCCGCCGGTGAACGGCGACAGCAGATCGAGGAGATGCGGGATGAGCGGGCCGTCGGCCGGCGGCATCGGATAATCGCGCAGCTTCTGCGGCCGCACCCAGGCGAGCGCCTGCCCCTCGCGGCCGACCGCCTCACCCTGCCAGCGGCGGCAGACGTAGAGCGGCATCAGCAGGTGGAAGTCGTCGTAGGCGTGGCTGGCGAAGGTCAGCGGCGCCAGGCAGGCCGGCTTGACGACGATGCCGATCTCCTCGGCAAGCTCGCGGATCAGCGCATCCTCCGGCCGCTCGCCGGCTTCCAGCTTGCCGCCGGGAAACTCCCAGAGGCCGGCCAGCGCCTTGCCCTCCGGCCGTTGGGCCAGGAGGACGCGGCCGTCGGGATCGATCAGCGCGCAGGCGACGACCAGCACCATCCTCACGTTCGGCTCTCCGGACATTCGTTGTCGCGCATCCGCGCGAAAAGTCTGCAACTTCTCGGGCGGATGCGTCAGCTGCGATAGTCGCCGTTGATGGCGACGTAGTCCTTGGTGAGGTCGCAGGTCCAGACGGTGGCCTTGCCGGCGCCGAGGCCGATGTCGGCGCGGATGCGCACCTCGGGTTCCTTCATCACCGCCGAGGCGGCGGCCTCGGAGTAGGCGGCGTCGCGCTCGCCGTCCACGGCAACGCGCACGTCGCCGAACCAGATGGCCAGACGATCGCGGTCGGCCGGCTCGCCGGCCTTGCCGACGGCCATGACGACGCGACCCCAGTTGGCGTCCTCGCCGGCGACGGCGGTCTTGACCAGCGGCGAATTGGCGATGGCGAAGGCGATGCGCTTGGCGGAGGCGTCGTCGGTGGCGCCGGTCACCTCGACCTCGATGAACTTGCGGGCGCCCTCGCCGTCGCGCACCACCAGCTTGGCGAGGTCGAGAAGCAGGCCGTCGAGCGCGGCGCGGAAGGCGGCAAGACGGGGGTCGGCCGGATCGTCGATGCGCGGCGCGCCGCGGCCGGCCGCTTTCTGGGTGGCGAACAGCAGCAGCGTGTCGGAAGTGGAGGTGTCGCTGTCGACGGTGATCGAATTGAACGAGCCCTTGACGCCCTTGCCGAGCAGATCCTGCAGCACCGGCGCGGCGATCGGCGCATCGGTGAAGACGAAGGACAGCATGGTCGCCATGTCGGGCGCGATCATGCCGGCGCCCTTGGCCATGCCGTTGATGGTGACCGGCACGCCGCCGAGGTCCACCGTGGCGGTGACCACCTTGGGAAAGGTGTCGGTGGTCATGATGGCGCGGGCGGCGTCGAGCCAGGGCGCCGGCGCCAGACGGCCGGAGAGGTCGCCGAGCACGGCCTCGAATTTCCTGGGCTCCAGCGGTTCGCCGATGACGCCGGTCGAGGCGAGGAACACTTCGCCGGCCGGCACGCCGAGGGCAGCGGCGACGTAGGCGGCCGAGGCCTCGACGGTCTCGCGGCCCTTCTTGCCGGTGAAGGCGTTGGCATTGCCGGAATTGACCATCAGCGCCCGCGCCTGACCGCCGCCCAGGCTGGCGCGGCACCAGTCGACCGGCGCCGACGGGCATTTGGAGGTGGTGAAGACGCCGGCCACCTCCGTCCCTTCATCGAGGGCCACCAGCAGCACGTCGGTGCGCCCCTTGTACTTGATGCCGGCGGCGGCGGTGGCGAAGCGCACGCCGTCGAGGGCCGGCAGCTCGGGATGGGACAGAGGGGCGAGCGGAGACGGAGTGGCGGACATCGTCGGGCCTTCAGGCAAGGAAGCGGACCCCGGCCGCAGGCGGCCGGGGCGGGAGAAGCGTCAGTTGGCCGGCGCGGGCGCCGCCGGCTGGGCGGGGGCGGCCGGCGCGGCGGGCGGCGTCAGGATCTCGATCTTGGCCTCGCCGCGCATCTTGGCCAGCGTCTCCTGGTACTTGTCGCGCTCGACCATCTGGATCACCTGCTCGCGCACCTGGTCGAGGGTCGGCACCGGCTGGGTGCGGCGCTCCTCGACCTTCAGGATGTGGTAGCCGAACTGCGTCTTGACAGGCTTCACCGACGTCTCGCCCGGCTTCAGAGCGAAGGCTTCGGCCTCGAACTCCGGCAGCATCTGGCCCTTGGCGAAGAAGCCGAGATCGCCGCCGTTGGCCTTGGAGCCGGGGTCCTGGGACTTCTCCTTGGCGATGGCCTGGAAGTCGCCGCCGGCCGCCAGCTCCTTCAGGATGGCGTTGGCCTCGTCCTCGGTCTTCACCAGGATATGGCGGGCGTGCACCTCCTCGGGGGCGACGTAGCCGGCGACGTCCTTCTCGTAGCGCGCCTTGATGTCGTCCTCGGAAATCTTGGCCTGCAGTTCGTCCTCGACATAGGTGTTGCGCAGCGCCTGCGCCTCGAGGAAGGCCATGCGCGCCTTGTACTTCGGGCTGTCGGCGACGCCGGCCGCCTGCGCCGCGTCGGCCATCACGTGCATGTCGACCAGCGCGTCGACCACCATCGAGCGGCGCTGCGCCTCGGGGATCTGGGCGAGCTGCTCGCCGAACACGTCGGTGGCCATCTGCACCTCGGCGGCGGTGATGTCCTTGCCGTTGACGCGGGCCACCACGTCGTCGGCCGAGGCCGGCAGCGCGGACAGCGTGAGAAGGGCGGCGGCGGCGAGAAGACCGAGGCGGCCACGAGCGCCGGCGGCGGGAGCAAATTTCATCGGGACGATCCTGTCTTCGGTCCGGCGCCCGGATGTCGGGCCGGCACCTTGAGGACTGCCCTATAGCGCGCCCGGCGCCCGGCGGCAATTTCTCCGTGGCGGCGAAGACGAAAAACACCTCGTGAAAGGCGCCGTCCGGACGCCGCCGGAAGGCGCGGATTCCAGCCATCCGGAAGGGGCCAGCGTTGACATATCCTTGACCCCGCCATAGATGGAGCGTGGCTCGGCAGGTCGGGCGGACGGTTGGCCCCGGCACCAACGGCTGGGCGCCCCGCTTCCCGTTCCCGCACACATATACGGAATTCTGATCGAAGGGATGGGCTGCCATGGTCGGCCTCGGCGGATTAGCACGCAAGATTTTCGGTTCGGCGAACGATCGCCGCATCAGGTCCTATCGCCCCGCCGTGCAGGCGATCGGCGCGCTCGAAGCGGAGATGGAGGCGCTCTCCGACGCCGAGCTTGCCGCCAAGACCGTGGAGTTCCGGCAGCAGCTCGCCGCCGGCGCCGACCTCGACAAGCTGCTGGTTCCGGCCTTCGCCGTGGTGCGCGAGGCGGCCAAACGCGCCCTCGGCCAGCGGCATTTCGACGTGCAGCTGATCGGCGGCATGGTGCTGAACGACGGCGACATCGCCGAGATGAAGACCGGCGAAGGCAAGACGCTGGTGGCGACGCTCGCCGTCTACCTCAACGCGCTGCCGGAGAAGGGCGTCCACGTCGTCACCGTCAACGACTATCTCGCCCGCCGCGACGCCGAGTGGATGGGCCGCGTCTACCGCTTCCTCGGCCTCACCGTCGGCGTCATCGTGCATGGCCTCTCCGACGACGAGCGCCGCGCCGCCTACGCCTGCGATATCACCTACGGCACCAACAACGAACTCGGCTTCGACTACCTGCGCGACAACATGAAGTACGAGAAGGCGCAGATGGTGCAGCGCGGCCACCACTACGCCATCGTCGACGAGGTGGACTCGATCCTGATCGACGAGGCGCGCACGCCGCTGATCATCTCCGGCCCGCTGGAAGACCGCTCCGAGTTCTACAACACCATCGACACCTTCATCCCCGGCATCGCCGACGAGGACTTCGAGGTCGACGAGAAGCACCGCACGGCGATCTTCTCGGAGATCGGCACCGAGCGGATGGAGGAGCGGCTCAAGGAGGCCGGCCTCCTGAAGGGCGGCTCGCTCTACGACGTCGAGAACGTGTCGGTCGTCCACCATCTCAACCAGGCGCTCCGGGCGCACAAGCTGTTCCAGCGCGATCGCGACTACATCGTCAAGGACGGCGAGGTGGTGATCATCGACGAGTTCACCGGCCGCATGATGCCGGGCCGCCGCTATTCGGACGGCCTGCACCAGGCGCTGGAGGCCAAGGAGCACACGCGCATCCAGCCGGAGAACCAGACGCTCGCCTCGATCACCTTCCAGAACTACTTCCGCATGTACGAGAAGCTGGCCGGCATGACCGGCACCGCCTCGACCGAAGCCGACGAGTTCGCCGACATCTACAATCTCGAGGTGGTGGAGATCCCGACCCACCGGCCGATCGCCCGCATCGACGACCACGACGAGGTCTATCGCACCGTCGACGAGAAGTATGCGGCGATCATCGAGACCATTCGCGCCTGCAAGGAGAAGGGCCAGCCGATCCTGGTCGGCACCACCTCGATCGAGAAGTCCGAGCAACTGGCCGAGTTGCTGCAGAAGGCCGGCTTCCAGCAGAGCGATCCGGACGTGCTGATGGACGGCGACAAGCCGGTGTTCCAGGTGCTCAACGCCCGCTACCACGAGCAGGAAGCCTACATCATCTCGCAGGCCGGCCTGCCCGGCGCCGTGACCATCGCCACCAACATGGCCGGCCGCGGCACCGACATCCAGCTCGGCGGCAACGCCGACATGCTGATCGCCCGCCGGCTCGCCGACGTGCCGGAAGGGCCGGAGCGCGACGCCCGCGAGGCCAAGATCCGCGACGACGTCTCCCGTCTCAAGGAGAAGGCGCTGGCCGCCGGCGGCCTGTTCGTGCTCGGCACCGAGCGCCACGAGAGCCGCCGCATCGACAACCAGCTGCGCGGCCGCTCGGGCCGCCAGGGCGACCCCGGCCAGTCGCGCTTCTACCTGTCGCTCCAGGACGACCTGATGCGCATCTTCGGCTCCGACCGCATGGACGGCATGCTGCAGAAGCTCGGCCTCAAGGACGGCGAGGCGATCATCCATCCGTGGATCAACAAGGCGCTGGAGAAGGCGCAGCAGAAGGTCGAGGCGCGCAACTTCGACATCCGCAAGAACCTTCTCAAGTTCGACAACGTGATGAACGACCAGCGCAAGGTGATCTTCGAGCAGCGCATCGAGCTGATGACCGAGGAGAGCGTTGCCGAAACGGTCGCCGACATGCGCCGCGAGGTGATCTCGGCGCTGGTGTCCCGCCACGTCCCCGAGAACGCCTATGCCGAGCAGTGGGACATCAAGGGTCTGCACGAGGCGGTGATCGAGACGCTGAACCTCGACGTGCCCGTCGCCGACTGGGCCAAGGAAGAGGGCATCGCCGATCAGGAGATCGAGGAGCGGCTGATTGCCGCCGCCGAGGCCGACTTCGCCGCCCGCGAGGAGCGCGTCGGTCCCGAGCTGATGCGCCGCGTCGAGAAGGCGATCCTGCTCCAGACGCTCGACAACCTCTGGCGCGAGCATCTCGCCCACCTCGACCACCTGCGTTCGGTGGTCGGCTTCCGCGGCTATGCCCAGCGCGATCCGCTCAACGAGTACAAGACCGAGGCCTTCTCGCTGTTCGAGGCGCTTCTGAACGACCTCAGGCGGCAGGTGACGGCCAGCCTGTCGCGCGTCGAGATCCGCCAGGCGCCGCCGGAGACGCCGGTCTTCGACGAGCGGGCGATCCAGGCCCATCACGCCGACCCGGCCACCGGTCTCGACGAGCCGCCGGCCGGTCCGACGCCCGCCGCCTTCACCGCCACGCCGGTCGCCCGCGACGCCAACGATCCCTCGACCTGGGGGCACGTCGGCCGCAACGAGCCCTGTCCCTGCGGTTCGGGCAAGAAGTTCAAGCACTGTCACGGCCAGTTCGCCTGACGGTCACCTGACGGTCGCCTGACGGGCTTCCGGCCGGCGCCTCCCGGAAAGTCGTGGATTTCTGGGGAAAGGCCGGCCGGGCGGCGCGCCAGCGCTAGGCAATTCGTCGATGTTGTTGCCCGAAAGGCCGGCCGGGAAAAGCTGATCCGCAATTGCACGAATTATGTCGGCCGGCTCAAAAGCGCATGCTGAAACTGAACGATTAATCTTGACTTTTAATGTCAACTCTAATCAGATGGTGTCATGCGACTTACCCAAGCGACCAACTACTCGATCAGGGTGCTGCTCTATTGTGCGGTGAATCCCGACCGCCCGAGCCGCGTCGCTGACATCGCCGCGACCTTCGACATGTCGGAGACGCACCTGTTCAAGATCTTGAAGGTGCTGGTGGACCACAAGTTCATCGAGACCATCCGCGGCCGTCACGGCGGCCTGCGGCTCGGCCGGCCGGCCGAGGAGATCAAGCTCGGCGACGTCATCGCCGCCACCGAGGAGAGCTTCCAGATGGCGGAGTGCTTCTCGGAGGAGGGGCGCAAGGACTGCCCGCTGATCCTCTCCTGCGAGTACAATCGCGTGCTGCGCGAGGCGCTCGGCGCCTTCTTCGCCGTACTCGACCGCTACACCGTCGCCGACATCGCCCGCGACCGCGGCATGCTGCGCAGCGCGCTCGGCATCGACGATCTCTATCCGGCGCTGGCCAGCGCCTGACGACAGTTCCCCTTTCGCCTTTCCGGCCCGCCCGACGGCTCCCGTCGCGGCGGGCTTCATCTTTTCGGGAGGGGGGAACCGCCGCGGCGGGATACGGTTGCCGGATTGGTTCCATCTCTCTCCTCGGGCAATTGTCGACGCGAAGCTGCGACCTACCTTTGCTTGAGCTGCCCTGGCCCTTTTCGGCGCCAGTCGTGGTCCCCATATTGGTCGGCGAGGGAGACCGGACAGGCCTCCATGATGTCCAGGACGCGTCCACCGGGCTTCGGACGGCGGAGGCGGGCTTGAGGAAAGGATGTCCAGAATGAACTTTGACAAATACACCGAGCGGGCGCGCGGGTTCGTGCAGTCGGCGCAGACCATGGCGCTCGGTCGCGGCCACCAGCAGTTCGCACCCGAGCACCTGCTCAAGGTGCTGCTCGATGATCCCGAGGGTATGGCCGCCGGACTGATCAACGCCGCCGGCGGCGACGCCGGCCGGGCGCTGTCGGCCGTCGACCGGGCGCTCGACGCCATGCCGCGCGTCTCCGGCGGCAACGGCCAGCTCTACCTGACGGCGCCGATGGCCAAGGTGTTCGCCACTGCCGAGGCGCTGGCCGACAAGGCCGGCGACAGCTTCGTCACCGTTGAGCGCCTGCTGATCGCGCTGGCCGTCGAGACCGACGCCGCCACGGCGAAGATCCTGAAGGACGCCGGCGTCACCGCCAATTCGCTGAATGCCGCCGTCAACGATATTCGCAAGGGCCGGACCGCCGACAGCGCCTCGGCCGAGAGTGGCTACGACGCGCTGAAGAAATACGCCCGCGACCTGACGAAAGCGGCCCGCGACGGCAAGCTCGACCCGGTGATCGGCCGCGACGAGGAGATCCGCCGCACCATTCAGGTGCTTTCCCGCCGCACCAAGAACAACCCGGTGCTGATCGGCGAGCCGGGCGTCGGCAAGACGGCGATCGCCGAGGGCCTGGCGCTGCGCATCGTCAACGGCGACGTGCCGGAGAGCCTCAAGGACAAGGAGCTGCTCGCCCTCGACATGGGCGCGCTGATCGCTGGCGCCAAGTATCGCGGCGAGTTCGAGGAGCGGCTGAAGGCGGTGCTGTCGGAGGTGACGGCGGCGAACGGCGGCGTCATCCTGTTCATCGACGAGATGCACACGCTGGTCGGCGCCGGCAAGGCCGACGGCGCCATGGATGCCTCCAACCTCCTGAAGCCGGCGCTGTCGCGCGGCGAGCTGCATTGCGTCGGCGCCACCACGCTCGACGAATACCGCAAGTATGTCGAGAAGGACGCGGCGCTGGCCCGGCGCTTCCAGCCGGTGTTCGTCGACGAGCCGACGGTGGCCGACACCATCTCCATCCTGCGCGGCATCAAGGAGAAATACGAGCAGCACCACAAGGTGCGCATCACCGACGCGGCGCTGGTCGCCGCGGCGACGCTCAGCAATCGCTACATCACCGACCGCTTCCTGCCCGACAAGGCGATCGACCTGGTCGACGAGGCGGCATCGCGTCTTCGCATGCAGGTCGATTCCAAGCCGGAGGAACTCGACGAGATCGACCGGCGGGTGATCCAGCTGCGCATCGAGCAGGAGGCGCTCCGCAAGGAGACCGACGCCGCCTCGCGCGACCGGCTGGAGCGTCTTGAGCGCGAACTGGCCGACCTCGAACAGGAATCGGCGGCGCTGACCGCCCGCTGGAAGGCCGAGAAGGACAAGCTCGGCCACGCGGCGGAGCTGAAGCGCCGGCTCGACGAGGCGAGGAACGACCTCGCCGTCGCCCAGCGCAAGGGCGAGTACCAGCGGGCCGGCGAGCTGACCTACGGCGTCATCCCCGGCATCGAGACCGAGCTGAAGGCGCTGGAGGCGGCGGCCAGCGAAACCAACGGCATGCTGGAGGAGGCGGTGACGCCTGACCACGTGGCGCAGGTGGTCTCGCGCTGGACCGGCGTTCCCGTCGACAAGATGCTGGAGGGCGAGCGCGACAAGCTCCTGCGCATGGAGGACGAACTGGCCAAGCGGGTCGTCGGACAGGCCGAGGCGGTGCACGCCGTCTCGACGGCCGTCCGCCGGGCGCGCGCCGGCTTGCAGGATCCCAACCGTCCCATCGGCTCGTTCATGTTCCTCGGCCCGACCGGCGTCGGCAAGACCGAACTGACCAAGGCGCTCGCCGCCTACCTGTTCGACGACGAGCACGCCATGGTCCGCATCGACATGTCCGAGTACATGGAGAAGCACTCGGTCTCCAGGCTGATCGGCGCCCCTCCGGGCTACGTCGGCTATGACGAGGGCGGCGCGCTGACCGAGGCGGTGCGGCGGCGGCCCTATCAGGTGGTGCTGTTCGACGAGATCGAGAAGGCGCACCCGGATGTGTTCAACGTGCTGCTGCAGGTGCTCGACGACGGCCGGCTGACCGACGGCCAGGGCCGCACGGTGGATTTCAAGAACACGATTGTCATCCTGACGTCCAACCTCGGCTCGGAGTATCTGGCGGCCCAGAAGGATGGCGAGGACGTCGATGCGGTGCGCGACCAGGTGATGGGCGTGGTGCGCTCGGCCTTCCGGCCGGAGTTCCTCAACCGGCTCGACGAGATCGTGCTGTTCCACCGCCTGAAGCGCTCGGAGATGGGCGCCATCGTCGACATCCAGCTCAAGCGCCTGGAGGCGCTGCTCGAAGACCGCAAGGTGACGCTGAGGCTCGACGACAGCGCCAAGGCGTGGCTGGCCGACAAGGGCTACGATCCGGTCTACGGCGCCCGGCCGCTGAAGCGCGTCATCCAGCGCCAGCTCCAGGACCCGCTGGCCGAGCGCATCCTGGCCGGCCACGTCCACGACGGCGACACGGTGACGGTGACCGGCGGCAGCGACCGGCTGCTGTTCTCGGAAGTGCACGAAGCGGCGGCGTAATCGTCGACGTCATGAGAAGACGGACCGGCCGGGGCAACCCGGCCGGTTTTCATTTGGCCGCCCGTCAGCCGTTGCCGGGCAGCGTCAGGTCCTTTGCCTCGCGCTGCGTCTTGATCAGGCTCACCACGACGCCGCCGGCGATCAGCGCGAAGGTGACGCCGAGCGAGATCGCCGCCGGCACCTTGTCGAGGCCGAGAAGGTCGGCGGCGAACACCTTGCCGCCGATGAACACCAGCACCAGCGCCAGCGCTGGCTTCAGGTAGCGGAAGCGGTGGATCATGGCGGCGAGCGCGAAATAGAGGGCGCGCAGGCCGAGGATGGCGAAGATGTTCGAGGTGTAGATGACGAAGGCGTCGGTGGTGATGGCGAAGATGGCCGGCACCGAATCGACGGCGAAGACGATGTCGGCCGCCTCGATCAGCACCAGGGCGAGGAACAGCGGCGTGGCGTGCAGCGCCAGGCGGCCGCTGCCGGCCAGCGGCTGCCGCACGAAGAAGCGGTCGCCGGCGTGGCTGTCGGTGACGTTGAGGCGCCGCCGCAGGAATTTCACCAGCGGGTTGTCGGCGAGATCGGGCGCCTTGTCCTCGGTCAGCAGCATCTTGAGACCGGTCAGCACCAGGAAGGCGGCGAAGACGTAGAGGATCCAGTGGAACTCGGCGACCAGCGTGGCGCCGGCGCCGATCATGATGCCGCGCAGCACGATGACGCCGAGGATGCCCCAGAACAGCGCCCGGTGCTGGTAGCGCCTGGGGATGGCGAAGAAGGAGAAGATCAGCGCGATGACGAAGATGTTGTCGAGCGCCAGCGTCTTCTCGATGACGAAGCCGGTGAGATAGGCGAGGCCGGCCTCGGCGCCGAGGTGCCACCAGACGAAGCCGCCGAACATCAGGCCGATGGTGATGTAGCCGCCCGACAGCACGAGGCTCTGGCGGATGGAAATCTCCTCCGACCGGCGGTGCAGCACGCCGAGGTCGAAGGCGAGCAGCAGGGCGATCAGCGTCAGGAAGGCGAGCCAGAGATAGAGGGGGGTGCCGAGCCAGTCGGCGGCAAGGAGTGAAAGGTCCAAGGTCGTGAACTCTGCCGGCGAAGTCGCGTCGACAAAGGTCCGACATCGCAGACGCGCCGGCGGCTTCTGCCAGAGGGGCCCGGACCTAACGGGTCGGGGCTGAGATGGGGCGGCGGCGGGCCTCGTTCAAGGGGAGCGGCTGAAGCCGCGTCGGCGGTTTCCGGCGGCGATCGAGGCGGGGCGGAAAAACGATCAGCCGCCGTTCGCCGGTGCAGCAGCGGCGCGGGCCGTCTGGCTGTCGCCGGCCAGCAGCGTGTCGACGCGCTCGCGCTCGGAACTGAAGGCGGCCAGCACCTCGCCGTCCAGCGTGCGACCCTGCGGCAGCTTGATGCGCAGCGGGTCGACCGGCGAGCCGTTGACGTGCACCTCGTAGTGGAGATGCGGCCCGGTGGACAGGCCGGTGGTGCCGACATAGCCGATCACCTGGCCCTGGCGGACGCGCACGCCCTCCTTGATGCCCTTGGCGAAGCCGGTCTGGTGGGCATAGGCGCTGGCGTAGCCGTTGGTGTGCTGCACCTCGATGTAGTTGCCGTAGCCGTTCTTCCAGCGGGCATAGGTGACGATGCCGTCGCCGGCCGCCATGATCGGCGTGCCGCGCGGCGCCGCCCAGTCGACGCCGGTGTGCATGCGGGTGACGCCGAGCAGCGGATGGTTGCGGGCGCCGAAGCCCGAGCGGAAGGTGCCGCCCGACATCGGCTTGCGCATCAGGAACTTCTTGGCGCTCTTGCCGGTGCCGTCATAGTAGTCGATCGAGCCGTCGTCGGGCGCCCGATAGCGGTAGAAGCGGCGCTCCTTGCCGCCGAGGGTGATCGAGGTGAAGACGATCTCGCCGTTGTCGGTCTCCTCGCCGTTGTCGCCGAGCGTGTAGACCATCTGGAAGCTGTCGCCCGGCTGGACACGGGTGTTGAAGTCGAGGTCGAAGGAGAAGACGCGCACCAGTTCGTCGATCAGCGGCGGCGGCACGCTGTTCTTGAGGGCGGTCTCGTAGAGGCTCTCGTAGAGGCGCGGCCGCGGGCTGTTCTCGTCGCTGTCGGTGCCGACGCTTGCCTGCTCGGTGGCCGGCGGCTCGTCGACGCCGATATAGCTGCCGTCGTCGCCGAGGCCGACCGAGCCGAGATGATCGCCGTCGCGGTAGACCGAGACGAGGATCGGCCGGTAGCGCGCCGTCTCGTCGTCGGGGTCCGGGGCGAGGCGGATGCGCACCTCGTCGCCGGCCTTCAGGAGGCGCAGCCGGTCGGCCTTGTGAAAGGCCAGCACGATGTCGCCGGCCTCGTCGTCGGTGGCCTCGTTGTCGGTGAGCAACTGCTCCAGCGGCTCGTCGGTCTCGACGGCGACGCGCCGGTCCTCGAAGGCGTTGCCGCTGCCGGACGGCGCCGGCTCGGCGGCGGTGGTCGGCACGAAGGAGACGTTCTCGGGGATGATGCGGACGCCGAACTGATCGAGTGCCGACGGCTCGGCGAAGCCGAAATCGAAGCGCGACTGGTCGACCGGCGGCAGCGACGCCGTCTTGACGTTGGTGCCGTTCAGGAAGCTTGCCGCCTCGCGGACGATGCGCTCGGTCTGGGCTATGTCGAGCGGGATCGAGGCTTCGAGGCTGTGGTCATTGACCGGGAAGTCGGTGACCTTCAGCATCATCTCGCCCTCGACGGCGGCGCCATAGAGCATTGCCTCGCCGCCCTCCGAACTGCCGGCGTTGGCGTCGGCAAAGATGCGCAGGGGATTGTAGGGCGGAATGGGGTCGATGATCTCGGCCATGTCCGAGACGAGGGCGGTCGACACCTTGGCGAAGGGCTTCAGGCGGATGATGTCGTGCTCGCCGTCCTTGGCGATGGTCGACACCTTCAGGATCTGGCGCGCCGGCTCGAGGCTGGCCTCAAGCACGGGCAGGTCGCTCTTGGCGATCAGTTCGTCGTCGGGCGTGGGCACCACCACGGCCGAGCGGGTGACCGTGCCCGACGGCTCGGCGATGGTCTCGCGGCCGTCGAAGGCGGCGTAAAGGGCGCCGCCCATCAGGAAGGTCGAGGCGAAGGTGGCCAGCACCGTGCCGGTCAGCCAGCGGATCGACACGCTGCGACGGTCCGGCAGGCCGCGGGCACCGGTCGTCAGGAGCGGCGGCAGGTCGCCAAGCTCGACGCTCTCGATGCGGTGCTGGGGACGCGCGGCATTCATGGATGGTGTCTTGCTTCCGCCCGTTCGTCGTGCAGCGCCCGGCATGCCGGCATCCCGCCGACGAAACCCACGCGCTTTCCTTAAATTCGGCCGTGACTTTGCCGCCCGCTGTCGCAGCTTGTCAATCTCGGGCCCGCCCGTCGCGGCGCTTCCCTGGGGGAAAATCGCCGCCTGCCCGTCAGGTTGACGAGAAATGGGGCAGGAGTTGGGCGCGTCCTCGGAAAGGCCGCTTTCTGGCGTTCGAAATGGCTGATGAAAATCAAGGCACAAGAAATCTTGGCCGAAATTTTCGGCAGCTTATCCGGCTTTGCCGTCAACCCCCGGAAAATGTCCCGGAAATCAGCCGAAAGTCGACTATCAAGCGCGTCGTCCGCGTGTCACAAGACCGTGTTGACAGGGGGGCATGTGCCCCCTATAAGCCTGTTCATCGACGGCGGCGCTGCAGCGACGTAGTGCCGGCGGTGTTCTGTTGCCGGGTGCTGGCGGTTCGCTTCGGTGAGTTGGCTGGTTGATTTGGCGGTGGATTTGAGGGGCTGGTTCTCCTCCGTTCTTTGACAAGTGGATAGGAAGAAAGAGAAACGTGGCCGGCGTTTGGGCTATTCGGCACGGACTGAGCCTTTAGGGGTTTGGTTTGTGCCAAGAAGAGCTAAGCACCGGAATGACGTTTCTTGATAGGTTTCCGTTTGGGTCTGTCCGTGAGGGTGGGTCTGGATGGAAAGACCTCGTCGAGTTTTTGTGATTTCGGGATGGAACTCTTGAACATGAGAGTTTGATCCTGGCTCAGAACGAACGCTGGCGGC
>NZ_AULH01000011.1 GCF_000425185.1 Pleomorphomonas koreensis DSM 23070
GGTATTCTCATAATGCCCTCGGTAACGAACCAGAGCATAAAGTCGACGAGCAGAATGTTGGTGGGTAACGGTGGGACAGACGCCCTTCCGATTCTGGACCCAAAGAGCACCATGAAGGACAACGTTTACCAGGGGCGTTCGGTCAAAATCTATCCGAAGGCATCGGGCAATCACTACGTCGATGAGTATATTAGCCCGGCGACATTCCCTGTTGTGAGTCCCATATCCTTCAAGCGGGACACGAATGACTTCCGGTCTTTCCTTTTCGAAGTTCTATCCGACAGCGTTAGGCTTCTGTTTGGCAGCGGCGCATCTGACCTTGATACGCAGCTGTTCAGAGATGTGGCCGATCGCCTCACGATGGGGACGGGAGACAGCTTTAGGGTAGATGGAACTTATAACGGTGGCCACTTCGTTATGGGCAATTATCACCTGTGGGTAGACGCGGAAGGTCGACTGAGAATCAAAAACGGGGCGCCGACACCTGGCACAGGTGACCATGAGGGGACAGTCATAGGCTCTCAAACGTAGTCACACGTCTGAAAGCCATCCTTCACCGAATGGATCTTTTCGGGCTGAAAAGCTAGGCGCCAGCGCCGGTTTGGTGAGGAAACCGGACGCCAACTAGCGCAGTATCGAACAACCAGTCAGGATTTTCTTGTGGGAAAAGTGGAATCCGAAGATGGAGACCTTCAAGCGCGCCTCGACGCATTGGCCCGTGCTCTTAGGCATATAGCCGACAGTTCAGCTGCCAACTACTGCGCTCGCAACTCTTTAGACGAGTTGACAGTGGAGTTTCCAGAGCTTTCGCTGCAGCAATTGATGGCTTCGCTGGAGCGAGAGGGGTGGAGATTTGCGCCGAGATGCGAGATTCTATCTTGATGGTTCTAAGCGCGCATTGCGTATGGCTTTAGACGGACTTTCGGATGCGCAAAGTCATCCGGAACGTCGCGAGCGTGGCCTGTGCGTTGCAATTGAATTCGGGAGATCTGTCGGTGAAGCTCTTCGCCGCTTAAAGTCCCGAGTTCCGGGCTACGACGAATGGTGGCTGTCGGCGAAAGAGACCTATCTATCGCATCCTGTGTGCGCTTATCTCTACGACAAAAGGAACGACATTTTCCACGAAGGCCATCTCTTGGTGAATCGCGTCACCGTCCCCCCTAACGTGAAGATGGTGCCAGAGGGCATCTTGGTTGACGGGCAGCTGTTTATAGCACCTCCAGATGCTGACAGCTTTGTCTTCGGCGACACGTTTGGAAACGACGGATGGGCAGTCGGCGACTCCGATATCGTCACCTATGCACTAAGCTTCCCCAGACCTTCAACTTCCTTGCAATTCGACGATGCCCCGGGGGAATTTAAAGACAGGCCCGCTATTGATGCGGTTGAGTTTTGGTTGAGCCGACTTACAGAATTGGTCGACGACGCCGAACAGAAGCTATTTGGGGCCGGCTGACTTCGCTTGTGCCTGAATTGGTATTTAACGATCGGAGTGCAGATGCTGGTCTCGCTCGGCGGGCACGCCGCCGCCGAAATAGTTGATGTGCATGTACGGCAGGAAAGCCGGCCACAGCTGCTCTAGTTCTGATCCTATGGATCTTCCTTTTTGCCTGTGGCCACGATCTGAAGCGTGCCATTTGGTAAGGGCCGCTGCAGAGCCCGCGCTTCACTCCAAGGAGCAAGAAGCCAGACGTCGATCTCCTCGGTCGTGGTGAGGATGGCCGGCATCGCTTTATCATGGATGGGATAGACTTCTGCGTTCGCGTCGGTCGTCAGAAAGCCGTAGAGAAGGTGCTCGCCGAGCTCTCGCATCGCCTCGGTTCCGCGGGCGCCTTTCCATCTGGTCCAGACTCCCGCAAAGAAAAACAACGGACGGGACTCGTCCAGTGCGAACCACGTGGGCGTCTTCTTTGGGGTGGTCGGTGCATACTCGCAGAAACTCGACGCCGGCACGATGCACCGGCACTCCGGCCGCAGCCATTTCTGCCAGTATGGCTTATCGGTGTTCCGCACGTTCGTGACGGGGATGCCACCCGGTGCCGGCGGTGGCATTCCCCAGCGCATCATGAGCAGCTCCCGCGCATCGCCTGCCTGACGCACCACCGGAGCGAATTTGTCCGGGAAAACGCCTGGCAACGGCGGAAGGTTGGTGGGTGGGTTGATCATCGCCCTCACGATGGCGCGAAAGGCATCTAGCGACTTTGTCATCGAGTACAAATTGCACATCGGCGGTCTTCCCAAGGGAGGCCGTCGCGACTCAACGACGGAGACCGCTTCAGGTTCACCTCGAACACCGCTCAAACGTAATTCCAGATCAATTCATCTGGTGCCAAGTGATCTTGCGCAGCGTGCCATTTGATTTTGCGCGCTACAGCGCCCGGCGCGAGCGTCGGCAGAAGCCGCCGGGCAGACCGCAACCAGACCATCGAGATAGTTGGTGAGCGCGGAGGGACTCGAACCCTCGACCCCATGATTAAAAGTCACGTGCTCTACCGACTGAGCTACGCGCTCCCACCTCGTCCGCAGGACGGCCGACGCCACGCAGTATAACCCGTGGCGGGGCCGGCGCGAACGGGCTTTCACATACTCGACCGGGATCGACATGGCAACCGAGGGCAGGGCGATTTTCGGCGCCGCCGCCAGCATGCCGTTGTCGCGTCACCCCCGGCACCGTGTCCGTGGCGTCACGGCGAGGCCGCAATCGACGGCGCTGCCGGCAGTGCTCCGTCCGCAATCGTTGCGTCCGGCCCTTGAATCGTTTTATGCCTTCTTGATTCCGCGGCGGAGTCCATGTCGAGTCCGTCGCCTTTTCCTTCCCATTGGTGAGACCCGTGTTTACCGCCCTGCGCATCGGCACCCTTTACTTCGGCTCGTCCTTTCTCACCGCCAACTGGCTGACGCGGATGCCGGATCTGCTCGTCCATCTCGGGGTGGACAAGGCGACCATGGGCCTCGCCCTGTTCCTGGGACCGGTGGGCGCGCTGGTCACCGCGCCGATCGCCGGGCCGCTGATGGACCGCTTCGCCGCCGCCCGCGTCTCCGTCGCCGGCCTCGCGCTCGCCGCGGCGATGCTGCTCGGCATCGGCCTTGCCGGCCATTGGATGGCGCTTGCCGTCATGCTGTTCTTCGCCGGCGCCGGCAACACGCTGTTCGAGATCGGCGGCAACGCCGGCATCCAGCGCCTCGAGGTGACCACCGGCGGCAAATATATGTCCCAGTGCCACGGCTACTGGAGCCTCGGCTTCGTCGGCGGCGCGTTGTCGGCCGGCCTGTTCGGCCAGTTCGGCGTGCCGCTCGTCTGGCACCTTGCCGCGATGGCGGCGGTCGGCGTGGTCGCCTGCGCCGGTATCGCCCTCCTGCTGCCCGCACCCATGTATGAGCGCGTAACCCGTCCGGCCGACGCCGCCAAGCCGCCCTTCTTCACGCTGCCGAGCGTCGGCCTGATCGGCCTCTGCGTGATGGCCACCGGCGTGACGCTGGCCGAGGGCGCCGTCTACGACTGGGGCACCCTGTTCCTGCGCGAGCAGCTCCAGCCCAACCCGTTCTGGACGTCGGTGGCCTATGGAACCTTCCCGCTTACCATGTTCCTCGGCCGGCTGGCCGGCGACTGGTTCCGGGCGCGCTACCGGGCGTCGAACATCGTCCGCGTCTGCGCGGCGGTCACCGTCGTCGGCCTCGTCGGCTTCATTTTCTCGCCGCATATTCTCGTCTCCGGCCTGTCGCTGGCGCTGATGGGGGTGGGCGTGTCGCTGGTGATGCCGATCGGCGTCGCCGCGGCCGGCGACAAGCCGGGCGACCCGGCGCGCAACGTCGCGGCCATGTCGATGATCATCACCGCCATCTTCCTGCTGGCACCACCCGGCGTCGGCTTCATCGCCCAGCATTTCGGCCTGACCGCCGCCTTCCTCCTGATGTTGCCCTTCGTGGCGGCGTCCGGCGTGTTTGCCCGCGAGGCCGATCCACCGCTCCGGGATGGCGGCAGCCAACAAAAGATGATTGGCGACCGACCGGTGGTTGATGCTACCAACGCCATCGGATGAGTTTCCGGGATTGGGAGCGGCGGCCATGGTGAAGGCGATTGTCGTCCGAAAGACGGGCGGACCCGAGGTGATGTCGTTCGAGGAGATCGAGGTTGGCGAGCCCGGCCCCGGCGAGGTGCGCCTGCGCCACACGGCCATCGGCGTCAACTTCATCGACACCTACTATCGCAAGGGCCTCTATCCGGCACCGGCCGGCCTGCCGTTCGTACCCGGCGCCGAGGCCGTCGGCATCGTCGACAAGGCGGGCGAGGGCGTCGTGCAGTTCCGTCCCGGCGATCGCGTCGCCTATGCCGGCTCGGTCGGCGCCTACGCCGAGGCGCGGGTGATCGACTCCCGCAAGCTGGTGCGCATCCCCGACGACATCGACGGCTACACCGTGGCGGCGAGCCTCCTCAAGGGCATGACGGTGCAGTATCTCCTGCGCCAGACCTTCAAGGTGACACGCGACCACACCGTGCTTTTCCACGCCGGCGCCGGCGGCGTCGGCCAGATCGCCGGCCAGTGGCTGAAGTCGCTCGGCGCCACGTCGATCGCCACCGTCGGCTCGGATGAGAAGGCGGAGATCGCCCGCGCCTGCGGCTATACCCACGTCATCAACTACCGCAAGGAGGACTTCGTCGCCCGCGTCGACGAGATCACCGGCGGCGCCAAGTGCGACGTGGTCTATGATTCGGTCGGCAAGGACACCTTCCCGGCCTCCCTCGACTGCCTGAAGCCGCGCGGCCTGTTCGTGTCCTTCGGCAATTCCTCCGGCCCGGTGGCCGAGTTCAACCTCGGTATACTGTCGCAGAAGGGTTCGCTCTACGCGACGCGGCCGACGCTCGCCCACTACACGGCGACGCGCGCCGATCTCGATGCCTGCGCCGAGGATCTGTTCGAGCAGATCAGGACCGGCGCGGTGACGATCAACGTCGGCCAGAAATTCCCGCTCGCCGAGGCCGTCGCCTGCCACAAGGCGATGGAGGCGCGCGAGACGGTCGGCTCGACGCTGCTGACGGTGTGATCAGACGGAAAACGACGTACCGCAGCCGCAGCTCGACGTGGCGTTCGGGTTCCTGACCTGGAACGACTGGCCCATCAGGTCGTCGACGAAGTCGATCTCCGAGCCGTCCATGAACGGCAGCGACACCTGATCGACCAGCACCGTGGCGCCATCGCGGCTGATGACCAGATCGTCGGCGTTCTGGCCGTCCACCAGGTCGAATCGATAGGAGAAGCCTGAGCAGCCGCCGCCTTCCACCGAGATGCGCAGCGCCGTCTTGCCCGGCTGCTTTTCCAGCACCTTGGCGATCCGGCGCGCGGCACTGGCGGTCATGGTGATATTGGCGGCGAGCGCTTCCATCGCGGTTCCCTTGGGCTGATAATGACTTGCAACCGTCATCGCTGCTGACATAGGTAAGGCAGCGGATGGCAAAGTCAAATGACGGCTGCGCGAGCCGGTCATGCGGATTTGCCGGGCAGGTGTGCGGGAGGCGACTGTGGCAGGTCTCGGATTCGGTACGGAACCGCTGGCGCCTTTCGCGGTCCACCCCGACGACAGCCGCGGCCGCCGCTATCCCGAGACGGCGAGCCCGACGCGCACGCCCTTCCAGCGCGACCGCGACCGCATCATCCACTCCACCACCTTCCGGCGCCTCAAGCACAAGACGCAGGTGTTCGTCTTCCACGAGGGCGACCACTACCGCACCCGGCTCACCCACACGCTGGAGGTGGCGCAGATCGGCCGGGCGCTGGCGCGGGCGCTGAGGCTGAACGAGGATCTCGCCGAAGCGCTGGCGCTCGCCCACGATGTCGGCCACACGCCGTTCGGCCACACCGGCGAGGATGCGCTCGACGCCTGCCTTTCAGGCTTCGGCGGCTTCGACCACAACGCCCAGTCCTTCCGGGCGGTCACCGAGCTGGAACATTCCTATGCCGAGTTCGACGGCCTCAACCTGTCGTGGGAAACGCTGGAGGGTCTCGTCAAGCACAACGGCCCGCTGACCGACGCCGAGGGGCGGCCGATCGGCCGTTATGCCGAGAAGGGGCTGCCGGTGGCGCTCCTCGCCTATCCGCATCTGTTCGACCTCGACCTGCACACCTTCGCCAGCGCCGAGGCGCAGGCGGCGGCGATCGCCGACGACATCGCCTACGACGCCCACGACATCGACGATGGCCTCCGGGCCGGCCTGTTCTCGCTCGGCGATCTCAGCGACTTGCCGCTGATCGGCGGCTTTCTCGACGCCATCGAGGCGAAATACCCCGGCCTCGACCAGCACCGCACCATCCACGAGATCACCCGGCGGCTGATCACCGCCATGGTGGAGGACGTGATCGCTACCTCGCTGTCGGCGCTCGATCAGCTCCGGCCCGGCTCGGCCGACGACATCCGCCGGGCGGGGCTGACCATCGTGACCTTTTCCGAGGGCATGGCCGCCGTCGACGCGGCGATCAAGGGCTTCCTGTTTCCGCGCATGTATCGCCATCCCGAGGTCATGCGGGTGCGCCGCGATGCCGATCGCGTGGTGAGGGACCTGTTCGACAAATACGTCATGCACCCCGACATGATGCCCGAGGAATGGCGGCGCGGCCTCGTGGCCGGTGACGAGGCGATGCTTGCCCGGCGGGTCGGCGACTACATCGCCGGCATGACCGATCGCTTCGCCATCCAGGAGCACCGGCGCTGGTTTGACGATACGCCGGAATTGCGCTAGGCCGCAGGCCGAACGGCCGCCTTTCAGGCCCCGACGAGGTACCCGATGAATATCTTCCAGGTGTTCGGCGAGCGCATCCGCTCGGCCATCGCTTCCCTGCCGCTCGACGTGCCGGCCGACGCGCTCGCCCGCATCGCCGTCGAGCCGCCGCGCGACGCGAGCCACGGCGATGTCGCCACCAACGCCGCCATGCTGCTGGCAAAGCCGCTCGGACGGAAGCCGCGCGACCTCGCCGAGGAGATCGCCGCCGCGCTGCGCGCCGACGCCGACGTCGAGGCGGTGGAGGTGGCCGGTCCCGGCTTCATCAACCTGCGCATCTCCCCGGCCTTCTGGACCGGCTTCCTGAAGACGTCGCTGGCCGAAGGGGAGGGCGTCGGCGCCAGCCGCTTCGGCAAGGGCCTGAAGGTCAATGTCGAATATGTCTCGGCCAATCCGACCGGCCCGATGCACGTCGGTCATTGCCGCGGCGCCGTGGTCGGCGACGCGCTGGCGCGCTTGCTCGCCAAGGCCGGCTTCGACGTCACCAAGGAATATTACATCAACGACGCCGGCGGCCAGATCGACGTGCTGGCCCGCTCGGCCTTCCTGCGCTACCGCGAGGCGCTGGGCGAGGCGATCGATATTCCCGACGGCTTCTATCCCGGCGACTACCTGAAGCCGGTCGGCGAGGCGTTGAAGGCCACCTGGGGCGACCGCCTGCTGGCCTTGCCCGAGGCCGAGTGGCTGCCGATCGTCAAGAAACTCGCCGTCGACATGATGATGGAGATGATCCGCGCCGACCTGGCGCTGCTCGGCGTCCGGCACGACCTGTTCTTCTCGGAGAAGACGCTGCACGACGCCCTCGACGGCAAGCCCTCCGAGATCGCCGAGATGATCGACGAGTTGCGCGCCCGCGACCTCGTCTACGACGGCCGCCTGCCGCCGCCCAAGGGCCAGCTGCCCGAGGACTGGGAGGACCGCGAGCAGGTGCTGTTCCGCTCGTCGGCGGCCGGCGACGACGTCGATCGTCCGCTGGTGAAGTCGGACGGCAGCTACACCTACTTCGCCGCCGACGTCGCCTACATGCGCTCGAAATACCGGCGCGGCTTCAAGCAGATGATCTTCATCCTGGGCGCCGACCATGGCGGCTACGTCAAGCGGCTCGAAGCGGTCGGCAACGCCATTTCCGGCGGCACCATCGAAGTGATCGTCCGCCTCTGCCAGCTGGTGAAGCTCTATCGCGGCGGCGAGCCGGTGAAGATGAGCAAGCGCTCCGGCGACTTCGTGACGCTGGCCGAGGTGGTGGAGGAGGTCGGCTCCGACGCCGTGCGCTTCATGATGCTGATGCGCAAGAACGACGCGCCGCTCGATTTCGACTTCGTCAAGGTCAAGGAGCAGTCGAAGGACAACCCGGTCTTCTACGTCCAGTACGCGCACGCCCGCTGCCACTCCATCCTGCGGCAAGCGCGCGAGGTGGCGCCGGAGGTGGCGGCGGCCGACGAGTCGGCGGCGCCGCTCGAGCTTCTGACCGACCCGGCCGAGCTGGCGCTGATCCGTAAACTTGCGGAATTCCCGCGCGTCGTCGACGCAGCCGCCGACACCCACGAGCCACACCGGATCGCTTTTTATCTGTATGAGCTGGCAAGCGACTTCCATGGACATTGGAACGCCGGTAAGGAAAATGTAGGTTTGCGGTTTGTTAACCCTGATGAACCACTGTTGACCCATGCACGTCTGGCTCTGGTCAAGGCAGTCAGGAACGTTGTTGCGTCGGGGCTTGGGGTTCTTGGCGTCAATGCGCCCGATGAAATGCGGTAGTCGCGGCGGAGCGTTCGCTCCCGTCGCCGGCTGAGAGACACGGGAAGCCGGAAGGCCGATGGTCAGGAGCAGCGCAGCCGAACAGTCGCCGATGCGGCCCGCCATGTCCGAGGGCGAGGACCGGCTCAGCGACGAAGAGCGGTATTATGAGGATATCCTGAGCGGCCGCCAGGCCGGCGACGCCGAGATGGACCAGTTCGTCGACGCGCTGGCCGCCGAGCTGGAGCAGGACATCGCCTCGATGAACCCGGTCGATGTGCGCACCGGCCAGGTCTACAAGCCGGTGAACGCCCGCAAGACGCGGCCGGCCTACGACCCCTGGGACGATCAGGCCCTCGACGAGTTCATGGCCGAGTTCGAGCGAGACGGCGTCGATCCGGTGGTCGACGAGTTCGGCGTGCTGCCGCCGCATGGCGAAGCCGCGCCGGCCGCCGCCGCCGAGCCGCGCGGCCGCCGTCGCCTCATGACCGCCGCCGCGGCGGCCGTCCTGCTGCTCGCCGCCGGTTTCGCCGGCTGGGCCTTCCTCGGCGGCTCCGGCGGCTTCGGCGAAGTGGCCGTGGTGAGGGCGCCCGACGGCCCCTTCAAGGTCAAGCCCGATCCCAATGCCAAGGAAGTGGTTGCCTCCTCGGAGGGGACTTCCGTTTACGACACGGTGGGGGGCGCGCCGCCCAAGGGCGAGGAGCGGCTGGTTGCCCGCAGCGGCGACGTGCCCGAACTGCCGGCGGTGACGCCGCATGTGTCGCGCATCACGCTGCCCGACGGCCAGGAGGTGGAAGCCGAGCTGCCGACCGGCTTCGATCCCAACGAAACCGGCCCGCGCCGCGTCCGCACCGTGCTGGTCCGGCCCGACGGCTCGCTGATCGAGACGCCCGCCGCCAATCCGGCCGCGCCGCTGCCGGCCGACGGCGCCGGTCAGATCATCGCCCGCAGCGAGGGCGACGACGCCGATAACGCCGAGGGCGGCACCGGCTTGCCGCCGCTTTCCGCCAGCAACCAGACGCTGGCGTCCGACGCGCCGGCCGCGCCGCAGGGCCTGCCGCCGAGCAATCTCACCGACGCCTCCGGCCAGCCGATGCCGATCAACCTCGCCGCCGTGGCCAATCCGCCGCCGGCTGCGGTGGAGACGACCGCTTCGGTGGCGCCGGCGCCCGACAGCATGGCGCCGCTGCCGCCCGTCAAGCCGGCGGCGTCGGCGGTGCCCGCCGCGTCGTCCGGCCCGCTCGACCTGACGGCCGCCGCCTCGCGGCCGCAGCCGGCCGCTCCGGCGGCGACGGAGACGGCAAGCCTGCCGCCGGCCACTGAGGCCGCACCGCCGCCCGCCGCCACCGGTGGTTCGGCTGCCTATGTGCAACTGTCCTCGCAGCGCAGCGCGGACGCCGCGCGCTCGGCCTTTGTGGCGTTGCAGAAGAAGTTCCCGTCGGTTCTCGGCTCGGCCACCGTCGACATCCAGCAGGCCGATCTCGGCGCCAAGGGCGTCTACTACCGGGCACGCGTCGGCGCGCCGACCCGCGAGGCGGCCGTCTCGCTCTGCGAGCAGCTTCGCGCGGCTGGCGGCGATTGCCTAATCGCCCGCTGACTTGAGCCCGCATCCTGCGGCCGCGTCGGAGTGCCGGATGGCCTCCGGCGCGGCTTTTCCTTTGGAGACCCACCGATGCCCCGTGCTTTCGTGACCGGCCTCAAGGGCACGATGCTGTCGCCCGACGAGCGCGCCTTCGTGGCCGACGCGGCGCCCTGGGGGCTGATTCTGTTCCGGCGCAACGTCGAGGACCCCGGGCAGCTTCGCCGCCTGACCGGCGATTTCCGCGACGCCGCCGGCTGGCACGCACCGGTGCTGATCGACCAGGAGGGCGGTCGCGTCCAGCGGCTGACCGCGCCGCACTGGCGCAAATATCCATCCGGGCGGCGCCTCGCCGGTGCGGCGGCCATGGCCGGCGACCCCACGCTGATCACCGACATCGCCCATCTGATCGGCGACGACCTCGCCGCCGTCGGCATCGACGTCGACTGTGCGCCTTGCCTCGACGTCGCCACCGCCGACATGACGCCGGCCATCGGCGACCGCAGCTACGGCGAGCGGCCCGATCTGGTAGCCGCCGCCGGCCGCGCCTTTGCCGAAGGTCTGATCGCCGCCGGCGTGCTGCCGGTGATCAAGCATCTGCCCGGCCACGGCCGCGCCCGCGTCGACAGTCACCACGAATTACCGGTGGTTGGCGCGAGCCTCGATACGCTGGCCGCCACCGATTTCCGCCCCTTCGAGCTGCTGAACGATCTGCCGGCGGCGATGACCGCGCATCTCGTCTACACGGCGATCGACCCCGAGCGGCCGGCAACGCAGTCGCCCGCCGTCATCTCGGAGATCATCCGCGGCCGCATCGGCTTCGATGGCCTGCTGTTCTCCGACGATCTGTCGATGAACGCCTTGAAGGGCTCGATTGCCGAGCGGGCTCGGGCGACGCTCGCCGCCGGCTGCGACATCGCGTTGCATTGCTCCGGCGACATGGCCGAAATGGTCGCCGTGGCCGCCGAGGCGCCGGAACTCACGGGAAAAGCCGCCGTGCGGGCGGAATTGGCATTGAAGCGGCCTGCCGCATCGCCGCATGATGACCCGCAAGGCGTGCTGGCGCGGCTCGACGCGGCGCTGGCCATCCACGACGCCGCCGGCGTCTGAGGAAACGGCACTCCCCATGGTGACCACCGACGAGTGGAGCGAATCCCGGCTCGACGTCGACCCCACGGCCGGCGAGGCCTTCGTGGTCGATCTCGACGGCTTCGAGGGGCCGCTCGACCTGTTGCTGACGCTCGCCCGCAACCAGAAGGTCGATCTCGCCCGCATCTCCATCCTGGCGCTGGCCGACCAGTATCTCGCCTTCATCGACAAGCTGGGCGAGCACCGGCTGGAACTGGCCGCCGACTATCTGGTCATGGCCGCCTGGCTGGCCTACCTCAAGTCGCGCCTGATGCTGCCGCCCGACGAGGTGCCGCAGGACGAGCCGTCGGCCGAGGAACTGGCCGGCATGCTGGCCATGCGCCTCAAGCGCCTCGAAGGCATCCGCATCCTGGCCGGCCGCCTCCTCGACCGCTCCCGCCTCGGCCGCGACGTGCTGCCGCGCGGCGCGCCCGAGGAGACCGGCCTCGTCAAGCGGTCGCTGTGGGAGGCCAGCCTCTACGACCTGCTCGACGCCTACGGCCGCCAGCGCCAGCGCGACATGGTGCGCGTCCACACCGTGCGCAAGCGCCAGGTCTGGGCGCTGGCCGACGCCCGCGACATCCTCGAACGGCTGGTCGGCACGATTGCCGACTGGGCACCGATCGACGACTATCTCGTCCGCTACATGACCGGGCCGGACTCGCGGGCCACCGTCCGCGCCTCGGCCTTTTCCGCCGCGCTGGAGCTGGTCCGCGAGGGACGGATGGAGCTGATGCAGTCCAGCCCGTTCGCGCCGCTCTACATGCGCAAGGGGCCGGGCGGACCGGACACGCCGGAGGAGGGCGCCTGATGAACCGTTCGGGCATGAGCGACGACGCGCCGCACGGCCAGCTCCGGCTGTTCGCCGGCGACCGCGACCCGGCCGAGTACGAAGCGTGGATGGCGGCGATTCGCGGCGCCGAGGCCATCCTGTTCGCCTCGGCCCAGCCGGTGGCCGCCGAGGACCTCGCCGAGCGCCTGGCGCCCGGCACCGACGTGGCGCACGTGCTCGCCGATCTCCGCACCATCTACGCCTCGCGCGGCGTCAACCTCGTCGAGGTGGCCGGCAAGTGGATGTTCCGCACCGCGCCCGACCTCGCTCACCTGCTCACCCGCGAGCAGGTGGAGCCGAAGAAGCTGTCGCGCGCCGCGCTGGAGACGCTGGCGATCATCGCCTACCACCAGCCGGTCACCCGTGCCGAGATCGAGGAGATCAGGGGCGTCTCCACCAACAAGGGCACGCTCGACGTGCTGATGGAAACCGGCTGGATCCGTATGCGCGGCCGCCGCCGTACGCCGGGCCGGCCGCTCACCTACGGCACCACCGAGGCTTTTCTGGTCCATTTCGGGCTTGAAGCGGTGACCGATCTGCCGGGCGTCGACGACCTCAAGGCGGCCGGTTTCCTGGAAGGCGCGGTGCCGCCCGGTTTCCGCGTGCCGGTACCCAACGCTTCGGACACGCTGATGCCCGACGAGGACCCGCTGACCGAGCTTGATTTCCAGGATTACGAGCCGTTGCCGCCCGAAGAATGAGGGCTTTGCGGCCGCATCTTCAGAATGCCGGATTTCCTCCATAGCCTCGTCGCAGTTTCTTGCGACGGGGCGTCCGTTGTGCAAGAGTGCCGCCACTTTCGGGCGGCTGCGCCCTCAGGAGACAGAAATGGGTTCGTTGAGCATCTGGCACTGGCTGATCGTCTTGGTCGTCGTCCTCATCCTGTTCGGCGGTCGGGGCAAGATTCCCGAGCTGATGGGCGATTTCGCCAAGGGTATCAAGAACTTCAAGAAGGGTATGTCCGACGACGACGAAACGCCGGCCAAGCCCGTCGAGAACAAGACCGACGACGCCCCCAAGGCCTGATCGATCCTCATCGGGTGTGTTTTTCTGAAGGCGCCGCGCCCTTATGCGCGGCGGGCGCCGATGGCGGGCGAGTGAACGATGTTTGAAGTCGGCTGGTCGGAAATCCTGGTGATCGCCATCGTGGCGCTCATCGTCTTCCCCACCAAGGATCTGCCGCGCCTGCTCAGGACCGTCGGCCAGATGGTGGGCAAGGCGCGGCGCATGGCCGGCGACATGCAGGCGCAATTCAATCAGGCGCTGCGCGAGGCCGAGCGGGAGGCCGATCTCGCCGACCTCAGGAAAAGCGTCCAGGACGCCAATCCGCTCAACGACATCAAGAAGACCCTCGATCCCGTGCGCACGCTCGGCGACGACCTGAAGACCGCGGTGACCGCGCCGATCCCGCCCAAGGCCGTCGAGCCGGCCCCGGCCGAGGTTTCGCCGCCGGCTGCGGCCGAGGTTTCGCCGCCGGTCCCGGCGGAGACGCCGGTGGCGCCGGCCGAGACCCCCGCCCCGGAGACCAAGGACGGGAGCGCCACATGACCAACAAGGACGAGGAAGACGAGATCGAGGCCTCCAAGGCGCCGCTGATCGAGCATCTCACCGAATTGCGCTCGCGTCTGTTGAAGTCGGTGGTGGCGATTCTCGTCTGCTTCCTGATCTGCTTCTTCTTCGCTCAGCACATCTTCAATATTCTGGTCATTCCCTATGAGCGAGCGGCCGGCGCCACGCAGAACGTGCGGCTGATCTACACCGCGCCGCAGGAATATTTCTTCACCCAGCTGAAGCTGGCGCTGTTCGGCGCGATGTTCATCGCCTTCCCGGTGATCGCCAACCAGATCTACATGTTCGTGGCGCCCGGCCTCTACAAGCGCGAGCGTCAGGCCTTCCTGCCGTTCCTGATCGCCACGCCGATCCTGTTCGTGCTCGGCGCGCTGATGGTGTTCTTCTTCGTGATGCCGGCGATCATGATCTTCTTCATGTCAATGCAGCAGACGGGCGGGCCGGGTCAGGCGGCGATCGAGCTGCTGCCCAAGGTGTCGGAATACCTGAGCCTGATCATGACGCTGATCTTCGCCTTCGGCATCGTGTTCCAGTTGCCGGTGGTGCTGACGCTGCTCGGCCGCATCGGCGTCGTTACCGAGGCGGGGCTGCGATCCTGGCGTCGCTACGCCATTCTCCTGTCCTTCGTGGTGGCGGCCGTGCTGACGCCGCCGGACCCGATGAGCCAAATCCTGCTTGCGGTTCCGACGATGCTTCTCTACGAAGTGTCCATCATTGCCGTCAGGTATATCAACAAGCGCGGCCAGTCCCGGGACGTCTCCACCACCGAAAGCTGATGAGTCGGCCCCGGCGGACGTGCCGCGCGGGGAAAGCCAATGCTCGACATCAAGTGGATTCGCGACAATCCGGAAGCCCTGAAGCACGCCCTGATGCGGCGCGGCCAGTCGGCGGACATCGCCGAAGCCACCGTGTCGGAGGCCGTCCGCCTCGACGACGCCCGCCGGGCCCATCTCAAGTCCCTTCAGGAGGCGCAGGAGCGCCGCAATGCCGCCTCCAAGGAAATCGGCAAGGCCAAGGCGGGCAAGGACGAGGCCCGCGCCGCCGCGCTAATGGACGAAGTGGCGGCCATCAAGTCGTTCATCCAGGACGGCGAAGCCAAGGAGCGCGACCTCGACGCCGCCCTCGACGCGGCGCTGTCGGTGATCCCCAATCCGCCGCTCGACGAGGTGCCCGACGGGCCGGACGAGAGCGCCAACGTCGAGCACCATCGCCACGGCGAGCCGCGCCAGCCCAACTGGGCGAAGGAGCATTTCGAGCTTGGCGAAGGGCTCGGCATGATGGATTTCGAGCGCGCCGCCAAGCTGGCCGGCGCCCGCTTCACCGTGGTGAAGGGCCATCTCGCCCGCCTCGAACGCGCGCTCGGCCAGTTCATGATCAACCTCCACACCATGGAGCACGGCTACACGGAAGTGATTCCGCCGCTCATGGTGCGCGACGAAGTGATGTACGGCACCGGCCAGTTGCCGAAGTTCGCCGAGGACCTGTTCCGCACCACCGACGGCCGATGGCTGATCCCGACCGCCGAGGTGCCGCTGACCAACCTCGTCCGCGAGGAAATCCTCGACGAGAAGGAACTGCCGCTGCGCTTCACGGCGCTGACGCCCTGCTTCCGCTCGGAAGCCGGCTCGGCCGGCCGCGACGTGCGCGGCATGCTGCGCCAGCACCAGTTCAACAAGGTGGAGCTGGTGTCGATCACCACGCCGGAGACCTCGCTCGGCGAGCACGATCGCATGCTGGCCTGCGCCGAGGAGGTGCTGAAGCGCCTCGGCCTCGCCTATCGCGTCGTCACGCTGTGCACCGGCGACATGGGTTTCGGCAGCCGCAAGACCTACGACATCGAGGTCTGGCTGCCCGGCCAGAAGAAATTCCGCGAGATTTCCTCCTGCTCGGTGTGCGGCGACTTCCAGGGCCGCCGCATGAACGCCCGTTACCGTCCGGCCGGTGAGCCGAAGGGCACGCGCTTCGTCCACACGCTGAACGGCTCGGGCGTCGCGGTCGGCCGGGCGCTGATCGCCGTCATGGAGACGTGGCAGAACGAGGACGGCTCGGTGACGGTGCCGGACGTCCTGCGGCCGCTGATGGGCGGCATCACCCGCCTCGAGAAGGCGTGAGGGAGAAGAGGCGGCCATGCGCATCCTGATTTCCAACGACGACGGCATCCACGCACCGGGGCTCGTGGCGCTGGAGACCATCGCCCGGGCGCTTTCCGACGACGTCTGGGTGGTGGCGCCGGAGACCGACCAGTCGGGCTTCGCCCATTCGCTGACGCTGCACGATCCGCTGCGCGCCAGGAAGATCGACGAGCGCCGATTCGCCGTGCGCGGCACGCCGACCGACTGCGTCATCATGGGCGTCCGCCACATCCTGCCCGGCAAGCCGGACCTGGTGCTGTCCGGCGTCAACGCCGGCACCAACATGGCTGACGACGTCACCTATTCGGGTACCGTCGCCTGTGCCATCGAGGCGACGCTGCTGGGCATCCCGGCCGTGGCGCTCTCGCAGGCCTACGAGGATTTCGTCGGCCGCATCCCCTTCGAGACCGCCGAGGCGCTGGGGCCGGACGTCCTGCGGAAGCTGACGGGGCAGGGCATTGCCCACGGCACCTTCGTCAACGTCAACTTCCCCAACTGCCGGCCGGACGAGGTGACGGGCATCGAGGTGACGCGGCAGGGCAATTTCGCCTACGACCACGGCATCGACGTCGAGAAGCGCATCGACGCCCGCCACAAGCCCTACTACTGGCTGACCTTCCAGCGCGGCGAGATGCTGTGCGCGCAGAGCACCGACGCCTTCGCCATCTCGCGCAACAAGGTGTCGGTCAGCCCGTTGCGCCTCGACCTCACCGACATCGAGGCGATGGAGCGGATGCGCGGCCTGTTCTGAAAGACCGCTCCGGCCTGTCGTCGCGCCTTCGGATCTCGAAAGCCGGGTCTGTCGATTCGCCGGAGCAGTTTCCAACCGCCGTCCGCGTGCCGCGATTTTGCCGGCTTCAACACTTTATCAAGGCCATTGGTCTTACTTTTGACACCTCCGTCGTAAATGCAGCGTCGCAATTCATGTTTTGCGGCATTGCGCGAGAGTAATGGTGTCGATGAGGCCTTTCGAGCCGGACAAGGTGGCGATCGCGGAACTGACCATGAAGCTCCGCGGCATGGGTGTCACCGATACCCGGCTGCTGCGCGCGCTCGAACTCGTTCCCCGCCGCATGTTCGTCGCTGCCGCCCACCAGGCGAGTGCCTATCTCGACCGTTCGCTGCCCATCGAATGCGGCCAGACGCTCAACGCCCCCTCGACGGTGGCGCTGATGGTGTCGGCACTCGGCGTCCAGCCGGAGGACAAGGTGCTGGAAGTCGGCTGCGGCTCGGGTTTCCAGGCGGCCATCCTCGCCCATCTCGCGGCGCAGGTGGTGACGATGGACCGCTTCCGCAGCCTGATCGACATCGCCGAGGACCGGCTGGTCGCCCTCAGGATCGCCAACGTCACGACGCTGCTCGGCGACGGGCTCGAAGGCTTCACCCGCTACGCGCCCTATAACCGGATCCTGGTCGACGGCGCGGTCGAGAAGGTGCCGACGGCGCTGCTCGACCAGCTCGCCGACAAGGGCACGCTGGTGGCGCCGGTCGGCACCGGCCACACCCAGACGCTGGTGCGAATCTCCCGCGACGGCCGGCTGTTCCACCGCGCCGAGCTTGGCCGCATCAAGCAGTTTCCGCTGCGCGAGGGCGTTGCCCGGCGGCTGTGAGTCTGGCGCCGGATGCTTTTGGCTTCGCCGGAAGTCTTGCGGAATTCAGCGGTTTTCCCTGCCTTTGCCACTTCTTCATACGAGGTCGCCGCGTCGCCTTAAACCTTTATCAACGTTACTGCGGCTTAATCATTGCAGTTGATGTCGAGCAGGCGAGACCTGATCCATGAGTAACCTAGCGATCCGCCGCACCTCCCGTTTCCTGGTCCAGGCTGCCGCCCTCGCGCTGGTGGCCGGCTTCTCGGCCGGCTGCAGCGGCGACACGAGCCGTTTCGGCAACATATTCGCCGAGACCGATAATCAGGACCAGATCATCGGCCGCGCCGATCCCATGCCGACCGGATCCATAAATCCCCAGGCGACCTACGCGCAGCCCGCCTATGCGCAACCGGCCTACACGCAGCAGACCTATGCCGCGCCGGCCTCCACCTATCCTTCGGGCAGCGTTTCCTCCAACGCTCTGCCGCCGGCCCCCGGCGCCGTGGTCAACAACGGCGCCTATGTCCGCCCGGCCCAGACCGCCGCGTTGCCGGCGCCGCCGGCCACCCAGCCCTGGGCCCCGGCCAACGGCACCTCGATCACCGTCAAGCCCGGCGACACGGTGCAGGTGCTGGCCCGCCGCTACGGCGTTGCCGAATCGTCGCTGCTTGCCGCCAACGGCCTCGTTGCCGGCGCCCAGCTGACGCCCGGCCAGACCATCGTCATTCCGGCCTATACGCAGCCGACCACGGCGAGCGCCGCTCCGGCCGCCGCCACCGGCGGCATGGCGCCCGGCCCGCAGGTGCTCGGCCAGCTGCCGCCCACCAAGCCGCCGGTGCCGAAGTCGGTGTCGAGTGAGGTTGCCGCCGCCGTGCCGGCCAAGCCGGCCGCGCCGGCCACCACCACCGTTGCCATGGCGACGTCGACGGCCTCCGACGCGCGGCCCGGCCTTCTGCCGCCGGCCGGCAACACGCCCGCCCAGCAGGCCGGACAGCAGACGGCGGCGCTGGCGCCGAGCCAGACCCAGCCGAGCACCAAGACCGCCACGCCGGCCACGACCGGCGTCGAGAGCGCCGCCGACGGCAGCTTCCGCTGGCCGGTGCGCGGCCGCGTCATCTCCGCCTTCGGCGTCAAGCCGGGCGGCGAGCGCAATGACGGCATCAACATCGAGGTGCCCGAGGGCACGCCGATCAAGGCGGCCGAGGGCGGACAGGTGATCTACGCCGGCAACGAATTGAAGGGGTTCGGCAATCTCGTGCTGGTGAAGCATCCGAACGGCTTCGTGTCGGCCTATGCCCACGCCAGCGAGGTGCTGGTGCAGCGCGGCGACAGCATCCTGCGCGGCCAGACCATCGCCAAGGTCGGCGCCACCGGCAACGTCAGCCGGCCGCAGTTGCACTTTGAAATCCGCAACGGCAACCGGCCGGTCGATCCGCTGCCCTACCTCAGCGGCTGACGGCCGACGATCCGGCAGCACGGTTCTCAACCGGCGGCGTCAAAGCCGCCGGTTTTCTGTCTGCCGGTTCAGCGCCAGTCGCGCGGGATGACGCGCTCGTCGTCGGTGACGCAGGCGAGGCTGTCGGCCGGCGGCTGGGCGTTGCGGCTCGCGACATAGGCGGCACCGGCGTCGCTGCCGCAGATCGGCCGGGCGATGACCTCGAAGCCGCCTTGGCGCAGGCAGGCGCCGATGTAGCGCTCGCGCAACTCGGCGTTGACGTCGCGCGTGCGAGTGCTGCCGGGATAGACGAAGCCGCCGGTCTCGCGGCAGTAGCGGCGGCCGCTCACCGGGTCCTCGCGGCATTCGGTGAAGCCGGGCCGGTAGACCGGCGGCCGGATTTCGGTGACCAACGCCTGGGGGATCTTCTCCAGCGATTCGATGCGGCAGGCATCGGCCGCCGACTGCCGTTCGGCAAAGCTCGATCCGGCCTTGTAGACCACCGGCACCGGTCCGGATACGCAACCGGCAAGGAACAGAAGCGTCCCCGCCGCCGCGACGCGTTTCAACATGATCCTCTCCTCCGCCGTGGGGCGGCCGTCAGACGCCGAGCCGCAGCCGGCCGGCCAGATCCTGGACATATTGCCAGGCGACGCGTCCCGACCGCGCGCCGCGCGTCCGTTCCCATTCGAGCGCTTCCGCCCGCAGGAGGTCCGGATCGACGTCGAGTCCCAAGGCCGCGACATAGCCGTATACCATGTCGAGATAGTCATCCTGCGAGCAATTGTGGAAGCCGATCCACAGGCCGAAGCGGTCGCTGAGCGACACCTTCTCCTCCACCGCCTCGCCGGGGTTGATCGCCGTCGCACGCTCGTTCTCCATCATGTCGCGCGGCAGGAGGTGACGGCGGTTGGAGGTGGCGTAGAACACCACGTTGTCCGGCCGGCCCTCGATGCCGCCTTCCAGCACCGCCTTCAACGACTTGTAGGAGGTGTCGCCGTGGTCGAAGGACAGGTCGTCGCAGAACAGCACGAAGCGATGGCGGCTGTCGCGCAGCATCTTCATCAACAGCGGCAGGCTCTCGATGTCCTCGCGGTGAATCTCGATCAGCTTGAGCGGCGTGACGTTTCCCTCGCCGGCGAGACGCCGGTTGACCTCGGCCTGCGCCGCCTTGACCAGCGACGACTTGCCCATGCCGCGGGCGCCCCACAAGAGCACGTTGTTGGCCGGCAGGCCGCGGGCGAAGCGCTCGGTGTTGGCGACGATCATGTCGCGGTTGCGGTCGATGCCCTTGAGGAGGCCGATCTCAACGCGATTGACGCGTTTGACGGGTTGCAGCGACGCCGGGTCGGCGACGAAGACGAAGGCGTCGGCCGCCTCGAAGTCCGGCGTCTCGGGCGCCGGCGGCGCCAGCCGCTCAAGAAGGCCGGCGATGCGTTCGAGATGGGCGTTCAGCGTGTCGATGGGGGAAGCGCTCACATCCGGTCTCCTCAATGCCGCTTCAGTACCAAGCGGTACTCTCCCGTCTTCTTTATTGCCCGGCCCGCCCCGATGCAAACCGCGGAAGGCCATTTCCGGTACGCTTCGGCGCATTTCCTGCCGGAGACTACCTAGTCCGTGGCCCCGAGAGCGCCTACACGTAGCTTTGGTTTGCAAAGTCCCCCGGCCTAGGTATATTCCGGCCACTTTCGCGTGGACGTCTCGCCGTCCTGCCGAAGACACTATGCCTCGTCGGTCCGGCTTGCGGGCGGCGTCAGGCCAATGGAGTTGACCCGATGTTCGTAACCCCAGCCTTCGCCCAGGCGGCCGGAGCGGCCCCCGGCGGCGCCGATTTCCTGATCCAGTTCGCGCCGTTCATCCTGATCTTCGTCATCATGTACTTCCTGCTCATCCGGCCGCAGCAGCGCAAGGCCAAGGATCACCGGGACATGCTGAAGAGCCTCCGGCGCGGCGACGTCGTCGTCATGCAGGGCGGCCTGATCGGCAAGATCGTCAAGGTCGTCGACGAGAACGAGCTGCTGCTCGACGTCGGCGACGGCACCGCCAAGGTGCAGGTGCGCGTCGCTGCCGGCCTGGTGCAGCAGCTCCGCGCCAAGGGCGAGCCCGTCAAGGAAGGCGCCTGACCGCACAGGCGGTACAAGATTGAAGGCGGGCAGCTTGGCTGCCCGCTTTCGGCCAATAAGGTCCGAGGCAGCAAATGCTCTATTTTTCCCGCTGGAAAGTAACCGCGATCCTTTTGACGATCTTCGTCAGCCTCGTGGTCCTGGTTCCCAACTACCTGACCTCCGACCAGATCAAGAACTACTGGCCGTCCTGGCTACCGGGACGTCAGGTGGTCCTCGGCCTTGACCTGCAGGGCGGTGTCTATCTGCTCTACCAGGTCGACGTGAACGACTACAAGCAGAAGCGCCTCAAGGCGCTCGAGGGCGACATCCGGCAGGCGATGCGCGACGAACCGCGCATTGGCTACACCGGCCTCGGCATTCAGGGTGACCTCGTCCAGCTGAAGATTCGCGACGCCGACAAGGTCGACGAAGCGGCCAAGCGCCTGCGCAACCTGCTCAATCCGCTGTCGACCGGCGCGCTCGGCGGCGCCGCCGTCTCCGAGTTTCAGCTCGAACAGGGTTCCGACGGCCTGATGCGCCTCGGTTTCTCCCAGGCCGGCCTCGACAAGCGGCTCGGCACCGTGGTGCAGCAGTCGATCGAGGTCATCCGCCGCCGCGTCGACCAGATGGGCGCCGTCGAGCCGTCGATCCAGCGTCAGGGCTCCGACCGCATCCTGGTCGAGGCGCCCGGCGAGAAGGACCCGGAGCGACTCAAGAACATCATCGGCCGCACGGCGCAGATGACCTTCCACCTCGTCGACCTCAACGTGTCGCCCGACGAGGCGGCCAAGGGCAACCTGCCGCCCGGCGAAATCCTTCTGAAGCAGAAGGAGCCCGGCGGCATGCCGATGGTGGTCGACGAGACGCCGCTGATGACCGGCGAGGATCTCACCGACGCCCAGACCTCCTTCCAGAGCCAGACCAACGAGCCGGTGGTGTCCTTCCGCCTGTCGACGTCGGGCGCCCGCAAGTTCGCGCAGGTGACCACCGACAACGTCGGCCGGCTGTTCGCCATCGTGCTCGACGACGAGATCATCTCGGCGCCGCGCATCAACGAGCCGATCACCCAGGGTTCCGGCCAGATTTCCGGTCACTTCACCGTCGAGAGCGCCAACGACCTCGCCGTGCTGCTGCGGGCCGGCGCGCTGCCGGCCAAGCTCGCCGTCGCCGAGGAGCGCACCGTCGGCCCCGGCCTCGGCGCCGACTCGATCGCCGCCGGCGAGCGGGCCGCGCTGATCGGCACGGTCGCCGTCGTGATCTTCATGCTGGCCGCCTACGGTCTGTTCGGCATCTTTGCCAACGTGGCGCTGGTGGTCAACCTGATCCTGATCATGGCGATCATCACCATCCTGCAGGCGACGCTGACGCTGCCCGGCATCGCCGGCATCGTGCTCACCATGGGCATGGCCGTCGACAGCAACGTGCTGATCTACGAGCGCATCCGCGAGGAACAGCGGCTCGGCCGGTCACCGGTGTCGGCGATCGACGCCGGCTTCCGCCGCGCCTTCGGCACCATCCTCGACGCCAACATCACCACGCTGATCGCCGCCATCGTGCTGTTCCAGATGGGCTCCGGCCCGGTGAAGGGCTTCGCGGTGACGCACGTCATCGGCATCGTCACCACCATGTTCACGGCCATCACCTTCACCCGACTGGTGGTGGCGACCTGGGTCCGCTATCGGCGGCCGTCCGTCGTTCCGCTCTGATCCGGATCCCGAGGCTCCATCATGCGCCTGCTTCGCCTGTTTCCCGACGACACCAAAATTCCCTTCATGAAGTGGAGGAAGTGGAGCTTCCTGTTCTCCGGCATCGCGTCGGTGCTGTGCTTCATCTTCCTCTACACCCACGGCATGAACACCGGCATCGATTTCCAGGGCGGTACGCTGATGGAAATCCAGACCAAGTCCGGCCCCGCCGACCTCGAGGGGATCCGCCACACGCTCGACGCCCTCGGCCTCGGCGAGGTGCAGGTGCAATCCTTCGGCGCCGATGACGACGTGCTGATCCGCATCGTCCGCCAGGAGGGCGGCGACGAGGCGCAGACCGCCGTGGTCACCAAGGTGCAGGCCGCCTTCGGCGACAGCGTCGAATACCGCCGCACCGAGGTGGTCGGTCCGCGCGTTTCCGGCGAGCTGGCCGAGAACGGCATCATCGGCGTTCTCGCCGCGCTGGCGCTGATCATGGTCTACGTCTGGTTCCGCTTCGAGTGGCAGTATTCGCTCGGCGCGGTGATCGCCACGCTGCACGACGTGGTGATGACCATCGGCTTCTTCGCCGTTGCCCAGCTCGAATTCAACCTGTCGTCGATCGCCGCCATCCTGACCATCGTCGGCTATTCGCTGAACGACACGGTCGTGGTCTACGACCGAATCCGCGAGATGCGGCGCAAGTACAAGCGCCTCAACCTCGTCGTCCTCCTGGACCTCGCCATCAACCAGACGCTGACCCGCACCACCAACACCGCGCTCACCACGCTGCTGGCGCTGGCCGCGCTGGTGATCTTCGGCGGCGAGGTGATCCGCTCGTTCACGGCGTCGATGCTGTTCGGCGTGGTGATCGGCACCTACTCGTCGATCTTCATCGCCGCGCCGATCCTGATCTTCCTCGATCCGCAGCTTGCCGGCGACAAGTCGGCGAAGAAGATCGAGGACGACGGCGACGAGGCGGCCGAGCCGGCGTGATTTGGTAAGGTAGAGCAGGGCTGTTATAAGGCCCTCATCCGATACCCCCTTCGGGAGGTGCCGCCGATGAAGCTGTTCGGGCCGCGAGGCCATCCCCTGGAACGTCGCGACCAGCACCTGCCCGAGCAGGTGCCGGTGGACGCCTATGGCAACGGCGGCTTCCGCTTCGGCGGCATGTCGCATCGCGGGTCGATCCTGATCCTGCCGTCGGGCGTTCACGGCTGGGCGGCCGCGACGCCCGCCGATATCACCACCGACAGCCTGTCGGCCGTGTTCGACGAAGCGGCGACGATCGACATGCTGCTGGTCGGCACCGGCCGCGACCTCGTGCCGCTGCCGAAGGCTGTCGCCGCCGCACTCAGGGCCAGCGGCACCGCCTTCGAGGCCATGTCGACCGGCGCCGCCGTCCGCCTCATCAACGTCATGCTCGACGAGCGGCGTCGCTTCGCTGCCGCGCTGCTGGCGGTCGACTGATGGCGCCGGCCGCCCGCCTCGACGATGCCTACCGTTACTGCGAGGACCTCGTCCGCGACCACGATCGCGATCGCTGGCTGGCCGACCGGTTATTGGCGGACGACCGCCGCCGGCACGCCTTGGCCATCCATGCCTTCTCCTACGAGGCGGGCCGTGTCCGCGAGACGGTCCGCGATGCCATGCCGGGGGAAATCCGCCTGCAATGGTGGGTCGATGCCATCGAGGGCGAGGCGCGCGGCGACGTTGCCGGCCATCCGGTGGCGGCGGCGCTGATCGACACCATCCGTCGCTTCTCGCTGCGGCGGTCGGGTTTCGTCAACCTCCTGGAGGCGCGCCGCTTCGACCTCTACGATGATGCCATGCCGACGCTGAACGACCTCGAAGGCTATGCCGGCGAGACGGCGTCGGTGTTGTTCCTGGAAGTGGCGCAGGTGCTCTGCGACGGCGCCGACCCCAGGGCGGCCGACGCCGCCGGCCATGCCGGCGTCGCCTATGCGCTGACCGGCCTGATGCGGTCGCTGCCGATCCACGCCCGCCGCAACCAGGTCTACCTGCCGGCCGACCTGCTCGGGAAGGCCGGCCTCGATCCCGACGACGTGCGCCACGGCCGCAAGGCGGAGCAACTGGCCGGCGTGCTCGCCGATCTCCGCCGGCAGGCGGCTGACCATCTCGACCGGGCGCTCGCGGCGCTCACTGGCACGGATCCGCGCGCAAAACCGGCCTTCCTGCCGCTCGCCTTCGTCCGGCCCTACCTCGACGCACTTGCTAAGACGCCACCCTACGGCCCGGTGGCCGAACTGGCCAACTGGCGGAAGCCGCTGATCCTCTGGAAGTTCGGGCGGCGGCTTTAGCCCCGCGCACTGGCTTCGATGAGGCCGATCAGGCCCTTGAGCATGGCGATGGGCTCCGGCGGGCAGCCGGGGATGACGAGGTCGACCGGAAGGACAGCCGACACCGAGCCGATCGTCGCGTAGCTCTTGCGAAAGACGCCGCAGCCGGCGGCGCAGTCGCCCACCGCCACCACCCATTTCGGGGCCGGCGTCGCGGCATAGGTGCGTTCGAGGCCCTCGCGCATGTTGGCGGTCACCGGTCCGGTGACCATCAGCACGTCGGCGTGGCGCGGCGAGGCGACGAAGCGCAGGCCGAAGCGCTCGACGTCGTAGTAGCTGTTGTTGAGCGCGTGGATTTCCAGCTCGCAACCGTTGCAGGAGCCGGCATCGACCTCGCGGATCGACAGGCTGCGGCCGAGCCGCGCCCTGGCGACGGCGCCGAGCCGGGCGGCCAGTTCCTCGAGTTCGGCATCGGCAACTGCCGGCGCCTCTTCGGTCACCGGCCGCCGGAACAGGCCTTCGAGCAGCATGCGGCGCATGGTGGATGTCCGTTTCTAGAGATCGCTGCCCGAATAGGAGCAGTTGAACGACTTGTTGCAGATCGGGAAGTCGGCGACGATATTGCCCTCGATCGCCGCTTCCAGGAGCGGCCACTGGAATACCGACGGATCGCGCAAGGCGCCGCGCAGCACGCGACCGTCCTCGTCGATCCTCAGCCAGACCAGCACGTCGCCGCGGAAGCTCTCGACCATGGCGAGGCCCTCCGTGGAGGTGTCGTGCGGCTCGTTGGCGAGGCCGCCGGCCTGCGGCACCCGCCGTTCGCTCAAGGCGGCCGCCACCGGATGGGCGATCGGCCCGGCCGGCAGCCGGTCGAGGATCTGCTCGATCAGCTCCAGGCTCTCGTAGACCTCGCCGATGCGCAGCCAGACGCGGGCGTTGACGTCGCCGTCCTGGCGCGTCACCAGCTTGAAGTCGAGATCGCCGTAGGGCGGATAGCCCGGCGTCTTGCGGGCATCGAAGGCGCGGCCCGAGGCGCGGCCGACCGGGCCGCCGGCCCCGAAGCGGCGGGCGAGGTCGGCCGACAGGGTGCCGGTGGTGACGGTGCGGTTCTGCAATGACGCGGTGTTGTCGTAGAGTTCCACGAGGCGCGGGAACCGCTCGCGGATGTGGCGGGCCATCGCCTTGATCGCCGAGGCGTCGTGGAGATCGACGGCGACGCCGCCGGGCACGATGCGGTCCATCATCAGCCGGTGGCCGAAGGCGGCCTTGGAAGCGCGCAGCACCTCCTCGCGCAGCATGCCGCAATGGGCGAGCATCAGCGCGAAGGCGGCGTCGTTGCAGATGCCGCCGATGTCGCCGAGGTGGTTGGCGAGCCGTTCCAGCTCGGCCATCAAGGCGCGCAGCCAGATCGCCCGCTGCGGCACGGCAACGCCGAGCGCCGCCTCGGCGGCCCGCGCGAAGGCGAAGGACCAGGCGACCGTGCTGTCGCCGGAAACGCGGGCAACGACGCGCGCCGCTTCGTCCAGCGTCGTGCCGGCAAGCAGCCCCTCGATGCCCTTGTGAACGTAGCCGAGCCGTTCCTCCAGCCGCACGATGATCTCGCCGTTGGCCGAGAAACGGAAATGGCCGGGCTCGATGATGCCGGCGTGCACCGGGCCGACGGCGATCTGGTGCAGCGGCGGCCCCTCGGCTGCGAGGAACGGATAGGCGTCGCCGTCCGCCGCTACCGACGTTGCGGCGCCGAGCGGCTCCCGGACGCCCCAGCGGCCGTGATCGAGCCAGCGCCGGTCGTCGGGGAGCCCCACGGGCACCAGGCCGTAAAGGTCGGCGATCGCCCGCTCAAGGCGGAGCGCCGGCGGATGGGTGAGGCCGACCGACGGGAAGCTGCCATCGGGGACGGCCAGCGTCAGCACGGTCAGCGCGCCGTCGTCGTCGTCAAGCACGGCCATGTGCATGGCGCGCGGCTCGGCCCAGAGGTGGGCGAGCGTGGCATTGCCGGCGGCGATGGCCAGCGTTGCCTGCCGCCAGAGGTCGGCATCGACGGTGATGCGCGGCCAGGGCTTCTGCTCCTCGACGGTGAGGGCGGCATTGAGAAGGGCGGTGCGGAGCGTGCTCATGATTTCACCCCAGCATCCGCGCGACGTTCTGGAACCAGGCGACCAGCGGTCCCGGCAGGTAAAGTCCGGCGATCAGCACCAGAATGAGGTGGATGATCAGCGGCAGCATCGACGGCCGTTTCCCCGCGTCGACGACGCTGGGGCTCGGCTTGCCGAAGGCGATACCGGTCAGCCGCCAGACCAGCGCGCCGCTGGCGATCAGCAGGCCGAACACCAGCGGCACGGCGAGCAGCGGCTGCCGCGCGAAGGTGGAACTGACCAGCAGGAACTCACTCATGAAGATGCCCATCGGCGGCAGGCCGGCGATGGCGGCGACGCCGACGACGAGGCTCCAGCCGAGCGTCGGGTGGCTCTCGGTGAGGCCGCGGATGTCGGCGATCTTCTGCGTGCCCTTGACCTGCGCCACCTGCCCGACGGCGAAGAAGATCGCCGACTTGGTCAGCGAGTGCATGGTCATGTGCAGGAGGCCGGCGAAGTTGGCGAGCGGCCCGCCCATGCCGAAGGCGAAGGCGATCAGGCCCATGTGCTCGATCGACGAGTAGGCGAACAGCCGCTTGATGTCGCGCCGGAGGTAGAGCATGAAGCCGGCGAAGATCAGCGACACCAGGCCGAGCGTGACGAGCAGCGGCCCCGGCGCCACCGCGAACGGGTTGGCGGCGAGCAGCATCTTGAAGCGCAACAGCGCGTAGAGCGCCACGTTGAGCAGCAGGCCCGACAGCACCGCCGAGATCGGCGTCGGTCCTTCGGCATGGGCGTCCGGCAGCCAGGCGTGCAGCGGTGCCAGGCCGACCTTGGTGCCGTAGCCGAGCATCAGGAACACGAAGGCGACGTTGAGCAACTCCGGGCTGAAGGCGGCGGCGTGGGCGACCAGCGTCGTCCAGACCATGGCATCGTGGCCTTCGCCGATCACCGGCCGGGCGGCCATGTAGATCAGGATGGTGCCGAACAGCGCCAGCGCGATGCCCACCGAGCCGAGGATGAAGTATTTCCAGGCCGCTTCCAGCGCCGCCTGCGTCCGGTAGAGGCCGACCATCAGCACGGTGGTCAGCGTCGCCAGCTCGACCGCCACCCACATCAGGCCGACGTTGTTGGCGGTCAGCCCGAGGTTCATCGACAGGCTGAGCGCCTGATACATGCCGTGGTAGAAGCGGATGTAGCCCGGCTTCAGCCGGCCGATCTCGATTTCGTGGCCGATGTAGCTCGCCGAGAAGATCGACGTGGTGAAGCCGACGAAGGTGCCGAGCACGATGAAGACGATGTTGAGGTCGTCGACGAACAGGAAGCCTACCGCCGGATCCGGTCGCTCGAACAGCAGCGTCAGCGCGAACAGGAAGGTGATGCCGGAGGCCAGCATGTTGAGGCGGGCGCCGAGCTTGTAGCTGGAGATCAGCGCGAGGATCAGCGCCGCCGCTCCGGGCACCGCCAAGAGGGCATCGATCGGGGCGAAGGGCAAGAGATGGAGAAAGGCGGTCATTCCCGGCCCTCCCGGAAGTCGTCGAGGGCTTGGGTGTCGATGGTGTCGAAGCGCTCGCGGATGCGGAACAGGAACACGCCGATGACGATGAAGGCGACCAGCACCGAGAAGGCGACGGAGATCTCCACCACCAGCGGCATGCCGCGGGCGCCGGTGGCGGCCAGCACGAGACCGTTTTCGAGACTCATGAAGCCGACGATCTGGCTGATGGCGTTCTGCCGCGTCACCATCATCAGGAGACCGAGCAGGATGACGGAGAGGGCGAGGGCGAGGTCCTCGCGGGCGATCGGGTCGGCCTCGGCGGCGGCCGGCAGCATCACCACCATGGAGAGGGCGACGAGGCCGATGCCCATCAGCATGGTCGGGCCGATGCCGCCCACCGTCTCGATGTCGCGGTGGACGCCGAGCCGCACCACCATGTGATGCAGCGCCACGGGAATGATGATCGCCTTGAGGATCAGCGCGATGGCGGCGGTGACGTAGAGATGCGGCGCCGCCTGGATGTAGGCCTGCCAGGCGACCGACAGCGACAGCACCACGGCATGCGCCGCGAACACGTTGAGCAGGCCGAGGATGCGGTTCTGGTAGAGCATCATGAAGCTCACCAGCACCATGCCGCCGGCCAGCAGATGCGCCGCGTCGAGCGAGAAGCGTTCCATCAGAAGCTCCTCGAAACGAACAAGAGCAGCGTGCCGAGGAAGCCGAGCATCAAGGCGCCGCCGACGAATTCCGGCACGCGGAACACCCGCATCTTGGCGATGGCCGTCTCGAACAGCACCATCAGGAAGCCGCCGACCGCCAGCTTGCCGACGAACGTGACAACGCCGAAGGCCATTTCGAGAAGGCCGTCGCCCTGCCGGGCGATCCCCCAGGGCGCGAAGATGCAGGCGATCAGCGAGATGTAGAGCAGGAGCTTCAGCGCCGCCGCCAGCTCGATCACCGCGAGATGGCGGCCGGAGTATTCGAGCACCATCGCCTCGTGCACCATGGTCAGTTCGAGATGTGTAGCCGGGTTGTCGACGGGCACGCGGGCGTTCTCGGTCAGCGCGACGATGATCAGGCCGATCAGCGCGAGGCCCAGCGACACGCGCAGCGTCGCATGGTCGACCATGAAGGCGGCCACCGTCGAGAGCTGCGTCGAGCCGGCGACCAGGGCGACGGTGAAGACGATCATGATCATCGCCGGCTCGGCCAGCGTCGCGAACAGCATCTCGCGGCTGGAGCCGATGCCGCCGAAGGCGGTGCCGATGTCCATGCCGGCGAGCGCCAGGAAGAAGCGCGCCGAGCCGAGCAGGGCGGTGATGGCGATCAGGTCGGCCGCCCAGGAGAAGTGCAGGCCGGTGGCGAAGGTCGGCACCAGCGCCGCCGCCACCCAGGTGGTGGCGAAGATCAGGTAGGGCGCGTTGCGGAACAGCCAGGAGGCGTTGTCGGCCAGTACCGCCTCCTTGCGGACGAGGCGGTAGAGATCGCGGTAGGGCTGGAGAATCGGCGGTCCCTGCCGGCGCAATAGGCGCGCCTTCACCTTGCGCGTGAAGCCGACGAGGCCGGGGGCGAGCGCCAGCACCAGCACCATCTGGGCGCCCTGGACGAGGATGGCGAGGATCAGGCCCATGTTGCCACCAGCACGAGAAGCAGGACCAGCGCCGCGAAGACGAGGCTGAGATAGCTGCGGATGGTCAGGAATTGCAGGACATTGAGCCGTTCGGCGGCATAGAGCACCGCGCCCTCCAGCGGCTCGTAGACGAACTCCCAGACGAGATCGCGGAGCGACAGCGTCAGCCGGGCCGGCGCGGTATCGCCGGGCGGCGGCATGGTCTGCGTGACCTTGGCGCGGAAGGCGATCGGCCCGAACACCCGGCGGATCGGCTGGGCGAAACTGTCGGCGGTGTATTGCGTCTGTGGCGAGGGGTCGGGGAAGCCGCAATCCCAGGGCGGCGCGCGGCGCACGGCGCGCGAGGCGAAATTGTGGATGACGCGGATCGCCGCCCAACTGGCCATCAGGATGAAGAAGAAGACGAGGAAGCCGGAATAGGAGCTGCGGCTCTCGGAGATCGGGATGATCGCGAGGTGCGGCAGGATCGGCTGCTTGGGCATGGCGCCGCCGACCAGCAATTGCGAGGCCGGCGACAGCGCGTCGAGGAACGGGCCCGGAAAGATGCCGGCGACGAGGCAGATGGCGATCAGCGCATACATCGCCCGGAGCTGCCAGCGGCCGACCTCATGGGCCGTCTCGGCGGCCGGCGAGCGCGGTCGGCTCAGGAAGGTGATGCCGAAGGCACGCACGAAGCAGGCGGCGGCCAGCGCGGCGGCGAGAGCCAGCATGGCGCCGGACGCCGGCACCAGGAAGCGCAGCGCCCATTGCGGCAGCTCGGGGCTGATCAGGATCGCCTGAAGGATCAGCCATTCCGAGACGAAGCCGTTGAGCGGCGGCAGCGCGGATATGGCCAGGCACCCGCCGAGGAACAGGTAGGCGGTCTCCGGCATGCGGTGGATCAGGCCGCCCAGCTTCTCGATGTCGCGCTCGCCGGCGCCGGTCAGCACGTTGCCGGCGCCGAAGAACAACAGGCTCTTGAACAGCGAATGGTTGAAAGCGTGGAAGATGGCGGCGGTGACGGCCAGCGCCGCGGCGCCGGCCATGTCGTTGGTCTTGAAGGCGAGGCCGAGGCCGAGGCCGATGAACACGATGCCGATGTTCTCGACCGTCGAATAGGCGAGGAGCCGCTTGAGGTCGCGTTGCAGCACGGCGTGCAGCACGCCGAGCACCGCCGATGCCGCCCCGAGGATCAGCACCACCACCGCCCACCACCAGGCAGGCTGGCCGGCAAGGTCGAACACCACGCGGATGAAGCCATAGACGGCCACCTTGGTCATCACGCCGGACATCAGCGCTGACACATGGCTTGGCGCCGCCGGATGGGCGAGCGGCAGCCAGACGTGCAGCGGCACGAGGCCGGCCTTGGAGCCGGCGCCGAGCAGCATCAGGATCAGCACGAGGCCGGAGAGCCAGGGCGCGTGGCCGGCGGCGCGGATGGCCGCGAAGGCATAGCCGCCGTCCGGCCCGGCGAGCAGGCCGAAGGCGAGCAGCAGCATCAGCGTGCCGAACGAGGCCATCAACAGGTAGACGTAGCCGGCGCGCCGGTTCTCCGGATCGTGGTGATGGGCCATCACCAGCGCCCAGGAGGAGAGCGACATGAACTCCCAGGCCACCAGGAAGCTGAAGGCGTCGGCGGCGAGCACAACGAGGTTCATGCCGGCCAGGAAGGCCGGGTAGAAGGGCAACACGCGGCCCGGCTCTTCTTCATGGGCGCCGTAACCGACGGCATAGAAGGAAGCGACCACCGCGCCGAGGTTGACGATGATCAGGAAGGCGGCGCTGAGCGGGTCGATGGCGAAGTTGGCGCCGACCCATGGCAGGCCGACCGGCAGGCGGACGCCGCCCCAGTAGGCGCTGCCGCCCAGCAATCCGAAGAGGCCGCAGACGAGCAGCACGGCGGAGAACACGAGACTGGCGCCATAGACGGCGGGTGTCGCCCAGCGGACGCGGCGGGCGGTGAGGATCGGCGCCGCCACGGCGACGCCGGCGAGGCCGGCGACGCTCAGAAGGGCCGCTGCGATCGGCATGGTCACTTTTATTCCCCGTACGGGTTCGAGCCGCGCCCGGCGGCTCCGTGAAGGCCGGCGCCAGAATGGCCGGCTGCCCCGCACCGGCCGGTGCGGGCGCCGCGGCAGCGGCGCGCAATCGGCGCCGGAGGAGCGGCTTGTCAGGAAGACTCAAGGTGTGGCGGCGAGCATATCGGCTCGCCGCCAATCCCGAAATTGTTTGTTGGTCTTCAATCCATTCAGGTGGTCCGAGGCGCCGCCGCTGTTGCACGGATGCCGCGGCCCGCCTCTCAGCAGATGCGCGGCAACTGCTCGCCGGCCAGCCAGTCGACGATGCGGCCGCCACCGAAGCCGGTGGTCATCTGCACGAAGTGCTGGTCGTCTTCCACCGCGTCGCCGATGATCGCCGCATCGGCGCCAAGCGGATGGCCCCGCATCGCCGCGAGCAGCGCTTCCGCCGCCTCCGGCGCCACGACCACGACCAGCTTGCCCTCGTTGGCGACATTGAGCGGGTCGAGGCCGAGCAGTTCGCAGGCGGCGGCCACCTGCTTCTTGATCGGGATGTGATCCTCGACGATGCGGAAGCCGACGCCCGACTGGTGGGCCAGTTCGTTGAGCGTCGCCGCGAGGCCGCCGCGCGTCGGGTCGCGCATCAGCTTAAGGTGCGGACCGGCCACCGTCACCATCGCCTCGACGAGGCCGTTGAGGGCCGCGCTGTCGGAGAGGATTTCCGTCTCGAAGGTCAGGTTCTCGCGGCTCGACATGATGGCGACGCCATGATCGCCCATCGATCCCGAGACGATCACCTTGTCGCCGGGCCGCGCCCGGTCGCCGGAGAGGGCGAGCCCGTCCGGCACCACGCCGACGCCGGCCGTCGAGATGAACACGCCGTCGGCCTTGCCGCGCTCCACCACCTTGGTGTCGCCGGTAACGACCAGCACGCCGGCCGCTTTCGCCGCCGCGCCCATGGAGTCGGCGATACGCTTGAGATCGCCGAGCGGGAAACCTTCCTCGATGATGTAGCTCGCCGACAGATAGAGCGGCTTCGCCCCGGCCATGGCGAGGTCGTTGACCGTGCCGTGCACGGCCAGCGAACCGATGTCGCCGCCCGGAAAGAACAGCGGCGACACCACATAGCCGTCGGTGGTCATCACCATGCGGCCGCCGGCCGGCGTCGGGAAGCTCGCCTGATCGTTGCCCTGTTCGAGCAGCTCGTTGCCGAAGGCATCCTTGAAGATCGAGGATATCAGCTCGGCCATGGCGCGGCCGCCGGCGCCGTGGCTCATGTCGACGCGGCCGTTCTTCAGGTCGAGCTTGCGGCGGAAGGTCTTGCTCATGCGCTTTTCCTGAGGCCGGCGCCGGCTTCGCGATCACGGAAGCGGCCGTAGGTCCAGTGGGCGGCGCAGGCGCCTTCCGACGACACCATGCAGGCGCCGGTCGGCGTCTCCGGCGTGCAGACGGTGCCGAAGAGGCGACAGTCGGCAGGCTTCTTCTGGCCGCGCAGGATGGCGCCGCATTCGCAGGCCGGGTTGTCCTCGGCCGGCTGCGTCTCGATGGAGAAGCGCTTTTCGGCGTCATAGAAGGCGTAGGCGTCGCGGAGCTTCAGGGCGCTTTTCGGCACCGTGCCGAGGCCGCGCCACTCGAAGCTGTCGCGCAGCTCGAACACTTCGTCGCAGAGGTCGATGGCGACGGAATTGCCGTCGGCGCGGACGGCGCGGATATACTGGTTCTCCACCTCGGCCCGCTGCTCGTTGACCTGCCGCACCAGCATCAGGATGGAGTACATCACGTCCAGCGGCTCGAAACCGGCGATCACCACCGGCTTGCGATAGTCGCGGGCGAACACCCGGTAGGGCTCCATGCCGATGATCGTCGAGACGTGCGACGGCCCGACGAAGCCCTCGATGGCGATCGGCGGCTCGTCCGGCGTCGGCTCCCGGTCGAGGATGGCCCGCATGGCCACCGGTGTCAGCACGTGGTTGCAGTAGATCGAGAAATTGGTGAGGCCCTTGGCCTCGGCCGTCTTCAGGGCGACGGCGGTCGGCGGCGTCGTCGTCTCGAAGCCGATGGCGAAGAACACCACTTGCCGCTCGGGATTGGCCTCGGCGATGCGCAGCACGTCCAGCGAGGAATAGACCATGCGGATGTCGGCGCCGGCCGCCTTGGCCTTCATCAGGCTGAGGCCGCCGGAGGCCGGCACGCGCATCAGGTCGGCATAGGTGCAGAGCGTCACCTCCGGCCGCCGGGCGAGGCGGATAGCATCGTCGATGCGGCCGATCGGCAGCACGCAGACCGGGCAGCCGGGGCCGTGGATCATGCGGACGTTCGGCGGCAGCAGGTCCTCGATGCCGTAGCGGGAGATGGCGTGGGTGTGGCCGCCGCAGAACTCCATGAAGGCATAGGAGCGGTCGGGCCGCACCTCGGCGGCAATGGCGGCGGCGAGCGCCCGCGCCTTGTCGCCGTCGCGATATTCGTCGACGTATTTCATCGGGCGCCTCCTGCGGCCAGCGCCACGCCGCGCGCCTCATCGAGCAGATCGAGCGTCCGGCGCGCCTCGTCGGGATCGACCTTGGACAGGGCGTAGCCGACGTGGACGATGACGTAGTCGCCGACGGCGACATTCTTCACCAGCGCCACGGAAATGGTCATCGAGACGCCGTCGAGGCTGATCTTCGCCATGCTGTCGGGCAGAAGCTCGGTGACGAGGGCGGGAACGGCAAGGCACATGGATCAGGTCTCCGAGAAGGCCCAGCGGGCGAGGACGGCTTGCCCGAAGGACAGGCCGCCATCGTTGGCGGGCAGGCGCCGGGCGAGGAGGGGGGTGAGGTCGGATTTGAGGAGCGCCGCCGACAGGCCTTCGGCCAGCACGCGGTTCATCAGGCAGCCGCCGCCGAGCGCGATCGACTTGAGGCCGGAGGCGGTGGCGCCATGGCGGGCGAGGGCGGCGAGCCCGTCGATCAGCGTGCCGTGGAACAGCGCCGCGCCGGTGCGGGCATCGGGGCGGGCGAGGGCGAGATGGGCAAGGAACGGCGCGAAGGAGAGGACGCCGTCGTCCAGCGTGAAGCCGCCGGCCAGCGTGGCCGGCTCATCCACCAATGCTTCCAGCTCCATCGCCGCCTGCCCCTCGTAGTCCTGGACAGTGCGCACGCCGAGCAGCGCCGCCGCCGCGTCGAACAGCCGGCCGAGCGAGGTGGTGGCGAGCCTGTCGGCGCCCGAGGCGACGCGGCCGGCGATCGGCCCGGCCAGCGGCCGATCGGGGAACAAGGTGGCGGCGAGATCGGCCCGGCCGAGCGCCGCCAGTGCGCCGGCGCCCATCCGCCACGGTTCGCGGGCGGCGCGGTCGCCGCCGGGCAGCGGCAGCGGGGCGAGATGGCCGAGGCGGCGGTGCGCCGCGCCGTCCACCAGCAGCAGCTCGCCGCCCCAGGCGCCGCCGTCATCGCCGAGGCCGTGGCCGTCGAGGGCGAGGCCGAGCGCCGGACCTTCAAGGCCGGCTTCTGCGGCAACCGCCGCCACATGGGCGGCGTGGTGCTGGACGTGGATCACCGGCAGGCCGAACTCTTCGGCCATCTGGCTGGAGCGATAATCGGGATGGAGATCGCGGGCGACCAGCTCCGGCTTGATGCCGACGATGTCGATCAGGTGCTCGATCGTCTCGCGGTAGAATTTCAGCGTCTCGGCGGTGTCGAGGTCGCCGACGTGCTGCGACACGAAAGCCTCGCGGCCGCGCGTCAGCGTCACCGTCGCCTTGAGATGGGCGCCGAGGGCCAGCGTCGCCGGTCCGTCTTCGGTTAGCGTGATCGGCTCGGGCACGTAACCGCGCGCCCGGCGCAGGAAGCTCGGCGCGCCGGCGATCACCTGCGTGACGCTGTCGTCGGCGCGCACGACGATCGCCCTGTCGTGGGTGACGATCAGGTCGGCGATGCCGGCGAGGCGGCGGGTGGCGTCGTCATCGTCGACCACCAAGGGCTCGCCGCCGGGATTGGCCGAGGTGGCGACCAGCACGAAATCGTTGGCGGCGTGCGGATCGTGGCCGGCGAAATCGTGACCGGCGAGCGCCGCGAACAACAGATGATGCACCGGCGCATAGGCCAGCATGACGCCGACGCGGGCAAGGCCCGGCGAGACGGCCGGTGCCAGCACGCCGGCTTTCGCCGCCATCAATACGATCGGCCGGGCCACCGACGATGCAAGCGTTCGCTCCTCCACTGACGCCTCGGCCACCGCCGGGATCGAGGCGGCATTGGCGACCATCACCGCGAAGGGCTTGAACTCGCGCGCCTTCCTGGCCCGGAGCGCCGCCACCGCCACGGCGTTGCGGCCGTCGCAGACGAGATGGAAGCCGCCGATGCCCTTCAGCGCCACGATGCGGCCGGCCCGGATCGCCTTGGCGATGTCGGCGATTGGATGGCTGAGCTGCGGCCCGCAGGCCGGACAGGCGACCGGCTCGGCGTGGAAGCGGCGGTCGCGGACGTCGGTGTAGGCGGCGGCGCAGTCCGGGCACATCGGGAAGTCGGCCATCGACGTCTGCCGCCGGTCGTAGGGCAGGCGGCGGGTGATGGTGTAGCGCGGGCCGCAATGGGTGCAGTTGACGAAGGGATAGCCGAAATAGCGGCTGGTCGGTTCGAACAGCTCGGCGAGGCAGGCGTCACAGGTGGCGGCGTCGGCAACGATGCGCGTCATCGTCGCGCCGCCGACGCTGTCGCAGATGACGAAATCGCGGTCGCCGGCGAGCGGCAGGTCCTCGCGGAGGAAGGAATCGATGCGGGCGAGCGGCGGCGCCTCCGACCTCAGCCGGCGCGCGAATTCCTCGACGCGGGCGCCCTCGACCTCGATGGTAACGCCGTCGGCGCCGTTGTGGACGTAGCCGGCGAGGCCGCAGTCGGTAGCGAGACGATGCACGAACGGCCGCATGCCGACGCCCTGCACGGCGCCGTTCACCTTCAGGCGCAGGCGCGCCACGGTGGCGAAGGCGTCAAGGGCGGGCACGGCGGTCATCGTCCGGTCAGGCCCGGACGGCCGCGGCGCGGCTGAGGGCGGCGCGCGCTTCGATCCAGGCGTAGAAGGCGGCCATGCCTTCACCGGTTTCAGCCGACACCACCAGCGTCTGGAGATGCGGATTGACGGTCAGCGCGGCGGCGAGGCATTTGCCGACGTCGAACTTCAGATATGGCAACAGATCGGCCTTGTTGAGCAGCAGCAGGTCGGCGGCGGCGAACATATCCGGATATTTCAGCGGCTTGTCCTCGCCCTCGGTCACCGACAGCACCACCACCCTGTGCGCTTCGCCAAGGTCGAAGCCGGCCGGGCAGACGAGGTTGCCGACGTTCTCGATGAACAGGAGGCCGCCCGGCTCAAGCCGGAGGTCGTCGAGCGCGGCGCCGACCATGCCGGCTTCGAGGTGGCAGCCCTTGCCGGTGTTGATCTGCACGGCGCGGGCGCCGGTGGCGCGGATGCGGGCCGCGTCGTTGTCGGTCTGCTGGTCGCCCTCGACGACGGCGATGGGAAAGCGCCCCTTCAGGTCCTCGATGGCGCGCACCAGCAGCGTCGTCTTGCCCGAGCCGGGCGACGACATCAGGTTGAGCGCCAGCGTGCCGGTGGTGGCGAGGCGGGCGCGGTTCTGGCGGGCGGTGTCGTTGTTCCTGGCGAGGATGTCGCGCTCGATGCGGATCACCCGGTCGCCGTCGATGCCCGGCTGATGCACCGCGCCGAGCGGCGCCTCGTGCACGTGCGGATGATCGTGATGATGGCCGTGGTCATGATCGTGGTGATGGTCGTGATCATGCGAATGGGGATGATCATGCGGATGGTCGTGGTCATGATGGTGATGGTCGTGATCATGATCATGCGGATGGTCGTGGTCGTGCGCGTGGCCGTGCAGTTCCGCCGGCGTCTTGCCATTGATCCGGTAGCCGGTGCCACCAGAGCCGCAGCCGCAATCCTTGCACATCACTCCACCTCCAGTTCGCGCAGCCGCAATTCGTCGCCTTGCGTCATCTGCACGTGATGGCGCCCGCACGCCGGGCAGGCGCCGAAGCGTTCGCTCATCGGCACCGTCTTAGCACAGTCGAGGCACCAGCCACTGCCCGCGACACGCTCGATGACCAGCCTTGCATTCTCCGCAAGGGTGCCGTGGCTGACGGCCGTAAAGCAGAAGGCGAGGGCGGCCGGATCGACATGACCGAGCACGCCCACCTCCAGCACCACCGACTTGATCCTGATGGCGCCGTTCTTCCGCGCTTCCTCGACGGCGATGTCCACCACCGCCTCGCAAAGCGACATCTCATGCATGGGCCGCCCCTTCCGGAACGACATCCACCGCGACACAGGGAGAGAATTGCGCCGCCAGCCGGGCGATCGCCGTCACGGCGTCGCCGTCCGGCCGGAACCCCGCGAGGGCACGCGCAAACGGCCCCTCGGGATGGAAGTTCCATTCCGTGGGAGCGACGACGCGGGCGTCTCGGAGCCGTCCATCTCCTTGCACCACGGCAAAATAATATAACCGGCCGCGTGGACTTTCCACTGAGGCGTATCCCGTATTCATCTGCGTCCGATTTGCATCGAGCGGCACGGCGAAATTCCGGCCCTCGCCCGGCCGGGCGCACAGCCAATCGAGCGCCGCTTCCGCCTCGGCAAGGCGGGCGGCCAGCGTCGCGCCCGGCAGGCCGGCCGACCGGCCGGCACGCGCCGCCGGGCCGGTCTCGGGGTGCCGGCCGGAGAGAGCGGGCAAGGCGGCAAAGCCGGCATCGGCGGCGAGCGCGGTGACCACCGCCTCATCGTCGGCGACCGTCAGCGCGTCGGGCAGGGCGGCGGCGCCCGCTGTTGCCGGCAACCAGCCCGGCGCCAGTGCCAGCGCCGCGCCGATCGCCTCGGCACCGTCACCGACGACGCCGCTGCGGGTCGCATTGTAGGCGGCATCGAGGGCGTCGCGCACCACCGGGAAGGCGGCGACCGGCGCCAGATGGGCGAGGTCGCGCAGGTGCTCGGCAATGCGTTCGGCGGCGAGGCGCGCCTGCCAGCGGGCCACTTCCTCGGCCGGAACGATGCGTCCGATCGCCGCCGCCGCCGCCAGGGTCAGCGCGGCGGCATGCGACACGCCGCAGACGGCGTGCAGCAGCCCCACCGCCTCGATCGCCCGGCCAACCGGCTGGCCGGCGAAGCGGGCGGCCAGCGACAGCGGCCGCTCGGAGCGGACCGAGGCCTGGCCGACCGTGCCATCGACGAGGGTGAAGGCAACGACGATCCGTCCCGGATCGAGGCCGCTCATTCGTTGCCTCCCGTCCCGCCACGTCCGAGGCCGATCAGCCGCCGGCGATCGAGGCTGGCGGAGAGCGGCCCGACTTCCGACGGCTCGGCCTCGCGCAGCAATTCGTCGAGGGCGGCGAAGGCCACCGCCTCGGCCGCCACCTGATCCTCGAAGTCGCTCATCGGCGAGAACAGCGACGCCGCGCCGTAGCGGCTGCCGTCGTCCATCGAGGCGATCACGAAATCGACGCTGCCGGCCGGCAGGTCGAGCCGCAGCATCACGCCGTCGGGCGGCAGATCGATGCCGGCGTCGGGCAGGGCGACGACGTTCATGCACCAGGGCGTGACCACCACCGAGAAGCGGAAGCCGCCGAAGCGCCGCGACGGCGTCGCCATGACGGAGAGCGCCGGATTGTGGACCGGCAGGCCGGCCATGCGGCTTTCGGCCTCGCGCCAGAAGCCTTCGAGGCGACCGGCGACCGCCTCGTCGTCAAGGAGGTCAGCTGTCATCGTCGATCCTCAGGAACCGCGCCTTGGCACCGTCGCAATGCGGGCAGCGCCAGTCGTCCGGCAGCGCCTCGAACGGCGTGCCGGGCAACACGCCGGCCGCCTCGTCGCCCGCCGCCGGATCGTAGACGGTCCAGCAGACGCCGCACTCCCAGCGGTCTCCGGCGCGGTCGCTCATTTGAAATAAGCCTCCTCGATCTCGCGCAGCCGGACGGCCGAGTCGCGGAAATCCGCTTCAGCCGCCTGCGCCGTCACCGGCACGTCGCCGATCTCGATGGTGTCGAGCAGCATGGCGTCCATGGCGTTGAAGAACTGCACCGACCAGACGTTATGGATCGCCGTCGCCTGAATGCGGCAGGTGCCGTAGCCGCGCGACACGATCCGCACCGGGCCGTTGCCCAGCCGGTCGGTCAACAGCGCGATATCGTCCGGCAGCATCGGCAGTAGCGTCAGCGAGAGGACGTCGTTTGGCTGGCCCGGCCGATAGCGGGCGGCGCGGGCGGCGATCTCGTGCAGCACCGGCGGCGCGTTCATGACGCCCTCGGGGATGTCGCCGATCTCAAGGTGCGGCAGCGTCATCGCCGCCGCCCGCCGCACCGCCTGCGGCACGGCCGATACCTCGGCATAGTCGGCGAGAAGGCCACCGTCGGCGCCGACGAAGCGGACGCGCCACAAGCCGGCGAAGATGCTTTCGGAGATCTGCGCCACCACGCCGTCGGGCAGCGCCACGGTTGCCGCCACCTCGCCTTCGCCGAGGATTTCGCCGACGAGCCGTGTCTCCTCCTCGCCGAGCGCCGCGAGGTCGAACAGGATGCCGGGCGCCGCCGCCGTCTGGCGGTCGAGGGCGGCGGCGATCTCCGGCAGGAGGCGCGCGACGCCAGGGCAGCGGGCGATCAGCGCCTCGGCATCGGCGGTGGCCAGGAAGGCGAGCGTACCGGTGCCGGTGGTGCCGGCGGCGATCGTCGCGGCGGTTCCGAAGGCGGTGGTCATGCGTCGGCCCTCCGGGCATTGGCGGTGATTTCGATGCGGCTCGGGGCGACGTAATCCGGCGCGTCCGGCCTCAGCGCTGCCGCGAGGCGGTCGAGATAGTCGCTCCAGTCGCGGATGCGCGGCAGCACGTCGAGCACGCTCGCACCGCGCAGCACCACCAGCGACGGCAGTACCTCGACGCGGCAGCGCGCCTTCAGCGCCGCCTCGGCCGGCCGGGCGACCACGGCGGCGCGGTAGCGGCCGGGAAAGGCGGCCAGCAGTTCCGGCAGCACCACGGCGACATCGCCGCTGTCGCTCCGCTGGTCGGGATCGCCGGTGAAGAACAGCAGCGCGTGCTGCGGCTCGCCGGCGGCCGGCGTCAGGAAGGTGTCGAGCGTCTCGGCATCGACGACCGGCAGGCCGTGGCGGGTGGTGAGGGCGGCGATCAGCGCGGACATGGATGTCTCACAATCCCTTCAGACGGGCGACGACATAGCGGCCGACGCCGCGCGCCTGCCGCCATGGCGTGTAGAGGTAGTTCTCGGCGGCGATGCCGAGGTCGCTCTCGCGGCCGGCCGGCAACGTCCGGATGATCGGGAAGAGGTCGGCCATCGATTCCAGGCCGACGCGGGTGCCCTTGATCCGGTTGGAGACGTTGCCGCCGTGCACGACCTGCAGCCAGGCCGGACGCCCTTCAAGCTGCCGGACCGGCGCCAGCCGCGCGATGTTGACGTGGATTTCGTGCCAGATGGTCCGCGCCTCGAGCGACATGGGCTCCAGAAGCGAGGCGAAGGGGTTCTTCCGGTCGACGATCCGGTAGATGCGCGGCGCGGCGCCGGACGTCGACAGGATGGCACCGTTGGGGAAATTGAACACTTGGGCAGCGCCGGCCGTCGCCGCCTCGCGCAGCCGCGCCACGTGATCGACGGCGAGGATGTCGTCGCTGTCGAGGCGGGTGGTCAGCAGCCAGTCGAAACCGGTATAGCGGGGCAGAATGCCGGGGATGATCTCCGGCATCATGAAGCGGTCGGTGAACTCGGCCTTGAAGGGGTAGACCTGCTGCAACTCCGCGATGACGGCCTTGAACTCGGCCGGCGTCTGCTCGTCGAAGAAGATCACCCAGTCGAAATCCTGCTCGGTCTGCTGGGCGACGCCCGGCAGGCAATAGTCCCGGAACAGGCGGAACCGATCGGCCAGCCACCCCGGCTTCGAGCGGAGATGCTGCTCCCGCCCCGGCGAGGGAACGTTGAAGCGGGTGAGAATGAGGTGCTTGATCCTGGCGCTCATGCGGGCTGATCCCTGACGGCGGCGACTGCCGGACAAGAGAGTTGTCGGCCCGAAGTCTTCCGCCCGCATCCCGCCATTGTCAAACCGTGTTCCTCACGTCCTGAGATGGTCCGGCAGTTCCGGCTCTCGGTCGATCAGGTCGGCGAACAGATGCTCGAAAGCCTCGCCGGCGCTGGCCGCCGCGAGGCCGTCGAGCGCCCGGTCGATCGCCTCGGCCTCGGCCGCATCGAGCACGCGCACGGCGCTGTCGAGATGGACCAGCAGCCAGGTTCCCGCCGCCTGCCGGCCGACCAGCAGCGTCGACACGCGCCGCGTTTCGCCGCGCCGCGCGCAGAGGGCGGTGAAGTCGTCGCCCTCGACGACGGTCATCGGCAAGCCGAGGCACATGCAGCGATCTCCCTCAGCCGACGCGCGGCCGTTCGTAGCCGGCGCGGTCGATGTCGTGGCCGAGCAGCCCCTTGCCGGCGGCGAGCGGCGCCTTGCGCCGCACCGGCGCCACGCCCCAGCCGGCCAGCAGGTCGATCGCCAGGGCGATGGCCGGCTCGATGGCGGCGGCGACCGGCGGCGTCAGCGGCCCGCCCCAGTCCTCGAGGTCGAGCGGCTGGCAGCCGATCAGCGCGATATCCTCGGGATAGCGATCCATCAGGTCGGCCGCCGACAGTACCTCCTGGAAGCCGGTCTGGTGGAGGCTCATCTTCTTGGCGCCGGTGAATTTCGGCACCGCATCGCCGCGCACCATCTTCAGCGTGCCGGGCGCAAGGCCGTAATCGATGGCGTCGAACACCACCAGACGATCGGCGTCGCAGACGCGGTCGACGAGGTAGAGCCCCTGCGTGCCGCCGTCGAGCAGTTCGACGCCGTCGGCCATGGCGTAGAGGCGGTGGAAGGCCTCGACGGCGCGCACGCCGAAGCCCTCGTCGGCCCAGAGGATGTTGCCTATTCCAAGCACCAGCACGCTCATGCCGCTCAGCCCTCGCGCTCGTCGCGGAATTGCCGCTCGCCGGAAATCATGGTGGATATCATGGTCTGGCGGCTCATGATGTCCTCGCGGACCGCCGCGTAGATGTGGATGATGGAGAAGATGACGATCACCCACATGCCCAGGTGATGGATGGTGTGGACGTCCTGCGAATTCGGCCAGATGTCGAACACCCAGCCGAACACCTTGGCCTGCCAGCTGTCGCGGCCGGTGCCCTCCGAATAGAGGGCGAAACCGGTGATGATCATGCCGAGGTTGAACAGGGTGAACATGGCGAACATCGCCGTATGGGCCAGCGGGTTGTGCCCGATATACTTGTAGGGTTCCTTTTCGAGGAACAGATACCAGCGCGCCTCCCGGATGACGCCCCGCCACCATGACTTCTCCCAGACCGGCAGATAGAAGATCTGGCGCGAGTATTTGTTGCCCCAGAACGCCCAGAGGATGCGGGCGAGGAAGGCGACGGCGAGCACCTGCCCGGCGGCAAAGTGGGCGAAGCGGATGTAGCCGAACAGGAAGTTCGCCGACGCCTCGCCCGGCATGGTGGGCGGCGGCGAGCCGATCAGATAGCCCGTCACTGCGAGGATGGTGATGCAAAGGGCGTTGCCCCAATGCCAGAGGCGCACCGGCGCCTCGTAGACGTAGATCGAAGGTCCGGCGACGATGACGTCGTCGGTGGCGTCCATCACGCCGGTGAGTATCCTGGCTTGGCGGGCCATGGCGGCGCCTCCTCAGCGGACGGTGACGGTGGCCATGTCCTGCCCGTCTTCGCTCATGACGTGGGTGGAGCAGGCAAGGCATGGATCGAAGGAGTGCAGCGTCCGGAGGATTTCCAGCGGCTTCTCCGGTTCGGCCATCGGCGTGTCGAGCAGGGCGGCCTCGAAGGCGCCGATGTTGCCGGCCGGATCGCGCGGCGAGCCGTTCCAGGTGGTCGGCACCACGGCCTGGTAGTTGTCGATCTTGCCGTCCTTGATGCGGATCCAGTGGCCGAGCGCGCCGCGCGGCGCCTCGGTGAAACCGACGCCCTTGGCCTCCTTCGGCCAGGTGTCCGGCGTCCACTTGTCGGTGTTGGCGGTCGAGAGATCGCCGGCCTTGATGTTGGCCACCAGCTTGTCCTGGAAGTAGCGCAGCTGATGCACCGCCCACTGGCATTCGAGCGCCCGCGCCGCCGTGCGGCCGAGCGTCGAGAACAGGGCGGTGAGCGGCAGGCCGAGATCGGTCAAGAGCTTGTCGGCCGGCTCCTTGAACTCCGGCTTGCCCTGCGCGTAGCCGATGATGTAGCGGGCGAGCGGCCCGACCTCGACGGCACGGCCCTTCCAGCGCGGCGACTTGATGAAGGAGTATTTCGCCGCCTCGTCCACCGCCTCGATGTTGGTCTTGGTGCCGCGGGCGTTGGGGCCAAGCTCGAAATGCGGCTCGGTGACGCCGTCCCAGGGGTGCAGACCCTTGGTCTCGTCCGGGTACTTGTACCAGGAGTGGGTGACGAACTCCTGCACCTCGTCGGGATTGGCGAGATCGATCGGGTGGATCTCGTCGAGCTTGCCATCGAGGATGACGCCGCGCGGCAGCTTCAGCGAGGCGTCGGAGTAGTCGTTGGCGTGCTCGGGAATGTCGCCGTAGCTCATCACCGAGGTCGACGACAGGCCGCCGCCGTAGAGCCAGTCCTTGTAGAACGAGCCGATCGCCTTGAGATCGGGCAGGTAGACCTGCTCGACGAAGGCGATCGACTGATCGATGATCGACGAGACGAGGTTGAGCCGCTCCATGTTGATGGCGCCGACCGCGCCGGTGCCGTCGACGTTGATCGGCGACGGCACGCCGCCGACCAGCCAGTTGGGATGCGGGTTCTTGCCGCCATAGACGGTGTGGATCTTGACGATCTCCTTCTGGAAGTCGAGCGCTTCCAGATAGTGGGCGACCGCCATCAGGTTGGCCTCGGGCGGCAGCTTGTAGGCGGGGTGGCCCCAGTAGCCGTTCTTGAACGGGCCGAGCTGGCCGCTGTCGACGAACTTCTTCAGCCGCCCCTGCAAGTCCTTGAAGTAGCCCGGCGAACTGAGCGGCCAGTCGGAGATCGACTGGGCCAGCGCGCTGGTCGCCTTGGGGTCGGCCGACAGCGCCGACACCACGTCCACCCAGTCGAGCGCGTGCAGGTGGTAGAAATGGACCAGATGGTCGTGCACCTGCAGCGTCAGCTGCATGATGTTGCGGATCGAGTTGGCGTTCTCGGGAATCGTGATGCCCAGGGCGTTCTCGACGGCGCGCACCGAGGTCAGCGCGTGCGTGCCGGTGCAGACGCCGCAGATGCGCTCGGTGAAGGCCCAGGCGTCGCGCGGGTCGCGGCCCTTCAGGATCACCTCGATGCCGCGCCACATGGTGCCGGTGGAGACGGCGTTGCGGATGACGTTCTGGTCGTCGACGTTCACCTCGACGCGCATGTGGCCCTCGATGCGCGTCACCGGGTCGACGACGATGCGGCGGCCGGCATTGTCGAGCTTGAAGCCGTTGGGGGTTTCGATACCCATGGAGAATTGTCCCGTTGCTGGAAGACCGGCGGGGCGCCAGGCGCCCGCGCGCCGGCTGTTACTGCTGGTCGTGGTGCTCGGTGCGGCGGTGGTGATCGTGCTTGCTGGTCAGGCGCTTGACGGCGGTCGCCGCCGTGTGCACCGCCACGCCGCCGATCACCGCGCCGGCCGCCAGCAGGCCGATCTGATCGGCCGTCGCCTCGACGCCGAACTGCCGGATGGTGGTCAGCCGGTCGTAGAACGAGCCCTTGTCCCAGAAGCCTTCTTCCGAACAGCCGATGCAGCCGTGGCCCGACTGGATCGGGAAGGAGACGCCGCCGTTCCAGCGCACCGTCGAGCAGGCGTTGTAGGTGGTCGGGCCCTTGCAGCCCACCTTGTAGAGGCAATAGCCCTTGCGCGCGCTCTCGTCGTCCCAGCTCTCGACGAACTGGCCGGCGTCGAAATGCGGCCGGCGGTAGCATTTGTCGTGGATGCGCTGCGAGTAGAACATCTTCGGCCGGCCCTGGCGATCGAGTTCGGGCATCTTGCCGAAGGTCAGGATGTAGGTGATGACGCCGGTCATCACCTCGGCGATCGGCGGACAGCCGGGTACCTTGATGATCGGCTTGTCGCGGATCACCTTGTCGATCGGCACGGCCTGCGTCGGATTGGGCTTGGCCGCCTGCACGCAGCCCCAGGAGGCGCAGGCGCCCCAGGCGATCACCGCCATGGCGTCGGCCGCCATCTCCCTGAGCTTCTCGACGAACGGCCGGCCGCCGTCGATGCAGTACATGCCGTCCTCGTTGAGCGGCGGATTGCCCTCGACGGCCAGAATGTAGCCGCCCTTGTACTTTTCGCGGGTTTCCTGAAGGATCGCGTCGGCCTGATGGCCGGCCGCCGCCATGATGGTGTCGTCGTAGTCGAGCGAGATCATCGACAGGATGACGTCCTTGGCCAGCGGATGCGCCGAGCGGATGAAGCTCTCCGAGCAGCAGGTGCATTCGAGGCCGTGCATCCAGATCACCGGGATGCGCGGCTTGGTCTCCAGCGCGTGCGCCATCTCTGTCGCCGCCAGCGGGCCGAGCCCGAGACTTGCCGCCGTCAGGTTGCAGAACTTGACGAAGCTCCGCCGCGTGATCCCCTGCCGCCGGATCACGTCGTAAAAGGTCTCGGTCGCCGAACCCATGCTGTTCCCCCGCAAAACAACGCTGCGTCCGCCGTCGCCATCAACGCCGAAAGACGCTCCAACGCTCGACTCGCGAGCATTAGCAATCGCTCACACGGCATAGCCCCCAGTTAAGAATGGGTCCAGATCACAAATCGTAGCGTTGGCTGCACGATCCGGGTTTTCGACGTTGAAAGAAAGGGATAGGCTGGCGGGGAAGGGAAGATCATACGTAGCTTAGCGTATGGACTTCGGTCCCGTGCCGGCTCCGGAGAGGGCGGATCGGCCACTATCGAGAGGTTGAGCGATGCCCGTGACAGTCTATGGAATCAAGAACTGCAACACCATGAAGAAGGCCTTCGCCTGGCTCGACGAACATGGCATCGCCTACGACTTCCACGACTACAAGAAGGTCGGCATCGATCCGCACCGGCTGGCCGGCTGGGTGGCGCGCGCCGGCGGCTGGGAACACGTGATCAACAAGAGCGGCCTTACCTATCGCGGCCTGCCGGAGACCACCAAGAACAGTCTCGATACCGAGAGTGCCATCGCGGTGATGGTCGCAAAGCCCAGCCTGATCCGCCGCCCGGTGGTCGAGGCCGAGGGCGGCAAGCTGATCATCGGCTTCTCCGACGAGTCCTTCGCCGTCAGCTTCGAGAAGTAGTCAGGTGCCGCAGAAGGTCGCCGCCACCCGCTCCTCGGGGCGCGGCGGCGCCGTGAGGTCGGCATCCTCCGGCCGCTCCTCGAATGGCCGCGTCACCGCCTCGAGCAGTCGCATATAAGCCGAGCCGTCGCCGTTCTCGACGATGGCGTCGAGCGCCGCCTCGACCCGATGGTTGCGCGGGATGATCGCCGGGTTGATAGCTCGCATCGCCGCGGCGGCCTCGGCGGGCGGGCGACTGTCGTCGGCGATGCGCGCCTGCCAGGCCGGCAGCCACGTTTCGATGCCGGCCGGCGTTTCGAACAGCGCCAGGAACGGAGCCGCGTCGGCATCGGCAAGGGCACAGTCGGCGAGGCGGCGGAAGGCGAGGGTGAAATCGGCCTGTCCCGTCTGCATCGCCGTCAGCAGGTTGGTCACCAGGTCGCGATCGCCCGGCCGCTCGTCGGCAATGCCGATCTTTTCCAGGAAGCGGCCGAAATAGGCCGCCTCGAAGGCGCTGGCGAAGCCGCTCAGCCGCTCCACGGCCAGGGCGACCGCCGCGTCGCGATCCTCGGACAACAGCGGCAGCAGGCATTCGCCGAAGCGGGCGAGGTTCCACTGGGCAATCTGCGGCTGGCGGCCATAGGCATAGCGGCCGTGCCGGTCGATGGAACTCAGCACCATGCCCGGCTCATAGGCGTCCATGAAGGCGCATGGGCCGTAATCGATGGTCTCGCCGGAGATGGCCATGTTGTCGGTGTTCATGACGCCATGGATGAAGCCGACCGCCAGCCATTGGGCGATCAGCCGCGCCTGACGCAGGGCGACGGCTTCGAGCAGCGCCGCATAAGGATTGGCGGCGCCGGCCACCTCCGGATAGAGGCGGTCGATGACGTAGTCGGCGAGACGGCGGATGCCGTCCGCGTCCGAGCGGTGAGCGAAATACTGGAAGGTGCCGACGCGGACATGGCTCGCTGCAACCCGCGTCAGCACGGCGCCGGGCAGCGGCCGGTCGCGATGGACGGTCTCGCCGGTGGCGACGGCGGCCAGCGACCGGGTGGTCGGGATGCCGAAGGCGGACATTGCCTCGCTGACGAGGTACTCGCGCAAGACCGGCCCGATCACCGCCTTGCCGTCGCCGCGCCGCGAGAAGGCGGTGCGGCCGGAGCCCTTGAGCTGGATGTCGCGCCGCCGGCCGTCGCGGTCGATCACCTCCCCGAGCAGCACCGCCCGGCCATCGCCGAGCGCCGGCACGAACTGGCCGAATTGGTGGCCGGCATAGGCGAGCGCCAGCGGCTCGGCGCCGGCCGGCACCTCGGCGCCCGAAAGCATGGCGATTCCCTCAGGGGATGCGAGTACGCCGGCGTCGAGGCCAAGTTCGTCGGCCAGCGTGGTGTTCAGCACCAGAAGCCGCGGGTCGGGCGCCGGCTCCGGCCGTACCCGCTCGTAGAATCGGGCTGGCAAGCGGGCGTAGCTGTTGTCGAAGGCGATGGCGAGCGGCAAGGGCGGCTCCTCGGGGGCTTCCGGCCCGGCTGTCGAAAGGGCGCTCAAAGGCGCCGGCGGACGATCATGTCTCTCTACGTAGAGTTCTGTAGGATGGCAAACAAGGGTGCGGCAAGGCGGGCCTTCGTCCGAAAGGACAAGGTTGGTCCTCAAGGAAAAATGTGTGAAATCAATATGTTGTGCTTTGATTCTCATGTCTTGAGTAAGAAGCCAAAGGCGGTCAAACTCTAGCGTTTTGCATTAGAATTATCTATTAAGTACTTGAATTAAAAGCATCCTGCTATCCCGTTCATGCGCCCGGCAAGGGGGCTTGCATCGGAAGCTTCATTCTCAAGAGAATCGCTCCTGCGTGCAGGAGGTTGCATCCGGAACCGGCTTATCTGGCCGATTATGCGCCGACACACTGGAACAGGGTGCGAGTCGTGCCGCCGCCCTGCGCGCCCGCCGGCGTCGCCAAGGGAATCGCTGGTCTGTCGGTGCCGCACTCCCCGCGATCAAGTCCCTGGTTGCGGGAAGGCGAACTGGCGGCCGGCGCGATTTTGCTGCCGCCAGCGGGAGTCGAGGTGGACTCGCTGTGACGATTCCGCAACAGACAGGCCAAACTCGAGAAGGCAGAAATCGTTAGGCATAATTCGCCCCTATTCAGCCATAAACGGACCTGACTTTATCGCTACAAAACAAGCGTGGAGAGGCACAGGCGCGTCCGGAGCGATGCGTAGCGAGGCACTTCACGGAGGTTCGCGGAACGGAGGCGATGCCGAGGGCATCGCGGGCCTGAAAGCGGGCGGGGCGGAACGCCGAGAGTAAACATGTCGGGTGTCTGTGTCAGAAACGTCTGCAAGGTCTCCGTCGTCCTGTCGCTGGGAGTAATGCTCGGCTCGCAGGCGATGGCCTTCGATCCGCAGTCCGCCGCCAAACAGGATGCGTGCTGCGACGCCGCGACGATGTCCACGTTGCGCGAAGCTACGCGGGCTTATTACTCGGGTGACAAGCGCGAAGCGGTCACCGGGCTGCTCGCCGCCGCGCAGAGCGGCCACCCCGCCGCCCAGTGGAAACTCGGCCGCATGTATGCCAAAGGCGACGGCGTCGCCGAGGACGACATGAAGGCCTTCGAGTTCTTCAGCCAGTTGATCTCAGCTCATGGCGAGGACGCGCCCAGTTCGCCGGATGCGCCGTTCATCTCCAGCGCCTTCGTCGAGGTCGGCTCCTATTATCTGACCGGCATCGCCGACACGGCCATCGTACCGAACGTCAACCGCGCCCGCGAGATCTTCACCTACGCCGCCTCCTATTTCGGCGACGCGCTCGCCCAGTTGAAGCTCGGCACCATGTATCTCGACGGCGTCGGCGTCGATCAGGACCCGCGTCAGGCCGCCCGCTGGTTCCTGCTGGCCGCCCGCAAGGGCCAGATCGACGCCCAGGCCAAGCTCGGCCAGATGCTGGTGCAGGGCGACCAGATCGAGCCCAACCCGGTGCACGGCCTGATGTGGCTGACCATTGCCCTGAAGCGCTCCGAACTGATGCACCACGACGATGCCTCCATTCGCGCCGCCCACGAGGAAGCCTTCTCGCTGGCCAGCGAGGACGAACGCCGCAAGGCCATCGCGCTGGCCGACCAGTGGCTCCTCGACAACGACGCCGCTTTCAGCCAGGCCTATGTCACGTCGGAGCGCCCCATCGAGGCTTCCGCGACGCGTTGAGGGTGAAGACCGGTTGGGGTAACTGTCCGGCGTTGCTCATCCAGCCGGCCAATGCTGCTTTCCGGCCTTGAGCCGTCCACAGGATGGAAGCGCACACGAACGCGGCGCCTCAACCTGCACCTTGCCAGTTGATCGAAATCCCCCGCCGTTTCCCTTGCGTCACTCACGCAACCCCTGCGTCATCCTTCCGCATCCCGCCGCTTCGCATGCTCCATGCCGTGCTCGCGGTTTGGCCTTTCTCTCTCCTGCTCCCTCCAGCATCGCACCGGATGCTCCGTCCCGTTGAGGCGGAGGGGCATGAATACCCGCTCCCGCCAAGGACGTTACGACTGCTGGATGCGCATCGTCGGCATCCGGCCAACTGTGGCGATTGCCGGCGCTCCGCCCGCTCGCGGTCGGTTCGTCTCCGACGGAAGCCAAGATCATCCCGAGGCCGATCTCAGATCCTCACCTCCACCACCACCGGCACGTGGTCGGACGGCTTTTCCCAGTCGCGAACCTCGTCTTCGATGCTCACCCCGGCAATCCGGTCGGCGGCCTGCGGCGAGGCCAGCACGTGGTCGATGCGGATGCCCCAGTTCCGCTGCCGCGAGCCGGCCTGATAATCCCAGAAGGTGTAGCGGCCCGGCCGGTCGTCGACGGCGCGCAGCGCATCCGTCCAGCCGAGGTTGACGATCGAGCGGAAGGCCGCGCGGCTTTGCGGCAGGAACAGCGCATCGCCGGCCCAGACGGCGGGATCGTGGCAATCGCGCGGCTCGGGGATGACGTTGTAGTCGCCGCAGAGTAGGGTGGCTTCCTCGAGCTTCAGCAGGCCGGCGGCGTGCCGCCGAAGCCGCTCCATCCAGGCGAGCTTGTAGGCATACTTGTCGCTGCCGGCGGGATTGCCGTTGGGAAGATAGATCGAGGCAACGCGCAGGCTGCCGGCCGGTACGGATACCACGGCCTCCATATAACGCGCCTGGGGATCGCCGTCGTCACCGGGCAGACCGTTCCGTACCTCGTCGAGCGGCAGCAGCGACAGGATGGCGACGCCATTGAAGCCTTTCTGGCCGTGCAGTGCCACGTTGTAGCCCAACCGTTCAAAAGGCTCGGGCGGAAAGGCCTCGTCGATGCACTTGATCTCCTGCAGGCAGACGATGTCGGGCCGGCTCTTCTCAAGCCAGGCAGACGCCGTCTCGACGCGGGCCCGGACGCCGTTGATGTTCCAAGTGGCGATGCGCATGAAAACTCCCTGTGCCGCCCCGGACAAGGCGCGACGGCCGCCGATTCCCTCATGTCCCCTTACGGGAATCCTTGTCATGCACGCATGAACATTTCAAGAACTATTGCATTTTGATCTAGGTTAAGAGCGCACTTGACGAACGAACAAAATTAGAACATCCTGCGTCCTAACACAGAACATGGAGGCGGGGATGACTGTGATAAGTGCCAAGCTCTCTATCGGGGAAATTGAGTGCGTGCTAGGCATTCGCTACAACCAACCACAATGCATTGAGAACAAAGAGGGATCGCCGCCGTATTTCGGCCGGGTTCTGCCGGGGTTTTTGCGGGACGAGATGCCGACGGTGCGCGATTTCACGCTTTCTCCGCGCGAGCGGCTGGCCTCGGCCATCGCCTCGGCCGCCATTGTCCGCGACGTGGCGGCGCTCGGCGCCCTGGTGCTGTTCGGCACCATGCTGGTGCTGATCCTGAGTTCGGCCGACCTTTTGGTCTGAGCCGTTTCTGCGGATGTGCGTCAACTTTTCCACAAGCCGGCGGTTCCGCCCTGGAAAATGCTCCGATCGCTCGTCCGGATGAGATAGCGTCATGGCCGCTAACCTGCCGGTGGGGCAGGACGGCGCCAACCGGGACCTCGAACGATGATCGGCGACGTCGGCTTCATTCACCTGCGCGTTCACAGCGCCTATTCGCTCCTCGAGGGCGCTCTGCCGCTCGTCAAGGCGCTGAAGCTCGCGGTGGCCGATCACCAGCCGGCGCTGGCCATCACCGACACCGGTAATCTGTTCTGCGCCCTTGAGTTCTCCGAGAAGGCCATCGAGAAGGGGCTGCAGCCGATCATCGGTTGCGAAATGGCCGTCGACTTCGGCGACGACAGCACCGACCGTCGCCGGCCCGGTGGTCTGCCGCAGGAACTGCCGTCCATCGTGCTGCTGGCGGCAACGCCGGAGGGTTTCGCCAACCTGACCGTGCTGATGTCGCGCTCCTTCCTGGAATCGGAGCCGGGCGCCCGCGCCAGCCTGCCGATTGCTCGCTTCGAGGGAATGACGGCCGGCGTCATCGCGCTGACCGGCGGCCCCAACGGCCCGGTCGACAAGGCGATCGCCGCCGGCCTGATGCCGCAGGCCGTGAGCCGCCTTACGCGGCTGGAGGACCTGTTCGGAGACCGTCTCTACGTCGAACTGCAGCGTCACGGCACGCCTGACGAGGTGATGGTCGAGCCGCACATCGTCGAGCTTGCCTATGCGCGCGGGTTGCCGCTCGTCGCCACCAACGAATGCTATTTCCCGACGCGCGCCGACTATGAGGCGCACGACGCGCTGATCGCCATTTCCGAGGGGCGGATGGTGGCCGAGGACGATCGCCGCCGGCTTACCGAGGAGCATTATTTCAAGTCGCGCGCCGAAATGCAGACGCTGTTCGCCGACCTGCCGGAAGCGCTCGACAACACCATCGAGATCGCCCGCCGCTGCTCGGTGCGGGCACCGAAGCGCAAGCCGCTGCTGCCGCGCTTCGCCGGTGCCGATGTCGACGACGTGGCGGCCGCCGAGGCCGCCGAGGCGGGCGAACTGGAGCGGCAGGCATGGGAGGGGCTTGCCCACCGCATCGAAACCCACGGCCTTGCCCCCGGCCTCACTCTCGAGGACTATCACAAGCGGCTGGAGTTCGAACTCGGCATCATCACTCGCATGAAGTTCCCCGGCTACTTCCTGATCGTCGCCGACTTCATCAAGTGGGCCAAGGCGCACGGCATTCCCGTCGGGCCGGGTCGCGGCTCGGGCGCCGGTTCGCTGGTGGCCTTCTCGCTGACCATCACCGACCTCGATCCCCTGCGCTTCGCCTTGCTGTTCGAGCGCTTCCTCAACCCAGAGCGCGTGTCGATGCCCGACTTCGACATCGACTTCTGCCAGGACCGGCGCGAGGAGGTGATCCGTTACGTCCAGGACAAGTACGGCCGCGGCCAGGTGGCGCAGATCATCACCTTCGGCTCGCTACAGGCCCGCGCCGTGCTGCGTGACGTCGGCCGCGTGCTGCAGATGTCCTACGGCCAGGTCGACAAGCTCTGCAAGCTGGTGCCGCAGAACCCCGCCCATCCGGTGACGCTGGAGCAGGCGCTCGTCGACGAGCCCCGCCTCAAGGAGGCGCGCGAGGATCCGGTGGTCGACCGGCTGATCGACATCTCGATCAAGCTCGAGGGCCTCTACCGCCACGCCTCGACGCACGCCGCCGGCATCGTCATCGGCGACCGGCCGCTCGACCAGCTCGTGCCGCTCTACCGCGATCCGCGGTCGGACATGCCGGTCACCCAGTACAACATGAAATGGGTGGAGAGCACCGGCCTCATCAAGTTCGACTTCCTCGGCCTCAAGACGCTGACGGTGCTCCGGCGCGCCGTCGACCTCATCGAGAGGAAGGGCGTGAAGATCGACCTGTCCGCCCTGCCGCTCGACGATCCCAAGACCTACGAGCTTCTGGCCCGCGGTGAGACGGTCGGCGTGTTCCAGCTGGAAAGCATGGGCATGCGCAAGGCCATCTCCGACATCAAGCCGGACCGCTTCGAGGACATCATCGCCCTCGTCGCGCTCTACCGGCCCGGTCCGATGGCCAACATTCCCGTCTATGGCGCCCGCAAGTTCGGCCACGAGCAGCCCGACTACCTGCATCCGTCGATCGAGCCGGTGCTGAAGGAGACCTATGGCATCATCGTCTATCAGGAACAGGTGATGCAGATCGCCCAGATCCTGTCGGGCTACTCGCTCGGCGAGGCCGACCTCCTGCGTCGCGCCATGGGCAAGAAGATCAAGGCCGAGATGGACAAGCAGCGTGCCCGCTTCGTCGACGGCGCGGTGGAGCGCGGCATCGGCAAGGCGCTGGCCGATACCATCTTCGACCTGTTGGCCAAGTTCGCCGACTACGGTTTCAACAAGAGCCACGCCGCTGCCTACGCGCTGGTCGCCTACCAGACCGCCTATCTCAAGGCCAACCATCCGGTGGAGTTCATGGCGGCGTCGATGACGCTGGAATTGACCAACACCGACAAGCTCAACGACTTCCGCCGCGAAGCGATCCGCCTGGGCATCCCGGTGGAGCCGCCGTCGGTCAACCGCTCCGACGTGGTGTTCGAGGTCGACGGTGGTCACATCCTCTACGCGCTCGCCGCCGTGAAGGGCGTCGGTCAGGCGGCCGTCGAACACATCGTCGAGGTGCGCGGCGACAGACCGTTCCGCTCGATGGCCGATTTTGCCAGCCGCATCAATCCCAAGGCGATGAACAAGCGCATCCTGGAGGCGCTGACCGCCGCCGGCGCCTTCGACTGCCTGGAGGCGAACCGCAACCGGCTGTTCCAGGGGCTTGAGTCGGTGATGGCCGCCGCCGCCCATCGCCTCGAACAGCAGGAGAGCGGCCAGAACGAACTGTTCGGCGGTGGCGGAGAACCGGAGCCGGTGCGCCTGCCCAACATCGCCAACTGGCTGCCCGAGGAAAAGCTGCAACGCGAGCATCAGGCGATCGGCTTTTACCTCTCCGCCCACCCGCTCGACGCCTACGAGGCGCTGCTCGGCCGCCTCAGGGTGCAGACCTGGGCGCAGTTTTCGGCCTCGGTGAAGCGCGGAGCGGCGGCCGGCCGTCTCGCCGGCACCATCGTCGGCAAGCAGGAGCGCAAGACGCGCACCGGCAACAAGATGGGCATCATCGGCGTTTCTGATCCGACCGGTCAGTACGAGGCAGTGATCTTTTCCGAAGGGCTGGCGCATTTCCGCAGCCTGCTCGAACCCGGCCAGTCGGTGATCCTGCTGGTCAACGCCGAGGACAAGCCGGAAGGCATCTCGGTGCGTATCGATTCGGTGGAACCGCTCGACCAGGCGGCCGGCAAGCTGCAGAACGCGCTGCGCGTGTTCCTGCGCGGCGCCGAACCTCTGGCGGCGCTACGCGACGTGCTGAGGCCGGGCGGGGAGGGCGACGTGTCGCTGATCGTGCTCGGCGACGGCAAGCGCGGCGAGGTGGAAGTGAAGCTGCCTGGCAGCTATCGGGTGTCGCCGCAACTCGCGGGGGCGCTCAGGGCGGTTGACGGCGTGGTAGACGTCGAGCTGGCTTAGGCGCGATCGATTCCGGCGCAGGATGCCGCCTGCGAACGGGCAGGGCGGCTGCGGGAGGGTCGCGAGTGATTGGAGCGCCGGGATCCGGCCTGGATGGCCGTCCGCGCAGACACTGGGCCGTGGTCCGATCAGCGGCTCTCTGAGCCGGCCCAGAGGTCGCGGCGGACGGCAGCGAACACGGCACGGAACATTTCCGGTGTCAGCACGCCGGTGTTGGTGTTGTAGCGCGAGCAATGGTAGCTGTCGTAGAGGCGAACGCCGGGGAGTCCCTCCAGCGCGTGCACGGCGCCATGGCCGAACTTGTGGCGGACGAGCGGCACCCCCAGCGTCTTCAGCGTCTGGTCGTGGGCGATCTTGCCGAGAGCGATGATGGCGGAGAGCCGGGAAAAGCCGGCGAGCGTCGCGGCGAAGAAGCGCCGGCAGGTGTTGATCTCGTCGTTGGTCGGCTTGTTCTCCGGCGGCACGCAGCGAACGGCGTTGGTGATGGCGGCGTCGACCAGTTCGAGGCCGTCGGCGGGATCGGCGCGATAGGTGCCGCGGGCGAAACCGTAGTCGATCATGGTGTCATAGAGCAGGTCGCCGGCATAGTCGCCGGTGAACGGCCGGCCGGTGCGGTTGGCGCCCCGGAGGCCAGGGGCAAGCCCGACGATCAGCAGCCGCGCATCCGGCTTGCCGAAGGTCGGCACCGGCGCGTTGAACCAGTCTGGGTGGGCGGCACGCTGCACCTCGCGAAAAGCCGAGAGGCGAGGGCAGAGCCCGCAGTTCCGGTCGGGTTCGACCGGTTGCCCGGCATGGGCGGCAAGCGTCCCGTGGCCTCGCATGCGAATCTCCTTGCGCTCGAATCCGTGGGCCGCTGGTTTAGCCTGCCTCGGCGGGCGTTCGCCGGAAAATTTCGGCTCGATGCGGACGGCGGCAGGCCAGGACCAACAGCCGCAATCGGGGGCTGGTTCCGGCTGATGGACGGCGATCTTGCCGTCTTGGGCTCCGAAGATGGTTTGGCGGGCTGTCCGGGCATCCGACGAATCCCAAGAATCTGCCCTGTTGGTTTGCCGGAGGGATGATCGCTCTCGGTCGTTCCCATTCGTCGATGGACCTTCACATGCAGCGCGATGGGGGTATCCATATATGAGGCATACATACTAATTTTACCCTGTGTCGAGGCAGAGGACCAAAGATCGTGGCGTGAGAGACGGGCGTGGAGTGCCGGGCGCGGTGGAGCGGCAAGAACTGGCGAACGGCCGGCCGCCGATGACCACATCGAGGGAAGCGGAACTCCGAAAATCGCAAGCATCGAAAAAGAGGCCCAGAGAAGCACTCAGGTTGATGTCGATTGCTTTTCCCGTTGAGATATCCGGCGATCGACGGTGTCAGGCAGATGGGCAACTCCGGGCGGGAACTGCGGATCCGTTTCGGGAAGATGCCGGAAAAAGCGCGGGCGGCAGTCGCGGTTTGATCGCAATGAACAGCGCGGCGCCAAGACCGATCACAAATACGCAGTATCAATTCCTGGCGTGTTCGGAATGATCGATTGTCTGGTGCGCCCGATCGGCACTATTGCGTGACGGAATGAGAGCGCTTCAGCTCTTGCGTGCAAGAGGGCTATCCATGTCGCGATCGGCAGAGACCCGCATATTGGCTCTCCAATCCTGACGAAGCCAGCCGCGCGGGATTTCATATCAATTCGTGGAGAGGCTGACCCACCCACTCACTGAGCCCATCAGCGATCTCTCACTTGCTTCAGCGACATGGGAAATCGGTAAGCGGATGATCATCAGTCGTTTTCGATGCCTTGCACCGCAAGTCGGCGCTTCCGGCTTCAGCGAGGACGATGCCGGTCGGCCGGGGGCAGAGATCGTGGCGCCTCCCTGGCGCCTTTGTCTTCTGCCGCGTTGAAAGCGTGTCTCGTGCGGCGTGGCAGCGGATTTCAGCCGTCCCTGTCTTCGAAGCCGAGTCAGCATGCGCTACGCCCGGCAAACGACCGGAAGCGACAAGGCGCCGCTAAACGCGCATCCGAACGGATTCGGTTCTTTCCAGAGACCAGAAAACACCGAACCGTCTTCCGGCGGTTCGTATCGCAACAAGCATACGTCCAGCGCCCGACAACATCAGGTGAAGTCGATGCGCGCCATGCTGTCGTCAGACCTCGTCGACGGAACTCGCCCGGTCGGTGGCGCGCGGCGGTCGCTCGGCGGGATCGCGGCTGATGCGGGAAGCAAGATTGGCGAGGTCGATGAAGTGATCGGCCTGACGGCGCAGTTCGTCGGCCACCATCGCCGGCTGGGTCTGCAACGTCGAGACAACCGAAACCTTGCGGCCCTTGCGCTGGATGGCTTCGACCAGCGAGCGGAAGTCGCCATCGCCCGAAAACAGAACGATGTGGTCGACGTGTTCGGCCAGCTCCATGGCATCGACGGCCAATTCGATGTCCATCGATCCCTTCACCTTGCGGCGGCCGGTGGAATCGAAGAACTCCTTGGTCGGCTTGGTCACGACCTTGTAACCGTTGTAATCGAGCCAATCGATCAACGGACGAATGGAGGAGTATTCCTGATCTTCAGCGAGTGCAGTGTAATACAACGCTCTCAGGAGATACCCCTTGGCGCTGAATTCCTTTAGCAACCTACGATAATCAATATCAAATCCAAGAGCCTTGGCAGTCGCGTAAAGATTTGCACCGTCGATGAAGAGGGCGATTTTTTCGCGTTCGTCAAACATTACGACTTTTCTGACCTCACAACCGGCGATCGTTTGATGTTCTTTGTTCAGATAAACTGTCGCCCATGCAGGCGGTGGAATCCTTCCGCCCGACGACAGGCGGCGCGTATCATTTACGCCGCCAACGTTTTTTCCCCAGTAGTCTGCCTGTTAGCAAGTTTCGGCGCCCCAACCAAGTTAAAATCATTTCATTTCATGGATTCCCACGGAAAATGGCAGAAATGGCCGACTATGCGACCAATGGCGCAGGCAATCCTCACGGGGACTTTCCTCAGACGCTGCTAACATCACACGTTGTTGATGTTTGGCCGGGGCGCCTGTGCGCGAAACTCGCCAAATCATCCTTTGCATCTCCGCTTGCTTTCCGGTCGTCCTCCGCCTATTTAGGTCGTGAGTTCGGCGGTTCCGCCTTGCGCATTCGCGCGCGGGGCGGCGACACCGACGGCGAAATTCGCACTCTCAGGGCGCTTGCCGGACGGGATGCCGTTCGCGCAGGCGAAATTTGTTTCTGAAGCTGGAGTTGGACTATGGCACGCGTCACGGTCGAGGACTGCATCGACAAGGTGGACAACCGCTTCGAACTGGTCCTGCTGGCCAGCCATCGCGCCCGCATGATTTCTTCCGGCTCGCCGCTGACGGTCGACCGGGACAACGACAAGAATCCGGTCGTCGCGCTGCGCGAGGTGGCGGAATCGTCGATTTCGCCGCAGGACCTCAAGGAAGACCTGATCCATTCGCTGCAGAAGTACGTCGAGGTGGATGAGCCCGAGCAGGAGCCGGTGGCCGGCCTGATCGGCGGCCCCGGCGAGGGTGGCGAGGACGACGAGATCGTCTTCGACCAGATGTCCGAGGAGGACCTGCTGCGCGGTCTCGAGAGCATGGTTCCCCCCGAGAAGGTCGAGGAAATCTGATCCATTCGCGAATTCGCGGATCGGCAGACGGGCGGATCGGTTCAGGTCCGCCCGTTTTCGTTTGTCCGCAACGAAACGAAAAGCACGGATTCGATTTCGGCAGCCTTCGGCGTGAATGCGCTACATTCCAGCTTATTGTTGCGTTAGCTTGATTTCCGATACCGGCGCGGACCATGGGATTCGGCGTCCGGGCAGCGGAGTGATCGTTCCCAAATGATGCGGCAGTACGAACTCGTCGAGCGGGTGCAGCGCTACAATCCCAATTGCGACGAGGGACTGCTCAATCGCGCCTACGTCTATGCCATGCAGAAGCACGGCACGCAGAAGCGCGACTCCGGCGACCCCTATTTCTCGCATCCGCTGGAAGTTGCCGCCATCCTCACCGACCTCAAGGTCGACGACGCCACCATCGTCATCGCGCTCCTGCACGACACCATCGAGGATACCGACGCGACGCGGCAGGAGATCGACCAGCTGTTCGGCGTCGAGATCGGCCAGCTCGTCGAGGGGCTGACCAAGCTCCAGAAGCTCGACCTCGTCTCCAAGCGGACCGCCCAGGCGGAGAATCTCCGCAAGCTGCTGCTCGCCATCGCCGAGGACCTGCGCGTCCTGCTGGTCAAGCTCGCCGACCGCCTGCACAACATGCGGACTCTGCATTTCGCGCCCGAAGGCAAGCGCGGCCGCATCGCCGAGGAGACGATGGAGATCTATGCGCCGCTGGCCGGCCGCATGGGCATGCAGGACATGCGCGAGGAGCTGGAGGACATCGCCTTCAAGACGCTGCACCCCGACGCCTTCAGCGCCATCAAGGCTCGTCTCGACGAAATGGAGGCCCTGCAGAAGGACCTGATCGCCGACATCGAGAAGGAGCTTCGCGAGAATCTGGAGGCGCGCGGCATCGTCGCCGTCGTCAAGGGGCGCCGCAAGCAGCCCTATTCGATCTTCCGCAAGATGATCGACAAGCAGCTCGGTTTCGAGCAGCTCTCCGACATCTACGGCTTCCGCGTGCTGGTCGACGATGTCGACACCTGCTACCGGGCGCTCGGCGTCGTGCATCAGCTCTGGCGCACCGTGCCGGGCCGCTTCAAGGACTATATCTCGACGCCCAAGCCCAACGGCTACAAGTCGCTGCATACCACGGTGGTCGGCCCACATCGCCAGCGCGTCGAGCTGCAATTCCGCACCCACGACATGCAGCAGGTCAACGAATACGGCATCGCCGCCCACGCCCTCTACAAGGACAAGATCAGCGAGAGCGGCCACCTGCCGCAACTCGCCGACGACACGGCCGCCTATGCCTGGCTGCGCCAGACCGTCGAGGCGCTGTCGGAAGGCGCCAGCCCCGAGGAGTTCCTGGAAAACACCAAGCTGGAACTGTTCCAGGACCAGGTGTTCTGCTTCACGCCCAAGGGCCTGTTGATCGCCCTACCGCGCGGCGCCACGCCGATCGACTTCGCCTACGCCGTCCACACCAACATCGGCAACACCTGCGTCGGCTGCAAGATCAACGGCCGCATCACGCCGCTGGTCACCGAGTTGAAGAACGGCGACGAGGTGGAAATCATCCGCTCCAAGGCGCAGGTGCCGCCGCCCACCTGGGAGACCATCGCCGTCACCGGCAAGGCGCGCGCCGCCATCCGTCGCGCCACGCGCGCGGCGACGCGCAAGCAGTTCGCCGCGCTCGGCCGGCAGGTACTGGAAACGGTATTCACCCGCGAGGGCCGCGAACTGACCGACCAGTTGCTGGAGCAGGCGCTGCCACGGCTGTCGCAGCCGACGGTACCCGATCTCCTGGCCGCCGTCGGCCGCGCCGAGGTGCCGTCGGCCGACGTGCTGAAGGCTTGCTTCCCCGACTATCGCGAGGAGCGGGCGGCCCGCCAGACGGCGGCGACGCGCCAGGAAGGCGGCTGGTTCTCCTTCTCCGCCCAGGCCGGCATCAAGTTCCACGGCGATTCCGATTCGATCCGCGCCCACGGCCTGCCGATCCGCACTGTCGCCGCCGACCTGCCGGTGCGCTTCGCGCCGGACGGCGGTGCCGTGCCGGGCGACCGCATCGTCGGCATCGTCGAGCCGGAGGTCGGCATCACCATCTATCCGATCCAGTCGCCGGCCCTCGTCGCCTTCGAGGACTCGCCCGACCGCTGGCTCGACGTGCGCTGGGACATCGACAGCGAGGATCCGATCCGCTTTCCGGCCCGCATCTCCATCCAGTCGTTCAACGAGCCGGGTTCGCTTGCCCGCATCGCCAAGGCGATCTCCGACAGCGACGGCAACATCGACAATATCGGCATGGCTCGCCGCACGCCCGACTTCCACGAGATCGTCGTCGACCTGGAGGTCTGGGACCTCAAGCACCTGACGCAGATCCTGAACGAACTCAGGGTGCTGCCCAACGTCGGCAAGGTCGAGCGCGTCAACGGATAAACGGCATGATCATCGGCATCGGTTCCGACCTCATCGACATCCGCCGCGTCGAGAAGACGCTGGAGCGCTTCGGCGAGCGCTTCGTCCGAAGGGTGTTCACCGAGGTCGAGCGCCAGCGTTCGGACCGGCGGCACAACCGCGCCGCGTCCTACGCCAAGCGCTTCGCCGCCAAGGAGGCTTGCTCCAAGGCACTCGGCACCGGCATCCGCATGGGCGTCAACTGGCGCGAGATGGGCGTCGTCAACCTGCCGACCGGCCAGCCGACCATGCGGCTGGAAGGCTCGGCGGCGGCGCGCCTCGCGGCCTTGACGCCGGCGGGCCTCAAGCCGCGCATCGATGTCACCATCACCGACGACTATCCGCTGGCCCAGGCGTTCGTGGTGATCTCGGCCTGGCCGCCCGACTGGCCGGGCACGACGGCGTGATCGCCACAATTCGGCTCGCTTTTCCGCTTTTCGTTGCGCCGCCGGTGCCGCTCCGATAAAAGGCGCCGAGATCCGGGCCGCCGCAGGCCGGCCGCTTCGGCGCCGGCGAACGAGGTGATCGGATACCACTCCGATGGAAGGGCGGCCAAATGTCGGCAACCAAACAGAAGGCGGAATCGAAGGACGGTATGTGGGAGACGATCAAGGTCATCGTCGAGGCGCTGCTGCTGGCGCTTGTCGTGCGCACCTTCCTGTTCCAGCCGTTTTCGATCCCCTCGGGTTCGATGATGCACACGCTGCTGGTCGGCGACTACCTGTTCGTGTCGAAATACTCCTACGGCTACAGCAAGTACTCCTTCCCCTTCGGCCTCGGTCCCTTCGACGGCCGTATCTGGGCGAGCGCCCCCAAGGCCGGCGATATCGTGGTGTTCAAGCTGCCGGCCGACCACTCCACCGACTACATCAAGCGCGTCATCGGCCTGCCGGGTGACCGCGTCCAGATGAAGGGCGGCGTGCTCTATCTCAACGGCGAGCCGGTGAAGCACGAATACACCGGCGACTTCGTCGAGAAGGACGCCTTCGGCCGCGACATCACCGCCAAGATCTGGCGCGAGACGCTGCCGAACGGCGTCTCCTACGACACGCTCGACATGGGCACCACGGCCGGCGACGATACCCGCGAGTTCGAAGTCCCGCCGGGCCACTATTTCATGATGGGCGACAACCGCGACAATTCCGCCGACAGCCGCATCGACGGCTCCGGCGTCGGCTACGTGCCGTTCGACCATCTGGTCGGCAAGGCGCAGGTCATCTTCTTCTCCATCGACGAGAGCGCCAAGCCCTGGATGTTCTGGACCTGGCCGTGGACGGTGCGCGTCGACCGCATGTTCACCATGCTGAACTGATCCATGAACACCCATCAGGCACAGGTTCTGGAGGCGCTCGAAGGGCGTCTCCGCTACCGTTTCAAAGATCGCGCCGGCCTCCTGCGCGCGCTTACCCACCGGAGCGCCGTGCCCGGCGACCAGGTGGCGCACGAGAGCTACCAGCGGCATGAATTCCTCGGCGACCGCGTGCTGGCGCTGGTGGTGGCCGAGATGCTGTTTGCCGCCTACCCGCGCGAGGAGGAGGGCGATCTCGCCCGCCGCCTCAACCAGCTCGTCCGCCGCGAGACCTGCGCCGAGGTGGCGGCCGAACTCGATCTCGGCTCGGTGGTGCGGCTCGGCGCCGGCGAGCGCCAGTCCGGCGGCCGCCGCAAGGAGGCGATTCTCGGCGACGTGGCCGAGGCGGTGATCGCCGCCATCTACCTCGACGGCGGCTTCGAGGCGGCCAGGGACTTCGTTCTCGGCAACTGGAAGCCGCGCATGGAGAAGCTGACCGGCTCCCTGCGCGACCCCAAGACGCTGCTCCAGGAATGGGCGCAGGGCCGCGGGCAGGGGCTTCCGGTCTATACGATCGTCGAGCGCTCCGGCCCCGACCACGCGCCGGTGTTCCGCGTCGTCGTCACCATCGACGGCGAGACGGTCGGCGAAGGGCAGGGCAAGTCGAAGCGCGACGCCGAGCAGGCTGCCGCCGCCGAGGCGCTGGAGAAAAAGGCGGGATAACGCCCAACCCGGCGGGCGGCCAGCGTGCCGCCGCGTCCGGCAGCGGGAAGGACGCAATTCCCGCCGCCCCGGTAAGCCGTTCGTAACCGGACATTTCCATAATGTTTCGATGGATAGGGCGGTCATCAGGTCGGAACGGCAAGGCGGCGAGGACGCCCTTCGCGTGCTGTGCTTCCTGGCGATCGTCGTGCTGCACGCCAACGCCGCCGGCAGCTTCGATCATGTCCCGCTGACCGGATTCGTCGCGGACGAACTCTCACGCTTTGCCGTGCCGTGCTTCTTCCTGCTGTCGAGCTACCACTGGAAAAGCCTTGATGCCGGGCCTCTGACGAAGAGGCTGATCGACCGGGTGGGGCCGGCCTTCCTGTTCTGGCTGATCGTCTACAACCTTGCCGCCTATTGCGGCTTCCTCGATCCCAAGCTGAAAGGCGATCTGCCCTCGCCGACATGGCTGCTCACCGGGGGAGCCGGCTATCATCTGTGGTTCCTACCGGCGCTGGTGATGGGCGCGGTGATCGTGGCGCTCTTTCATCGCCGGGGCAGGGCGTTCGCCCTGCGCGCCACGGCATCGCTGCTGGTCGTCGGCATTCTGGTCGGCGCCTACGGCTCCTGGCTTTTCGGAGGCAGCACCCCGCATATCCTGTTCAGGAACGGCCTGCTGTTTTCTCCGTTCTTCCTGATGATGGGCGTCGTTCTGAAGGACGGCTGGGCGAGCCGGACAAGCGTGTCCGTCCTCGCTCTCTCCGCCACGGCATTCGCCGGTTTGCAGGTGGCGGAAGGGCTGCTGACGGGGCGCTTCCCGCTGGGGCACGACTTCGGCTTCGCAACGGCCGGATTCGCGCTGTCCGTCACTCTTCTCGCCCTGCGGTGGAAGGGACACAGCGCCGTTCTGGCCGCCCTCGGCAAGGCCAGCTTCGGCGCCTATCTCGTCCACGCGCTGCTGATGGCCGGGGCGATGCGGACGCCGCTGGCACAAAGACCGCTGATGCTGATCCTCGGCGTCGCCGCCGGCAGCCTGATCGTGTCGCTGGCGTGCCAGCCGCTCCTTGCCCGCCTCGGCTGGCCAGGATCTCGGGAGCATCCGCTCCGCACGAGAGGCGCGGGAGAAACCGCGCCGATCGCCGGGCCGGAGGCGATGGCAGCCGACGGACTGGACACATCGGCCACAAAGCTCTAGTCCACGCAGGAATCCTCCTACGGAGAGAGAGACGCGATGACCGACGCCCCCGCTCCCGCCGCTGACGCGCCCACCCGCGCCGGCTTCGTCGCGCTGATCGGCGCCCCCAACGCCGGCAAGTCGACGCTGCTCAACCGTCTGGTCGGGGCCAAGGTGTCGATCGTCAGCCACAAGGTGCAGACGACGCGCGCCATCATGCGCGGCATCGCCATGCACGGTTCGTCGCAGGTGGTGTTTGTCGACACGCCCGGCATCTTTGCGCCGAAGCGGCGGCTTGATCGCGCCATGGTCGACACCGCCTGGTCGGGTGCCGCCGATGCCGACATCGTCGGCCTGCTGATCGACGCCAAGCGCGGTCTTGCCGAGGAGGTGACGCAGGTGGTCGACAAGCTCGGCGAGCTGCGGCACCCCAAGGTAATGATCCTCAACAAGATTGACACCGTGAAGCGTGACAGCCTGCTGGCGCTCGCCGCCGACCTCAACGCCCGCGTCGGCTTCGAGGCGACGTTCATGGTGTCGGCGCTGAACGGCTCCGGCACCGACGACCTGCTCGCCCATCTGGCGGCGCGCGTGCCCGAGGGGCCGTGGCTCTATCCGGAAGACCAGATCTCCGACCTGCCGATGCGCATGCTGGCCGCCGAGATCACCCGCGAGAAGGTGTTCCTGCGCCTGCACGACGAGTTGCCCTATTCCTCCACCGTCGAGACCGACCAGTGGAAGGATCAGAAGGATGGTTCGGCCCGCATCGAGCAGACCATCTTCGTCGAGCGCGAAAGCCAGAAGAAGATCGTGCTGGGCAAGGGCGGCGAGACCGTCAAGGCCATCTCCATGGCCGCTCGCAAGGAACTGATCGACATTCTGGAGCGGCCGGTGCACCTCTTCGTCTACGTCAAGGTGCGCGAGAACTGGGCCGACGATCCCGAACGCTACCGCGAAATGGGACTGAACTTCCCGAGACGGTGAGGGAAGGGGAGTGCCCGCGGGCGCCTCCATCCTCTGCGGCAAGATGGGCGCCATCTCCGGTCCGGGGTAGTGGGCCTCGGCGGCGCTTGGCGCGTATTCCATTTATAAAATAAATATATAGCCGTCGTATTCACGTGGGAAGGCTGGCCTCGGACGGGTCGCCGGGAAGCGGATATCGGCCCTCTGCCGGCCGGAAAGCCCGGCGCTGCCGCCTTCGCTCCCAGGTGCCGGCAGAACGCTTTGCCCTGGCGGTTTTCCCACCGCTGATGTCATCCGCTTCTCCTCCGGCTGCCGTCCGCCTCTGTCCCCTCTCTTGTCCTGAGTGGCCGGAAATCAGCCCGATATCCTGTCCATGTGGACAGAACGCCCCGAATCCGGCCCATCCGCATGGCCGGATATGGTTCTGCCGGCTGAAATTCATTCTTGACATCGCTGTCACAACCTGATTTTCTGCTGCACGTGACAGCGATGTCAGGCAATCGGCCGGGGAGGGGTGATTGGTCACGTTGAAGGATGTCGCCCGCGAGGCGGGGGTGTCGCCGAAGACCGTATCGCGCGTCGTCAACGACGATCCGGCCGTCAACACCGGGACGCGCGAGGCTGTGGCGGCGATCATCAAGCGCATGCACTACGTGCCCGACCACGCGGCCCGCATGATGCGCATGTCGCATTCCTCCGTCGTCGGCCTGATGACCGACGTGGTGGCGACCACGCCCTACTCGGTGGACATCGTGCGCGGCACGCAGGCGGCGCTCAGGGAGCAGGCGCGCACCATGCTGATCGCCAGCACCGACGGCGATCCCGAGCAGGAGCAGGAGTACTGGCAGGTGTTCCGCGCCCACAAGGTCGCCGGTGTCGTCTACGCCACCATGTTCCATCGCCCGGTGGACATCGGCACGCCGGATTTCGAGCGTGGCATCGTGCTCGCCAACTGCTATTCGGCGCGCCGCAGCCATCCCTCCGTGGTGCCCGACGACGAGGGCGGCGGCTATACGCAGGCCCGCCATCTGATCGAGCTGGGCCACCGGCGCATCGGCATCGTGTCGCTGAGCCCGGTGCTGCGCGCCACGGTGCTGCGCGGCGCCGGCTATCGCACGGCCTTTGCCGAGGGCGGCATTTCCTACGACACCTCGCTCGACGTGCCGGGCTTCATCGGCCGGCCGGACGGGGGCGAGGACCTCGTCGCCTATGATGCGACGCTCGGCCTGTTGCGCCGTCCCGACCGCCCCACCGCCATCATCTGCGGCAACGACCAGATCGCCGTGCAGGTCTACGCCGCCGCCGCGACGCTCGGCCTGTCGGTGCCGGACGACCTCTCGGTGATGGGCTTCGACGACATGACGGTGATCACCCGCACCCTGAGGCCGATGCTGACCTCGGTGGCGCTGCCCTATTTCGAGATCGGTCGCATCGCCGTCGAGCAGCTTGCCCGGCTCAACCGCGAAACCGGAGGCGTGGTGACGCCGCAGACGCTGGTGCCCTGTCCGCTGGTGGCCCGCCAGTCCTGCCGGCAGGTCGCCTAGATGCTGGACGCAATTCCGGGCGCAAAACCGGTGCCCACTTTTGCTGGAATTGCTTTCGCACCGATCGTTCACTTTTATCGAACGTAATGACGACCGGACGCCGACTTGTTCCACGCAGGCCGTACGCTTAAATCCTGATCGAAACTGGCCGCCCTGACGCGGCCGCGCCTGGACCCCTGCGAGGGCGGGGTTCCCGAAAGGATGGTTCGATCATGGCCGCGCTCGGTCACCCCTTTGCCGATCTTCCCGTCAGCCCGCGCATGCCGGCGCTGTTCGTCGGCCACGGCAGCCCGATGAATGCCATCGAGGACACGCCTTACAGCCGAACCTGGCGCGAGCTGGGTGCCCGCCTGCCGGTGCCGAAGGCGATCCTCGTCGTCTCCGCCCACTGGATGACGCGCGGCGTCACGCTGGTACACGTCAAGGAGCACCCGGTCACCATCCACGATTTCGGCGGCTTCCCCGACGAGTTGTTCGCCCAGCGCTATCCGGCGCCGGGCGCCCCCGGCTATGCCGAGGCAACCATCGATCTGGTCAAGAACCACCACATCGAGCCGGACGAGCGCTGGGGCCTCGATCATGGCGCCTGGTCTGTGCTGATCCAGATGTTCCCGAAGGCCGACATCCCCGTTTACCAGCTGTCGATCGACCTCAGCTGCTCGCCGGAGGAGCATTTCGCGCTGGCTCAGGAGCTGAAGGCGCTGCGCGAGCGCGGCGTGATGATCATCGGCTCGGGCAACCTCGTGCACAACCTCCGGACCATCGCCTGGGGCGGCGGCCCGGCCTACGACTGGGCCGAGGAGTTCGATGCCCGCATGGCCGAGGCGATCGGCAAGGGCGACTACCGGGCCGTCGTCGAGGCGCCGAAGCTTGGCCGCATCGCCCGGTTGTCGCACCCGTCGCTGGAGCATTTCTTCCCGGCGCTCTATCCGCTGGCCGTCGCCGACAAGGCCGACGAACTGAGCTTCTTCAACGAAGGCATCGACCTCGGTTCGATCTCCATGCGATCCTTCATGCTGGCTTGACGCCAACGCCGCTGGCGGCCGAAACTGGGTCGCTTGTCAGCGGAGAAGGCCATGACTGCCAATCGACTGCGCATCGCGCTGGCTCAGATCATGGCCGGTGCCGACATCGATGCCTTGGTCGGCCGGGCGGCCGGCGAGGGCGCCGACGTCATCGTTTTCCCCGAAATGTTCTCCAACGGCTACGCCGGCTTCGATCCGGCCGACCCGGCTGCCCGCGCCGCCTGGGTCGCGGCTGCCGAACCGCTTGACGACGCCTTCGTCGGGCGCTTTCGCGATGCCGCCCGCCGGCATGGCATAGCCGTGGTCGCGACGCTGCTCGAGCGCGCCGCACCGAAGCCGTTCAACGCGGCGCTGCTGATCGATGCTGCCGGCGACATCGTCCTGCACCAGCGCAAGCGCCATATCTGCTTCTTCGGCCCGCCGGAGGAAGCCTGCGCCGCCGGAGAGCGCTCGGCGGTGGCCCGTCTTCGGACCGCGGCGGGCGAGGTGGCCATCGGCCTGATGATCTGCATGGACCGCGAATACCCGGATGTGGCCGCCGATCTCGTCCAGCAGGGCGCCGAGGTGGTGCTCATTCCCAACAGTTGCCCGCTGCACGACGATCCCGATATCGGCGACGTGCGGCTCTGCGGCCTGCGCGCCATGGCCTTCGAGACTGTCATGGCGATGGCGGTCGCCAACTATCCGGCGCCGAAGGACGACGGCCATTCGGCGATCGTCGATCCCCTCGGCCGCATCGTGGCGATGGGCGATGCGGCGCCCGGCCTCGTCTTCGGCGACATCGATCTCGCGGCGCTGCGGCGCTTGCAGGAGAGCGAATGGTTCCGCCGGGCGCCGATGCCCGCCGACCGCTGATGGACGGCCGACAGGGGGCGTTGTAAAGACTCGGGCCGCTTCACGACAACCGCGGCGGCGGGGTTCGCATGGCGCAGATCATTTTCCTGCATGGAGCATCGAGCAGCGGAAAGTCCACGATCGCGCGGGCGCTCCAGGCGCGTATCGAGAAGCCGTTCTGGCATATTTCCATCGATCATCTCAGGGACTCCGGCGTCCTGCCGATGAGCCGCTTTCGCAAGGGCGAGTTCCGCTGGTCGGACGCTAGGGCGGCCTTCTTCGACGGCTTTCACCGATCGCTGAAGGCCTATGCCGATGCGGGGAACAATCTGATCCTGGAGCATATTCTCGACACGAGCGGCTGGCTGGACACGCTGCGCCGACTGTTGGCGGACCACGACGTGCTGTTTGTCGGCGTTCATTGCCCGCTTGAAGTTCTCCTCGCGCGGGAGGTGGCGAGGGGAGACAGGCCGCCCGGCAGCGCCAGGCAGGACTACGAGACGATCCATCTCGGAAAGACCTACGACCTTGATATCGACACCATCAATGGGGTCGACGCCAATGTCGACAGGGTGCTCGCAGCCTGGCGAAGCGGCTCTCGATCGTCGAGCTTCACCGCGTGAGACCCCGGCGAGCGACTTATCGTAACCGCAATTCGCGATGAACCACGACAGGTGGAAACTCGACAAAGTCCACGAGATCGAAGACGACGGAAAAATCGAGCGTCTTGCTTTCCGCCCACTTGATTGCGGCGGACTTCGCCGACTGCGGAACTCTCGTCGCAAGCGAGCAATGGGGAACCCATCGTCCGACGCGATAGTGCTCATCGCAGGCAAGCGGATCGATATGGCTATGCAACGTCGCGTGGAGGTTCAGCAAGGCCTCGTTGGAGCAGGGCTTTGCCCACAGCACCAGCAGATCGTTGTCGAAATATCTGACGCCCTCGAAAGTTACCCGCAATGAATCCTGCGACGAGAATACCTCGGCTATGATCGCTCCAAACTCTCCCGGATATTCCGGAAAGACCGCAAGCGTCAGATGCGGCGGGTAGTTCAATTCCCGCATCGAGCCGACAGGCTCGAAGACGCTCGCCTCATCCCACATCCTGACGATGTTGGCGGCCGTAACGCCGGCGCTTTTCACACTGATCGCATAAGGCATCTGTTGGACCGATCATCCATGGCCATCTAAACTTATCGCCATCTGGCGATCTGGGTAAACTGTCCTCTTCAGGCCGAAAGCGGCCGACGAGAATGACCAGCGCATCAAGAGGCGAGACCGCCGCATTCCAAACCGGCCCGCCTACGGCCAGCCACATCACCCATTCGCATAATAGATATTATGGAACCTAAAGGCATTGGGGGGAATGTCGGGAATTCGGCGTTCCCTCGGATAGTTCGGCATTGGCTCAGACAAGGAAGCCGGAGATGGTCTCCCGGCCACCGTAAAGCCGGTGCTCGCCGAAGCGGTCTTCCGATCACTGCGCCGCGACGATCCTCGGATCGAGGCGCGCCATCAGCACGACGTCGCGATAGTCGTCCGGGCCGAGATATCGGGCCGCGCGCATCACGCCCTCGCGGACGAAGCCGGTCTTCTCGTAAAGCGCCATGGCCCGGAGATTGTCGGCGAACACCGTGAGTTCGATGCGCCGGAAATGGCGTTGATCGGCGGCGGCGATGGCTGCATCGAGCAGCGCCTTGCCGAGACCCCGGCCGCGATAATCCGGCAGCAATCCGATGCCCAGCACGCCGGCGTGCGCCTCGGTCTCCAGGTCGTGCCGGCAGATGTCGCACCAGCCGACGACCTCGTCGCCGAGGACCGCCGCCAGATGCACATTGCCGGCCGCCAGACCGTTACGCAGGAACGCGAGGCTGGCGTTCATCGGAAACGCGTCGACGACCCGCAGATAGCGGCGCTCGCGCGCCACCACGCCAACCACCCGGTTGAAGCCTTCCGCGTCTTCGATCGACATCGGACGTATGACGACGCCATCCCCAGCCATTTTTGATCTCGAAAAAACAATTATTTCAATAGATTATACTGTTTTCTTGAGAGTAGCAACAGCAAGCTGGCCTGTCCTGGAAAGACGAAACGCGCCCCCGATCCACTCGGAAGCGCGTTCCAACCCAGTCTGCAAACGTGTCCGCCGGTCAGCCGGCCGTACCGTCCCTCAGCACGTCGAGGAACACGTCGATCTCCTCGCGCAGCCGCTTGGCCTCGTCGTGCAGGGCCGAGGATGCGGTCAGCACGTCGCCCGCCGACGAGCGCGTCATGTCGATGGCCTGCGTGGCGCTGGAAACGCTGCTGGCAAGCTGGCTGGTGCCGGACGCCACCGTCTGCGTGGTGCGGGAGATCTCCTGCGTTGCCGCTGACTGCTGCCGCACGGCCGAGGAAATCGAGTTGGTGGCGGCGAGAACCTGCTCCATGGCCGCCGCGACGCCGCGGATGGAATGGACCGCCTGCCTGGTGGACGACTGGATGGCCGAGATTTCGCTGGAAATCTCCTCGGTCGCCTTGGCGGTCTGGCTGGCCAGTTGCTTCACCTCGCTGGCCACCACGGCGAAGCCCTTGCCGGCGTCGCCGGCCCGCGCCGCCTCGATCGTCGCGTTGAGCGCCAGGAGGTTGGTCTGGTCGGCGATGCCCTTGATCAGGCCGATGACGTTGCCGATCTTCTGGCTGGCCGCGTCGAGGGCGTCGATTTCCCGCGCCGATTCCTCGGTCATCCGGCCGGTTTCCATGACGATGCCATTGGTCTCCTGCACCTGGCGCGAGATATCGCCGATCGACGCCGTCAACTCCTCGGAGGACGCCGCCACGGCCTCGATGTTGCCGAGCGTGCCGTGCGATGCCTCGGCGGCCGATTGGGCCTGCGACGAGGCGCTGCTCGCCGTGTCGGCCATGCCCTCGGCCGTCAGGCGCAGATGGGCCGACGTCTCGTCGACGATGCCGAGCACCCTGTTGGCGATGTCGCGGAAATTGGCGACCGCCGCGTCGACGCGTCGACCCAGTTCCCGGCGGGCCTCCACCTCCTCGACGTTGACGTCCTCAAGCCGCAAGCGCTCCTTGGTCGACTGCCGGAATGCGGCGACGGACTTCTCGATGGCGTCGATCTCGGAAATCACCGAGGCACGCTCGACGTCGACGCACTCCTCGCCGCGCACGAGGCTGCTGAGGCAGCCGGCGATCGACACCAGGGGCCTGGCGATCATCCGGTCGAGGAAGAAGGCGCAGGCCACCACGGACAGCAGGATGACCACTCCGCAAACCAGCGCGAAGCGCAGGATGATGGAGGACTGGAGATCGTCGATCCCGGCGCGGTCGATGCCGACCGCCACGACGCCGATCGCCTTGCCGCTGGCGTCCTTCAGCGCCGCGTAGGACACCTCCAGCGTCCCGTCGCCAACCTCCTGACGGTTAACGACGGCATTCGCTCCGAGAGCCGCCTTCAGGTCGTCGGCCGAAGCCGAGAAGCCGGCCGGAAAACTGGTTGCCGCCGGCTCGGGGCTCTCTGCCCCGAGATAGACGGCAACGAAGCTGCCGCCGGTGCCCGCCAGCCTGTCGATGAACTTCTGGTCGAAACCGAAGCCGAATTCGACCGTCCCCACCGGGCCGCCCTCGCCCCGCACCGGCACCACGCCGCGAATGCCGACGCCCGCCACGCCGGATTCGATGCCGGCCACCGTCTTGCCGGACCTGTTGGCCTCGACGACCAGCGGACGGATCTGCGTCAGGTCGTCGCCGAATTTCTCAGGCTTGTGCAACCGCAGAAAGGATGTCGCCGATGGTTCGTGGAAATGGAACTGGTCGACGCCCTCCGGCTGGATGGCCTTGTAAGCATCCTGCAACTCGGCCAGCAGCCCTGCCCTGTCCCGCGCGGCGAACAGATGCCGGACGGAGCCGAGGCCGGCCGTGAACTCCGCCAGCGTCCGACTGGCGGCAATTTCCATCGAAATGGCACCCCTGATGCGATCCTGCTCGGCGGCCAGCCGGTCGGTCAGATTGCGGCTGGTGATCGAACCGGCAATCCACCAGCTCGCATAGATGCAAAGGGCCGCGCACAGAATGGCGGCGCTCGAAAGACCGAGCGCCAGAATCGACCGCAGACGCAAGATGGACCCCCATTAGCAGAATCTAATATGATCATATTGACGAGGGTCACTGTTAAATTTCTCTATATAAAATGCTACCCACGCGACAAATTCTCATTGCTATTTATCAATCAATTCAGATTGTTTATCAGGTATTTATATGTGCATCACTCAACATTTCGCTTTCGCTCAACGAATGCTTGCAACCATACCGTAAAGCCCTTAGGTAGATAACCGGGTTACGGTACGACGACCTGAGCTTTTCCCAAAGCCGTTCGTGCGCCCGTCGGCCAGTCTGGAACCTGGAGATCAGCATGGCGGTGAACTGGAAGCCGATCGGCCTGTTGCTCGTCGGCGCACTGGTCCTACAGGCAGTGGTGCTGCATTTGATGGGGCAGCCGGCCATCTGCGCCTGCGGCAGCGTGCGGCTGTGGGCCGGTACCGTACTCGGCCCGGAGAATTCGCAGCAGATCACCGACTGGTACACGCCGTCGCACGTCATCCACGGCCTGCTGTTCTACGCGCTCGGCTGGCTGCTGCTGCGAGGCCGGCCGCTTCTCGCCCTCGCCCTGGCGCTCGGCATCGAGATTGGCTGGGAGCTTGTCGAGAACTCGCCGCTGGTGATCGAACGCTATCGGGAGCAGGCGCTCGCCGAAGGCTATTCCGGCGATAGCATCCTCAACTCGCTCTGCGACACCACGGCCATGCTGATCGGCTACTGGCTGGCCTCCCGGCTGCCGGTGCGGGCCAGCGTGGCGCTGGCGCTCGCCGCCGAGCTGTTCACCGCCGTGATGATCCGCGACAACCTGACGCTCAACGTCGTCCAGCTCCTCGCCCCCAGCAGGGCCATTTCCGCCTGGCAGGCCGAAGGCGGCCTCTACGGCGCGCCGACCGTCGAGTGACGGCCCCTTGCCCTGCCCGCCGTCTTGAATCGAATCAGAAAGCCGCCGGCCGCAAGTTCGGCTTACACTTCCTGCCGCGATGTTTTATGGAGCCAGCAGCCGCCGCGCCGCGGCCCCGCCCGTCAAGGAGGCACCGATGGCCCTCGACCGCGTTCTCTCCGAAGCCTTCATTCCCGAGCTGCCCAATTACTACAAGGGCAAGGTCCGCGAGAACTACGACCTGCCGGACGGCACCCGCGTCATCATCGCCACCGACCGTCTCAGCGCCTTCGACCGGGTGCTGGCGGCCATCCCCTTCAAGGGACAGGTGCTGACCCAAACGGCTCGTTTCTGGTTCGACGCCACCGCCGACATCTGCCCCAACCACGTCCTTGCCTATCCGGACCCCAATGTGGTGATCGGTCGCCGGCTCGACATCCTGCCGGTCGAGGTGATCGTGCGCGGCTATCTCGCCGGCACCACTAGCACGTCGGTGCTGACCAAATACCGGGCCGGCGAGCGCACCATGTATGGCCTGACGCTGCCCGAGGGCCTGTTCGACAACGAGAAACTGCCCAGGCCCATCCTGACGCCGACCAGCAAGGCTTTCGACGGCGGTCACGACGAGCCGCTGAGCGGCGACGATATCCTCGCCAAGAAGCTGCTGACCGAAGAAGAATGGGCCACCGTCTCCGACTATGCGTTGCGGCTTTATGCGCGCGGCACCCATCTTGCCGCCGAGCACGGCCTGATCCTCGCCGACACCAAATACGAGTTCGGCCGCGACAGGGAGGGCAACATCGTACTGGCCGACGAGATCCACACTCCCGATTCGAGCCGCTACTGGATCGCCGCCGCCTATGACGAGGATTTCGCCGCCGGCCGCCGGCCGCGGAGCTTCGACAAGGATTTCATCCGCGCCTGGGTGGGCGAGCGCTGCGATCCCTACAAGGATCCCATCCCGGTCATCCCCGAAAGCCTGATCGCCGAGACCTCCAGGGTCTACATCTCGGCCTACGAGGCGATCACCGGCCAGGCTTTCGTGCCCGACCTGACGGGGGCGACGCCGCTCGACCGGGTACGGGCCAACCTCGAGTCCTATTTCAAGCGCTAGCCAAGCGTGTGGTTTGCCGGCTCGGAAACATCCTGTGAACCACTTGCGGGTTATGCTGCGAAAAGTCAGGCAGGTCCGGCTCTTCGCCGGCCGAGCGTTGGGGCTGGGGCAGCATCATGGGGCAGATCGCCGGCGAGGCAGCGCCGTTCGATGACAATCCGGGATTGAGGAAGGCGCTCGACCAGCTGGAGCGGCTGACGTCGGTGCTGCGCAAGCCCGATGCCCCGCCTCGGACGCAGGACCCCGCCAATCCCGTCCACGCCCTTCAGGCCACCACCGAGGCCGCCTTCGCCGCACCACCGGCGTCGCCGGAGGCGGAGCCGGCAGCCGCCGCTCCATCCCGCCGGGCCAAGCCGGCGACCACGCCGGCGCCGACGCTGCTGTCCATGAAGCAGGCCTCGGCCATGACCACGCTCTCGGTGTCGTCGATCAAGCGAATGATGGCGGCCGGCACCTTCCCCAAGCCCGTGCGGCTCGGCGAAAGCCGCATCGCTTTCGTCGACACGGAAATCCACGCCTGGGTGCGCGCCCGCATCGCCGAGCGCGGCTGACACGCTTCCAAGACCCGCCGTCAGGCGTTGCGGATCGCCTGCGTCACCGCTTCGGCGGCGCCGCGCACCAGCGCCGACAGGCCGTCGTGGCGATCCGGGGTGATCTGTTCGGCCTTGCCGATGGAGGCGACCGCGGCGACCACCCGGTTGCGACCATCGAATATCGGCGCCGCGATGCAGGCGGTATCCTCGAGGATTTCCCGGTCGTCGAACGCCCAGCCGCGCTGGCGCACCAGCTCCAGCTCCCGGTTGAGAGCATCCATCGAGGCGATGGATTGAGGCGTCGCCCGCGTCGCCCAATCGAGATCGGCGATCAGCCGCTGCCGCTCCGCCTCGTCCAGGAAGGCCATCAGCGCCTTGCCGGCGGCCGTCCGGTGCAACGGCCATCGCCGGCCGTCGCCGCCGGTGCTGCGGGCGCCGCCCTGGGGGCTGGCACTGGCCAGCACCACGGCATGCCGCCCTTCGAAGGTGGTGATTTCACAGGGCAGGCACGATTGACCGGCCAGAAGGTCGAGCGGCCCGAGGGAAACGCGGTCGATGACGCGCTGCTGCGAGCCGAGGGCGCCAAGCTCGCAGACTTTGGAACCGAGGATGAAGCCGCCGTCGCTTTGCACCTGCAAGGCGCCGACGTCCGTCAGCGCCTTCAAGAGCTGGTGGGTTGTACTCTTCGGCAGGTCGAGGGTTCTTTGGATGGCCGAAAAAGGGAGCTTGCCGCGCCTTCCTACCAGATCGAGAATCAGCGTCGCCTTGCGCAGCGAGGGAACGGCGACCGCCCGACGCGAGGCGGAAACCCCTTTTTCATGCTCGCGGACCATGCCCGTCCTCTTGAGTTGTCGTCCGTTGCAAGCTTTACGACGTGCGGCGAATCCGGCCATCCGTGGCGACACGTGGATATGTATAAAAATCCGCATTTGTCCCGAGACAATGCCCAATAAAGTGAAGGAATTCGCTTGCGCCCTTGAACGACTCCCCGCAAAACCCCCAGACTCGGCGGGCCGTGGAGGCCGCGCCGTCGCGCCCTTTGCCGCTTTGCGAGGGCCGACCGGCCGATGGATTCGGCGGCCGGAGCCTGGAGCCGCCCATGTCGACCTTGCCCGAAGCGTCCGGAGAGGCGCCCTCCCCACCCTCCAGCTCTCCGGAGCGGGTGCTGCTCGCCATCCTGCTGGTCGTCGGCTCGACGATCTTCTTCGCCGGCGGCGACATCGGCGCCAAGCTGATGAAAGAGACGGCGCCGGCGCCGCTGGCCACCTGGTTCCGCTATTTCGTGTTCTTCCTGGTGGCGATGCCATGGGCGCTGTCGTCGCGCGGGCTTTCGGCCTTCCGGCCGGCCAGCTACCGGCTGCAGATCGCCCGCGGCCTTTCCGCCGTCGCTTCGACGAGCTTCTTCATCCTCGGCCTCGCCTATCTCGACGTGCCCTCGGCCACCACCATCCACTTCATCTCGCCGATCATCGTCATGGTGCTGTCGATCTTCGTGCTCGGCGAGACGGTCGGTATCCGCCGCTGGCTGTCGGCGGCGGTCGGTTTCACCGGCGTGCTGCTGATCGTCCGGCCGGGCACCGCCAGCTTCCAGCTGGCCGCCCTGCTGCCGCTCGGCTCGGCGACGGCCTGGGCATTCGGCGCCCTGTTCACGCGCCTGATGAAGAACGAGCCGACCGAGGTCACCTTCATGTGGACCGGCATCATCGGCCTCGGCGTATCGACGCTTCTGGTGCTGCCGGTGTTCCATGTGCCGACCGGCCGCGAACTGGCCTATGGCATCGGCGGCTCGCTCAGCTTCACCATCGCCCACCTGCTGTTCATTTCAGGCCTCAAGCTGGCGCCGCTGTCCGTCCTGGCGCCGATCACCTACGTGCAGTTGGTGTCGGCTGGTGTTCTCTCCTATCTGTTCTTCGGCGATTTCCCGAGCTATTATACGCTGATGGGCATGGGCTTGATCGCGGCGTCCGGCCTCTACTCGGCGCACCGCGAGCGAGTCCGGCACAAGACGCCGGCGATGCCGGCGCCCCCCGCCCAATAGGCGCCGGGCGCCTCCCCGTCGCACGGAACCAACCGCCGCAAACATCGTTTCCTGTTTGCGGCGCTGGTGGACCGCGGTTCTTCGGTGCTTTCAATGAGTTCATCGAGCGATAGGAGAACGCCCATGAGGAAATCATCCATCATCTGGATCATCATTGCCGTCATCGTGGTGATCGGCGCCATTATCTATTTCTCCGGCAGCAAGACGACCCCGCCGCCGCCGCCGCCCGCCACCTCGACCGCGCCCGCGGCTCCTGCCGCGCCGGCCCCGGCCGAACCGGCTGCGCCCGCGACGCCCGCTCCGGCCGCGCCTGCTCCGGCGACCCCGGCTCCTGCCGAGCCCGCGACGCCGTCGACGCCGGCTGCTCCGACCACGCCGTAACGCGGCGACAACCCGTCAGAAACGCGATCGGCGCCCGAAGGGGCGCCGATCCTGCATTTACCGGATCGCTTGGCTCAGACCTTCTGGTCGAACACCGCGCTGCGCGGCGTGCCGCCGGTGCCTCCCCATGCCTCGATCATTGCCTGAAGGCGGAGAGCGAATTCCTGATTGTCCTGGACAACGGAGGCATTGGCCGGCGAGTCGGCCGTCTCGGCCTTCGCCGAAGCCTTGCCGTCCTCGGCCGAGAACAGATCGAAGCCGGATACCTCGTCGCGCGGGCTGGCCTTGATCGTGTTGGCCGCCGTCAGCGCATTGGAGGACGCCGCCTCGCCCTTCGGCTTGTCGGCCGAAGCGTCGACGGAGCGACCGTCCGTCTTCTCGGCCATCTTCACCGCCTTGGCGGCGGCAAGATCGGTGGCCGTCGACTGGCTTTGCTCGCTCGGCGCTTTCGGCACCGGCGAGGTCACGCCGGCCAGTACCGGCTTCGCGCTCCCGATATCCATGCCCTGTCCTTTCGAGACGGAGTCCGAGGGATCCGGATCTTCAAAAGAAGGGTACGCGCGAGATTTGAAGGTCCCGTTTCAACAATCGTTAAAGTTCTAGCAACCTCTCATAACCGGGAGGTGTTGAGAGTGACTCCCCGGTATTCCGCTTGCCGATTTCTCGTGCCGCGGATGCAGATGAGAAATCGGCAATGGCCTCAATGAGCGGATGCGTCGGCATCTCCGCGAATTGGCATCAGGGCGCCGGATGGATGAACGGCCAGGGCGACGCCTCCGAATCGCTCGGCACGGCGACGCGGATCAGCACCGGCCCTGCCGCGTCGAGCGCCGCCGGCAGCACGGCGGCCAGCTCGGCCGGCGAGGCCACGCCGTGCGCTTCGACGCCGAACGCCTCGGCCAGCTTCAGGAAGTCCGGATTCTGCAAGTCCGAGGCGATGAAGCGGCCCTCGTAACGGGTGCGCTGGTCGCGTCGGACATTGCCGTAGGCGCCGTTGTCGAACACCACGGCCACCACGGCGATGCCCTCCTGCGCCGCCGTCGCCAGCTCCTGCACGCCGAACATGAAGCCGCCGTCGCCGCAGACGACGACCACCTTGCGATCGGGATTGGCCACCTTGACGCCGAGCGCCGTCGGGAAGCCGTAGCCGAGCGTGCCCTGATAGCCCTCGCTGACGTAGGTGCGCGGCTGCCGCGCTTCCCAGGCAAAGTAGGAGGCGAAACCGGCCTGGCACAACTCGGTCAGGAAGAAGCCGTCATCGGGCAACGCCGCCCGGATCGCATCGAGATAGTCGACCTCCGGCTGCACCCCGGCGACCTCCGCCGCCACGGCCGCCTTGGCGGCGGCGATGTCGGCGCGGATGGTGGCGCCGTCGCGTCTCGGCGCACCGGCTTGCAGCCGCTGGACTGCCTCGATCAGCGCCTGGGCGCCAGCCTTGGCGTCGGCGACCACCGGCGCGTCGGCCTTGAGGCGGATCATTTCCTCGGGATCGACGTCGATGCGGACGAGCTTGCGGCCGCCCGGCAGGCGGTCGTGCCAGGTCATCATGCCGGTCCAGCGCATGGTCGGCAGTTCCAGCCGCGTGCCGATGCCGAGCACCACGTCCGTTTCCGGATAGAGCCGGTGGGCAACCGCCGACGACAGGCCGAGCGGCTCGCCCCCGCCGACGATGCCGCGGCCGCCGCGCAACGCCGTCACCGGTGCGTCGAGGAGGGCGGCGAGCGCCCTCACCTCGCCGGCGGCGTGCTGGGCGCCGCTGCCGGTCATGATCATCGGCCGTCGGGCGGTGACGAGCAGCCGCGCCGCCGCCTCGATCGCCGCCGGATCGGCGGCGGTCGGCGCGGGGATGTCGGCCGGGCCGAGCGGATCGACCACCGCCGTCTCGCCCATGGTGTCCCAGGCCATTTCAAGGGCGACCGGACCGGGCCGGCCGCTCAGCATCTGCCGGAAGGCTTCGTTGACCAGGACCGGCGCGTCCTCCACCCGCTCGATGCGGGCCGACCACTTGGTCATCCGCTTGAGGAGGCCGAGCTGGTCGGGAATTTCGTGCAGGTGGCCGCGTCCCCGACCCTTGAAGGCGGACGGCACGTCGCCGGTCAGGAGCAGCACCGGCGCGCAGCAGCCGAGCGCGGTGATCAGCGCCGCGCCGGCGTTGAGCACGCCCGGCCCAGGCACCACCGAGAACACGCCCGGCCGGCCGGTGGAACGGGCATAGCCGAAGGCCATGTAGCCCGACGCCTGCTCGTGGCGGGCGCCGTAGGTGCGGATGCGGTCGTCCGAAAGCGCCAGCGCATCGAAGATCGGATAGGTCTGCGCGCCCGGCAGGCCGAACACGGTATCGACGCCGTTGGCGATCAGGGCGTCGACGATCGCGCGACCGCCGGAGACGGCGTCACGGACTTGCAGCATGGTATCCTCCGTCAATCCCGCCTTTCGACCTCAGTCGACCGGATAGCCCACCGCCTTCAGCGCCGTCACGAAGGCCGGAATGTCGCGCACGTGCAGGCCGGCGACGTTGATGCGGCCCGAGCCGGCCATGTAGACGGCGTGGTCCTTGCGCAGCGCCAGCACCTGCTCCGGGCTGAGCGCCAGCGTCGAGAACATGCCGGTCTGGTTCTCGTGCGCCTTGAGGCCGGGGCCGGCGGCGGCCAGCGCCGCCCGCACGCCGCGCACACGGGCACCCATGCGGTCGATCTCCTCGCGCCAGATGCGCGTCAGCTCGCCGTCCTCCAGGATCGTCCGGACGATGGCGGCGCCATGGTCCGGCGGCATCGACCAGGAGACGCGGCTGAAAGCGGCGAGGTTGGACATCACCGCCGCGGCCGCCTTGTCGTCGTGCGCCTTGACGTAGAGGGCGCCGACGCGCTCGCGGTAGAGGCCGAAGTTCTTGTCGCAGGAATAGGCGACCATCACCTCGTCGAGGTTGTCGGTCAGCAGGCGAACGCCGTAGGCATCACCCTCGAGGCCCTTGCCGAGGCCGTGATAGGCAAAGTCGATCAGCGGCACGACGCCGGTCTCCTGCAACGCCTTCAGCACCGTCTGCCAGTCGGCCGGCTCCAGCTCGCCGCCGGTCGGGTTGTGGCAGCAGCCGTGCAGCAGCACGACGTCGCCGGCCGAGGCTCCCTCGATCGCCGACACCAGCGCCGCCACGTTCACCGTCTGCGTCTTGACGTCGAAATAGGGATGCGGCACCGCCTTGAGCCGGGTGGCGTTGAGGATCTGCAGGTGGTTCGGCCAGGTCGGCGCGCCGTAGAGAATCTTCGCTTCGGGACGGGCCAGCGCCACGAGATCGGCGGCAAGCCGCACGGCGCCGGTGCCGCCCGGCGTCTGGATGCCGGCGACGCGGCTGCCGGGGTCCTTGCCGAAGACGATCGGCTTCAGGAGATCGGTGTAGACGGGGTCGCCCTCCGGCCCGAGATAGGCCTTGGTGGCCCGCGTCTCCAGGAGCACCTTCTCGGCCGCCTTCACAGCCGCCATGATCGGCGTCACGCCGTCATCGTCGCGATAGACGCCGACGCCGAGGTCGAGCTTTCCGGGGCGCGGATCGGCGCGGTAGAGACCGATGAGGGCGAGCAGGGCGTCGGCAGGCTGTTGCGGCAGGGTGTCAAACATGGGAAGCGATTCCGGCTGGCGGTGGAAAGCCGCACCTTAGCCGGTCGCGACGGAAATATCTCTGCGATTTCCGTAAAGCCGATTGCTCCCGGCGAATATTTTCAGCATTATGCGGCCCGTTCGCGCATGTTTCTTGCGAAAGGTTTGCCGGAGTTCCGCGCTTTGGAAGAGCTGGATGTCTTCGACCTGCGTCTCCTTGCCGCCATCCAGGCCAAGGGCGACATGACCCAGGCCGAATTGTCAGAAAAGGTGCATCTGTCCCCCACCCAGTGCGCCCGCCGCCTGCAACGCCTCAGGGCCGACGGCTATGTTCGCGACATCGTCGCCATCCTCGACCCCGAGCGTCTGGGCATCAACATCATCGCCCACACGCTGGTCGGCCTCAGGAACCACGACGACGAGACCGGCCGGGCCTTCCGCGCTTTCATCGATGACGCCGACGAGGTGGTGGAATGCTGGTCGCAGACCGGTGACGCCGACTATCTCCTGAAGATCATGGTCAAGGATCTCGGCGAACTGGCCAGTCTGATCGAGCGGCTGATCACCGCCGTCGGCGGCTTCGCCTCGCTCCGGTCCTTCGTGGCGCTGAAGGCGATCAAGCGGACGACCACGGTGCCGATCCGGGCATGAGTAAATCGGCCATGTCGTGAGAGGCGTCCCAAACGGGCGCCGGGTTCCATCTGGCCCGAGATCCTCCCCCTCACGCGGAGGATGACAACATCTGTATCTCTATATGGAATACGCCGAGATGGTCCGTGGAGGCGGACCATCTCGGGGAGAATGCATCGTCACCGAATTCGCGGCTTCACGCCTTCCGCCACTCTCTCCTCGGCTCTCTTGAGAAAATCCTGCCGGACTTTCGTTTCAGCTTCATCTGCTTTCGTTTATTTGCTAGCGTCGCGCCGACTGAAGGCCGGAACCGGAGGGCGGCATGGCGGAAGTGGATATTCTGGTGATCGGCGGCGGCATCAATGGCTGTGGCATTGCCCGCGATGCAGCTGGGCGCGGCTATCAGGTGCTGCTGGCCGAGCAAAGCGACCTCGCCTCCGGCACCTCGTCGGCGTCAACCAAGCTGATCCACGGCGGCCTCCGCTATCTCGAGCACTACGAATTCCGTCTGGTCCGCGAGGCGCTGACCGAGCGCGAGGTGCTGTGGGCCATGGCGCCGCATATCGTCTGGCCGCTGCGCTTCGTGCTGCCGCACCATGCCGGCCTCAGGCCCGCCTGGCTGTTGCGGCTCGGCCTGTTCCTCTACGACCACCTCGGCGGCCGCAAGCGCCTGCCCGCCACCCGCGCGCTCGATCTCTGCGCCGACGCCGCCGGCCGGCCGCTCAAGGTTGGATACCGCAAGGGCTTCGAGTATTCCGACTGCTGGGTGCAGGACGCCCGTCTGGTGGCGCTCAACGCCGCCGACGCCGCCGCCCGCGGCGCCACCATCCTGACGCGCACCGGCGTGACGGCGGTCGTCCGCGACGGTGATCACTGGATCGCTACGCTCACCGACATGGACACCGGCGCGAGCCGCACCGTCACCGCCCGCCTGGTCGTCAACGCCGCCGGCCCGTGGATCGACGAGGTGCTGCGCCTCGTTCCCGGCACGCCGGACGTACGCAACGTTCGTCTGGTACAGGGCTCGCACATCGTCGTGCCCAGGCTCTACGATCACGACCGCGCCTACATCTTCCAGAATGCCGATGGCCGCATCGTCTTCGCCATTCCCTACGAAACCGACTTCACGCTGATCGGCACCACCGACCGCGACTATTTCGGCGACCCGGCCGCCGTCCGCATCACCGAGGCGGAGACCGCCTATCTCACGGCCGCCGCGTCCGAGTATTTCGACAAACCGGTCACGCCGGCCGACGTCGTCTGGAGCTACTCCGGCGTCCGGCCGCTTTATGACGACGGCGCCTCGAAGGCGCAGGAGGCGACGCGCGACTATGTGCTGAAGCTCGACGGCGACGACGGCGCGCCGAAGCTGCTCAACGTGTTCGGCGGCAAGATCACCACCTATCGCCGTCTCGCCGAAAGCGCGCTCGAACGGATCGGCGAGGCGCTCGGCAAGCGCGGCACGCCCTGGACGAAGGGTGCGACGCTGCCGGGCGGTGACATCCCGCTTGGCGGCCTCGACGACTATGCCTCGCGCCTTGCCGCCGGCCGCCCCGGCATCGATCCGGCGCTGATCCATCGCCTCGTCCGCACCTATGGCAGCAGGACCGAAACGATCCTGACCGGCGCCGCCGTCACCGCCGATCTCGGTCGCGATTTCGGCGCCGGATTGACGGAAGCCGAGGTGCGTTATCTCGTCCGCCGCGAATGGGCGAAAAGCGCCGAGGACATCCTGTGGCGGCGTACCAAGCTCGGGCTCCGCGTGCCGCGGGAGGCGGCCGCCGGGATCGATGCCTTCATCGCCACGCTGCATCAGACCTGATAGACACCAAAGGACGGGAGGAGACCGACCATGGCCGCATACATCCTGGCGATCGACCAGGGCACCACCTCGACGCGGGCTATCGTCTTCGACGAGGAATACCGCGTCAAGGGCGTCGGCAAGCAGGAATTTCCGCAGCATTTTCCGGATTCGGGCTGGGTGGAGCATGAGCCGGAGGACATCTGGCACACCACGCTCGAAACCATGCAATACGCCCTGGCCCGCGCTGCCCTGTCACCGCAGGACATCGCCGCCATCGGCATCACCAACCAGCGCGAGACGACACTGATCTGGGATCGCGACACCGGCAAGCCGATCCACCGCGCCATCGTCTGGCAGGATCGCCGCACCGCCGACCGTTGCGCCGCGCTCCGGGCCGACGGCGCCGAGGAGATGGTGCGGGAGAAGACCGGCCTGCTGCTCGACCCCTATTTCTCCGGCACCAAGATCGCCTGGCTGCTCGACAACGTGACCGGCGCCCGCGCTGCCGCCGAGGCTGGACGGCTGGCCTTCGGCACCGTCGATACCTTCCTGCTCTGGCGCCTCACCGGCGGCAAGGTGCACGCCACCGACGCCACCAACGCCTCCCGCACCCTCCTCTACGACATCGCCGCCGGCGACTGGGACGACGACCTCCTGCGCCTGTTCGGCGTGCCGCGCGCCCTGCTGCCCGACGTGCGCGACAGCGCCGCCGACTTCGGCACCACCGACCCGAACCTGTTCGGCGTCGCCATTCCGATCCGCGGCATCGCCGGCGACCAGCATGCGGCGACCGTCGGCCAGTCCTGTTTCTCGCCGGGCATGCTGAAGTCGACCTACGGCACCGGCTGCTTCGCGCTGCTCAACACCGGCAGCGAGATCGTCCGTTCCTCGAACCGGCTGCTGTCGACCATCGCCTACCGTCTCGACGGCAAGGTCACCTATGCCCTCGAAGGCTCGATCTTCATGGCCGGCGCCACCGTGCAATGGCTGCGCGACGGATTGCGCTTCTTCGAGCGCTCCGATCAGGCCGGCGCGCTGGCCGACCACGCCGATCCCAACCAGAACGTCTATCTGGTGCCCGCCTTCACCGGCCTCGGCGCCCCGTGGTGGGATGCCGAGGCGCGCGGCGCCCTCTATGGCATGACGCGCAACACCGGCCCGGCCGAGATCGCCCGCGCCGCGCTGGAGGCGGTCTGCTACCAGACGCACGACCTCCTGGAAGCCATGCGCCGCGACTGGACCGGCTCGTCGGAGACCGTACTGCGCGTCGACGGCGGCATGGTGGCCAGCGACTGGACCATGCAGCGCCTCGCCGATCTCCTGAACGCGCCGGTCGACCGGCCGCTGGTGCTGGAGACCACCGCGCTCGGCGCCGCCTGGCTGGCCGGCCACAAGGCCGGCGTCTGGCCGGACATGGCGGGCTTCTCGGCAAGCTGGAAGCGCAACCGCCGCTTCGTGCCGCAGATGGACGACGATATCAGGCGGACGAAACTCGCTGGCTGGGCCGACGCCGTGCGGCGGACGCTGACCACCTGACGCCGAAAGACATTGAAAAAGCCTCTATGTGTTTCGCTTGCCGATTTCTCGTGCCGTTGAGGCGAACGAGAAATCGGCGATGGTCTCAACGAGCGGATGCTTGGGCGTCTTCGTGAGTTGATTTGAGGACCGCATCCGGCGGGCCCACCGGCAAGTCCGCGTCGGCCCGCCGGCAGCGTCGTTGCGTCCGAATGCCTACAGAATAGTCATTTGCCTAATTCGTATTCAGCACCGGCGTAGTATTTTCGCGGATATCCAGATGGGATTGAGTGTCAACACCATCGACACGACCATATTCACCTGCCGATCGGCGTGAATTCATGACATTTCGACTTGCGGCCGGAGCAATTTGCCGATCACATCCATGTAATCTTGATCCATGTCATCGCCAGACCTAGCCTTAAGGCCAATCATGGCGGCATCGCGTATCGTGAACGTGGAGGTGTGAATGATCGACAAATCGTCCTCCAAGCCGGATGGCTGCGGCTGCGAGCGGGAACCGGAGCTGATGCGCCGCATGGCGACGACGCTGGATTCCGATCCGTTCCTGAAGGGGATCGAGCGCAAGCTGGCCGCCGACCGCTGCCACGAATGCACCGAGCTGGATGCCTGCAAGGTGTGGCTCGACATCACCGCCATTCGCGGCGCCGTACACCCGCCGAAGTTCTGCCGCAACGCCGACCTGTTCGAGGAAATCAGCAACGACGCCGCCGGTTCGACTTTCTGAGCTTCCGGCCGCTGCCGCTGGGATCAGGCCGCGTCGGCCTCGTCCGGTCCGTCGGTCGGGTCGACCGATACGGTCAGCGAGGCGAAGCTGTCGGACACTTCCACCGGCTTGTCGGTGCGTGCGCCGAGACCCGATCTGCTGCGCTCCAGCGACTTCAGGGTGAACTCCCGGAACGCCTTGACCGGGATGGGCGGCGAATAGATGTAGCCCTGCGCCTGCACGACACCGATCGACTTCAGGTGCTCGACCTGATCGGGCCGCTCGACGCCCTCGGCGACGATGCCGAGGCCGAGCTGGTGCCCCAGTTCGACCAGCGTATCGACGATCGTCTGCGACGAGTGGTCGGTACCGATATGATCGATGAACATCTTGTCGATCTTGATGATGTCGACGCCGAGCTTCTGCAGGTAGGCGAGGCCGCCGTGGCCGGTGCCGACGTCGTCGAGCGCCACCGAGGCGCCGAGCGCCTGGATGCGGCCGATGATGGCGCGCGACAGCGCGAGGTCCTTCAGCGGATGCTGCTCGGTGACCTCGAAGCACAGCTGCTCGTAGCGGATCTTCGAGTTGCCGTAGATCCGCTTGATGTCGTCCATGATCTCCAGGTCGTTGAAGTGCATGGCGGTGAGGTTGATGGCGAGCTTCAGGCCGGGATTCTTGTCGTAGATGTCGGAAACGTCGACCACCGTCTGCGCCATCAGCTGGCGCGTGATGTCGCGGATGGCGCCGGTCGCCTCGGCATAAGGCAGAAACTGGCCCGGCGACACCATGGTGCCGTCCGGCCGCTGCCAGCGCACCAGCACCTCGCAACCGCGAATCTCGCCGGTCATCAGGTCGAACACCGGCTGGTAGAAGGGAATGAACTCGTGATTGTCGACGGCGCGCGAGAAGCTGTCGCCGTCCGACTGCCGCCACATCGACCAGGTGACGATGATGAACACGCCGAGGCCGGCCAGCGTCGACAGGATGATGGTGATGGTCCTGAGACCGGCGATCGACTTCTGCGCCGCCTCCTCGTCGACGGCCACCCGCACCTTGATCGGATAGCGCTCCGAGGACATCGTCGACACCAGCGCCGAAGACCGGTCGCTTTCGGTCCACTTGCCGACGAACTTGCTCCATTCGGAGCCGTCGTCGAGATAGACCGAGACGATGCTGGAATCCTCGAAGTAGCTGGCACCGGCATTGATGTCGAGCGCCCGCGCCGCGAGGCGGGCGACGAGGCGCATCCGTTCGTCGATGCGCAGCGTCACCACGGCCTGCCGCTTGTCCTTGCCGTCGCTCAGCACCGACAGCATCACCGACGGATCGCCCTTCTCGGCCACTGGCAGCCGGGCCGGCGCGGCGAGCGCCCCCATCGGCTCGCCGCAGATCAGCGTGCCCGCCTCGTCGGTGAGGCCGACCTGGACAACGAATTCCGAGTTGAAGGCGGCCATGCCGAAGGCGGTGCGGTCGGCGAGGCTGCATGTCAACCGGCCGGCCGACCTGAGGTCGGCGAGCACGCGAAGCCCCTCGGCCACCGTCGTCTCGGCGCGGGCGATATAGCGCGCCGCCATGGAATCGGCCTCGGCCTGGCCGGTGGCGATGGCGTGCTGGGTCAGGACGTAATCGGCGGCGGCGATCGGCGCGGCGGTGACCACGGCCGACAGGCCAAGAAGCCGGAGCCATTTCAACCAGCGCAGCTTCACGTCGCGTCCATTCCCCGGCCGTCATCCCGAGAGCGAGACGGCCTCCGCCTGCCCGCGGCGCGGGACCGGATACCGTCGTTTTGAGGGTTTATCTTTGTAGACCGGCAATGAAGAAATGGTTTCCCGCGGCGGCCGCCGCCGTTTTTCTTTGGCGCGCAGGAAGCCGCTTCTCCACGATGAAAAATGGCCTAGGGCATGGCTTGTGCGCCGACCGTCATTTGGCCACAATGTCGGGCTCGTAAAGCGTGGGTTGGGCCTATTTGCCGACAAAGACTTTAATCGGGAGTATGAAATGACGATTTCCAGTCGCTGGTCCCTCACTGTAGCCGCCGTGGCGCTGACGGTGGGGCTGGCGGGGCCAGCCATGGCGGCGGCAACGCCTGAACAGGTGACCGCAGCGCTGACCAAGCTGCTGGCGGCCGACAAGGCGGTGACCGTCACGCTGGGTACTCCGGCCCAAACCGACGACGGCGTCGTCTATCATGACGTCACGATCAAGGAGGCCGACGGCGGCGAGACGAAGATCGCCGTGCTGACGATCGGCAAGCCGGAGGTCGAGGGCGACACGCTGAGCGCCGACTCCATCGTCGCCGAGAACGTCACCGGCACCAGCAAGGGCGACAACCTCACCGTCGCCTCGCTGGAGATCACCGCGCCGGTGTTCACCGGCAAGGAAACGGGCAACCGCATCGACGCCATCTCGGCCGAGGGCATTTCCCTGACCCAGCCGGGCAAGTCGCCCCTCGCCATCGACAGCGCCGGCGTCGATCTCTCCGATTATGCCGATGATGTGCCGCACGCCATCGACATTTCCGTCGAGGGCATCGCCGTCGATCCGGCCTCCGTCGACGATAGCGGCCAGTTCGCCGGCCAGCTGAAGGCCATGGGCTACGACAAGCTGACGCTCGGCTTCTACGGCTCCGGCTCGCTCGACGAGACGAGCGGCGACCTGGTGGTCAATGAGATCACCATCGACGGCACCGACCTGGGCACGGTGACGCTGACCGGCACCTTCGGCGGCCTCGACGCCGACACCATCAAGCAGCTGAAGCAGAAGAATCCGCCGGAGGAAGCCCTGTCCAAGGTGACGCTGAAGCAGGCGTCGCTCTATTACGGCGACGCCTCGCTGGCTGGCCGCATCATCGCCCTGCAGGCCAAGCAGATGGGCCAGGAGCCGGCCGCCTTCGTCGGCCAGATCACCGGCGCCCTGCCGCTGTTCCTGTCGGTGATCGGCAACCAGCCCTTCCAGGACAAGCTGGCTGGCGGCCTGACCACCTTCCTGAAGGACCCGAAGAACCTGACCATCACCGCCAAGCCGGCCGCCCCGATCGCGCTGCTGGACCTCGTCGTCACCTCGCAGACCGCGCCGCAGACCCTGCCGGACGTGCTGAAGGCCGACGTGATCGCCAACCAGCCCGAGACGGAAGACGACGACGCGGGCGAAGGCACCGACCCCAACTGACCGTCAGGCCCGTTGCGCCTGGTCCGCTTGCACCCACGCGCCGGCGCATCCGCGCCGGCCGCTTGCTCTGAGGTCCGGCGCCGGCCGCCGAAGCCCGCTGCGCGGGTTCAATCATGATAAATCCGGGAGGATCGCCGATGAGGACCAATGCACTGCTTGGCGTCGTCGCGGCGTTTGCCGCACTTGCCTCCGCCTCGCACGCCGGGGCGGCGACGCCGCGGGAGGATCTCGTCCGGCAGTGGCTGGCCTCGGCCGCCTTCGGCCTGCCGGTGAGCGTCGGTGACAGCAGCTTCGATCCGGCAACGCAGACGGTGACGCTGTCCGACGTCGGCATCGGCGATCTCGACGATGACCTGATCGCCATCCATTTCGACGAACTGAGCGTCGAGGACCCGCGTGCAGCGCCGGGAGGCGCCTTCGCCGCCCATGCCATTCGCGGCTCGAACTATAGCGTCGAGGTGCATTTCGACGTCGGCAAATGGTTCCCCGGCCTCACCTCCCTCGCCGAAGCCGGCAAGGAAGACGGCAAGGCCACGGCGCCGGCCACCCCCGCGCAGAAGCCGGCCGGCCGATCGCAGAAGAGCCGTGCCGACAGCGCGGCGCCCGCCGCCCAGCCTCCGGCCGACGGGACGGCTGCCGATGCCACCAGCGAAGCGGACAAGCTGCCGGTGGTCGACTATTCCCTTTCCGCCGACTCGCTGCTGATCGAGCGTCCCGTCTTCCCGTCGCTGCCGGCCGCGCTGCCCGCCGACCGGCCATTCTACGAGAAGGTGTTCTACTATTCCGGCTGGCTGACCGGCCTGCGGGCCGACTGGGCAGAGATAAACAGCGTCCGCGTCGAAACAAACGGCATGACGCAGGGCGACGTCGTCGCCACCTATTCCCTCGCCTACCTGTCGGGGCTGCACGAGGGACGCATCGAGCGGGCGGGCGTCAACTCGCTGAACCAGAAGCCGAAGGACGAGACGCAGCCGCTCAAGTCGATGACCATCGACAGCAGCTATATCATTGGCATGGATTTCGGCGCGGCGCTGGAAGCGCTCGATCCGGCCCGCTATGCCGGCGGCGTCGGCGACGGCAAGGCGCGTACCATCTACACGCAATACGGCCTCAACAACGTCGCCGTCGCCTTCGAGGGCGTGACGGTCAGCATCGACAACATCGAGGCCAACAACGTCTTCCTGCGACAGACCGGCCAGCCGGTGGTGAAGCTGATCGCCGAGGCGCTCGCCGATCCCAAGCGGATCGAAGACGACCCGATCGCCTTCCTCTCCACCGTTCTGCCCAATTACACCCAGCTCTCCGGCGTCGACTTCGTCCAGATGAACAAGCTGGAGGTAAAGGCCGGCGAGACCTTCAATCTCGCCATCAATCGCTTCGACGGCAACGACATCGACGGCAACGGCATCGGCGCCTTCACGCTGCGCGATATCAGCGCCGAGTCCAAGGAGGCGTCGACCAAGTTCAGTCTGTCGCTGCTGACGCTTCAGGACGTCCGCTTCGGCTCGCTCGCCTCCCTGCTGGAGCTTGGCAAGAGCGCTTCCGAGGGCAAGAGCCCGTCCGGCGAGGCGATCCGCAAGGCGGTTCTCGAAGGCAACACCACCTTCGGTTTCGTCGAACTCGGCACGCTGTCGGTGGAATCGCCATTCGGCACGGTGGGGCTCGACACGATGGCGATGACCAGCGGCAACTACCTCAACACCCTGCCCCAGCGCGCCGACTTTACCTTCACCTCGCTGACGCTGCCGGTGGCGCTGCTGTCCGACGAGACGATGGTCTCCGAGCTGACCGACATGGGCTACGAAACCCTCGACCTCTCCGGCGGCCTGACGCTGACCTGGGATGCCGACAAGGGCGATGTCCGGCTGGAGGACCTGACGCTGAAGGCGGCCGACATGGGCGTCGTCTCCGGCGACTTCCACCTCGGCGGCCTGCCGCTGTCGCTGATCGAGAAGCCCGACGAGATGGAAGCCCGGCTCGATGCGGCGACGCTGGTCTCCGCTTCGGTCACCTATGGCAACGCCGGCATCGTCGAGAAGGCTTTCGAGGCGCAGGCCAAGAAGCTCGATCAGGACGGCGACAAGTTCCGCGAGAACACTGCCGGCGCGCTGCCGCTGATGCTGAATTTCCTTGAGGACAAGGAGCTTCAGGCGCGTTTCGAGGGGCCGATTTCCGCCTTCATCCGCAATCCCCAGTCGATCACCCTGACGATCGCTCCGGAAAAGCCGGTTTCCTTCGGCGAACTCGAGAAGATCAACACCGATAAGCCCAACGATATGATCCGCATCCTCAATGTCGGCGTCACCGCCAACGAGTGACGAGGGGATCTTTCGGCATGAGATGGTCTGCCAAGGCGGACCACCTCGGGCAGAGCGAGGCTCCAGAAGCAAAAAGGCCGGGGAGGCGCCCTCCCCGGCCTTCTTCATTTCCGAAGCCTCGTCCCGCCGCTCAGTTCGGCAGGTTCAGCTTGAGGTGCAGTTCGCGGAGCTGCTTGATCGAGGCTTCCGACGGTGCGCCCATCAGCGGGTCCTCGGCGCGCTGGTTCATCGGGAACAGCGTGATCTCGCGCAGATTGTGCACGCCGCAGATCAGCATGACGATGCGGTCGATGCCCGGCGCCATGCCGCCGTGCGGCGGCGCGCCGTACTGGAAGGCGCGATAGAGGCCGCCGAAACGCTCCTCGACCGTCTTGGCGTCGAGGCCGACGAGGCTGAACGCCTTCACCATCAGCTCGGGCATGTGGTTGCGGATGCCGCCCGAGGCGATCTCGAAGCCGTTGCAGACGAGGTCGTACTGATAGGCCTTGATGGTCAGCGGGTCCTGGTTGTTCAGCGCATCGAGGCCGCCCTGCGGCATCGAGAAGGGATTGTGCGCGAAATCGATCTTCTTCTCGTCGTCGTTCCACTCGTAGAAGGGGAAGTCGACGATCCAGGCCAGCTCGAAACGTTCGGTATCGACGAGGCCGAGTTCGGTGCCGGCCCGCGTGCGCGCCTCGCCGGCGAACTTGTAGAACTTCGCCGGGTCGCCGGCGACGAAGAACACCGCGTCGCCCTCGGCGAGGCCGAGCTGCGTCCGGATCGCCTCGGTGCGCTCCGGGCCGATGTTCTTGGCCAGCGGACCGGCCCCTTCGAGGGCGCCGTTCTCCGACCGCCAGAAGATATAGCCAAGGCCCGGCTGGCCCTGGCCCTGCGCCCAGGAGTTCATGCGGTCGCAGAAGGCGCGGCTGCCGCCGGTCTTCGCCGGGATCGCCCACACCTCGGCCTTCGGATCGGCCTCGATCATCCGGGCGAACACCTTGAAGCCCGAGCCGGCGAAATGCTGCGTCACCGCCTGCATCTCGATCGGGTTGCGGAGGTCCGGCTTGTCGGAGCCGTAGGTGCGGATCGCCTGGTCATAGGGAATGCGGCGGAAGGTCTGGGTGACCGGCTTTCCCTCCGAGAATTCCTCGAACAGGCCGCGCAGCACCGGCTCCATCGTGCCGAGGATGTCGTCCTGCGTCACGAAGCTCATTTCGAGGTCGAGCTGGTAGAACTCGCCCGGCAGGCGGTCGGCGCGCGGGTCCTCGTCGCGGAAGCAGGGGGCGATCTGGAAATAGCGGTCGAAGCCGGCCACCATCAGGAGCTGCTTGTACTGCTGCGGCGCCTGCGGCAGCGCGTAGAACTTGCCGGCGTGGATGCGGCTCGGCACCAGGAAGTCTCGCGCGCCCTCCGGCGAGGAGGCCGTCAGGATCGGCGTCGAGAACTCGGTGAAGCCGGCATCCTCCATGCGGCGGCGCATCGAGCGGATGACCTTGGTCCGCTTGACGATGTTGCCGTGCAGCGTCTCGCGCCGGAGGTCGAGGAAACGGTACTTGAGGCGCACGTCCTCCGGATAATCCGGCTCGCCGAATACCGGCAGCGGCAGGTCCTTGGCCTGCGCCAGCACGGAAATCTCGTTGGCGAATACCTCGATCTCGCCGGTGGAAAGGTTGGGGTTGACGGTCTCCGGCGTGCGGGCGCGCACGAGACAGTCGACGCGGATCACCCATTCGGCGCGCAGCGTCTCGGCCAGCTTGAAGGACGCGCTGTCGGGATCGACCACCACCTGCGTCATGCCGTAGTGGTCGCGCAGGTCGATGAACAGCAGGCCGCCATGGTCGCGCACGCGATGCACCCAGCCGGACAGCCGCACGTTCTGCCCGACGTCGCTGGCTCGAAGCTGGCCGCAGGTGTGGGAGCGATAGGCGTGCATGATGATCGTCCTGTCTGGTTGATTCCGTTGGGAACGGCTCCGGAATCCGCCTCGCGGGCGGCCGGATGTGTGGGCGCGACAAGCGCACGGCGGGGCGATTTTGTCAAGAATGCGCGTGGCCGCCGAGGCTCGGGCACAGGCCGTCAGCCGGGCGCCCGGCACACCGCCTCGACGTTGTGGCCGTCGGCATCGATGATGTAGGCGGCATAGTAGTTCGGCGCGTAGGGCCGGAGGCCCGGCGCGCCGTTGTCGGTACCGCCGGCCGCAAGCCCGGCGGCATGGAAAGCGGTCACCGACTGGCGCGTCGGCGCCTTGAAGGCGAGGTGCAGCTGGCCCCGCCGGCTGGCGGTCGACAGCCAGAAGCCGGCATGACCCTCGCGGCCGTAGCCGGCGTTGGAGGCGCCGCCCGGCCGGGTGGCGACGCGGGTGATCAGCCGCGCGATGCCGAGCGGGGCGAGCAGCGCGTCATAGAAGGCGATGGCGCGGCGGATGTCCGACACCGGACAGTCGACATGATCGAACATGGTCTCTCCCGGACGCGCGGAAGCAGGCGCCTCGGGCGCCCGCCTGCCTGTCATTCCACCCCGCCGTCACTCCGGCTTGTGGCAGACCGCCTCGATGTTGTTGCCGTCGGGATCGAAGACGAAGGCGGCGTAGTAGTTGGGATGATAGTGCGGCCTCAGGCCCGGCCCGCCGTTGTCACGGCCGCCGGCCGCCATTGCTGCCGCGTAGAAGGCGTCGACGGTGGCGCGGTCGCTGGCGACGAAGGCGACGTGGAAATGGGTGATCTCGCCGGCCGGCCGGCCGCTCGCCACCCAGAAGTCCGGCTTGCCGTCGCTGCCGTAGCCGGCGAAGGCGTCGCTGCCGCTCTCCTCGGCCGAGACGGCCATCACCATGGAAACGCCGAGCGGCGCCAGCGCCTTGTCGTAAAAGGTCTTCGACTTCTCGAAGTCGACGGCCGGAAAGCCCATGTGGTCCAGCATGTTCCCCTCCCATTTTCGGGTGGCCGGAGACCTAGCAGCCGGCCCTGCCAGCCCCTGTCAGGATCGTCCCTCGAAACCCGTCAGCACGCCGACGGCGTTGTGGCCGATGTCGGCCACGGCATAGCCGCCCTCCTGCACGAACAGCGTCCGCCGGCCGAGCCGGGCGATGCGCTCGCCGATCTTCGGATAGTCCTCGCGCTTCAGCTTGAACTTGGAGATCGGGTCGCCCTCGAAGGTGTCGAGGCCGAGCGACACCACCACGGCATCCGGACCATAGGCCTCGATCGCCCGGCAGGCGTCGTCGAGCGCCGCGCCCCAGGTTTCCCAACTGGTGCCGAACGGCAGCGGATAGTTGCGCGTGAAGCCCTCGCCCTCCCCCTTGCCGGTCTCGTCAGTGCGGCCGGAGAAGAAGGGATAGGCGACGGTCGTGTCGGCGTGCAGGTCGATCATCTGCACGTCGCGGCGGCGGTAGAAGATCTCCTGCGTGCCGTTGCCGTGATGATAGTCGACGTCGAGGATGGTGACGCGCTTCGCCCCGAGGTCGAGGAAGCGCTGCGCCGCCACGGCGGCATTGTTGATGAAGCAGTAGCCGCCCATGGTCGATGAGCCGGCATGGTGACCCGGCGGCCGGCAGAGCGCATAGGCCCCCCGTTCGCTGCCGGCGATCAGTTCGGCCGCCCCAAGCGCCGACCAGACAGCCGACTGCACCGCCTCCCAAGTGCCCTCGACGAAGGAGGCGCCGCCGTCGAAGGAATAATAGCCCATCAGGCCGTTGACGTGCTCGGGCCGGATGTCGTGCTGGCCGCGCGCCGGCCAGACGTAGGGCATGGTCGGCCCGCTGCGGCCCTCGGCCAGCCACAGGCGCCAGAAGTCGGCCATGAACTGGAGATAGCCGGCATCGTGCACCTTCGACGCCGCCGCGACGGCGTCGACGCGCGTCGCCTCGATCACCTCGCCGAGCCCCACCGCCGCGATCCGTTGCAGGATGAAGTCGACGCGGGCCGGCAGCTCGAAGGCCGGCGTGATGACGCCGGCGTTGAGTTCCTGGTTGTCGGCATGCAGGCGGTGGCGCGGCGAATAGACGGTTTTCATGGGCGATTCCGGTCCAACGGCTGTCTCGGAGCGACGACGCTACACCGGTCCTCTCCATCGGCAAGGGCGAAAAGGCGACAGGCGGCTGAAAATCGCGCCCGCCGTCTTGCCTTTCACGGCCGTTCGGGCGAAATCGCCGGGCCATGCTGATCATCTCCGACCTTACCTACCGCATCGCCGGCCGCACGCTCATCGAGAACGCCTCGGTGACCATCCATGACGGCGCCAAGGTCGGCCTCGTCGGCCGCAACGGCACCGGCAAGACGACGCTGTTCAACATCGTCGCCGGCGACCTCTCCGCCGAAAGCGGCTCGATCGACCTGAAGCGCGGCGCCCGCATCGGCCGCGTCGCCCAGGAGGCGCCTGGCTCGGACATTTCGCTGATCGACTTCGTGCTGGCCGCCGACACCGAGCGATCGGCACTTCTCGCCGAGGCAGAGACGGCCAGCGATCCGCACCGCATCGCCGACATCCAGGTGCGGCTCGCCGACATCGAGGCGCATTCGGCCGAGGCGCGTGCCGCCACTATTCTCTCCGGCCTCGGCTTCGACGCCGCCGACCAGCGCCGCCCCTGCGCCGACTTTTCCGGCGGCTGGCGGATGCGCGTGGCGCTGGCCGCCGTGCTGTTCACCCAGCCGGACCTGTTGCTGCTCGACGAGCCGACCAACTATCTCGACCTCGAGGGCACGCTGTGGCTGACCAGCTACGTCCAGCGCTATCCCTATACCGTCGTCCTCATCAGCCACGACCGTGATCTCCTCGACAGCGCCGTCGACCACATCTGCCACCTCTCCGAAGGCAAGCTGACGCTCTGGAAGGGCGGCTACACCTCGTTCGCCCGCCAGCGGCAGGAGAAACTGCTGCTCCAGGAGAAGGCGCGCGAGAAGATCGAGGCGCGGCGCAAGCATCTGCAAGCCTTCGTCGACCGCTTCCGCTACAAGGCCAGCAAGGCGACGCAGGCGCAGTCGCGCATCAAGATGCTGGAGAAGCTCGATATCATCGACGCCGTGGTCGAGGACCACGTGCAGCCGATCCTCATTCCCAACCCCAAGGCCAAGCTGGCGCCGCCGATCGTCACCTACAGTCAGGTCGACCTCGGCTACACCCCCGGCAAGCTGGTGCTGAAGCGCCTGACGCTCCGCATTGACGACGACGACCGCATCGCGCTGCTCGGCAAGAACGGCAACGGCAAGTCGACCTTCGCCAAGGCGCTGGCCGACCGGCTGGCGCCGTTCTCCGGCAACATCGTCAAGGCCGGCAAGCTGGAGATCGCCTTCTTTGCCCAGCACCAGCTCGACGAGTTGCACCCTGACGAAACGGCCGTCGCCCACGTCCGCCGGTTGATGCCGGAGGCGCCGGACGCCCGCGTGCGGTCGCGCGTCGCGCAGATGGGCCTCGACACCAACAAGATGGACACGCCGGCCCGCGAGCTTTCCGGCGGCGAGAAGGCGCGCCTCCTGCTCGGCCTCGCCACCTTCCACGGCCCGAACCTGCTGATCCTCGACGAGCCGACCAACCATCTCGACATCGACAGCCGCGAGAGCCTCATCCAAGCGCTCAACGACTTCGAGGGCGCCGTCATCCTGATCAGCCACGACCGCCATTTGGTCGAGGCGACCATGGATCGTCTCTGGCTGGTGGACAACGGCGGCATCACGCCGTTCGACGGCGACATGGACGACTACAAGCGCTTCATCCTCTCCGGCCCCGGCGACGCCGACCGGGCGGCGCGCAGCGACGAGCAGAAGGTCACCAACGCCGACCGCCGCCGCCTCGCCGCCGAGCGGCGTGCCCAGCTCGCCCCGCTCCGCAAGCGCATTCAGGGCATCGAGGCGGACATGGAGAAAACCCGCAAGCTGATCGCCCGCATCGACGCGGCGCTGGCCGAGCCGTCGCTGTTCACGCAGGACCCGGCCAAGGGCGCCAGGCTCTCCAAGGAGCGGGCCGACGCCGTTCGCAATCTCGACACGTTCGAGGAGGAATGGCTGATCCTGTCGGCCGAATACGAGGAAGCGGAAGCGGCCGACGGCTGACCGCCGGCCCGCCTTTTGCACCGCGCCGCGGGCCGCTATCCTGCGCCCGCCTCGCCACTCCGGACGCCCGCCATGATCAACGCCTTCAGTCCCATCGACATCGCCGCCTTCGTCTGGTTCCTGGCCATGTGGTTCGGGCAGGCCTGGCTGACCGAGAAAAGCCCTTGGGCCAAGCACTCGCTGACCCATTTCATCAACATCGGCCGCCACGGCTGGGTGCGGCAGGCGTCGACGCGCGATCTCCGCATGGTCGACACCGCCATCGTCGCCGGCCTGCAGAACGGCACCGCCTTCTTCGCCTCGACGTCGCTTCTGGCCATCGGCGGCGGCTTCACGCTGCTCAACTCGGTCGATCATGCCGTCGGCGTCGTGTCGGCGCTGTCCGACCTCACGGCCACCGACCGCACCGCTTTCGAGTACAAGGTGATCGGCCTCCTCGCCATATATGCCTACGCCTTCTTCAAGTTCGGCTGGGCCTACCGCATGTTCAACTTCGGCTCGATCCTGCTGGGCGCCTTGCCGCCGCCGGTTCAATCGGGCACCGTCGAGATGGACAAGGCAGTGGCGCGCGCCTCGTCGATCATCGTGGTGGCCGGCACCAACTTCAATCGCGGCCTCCGGGCCTTCTTCATGTCGATCGGTTATCTCGGCTGCTTCCTTGGGCCGTTGCCGCTCGTCCTGAGTTCCACCTTCATCGCGGTGGTGCTCGCCCGCCGCCAGTTCACCTCCAACGCCGTCAAGGCCATGCGGAGATACGAGTGACCGAAATCGATACCCACCGCGTCAGGGCCGGCCAGATCCGCGACGTGCTGCTGCTGATGGCCGCCGAGGCGCCCGACGGCAAGCCGATCGGCCCGGACGCCGTTGCCCGCGCCATCGCCGGCAGCAACGAAAAGGTCTGGCGGCGGCTGATGAAGCCGATCAAGGACGAGGCGGCGCGGCTTGCCAGGGACGGCAAGGTGATTCTGATCCGCAAGGGCAAGCCGGTCGATCCCGATCGCATCCGCGGCCTCTACCGCATCCGCCTCAGGGCGGAAGGCGAGCCGATGCCGGTCTATGAGGCGCCGGTTCTCGATGCTGACGACCTGCTGATCGATACCGACGACGAGGATTGAGACGGCCGCCCCGGCGTCAGCGATTTGACAACTTTTAGGTGTGTTTGGTTGAGATGCATTTTTAAGGGGAATTTAGGACACTCCGGGGTATCGACTGTAGGTCGCGAGTCATCGAACCGGGTGACGATCACGTTGTCCATCGGCGTGGCTGTTTCCTCCCCAGAGTGCCGCCATGAACGACTGCAGCCACGATAGCCTGACATACACCTCGTCCCTCCTCCGTCGCTGGACCTCCGCCGCCGGAGCGACGCCCCAGCCGGTGCGACAGCTGCTGGCCGCCATCGCCGACCGCCATGCCGCCCAGCTTGCCGACGTCTTCTACTCGACCATGCTGTCCGACCCCGAGGCTGAGCGCTTCCTGACCCAGGATCTGGTCGCCAAGCGCCTCACCCACGCCATCCGGCACTGGATCCGCACCCTGTTCTCGTCCTGGGAGCCCGAGAGCATTCCGCCGGTGATCGAACAGCAACACACGCTCGGCAGCGTGCACGCCCGCATCGGCGTGCGGATCTGTCTGGTGCTCTACGCCGCCGGCATCCTGAAATCGGCCCTCCGCGACATCCTGCGTACGGCGGACACGGCCGATTCCCTGCGAATCGAGGCATGGACGACAGCGGCAGCGCTGATCGACCACGCGGTGGAGGCGATCTCCGCCCACTACGAAAGCGCCACCGAGCAGGGCTCGCGCGATGACGAAGCCTACCGCATCTATACGGCGACCATCGACCCGTCGCTGGAGCGCCAGCGTCAGCGCGCCGCCATCATGGACTGGGAGAACGCCTTTCTGCGCGCCATCATGATCGGCAGCGCCGAGGAACCGCTGGGGGTGATCGGCGCCTCGCCGTTCGGCCTCTGGGTCTACCACAAGGCGACGGCCATCTTCGACCGGTCGGATGATCTCCGCTCCATCTTCGCCGCCTTGCGGCGCATCGACGACGAACTGCTGCCGGCCTGCCAGCGCGAGATGGACGGCGCGTCGGTCTCCGAGCTGCGGCGCCTCATCCGCCAGGTGGCCGGCGAGGTCGAGCGGGTGAAATACCTGCTCGACGCCATGTTCGAGCGCCTGCTGCACGTCGAGTCCGGTCGCGACGCGCTGACCAAACTGCTCAACCGCCGCTTCCTGCCGGCCATCCTCGGCCGTGAGATCAAGCTTTGCGAGGAGCAGGGAAAATCCTTCTCCGTGCTGCTGATCGACATCGACCACTTCAAGAAGATCAACGACACCCACGGTCATCCGGCCGGCGACAATGTCCTCTGCCAGATCGGCGAGCGCCTGTCCTCGGCCGTGCGCATGGGCGATTTCGTGTTCCGCTATGGCGGCGAGGAATTCCTCGTCCTCTGCACCCAGACAGAAGAACGGCAGGCGCTGCTCACCGCCGAGCGCATCCGCGCGCTGATCGCCGGCGAGCCGTTCGATCTCGGCAACGGCGGCATGGCGGACGTGACGGTCAGCATCGGCGTCTCCAGCCACGACGGCCATCCCGACTACCAGCAGCACGTCGCCCGCGCCGACCAGGCGCTCTACCGGGCCAAGAACGAAGGACGCAACCGGGTGATCGTCGCCTGACCAAGCGTCCCCAGGCGCATCACGGCCGCGGCAGCAGCGCGCCGGTGTAGCCGGCGAAGCGATAGGCGACGAGGCCGATCCACTCGCGCACGGCCATGTCGGTCATCATCAACCCCTCGGCCGCGGTGCGGCCGCCCAGCCAGTCCGTGTCGGCGCCGTTGCGGTAGTCGACCGGCCAGGCGACGATGCCGTTCCAGCCGGCGGCGCGGAAGGTGCCGACGGCCCGCGGCATGTGGAAGGCCGAGGTGACCAGCAGCCATTGCTCCTGCGGCGTCGGCTCGACGGCCGCGAAGCTGAACTCGGCGTTCTCGTGCGTGTTGCGCGAGCGGTCCTCGATGGTGATGCGCTCGGCCGGCACGCCGAATTCGATCAGCAGGTCGCGGGCGATGACCGATTCGGCCAGATCGTCGTTGACGAACACGCCGTTGGAGCCGCCGGACAGCAGGACGCGCGCCTCGGGATAGCGCTTGGCGAGTTCGGCGGCGACGATCAGACGCTCGGCCCCGTCGGTCAGTTCGCGCGTTCCAAGTTCGGTGGAAAGGTCGGTGTCGACCACGCCGCCGAGAACCAGGATGCCGGCCGGAGCGAGCCGATCGGGGTTGGCCGGCACGGAGAAGCGCTGTTCGAGCGGCCGCAACATCAGGGTGGGAACGCCGGTCCAGGCGCAGATCACCAGGAGCAGCAGCGCGAAGCCGATCAATTCGGCGCCGCGCCGCCGCCAGCCGAGAAATCGCAGCCCGGCGCCGACCAGCATGGCCAGGATCAGCGCATTGGAGGGGCGCAGGAACAGGAAGCCGAGCTTGGAGAGCACATAGAACACGCCGCCTGCCCTCCTTCCCGGAGCCGCCGCCTCAACCGGTCACTGGGGCGTCAGCACCTTGCCCGGCACGTTGCCGACCGCTCCATTGTAGGAGATTTCGCACCAGCGCGCATCGAGAAGGCCGAGCTGGGCCTTGCGGCTGCCGAACTGCCAGGAACCGAAGGGAATCTCGTCGCGGCACCAGCGCAGCACGATGCCCTTGGCGTCGCCCGGCAACGTGCCCTTTTTTGCCGACGCCTCGCTCATGTCGGCGTAGAGCGTCGTCGGCTTGCCGTCGCGCAGGGCATAGGTCATGTCGTAGGGACTGGCCGACTGGGCCATCGCCGCGCCGGCCGACAGGCCGAAACCGATCGCCAGAGCCACCAACCTGAAGCCGGTCATGTCGTCTCCTTCCGGCCGCCATATGCGGCGTGCAGCACTCCTGACACCGGAGATGATCCGAGGACGGCGCGCCGGTCAATCCGTTGATCGGCTTAATCGTCCGGCGCCAGCTCGGGAACAGGCCGGGGCGGCCGGCCCGTCGTCACTCGCGCGTACCTTGCCAGCCGGGCCATTGTCGCCGAGGATCAGGCGATCGCCATGGTTTCGGACCCTTGGGGGCTTGCCCAAACGCCGCCATCCTGCGAAACCGCTAAGCTGGAGAGTCCGTCTCTGGAGCCGCCGACCATGACCTCGCCCATCATCACCGTTACGCTCAATCCGGCGATCGACCTCACCGTCACGCTCGATGACCTGACGCCCGGCAAGGTTCATCGCGCCCGCGCGGCGCAGTCCAACGTCGGCGGCAAGGGCATCAACGTCGCCGGCTGCATCGCCGACTGGGGCATCCCCGTGGTGGCGACCGGCGTGCTCGGCCGCGGCAACGACGCCACCTTCACCGACTTCTTCAAGGACAAGGGCATCCAGGACCGCTTCGTCCGCATGGCCGGCGACACCCGCACCAACATCAAGATCTCCGACATCACCACCGGCGAGACCACCGACATCAACCTGCCCGGCCTCGTCTTCGACGACGAGACCTACGACATGGTGCTCGACGTGCTGCGCCGCGAGGTGGTCGAAGGAGCGCTGGTGGTGCTGGCCGGCTCGCTGCCGCTCGGCCAGCCGGACAGCGTCTGGGCGCGGCTGACCGACGACCTCTGCCGCCTCAAGGCGCGCGTCGTGCTCGACACCTCCGGTGCGCCGCTGGCCGCCGCGCTGGCGGCGCCGCGCGACTGCCTGCCCTTCGCCATCAAGCCCAACCGGGTGGAGCTGGAAGCCTGGGTCGGCCGGCCGACGCGCGAGGTGGCCGACATCGTTGCCGCCGCCCGCGTCATCCAGGCGCTTGGCATCGAGGTGGTGGCGGTGTCGCGCGGCGAACAGGGCGCCATCTTCCTGCGCGGTCCCGTGGCGCTGTCCGCGCGGCTGCCGGTGGTCAACGCGCTGTCGACGGTCGGCGCCGGCGACGCCATGGTGGCTGGCATCGCCTCGGCGCTGGCCGACAACCTCGGCCTGGAGGCGCTGGCCCGCCGCGCCGTGGCCTTCGCCACCGCCAAGCTCGGTCGAATCGGACCGCACCTGCCCTCGCCCGACGACGTGCGCCAGCTCGCCCGCCGGGTCGATGTCGCCGTGCTTGCAAGCTGAATCGTTGGGCAGTAGTTTGCCCATGGAGGAAAGCACGAATATTCAGGCGAACTATCAATCCCGTTCACGTTTTTTTGGCGCAACGAACGGCCCTGATCGAACTCGCCTCTGGTAAATCGTGCTAAAGTCGTAGATATGGGCCAGTCGGTTCCGCCGGTCGCGCGCGATAGGCGGGAAGGGCTCGGGACCACGAAAATTCGCGAAGGAGTTCCCCTATGGCGCTGGTTTCACTGCGGCAGCTGCTCGATCATGCCGCCGAACACGGCTACGGCATGCCGGCCTTCAACATCAACAACATGGAGCAGATGCTGTCCGTCATGGCCGCGGCCAAGGAGACCGACAGCCCGGTGATCATGCAGGCCAGCCGCGGCGCCCGCGCGTTCGCCAACGACATCGTGCTCAGCCACCTGATCAAGGCCGCCATCGAGCTTTATCCCGATATCCCGGTCTGCATGCATCAGGACCACGGCAACTCGGAAGCCACCTGCCTTTCGGCCATCACCAACGGCTTCTCGTCGGTGATGATGGACGGCTCGCTGAAGGCCGACGGCAAGACCCCGGCCGACTTCGACTACAACGCCAACGTCACCGGCCGCGTCGCCGAGATGAGCCACATGGTTGGCGCCTCGACGGAAGGCGAACTCGGCGTGCTCGGCTCGCTCGAGACCGGCATGGGCGACAAGGAAGACGGCCACGGCGCCGAGGGCGTGCTCAGCAAGGAGCAGCTGCTGACCGATCCGGACGAAGCCGTGAAGTTCGTCAAGCGCACCAAGGTCGACGCCCTGGCCATCGCCATGGGCACCAGCCACGGCGCCTACAAGTTCTCCCGCAAGCCGACGGGCGACGTGCTCGCCATCTACCGCATCAAGGAAATCCACGAGCGCATGCCGAACGTGCATCTGGTCATGCACGGCTCGTCTTCGGTGCCGCAGGACCTTCTGGACATCATCAACGCCTACGGCGGCCAGATGCCCCAGACCTTCGGCGTGCCGGTCGAGGAGATCGTCAACGGCATCAAGCACGGCGTGCGCAAGGTGAACATCGACACCGACTGCCGCATGGCCATCACTGGCGCCATCCGCAAGTTCTTCGCCGAGAAGCCGGCCGAGTTCGATCCGCGCTCCTTCATGAAGCCGGCCATGGCCGCCATGCAGAAGGTCTGCAAGCAGCGCTACGAGGAATTCGGCGCTGCCGGTCACGGCTCCAAGATCAAGGCGATCCCGCTGGCCGAGATGGCCAAGCGCTACGCCTCGGGCGAGCTTGATCCCAAGATCGCCTGATTGGATCGCGACTGAATCATCGGATGGGGCGCTTCGGCGCCCCATTTGCATTCTGCGACGGCGGCGCTTGATCCGACCGGCGTGCATGGGGCTATAATGGCCGCTCCTATTCAGCCGGAGACCGCCGATGAGCACCGTTGCCGTGGGTTCCCCTGCCCCCGATTTCACCCTGCCGACCGACCAGGGCGAGGTTTCGCTCGCCGCCCTTCGCGGCAAGCCGGTGGTCGTCTACTTCTACCCCAAGGACGACACGCCCGGCTGCACCAGGGAGGCGATCGGCTTCTCCTGCCTCGCCGACGAATTCGAGAAGGCCGGCGCCACGGTGATCGGCATTTCACCCGACACCGCTGAAAAGCACGGAAAATTCCGCGCCAAGCACAAGCTGACGGTGGCCCTTGCCTCCGATCCCGAGCACAAGGTGGCGGAAAGCTACGGCGCCTGGGGCGAGAAGTCGCTCTATGGCAAGAAATACTTCGGCATTGTCCGCTCCACCTTCCTGGTCGCGCCCGACGGCACCATCGCCAGGGCCTGGCCAAAGGTCAGCGTGGAAGGCCACGCCGAGGAGGTGCTGGCCGCCATCAAAGCGTTGTGAGGCGGCGGTCTCAAGCCTTCATTAACCCTAACGGTTTCTAATCGCTCCAACGGGGCCGCGCTTCGGCGTCGGCATGGGTTCCCCTGGAGCGTCGCGTTGATGATGAGACCGCAAGCCGCAGATCGATATCGCAGCCAGAATTCGGCGAGACGCATCGTCATCATCAGCCGGGACAACACCCGCACCTACACCTTCAGCCCGCTGGCGCTGTTCGGCGGCCTGACCCTGTTCCTGACGGTGTCGCTGGGCTTCCTCGCCGCCACCACCTATCTCGTGTTCCGCGACGACCTGTTCGACCTCGTCCGCGAGCGCAACGCCGACATGCAGCAGGCTTACGAGGACCGCATCGCCCGCCTGCGCTCGGAGATCGACCGCATCTCCAGCCGGCAGATCCTCGACAGCGTCGCCATGGACGAGAAGGTCGAGAAGATCCTGTCGGCGCAGCAGGGCATCGCCGCCCGCCAGCAGGCCGTGGGTGCGCTGATCGACAAGGCGCGCAGCATCGGCCTGATCGACGGCCGCAACGCGCCGGTCGGCGCCGACAAGCGCGCGGCGCTCGATCCTGACGTCACCGGTTCGATCAACGCCTATGCCGCCGATGCCGGTAACGCCGCCCGAATCGATCACCAGTTCGACGCGCTGACCGCCGCGGCGCCGGCCGCTGCCGCGCCCAAGCTGGCGGAATTGCGCACGACGGACGGCAGGCCCGATTTCAAGGCGATCGCCAGCCACCTTGCCGCCGTCGATGCCCAACAGGCGAAAGCCGTCGAGGCGATCGCCGACGCCGCCAACTCGCGCGTCGACGCGGCGGTGGATGTCATCTCCGACGTCGGCCTCAGCGTCAACGTGCCGGACGCCCCGGCGGATCAGGAGGACGCAGTCGGCGGCCCGTTCATTCCGCTCGGCAGCGCCCAGGCGCTGGCCGCCGCCATGCAGGAAGCCGATCAGGCGTTCGAGCGCATCGAGCGGGTGAAGGCCGAGGCGGCGCGGCTGCCGCTGATCCGTCCCCTGCCCGGCGCCGACATGACCTCCAACTTCGGTTCGCGGCGCGATCCCTTCCTCGGCTCGCTGGCCTTCCACGCCGGCATCGACTTCCGTTCGCCGACCGGTTCCGATATCCGGCCGACGGCGCCCGGCGTCGTCACGGCGGCCGGCTGGTCGGGCGGCTACGGCAACATGGTCGAGGTCGACCACGGCAACGGCATCACCACCCGCTACGGCCATATGTCGCGCATCATCGCCCGCGTCGGCGACAAGGTGACGCGCGACACGGTGATCGGCGAGGTGGGCTCCACCGGCCGCTCGACGGGCCCGCATCTCCATTATGAGACGCGGCTCAACGGCACGCCGCTCAACCCGATCAACTACATCGCCGCCGGCAACCGGCTGGCGGGCCTGCTGCCCTGACCGATCGGTCCGGACATGACAAAGGCGGGGCGCACCGGCACCCCGCCTTTTCCGTTTTCAACCCGCAACAGCCGCTCAGTCGATGTCCGAGATTTCGGCCGGCTGCTTGCCGAAGGCGCGCTGGGCGAGCGCCGCCTCCATGAAGGCGTCGAGGTCGCCGTTCAGCACGTCGGACGGCGCGGTGCTCTCGACGCCGGTGCGCAGGTCCTTCACCAACTGGTAGGGTTGCAGCACGTAGGAGCGGATCTGGTGGCCCCAGCCGATGTCGGTCTTGCCGGCGTTCTCGGCGTTGGCCTTCTCCTCGCGCTTCTTCAACTCGGCCTCGTAGAGGCGGGCGCGCAGCATGTTCCAGGCCGTGGCCCGGTTCTTGTGCTGCGAGCGCTCGGCCTGGCAGGAGACGACGATGCCCGAGGGATAGTGGGTGATGCGCACCGCCGAGTCGGTGGTGTTGATGTGCTGGCCGCCGGCGCCCTGCGCCCGGTAGGTGTCGATGCGGCAGTCGCTTTCGTTGACCTCGATCTCGATCTTGTCGTCGATCACCGGATAGACCCACACCGACGAAAATGAGGTATGCCGCCGCGCCTGGCTGTCAAAGGGCGAGATGCGGACGAGGCGATGCACGCCCGATTCGGTCTTCATCCAGCCGTAGGCGTTGTGGCCCTTGACGAGCACAGTGGCGCTCTTGATGCCGGCCTCTTCGCCGTCGTGGACTTCCAGCACCTCGACCTTGTAGCCGCGCTTCTCCGCCCAGCGCGTGTACATGCGCAGGAGCATGTTGGTCCAGTCCTGGCTCTCGGTGCCGCCCGCCCCGGAGTTCACCTCGATATAGGTGTCGTTGGCGTCGGCCTCCCCGGACAGCATGGACTCCACCTGCTGGCGGGCGATCTCGTCCTTCAGGCCGCGCAAGGTGTTCTCGGCGTCGGCGACGACGGTGGCGTCGCCCTCCATCTCGCCTAGCTCGATCAGTTCGACGCTGTCCTTGAGGTCGCGGTCGAGCCTGAGATAGCCGTTGATTCGGTTCTCGAGATCGGTGCGCTCGCGCATGATCTTCTGCGCGCGCTCGGGATCGTTCCAGAGGGCGGGGTCTTCGACGAAACCGTTGAGTTCGGCTAGACGCTGCTGGGAGGCATCCCAGTCAAAGATGCCTCCTCAGCAGGGCCATACCCTGCTTGATCTCGTCGACGATGGCCTCGATTTCGGCTCGCATGGCTGTGCGCTCCAGTCAGGAGGTTGAGGGAACGCCGCGGCGGAGCCGGCGGCGGGCGCCCGTCGTCGATCACGGGCGCGGCGGACCATAGAAATGGAAGCCGCCAATGTAAACCCCGTGGGGCCGATCGGCACCCGCGGGGGCTTTCGTCAATAAAGCCCGCCGGTGCCGCTCACCGCCGCCTTGTCGGCCTCCGGGTTGACCTGGGTCGGCACGCCCCAGGCCATGCCGTCGCCGCCGATCACCGAATAGACGTCGGACGGGCCGGTGCCCGGCTTGAACGCCTCGATGATGGCGCTGTCGCCCTCGTAGGCGCGCATGCCGGTCTTGCGGTCGATCGGGATCAGCACCATGCCCTCGGGCACCTTGAATTCCTGCGGCGGCTGGCCGACCAGCGCCTGGGCCATGAAGTCGCGGAACACCGGCGCGGCGATCAGGCCGCCGGTCGCGCCGTGGCCCATCGGCTTCGGCGTGTCGAAGCCGAGGAAGACGCCGACGGTCAGCTCCGGCGTGAAGCCGACGAACCAGGCGTCCTTCTCGTCGTTGGTGGTGCCGGTCTTGCCGGCGATCGGACGGTTGAGGCTCTTGACCACGGTGGCCGTGCCGCGCTGGACCACGCCCTCCATCATCGAGGTGATCTGGTAGGCGGTCATCGGATCGAGCACCTGCTCGCGCTCGTCGACGAGCTGCGGCTCGTCCTGCCCCTTCCAGCCGTCGGCGTTGCAGCCCTCGCAGACGCGCTGATCGTATTTGTAGATGGTGCGGCCGAAGCGGTCCTGCACGCGGTCGATCAGCGTCGGCTGCACGCGCCGGCCGCCGTTGGCGATGATGGCGTAGGCGTTGACGAGGCGCATCACGGTGGTTTCGCCGGCGCCGAGCGCCATGGCCAGCACCGGCTGCATTTTGTCGTAGATGCCGAAGCGCTTGGCGTATTCGGCGACCAGCGGCATGCCCATGTCCTGGGCGAGACGCACGGTCATCAGGTTGCGCGACTTCTCGATGCCGGTCCGGAGCGTCGACGGGCCGGCGTAGCCGCCGCCGTAGTTCTGCGGCCGCCATATGCCGAGGCCGGGGCCCTGGTCGATCTCGATCGGGCCGTCCATGATCACCGAGGCCGGCGTATAGCCGTTGTCGAGGGCGGTCGAATAGACGAACGGCTTGAAGGAGGAGCCCGGCTGACGCATCGCCTGGGTCGCCCGGTTGAACTCGCTTTCGGCAAACGAGAAGCCGCCGACCATGGCGCGCACGCGGCCGGTGGTCGAGTCCATGGCGACCAGCGCGCCGGAGATGCCGGGGAACTGGCGGAGGCGGTAGGCTTCGAGCGTGCCGACGGCATCGCCGGTCTTCTCGACGTAGACGACATCGCCGACCGACAGCACGTCGGAGGCCGCCTTCACCGCCGCGCCGCGCTTGGGACCGCTGTCCCACTTCGCCCATTTGAGCTGGTCGAGCGGGATGACGCCCTCGACGCGCTCGTCGTTGACCTTGCCGGTCGGCCCCTTGGAGGGCTGGAGGCCGATGCGGGCGGCATCGCCGTCGAAGCCGAGCACCACGGCGACGTTCCACTCCGGCACGTCGACCAGCGCCGGCTCGGCGGCCAGCGGGATGCCCCAGTCGCCGGTGACGTCGATCTGCTTCTTGGCGCCGCGCCAGCCGTGCGCCTCGTCATAGCGCAGCAGCGCCCGCTGGAGCACGCCGCGGGCGATCACCTGCATCTTCGGGTCGAGCGTGGTGCGCACCGACAGGCCGCCCTCGTAGAGACCCTTCTCGCCGTACATGGCGAGCAGCGAGCGGCGGACCTCCTCGACAAAATAGTCGGAGGCGAACACCTTGGCCGACTGGTTGCGCTCGGCGACCACCAGCGGCGCCTTCAGGGCGGCGTCGCCCTCCTCGCGCGTCACATAGCCGTTCTGCACCATCTGCTCGATAACGTAGTTGCGGCGTTCGACGGCGGCCTGCCGGCTGCGGTAGGGGTTGTAGTTCTCCGGCGCCTTGGGCAGCGCGGCGAGATAGGCCACCTCTTCGAGCTTCAGGTCGCTGAGCGGCTTGTCGAAATAGGCCAGCGAAGCGGCGGCGACGCCGTAGGAGCGGAAGCCGAGGTAGATCTCGTTGAGATAGAGTTCGAGGATCTGGTCCTTGGTGTAGGTCTGCTCGATCTTCAGCGTTAAGAGCGCCTCGCGGATCTTGCGGTCGATGGTGCGCTCGTTGGTCAGCAGGAACACCTTGGCCACCTGCTGGGTGATGGTCGAGGCGCCGACCATCCGCTTGTTGGAGCCGGAGACGAGGGTGTCGAGGTTCTTCACCGCCGCGCCAGCCAGACTCAGCAGGTCGATGCCGGGATGGGTGTAGAAGCCCTTGTCCTCGGCGGAAATGAACGCCTGCTTCACCCGGTCGGGAATCATCTGGATCGGCAGGAACAGGCGGCGTTCATGGGCGTATTCGGCGGCAAGCTGGCCATCGGCGGCGTGGACGCGCGTCACCACCGGCGGCTGATAGTTGCGCAGCTGGTTGGTGTCGGGCAGATCGCTCGACAGCGAGTGGATGTAGACGGCGAGGCCGCCGGCCACCACCAGGAACAGCAGCGCCGCGATCGAGAAGACCCAGCCGAAGAACTTTGCGAAGATCATGTCCCGTCCATACGTTCCCATCGACGCCGGCCGCGCCGGGTTGTCGATCCGCGGCGACCGCGCCAAATCCGGCTTGCCGGAGGCGCCTCTGCCCGAATGCCCATCCATCGGTGTGTTCGGGCCAGCCGATATCGCAAAACGCCGCGAAATGCGAATGTTTCCGTGGATGACGACGTTCGTCGCTCTTTGTGGCGAAGGCGGGGCCGCGCCGTTGCCCGGCCGCAACAGTCGACCGTCGAGCTACTTGCCGAGATAGGCGTATTTCTGGCCGAAGAAGCGCAGCACCGCCTGCGTGACGGCGTCGGCGACGCGTAGCCGCCACTCGTCGGAGGTCAGGAGCTTCTCGTCCTGATCGTTGGAGAGATAGCCGATCTCCAGCAGAACCGACGGCACGTCGTGGGCGCGCAGCACCTGAAAGCCGGCGGAACGGCGCGGATTCTTGATCATCCGCGTTGCCGAGGCGAGATCGCCGACGAGGCCGCCGGCGAAGGAGGCGGAAAAGTTGCGCGTCTCGCGGCGGGTGAGATCGACGAGGATGTCGGTGACGTCGCCCGTCTCCTGTTGCAGGTCGAGGCCGGCGATCAGGTCGGAGGCGTTCTCCTTGGCGGCCAGCGCCGCCGCCTCCTGGTCGGACGCCTTGTCGGACAACGTGTAGACGGTGGCGCCGCGCACCGAGCCGACATGCTCGGAATCGGCGTGGATCGACAGGAAGAGGTCGGCGGCGTGGTCGCGGCCGAACTGCACGCGGGCGGCCAGCGGCAGGAAGGTGTCGTCGGTGCGGGTCAGCAGCACCGCCACCTTGCCGGTGCGTTCGAGGCGCTCCTGAAGCTTCTTGGCGAAGGCGAGGACGATGTCCTTCTCCCGGACGCCCGACGCCGATACCGTGCCGGAATCGACGCCACCGTGGCCGGGGTCGATGACGATGAGCGGCTTCTCGCGCTTGCTGCGGTCGGGCGGCGGCAACTGGTCGGCCTTCTGCACCGGCGCCTCGTTGGCGGTGTCGCGGGCGAGCTGGCTCTTGCGCAGGTCCTCGTCGAAGGCGGCGGCCGAGGTCTTCAGAAGGTCGAGCACCAGGCGGGCCGGCTGGTTCTCGATGGCCGGCAGCACGAAGGCCTTGTCGATCTTCACCGGTCCGGTGACGTCGAGCACGATGCGCGAGCGTCCGGCCGCGAACTGGCCGTAGCGCCAGTCGCTGACCAGACCCCGGCCGGTGGTGCCGGTGCCGGCCGGCAGGCGGAAGTCGATCTCCGGCAGATCGACCACCACGCGATAGGGTTCGGCGAGCGTGAAGGCGCTGAGATCGACCTCGCCCGTCAGGTCGAGCACAAAACGGGTGCGGTTGTCGTCGCCGACGACGCGGCCGTCGCTGGCGATCGGCGCTCCCTCGGCGAACGCGGCCGCCGTGAGACAGGCGAGCGCCAGTACCGCCAGCACGGCGGTGCGGACAAAGGCTGCCAAGCGGTTTGCAACGGTCGTCAAATGATCGCTCCCACGATCCGATGAGCGGCCCAAACTGCCACAGACGGACGGGATGGCAACTCCCCAATTCAAGCGCCCGGCGCGGCGGCCGGGTTTTGCTCCCGTGCGGCTGTCCGGCCGGAGTCCATTTCTAACGGAACTAAGCCAATTTGGTTAACCATTCCTCGCCTCTCGCCGGCTGGAGCGGCCGACCGTTCACAATGCGAGGAATTGATCGGGCGCCCATTTGATCGCCTTGCATATGGGACTTCACGCAAGTAATAAGAAATTGGAGCCCGAATCCTTGCTCTCGGTACTTGAGAGCGTCCAGCCGGCTCGCCTCCCGCTTGCAAACAGGCGAAGAGGATCGAGGCCGGCAGCCGGGAGTCCGAGAAGTCAGCGCAACCGCCGGTGTGGTTTTCCGGCCCTGCGCGGACGCCGGATTTCCGCCTGTTGTCGTCCGCCCGGCCTTTGGCCATGTCGCGGAGGACATGCGTGACGCCCGTAGATCCACCGGAAAGTTCGGGGCTCCGGCGCGCGGCCGCAAGGCCGCCCGACACACGCATTCGTCGCCGTTCCCCCGTACTGGCTGTGGCCGGGCGGGTCTTTTCGGAACGACGGTGTTGAAAAGAAAGAACGTGCCGGACGTGAAAGTCATGGGGCCACAGAAAATCGGCGAGGGGGCAGGATCGCGTCAAGCGTCGGCCCTTCTCCGGTTTGCGGTCTTGGTCGGTCCGGCGCTTTTCCCCATTCCCTTCCCCCTTATCGACGGCCGATCCCGATCCTTCCCGCCTGCGGCGACCCCACGGAGGGCTCCACGGAGCTTCCTGCCAGGGTTGCGGCGGTGCCGGAGGCGGATACGGCCGGGAGTCAGTCTTTATGGCCAACAAGATGCTGATCGATGCCACCCACCCGGAGGAGACCCGGGTGGTTGTGGTGCGTGGACACCGCGTTGAGGAGTTCGATTTCGAGTCGGCGACAAGGAAGCAGCTCAGAGGCAACATCTATCTCGCCAAGGTGACGCGCGTCGAGCCGTCGCTGCAGGCGGCCTTCGTCGAGTATGGCGGCAATCGCCACGGCTTCCTCGCCTTTTCCGAGATCCATCCCGACTACTACCAGATCCCCCAGGCCGACCGGCAGGCGCTGATCGAGGCCGAGGAGGCCGAGGAGCGCGAGGAGGCCGAACGGCGTGCCCGCGCCCACCGCGACCGGCAGGCCCGCGCCCAGGCGTCGAGGGCGGCCGCCCGGCCGGCCGACAGCGTCAGCGAGGCGCCCGCCGAAGGTGAGGCGACCGAGGGCGAGGCGCCGCAGCCGGCCTTCGAGGCTACGGCCGGCGAAGCCCCCTTCTTCAGCGAGCATTCCGACGACGAGGTGCCGACCCCCGAGACCGGCGGCGTCATCGACATCCACGACGACCAGTCGGTCGAGACCATCAACGACGATGGCGAGGACCAGGGCGGCGACGACGAGGAAGAGCACGTCGAGAGCGTCGGCGCCGAGGACGCGCTGGAAGAGGTGCCGGAGCGCCGGTCGCGCCGGGCCCGCCAGTATCGCATCCAGGAAGTGATCAAGCGCCGGCAGGTGCTGCTGGTCCAGGTCGTCAAGGAGGAGCGCGGCACCAAGGGCGCGGCGCTGACCACCTATCTGTCGCTGGCCGGCCGCTATTCGGTGCTGATGCCCAACTCCGGCCGGGGCGGCGGCATCTCGCGCAAGATCACCAACGTGCAGGACCGCAAGCGCCTCAAGGAGATCGCCCACGAACTGGACGTGCCGGAAGGCATGGGCGTCATCCTCAGGACGGCCGGCGCCGCCCGCACCAAGACCGAGATCAAGCGCGACTTCGAGTATCTGCTGCGCCTGTGGGAGAACGTGCGTGAACTGACGCTGCGCTCCACGGCGCCAAGCCTCGTCTATGAGGAGGGCTCGCTGGTCAAACGGTCGATCCGCGACCTCTACAACAAGGACATCGACGAGGTTCTGGTGGCCGGCGACGAGTCCTACCGCGAAGCCAAGGACTTCATGCGCATGCTCATGCCGAGCCATGCCAAGAACGTCCAGCCCTACCGCGATCCGATTCCGATCTTCGGCCGCTTCGGCGTCGAGCCGCAGCTCGACGCGATGTTCTCGCCGCAGGTGACGCTGAAGTCGGGCGGCTATCTGGTCATCAACCAGACCGAGGCGCTGGTCGCCATCGACGTCAACTCCGGCCGTTCGACGCGCGAGCACAACATCGAGGACACGGCGCTCGCCACCAACCTCGAAGCCGCCGAGGAAGTGGCCCGCCAGCTGCGCCTGCGCGACCTTGCCGGCCTCATCGTGATCGACTTCATCGACATGGAGGAGGCCAAGAACAACAAGTCGGTGGAGCGCAAGCTCAAGGATTGCCTGAAGAACGATCGCGCCCGCATCCAGGTTGGCCGCATCTCGCACTTCGGCCTGATGGAGATGAGCCGCCAGCGCATCCGCACCGGCGTCTTGGAAGGCTCGACCGAGCTGTGCCCGCACTGCCTCGGCGCCGGCATCGTCCGTTCCACCGAAAGCGTGGCGCTGCACGTGCTGCGCTCGCTGGAAGACCTGCTGATCAAGGGCGTGACGCACCACCTCACCGTCCGCACCCGGTCGTCGGTGGCGCTCTACATCCTCAACCAGAAGCGCAAGCACCTGTCCGACCTCGAGGCGCGCTTCGGGCTGACCATCACCATTTCCGCCGACGAGCACCTCGGCTCCCAGCATTTCGTCGTCGAGCGCGGCGAAATCATCCTCAATCCTGCCCCGCCGCCGCCCGCGCCGACGCTGACGCCCGAGAGCGTGCAGCCCTACGACCTGGAGATCGACGAGGAGATCGAGGAAGAGGACGAGGAAGACGAGGAGATCGAGAAGCCGCGGTCGACGCGCGACGAGCGCAACGGCGACAGCGACAGCCGCCGCAAGCGTCGCCGGCGCCGTCGCCGGCGGACCGAGAATGGCGAGGGTGCCAACGGCGAGGGCCAGGACGAGGTGGCCGCCGAGGGCGGCGAGCCGTCGGTGATCGAAGGCGCTGACGCCGACGACGAAGGCGCCGACGACAATGGCGAGGCGCGCGCCGAAGGCGAGAGCGAAGCCGAAAGCGAGCGTCGCCGTTCGCGCCGTCGCGGCCGCCGTGGCGGACGCCGCCGGCACCAGCTCGAGGAGGACATCGGTTCCGAATCGACCGCCGGAGCGGAAGCCGCCGTGACGGAAGAAGGCGAGGCGTCCACCGAGACCGACGATGAACCGGTGGCTGACGCCGGCGATGCCGGAGCGAGCGCCGGAACGTCGAGCGAGCTGCTCGACGAGCCGGTGGAAACGCAGGCGGCAGCGGCCGAAGAGGCTGCCGAGGCACCGGAGGAGATGACCGAAGACTCCACCGAGGACGCCGGGACGCCGGACGAGACCGTCGAAGTGTCCGAGGAGCCGGTCTTCCATCCGCCGCTGGAAAGCGTCGCCGAACTGGTCGAGAAATCGGTGGAAGCCAACGAGCCGGCGTCGCAGCCGGAACCCGAGCCGGAGCCGGAACCCGACGACAACCGTCCGAAGAAGTCCGGCTGGTGGCAGCGCCGCTCGTTCTTCTGAGGAACGACCGGGCAGATATCGATCGAGGCCGCCCCGGAACCCCTGGGGCGGCCTCGTCGCATCGGGCGCTGCGGCGCCGGCACCGGCAACGAGGAGACCCGCCATGTCCGAGTCCGTGCTGCTGTTTTCCTACGGAACGCTGCAACTCAAATCGGTGCAGCTCGCCAATTTCGGGCGTGAGCTGAAGGGCCGGCCCGACGCCATGGTCGGCTGGCGGCGCGATCTCGTCGAGATCACCGATCCCGAGGTGCTCAGGCAATCGGGCGAGACGCATCATCCGATCGTCTCGGAGAGCGGCGATGCCGCCGACGAGGTGCCGGGCGTGGTCTTCGAGATCACGCCGGACGAGTTGGTCGCCGCCGACGGCTACGAGGTCGCCGATTACAAGCGCGTGTTGGTGACGCTGAAATCAGGCGCCGTGGCCTGGGTCTACGTCAAGGCGTGAGGGCCTATTTCAGCCAGCGGCCGAGCCGGTCGCAGGCCTCGGCGATCGCCTCGGTGCGGCCGGCGAAGGAGAAGCGCACGTAGGAGGCGCCGCGGCCGGTGTCGAAGTCGAGGCCCGGCGTGGCGGCGATGCCCGCCTCGTTGAGCATACGGCGGCAGAAGTCGAGGCTGTCGTTGGTGTAGCGGCTGACATCGGCATAGAAATAGAAAGCGCCGTCGACCGGCAGGAAGCGGTCGAGGCCGATCCGGGGCATTCTCTCCAAGAGAAGACGACGGCTCGCCGCGTAGCCGGCCTTCACCGCTTCCAGTTCCTCGCCCGCCTCGAAGGCGCCCAGGGCGGCGCGCTGCGACAATTCGGACGGCGAGATGAACAGGTTCTGGGCGAGGCGCTCCACCGGCCGCACCAGCCGCTCCGGCAGCACCATCCAGCCGACGCGCCAGCCGGTCATGCAGAAGTATTTCGAGAAGGAATTGACCACCACGACGTCGTCGGAGAATTCCAGCGCCGTCACCTCGTCGCCGTCATGGACGAGGCCGTGGTAGATCTCGTCCATGACCAGCGCGATCTTCATGTCGCGGCAGGCGTCGACCAGCGAGACGAGACCGGCGCGGGTCAGCATGGTGCCGGAGGGATTGTTGGGGCTGGCGACGACGACGCCGGCCAGCGGCTTCTCGGCATGCGCCGCTTCGATGGCGGCGGCGCTCGCCTGCCAGCGGGCGTCGGCGGTGGTGGGGATCTCCACCACGTCGAGGCCGAGCGCCGTCAGGATGTTGCGATAGGCCGGATAGCCGGGGGTCGGCAGGCCGACGCGGTCGCCGACGTCGAACATGGCGAGGAAAGCCAGGTTGAAGGCGCCGGACGAGCCGCCGGTGACCGCCACCCGCGACGCCGGCACGTCGACGCCGTAGCGGTCGGCATAAAGGCGGGCGATGCGGGCGCGCAGTTCGGGAATTCCGAGGGCCTCGGTATAGCCGACGCGGCCGCGGGCGAGCGCTGCCTCGGCGGCGGCGCGCACGGCGGCTGGTACCGGCGCGCCGGGCTCGCCAAGCTCCATGTGGACGATGTCGCGGCCCTGACGGGCCAGGCGGTTGGCGTCCGACAGCACGTCCATGGCCAGGAAGGGCGCCACGTCACTCCGCCGCGAAACCAGCATGTCCCCTTCCCTCCACGATTTCGCCCGAGATGGCCGGCAGTCTGGGGCCCAATCCAGCTGACTGGGGATTTTTCCGTTGCGCCGGCCCCGCGTTCTGCCCTTTATCAGGCCAAGGGCACCCTGACGAGACTTCCGATGGTGAATCGCGCCATGATGAAGAGCTTCTGCCGTACCTCCGTCGCCGTCCTCACGGCGGCGGCAATTGCCGTCTCGTCCTCGCTGCCGGCCTTAGCTGCCGAGCGTGGCCGCAGCATCTCGCTGTTGCGCGACGCCGAGGCGGAGGCGCTGATCACCGACTACACGCGGCCGCTGCTCAAGGCGGCCGGCCTCGGCGCGGCCACGGTCGAGGTCAAGCTGGTCAACGACGACACCTTCAACGCCTTCGTCGCCGACAGCCGGCACATCTTCGTCAACGCCGGCGCCATCATCGATTCCACCACGCCCAACGAGTTGATCGGCGTGCTGGCGCACGAGATCGGTCATCTCGCCGCCAACCACCTCTCCCAGCTTCGCGCGGAGATCCGGCGGATGCAGATCCTGTCGGCGCTGGCGGTGATCGGCGGCGTCGCGGCCGGCGCGGCCGGCGGCGGCGGCGCGGCGGCCGGGGCGCTCGCCACCGGCGGCCTGCAGTTCGGCCAGCGCGGCCTGCTGATGTATGCGCGCGAGAACGAGACGGCGGCCGACCAGCTGGCGCTGAAGTATCTCGCCGCCACCGGCCAGTCGGCCAAGGGCATGCTGGACACCTTCAAGCGCTTCGCCGACCAGCAGATGTTCATGTCGGCGCATATCGATCCCTATATCCAGAGCCATCCGCTGGCCGCCGACCGCATCGCCATGATCGAGGAGCAGGCGCGGAAGTCGAAGTTCTTCGACAAGCCCGACGATCCCGCGCTGAAGGCGCGGCACGACCTGGTGCGCGCCAAGTTCGCCGCCTTCACCCGCAACGCCCAGAGCGTGATGCGGCTCTATCCGCCATCCGATACCAGCCTTGCCGCCGATTACGCCCGCGCCATCGTCGCCTATCGCTTCGCAGATCCGAAGTCGGCGCTCGCCCGGCTCGACGCGCTGATCAAGCGGTCGCCGGGCGACGCCTATTTCTGGGAGCTGAAGGGCCAGATCATGCTGGAAACCGGCGATCCGCGCGGCGCCATAGCGCCGCTCCGCAAGGCGGTGTCGCTCGCCCCCAATGCCGGCCTCATCCGTGTCATGCTCGGTCAGGCGCTGGTCGGCACGGGCGACGGGAAGCTCACCGACGAAGCGATCGCCGCGCTCACCAAGGGCATCGGCGACGATCCCGACCAGCCGCTCGGCTACCGCCAGCTGGCCATCGCCTATGCCCGCAAGAACAATATCCCGCTGGCCGACCTCGCCTCGGCGCAGGGCAGCTTTGCCGCCGGCGACATCGACACCGCCAAGAAATACGCCATCCGCGCCCAGGAGAAGCTGAAGACCGGCTCGCCGGCCTGGCTGCGCGCCGACGACATCATCACCTACAAGGCATCGAAATGACCGGCCGCGCCGCGCCCGGCACAAGGAGCAGACGCATGTTCGCCCACTTCAGGAAAACGCTGTCGGCCGCGCTGGCCGCGACGGCCCTCTTCACCGCCGCCGCCGTGGCCGACGAGTTCACCGACAGCCAGAAGGCGGCGATCGGCGACGTGGTCAAGGCCTATCTCATGGATCATCCGGAGGTGATCACCGAGGCGTTGCAGGCGCTCGACGCCAAAAGCAAGGCGGCCGAAGAACAGGGGCGGACCGACGCCATCAAGGCCAATCAGGCGGCCATCTTCTCCTCGCCCCACCAGGCGGTGCTCGGCGACCCCAACGCCAAGATCGCCCTGGTCGAGTTCTTCGACTACAACTGCGGTTACTGCAAGAAGGCCCTCTCCGACACGCGCGCCATCCTCGACAAGGAGAAGGACGTCAAGATCGTCCTGAAGGAGTTCCCGATCCTCAGCCAGGGCTCGGTCGAGGCGGCCAAAGTGGCGGCCGCCGTCAACATCCTCGACCCAAGCGCCTACGAAGCCTTCCACTTCGAGCTGATGGGGATCCGCGGCCAGGCCGATGGCGACCGCGCGCTGGCGGCGGCGGTCAAGGCCGGCCTCGACGCGGCCAAGGTGAAGGAGACGGCCGATACGCCGGAGGTGGCCGAGGTGATCACCCATTCCTACGACCTTGCCCACAAGCTCGGCATCAACGGCACGCCGGCCTATGTCATCGGCGACGAACTGGTCTACGGTGCCGTCGGCTTTGCCGAGCTGAACCGCAAGATCGAGGCGATGCGCACCTGCGGCAAGACCGCCTGCTGATCTTTGGTCGGAGCCGCCGGCCCTCCGGCGCCGACGGACGGGGATGAATTGGCGCTGCCTCTTTTTTTCGGCGCGGCATGTGCCTATAAGGAAGCCGGTCGCGGCCCGCCATGCGGGTGCGGCCACTCCTGTCCCCGGCCTGAAAGGGAACCGACCGATTGCCCATTGAAGCGTTCATCCTCAACGGACCGAACCTCAATCTTCTCGGAACGCGGGAACCGGGCATCTACGGATCGCTGACCCTCGCCGACATCGAGGCAAATTGCCGCGAGAAGGCCATCGCGCTGGGTTTTTCCACCGTCGAGTTCCGCCAGTCCAACCATGAAGGCGTGCTCGTCGACTGGATCCAGGAGGCCGCTCGGCGCGGCGCCGGCGTGGTGATGAACCCCGGCGCCTACACGCACACGTCGATCGCCCTCCACGACGCGATCAAGGGAACCGGCGTTCCCCTGATCGAGGTCCACATCTCCAACGTCCATGCCCGCGAGAGTTTCCGGCATCGGTCCTTTGTGTCGCCCGTGGCGGCCGGAGTGATCGTCGGCCTCGGCCCCCTCGGCTACACGCTCGCGCTCGAAGCCCTCGCCGGTCTCCTGAAAGGGTGACCGCCGTCCCAATCCGGTGAGAACCGATGCCCCAGACCTTTGACTACGAACTGATCCGCCAGCTTGCCAACATCCTCGACGAGACCAATCTCACCGAGATCGAGGTGGAGCAGGAGAAGCTGAAGATCCGCGTGGCTCGGACGGCGGCGCCGGTCACCATCACCCAGGGCGGCGGCTGGGCTGCGCCGTCGATGCCCGCCATGGCCGCCCCTGCCGCGGCGGTCGCTGCCTCGGCCGAGGCGCCGAAGGCGGCCGATCCGGCCGCCAACCCCGGCGCCGTGCCCTCCCCGATGGTCGGCACCGCCTATGTGGCGCCCGAGCCCGGCTCGCGCGCCTTCGTCGAGGTCGGCGACACGGTGAAGGAAGGCCAGACGGTGATGATCATCGAGGCGATGAAACACCTCAACCACATTCCGGCGCCGCGCGCCGGCCGCGTCACCGCCGTGCTCGTCGAAAACGGCCAGCCGGTCGAATTCGGCGAACCGCTGCTGATCATCGAGTGACCGGACCCATGTTCGAGAAGATCCTCATCGCCAATCGCGGCGAAATCGCCCTCCGGGTGCTGCGCGCCTGCAAGGAGCTGGGCATCGGCACCGTCGCCGTCCATTCGACGGCCGACGCCAATGCCATGCACGTCCGGCTCGCCGACGAAAGCGTGTGCATCGGCCCGGCGCCGGTGCGCGACAGCTACCTCAACATCCCCAACATCGTCGCCGCCTGCGAGATCACCGGCGCCGAGGCGGTGCATCCGGGCTACGGCTTCCTCAGCGAGAACGCCCGCTTCGCCGACATTCTGGCCGCCCACAACATCGCCTTCATCGGCCCCTCGGCCGACCACATCCGCATTATGGGCGACAAGATCGAGGCCAAGGCGACGGCCCGGCGCCTCGGCATCCCCGTGGTGCCGGGCTCGGACGGTGCCGTCGAATCCGAGGAGGACGCGCTCCGCATCGCCGCCGAGATCGGCTATCCGGTGCTGGTCAAGGCGTCGGCCGGCGGCGGCGGCCGTGGCATGCGCGTCGCCATGACCGAGGCTGAACTGCCGTCGGCCATGTCGGCCGCCAAGACCGAGGCCAAGAACGCCTTCGGCGACGACGCGGTCTACATCGAGAAGTATCTCCTGAAGCCGCGCCATATCGAATTGCAGGTGCTGGGCGACGGCCAGGGCAACGCCGTCCACCTCGGCGAACGCGATTGCTCGCTTCAGCGCCGCCACCAGAAGGTGATGGAGGAGGCCCGCTCGCCGGCCCTCAACGACGACGAGCGGGCGAGAATCGGCGCCATCGTCGCCAACGCCATGGCCGAGCTGAACTACTCGGGCGCCGGCACCATCGAGTTCCTCTACGAGAACGGCGAGTTCTATTTCATCGAAATGAACACCCGCCTGCAGGTGGAGCATCCGGTGACCGAGATGATCACCGGCATCGACCTCGTCAACGAGCAGATCAAGGTGGCCTCGGGGCAGGCGCTGAGCTTCCGCCAGTCGGACGTGCACTTCAACGGCCACGCCATCGAGTGCCGCATCAACGCCGAGAACGCCGCCACCTTCGCGCCGTCGCCGGGCAAGATCACCTACTGGCATCCGCCGGGCGGCCTCGGGGTGCGTGTCGACAGCGGCGTCTATCAGGGCTACACGATCCCGCCCTACTACGACAGCATGATCGGCAAGCTGATCGTCCACGGCCGCAACCGCGTCGAGTGCCTGATGCGGCTGCGCCGCTGCCTCGACGAATTCGTCGTGGACGGCATCGACTCGACGATCCCGCTGTTCAACAACATGCTGAAGAACGCCGACATCATCGACGGCGCCTACGACATCCACTGGCTGGAGAAGTGGCTCGCCACCAAGCCGTTCGAGGCTTGACCAGTAAAGTAAGTAAATACTTACTTATTTTTGGCGCGCCGCCCTTCGGGCGGCGCTGCCGTTTCCAGGATTGCTTTGAATAGGCCCCTCACTTGCGAGAGGCCCGATATCTGCCTCTTGCCCGACCTGCCCGACCTGCCCGAGATCCTCCGCCTTCGCGGAGGAGGACAAGTTATGTATATGTTTTATATATATAATTCTCCGCCATGGTCCGCGAAAGCGGACCATCTCGTACAGGAAGGGGCGCCTCGGCGAATATCCTGCCCATCGGCATGTACTGGATGCCCTGCCGCCTACACCAGCACCGGCCGCTTGATCCGCCCGGCCTCGCCGAAGACGCGCAGGTAGCGGGCGATCTCGGCCGGGTCGCCGGTCGCCTTCTCCGGGTTGTCGGAGAGTTTCACCGCCGGCCGGCCGTTCACCTGCGTCACCTTGCAGACCAGCGATATCGCGTCGAAGTCGTCGGTCGGCTGCGGCGCGCAGTCCTGGAAGTCGTTGGTGAGGTTGGTGCCCCAGCCGAAGCTCATGTGCACGCGGCCGCGGAAGTGGGTGTAGACGCGCTCGATCTCCTCGACGTCGAGGCCATCGGAGAAGACGATCAGCTTGTCGCGCGGATCGCGGCCCTTCGACTTCCACCAGGCGATGATCTCCTCGCCACCTTCCACCGGCTCGGCGCTGTCGGGGCGGAAGCCCTTCCAGTCGGCCACCCAGTCCGGCGCGTCGCGCAGGAAGGAGGCGGTGCCGAAGGCGTCGGGCAGCACGACCAGCAGGTTGCCGTCGTAAAGCTCCTGCCAGTCGAGCAGCACCCGGTAGGGCGCCTGGCGCATCTCGTCCTCGGTGTCGGCCAGCGCCGCCATGGCCATCGGCAGCTCGTGGGCGTTGGTGCCGATCGCCTCGAGATCGCTCTTCATGGCCATCAGCACGTTGGAGGTGCCGATGAAGGCCGGTCCGAGCCCTTCCTTCAGCGCGTTGACACACCAGTCCTGCCAGAGATGCGAGTGGCGGCGGCGGGTACCGAAATCGGCGATCTTGATGTCCGGGAAGGCGCGCAGCCGCTCCACCTTGCTCCACAGCTTGGCCTTGGCGCGAGCATACAGAACGTCCAGCTCGAAGCGGCGCATGGTCTTCATCACCGAGCGCGACCGCAGCTCGTTGATGATGGCGAGAGCCGGGATTTCCCACATGGTGGTGTGGGTCCAGGGACCGTGGAATTCGAGCTGATACTGGCCCTCGGCCTTGGACAACTCATAGGGCGGCAGCTGGAAGTCGCGCAGGAATTCCAGATATCCCGGCTCGAAGATCTGCCGCTTGCCGTAGAAGGTGTTACCGGCCAGCCATATCCACTCCTTGTTGCCGAGCTTCAGCGAGCGGGCGTAGTCGAGTTGCGCCCGAAGCTCATCCTCGTCGATATCGTCGGCGAGGCGGATGCGGTTCGCCCGGTTGATCAGCGAGAAGGTGACGTCGACGTCGCGATAGCGCTTCCAGATCAGCTGCTGCATCAGGAACTTGTAGATGTCCGTGTCGAGCAGGCTGCGGATGATCGGGTCGAGTTTCCAATTGTGGTCGTGAACGCGTTTGGCGATATCGGTGGTGCTCATCGGTCCAGCTATCCGTGATGAAGCGAGGCGACCCATGGACGTCGAAAAACGCGGACGAGGCGCCACCTGTCAGAGGTGGTAGCCTGAAACGATCTATATCCCAAGCGAAATCCGTAGAAACACCGATGGCGCGGATCAAGTTTTGGCGACCGTTCGCATATGCAAAGAGAGCGGCGGATCGCCTCCGCCGCCCTCTTCCCGGCCCACTGGGCAATCGGTCGTTTACCGGTTCATTCCTTGGCCTTGCGCCGCCGGCGGCTGGCCATGATGTTGACCGCCTCGACGCCGGCCGAGAAGGCCATGGCAAAGTAGATGTAGGCTCGCGGCACGTGGAAGCCGACGCCGTCGGCGACCAGCGACACGCCGATCAGCAGCAGGAAGGACAGCGCCAGCATCTTGGTGGTCGGGTGGTTGTGGATGAAGCGCGAGATCGGCTCCGACGCCACGAACATGATGATCATGGCGATGACCACGGCGAGAATCATCACCGGCACGTGCTCGGCCATGCCAATCGCCGTGATGATGCTGTCGATCGAGAAAACGATGTCGATGGCGATGATCTGCGCCACCGTGGCGCCGAAGGCGGCGTGCACGACATTGCCGCTCGCGTCCTCCTCGCCCTCGATGCCCTTGTGGATCTCGTGCGTCGCCTTGTAGAGCAGGAACAGGCCGCCGGCCAGGAGGATCAGGTCGCGCCAGGAAAAGCCGTGGCCGAACAGCGTGAACAGCGGCGCCGTCAGCCCGATCAGCCAGGACAGGGCGACCAGCAGCAGGATGCGGAAGATCAGCGCCAGCGAGAGGCCGACGGCGCGGGCCTTACGGGCCTGATCGATCGGCAGGCGGCTGGTCAGCACTGAAATGAAGACGAGATTGTCGATGCCGAGCACGATCTCCATCACCGTCAGGGTAAGGAGGCTGGCCCAGGCATTGGCATTGAAAATGAGATCGAGCATGAATACGGCATCCCCCAGATGCGATCGTCAGATAACGTCCGAATCTGGAGTGTTCCGTCAACCGTTCAACCCGTCAGGCGGGCCTTGCGCGAAAGAAATATGTCGATGAGCTGCTGCACGGCGGCCACCAGTGCCAGATAGGCGGTGGCGAGCGCCAGACCGATCTTGATGGTGAGCGGCGGGTTGAGGTCCCAGGCGAGCGCCGCGCCGGCGAGCAGGAACCAGGCGAGCGTCACGACGAGGGTCAGCGGCCGCCACTTCACCACCCGCGTCGGATGGACGAAGGCGATCGGCGCGAAGGTCAGCACCGACAGGGCAAGGGTGATGCCGATGACGGCGAACTGATTGAGTTCGAACACGAAATAGAGGAACACCACGCCGTTCCAGACGACGGGGAAGCCGCGGAAGGCGTTGTTCTTCATCTTCATGCGCGTGTCGCCGTAATACATCGCCGATGTGAAGACGATGATGCCGGCCAGCGCGAGCGCGATGGGGATGGAGGTAAAGCCGGCCGTCGCCACGGCCAGAGCCGGCAGGAAGACGTAGGTGACGTAGTCGACCACGAAATCGAGCGCCGCGCCGGAGAAGGTCGGCAGGCGGCTTTCGACGCCGACCTTGCGGGCGATCGGGCCGTCGACGCCGTCGACCACCAGCGCCAGCCCCAGCCACATGAAGAAGGCCGGCCAGTTGAGACTGTAGGCAGCGAAGGCGGCGAGCATGGCCAGAACGATACCGCTCGCCGTGAAGGCGTGCACGGCAAGGGCGATCAACGCATTCTGATGTCTGCTCACAAGCGTCAGTTCCGTCATCACGCGCCGCTCCTCTCGTCCGAACCGACGGCCGGGCCGCAAGCCATCATGAACGGACGCGACACGCCGTCCGACGGAGTTCCAGAGATCATCGCCCAAAACCTTACCAATCCTGCCGGATGGTTACATCTGGCGACAATCTACCCGATGACAAGGCCGCTCGCCAAGATGACACCGGCAAGAATGAGCGAAACCCCGAGGAAATACGTCAGCCCGAGGCCGGAAACCAGCTTCTCGACGCCCATCAGCACGCCGAGGAAGGCCATGGCGGCGAGATTCATCAGGCCGGCGGCGAACATCACCGCCATCATCGCCCAGCAGCAGCCAAGGCAGGCGAGCCCTTCCTCGACGCCGATGCGGAAGGCGGCGATGGCTTCGCCGTCCAGATCGGCGACGCGCGGGTTGCGGCAACGCACCAGGCAGGCCCATTTCAGCGGCGTGAACTGGTAGATGCCGGCAGCGAGCAGGATCGAAGCCGACAGCGCCGTACCGGCCGGCGCCATATGCGGCGACAGCGCGCCGAGGCGGACGAGCCAGGCCTGCCCGGCAGCGGCAACGACGGCGACGGCCAGCCAGACGGCGGTGTAGCCGGCGACCAGCGCCAGCGTGGCGGCACCCGCCCGGCCGGCATAGGCGCGGAAGGTCGGCGCCGCCGTCGGCAGCATCATGGCGAACACCATGGCCGCCCACATGCCGAACACCAGGGCGATGTCGCCGGCGTCCCAGTCGGCGGCCATCGACGGCATCAGCGCGCCCTGCATGTCGTCGTCAAGGGCGGCGAGGACCAGCCACAGCCAGCCGATGGCGGCCATCACCAGGACGGCGGCCATGACCAGCCGACGCGGGTGATTGCCGACGGCAAGGGCGAAGCGGTTCAGCAAAACGGTGATCCCGAAACGAAAGCCCCGTCCGCGAGGGGACGGGGCTTCTTTCTAGCGGAGAAGCATGGCGATCCGCAATCGCCGCCGGCGATTGCTTTTCGGATGCCTCAATCGCCTCACTGCTGGCTGCTGGTGGAGAGCAGCGGCGTGATGCGACGCACGGTGACGCGACGGTTGGCACGCTCCGGCCCGTCCGTCTGCACCTTGAGGTAGCTCTCGCCGTAGCCCTGGGTGACCAGATTCTCCGGCGGGATGTCGTAGTGGTCGGTCAGCACATTCGCCACCGCCTCGGCGCGACGGTCGGACAGCGACAGGTTGTCGACCACCGAACCGACGGCGTCGGTGTAGCCCTCGACCAGGAACACCTCGTTGGGGTTGCGTCGCAGCGCCGCATCGATGCCGCGCGCCACGGCCTCGAGGCTGGGGATCTCGCTACCCTCGATCGTCCAGGCACCGGTCGAGAAGGTGATGCTGTCGAGATCGACCGACCGCACCCGCGCCCTCAGATCCGGGCTGTAGATCACCTGATCGAGCGTGTACTGCGGCTGCACCTCGACCAGCGGCGGCGCGGTCAACGCCTCCTCGACGTAGCGCGGCGGTGCCGACCGCATCTCGACGCGGTAGCGATCGCGCGGCATGTCGATCCGCGGCGGCGGCAAGCGGACGATCGGCTGCCAGCCCGGCTCGTCGACCGGCCCCGGCCCATAGCCGCGGTTGTCGAACAGCACGTAGCTGCGGCCGTCGTCGTCGAGACGCTCGCGCAGCACCATCATGCCGTTACGGTCATAGAGCGTCCGCACGCGACCGCCATCGCGGGTATCGACGATCACCTCGCGGCCGCCGTCACGGGTCGGACGGTCGGAGACGTCACGGCCGTGGCGGTCGAAGCGGGCGCGGTCGTCGTGGCGGATCACCGCCTCATCGCCGCTCTGGACGATGATGCGGCCGCCCGGCTCCACCGTGACGCGCAGGCCGTTGTCGTTGCTGATCACCCGGCGCTCGCGCTGGATATCGCGGATGTTGCCGGCCTTCTGGTCGACGCTCCGGTCGATCGCCTCGGCGGCACCGGCGCCGGGATTGCCGAGCTTCTCGATGAGGGCCGGCGGCGGCGGGGCTTCGGGGCCGGCGCCAGCGGCGGGCGGCGGAGGTGGCTCGCCGCCCGGCTGGGCCGGCGGCATCGGCGGACGACCGTCAGGCTGGGCCGGCGGCCGGGGAGGCTCGCCCTGCGGCCGCCGGTTGCCATCGTCAGGCCGGCCTTCCGGCTGCGGCGCCGGACGTTCAGGCTGAGCTTCGGGCTTGGGCGGCGCCGGCGGCTCGGGCTGAGCTTCGGGCTTGGGCGGCGCCGGCGGCTCGGGCTGGGCTTCGGGCTTGGGTGCCGGCGGCTCGGGCTGGGCTTCGGGCTTGGGCGCCGGACGTTCAGGCTGAGCCTCGGGTTGCGGCATCGGCCGCTCGGGCTGCGCCTCAGGCTGAGGAGCGGGACGCTCCGGCCGGGTCTTGGGCTTCGATTCACGAGCCGGCGGCTCGGCTTCCTGCTTCGGAGCCGGCGCTTCAGGCTGAGCCTCGGGCTGGGGAGCGGGACGCTCGGGCTGCATCTCCGGCTCGGGCGCGCGGCGCTCCGGTCGGGCCTTGCGCTCGGATTCGCGCGGCGGCGGCGCGGTTTCCTGCTTGGGAGCGGGCGCCTCGGGCTGGGCCTGGGGCTGCGGAGCGGGACGCTCGGGCTGCGCCTCCGGCTCAGGCTGGCGCGGCGGCGGCGCGGCTTCTTCCTTCGGGGGTGGCGGCGGTGCGGCCTCCTCCTTCGGCGGCTGCGCCTCGGGCTCCTTCTGACGCGGGGCCACCTTTTCGGGCGGCACGCAATTGGGATCGTCCGGCTGGCAGGCCGGATCCGCCTGAGCGAGGAGGAGTCCCTCAGCGCTCGCAGCAGTCGGCAGCGCCATCTGCGACAACGGTACGATGGCGCAGGCCAACAACAGTGTCTTCAATCGGTTCATGAAAATTCCTCCGCCTTCGTCTGCGCCGCGACGCGGCATTGTGCCCGAACGGGCGGCCCGAGGCCGCAAGTGTTCGCCGGCCAAGTCCGCCGTAGAAACAGACACCGGCGGCCTTCGGTTCCGAACCTTGCCCGGCCAATGCGGCATCAATCGGAAAAAGTGCGGCGAAACCCCGTCATTTCAACGATTTGACATGAATGCTGGATGAACGGCCGTCGGCCCGGTCACATCCCCTTGGGGTCGACCTCTCCCCACTTGCGCGTCGCCCACATCCACTGTCCCGGCTCGCTGCGGATCCAGCTCTCGAAGAGGTCATGCAGGGCGCGCGTTCCCTTGTCGACGTCGGCATCGACGTCCGAGGTCTGCGGCAGGTCGATGCGGCCGCCCTCGATGCAGAAATACGCCCCGTCCGTCCGGCGGCAGCGCGCCGCCAGCAGGGGCAGGCCGAGATGACGGGCCAGCGTGACCGGCAGCTTCGACAAGGACGAGGGATGGCCGAAGAATGGCGCCAGGATGCCGGTGCCGTCGGGCAAGTCGGCCATCATGGCGACGCCGGCACCGCCGCGGGCGATCGAGCGCAGGCGCAGCACGGCGGCGGGGCCGGCCACCACCAGTCCCGCCGGATAGGCTTCCTGCCGCCGCGAGCGGAAATAGGCTTCCGTCAGCGGATTGTTGAGGCGGCGGTAGACGCCGGCCAGCGGCTTGCCCTGGGCGGCGCTGCCGATCGCCAGCAGTTCCCAGTTGCCCTGATGCAGCGAGCAGAAGATGGCGCCGCCGTCGCCCAATGCCCGGATGTCGGCGGCGAGCCCGTCGCTCACCACGACCCGCTCCGGCCGGCGGGACACCTCGGGCAGCAGCAGCCCCTCGGCAAAGGTGCGGCCGAGGTTCTCCCACATATCCGACAGGATTGCCGACCGCTGGGATTCCGTCAGCTCGGGCATGGCAAAGGCAAGATGCCGCCCGGCCCGACGATGACGCGGGTTGAAGGGCGCGAACCATCGCCAGAGCCGGCCCATCAGCGCCGACGCGGCATCAACGCCAAGGAGGCACAGGAGGGCAACCACGGCACGCAGCGCCGCGTATTCGAGCCAGAACCGGGCCGCCCTCGCGGCCTTTCGTTGCTTCAACGCGCCAAGCCTCTCTGTCGACGGCTGCGACATGTCGGTATCCGCCGCGCCGCCTGAAATCGTGCGACGAGCAGTTATCGCATTTCGCGGCTTCGCTCCACCCCCGTCTCGGACGAACCACCACGGGCGATGCGGCGTTTACCGGAGTATTCCGGAGGCGCCGCCGGAGCTATTCGGAAGACGCCCGACGGCTTCTCCCTTGCCGCCCCGGGCGGGGAGCCCATTGGGTCATACATGATCGAGGTCATCACCCTCGCGCTGCCGTTCTTCGGCATCATCTTTCTCGGCTTCCTGTCGGGAAAGCTCGCCCGCCTGCCGCGCACAGGCCTCGCCTGGCTCGACTTCTATTTGATCTATGTCGCCCTGCCGGCCCTGTTTTTCGACATCCTGTCCAGGACGCCGCTTCACGAGCTGATGCGCGGCTCGTTCGCGCTTGCCACCACCACCTCGACCTTCCTCACCTTCCTCATCGCCGTGGCCGTCGGCCGGGCGCTGACCGGCGCGCACTTCCGCACCGCCACCTTGCAGGGCCTGATCGGCTCCTATGCCAATGTCGGCTACATGGGGCCGGCGCTGACGCTCTCCGCCCTCGGCAGCGCCGCCGCCGCGCCGACGGCGCTGATCTTCTGCTTCGACGTGGTGCTGATCTTCACGCTGCTGCCAACGCTGATGGCGGTGTTCGGCGACGGGGATCAGCCGGTCGGCGCCACGGTGGCGCTCGTCTTGCGCCGCATCCTGACGCATCCGTTCATTCTCGGCAGCCTCGCCGGCGTGCTGGGCTCGGCGTCGGGCGTCGAACTGCCCCAGGGCATCGCCACCACCATCGGCATGCTGCGCGCCTCGGCGGCGCCGGCCGCCCTGTTCTCGATCGGCGTCACCGTGGCGCTGCAACCGGTCGACCGGCCCTATCGCGAACTGCCGGCGCTGGTCGCCGTCAAGCTCGTGGTGCATCCGCTGATGGCCTGGACGATGGTGACGCTGGTCGGCGGCTTTCCGCCGGTATGGCTCCACGCGGCGGTGCTGATGGCCTGCCTGCCGCCGGCCGCCACCTGCTACGCCGCCGCCCAGCAATACCGCCTCTATGTCGACGAGACGGCCACCGGCATCCTGATCGGAACAGCCGCCTCGATAATGACGGTGACCGCGACGCTCTATCTGGTGACGCACGGCCTCGTGCCGGTGCTCAATCCCTGAGGCGACCTACTGGGCGATGCGCAGCGCCGACAGCTTGTCGCCGATGGCGCCGAAGCTGGTGATGATCTGGTCGGCCGACGAGGCGTTGAAATAGTTGTCGGCCGAGCTGGCGCAGTTCTTCAGGACGGATTCCGTGCCTTCGATCACCAGCACGGTGTAGACGATCACGCCGTCGGCCTTGGCCGCCGCGCAAACCTTCGACATGCGATCGTCCACCGCCGTTGTGTGGGAGGTTCCGTCGCCGGCAAAGCGGTTCATGGTGTTCTCGCCGTCGGACAGCAGGATGATCACATCCTGATAGTCGTAGTTGGCTTCCTTGGCGGGCGCGTTGAGCGGCGAGGTCGACTTCAGCGACTGCCACGCCCAGACGAGACCGATCGTCTGGTTGGTGGCGCCGGTCGGCGTCATGGCGTCAACCGCCGTAGTCAGCATCGTCCAGTCGTTGGTCATCGGGGTGAGCGCCTTGCCGCAGTCGGCATAGTTTTCAGCCGGGTAGTAGTTCGACAAGGCGGTCGGAACGGAAACCGAAATATCGTATTCCTGAGTCCTGTCGGCGACACATCCCTGCCAGGTGGACTTGGCCTTGCCCTGCGTCCAGAGATAACCGTCGGCGCAGTCATAGCGCCCCCGCCAGCTGTTCCATGAGCATAGCCGGCCGGTCTGGCCCCAGTCCACGTAAGACGACAGGTTCGTGCCGATATTGACATCCTTGTTGAAGGGAACAATGGAGACGTAGATATCGCCGGCCGTGCTCGACTGTCCCTTCAGCTTGTCGATGAGGTTCTTGGTCGCCGTCTTGAGCGCGGTCATCTTGCCGGAGTAGGCCATCGACCCCGTATTATCGAGCGCCAGCGCCACGCGCAGCCGCTTCGACGACCAGGCGGATTTCGAGGTCACCGAGATGTCCTTGGAGGTGATGCCGACGAGATTCATGAAGGTCATCGGCACGCTGCCGCTGGCGGACGCGGAGATCACGGCGCCGCTGGTCTTCGTATAGGTGGCGGCAACGGTAACGCCGGTGGCGGTGCTGGCCGGAAAATTGACGTTGAACACCTGCCCGGCGCGGGTGTTGAGCGCTGCCGCGGTGAGCTTCGGCGCCTCGGAGGAAAGGGCGAGCACGGTGGCGTCCAGCGAGTGCTGCATGGTCTCGCGCGCATCGGCCAGCCGCGAATAATCGACCGCTGCCCCGATGCCGACCAGAAGCGGCACCAGACAGACGGCGAAGATCATCGCCACGTTGCCATCCCGATCGTGCAAAAACCGACGAATGCCCATGGTCCCTCCAGGGGGCAGAGCATATCGCCGGTGGCACTAACAACAGATTGCCGCGATACCGCGTTTTTTCGACCATCTGCCGATTCCGCGCGTCGTCCGTCGCGGATGGGTCTCAGTCCACCCTGAGTACCGTCACCTCGGTGATCGGCTTCTTGCCCCAGCGCTGGTTGGCGGCGGCGCGGATCGACCGCCGCACCGCCTCGGCCACCAGGTCCTCGTCTTTGCGGCGGGCCTTGGGGATGGAGACCAGGCAACCATCGACGGCGGCGGCCAGCACGTCCTCGAAGTCCTCGCCCTTGTCGTCGGTCTCCGGCAGACCGAAGCAGTTGAGGCCGTATTCGCCGAGGATTTCGCCGCGGCCATTCATCAGCAACGTGCAGACAATGACGCCGGCAAAGCTCATCTTGCGCCGCTCGACGACGCCCGATCCCTCGGGATCGCGAACCAGAGTGCCGTCCTTGACCAGCACCCCGAATGGCACGTGGCCGACCGCCTGCGGCTCGTCGCCGGGCAGCAGGCGCAGCATCTCGCCGTTCCTGGTGCGGGCGACGCGCGGCACGCCTGCCTCGCGGGCCAGCGTTTCGTGGGCGGCGAGGTGGACGGCTTCGCCGTGCACCGGCACCGCCACCTTCGGCTTGACCAGCCGGTAGAGTTCCATCATCTCGTCGCGGCGCGGGTGACCGGAGGTGTGGACCAGCGCGTCGCCGTCGGAGACGATCTCGACGCCCTGCTCCACCAGCTTGTTCTTGATGGCGCCGACCGCCTTCTCGTTGCCGGGAATGGTGCGCGAGGAGAAGATCACCATGTCGCCGCGATCGAGCGTGATGTTGCGATGGTCGCCGGCGGCGATCTTAGCCATGGCGGCGCGCGCCTCGCCCTGGCTGCCGGTGACGATGGCCACCACCTTGTCGGGCGGCAGGTAGCCGTAGGCTTCCTCGTCGCGGAAAGGCGGCAGACCCTCCAGCATGCCGAGTTCGCCGGCCACGTCGAGCACGCGGCGGATGGCCCGGCCGACCACCACCACCTCGCGGTCGTTCTTGGCGGCGGCCTCGGCGATCGAGCGGATGCGGCCGAGGTTGGAAGCGAAGATGGTGACGGCAACGCGCTTCTTGGCGCGCGCCACCACCTCCGACAGGCCGCGCGCCACCTCGCCCTCCGAGGGGCTGCGGCCGGCGCGCACGGCATTGGTGGAATCGCAGACCATGGCGTCGACGCCCTCGCCGCCGATCTCGGCCAGGCGGACCATATCGATCGGTCGGCCGACGCGCGGGTCGTGGTCGATCTTCCAGTCGCCGGTGTGCAGCACGTTGCCGAGCGGCGTGCGTATCAGCACCGCCGTCGGCTCGGGCAGCGAATGCGACATGGCAATCAGTTCAAGGTCGAACGGGCCGATGGAAAAGCGCTGGCCCTGCTGGACGACGCTGGTCGGCACGCGCGGCGCGCCCGGCTCCATCTCGCGCTTGGCGGCGTGCAGCGCGGCGGCGAAGGGCGTCATGTAGACCGGCACGCCTAGGCGCGGCCACAGGTCGTAGACGGCGCCGTAATGGTCCTCGTGGGCGTGGGTGATCAGGATGCCGACGAGGTCGTCCTTGTAGGCTTCGATATAGGAAATGTCGGGCAGCAAGAGGTCGACGCCCGGCAGATCCGGGCCGGCGAAGGATACGCCGCAGTCGACCATCAGCCACTTGCGGTCGGCCTCGGAACCGAGGCCGTAGAGGGCGAGATTCATGCCGATTTCGCCAACGCCGCCCAGCGGCAGGAAAATGACCTCGTCGGCCCCGCTCTTCTTTTTCGTCACGTAAAGTCTCCAGTCGCCGGCCCCTGCCGGCGCGCATTCGTACATCTTTGTTCGATGGGTTCTACGTGGACGCGAAAGGCGGCCGCGTCAAGAAAACTCTCGGAAAGAAGACGTCGAGACCGGAGCATGCACGTCAGTGTGACCGAAGGCGTCAGGAGCGGGCGAAGAACACGTCGCCGGCCGAGATCGTCTCGAGGCCGCCGTCATGGCGCAGCAGGAGGCGGCCGTCCTCGTCGAGGCCGGTGAAGACGCCGGAAACCTCGCGGGCCGGCAGGCGGACGGTGATCGCCTCGCCGATGCCGCGGGCGCGGGCCAGCCAGGCGTCGCGCAAGCCGGAGAAGTCGCGCGTCCGCCATTCGGCGAGGCGGCGGGCCATCGCGGCGGCCAGCAGCGCGAACAGCGCCTCGGGATCGGTGGGATAGCCGGCCTCCCCGAGATCGGTGGCGCGATAGAGCGTGTCGGCCGGGTGATGGGCGCAGTTGATACCGATGCCGGCCACCACCACCCTGCCCCCGGCCTGGCTCGCCGCCTCGATCAGGATGCCGCAAAGCTTGGCACCGCCGTAGAGGACGTCGTTCGGCCACTTGATGGCGAGATCGCCGCGCGTGAACGGCGGCAGCGCCGCCGCCACGGCGTCGTGTACGGCGAGCGCCACGACCAGCGGCAGCTCGCCGAGCCGCGCCTCCTCGATGGGATCGCGCAGCAGCAGCGAGGCATAGAGGTTGCCCGGTTCCGACGTCCAGAGGCGGCCGCGCCGGCCGCGACCGGCCGTCTGGCGGCGGGCGACCACCCAGAGGCCGGAGGCGGCGCCCTGCCCGGCCCGCGCGAAAGCCTCGGCATTGGTGGAGCCGACCGCGTCGAGATGGACGGCCGCGTATCCCTCAGGGCAGACGAGCCCCGCACCCTCGCTCATCGGCGCCTCAGAACAGCGTCTTGGCGGCGGCCAGCGCCGCGTCGCCCAGCGGCCCCAGCACCAGCGCGAAGGCGGCGACGAACAGGCCGGTGACGCCGAGCACCGCCTTCATCTCGCCGCCCATCGGCTCGAAGGCGGCGGCCGGCTCGTCGAGGAACATGATCTTGACGATGCGCAGATAGTAGTAGGCGCCGACCACCGAGGACAGGATGCCGATCACCGCCAGCCAGTAGAGGCCGGCATTGATCGCCGCCGCGAAGACGAAGTACTTGCCGAAGAAGCCGGCGAACGGCGGGATGCCGGCCAGCGAGAACAGGATGATGCCGAGCAGGTAGGCGACGGCGGGATTGGTGCGGGAGAGGCCGGCGAGGCTGTCGATGTCCTCGGTCATCACGCCGTCGCGCCGCATCGACAGGATCACCGCGAAGGCGCCGGCCGTCATGGCGAGATAGGTGACGAGGTAGATCAGGATGCCGTAGACGCCCGCCTCCGAGCCGGCGGCGAGGCCGACCAGCGCGAAGCCCATGTGGCCGATCGACGAATAGGCCATCAGTCGCTTGATGTTGCGCTGGCCGATGGCGGCAAAGGCGCCGAGCACCATCGAGGCCAGCGACATGAAGGCGACGATCTGTTGCCATTCGACGTGGGCCGGCCCCAGGGCCTCCAGCACGACGCGGACGAACATCGCCATGGCGGCGATCTTCGGGGCGGCGGCGAAGAAGGCGGTGACCGGCGTCGGCGCGCCCTCGTAGACGTCGGGCGTCCACATATGGAAGGGCACGGCCGACACCTTGAAGGCGATGCCGGCGGCGACGAAGACAATGCCGAAGGTGAGACCCAGCGACGAGCCGCCGGCTGTGGCGGCGGCGGCGATGCCGGCAAAGCCGGTGTGGCCGGTGAAGCCGTAGAGCAGCGAGGCGCCGTAAAGCAGCATGCCCGATGACAGCGCGCCCAGCACGAAATACTTGAGGCCGGCCTCGGTCGAGCGGCCGTCGTCGCGGTGGAAGGCGGCGACGACGTAGAGCGCCAGCGATTGCAATTCGAGGCCGAGGTAGACACCGATCAGGTCATTGGCCGAGATCATCAGCATCATGCCGATGGTGGCGATGACGATCAGCACCGGCAGCTCGAAATTGAAGAACTTCTCGGCGACGGCGAAGCGTTGCGTCATCACCACGGCCAGCGCCGAGCCGATCAGCACCAGTACCTTGACGAAGCGGGCGAAGCCGTCGACCACGAAAGCGCCGTCGAAGGTGGTACCCTCGCGGCCGAGCATCACCGCCACGGCAGCGACGACGAGCAGCAACGCGGACAGGCCGGAGACGAGGCCGGCCCGCCGCTCGCCGCCGTAGGCGCCGAGCATCAGCAGCACCAGGGCGCCGGCAGCCAGCAGGATTTCCGGTCCGGCGAGGGCGAAGTCGGGAAGTGCGGTCATCATCTGTGCCCTCAGCGGATCAGCGGCAACGAACCGGCCGACGCGGTCGCGTTGGCGGCATCGATCGCCGCATGGACGGAACGGAGAAGCGCCTCGACCGACGCGGCCGTGGCGTCGAGCACCGGCAGCGGATAGACGCCGAACAGGATCACCAGCACGACGAGCGGCGCCAGGATGGCCACCTCACGCGGGGAGAGATCCATCATCGCCTTGAGGTTCGCCTTGGTCAGCGCGCCCCAGACGACGCGGCGGAACAGCCAGAGGGCGTAGGCCGCCGACAGGATGACGCCGAGCGCCGCGAAGGCGGCCACCCAGGTGTTGACCTGGAAGGCGGCCGACAGCGTCAGGAACTCGCCGATGAAGCCCGACGTGCCGGGCAGGCCGACGTTGGCCATGGTCATCACCATGAACACCGTGGCATAGGCCGGCATGCGGTTGACGAGGCCGCCGTAGGCAGCGATCTCGCGGGTGTGCAGGCGGTCGTAGACGACGCCGACGCAGAGGAACAGCGCGCCCGACACGAGGCCGTGGCTGAACATCTGGAACACCGCGCCCTGCAACCCTTGCGTGTTCAGCGTGAAGATGCCCATCGTCACATAGCCCATGTGGGCGACCGACGAATAGGCGATCAGCTTCTTCATGTCCTCCTGCACCAGCGCCACCAGCGAGGTGTAGACGATGGCGACGACGGACAGCGTGAAGATGAAGGGCGCGAGGTCATAGGAGGCCAGCGGGAACATCGGCAGCGAGAAGCGCAGGAAGCCGTAGCCGCCCATCTTCAGCAGGATGGCGGCGAGCAGCACCGAGCCGGCGGTCGGCGCCTCGACGTGGGCGTCCGGCAGCCAGGTATGCACCGGCCACATCGGCATCTTCACCGCGAAGGAGGCGAAGAAGGCGAACCACAGCCACCACTGCATCGAGGCCGGGAACGGATGGTTGACCAGCTCGGTGATGTCGGTGGTGCCGCTCTCCCAGTACATCGCCATCACCGCCAGCATCATCAGCACCGAGCCGGCCAGCGTGTAGAGGAAGAACTTGTAGGAGGCGTAGACGCGGCGCTGGCCGCCCCAGATGCCGATGATCAGGAACATCGGGATCAGGCCGCCCTCGAAGAACACGTAGAACAGCACCAGATCGGTGGCGCAGAACACGCCGACCATCAGCGTTTCCAGCACCAGGAAGGCGATCATGTATTCCTTGACGCGGACCTGCACCGACTCCCAGCTGGCCAGGATGCAGAAGGGCATCAGGAAGGTGGTGAGCAGCACGAACAGGATGGAGATGCCGTCGACGCCCATGCGGTAGGCGAAGAAGCTGCCCGACCAGCCCGCCGTCTCGGTGAGCTGGAAGCCGGGGTTCTTCGGGTCGAAGCCGGTCCAGATGCCGATCGACACCAGGAAGGTGGCGATGGTGGTGTAGAGCGCCACCCGGCGGATGTTGAGGATCGCGGCCTCGTCCTGCGCCCGGATCATCAGGATGAACAGGGCGCCTGCCAGCGGCAGAAACGTGGTCAGCGTCAGAAGCGGCATTCCGCTCATGCTCAGTGTCCCCCGGCGAACATGGCCCAGGTGATGAGGGCGGCAACGCCGATCACCATGGCAAAGGCATAATGGTAGACATAACCGGTCTGGAGCCGCACGACGCGGGCGGTGACGTCCTGCACGCGGGCGGCGATGCCGTTGGGGCCGAGACCGTCGATGATGGCGCCGTCGCCGGTCTTCCAGAACAGCCGGCCGATGGCGAAGGCCGGCCGCACGAAGATGAAGTCGTAAAGCTCGTCGAAGTACCACTTGTTGAGCAGGAACCTGTAGAGCCACGGCAGCGCGGCGGCGAGCTTCCTCGGCAGCGCCGGGCTCAGGATGTAGAACCAGTAGGCCACGGCAAGGCCGACCAGCATGGCGATGAACGGCGACGCCTTCACCAGGAACGACACCTCGTGCATGGCATGCAGGATGTGGTTGTCGGGGCCGTAGAACAGCGCGCCCTTCCAGAACTCGGCCTGCGCTTCGCCGACGTAGGCGCCGTAGAACACCATGCCGGCCAGGACGGCGCCGAGCGACAGCACGCCGAGCGGGATCAGCACCACCGGCGGGCTTTCCTCGGCGTGATCCCAGACGTCCTTCGGGGCGCGGCTCCTGCCGAAGAAGGTCAGGAAGATCAGGCGCCAGGAGTAGAAGCTGGTGAAGCCGGCGGCGATCACCAGCAGCACGGCGGCGAGCCCCGACACCGGATTGTGGCCGGCGAAGGCGCTCTCGATGATGGCATCCTTGGAGAGGAAGCCGGCGAAGCCGATCTCGGTGCCGGGGATGCCGACGCCGGTGATCGCCAGCGTGCCGAGCAGCATCGCCCAGAAGGTCAGCGGGATCTTGTTGCGAAGGCCGCCCATCGCCCGCATGTCCTGCTCGTGATGGCTGGCCATGATCACCGAGCCGGCGCCGAGGAACAGCAGCGCCTTGAAGAAGGCGTGGGTGAACAGGTGGAACACGCCGGCGCCATAGGCACCGACGCCGAGCGCCACGAACATGTAGCCGAGCTGCGAGCAGGTGGAATAGGCGATCACCCGCTTGATGTCGTTCTGGACCAGACCGACGGTGGCGGCGAAGAAGGCGGTGACCGCGCCGACCAGCGTCACGACGGTGAGCGCCGTCGGGCTGAGGTCGAAGAGAGGCGACAGCCGCGCCACCATGAACACGCCGGCCGTCACCATGGTGGCGGCGTGGATCAGCGCCGAGACCGGCGTCGGGCCTTCCATGGCGTCAGGCAGCCAGGTGTGCAGCAGGAACTGCGCGCTCTTTCCACACGCGCCCATGAACAGCAAGAGGCAGATGACCGTGATGGCGTCCCAGTCGCCCCAGAGGAAGTGCAGCGTCTTGCCTTGGACGGTGGCCGTGTTGGCGAAGATGTCGCTGAGGCTGATGGTGCCGAACATCACGAAGATGCCGAAGATGCCCAGCATGAAGCCGAAATCGCCGACGCGGTTGACGACGAACGCCTTGATGGCGGCCGCCGAGGCCGACGGCTTCTTGTACCAGAAGCCGATGAGGAGATAGGAGGCAAGGCCCACCCCTTCCCAGCCGAAGAACATCTGGACGAGGTTGTCGGCGGTCACCAGCATCAGCATGGCGAAGGTGAAGAGGCTGAGATAGGCGAAGAAGCGCGGCCGGTCGGGGTCGTCGGCCATGTAGCCGATCGAATAGAGGTGGACCAGCGACGACACCGTGTTGACCACCACCAGCATGACGACGGTCAGCGTGTCGACACGGAAGGCCCAGTCGACCTGCATGGCGCCGGAGGTGAACCAGGTCAGCACCCGGATCGACTGCGTCTCGTGCTCGCCGAAGCCGACCGAGATGAAGGCCACCCAGGACAGGATCGCCGACACGAACAACAGGCCGGTCGTCACCAGTTCGGCGACGCGCGAGCCCGGTGCCGCCGGTTCCACCGCGTGATGGTGGTCGTCGTGGCCGTGGTCGTCGTGATCGCCATGGGAGGCGGCGGCATGATCGTCGTGGGCCGCCTGACCATGGGCGTCGTGGCCGCCCTCGGGCGCCGGCACGGTGGCCGCCGCGCCCCAGAGCGCGATGGCGCCGGCGACCAGGAAGCCGATGAGCGGAAGGAAGACGATGAGGGAATACATCTCAGCCCTTCATCACGTTGATGTCTTCCACCGCGATGGAGCCGCGGTTGCGGAAGAAGGCGACCAGGATGGCAAGGCCGATGGCGGCCTCGGCGGCGGCGACCGTCAGCACGAACAGGGCGAACACCTGTCCGACGAGATCGCCGAGGAAGTGCGAGAAGGCGACGAGGTTGAGGTTGACCGCGAGAAGGATCAGCTCGACGCTCATCAGGATGACGATGACGTTCTTCCGGTTGAGGAAGATGCCGAGCACGCCGAGCGTGAACAGGATCGCCGCCACCGACAGGTAGTGCGCAAGACCGAGCGTCATGGGATCAACCTTCCTTGTCCGGCGGGATAGCGGTGCGAAATGGCGGTCACAGTCCCCTCCCCGGCTCGACGTGCTTGACCTCGATGGCGGTGGCGCGGGTGCGCGCCACCTGGGCGGAGATGTTCTGGCGGCGGACGGACGCGCGGTGACGTAGCGTCAGCGTGATGGCGCCGATCATGGCGACCAGCAGCACCAGGCCGGCCACCTGGAAGAAGTAGATGTAGCGCGTGTAGAGGAGCTGGCCGAGCGCCGCCGTGTTGGACACCACGGCGGGATCGGGGATCGGCGCCGAGGCCGTCGCCGTCGCCTCGGGCGCGAACACCCAGGCGCCGGCCACCATCAGGAGTTCGGCGAGGAAGATCAGGCCGATCAGGACGCCGATCGGCAGGTACTGCATGAAGCCCTGGCGCAGCTCGACGAAATCGACGTCGAGCATCATCACCACGAACAGGAACAGCACGGCGACGGCGCCGACGTAGACGACGATCAGCAGCAGCGCCAGGAACTCGGCGCCGGCCAGCATGAACAGCCCGGCCGCGTTGACGAAGGCGAGGATCAGGAACAGCACCGAATGCACGGGGTTGCGCGAGGAGATCACCATCACCGCCGAAGCGATGGTGACCGCCGCAAACAGATAGAAGAACAAGGCCTGTATCATCTCGCTTGGTCCCCGATGCGCCTGCCGGCGCGTCCAATCCCGTCAGTTTCCGGCCGCTCAGCGGTAGGGCGCGTCCGCCGCCATGTTGCGGGCGATCTCCCGCTCCCAGCGGTCGCCGTTCTCCAGCAGCCGCTCCTTGGAGAAGTACAGCTCCTCGCGCGTCTCGGTGGCGAACTCGAAGTTCGGCCCCTCGACGATGGCGTCCACCGGGCAGGCTTCCTGGCAGAAGCCGCAGTAGATGCACTTCACCATGTCGATGTCGTAGCGCGTGGTGCGGCGGGTGCCGTCGTTGCCGCGTGGGCCCGCCTCGATGGTGATCGCCTGCGCCGGGCAGATCGCCTCGCAGAGCTTGCAGGCGATGCAGCGCTCCTCGCCGCTCGGATAGCGGCGCAGCGCGTGCTCGCCGCGGAAGCGCGGGCTGACCGCCCCTTTCTCGAAGGGGTAGTTGATGGTCGGTTTCGCCCTGAAGAAGTAGCGCATGGCGAGGACGAACCCCGTCACGAACTCCCAGAGCAGAAACGACTTTGCCACCTGACTGAGTTTCATCGTACCCGCTTCCTTCGTTCCCGTCCGGAGGACGCCCGATGGCGCCGCCCGTCCGAAATCATGCTCCGTCGCCCCATCAGCCCGGCGCCGGCAGCCCCGTTCCAGCCACCGTCACGCCCAGCCACCAGCCGAGGATGGCGAAGGCGACGGCATTGGCGACGAACAGCACCTTCATCAGAAGGTCCGCCCGCCGCGGGTCCAGCAATCCCGGCCGGCGCTCCAGCGCCCGCCGGATCAACGAGGCGATCAGGCCGTAGTCGATGAGACCGACCCCGATGCCGACCGCCGCTCCGATCACTCCCGCCAGCGACAGCTCCATCGCATCCCCCGTCAGGCCGCCCAGCCGGTGAACTGCAGCACGCCGGCCACCAGCACGACATAGACGAGCGACAGCGGCAGGAACACCTTCCAGCCGAGGCGCATCAATTGATCGTAGCGGTAGCGCGGCACCATCGCCTTGGCCATGGCGAAGAAGAAGAACATCAGCACGGCCTTGGCCAGGAACCAGACGATGCCCGGCACCCAGGTGAAGGGCGCGACGTCGACCGGCGGCAGCCAGCCGCCCAGGAACATCAGCGCCATCATGGCGCACATGGTGCAGATGGCGATGTATTCGCCGAGCATGAACATCATGTAGGGCGTCGAGCCGTATTCGACCATGAAGCCGGCCACCAGCTCGGATTCGGCTTCCGCCAGGTCGAACGGCGGCCGGTTGGTTTCCGCCAGAGCCGAGACGAAGAACACCACGAACATCGGCAGCAGCGGCAGCCAGTACCAGTTGAGGAAGGTCAGCCACGGCAGGCCGATCATGCCGGCGAGGCCGGTCTCCTGCGAGCGGACGATGGCCGACAGGTTCAGCGAGCCGGCGCACAGGAGCACGGTGATGATGACGAGGCCGATCGACACCTCATAGGACACCATCTGCGCCGCCGCGCGCAGCGCCGAGAGATAGGGATACTTCGAGTTCGACGCCCAGCCGGCCATGATCGTGCCGTAGACGCCGAGCGACGAGATGGCCAGGATGAACAGGACGCCGAGGTTGATGTCGGCGATCACCCAGCCGTCGTTGACCGGCACCACCACCCAGGACAGCATGGCGAGCGTCGCCGTCACCAGCGGCGCCAGCAGGAACAGGCCCTTGGCCGAACCCGAGGGAATCACCGGCTCCTTCAGCACGAACTTCAGCAGATCGGCGAAGGACTGGAACAGCCCGAACGGGCCGACCACGTTGGGGCCGCGGCGGATCTGCACCGCCGCCCAGATCTTGCGGTCGGCGAGCAGGATGAAGGCGACGATGACCAAGAGCAGCACCAGCAGCAGGATGCTCTGAGCGGCGATCACCACAACGGGCCAGACGATATCGGACCAGAAGCTCATGGGGCGTCTCTCATTCCGCTGCGATGCTGCGCCCGGAGCGGGCAAGCGCCGAGCACTCGGCCATCACCTTGGAGGCGCGGGCGATCGGATTGGTGAGGTAGAAGTCGGCGACCACCGGCAGGAAGGGCTCGGGCCGCACGATGCCGCCGAGCGCCGCAAGGCCGGCCACCGCCGACGGGTCGGCCGCCGGGATCGTGTCGATCGCCGCGAACGCCGGATGCGCGGCATAGAGTTTCGCCCGGAGCTGGGCGAGGCTGTCGAACGGCAGCCGGCGGCCGAGCACCTCCGACAGCGCCCTCAGGATCGCCCAATCCTCGCGGGCCTCGCCCGGCGGGAAGGCGGCGCGATTGCCCATCTGCACCCGGCCCTCGGTGTTGACGAAGGTGCCGGATTTCTCGGTGTAGGCGGCGCCCGGCAGGATGACGTCGGCGCGGTGGGCACCGGTGTCGCCGTGGCTGCCGATGTAGACGACGAAGGTGTCCGGCCCGAGATGCTGGGCGCCGAACTCGTCGGCGCCGAGCAGGAACAGCACGTCGAGTTCGCCCTTCTCGGAGGCGTCGATCATGCCGGCGACGTCGCGGCCGCCCTCGCCCGGCACGAGGCCGAGGTCGAGCGCGCCGACGCGCGAGGCGGCGGTGTGCAGCACCGAGAAGCCGTTCCAGCCGTCGGTGACGGCGCCGACCTCGGTGGCGACCTTGGCGGCGAGCGACAGCAGCGCCAGGCCGTCGCGGCGGACCAGCGCGCCCTGCCCGACGATGATCAGCGGCTTCTGAGCCGCCTTCAGCGCGTCGAGCGCGGCGGCGTCGAGCTGCTGGAGCGCCGCCGGGTCGTTGCCGAGGTGGACGTGCGGATAGGTGAGATCGACCGGCGCGCCGATGGTGAAAATCGGCAGCTTGCCGCCGGCCGCCCGCCAGCGCTTGCGGATGCGGGCGTTCATCACCGACGCCTCGTGGCGCGGATCGGCGCCGATCATCAGGATGGCGTCCGCCTCCTCGATGCCGGCGATGCTGGCGTTGAAGACGTAGGAGGCGCGGCCGAACTTCGGATGCAGCGCGGTGCCGTCCTGCCGGCCGTCGACCGAGGCGACGCCGAGCGCCGCCATCAGCTCGCGCAGCGCGAACATCTCCTCCACCGAGGCGAGGTCGCCGGCGATGGCGCCGATGCGGTCGGGCGCCGTCGACGAGACGCGGGTGGCGATCGCCGTGAAGGCGTCCTGCCAGGACGCGGCCCGGAAGCGGCCGTCGACCTTGACGTAGGGCCGGTCAAGGCGCTGCGTGCGGAGGCCGTCCCAGATGAAGCGGGTCTTGTCGGAAATCCACTCCTCGTTGACCGCCTCGTTGAGGCGCGGCAGCACGCGCATCACCTCGCGGCCGCGCGCGTCGACGCGGACGGCCGAACCGACGGCATCCATCACGTCGATGGATTCGGTCTTGGTCAGCTCCCACGGCCGGGCCTGGAAGGCATAGGGCTTGGAGGTCAGCGCACCGACCGGGCAGAGGTCGATGACGTTGCCCTGCAACTCCGACGACAGCGCCTTTTCGAGATAGCTGGTGATCTCGGCGTCCTCGCCGCGCGAGATCAGGCCCATCTCGGCGATGCCGGCCACTTCCGTGGTGAAACGGACGCAGCGCGTGCAATGGATGCAGCGGTTCATCGACGTCTTGATCAGCGGCCCGAGATACTTGTCCTCGACGGCGCGCTTGTTCTCGAAGAAGCGCGAGCCGGAGACGCCGTAGGCCATCGCCTGGTCCTGGAGATCGCACTCGCCGCCCTGGTCGCAGATCGGGCAGTCGAGCGGATGGTTGATCAGCAGGAACTCCATCACGCCCTCGCGGGCCTTCTTGACCATCGGCGAGTTGGTCAGCACCACCGGCGGCTCGCCGTTGGGGCCGGGCCTGAGGTCGCGCACGTTCATGCCGCAGGAAGCGGTCGGCTTCGGCGGGCCGCCCTTCACCTCAACGAGGCACATGCGACAGTTGCCGGCGACCGACAGGCGTTCGTGGAAACAGAAGCGCGGGATCTCGGCGCCGGCCGCTTCGCAGGCCTGCAAGAGCGTCAGCTCCGGAGCCACATCGACCTCGATCCCGTCGACGATCAGTTTTGCCATGTCGACCCAACCCTTGCTGGAGCGGCGCCATTCCTGCGGCGGCCGCCCGTCAATCCCGTTCAAACCCGGCCGCTCACTCCGCGGCGATGCCCTGCGCCGCCACGTAGTCGTCGATCCGCGCCTCGATCACCGGCCGGAAGTTGCGGATCAGCGCCTGCACCGGCCAGGCGGCGGCGTCGCCGAGGGCGCAGATGGTGTGCCCCTCGATCTGCTTGCTCACCTGGAACAGCATGTCGATTTCCTCGCGGCGGGCGTTGCCCTGGCGCATCCGCTCCATCACCCGCCACATCCAGCCGGTGCCTTCGCGGCAGGGCGTGCACTGGCCGCAGCTCTCGTGCCGGAAGAAGTAGGAGATGCGGGCGATCGCCGCGATCACGTCGGTGGACTTGTCCATGACGATCAGGCCGCCGGTGCCGAAGCTCGACCCGATGCCGCGCATGCCGTCGAAGTCCATCTGCGCGTCCATGATCTGGTCGGCGCGGACGATCGGGCAGGAGGCGCCGCCCGGAATCACCGCCAGGAGATTGTCCCAGCCGCCGCGCACGCCGCCGGCGTGCTTCTCGATCAGCTCCTTGAAGGGGATGCCCATCTCCTCCTCGACCACGCAGGGCGTGTTGACGTGGCCGGAGATCATGAACAGCTTGGTGCCGGTGTTGTTCGGCCGGCCGAAGGCCGAGAACCAGGCGGCGCCGCGCCGCATGATGGTCGGCGTGACGGCGATCGACTCGACGTTGTTCACCGTGGTCGGGCAGCCGTAGAGGCCGACGTTGGCCGGGAACGGCGGCTTCATGCGCGGCTGGCCCTTTTTGCCTTCCAGGCTTTCGAGGAGAGCCGTCTCCTCGCCGCAGATATAGGCGCCGGCGCCGTGGTGGACGTAGACGTCCATGTCCCAGCCCGAGCCGCAGGCGTTGGGGCCAAGCAGGCCGGCGTCGTAGGCCTGATCGACGGCGGCCTGCAAATGCTCGCGCTCGCGGACGAACTCGCCGCGCACGTAGATATAGGCCGCATGCGCGCCCATGGCGAAGCCGGCGACGAGGCAGCCCTCGATCAGCGTGTGCGGATCGTGGCGCAGGATCTCGCGGTCCTTGCAGGTGCCGGGCTCGGACTCGTCGGCGTTGACGACGAGATAGTGCGGCCGGCCGTCCGACTGCTTAGGCATGAACGACCACTTGAGGCCGGTCGGGAAGCCTGCGCCGCCGCGGCCGCGCAGGCCGGACGCCTGGATTTCCTTGATGATGAAGTCGCGGCCCTTGGCGAGGATGTCCTTGGTGCCGTCCCACTGGCCGCGCTTCAGCGCGCCCTGAAGACCCCAGTCTTGGCGACCGTAGATGTTGGTGAAGATGCGGTCCTTGTCCTGCAGCATGACTGAGGTTCCCAGGTCTTCAGTTCAATCTCAGACGGGCTTGTCGCCGCCCTTGTCGGACGGCCGCCAGCCGGTCGACAGCTTGGCGCACTGGTCGATCCACTTGTCGCGGAGAGCGCGGCCACGGAAGCTGCCGAGATGCTGGTCGACCCATCTGAGGTTCATTTCGTTCCAGCCGGCGATCTGGTCGAAGTGGTAGACGCCGAGCTTGTGCAGAAGCTCTTCGAGCTTCGAGCCGACGCCCCAGATCAGCTTGAGGTCGTCGGGCCTGCCGTCGCGCGCCGCTTCGAGCAGCGTCGGCTTGTACTGGTCCGGCACCTTCTCGGCGTCGGCCTGCCCCTGCGCCTCTACCACCTTGGGGATCGGCTTTTCGGCCGCCGGCTTGGCGTCGGCGGCCGGCGCGGCAGCTGGGGCCGGCGCGGCAGCTGGGGCCGGAGCGGCGGCGGGTGCCGGCGTCAGCTCCTCGCGGTCGAAGGCGCGATACTTGCCGATCACCGAGCCATCATAGAGGGCGAGGTCGGTGAGCGCCGTATCGCCGCCCTCGGGCGCCGAGAAGAAGCGGCCGTTCTGCGGGCCGGGCGGCGGCGGATTGCCGGCGGCGAGGCCGTCGATCAGCGCGTTGAAGGTCTCGGCGGTCAGGTCCTCGTAGGTGTCCTTGCCGACGGTGACCATCGGCGCGTTGACGCAGGCGCCGGCGCACTCGACCTCCTCCCAGGAGAAGGCGCCGTCCTCGGACAGCTCGAAGGGATGGGCGGCGAGGCGGTTCTTGCAGATGGCGATGATGTCGCCGGCGCCGCGCAGCCGGCAGGGCGTGGTGCCGCAGACCTGGATATGCGCCTTGCGGCCGACCGGGGAAAGCTGGAACTGCGTGTAGAAGGTGGCGACCTCCAGCACGCGGATCTCGGGCATGTCCAGGAGCCTGGCCACCGCCTCGATGCAGGGCTGGGTGATCCAGCCTTCCTGATCCTGGGCGACCATCAGCACCGGGATCACCGCCGAGGCCTGACGGCCCTCGGGATAGCGGGCGATCACCTTCCGCACATAGGCGGCGTTGTCCTCGGTGAAGGCGAAGCTTTCCGGCTGTTCGGGATGAAGACGACGGACGGACATCAGCGATCCACCTCACCAAACACGATGTCGATCGAGCCGAGCACCGCCGACACGTCGGCCAGGAGGTGGCCGCGACAGAGGAAATCCATGGCCTGGAGATGGGCGAAGCCGGGGGCGCGGATCTTGACGCGATAGGGCTTGTTGGTGCCGTCCGACACCAGGTAGACGCCGAACTCGCCCTTCGGCGCCTCGACGGCGGCGTAGACCTCGCCCTCCGGCACGCGGAAGCCCTCGGTGTAGAGCTTGAAGTGATGGATCAGCGCTTCCATCGAGCGCTTCATCTCGGCCCGGCGCGGCGGCGCGTACTTGCCCTGCAAGGTCATCACCGGCCCCTTCTCGACCTTCAGGAGGTCGATGCACTGGCGCATGATCCGGATCGACTGCCGCATCTCCTCCATGCGGATGTGATAGCGGTCGTAGCAGTCGCCGTTCTTGCCGACGGGGATGTCGAAGTCGAGTTCGCCGTAGATCTCGTAGGGCTGCGACTTCCGGAGGTCCCAGGCGGCGCCGGAGCCGCGCACCATCACGCCGGAGAAGCCCCACTTCCAGGCGTCTTCCAGGCTGACGATGCCAATGTCGACGTTGCGCTGCTTGAAGATGCGGTTCTCGGAGAGAAGCGCATCGAGGTCGGCGACGGTCTTCAGGAAGGGATCACACCACGCCTCGATGTCGGCGACGAGCTGGTCCGGCAGGTCCTGGTGGACGCCGCCCGGACGGAAATAGGCGGCGTGCATCCGCGAGCCGGAGGCGCGCTCGTAGAAGATCATCAGCTTCTCGCGCTCCTCGAAGCCCCAGAGCGGCGGCGTCAGGGCGCCGACGTCCATCGCCTGGGTCGTCACGTTGAGCATGTGCGACAGGATGCGGCCGATCTCCGAATAGAGCACGCGGATGATCTGCGCCCGGCGTGGCACGACGATGCCGGCCAGCCGCTCGACGGCCAGGCAATAGGCGTGCTCCTGGTTCATCGGCGCGACATAGTCGAGGCGGTCGAAATACGGCAGGCCCTGCAAGTAGGTGCGGGCCTCGATCAGCTTCTCGGTGCCGCGGTGCAGCAGGCCGATGTGCGGATCGACGCGCTCGACCACCTCGCCGTCCAGCTCCAGCACCAGGCGTAGCACGCCGTGCGCCGACGGATGCTCCGGGCCGAAGTTGATGTTGAAGTTTCTGACCTGGGCTTCAGCCATCGATCACGCGCCTCAGCTCGTCTTGGCCTTCTCGTCGCCCGGCAGCACGTAGGTCGTGCCTTCCCAGGGCGACAGGAAGTCGAAATTGCGGAATTCCTGATTGAGCCGGACCGGCTCGTAGACGACGCGCTTCTGGGCGTCGTCGTAACGCACCTCGACGTAGCCGGTCATCGGGAAGTCCTTGCGGAGCGGGTGGCCGTCGAAGCCGTAGTCGGTCAAGAGGCGACGCAGCTCCGGATGGCCGGTGAACAGGATGCCGAGCATGTCGTAGGCCTCGCGCTCGAACCACTGCGCGCCGGGGAAGACGCCGGAGATCGACGGCACCGGCGTATCCTCGTCGGTGGTCACCTTGAGGCGCAGCCGGGCGTTCCGGCTCGGCGACAGCAGGTGGTAGACGACGTCGAAGCGCTCGGCCCGCTCGGGATAGTCGACGCCGCAGACGTCGACGATATTGATGAAAGCGAGTTCCGGCGCGTCGCGCAGCCGCTTCATCACCTCGACGATGGCGTCGCGCGGCACGACGGCCGTCACCTCGCCATAGGCGACCGCGACTTCCAGCGCGTCGGGGCCGAGGACGGCGGCGACGGCGGCGGCCAGGGCGTCGATCGGCGTGACGACCGGCTCAGCGGCCGGTTCGGCGGTCGGTTGGTTCGGGGCTTCGCTCATGTCTCACCCAGCCTCGTTCACTCAGCGCTCGATGGTGCCGGTGCGCCGGATCTTCTTCTGGAGAAGCAGCACGCCATAGAGCAGCGCCTCGGCGGTCGGCGGACAGCCGGGCACGTAGATGTCGACCGGCACCACGCGGTCGCAGCCGCGCACCACCGCGTAGGAATAGTGGTAGTAGCCGCCGCCGTTGGCGCAGGAGCCCATGGAGATGACGTAGCGCGGCTCCGGCATCTGGTCGTAGACCTTGCGCAAGGCCGGCGCCATCTTGTTGGTCAGCGTGCCGGCGACGATCATCACGTCCGACTGGCGCGGCGAGGCGCGCGGGGCGAAGCCGAAACGCTCCATGTCGTAGCGCGGCATCGACGCCTGCATCATCTCGACGGCGCAGCAGGCGAGGCCGAACTGCATCCACATCAGCGAGCCGGTGCGCGCCCAGTGGATCAGCTCCTCGGCGGAGGTGAGCAGCCAGCCCTTGTCGGCCAGCTCGTCGTTGACGCCGGTGAAGAAGCCGTCATCCGCTCCCACCGGCTTGCCGGTGCGCGGATCGACGATGCCCTTGGGAGCGGGCGACACCAGCGTCTCTCTCGGGCTCAATCCCATTCCAGCGCCCCCTTCTTCCATTCGTAGGCGAAACCGATGGTCAGCACGGCGAGGAACACCATCATCGACCAGAAGCCGAATAGCCCGACGTGCTTGAAGGCGACCGCCCAGGGAAACAGGAAGGCGACTTCCAGATCGAAGATCACGAACAGGATCGACACCAGATAGAAACGCACGTCGAACTTCATGCGGGCGTCGTCGAAGGCGTTGAAGCCGCACTCATAAGCCGACAATTTCTCCGGATCGGGATTCTTGAAGGCGATGAGGAACGGCGAGACCAGAAGCGCCAGACCGATGACCAGCGCCACGCCGAGGAAAATGATCACCGGCAGGTAGTCCCGAAGGAGTTCGTCCATTGTGACCTCGTTCATTCGGACGCAACCCATTTGCGCATCGCGACAATTTGTCGTGGAGTCGCGCCGGGCCGACGAATTGCTTGTGGCACGGTTAGCGGATAGACCTTCCTTTCGCAAGGGCGTCGAAGGTCCCTTTCTAAGGTTTATTACGCTCAGGGGTTACCCAGAGAACGACCGTAAATCCTGATTTGGAAACGCATGTTTTCTCGAGATGTTCCCCCGCCCTGCTCCCTTTGGCCGGGATGGCGCCGAAAGACGTGGAAAAACAAATGCAAGCAGCCGACAAGCCCATCACCCTCGACCGCATCCGCGCCGCCCGCGAAGCGATCTCCGGTCAGGTGATGCACACTCCATTCCTGCCGGCGCCGCGTCTCAGCCGGCTGACCGGAGCGGAGGTGCTGGTCAAATACGAGAACCTTCAGGTGACCTCGGCCTTCAAGGAGCGCGGCGCGCTGAACCGCCTGCTCACGCTGTCCGGCGACGAGCGGCGGCGCGGCGTCATCGCCATGTCGGCCGGCAACCATGCCCAGGCCGTCGCCTACCACGCGGTGCGACTCGGCATCGCGCCGACCATCGTCATGCCGGTGACCACGCCGCACGTGAAGGTATCGGCGACGGCCGGCTACGGCGCCCGCGTCGTGCTGGAAGGCGAGACGGTGGCCGAGGCGCAGCTTGCCGCCGAGCGCATCGGCGCCGGGGAAAACCTCGTCTTCATCCACCCCTATGACGACGAGGACGTCATCGCCGGCCAGGGCACGCTGGCCATCGAAATGCTGGAAGAGCAGCCCGATCTCGACGTCATCGCCGTGCCGGTGGGCGGCGGCGGCCTGATCGCCGGCATGGCGACGGCCGCCAAGGCGCTGAAGCCGTCAATCCGTATCGTCGGCGTCGAGACGCGCATGTATCCGTCGATGTGGGCGGCGGTGAAGGGCATCGACGCCATGGCTGGCGGCGCAACGCTGGCCGAGGGCATCGCCGTCAAGCTGGCGGGCAGGAAGACGCTGCCGGTGGTGCGCGACCTCGTCGACACCATCGTCCTCGTCGACGAGAGCCACCTCGAACGGGCGGTCAACGCCTACCTGACGCTGCAGAAGACCATGGCAGAGGGCGCCGGCGCCGCCGGCCTCGCGGCGATGTTCGCCGAGCCCGACCTGTTCCGCGGCCGGAAGGTCGGGCTGGTGCTGTCGGGCGGCAACATCGACCCGCGCATCCTCGCCTCGATCATGATGCGCGAACTGGCCCGCGAGGAGAAGATCGTCGCCATTCGCCTCGCCATTCCCGACCGGCCGGGCACGCTCGGCGCCATCACCACGCTGATCGGCGACGCCGGCGGCAACATCCTGGAGGTGTCGCACCGGCGCACGGTGCTGGAGATCCCGGCCAAGGGCGCCTCGCTCGACATCACGCTCGAGGCGCGCGACGGCCACCATGCCGAGGAGATCATCGCGGCGCTGCGCGCCAAGGGCTACGGCGTCGAGCGGAAATCGGCGGAATAGCCCGGCCGGCGCGGCCATCGGCGCATTGAAGTCGGCGGCGGCGCGCCTATATGCGGCTCATCGTTCCGAGGGAGAACACCATGTCCAACCGGACCTACGACGCCGCCGACTACATCATCGACGATGGCCGCCTCGCGCCCGGCGCCGTTGCCGGCATCCGCACCCGGCGCATCATCGCCTTCCTGATCGACGCGGTGATCATCGCGATCCTGACCTTCGCGGTCGGCGTGCTGGTGTTCTTCCTCGGCATCATCACGCTCGGTCTCGGCTGGATGCTCTATCCGATCCTTTGGCCGGGCGTGGCGCTGGTCTACAGCGCCTTCTCGCTGGGCGGGCCGCATTCGGCCACCATCGGCATGCGCAGCCAGGGCATCGAAGGCCGTTTCATGGACGGCAGCCGCCTCAACCCCGGCATCGCCGCCATCCACGCCGTGCTGTTCTATTTCTCGGTATCGGTGCTGACGCCGCTGGTGCTGCTGGTGTCGCTGTTCACGAAGGACAAGCGGCTGCTGCACGACATCGTGCTCGGCATCGTCTTCGTCAACCGGTATTGATTTGTCCCGGCCTCGGACGCCGGTGGCCGCGGGTTCGCCCTTCCGTTGATCTTGGTATCTCGCCAGAGACGGCGAAAGATGCCAAGATCGGCGGAACAGACCGACACACGGCCCCATGACGCAGCATCCGACCGACGCACCGCAATTCTTCCTGACCGCGCCGTCCACCTGCCCCTACCTGCCGGGCAAGACGGAGCGGAAGGTGTTCACCCACATGGTGGGCGAGCGCGCCTCGGCGATGAACTCCATTCTCAGCCACGGCGGCTTCCGGCGCAGCCAGAACATCGCCTACCGCCCGGCCTGCGAGGACTGCCGCGCCTGCCTATCGGTGCGGGTGCGCGTCGACGACTTCCGGCCCGACAAGAGCCAGCGCCGCAACTATGCCCGCAACGGCTACCTGGTGGGCGCCGAGCTGCCGCCGGCCGCCACCGGCGAGCAGTATTCGCTGTTCCGCTCCTATCTCGACGCCCGTCACGCCGACGGCGGCATGGTCGACATGACGGTGGGCGATTATGCCGCCATGGTCGAGGAGACGCATGTCGACACTATGCTGGTGGAATACCGGCGGCGCGGCATCAACACCTTCCTGTCCGGCATGGGCGACGGCCCGCTGATCGGCGCGGCGCTGACCGACGTGCTGATCGACGGCCTCTCCATGGTCTATTCCTACTACGAGCCCGACATGCAGCGCGACGGGCTCGGCACCTTCATGATTCTCGACCATATCGAGCGGACGCGGCGGCGCGGCCTGCCCTATCTCTATCTCGGCTACTGGGTGCACGGTTCGCGCAAGATGGATTACAAGCGCCGCTACAAGCCGCTCGAATACCTGACGTCCAGCGGCTGGACGATCCTGCCCGACGAGCCATACACGGAAAATGGTATTGCTTGACGACGCGCGCGTCGTCGGCTGATGGTGCCGGCCGCAACGTCCGCGGAGGCGTCTTTTCATGACGGCCAGTATTCTCGACGCCATCGGCAATACGCCGCTGATCCGTCTCAAGCGCGCCTCCGAAGCCACCGGCTGCGACATCCTCGGCAAGGCCGAGTTCATGAATCCGGGCCAGTCAGTGAAGGATCGGGCCGCCCTCTACATCATCCGCGATGCCATGAAATCCGGCCGGCTGGCGCCCGGCGGCACCGTCGTCGAGGGCACGGCCGGCAACACCGGCATCGGCCTGACGATGGTCGGCACCGCCCTCGGCCTCAAGACGGTGATCGTCATCCCGGAGACGCAGTCGCAGGAGAAGAAGGACTATCTGCGCATGGTGGGCGCCGAGCTGGTGGAGGTGCCGGCCGTGCCCTATCGCAACCCCAACAACTACGTGAAGCTGTCGGGCCGCCTCGCCGAGCAACTGGCGCACAGCGGGCCGAACGGCGCCGTCTGGGCCAACCAGTTCGACAATGTCGCCAACCGGCAGGCCCATATCGAGACGACGGCCCGCGAGATCCACGCGCAGACGGGCGGCAGGGTCGACGGCTTCATCTGCGCCGTCGGTTCGGGCGGCACGCTGGCTGGCGTCGGCATCGGCCTCAAGGCGCTGAAGCGGGACGTCCGGATCGGCCTCGCCGATCCCCATGGCGCCGCGCTCCACAGCTACTATACGACGGGCGAGCTGAAAGCCGAGGGCTCGTCGATCACCGAGGGCATCGGCCAGGGCCGCATCACCGCCAACCTCGAAGGTGCGCCGGTCGACTTCGCCTGCCGCATCTCCGACGCCGAAGCGCTGGCCGTGCTGTTCGACCTCGTCGAGCACGAAGGTCTTTGTCTCGGCGGCTCCTCGGGCATCAATGTGGCCGGCGCCATGGCGCTGGCTCGCGAACTCGGACCGGGACACACGATCGTCACCGTGCTTTGCGACGGTGGCGCCCGCTATGCGTCGAAACTCTACAATCCGGCGTTCCTGAGAGCCAAGGGACTGCCGGTGCCGACGTGGATGGATGCGCCGGCGAGATTGGAACCGCCCTTCGAGGCGGTCTGACGGAGGACAAGCGATGACCGAGGCCCTGTACCTCGACAACCCCTATCTGGAGCTTGCCGAAGCGACGGTCACCGCCGTCGGCACCGACGGCGGCCTCTGGGTCGACCGGTCGATCTTCTATCCGCAAGGCGGCGGTCAACCCGGCGACATCGGCTCCATCGAATGGGGGACGGGCTTCGTATCCAACATCAAGAACGCCGTCTACAGCCCTGACAGATCATCAATTATCCTCGTTCCGGAGGAAGGGCACGAGTTGCCGCAGCTCGGCCAGACCATCTTGCAGCGCGTCGACTGGCCGCGCCGCCACGCGCTGATGCGCATGCACACGGCCATGCATCTCCTCTCCGTGGTGCTGCCCTATCCGGTCACCGGCGGCCAGGTGGGCGTCGAGGAGGGCCGGCTCGACTTCGACCTGTCCGATGGCGAGACGGTGGAGAAGGTGTCGGCCACCGAGGCGCTCAACGCGCTGATCCGCGCCGATCACGCCGTCACCACCGAGTGGATCACCGACGAGGAGCTGGCCGCCAATCCGGCGCTGGTCAAGACGATGAAGGTGAAGCCGCCGACCGGCGCCGGCCGGGTGCGGCTGGTCCGCATCGGCCCCGACATCGACCTTCAGCCCTGCGGCGGTACGCACGTGCGATCGACGGGCGAAATCGGCGAGGTCCACATCACCAAGATCGAGAACAAGGGCCGCATCAACCGTCGCGTCCGCCTGCGTTTCGGCCCGCCGGCCGAGGCGGCCTGACGCTCTCACCCGGAGGACTTCCGATGGCCGTGCATCCCGACCGCCATTTCGTCACCGCCGACTGGCTGTCCCGCCATATCGGCGATCCCGACGTCGCCGTCGTCGACGGCTCCTGGCACATGCCGGCGACCGGCCGCAGCGGCCGGGCCGAGTATCTGGCCGGCCACATCCCCGGCGCCGTGTTCTTCGACCTCGACGCCATCGCCGACACGACGTCGCCGCTGCCGCACATGCTGCCGACGCCGGACGCCTTCGCGGCGGCGGTGGGGGCGCTCGGCATCCGCGACGGAGCGACCATCGTCGTCTACGACAGCGTCGGCCTGTTCTCGGCGCCGCGCGTCTGGTGGAGCTTCCGCATCATGGGCGCGCACGACGTGGTGTTGCTCGACGGCGGCCTGCCGGCCTGGATCGCCGCCGGCCTGCCGCTGGAAGCGGGCGAGCCGGCACCGGCGCCGGCCACCTTCGCGGCCCGTTTCGACCCGACGCCGGTTCGCAATTTCGACGAGGTGAAGGCGGCGCTCGGCGGACCGGCCCAGATCGTCGACGCCCGCTCGCCCGGCCGCTTCTCCGGCCGCGAGCCGGAGCCGCGCGCCGGCCTGCGCTCGGGCCACATGCCCGGCGCCATCAACCTGCCCTACGGCGAGCTGATCGACGACGGCCGGCTGAAGTCGGCGGCCGATCTCAGGGCGTTGTTCGCGGCCCGCGATATCGATCCGCTGAGACCGGTGATCGCCAGTTGCGGCTCGGGCGTGTCGGCGGCGGTGATCGCGCTCGCCCTCGACGTGATCGGGGCGAGCGATGTGGCCATTTACGACGGCTCGTGGACCGAATGGGGCGGCCGCTCCGATTCGTCGGTGGAGGGCTCGTCAGTCGGCGGGGGCTGACGGTCGATGCCCTTGGCGAGGTTGCGGATCAGGCCGTCGGCGGCGTCGGCCGACTGGGCGGTGACGAGGCCGAAGGAGATGACGAACTTGGCGGCGTCCTCGACCGTCATGTCGAGGACGACGACGTCCTCCCGCCGGATGAACACCAGATAGCCGCCGGTCGGGTTGGGCGTGGTCGGCACGTAGACGGTGAGCATGTCGTCGCCGCCCGCCAGCCGCTCGGCCACCTCGCCGCGCGTCGCGCCGGCGACGAAGCCGATCGTCCACAGGCCGGTGTGCGGAAAGCGCACCAGCGCCGCCTGCTTGAAGGAGTTGCCCTTGTCGGCCAGCACCGACGAGAAGATCTGCTTCAGCCCCTTGTAGAGGTTGCGCACCAGCGGCATGCGGTCGAAGATGTTCTCGGAGAAGGAAAAGATCGAGGCGCCGACGATGTTGGCGGTCAGAAAGCCGATCAGCGTGATCACCAGGACGGCGACCACCAGGCCGTAGCCGGGAACGCGGAATGGCAGATAGGTGTCCGGATTGTAGGCTTCCGGCAGGTAGGGCTTCACCCAGCTGTCGATCCACGACACCATCGACCAGGTGATGTAGATGGTGATGCCGGCCGGGCCGGCCACCAGAAGGCCGGTCAGGAAGTAGTTCCGCAATCTCGTCACGCCCGCCGGTCCTTCCGATTCATCGCCCGACCACCCCTCCATATTGCCCGCCTGTGGCGAACAAGTGAAGTTTTCCGTTGGGAGCGGTGCGCTTTCCCGCCAGGATGCGTCGCTGGGCGCGAAACACCCGTGGGTAAGCACGGCGACCGCCACCACGGAAGCTCATTGTCCTTGAGGGAATCAACTTCGTAACCTCTTATGGAACAGACTGGCCGAAATGCGGCCTTTCGGCGTTGGGGTGTTCTCGTGAACGGCGAGCGTGACGACAGATACGGCGGCGGGAGCGGTTCGTCCGGTTCCGGCGCCTTTGCGCTGTCGATGTGGTTCGCCATGGCGGGCCTGGCGCTGCTGTTCGCCATCGTCGCCCTCGTCTACGGCAACCCGACCCGCGACGCTGCCGCGGCGTTCGGCCGGCCGGCGATCGAGACCGGCTCCTCCGCTGCTGCCACCGGCGGCCGCAGCGACATGGTCGGCGCGCCGGCACGCGACGGCGATGTCGCCGCCGAACTGGCGAAGGTTCGCATCGAGAACGCCGCGCTGCGGCAGGCCACCGAGCGGCTGGGTGGCCAGATCGAGTCCCTGTCGGAACGGCTCGATCGCATCGAAAGCCGCTTCTCTGAGATGACCGGCAGCATCGGCTCGCCGTCGGCGGCAACGCCCGGCGCCGCCGCCGGCCGGCCGACGGCCTCGCTCGACTTCGACGGACTGATGCCGACCAACGCCGCGCCGGACAGCGGCGCCGCCTATACCCAGTTCGGCATGGAGCTTGGCACCTACGGCGACCTCACCACGCTGAAAAGGGCGTGGTCGGACCTCGTCCGGCAGCATCCGGCACTGTTCGAAGGGCTGGACGGCCTTGCCACCATCCGCGACCGTGGCGGCCGCACCGATCTGCTGCTGATCGCCGGGCCGTTCCGCAACGCCGCCGACGCGGCAGCGCAATGCGGCAAGGCCGAGGCGGCCGGCATCAGGTGCCTGCCGGCCTTCTATCTCGGCCAGCAGCTGTCGATGCACTGATTTGGCGGAGCGAATGCGGCGTCAGGGGGCCTTCGACGCGCCAGGGGCCGGGCAGGCCGCCGCCGGATCGACCGAATAGGGGTCGCAGGCCGGCGTCTTGGCGGGCTGGAAGGCGACCTCGGTCTCGCGCAACAGCGCCTGCGCTTCCTCGGTCTGCTGCTGGCGCGCCACCGACAGCGCCATCATGGTCGAAGCGTCGTCGGAGGGCATGCGATCGCCCCGGCTCTGGGCGGCGAGCGCGGCGGCCAGCGCCGCCTGCTGGCTGGGGTCGCGCACCATCGATTTCTGCGGCGCGTCGTTGGATGCCACAGGCAGAAAGTCGGACGGTCCGCTGGCGCAGCCGGCAAGGAAAACGGCAGCCAGAACGGCGGCGGTGAGCGGCCTCAGGGCACGGGACGTCGGGAAGCGCATGAAGCCTCGTTATTGTCGTTGTTGCCGGGACCATACACTAGCACCCAAGTCTTTGCGATTTCCTTTTCGTTGCGCCGCAAAAGGTGATCGTCGCGTGACGCTCCGCAGGGGTACGAGAACCGGCCGATTCCGGCCAATCGTCGTCGGTCCTCTTGACGGCGCGGGAAAAGCTCTCCATCCATCTCGGCCGCCAAACTCAGGATTTCGCCGAAAATGACCCTCGATGCCCGCCCCGACACCGCTCCGAAGATTTCCTTCGTCAGCCTCGGCTGCCCGAAGGCGCTGGTCGACAGCGAGCGCATCGTCACCCATCTCCGTTCGGAGGGCTACGAGATCGCCCGCCGCCACGACGGCGCCGACGTGGTGATCGTCAATACCTGCGGCTTCCTCGACAGCGCCAAGGCCGAAAGCCTCGACGCCATCGGCAAGGCGATGGCCGAGAACGGCAAGGTGATCGTCACCGGCTGCATGGGCGCCGAGCCCGAGCAGATTCGCGAGGCTTTCCCCGACGTGCTGGCGATCACCGGCCCGCAGGCCTACGAGAGCGTGATGGGCGCCGTGCACGCGGCGATCCCGCCGGCCCACGATCCGTTCCTCGACCTGGTGCCGCCGCAGGGCGTCAAGCTGACGCCGCGCCACTACGCCTATCTGAAGATTTCCGAGGGCTGCCACAACCGGTGCAGCTTCTGCATCATCCCCAAGCTCAGGGGCGATCTGGTGTCGCGGCCGGTGGTCGACGTGCTGCGCGAGGCGGAGAAGCTGGCCAAGGCCGGCGTCAAGGAACTGCTGGTCATCTCGCAGGACACCTCGGCCTACGGCGTCGATATCAAGTACCAGTCCGGCATCTGGAAGGACCGCGAGGTGAAGGCGCGCTTCCACGACCTCGCCGAGGCGCTGTCCGAATTCGGCATCTGGGTGCGCCTCCACTACGTCTACCCCTACCCGCACGTCGACGAGGTGATCCCGCTGATGGCCGAGGGCAAGGTATTGCCCTATCTCGACATTCCCTTCCAGCACGCCTCGCCGACGGTGCTGAGGGCGATGCGCCGGCCGGCCCATCAGGAGAAGACCGCCGACCGCATCCGCAAATGGCGCGAGGTCTGTCCCGATCTCGCCATCCGCTCCACCTTCATCGTCGGCTTCCCCGGCGAGACGGAACAGGACTTCGAGATGCTGCTCGACTGGCTCACCGAGGTGAAGCTCGAGCGTGTCGGCTGCTTCAAGTACGAGCCGGTGAAGGGCGCTGCCGCCAACGGCCTCGGCCTGCCCGCCGTGCCGCCCGAGGAGCAGGAGCGCCGCTGGCATCGCTTCATGGCGCACCAGCAGGGCATTTCGACCAAGCTGCTGCAACGGCGCGTGGGAAAACGCATCCCCGTCATCATCGACGAGGCGAACGGCACGATCGCCAAGGGCCGCTCCAAGTGGGACGCGCCGGAGATCGACGGCGCCGTCCACCTCCAGAGCCGCCGGCCGATGCGCGTCGGCGACATCGTCACGGCCAGAATCGAGCGCGCCGACGCCTACGACCTCTGGGGCACGGTGGGCTGAGCGGGCAATGGACGCCGGCCGTCCATCACGCTCGATAGCGCCGTCGCCACCCTCACGCCTTGAGCAGGTCTCTCAGCGTCAGGGCGATTACCTCGGTCGCCGCCTTGAGGTCGGAGAGGCGGACGTGCTCGTCGGCGGCGTGGGCGTTGGCTTCCAGGATGGAGCGCGGGCCGGCGCCGTAGAGCACGGTCGGGATGCCGGCGGCCGAATAGTGGCGGGCGTCGGTGTAGAGTGGCACGCCGGTCGGCTCGACGTCGACGCCGAGCACCTCCCTGGCATGGCCGGAGATGGCCGCCACCAGCCGATCGGCGCCGGGTAGTTCGCGCAAGGGCTCGGCCAGCATGATGCGCCGGCACTCGACCTCCAGCCCGTCGACCCTGGGCGCCGCCGCCGCGACCAACGCCACCAGCTTCTCCTCGACCTCGGTGCCGACCTCCTCGGGGATCAGCCGACGATCGAGGCGCAGGGCGACGCGGTCGGGCACCACGTTGGTGTTGATGCCGCCGGAGATCAGGCCGACGGTGAGCTTGGGCGAGCCGATGCCCTTCTCGGCCGATACGATGCCGCCCAGCCGGTGCCGCTCGTCGTAGAGCGCCTTCAGGATGGGAACGGCGTGCTCCAGCGCGTCGACGCCGGTCTCCGGCATTGCCGCGTGTGCCTGCCGGCCGCGCACGACGATCTCCATGTGCAGCACGCCGTTGTGGGCGGTGGTGATGGCGTAGGAGAAACCGGCGGAAATGGCGTAGTCGGGCTTCGACAGACCCTGCTCGATCAGGAAGGCCGGGCCGACGAAGCCGCCGGCCTCCTCGTCGAAGGTGAAATGCAGCTCCACCGTGCCGTCGAGTGGCAGGCCGGAGGCGATCAGCGCCTTCAGCGCGAAGGCGTAGGTGGCGAAGTCGGACTTGGAGACGGCGGCGCCGCGGCCGTAGACCGCCCCGCCCCGCTCCTCGGCGCCGTAGGGCTGCATGGTCCAGCCGGAGCCGGGCGGCACCACGTCGCCGTGGGCGTTGAGGGCAATCACCGGCCCCTTCCCCGCCCCGAACACGTGGCGGACGATCAGGTTGGTCACCGAGCGCATGCCGTTCTGGCGCACGAAGGGCTCCGGCACCGGATGCCGCTCGACGATGAAGCCGAGAGCTTCCAACCGGTCGGCGGCCACCTCGGCGATGGCGGCGCAGTCGCCGGGCGGATTGTCGCTCGGCACCCTCACCAACGCTTTCAGGAAGTCGACCTCGGCCGCGAAGGCGGCGTCGACGATGGCTTTCATGTCCGGTCCCCCGATGATGCGGCGTCCGCCGCCAGCCGCACCGCGGCCCCGACCAAGGCTTCCACGGCGAGGCCCATGTCGTCAACGGCGGCGAATTCGGCCGGGTTGTGGCTGATGCCGCCGCGACAGCGCACGAACAGCATGCCGACGTCGGTCAGATGGTGCATGGCGTGGCCGTCGTGGCCGGCGCCGGACGCGAGTCGCCGCTGCCCGAGACCGAGATCGCCGAGGGCAGCGGCGAAAGCCTCCTGCAGGCGCGCGGCGCAGGGTGTCGTCGGACTCTCGAAGAACTTCTCCATGCGGGCGGAGACCTTGCGGCCCGTCGCTATGGTCAGGAGGCGCGCTTCCAGTTCGGCGATGGCGGCATGGCGCGGTGCGTCGGCGTCGGCGCGGATATCGAGGGTGAAGGCCACTTCGGCCGGAATGACGTTGACGGCGCCGGGCCTCGCCGCGATGCGACCGACGGTGGCCACCATCTGATGGGCGGCGCCCCGGCGCGCCACGTCCTCGATGGCCAGCATCATCTCGGCGCTGGCGGCCAGCGCGTCGCGGCGCAGCGCCATCGGCACGGTGCCGGCGTGTCCCGCCTCGCCCGTCACGGTGATATTGAAACGCGACTGGCCGGCGATCGAGGTGACGACGCCGAGCGGCAGACCCTCGGCTTCCAGCACCGGCCCCTGCTCGATGTGCACTTCGAGATAGGCGACGGCCTCGTCGCGGCCATAGGCGGCTGAGGCGGCCGCCTCGGGATCGCCGCCGAAGGCGACCAGCGCCTCGCGCAGCGACACGCCCTCGGCGTCGCGCGTGTCGAGATCGGACGGCACCAGACAGCCGGCCAGCGCGGCGCTGGACACCAGCGTCGTCGGAAAGCGCACCCCCTCCTCGTCGCCGAAGGCCAGCACGTCGATGCCGAACGGCAGCGCGAGCCCGCGCGCCGCAATCTCCTCGACGGCGAGGATGCCGGCGACGACGCCGAGCATGCCGTCATAGCGGCCGGCATCGACCACCGTGTCGATGTGCGAGCCGATCAGCAGCCGGCGCTTCCGCTCCGGCTTCCACCGGCCGCGCACCGTGCCCAGCGGATCGACGGCGGTTTCGAGGCCGGCGGCGCGCATCCAGCCGGCGACATGATCGGCGGCCCGGCGGTGGGCGGGCGACAGGTAGAGGCGCGTCAGTCCGTTGTCGCCGTCGCTGAAGGCGGCGAGTTCGGCCAGCATGGCCTCGGCATGGGCGCCGAGTTGCTTCGGTGTCCTCACGGTGCGACCCGGTCCTCGATGCGGAAACGGAAGATGCGGGCGACCTCGTCGAGCGCCCGCTCGAATTCCGTCTCGGGGCTGTTGCCGAGCCGCTCCTCGAAGGACGCCAGGATGTCCGCCTTGGTGGCGCCGTGCACCGCGTAGATGAACGGGAAGCCGAAGCGTTCGCGATAGGCCTTGTTCAGCGCCTCGAAGCGGGCGAACTCCTCCGGCGACAGCGCGTCGAGCCCGGCGCCGGCCTGCTCGCGGCGCGAGTCGTCGGGGATGGAGCGCGCGCGCGTGGCAAGATCGGGATGGGCACGAATCAGCGCCAGCTTGGCGGCGCGGCCGGCGGCGCGCAGCGCCTGCTCGAAGGCGGCGACGATGGCCTCGCGATCGGGGAAGGGGCGCATTTCCTCGGCGGCCTCGGCCACCCAGGGGGAATACTCGGCAACGTCGCCGAAGGTGGCCATGAAGGCCTTGGCACCCAGGCCATTCACGGCCTGGACGGTCGTCGGAAGGGTCATCACGGTCCCCGTGCGGTCTTGCATATCCTTTACCGCCGCGAGGTTGGCAAAATCACAGAGGTTCCGCAATAGGTCTGCGGATAGGTCTTACGGGTAGACGGATGTCGTGGATCGAGGTGCGGCCGTCGATGCGGGCGAGATGCAGCAGCCGGTCGTCGCCGAACGACCGGCTGGCGACGATGCGGAAGGCGCCGGGCTCGGAAAGCTGGGTCAGCGGCAGGTCGGGTACCTCGCCGCCGGCCGCCTCTCCGGAGGTGATCACCGTCGCCTCGTCGACCATGCCGGCCTCCAGCAGCGAGCGCGACAGTCGCGCCCCGCCCTCGGCCAGCACCGAGCCGATGCCGAGCCGGCCCATCTGGAACAGCACGTCGGCGAGGTCGATGCGGCCGGACGTCTCGCGCTCGGCGGTCAGTACCAGCACGCCGCGCTGGACCAGCGCCCTCACCCGCTCCTCCGGCGCGTCGGGCGCCACGAAGATCCAGGTTGGCGAGCTGCGGGCCAAGGCCACCACATGGGCGTCCAGCGGCGTGCGTGCCTCGGCATCGATGACGACGCGCACCGGCGAGCGGGCCTCGCAGCCCGGCAGGCGGGCGGTGAGGCGCGGATCGTCGGCGACGATGGTGCCGCAGCCGACCATCACCGCGTCGTGCAAGAGGCGCATGCCGAAGCCGTGGGCACGGGCGGCAGCCGAGGCGATCGGCCGGGTGCCCTCGCCGGTGCGCTCGACGCAGCCGTCGGCGCTCAGCATCAGCCGGAGGTGGACATGCGGCCGATCGAGCCGCGACAGGGCGATATGGCCGGCGTGCAGCAGCGCCGCCTCGCCGGCGTGGACTCCGCTGGTCACCCGGATGCCGTTGCGCTCGAACACGGCGAGGCCGCGGCCGGTATAGCGCGGGTCGGGGTCCTCGATGCCGACCACCACATGGGCGATGCCGGCGTTGACGATCGACGTGACGCAGGACGGCGCCGCGCCGCCGTTGAGGCAGGGTTCCAGCGTGACGTAGAGCGTCGCCCCCCTCGCCCGCTCGCCGGCGGCGGCGAGCACCAGCGCCTCGGCATGCGGCCGGCCGCCGGGCGCCGATACGGCGCGGGCGATCACCTCGAAGCCGTCCGGCCCCTTGCGCACCAGGATGGCGCCCACCGATGGATGCGGACGAGCAAGGCCGGCGTTGCGCCAGCCGAGCGAAATGGCGGCGGCCATGAAGCGGCGGTCGAGTTCGGTCGGCTGGCCGCGCGCCGCCGTCATCGCCGCGCTCACTCGCTGTCGGCGCTGAGTTCGCCGAGCACGCTCTCGAAGTCCTTGGCCTCGCGGAAGTCGCGATAGACGGAGGCGAAACGGACATAGGCGACGTCGTCGAGGGTCTTCAGGCCCTCCATGACCAGCCGGCCGATCAGCCCGGCCTCGATCTCGCTCTCGCCCATGCTTTCGAGCTGGCGGACGATGCCGTTGATCATCCGCTCGACCCGCTCGGTCTCGACCGGCCGCTTGCGGAGGGCGATCTGCACCGAGCGCATCAGCTTGTCGCGGTCGAAGGGCACGCGCCGGCCGGATCGCTTGATGACGGTGAGTTCGCGGAGCTGCACGCGCTCGAAGGTGGTAAACCTGCCGCCGCAAGCCGTGCAGACGCGGCGGCGGCGGATGGCGGTGCCGTCTTCGGTCGGGCGGCTGTCCTTCACCTGGCTGTCGTCGTTGCCGCAATAAGGACACCGCATGAGGCTCGTTCTCCGTCGAATCTGATAAAGCGGCACTATACCGATGCGGGGTGGGCGATGCCACAGAACCGTAGGACGCGAGCGCCGGAAATCGAGACCGACCGGCTGATCCTGAGAGGACACCGGCGGGACGATTTCCCGGCGCTCGCCGCCATGTGGGCCGACCCGGAGGTGACGCGCTTCATCTCCGGCCGGCCGGCCACCGAGCATGAAAGCTGGATGCGCTACCTGCGCTATGCCGGCCACTGGATCGTCGTCGGCTACGGCTTCTGGGCGGTGGTGCGGAAGGACGACGGCGCCTTCATCGGCGAGATCGGCTTTTCTGACTTCAAACGGCCGCTCGATCTGCCGGTCAAGGGATTGCCGGAAGCCGGCTGGGCGTTCGTGCCGGCCGCCCATGGCCGGGGATATGCCTCGGAGGCGCTCGCCGCCTGCCTCGGCTGGGCCGATCGGACGGCGCGCTTTCCGCTGACCACCTGCCTGATCGAGCCGGCCAACGCCGCGTCGATCCGGCTGGCCGAAGGGGCCGGCTATGCCCGCACCTCCACGATTGTCGGCAGCGATGGCGCACCGATCGACCTCTATGCCCGGCTGCGGCCGAAGGGCAAATGAAAAGCCCCGGAAGCCGTAAGGCTCCGGGGCGATTCCAGGGGTCGTCAAGACCGGCGCGACGGTCAGCCGAACAGCTTGGCGGCGATCTTCGCCACGTGGGCGCCCTGGTAGCGGGCGGCCTCCAGCTCGATCTCGGACGGCTGGCGCGAGCCGTCGCCGTCGGTGATGGTGGAGGCGCCGTAGGGCGAGCCGCCCTTCACCGCCTCGACGCCCATCTGGCCCTGGAAGGCATAGGGCAGACCGACGTAGACCATGCCGTGATGCAGGAAGGTGGGGATCAGGCCGAGGATGGTCGATTCCTGGCCGCCGTGCTGGGTGGCCGACGAGGTGAAGGCCGAGGCGACCTTGCCGACCAGCTTGCCGGTGGCCCAGAGGGCGCCGGTCTGGTCGAGGAAGTTGCGCATCTGCGAGGCGACGGTGCCGTAGCGGGTGCCGGCGCCGACGATGATGGCGTCGTAATTCTCCAGCTCCTCCGGCCTGGCGACCGGCGCCGCCTGGTCCACCTTGTAGTAGGAGGCGCGGGCGACGTCCTCGGGAACCAGCTCGGGCACGCGCTTGACGTCGACGCTGGCGCCGGCCGAACGGACGCCCTCGGCGACGGCGTTCGCCATCGTCTCGATGTGACCGTAGGCGGAGTAGTAGAGAACGAGAACCTTAGCCATCTAGGATTTTCCTCAACGAAAGCCGGCCTTGCCGGCGGAATGGATGACTTGAACTTAGTCGTCCCAGCCGTTACGCAAAGTCACGTAATGGACGACACATCTTTCACCCAGACTGAACGATCGCCCCCTTTTGCGGTTGCGCGGTAACGTCCAAATTGATTGGAAACCCGCCCCTTCTTCTCATTCGGGATATTCGACCATGGAATTCGGCATCGACAGCTTCGTCTCGACCACCTGGACCCCGGCCAGCAAGACCGGCGACGCCGAGCGCATGGCGCGGCTTCTCGAGGAGATCGAGACGGCGGATGCGGCCGGTCTCGACGTGTTCGCCATCGGCGAGCACCATCGCGAGGAATATCTCGCGTCGTCGCCGGCGGTGATTCTGGCCGCCGCCGCCGCCCGCACCAAGACCATCCGCCTCGCCAGCGCCGTGACGGTGCTGAGTTCCGACGATCCGGTGCGCGTGTTCCAGCAGTTCGCGACGCTTGACCTGATCTCCAACGGCCGGGCCGAGATCATCGTCGGCCGCGGTTCGTTCATCGAATCCTACCCGCTGTTCGGCTACGATCTCCGCGACTATGACGAGCTGTTCTCGGAAAAGCTCGACCTGCTGCTGGCGGTGCGCGACAACGTCAACGTCAACTGGTCGGGCAAGCACCGCGCGCCGCTGACCGGCCAGGGCGTCTATCCGCGGCCGGTGCAGAACCCGCTGCCGGTGCGCATCGGCGTCGGCGGCACGCCGGCTTCCTTCGTGCGCGCCGGCCTCCTGGGCCTGCCGCTGGTGGTGGCGATCATCGGCGGCGAGCCGCACCGCTTCCGGCCGCTGATCGACCTCTACCGCAAGGCCGGCGCCGAGGCCGGCCATCCGCCGGAGAAGCTGAGCGTCGGCATCCACGCCGTTGGCTTCCTCGCCGACACGTTGGAGGAAGCGGCCGACATCTACTGGCCCGGCTACGAGCGCACCTTCTCCAAGATCGGCCGCGAGCGCGGCTGGGGACCGACGACGCGCGCCCAATACGACGCGCTGCGCGGGCCGACCGGCGCGCTGATGATCGGCGGGCCGAAGGAGATCATCGCCAAGGTCCGCCACGTCAATGAGTCGCTCGGCGGCATCGACCGCATCACCCTGCTCCTTCAGGGTCAGGAGCTGCCGCACGCGGCGGCGCTCAATTCGATCGAGCTTCTGGGCAACAAGGTGAAGCCGGCCGTCAACGGCGGTACCGCCTGAGGCATGGGCGCCGGACGGCCGCCTTTCTTGGAGGCGGCCGTCCGGGTCGTTCAATCCTGAAAGACGCCTTGCGAAAACGGGCAATATGAATCGTTTTTTGTGGCGCCTATATCCGTCTCCGGATCAAGACAGCCGGAGGCGATCATGCAAGACATCCTGACCTTCATCATCACGCGGGAGGGCTTCCGCCGCCCGGCGCCGACGCATACCGCCGAGGCCGACCAGCAGTTCTACGACACGGCCGCGCCGCTGGCCCGCAAGGTCCACGCCGTGCGGCAGCGGTTCGCCCGCTGGCGGCATCGCCTGCCCCGGCAGGAGACGGCAGGCGGCTGAGCCGGGATCAAGTCCATCCCGCGCGGCCCGCCACCCGGCCGACTGAGGGGTGGAACGAAGGCCGGCGGCGCGATTCCGCCGGCCTTTTTCGTCAGACGATGTTCTTCTCGCGCAGCATGCGGCCGTCGCGGATGCGGATAGGCGACAGCTCCGTGAGGTCGAGGCTGCGGTAGCCGCCGTAGGCGACGAGTTCGGAAAGGCCGCGGCCGACCGCCGGCGCCTGTTGCAGGCCGTGGCCGGAGAAGCCATTTGCAAGCAGGAGGTTGGGGATCTCCGGCAGGGCGCCGAGCAACACGTTGTCATCCCAGGCGCACATGTCGTAGTGGCCGGCCCAGGCGGCGCCCGGTCGGATGCGCTCGAAGGCCGGCACGCGGGCGGCGATGGTCGGCCAGATGTGCTCCTCGAACAGGCTCCAGTCGACATCGAAGTCGCCGGGCGCCTCGGGGTCCTGCCCGGCCGGCGGCACGGAGCCGCAGATGAAGCCGTCGCCGTCGCCGCGCACATAGGTGCCGTTGGGGTCGATCAGGAGCGGACAACGCTCGATGCGGTCCTCGGCCTTGAAGGTGAAGATCATCCGCTTTTTCACTTCGATCGGGATGTCGAGCCCGGCCGTGGCGGCCAGCCGGCGGCCGTCGGCACCGGCCGCGTTGATCACCGTGCCGGCGCCGATCACCTCGCCGTCGTCGAGGCGGACGCCGGTCGCCCGGCCGTCGTCGACGACGATGGCGGCGGCGCGGGCCGGCCGGTAGTCGACGCCCAGCGATCGGGCCTTGCGGCGGAACGCCTGCATCAGGCCGTAGCCGTCGAACCAGCCCTCGCCCGAGCGGCCGAAGCAGCCGGCGGCGAGATCGTCGACCGCGAGCCACGGGAATGTCGCGGCCAGCGCGTGCGGCTCCAGGAAGGCGATGTCGGCGCCGAGCGCCGCCTGGAGCGCGTGGTTGTCGGCCAGCGTGTCGCGGCCGGCCGCTGTGGCGAGGAAGAGATAGCCGTCCTCGTGGAAGCCGATGTCGGGGCAGTCGCCGTCCACGTCGAGCCAATCGCCGATATGACGAATAAAATCAATTCCGTAGAGAGATATCTTGATGTTGACGGCGGTTGAGAACTGTTGGCGGATCGACGCCGCCGACAGGGCGGAGGCGCATGTCCGGTAGGACGGGTCCTTCTCCAGCACCAGCACCTTGCCGGCGAAATCGGGATTGGCGGCAAGGTGATAGGCGGCCGACGAGCCGGTCACGGCGCCGCCGACGATCACGACATCATAGCTCGACATGCGAAGAGACCCGATGGGCGCGGGACGCCGGAGGCGCCCTCTGGCCTCGCATCAGAAAAGCCGGGCGGCCGGCTGTCAAGACGACGAAGCCGGCAGCGGGCGACGCAAATGCACTATTTTTAGGCCGGCACGATTTCAGGCAGAGTCCGGATGCAAAAACGTCCCGGACGGCCTCGGCCATCCGGGACGCTCCGGCATTCTGCAAGCGCGGCCGTCAGTCGGCCGTCTTCTCGACATAGCGCGGGAAGATGCCGACCGGCGCCGGCAGCGCGACGCCGCCCGCCAGCTTGCCGCCCTCGCCGAGATCGACGAAAGCGCGCTTGTCGGCCGGCACGGCCAGGAGGTCGAGCAGCTTCTCCATCGACGCGGGCATCACCGGCTGGATCAGGATGGCGACGTTCCTCAGCAGTTCGGCCGTCACCCACATGATGGTGGCAAAGCGCGCCTCGTCGATCTTGCGCACCGTCCACGGCGCCTCGGCGTCGAAGTAGCGGTTGGCCTCGCCGAGCACGCCCCAGATGGCGTTGAGCGCCTGATGGATCTGCTGGCCGGCGATCGCCTCGCGGCAGACCGGCAGCAGGGCGTAGACGCTCTGGAGTATCGCCTTGTCGGCGTCGGAGAGCGGGCCGGGGGCCGGCAGCACGCCACCGAGGTTCTTGGCGATCATCGACAGCGAGCGCTGGGCGAGGTTGCCGAGATTGTTGGCGAGGTCGGCGTTCATGCGGCCGACGATCGCCTCGTGGCTGTAGTTGCCGTCCTGGCCGAAAGACACCTCGCGCAGGAAGAAATAGCGCACCGGATCAAGGCCGTAGGCGTCGACCATCTCCTGCGGGCCGACAACGTTGCCGACCGACTTCGACATCTTCTCGCCGCGGTTGAACAGGAAGCCGTGGGCGAAGACGCGCTTGGGCAGCGGCACGCCGGCGCTCATCAGGAAGGCCGGCCAGTAGACGGTGTGGAAGCGGACGATGTCCTTGCCGATGATGTGCAGCGCCGGCCAGAATTTCCTGAACAGCTCGCTCTCCATGTCCGGATAGCCGAGCGCGGTGATGTAGTTGGTCAGCGCGTCGACCCAGACGTACATCACGTGCTTGTCGTTGCCCGGCACCGGGATGCCCCAGTCGAAGGTGGTGCGGGAGATCGACAGGTCCTTGAGCCCGCCCTTCACGAAACTCATCACCTCGTTCCGCCGCTCATCGGGGCCGATGAAGTCCGGCTGCTCCTCGTAGAGCTTCAGGAGCTTGTCCTGATAGTCGGACAGGCGGAAGAAATAGCTCTCCTCCTCCACCCATTCCACCGGCGTGCCCTGCGGGCCGAAGCGGATGCCCTCGTCGGAGAGGATGGTCTCCTCCTCGCCGTAATAAGCCTCGTCGCGCACCGAATACCAGCCGGCATACTTGTTGAGGTAGATGTCGCCGTTGTTCTCCATCGCCTTCCAGATGGCCTGGCAGGCCACGCGGTGACGCTCCTCGCTGGTGCGGATGAAGTCGTCGTTGGAGAGGTTCAGAAGGCTGGCCATCTCCTGGAAGCGGGCCGAGTTGCGGTCGGCCAGCTCGCGGGCGGTGATGCCCTCCTTGCGCGCCGTCTGCAACATCTTGATGCCGTGCTCGTCGGTGCCGGTCAGGAAGCGCACATCATAGCCGTCGAGCCGCATGAACCGCGCCATCACGTCGGTCGCCATCGCCTCGTAGGCATGGCCGATGTGAGGAGCCCCGTTGGGGTAGCTGATCGCGGTCGTGATGTAGAACGTCGGTTTCATGAGTTCGCTTCAGGTTTCCGAGGGTGCCGGACGGAAGGTCGCGAGGCGGTTCCGAGAGGAACGGCGCGGCACCAGCTCCTGAATAGCTATTTCGAGACGCATCCCGCAAGGCTTTGCATCAGCGAAATGACGGCCTGCCGGCGATCGAGGTTGAGGCCGTCGGTCTCGGCGACGATGCGGTTCACCGTCTCCCAGGCGGCGGCATAGCCGTTGAGCCGCTCGACGCCGCCGCGGATGGTCAGGCGCATATGCTCGGAAAGCCAGTTGCGGGCGAGATCGGCGCAGAGATCGAAGCTGTCGGCGCCCTTGCGGCCGGCCACCGCGTCGGCGAAGCGATGGAGGCGCGGCCGGTCGAGGCGCGGGAAGCCGTCGACCAGCGCCCGGAACTGCCGGTAGACCTCAAGACCGTCGTGCTCGATGCACTCGACCGCCCGCCGCACCGAGCCCTCGGCAAGGGCGGCCAGCGCCGGCTTGTCGCCCTCCTCCACCGTCAGGTCGAGCGCGGTCAACGCCGCGTCGAGGTCGTCGGGGCCGAGCGGATCGAGAGCGAGGCGGCGGCAACGCGAGCGGATGGTCGGCAACAGGCGCCCCGGCGCGTGCGAGAGCACCAGGAACAGCGAGCGCTTCGGCGGTTCCTCCAGCATCTTCAGGAGCGCATTGGCGGCTGAGGCGTTCATATCGTCGGCGGCATCGACGATGGCGATGCGGTAGCCGTCGACGCCGGCGGCGTTGCCGAAGAAGGTCACCGTCTTGCGCACCTCGTCGACGGTGAGCTGCGTCTTGACCTTCTTGCCCTTGTCGTCCCAGGGGCGACGGAGATGCAGGAGGTTGGGATGGGCGCCGGTCGCCACCATGGCGGCGACGCGGTCGTTGGACGGCAACAGGCCGGCGGCGGCGGGCGGCGCCTTCGAGGGATCGGGATGGCTCAGCACGTAGCGGGCGAAGCGGAAGGCCAGCGTCGCCTTGCCGATGCCCTTGGGGCCGGTGATCAGGATGGCGTGGTGCAGGCGGCCGCCGGCATAGCCCTCGTGCAGCTCGGCGGCGGCGATGGCATGGCCGATCAGCGCCGTCTGCTCGCGCGGCAGCGGCAGGCCCTCGATCCAGTCGGCCTCGGTGGCGCGATCGTCCTCAATCGCCACGGACGCGCTCCCCGTCGAGCCCGAAGCGGCGGACGACCAGCGCCAGGATGTCCGCCGACACCACGTCCTTGTCGCGGCTGCCGTCGACGACGACGCAGCGCTCGGGGAAGCGATCGGCGAGCGCCAGGAAACCCCGCCGCCGCGCCTCGTGCACGGCGACGGCGTCGCTCTCGAAGCGGTCGGTGCCGGCCGCCCGGTGGCCGACGCGGGCGAGCCCCACCTCAACCGGCACGTCGACGACGATGGTAAGGTCGGGCACCGTCGCCCCGATGGCGGCGTCGATGAGGCCGTCGACGACGTCGACGGAGAGGCCGCCGGCCGCACCCTGGTAGACGCGGGTCGAATCGGCGAAACGGTCGGAGATGACGAAAGCGCCGCGCCCGAGCGACGGCTCGATCAGCTCGGCGACGTGGTCGATGCGGGCGGCGGCGAACAGGTAGGCTTCCCCGAGCACGCCGAGCGGCCGCGCCCGGCCGGACAGCAGCAGGCCGCGGATCGCCTCGGCGGCCGGCGAGCCGCCGGGCTCGCGCGTCAGCACCACGTCGAGGCCGCGCGCCCCGAGCGCCGTCGCGAGGCGCTTCGACTGCGTCGACTTGCCGGTGCCCTCGCCGCCCTCGAAGGTGATGAACCTACCCCTGGTGCCGGCCACGCAATGCTCCCAAGTTCACGATATCCTCGATCGATATAGACCCGATCGTCCTGTACCACCAGCCGGCGAACATCTCGGCGAAGCCGTCGAGCGCCCGCTGCCGCAGCTCGCCGCGCGTCACGTCGGCGGCGGCCATCAGCGGCACCGACTGGTAGAGGCGGTCGTCGACGCGCACCTCCAGGCGGGCAATCGGCGCGCCGCGGCTGACCGGCGCCGGCACCGGCCCGTCATAGACCACGGCGAGGCGGAATTTCGAACGGTCGCCGGTCGGCAGCGTCAGGTTGACCGGCCCGCCGCCCGAAACGACGACGGCCACCTCCGGCACGGCGCCGCCGAATACCTTCACCTTGCCGATCTCGGCGCCCGGCGGGTAGAGTTCAAAGCGGCCATATTCGGAAAAGGCGCCCTCGATCAGCGCCTTCACATCCTTGTCGCGGTCGGCGAGCGAGCCGTAGCCGCTGGCGGCCAGCGTGACGCGGCGGTCGCCGCGGCCGGCGGCGATCAGCGCGCCGAAGCCGGCCGCCTCGTCGAAGGCCAGCATCATGCCGTCGACGCCCGGCAACTCCTTGATGAAGCGCGTCTTGTTGGTCTGGTTGATCTTGTTCCAGAGAAAGTCCGGCTGACTGTAGAGCGCGTAGCGGTCGGGATAGGCGGCGCGGATGTGGCCGGCCAGCGCCAGCATGTCGGCGAGCGTCGTCCGGGCCTTCGGATCGGGATAGCCGGTAGGGTTGGCGAAGCGGCTGTCGGTGAGGCCGATGCGGGCGGCGTAGTCGTTCATGCGGAGGGTGAACGCGTCCTCCGAGCCGGCCAGCCCCTCGGCCAGGGCAATGGCGGCGTCGTTGGCGTAGTCGACGACGAGGCCGCGCAACAGGTCACCGACCGGCACGAAGGACTTGACCGCCGCGAACATGGTGGTGACGCGGGCCGGCGCACCGCCGGTGCGCCAGGCGTGCTCGCTGACCGGATAGAGGGTGGCGTCGGTGATCTCGCCGGTCTTCAGAGCCTCGAAGACCACGGCGGCGGTGACCAGCTTGGCGAAGTTGGCCGGCGCGAAGGACTTGTCCTCGTCGCGGGCGATCAGCAGCGAGCCGGTGCTTTCGTCGTGCAGGGCAATGCGCGGCGCCACGCTTTCAAGCGCGGCAGCCGGACCGGATATCGCGGCCGACAGAAGAAACGCCAGAACGAGCCCACGCATGACGACGAAACCGGACCTCCCGCTTCCGGCGCCACGACCGCCCGTCCTTGCCACCGCTCGGAAACCGATCAGCGCAGGAGACGGGCGCCTTGTACGCCGGCCGCCTCGGCCGCCGCGATCGCCTCATCCGGCGTCGCGGTCAGGGCCGTGAGGCGCATCAGCTTCATGTCGCGACCGCCGACCGTGACGTCGGTGACGACGGGCGTGCCATAGGAGGCGAGCGCGCCGCTCACCCGGGCGACGTTGTCAGGATTGCCGAACACGCCGAGCTGCACGACCGGACCGGCCGGCCGGGCGACGGCCGGTTTGCCGGCCATGCCCTCAAGCTTGCTCACCAGTTCGGAAAGACCCGTGCCGGCCTCGACGCCGTCGACGGCCTGATAGGCCTGCGACACGCGGTCGGCGGCATAGCCGGAGGCATTGGGCGGCAGCGGCGGCAGCACCGTGTCGCCAAACATCACCGTCGGCTGGAAGGCGTTGGCATCCGGATCGCTGTAGCTCATGCGCGGCTGCGGCAGCGGCACGACCGGCGCGAACGTCGGCTCCAGAGCGGGGGCCAGCGCGGCCACCTGCGGCGCGGCGATGAAATCGGCCGGATCGGCGGAGGCGATGGTTACGTAGTCGAAGGTCTCGGCGGGGCGCGGCAGCGGCACCACGTCGATGGCCGGAGCCGGCGAGCCGACGAGGTCGGCCGTCGTGGCGGCGGCGGTGACGATCGGGGCGGCGGCGGCCGGCGCGGGCTTCGGCGCATCCGAACCACCGAAGACGTGCATCATGGTCTTCACGCCCGGCAGCGCCTCGACGGCGGCGACCATGACGTTCGGCTTGTCCGCTTCCGGCTGCTGCAGCGACGGGCCGCGATAGGAGGCGAGCAGGAAGGCGGTGTCGTCGCCCTCGGTCGCCGCCGGGCCGACGTATTCGACGCGAACCTTGGCGACGCCGGCCTGCTTGACGCCGAGCATGTCGGCGGCGCGCTGCGACATGTCGAGCACGCGATTGGAATGGAACGGGCCGCGATCATTGACGCGGACGATCACCGAGCGGCCGGTGGCGAGGCTGGTCAGCCGCGCGTAGGACGGCAGCGGCATGGTGGGATGGGCGGCGGAAATGGAGGCGCTGTCAAACACTTCGCCGTTGGCGGTGCGGCGACCGTGGAAATCGGTGCCATACCAACTGGCCAGGCCCACCACCTTGTAGTCGGGATCGATCTTCGGAACGTAGGTCTTGCCGGCGATCCGGTAGGGCTTGCCGACCATGGCGCGACCGCCGCCCTTCGGCACCGCCTCGCCCATGGCGACGACGCGCGGACTGGGCGCCACGCCGTATCTCGGATCGATCTTCGCCTTGGCGGATTTCAGAGGGCCTTGCTCGGTTGTGCCGCAGCCCGCCACGCCGATCGCCAGAACCAGTGATGCGGACATCACCGTCAGAAGCGTTTTCGCCGTCGAGCGCTTGCCGTCTCGCCCTGCCGTCATTCCGTACGCCTTGCCGTTCGAGCACTCATCACCATCGCAGCTCCGGGAGGCTGACGCCGCCCGAAAGCCTTCAAACCGAGGCACCGCACCGAAGTGCGTTGGCTCAATTTAGAACGCCATCCCTAACCTCTTGTTAAAGATGAGACGGCGGCTTGATGAAGAATCCCCTGGTCAATCCCTAGCGCCGCATTCCCGAGAGGAAATCGGCAGCGTGCATTTTGTACATTCGTTCGGCAGGTCCGTAAAGCCAGCAAAAGCTGCGTCCGGCAGTCTCCGTACACACCAAATGTTGTATTCAATCGTTATAGTCCGGCCGCACCGTCAAAGACCGCGCGGTCCGAAGCTGTTCGATTTCGGGAATCCCAGCGGCGGCAGGCGGCCGGCGGTGGCCCGATCGCCGATCCAGTCGGCGAGGTCGGTCATCGACCGCTGGAAGACGCGGCCCGAGGCGTCGGTCCAGACGAGGCCGGCATGCGAGGCGAACACGCGCGCATCCGACACGCCGCCGTCCTTGAACTTCTGCAGCCGTACGCCCTTGCCACGCCCCATCTCCGCCACCTGCGACAGCGGGAAGATCAGGAACTTGCGATTCTCGCCGATGATCGCCACGTGGTCGCCGTCGGCCGGCACCATCAGTTTGGCCTTCTGCCCGGCGGACACGTTGAGCAGTTGCTTGCCCTTGCGCGTGGTGGCGACGAGGTCGGCCTCGGCGGTGACGAAGCCGTAGCCGTCCGACGACACCACCAGCAGCTTGCGCTCCGGCTTATGCACGAAGACGTCGACCACATCGGCGCCGTCGTCCATGTCGACCATCAGGCGGATCGGCTCGCCGGCCGAGCGGCCGCCCGGCAGCTTGTCGGCGCCGAGCGTGAACACCTTGCCGTTGTCGGCGTAGACGATCAGCTTGTCGGTGGTCTCGGCCTTGAAGAACAGCTTCAGCCCGTCGCCGGCCTTGAACTGGAGGCCCGAGACGTCGGAGATGTGGCCCTTCAGCGTGCGAATCCAGCCCTTTTCGGAGACGACGACGGTGATCGGCTCGCGCTCGATCAGCGCTTCCATCACGTCGCCGGCGTCGTGCTCCGAACCGTTGCCGAAGGTGGTGCGGCGCTTGCCGATCTTGCTGTCGGGGGCGAATTCCTTCTTCACCTCGCCGATCTGCCAGCGCACCGTCTTCCACTGCTTCTTGTCGGAGCCGAGCAGGCTCTCGATCTCGGCCTTCTCCCTGGACAGCTCGGCGTGCTCCTTGCGGATCTCCATTTCTTCCAGCTTGCGCAGGTTGCGGAGGCGCATGTTGAGCACGGCGTCGGCCTGCGTCTCGGTGAGGCCGAAGGCGCGGATCAGCTCGGCCTTGGGCTCGTCCTCCTCGCGGATGATGCGGATCACCTCGTCGAGGTTGAGATAGGCGATGATGAAGCCTTCGAGCAATTCGAGGCGGGCGTTGATCTGGTCGAGCCGGTGCTGCGAGCGGCGGATCAGCACCTCGCGGCGGTGGTCCAGCCATTCGCGGAGTATCTGCCGCACGCCGAGCACGTTGGGCACCTGGCCGCGCGACAGCACGTTCATGTTCATCGGGAAGCGGCTTTCCAGTTCCGACAGGCGGAACAGCGCTTCCATCATCAGCTTGTCGTCGACGTTGCGCGACTTCGGCACGATGACGATGCGGACGTCGGTGGTCGATTCGTCGCGCACGTCCTCGATCAGCGGCACCTTGCGGTCGGTGATCAGCTCGGCGATCTTCTCGATCAGCTTGGCCTTCTGCACCTGATAGGGGATCTCGGTGACCACCGCCTGCCACATGCCGCGGTCGAGGTCCTCGCGGTGCCAGCGGGCGCGCACGCGGAAGCCGCCGCGGCCGGTGCGATAGGCTTCGAGGATCGACTCGGCGCTCTCGACGATGATGCCGCCGGTCGGGAAGTCGGGCCCACGGATCGGCCCGGCGTCGCGGTCCACCAGCCCCTCGACCGGCGTTTCCGGCGCGTCGATCAGCTTGATCGCCGCGTCGCAGACCTCGGCGACGTTGTGGGTGGGGATGTTGGTGGCCATGCCGACGGCGATGCCGGCCGAGCCGTTGGCCAAGAGGTTCGGGAAGGCGCCGGGCAGCACCACCGGCTCCTTGTCGGCCTGGTCGTAGGTGTCGCGGAAGTCGACGGCGTCCTCGTCGAGCCCGTCGAGCAGCAGGCGGGCGACCTCGGTCATCCGCGCCTCGGTGTAGCGCTGGGCGGCGGCGCTATCGCCGTCGATGTTGCCGAAGTTGCCCTGGCCGTCGACCAGCGGATAGCGCTGCGAGAAGTCCTGGGCGAGGCGCACCATCGCCTCGTAGACGGCGCCGTCGCCGTGCGGATGGTACTTGCCGATGACGTCGCCGACCACGCGGGCGCACTTCTTGAAGGCGTTGCCGGGGTCGAGGCGCAGGAGGCGCATGGCGTAGAGGATGCGCCGGTGCACCGGCTTCAGGCCGTCGCGCACGTCGGGCAGCGCCCGGTGCATGATGGTGGAGAGCGCGTAGGCGAGATAGCGCTCTTCCAGCGCCTCCCGCAGATTGACCGGCTCGATGCCGTCGGAGGGAATCAGTTCCTTGCCCATGGCACGATGGGTAGAATCACCCCCGTCCAAGTGCAACAGAAAGGCAAGCGGTCATCGGGGACGGCGGCGACCTTGTCCCCGGATTGATGTCAATCCGCCACCAGCGGCACCGTCCTGGCGTCGAGCGCCTTCACCGCGTCGGCGGGCTTGAGGTGCACCTGAAGGCCGCGCTGGCCGCCGTTCATGTAGACGGTGGCGTGGGTGAGTGCCGCCTCCTCGAAGGCGGTGGGTACGCGCTTCTTCTGGCCGAAGGGCGAAATGCCGCCGACGTGGTAGCCGGTGACGCGCTCGGCGTCGGCCGGCTTCATCATGCTGGCCGACTTGCCGCCGAAGGCCGCCGCCAGCTTCTTCATGCTGACCTCGTGGTCGGACGGCACCACGACGCAGACCGGCCTGCCGTCGACCTCAGCCATCAGCGTCTTCAGGACGCGGGCCGGCTCGGCGCCGATCGCTTCGGCGGCCTGCATGCCGATGCGGTCGGCGTCGGGGTCGTAATCGTAGGTCACCGTCTCGTAGGCGACGCGGGCCTTGTCGAGGAACTGGGTGGCGCGGGTGGTTCTGGACATGGCTGAACCTCAGGCCGGCCGCTCGGCCAGGAAGGCGGCGAGGCGGCGGTTGACGGTAACGGCCGCCTCGACATGCGGCAGATGGCCGACATCGGGAATGACGCAACGCTCGCCGCCGACCGCTTCGAGGCGTTCCTCGTCGAGCGGGTTGACGGCATCGCCCTCGCCCCAGACGACGAGGCGCGGCAGGCCGTTCGCTGCAACGGCGCGGAAAGCGGCGTCGGCCTCGGCGGAAATCGCCGTCATCGCCGCGGCGATGCGGGTCAGCGCCGCCCGCCGGCCGGGTTTTTCGAGGTCGTCGAGCACGTAGAGGGCAAGGCGGCGATTGACGAGGCTCTTCCTGACGAACAGGCGCTGCAACAGGTGCTCGGCCGCCTCGACGTCGGTCAGCGTCGGCAGCGTCTCGACGAAGACGCGCGGCACCGGCCGGCCGAGGCCGGAGGCGGCAAGCGCCGTCAGCGACCGCACGCGTCCCGGATGGCGGGCGGCGAACACGCCGGAGACGGCGCCGCCGAGCGAATGGCCGACAAGGTCGACGCGATCGACGCCGGCCGCGTCGAGCGCTCTCAGGATGGCGTCGGCGAAGGCGGCGGCCGAGGGCGTCGCCCCCTCCGTCCAGGGCGAGGCGCCGTGGCCGGGCAGGTCGAGCGACCAGACATCGGCGACGGCGGAGAGCGCCGGCTGGTTGGCGGTGAAGGTGCGGCGGTCGGCGCCGAAGCCGTGGACCAGCAACAGCGGTGCGCCGTCGCCGCCGGAATGGTGGAGACGGACCTCGAAGGCGGAAGACGAGTCGGACAATCGCAACTCCGGAAAGGGATGCGCGGGACGCCGGCAGATTGGCGCCTCAGGCGCCGAAGGGCAAGGGCGAAAGGCACAACGCCTAGTCACTTTCACTTATACTTGACTCATTAATTCAAGTTATGCTCCCTATAAGGGAATCCAATCATCGGATGCCGATCATGAACGCTCTCCACCCCTTGCCCGAAAGCTGGCCTGCTCAGGACGTCGAGGACCTCCTGATCCTCATCCGCTTCATCGGTGGCGGCAAACGGCGGGTAAATGGTGACCACCAGGACGAGGCGCTCGCCTGCCGCCGGCTGGTCGAGCGGGCGGCGCTGGTGCCGAAGCCGCGGGCACCGGGCGGCCACGCCGTCAGCCTGGTCGGCATGTCCAGGCTCTACCGCTTCGTGCATGCGCCGGTCGGCGCGGCGCCCGACCTGCCGATCGACCGCGAGATCGAGGTGCGGCGCGAGTTGCTGGACGCGCTCGACCCGCCCGACCGCGGCGAGGTGGAGGCGCGGCTCTGCGCCGAGCTGGTGGAGATGCGGGCCGGCGTCTTCCGCTGCGTCCATGCCGACCTCTGCGCCGGGCGCGGTTGCCCCTTCGAGATGGAGGTGACGGCCGACGCCCTCGATCGCGCCCTCTGCGTTCTGCTGCCCAAGGGAAACTGACATGCCGGGCAAGCCCGTCTTTTCGCTGCCCGGCCCGATTGAGGCCGCCACGTCGCTCTCCTCCTTCTCTCCCGACCGGCCGCCGCTGCGGCCCCAGCGCCACGAGCGGCCGAAGATCTGGGAATTGCCGAAAAGCTGCCATTGCGTGACGCTCGGCACCTGCTTGACGCTGTCCGAACTGCGCAAAGCGGCGAAGCGCCTCGGCCTGTTCCACGGCATCGAGGAGATGACCGACTACGAACTGCACGGCGCCTTCGTGCACGCCATGTCGAGCCGCAACCGCGCCTCCGGGGCCGTGCAGAAGCTGCTCGACGCCAACCACGCCGGCGCGGTGCGCAAGGCGTCGCGCTGCCGCTCGGAGGCGGAGCTGTCGGCCTTCTGGGATCGCGAGGTGGCCGAGGGCCAGATCGCCGGCGCCTTCTGGGCGGTGATGAGCCACGTCCATCTCGGCGGCGCGCTGGAGGTGCGGGTGTTCGGCGAGGTGCACATGATGTCGCATCTCTGCGGCGCCTCGCATCGCGGCGACGCTCGCGCCCGCTCGCTGGCCGAGCAGCAGGCCGCCGCCCTCGCCCGCCGGCTGGAACAGACGAACCTCGGCCACCTTGAGGCGCTCTCCGGCCGCGACCGGGAAATCGAGCGGCTGACCCGCCTGGTATCCGGCATCGAGCCCTTCGTGCGTGAGGCGGCCAGTCTGCGCGCGCGCGTCGCCGAGCTGGAAGGCGGCGGCGAAACCGCCCGCCTTGCCGAGGAGGCCGGCGATCTCGCCCGCCGGCTCGACCTCGCGCTGCGCCGTAACGATCGGCTCGCCGCCGAGGTGGATAGGCTGGCCGGCCGGCTCGCCGCCGCCGAGGCGCGGGCGGACGAACTTGCCGACCGGCTGGCCGACGCGCCGCGGGTCGCATCCTGCGCGCCCGACTGCCCGTTCAACCTCGAAGGGCGCTGCATCGCCTATATCGGCGGCCGGCCGCGCACGGTGTCGCGCATGCGCGACCTCGTCGAGCGCTGTCGCGGCTCGCTGATCCACCACGACGGCGGCGCCGAGCAGTCGGCCGAGGCGCTGGACGGCGTGCTGGGCCGCGCCGACGTGGTGATGTTCCCGGTCGACTGCGTCAGCCACACCGCCGTCGAGAAGCTGAAGACGCTGTGCGGCCGCATGAACAAGACCTACCTGCCGCTGTCCTCGGCGAGCTATTCGTCCTTCGCAAGCGAGTTGGGGCGGGTGTAGCGGCTGAGGCTCCACCCTGCTAACCTCGCCGTTGCGACAACCGACGGAGAGCGACTTGCAGCGGGTGACCATCACATTGGACGACGACCTCGTCGAGGAGATCGACGCCTTCATCGCCCGGCGCGGCTACCAGAACCGCTCGGAGGCGATCCGCGACCTCGCCCGCACCGCTCTCGGCGAGCTGGCCACCACAGCCGATCCCGATCGGGAGTGCGTGGCCGCCGTCGTCTACACCTTCGACCACGAAAAGCGCGAGCTTGCGCGGCGGCTGGCCGCCGTGCACCACCATCACCACGACCTGTCGCTGGCCACCACGCACGTCCATCTCGATGAGGCCAACTGCCTCGAAGTGACGCTGCTCAAGGGCCGGGCCGGCGAGATCAGCCATTTCGCCGAGCATCTCACCGCCGAGCGCGGCGTCCGCTACGGCCGCATGGTGGTGGTGCCGATCGAGGGCAAGGGCGACCGCCCGGCACCGCACACCCACGATCACGACTGAACAGCATGCCGTCCGCTAGGTAGGCCGTTTGCCGTATTGCGTCGGTATGATGAAATTGTATTTTCCTCATACCCAACAGATACGGAACGGATTGATGCGCACGCTTCTCGCCGCCTTGACGCTGACCGCCCTCGCCTCGCCCGCACTGGCGCATTTCCAGGAGATCCTGCCGTCGGCCGACGTGCTGCCCGAAGGCGGCAAGGTCACCGTCGAACTCGTCTTCACCCATCCGATGGAGCGCGGCCCGACGATGGACATGGTCAAGCCGGTGCGCGTCGGTGCCGTCACGGACAAGGGTGTCGAGGATCTGACGGCCGCGCTCGTCGAGGCGCCGGTGGACGGCAAGGCGGCCTGGCGCTTCGAGCGCGACATCGCCGCGCCGGGCGCCGAGGTGCTGTTCGTCGAGCCCAAGCCCTATTGGGAACCGGCCGAGAACAAGTACATCGTCCACTACGCCAAGGTGGTGGTGGACGGCTTCGCTTCCGGCGAGGGCTGGGATCGGCTGGCCGGCCTGCCGGTGGAGATCGCGCCGCTGGTGCGGCCGACCGGCCTGTGGACCGGCAACCTGTTCCGCGGCGTGGTCCTTCAGGACGGCCAGCCGGTGCCGGGCGCCGAGATCGAGGTGGAATGGGTCAACGACGGCTCGGTGACGCCGCCCAACGAAGCCTTCATCACCCAGGTGATCAAGGCCGACGACATGGGCGTATTCTCCTATGCCATGCCCAGGGCGGGATGGTGGGGCTTCGCCGCGCTGGTGGACGGCCCGGCGGCCACCTCGCCGGACGGCAAGCCGGCGGCCACCGAACTCGGCGCGCTGATGTGGGTGAAGGCGACCGACATGGGCGGCCAATAACCGACGGAAACGACCATGGCGCATATCCCGGACGGCGTATTGTCGCTGCCGATCCTTGCCGCCGGCACGCTGGCCGGCGCCGGCGGCCTCGCCCTCGGCATCCGGGGGCTCGCCGACCGCGACATCCCCCGCACGGCGCTGCTGGCCGCCGTGTTCTTCATCGCCTCGTCGCTGGCCTTTCCGCTGGGGCCGACCTCCGTCCACCTGCTGCTGGGCGGGCTTGTCGGCCTGATGCTCGGCTGGAAGGCGTTCCCGGCGATCTTCGTCGGCCTGCTGCTGCAAGCCCTGCTGTTCGGCTTCGGCGGGCTGACGACGCTCGGCGTCGACCTCGTCAACATGGCGCTGCCGGGCGTCGCCCTGGCCGCCCTCGCCCGCCGCTTCATCGACGCCGGCAATCCCCTTCGCTCGGCGGTGCTGGCCGGCGCCACGGCGGCGCTGGCCGTCATCGTCACGGCGGCGCTGGTCGGCGGCGAGATCGCCCTGTCGGAGCCGGCCTTCACGCCGGCTCTCGGGATAATGGCGGCGGCCTACCTGCCGCTCGCCGTCATCGAGGCGGCGGTGACCGCCTTCGTGACGCTCTATCTCCTCAAGGTGAAGCCGGAGATGATCGTGGCGCCCGCTTCGCTCGGAACTGTCGCATGAGCCGTCTTGCCGCCGCTCTCGCCGCATTGCTGCTGCTGTTCGCCCTGCCGGCCGAGGCGCACCGGCTGAAGCTGTTCGCGCAGGCGACCGGGGAAAACATAGCCGGCTATGGCTTCTTCATCGGCGGCGGCCGGCCGCAGGGCGCCGATCTCCTCGTCACAATGCCGGACGGCACGGAGGTGAGCCGCCTCAAGACCGGCGCCGACGGCGGCTTCAGCTTCGCGCCTCCGGCGCCCGGCCGCTATCATTTGTCGCTGGCCGCCGGCGACGGCCATTTCGCCGAACTCGACATCTCGACCGACGGAACGCTTGCCGCGCCGGCTGCGGCGCCTCCGCAAGCGAGCGTCACGGCCGATCTCGACGCCCGCATCGAGGCGGCGGTGGCGCGGCAGATCCGGCCGCTGCTCGAAGCCTATGAGGCCGCCGACGGCCGCGTCCGCTTCAACGATCTCATCGGCGGCCTCGGCTGGATCGTCGGCCTGTTCGGGCTTTGGGCGTGGCTGCGGTCGCGACGGGACCGGCATGGCGACTGACGCGGTCGACGCCGCCGCTCCGATCTCCCGTCTCGACCGGCTCGACACCCGCAGCCGCCTCGTCGTTGCCGTGGCGCTGGTGCTGACGCTGGCCAGCCTGCGCTCGTGGCCGCTGCTCGGCGCCGGCATCGGCCTCGGCCTGCTGCTCACCGTCCTCGCCGGCGTGCCAGCGCGGCAGACGCTGCGGCGGCTCTTGCATGTCGAGGGCTTCCTGTTGATCCTGTTCGTGGCGCTGCCGCTGACCACACGACTGCCGCCCTTCGTCGCGGTCGGGCCGCTCGTCCTGTCGGTGCCCGGCATCGAGCGGGCCGTCACCCTCGTGCTGCGCATCACGGCGGCGGCGCTGGTCGTGCTGCCGCTGGTCTCCGGCCTAACGCCGATCCGCCTCGGCCACGCGCTCGGCCGGCTCGGCCTGCCGCCGCGTCTGGTGCAGGTGTTCCTGTTCGCCGTGCGCTATGTCGAACTGCTGCGCGCCGAGGCGCGGCGCCTCAATGACGCCATGCGCCTCAGGGGGTTCGTCGCCCGCACCGACCTCCATACGCTCAGGAGCTACGGCCACTTCATCGGCCAGTTGCTGGTGCGCGCCGTCGAGCGCGCCGAGCGGATCGACGAGGCAATGCGCTGCCGGGGCTTTGCCGGGCGCTTCCCGCTGATTACTCTGGAGCGGTTCGGTGCCGTCGACATCGGCGCGGCCGGACTGACGGTCTTGCTCATCGCCATCGCCCTCGTCCTGGATCGCCTGTGATGTCCGCTCTCCTCGATCTCAACGGCGTCAGCGTCCGCCGCGGCGGCCGGCTGGTGCTCGACCGGGTCGACCTGCGTCTCGACGGCGGCGAGCGGCTGGCGCTGGCCGGCGCCAACGGTGCCGGCAAGACCACGCTGCTTCGCGCCATCGTCGGGCTGGAAACGCCTGAAGCCGGCGACATTACCGCCTTCGGTCGCGCTCGCCGCAGCGAGGACGATTTCCGCGAGTTGCGGCAGCGGGTCGGCTTCCTGTTCCAGGATTCCGACGACCAGCTGTTCGCGCCGACGGTGATCGAGGACGTCGCCTTCGGCCCGCTCAACCTCGGCTTCACGCCGGCGCAGGCGATCGAGCGGGCGCGGGCGGTGCTGGCCGATCTTGAGCTGCAATTGCTGGAGAAGCGCGTCACCCACCACCTCTCGGGCGGCGAGAAGCGCCTGGTGGCGCTGGCCGGCGTGCTGGCCATGGACCCGGACGTGCTGCTGCTCGACGAGCCGACCAACGCCCTCGACGAGGCGCATCTTGCCCGGCTCACCGCCATCCTGGCGGAACTGCCGGTGGCGATGATCCTGGTGTCGCACGACGCGCATTTCCTCGCCACGCTGTCGACGCGGGCGGTGTTGCTCGAAGACGGCAGGCTCAAGCCGGCCGTGGCGCACCGGCACCAGCATCGGCACGACCACGTTCATTTCCATCCACTGGATGAGAAATAGGCTCCAAGCCCTTGTTTTATCGCATCCGCCTTTCCGAAAAGTCTGCAACTTTTCAGGCGGATGCCTTAGTCGACCGGCTCGTCGACGAGGCCGGTCACCGGCGCCGTCGAGCCGCGCACGATCAGCCGGCCGGTCAGCATCACCTTGCGGGCCGGCGCCTTGGGCGCCTTCAGGCGGTCGAACAGCAGCGTCATCGCCATGCGGCCGATGTCGCCGACCGGCTGCTCGATGACGGTGAGGCCCGGCCCCACCAGTTCCGACCACGTCTCGTTGTCGAAGCCGGCGATGGCGACGTCGTCAGGCGTCCTGAGTTCCAGCCGCCGCATCGCCTTGACGACGCCAAGCAGCATCAGGTTGCTTGAGGCGATGACGCCGTCCGGCCGGTCGGGCCGCGAGAATACCTTGAGGATCTCGCGCTCGGCCGCCTCGGCGTTGGGCGCCACGAAGAAGGCCTCCGACGACAGCCCCAGCGAGGCGGTGGCCGAGAGATAGCCGAGATGGCGATCGATCGCCGTCGACGAGGTGTTGCCGAAGATGCCGACGATGCGGCTGCGGCCGATGGCGTGGAGATGGCGGACCAGCGTCGCCGTCGCCTGGTGATTGTCGAGCCCGACGCAATCATAGCGGCCGGACGGGCTGCCGCGGTCGATCAGCACCAGCGGGAACGGCGGACCGTCGTCGGAGAGCCGTTCGAGGCTGCCGCGACTCGGCGCCCAGATCAGGCCGGTGACGCGCTCCTCCTCCATCAGGCGCAGGTACATCGCCTCGCGCTCGGGGCTTTCGTCGGTGTTGCAGAGGATGAGGCGCATGCCCTGGCGATAGGCCTCGTCCTCCACCACGCGGCTCAGCGCGGTGAAGAACGGCCGGCGGATGTCGGCCACCATCAGGCCGATGGTCTGGGAGTGCTGCGAACGCAGCCGGCGGGCCGAGAGATTGGGCCGATAGCCGGTGGCGGCGATAGCTTTCTCCACCCGTTCGCGCAGCTCCGGGCTGACCGGCCCGTTGCCGAACACGCGCGACACGGTGGCCACCGATACACCGGCCCGCTGGGCCACGTCCTTGATACCAACTGTCATTTTCAAAGGTCCCGCGACCCTCGCCCCGGTCTCGCCTCGGCGTCCTCAGCGCCATTCAAAACCGATGAAAAGGATTACATGAAGCTCGCGCAAAGGCCTCAATTTGAAATCAGTAGTTTTTCTGATAGGATTCCCGGAAGGTTCAGGCGCTCCGGAGAAGCGAGTGGCGGGTTTTCCTGGCGTTTCCGGATTTCACCTTTTCTATCAATGACCTTAAGAAGAATTTTGGCCGGTCTGTAGTACCACTACGCACGAGAACATTAATCGGTTCAACGCTTGACCGCTGGCCTGAAAACGATCCCATATGTAGCAGGACAGACGAAAGCGGCTCATCCGCCGATCACCTCGTCCTCGGGATCAGGCACCCACCGGCCAGACGCCCGGCAACGGCGCAGGACCGGCGGCAACAATGAAAATGCCTTCGGGACGAATGCTTGGAAGACAGGAGAACAAGATGCCCATCAACAACCCGGCCGACCTCGACGCGCTGGTTGCGCGCGTGAAGCGCGCCCAGCAGGTTTACGCGACGTTTTCCCAGGAGCAGGTCGATCTGATCTTCCGCCAGGCGGCGTTCGCCGCGGCGGCGGCCCGCATCCCGCTCGCCATGCAGGCGGCGGAAGAGACCGGCATGGGCGTCGTCGAAGACAAGGTGATCAAGAACCACTTCGCCTCCGAGTACATCTACAACAAGTACAAGGACGAGAAGACCTGCGGCGTCCTCGAAGTGGACGACCTCGGCGGCACCATCACCATCGCCGAGCCGATCGGCCTGATCTGCGGCATCGTGCCGACCACCAACCCGACCTCGACGGCCATCTTCAAGGCGCTGATCTCGCTGAAGACCCGCAACGGCATCGTCTTCTCTCCCCATCCGCGCGCCAAGAAGTCGACCTGCGCCGCCGCCAAGCTGGTGCTCGACGCCGCCGTCGCCGCCGGCGCCCCGGCCGACATCATCGGCTGGATCGACACCCCGTCGGTGGAACTCTCCAACGCGCTGATGCGTCACCCCGACGTCAACCTGATCCTCGCCACCGGCGGCCCGGCCATGGTCAAGGCGGCCTACTCCTCCGGCAAGCCGGCGATCGGCGTCGGCGCCGGCAACGCGCCGGTGGTGATCGACGAGTTCGGCGACATCAAGCGCGCCGTCGCCTCGATCCTGATGTCCAAGACCTTCGACAACGGCATGATCTGCGCTTCCGAGCAGGCGGTGATCGCCGTCGACAGCGTCTACGACGCGGTGCGCGAGCGCTTCAACGACCATGGCGGCTACATCCTCAGCGGCAACGAGCTGGGCGCGGTGCGCAACGTGGTGTTCCCCGGCGGCCACCTGTCGCCTGACGTGGTCGGCCAGTCGGCCGTCAAGATCGCCGCCTCGGCCGGCATCACCGTTCCCGCCGGCACCAAGGTGCTGATCGGCGAAGTGGACAGCGTCGAGGAGAGCGAGCCGTTCGCCCATGAGAAGCTGTCGCCGACGCTGGCGCTCTACCGCCGCCCGGACTTCACGTCGGCCTGCGACGCCGCTGCCGCGCTGGTGGCTCTCGGCGGCATCGGCCACACCTCGGTGCTCTACACCGACCAGGACCGTCATCAGGACCGCGTCGCCGCCTTCGGCGAGAAGATGAAGACGGCCCGCATCCTGATCAACACGCCGTCGGCGCTCGGCGGCATCGGCGACCTCTACAACTTCAACCTGGCGCCGTCCCTGACGCTCGGCTGCGGTAGCTGGGGCGGCAACTCGATCTCCGACAACGTCGGTCCGAAGCACCTCATCAACCGCAAGACCGTCGCGAAGCGAGCCGAAAACATGCTCTGGCACAAGCTCCCCAAGTCGATCTACTTCCGTCGCGGCGCCATCGCCGAGGCGTTCAAGGATCTGGAGGGCAAGAAGCGGGCGCTGGTGGTCACCGATCGCTTCCTGTTCCTGAACGGCTATGCCGACGGTGTCATCGAGCTTCTGAAGCAGCATGGCATGGACGTCGAGACCTACTATGACGTCGAGGCCGATCCGACCCTGACGGCCGTCCGCAAGGGCACCGAGCGGGCCGTCTCGTTCAAGCCGGACGTCATCGTCGCCTTCGGCGGCGGCTCGGCCATGGACGCGGCCAAGATCATGTGGGTGATGTACGAGCATCCGGAAGTCCACTTCGAGGACTTGGCGCTGCGCTTCATGGACATCCGCAAGCGCATCTACAAGTTCCCCAAGCTGGGCATCAAGGCCGAGCTGGTCGCCATCCCGACCACCTCCGGCACCGGTTCGGAAGTGACGCCGTTCGCCGTCGTCACCGACGACTCCACCGGCATGAAGTATCCGCTGGCCGACTACGAGCTGACGCCGAACATGGCGATCGTCGACGCCAACTTCGTGATGAACATGCCCAAGGCGCTGACTGCCTTCGGCGGCATCGACGCGGTCACCCACGCGCTCGAAGCCTACGTGTCGGTGCTGGCCAACGAGTATTCCGACGGCCAGGCGCTGCAGGCGCTGAAGCTGCTGAAGGACTACCTGCCGGCCGCCTACAAGGAAGGCGCCAACGATCCGATCGCTCGCGAGAAGGTGCATAACGGCGCCACCATCGCCGGCATCGCCTTCGCCAACGCCTTCCTGGGCGTCTGCCACTCGATGGCCCACAAGCTCGGCGCGGCCTTCCACCTGCCGCACGGCCTGTCGAACGCCCTGCTGATCGCCAACGTGATCCGCTACAACGCCACCAACAACCCGACCAAGCAGACGGCCTTCTCGCAGTATGACCGTCCGAAGGCCCGGGCGCGTTACGGCGAGGTCGCGACCCACCTCGGCCTCGATGCCGAGCGCACCCAGCAGCGGGTGGACAACCTGATCGGCTGGGTCGAGGACCTGAAGCGTCAGCTCGACATCCCCGCCTCGATCCAGGCGGCGGGCGTTCCCGAGGCCGACTTCCTGGCCAAGGTGGACAAGATCGCCGTCGAGGCGTTCGACGATCAGTGCACCGGCGCCAACCCGCGCTTCCCGCTGATCTCGGAGCTGAAGGCGATCCTGGTCGACAGCTACTACGGCCGCGCCTACGTCGAGCCGGCCGAGCGCGATGCAGGGCTTGCCCCGGCCGCCGAGCTGGCCCCGGCTCCCGAGGCCAAGCCCGGCAAGGGCAAGAAGGCCGCCGAATAATACCGGCACGACAAACAACGGAGGCGGGAACAATCCCGCCTCCGTTTTGCTTTCAGGAGGCTTCACAGCTTCTGAAGTGACATCCGAAGGGCCGGGGCGTAAACCACCGGCATCGGGTTGGCCCCGAAGGCCCTCGACGTCGATCCCGTGAGGATCGCACGCTCTTTTCCGGAGCGTCGCCGCGCGTCGCAAGGACAACCAACGTATCTGGGAGACAGACAATGGCAGTAAAGGTCGCCATCAACGGCTTTGGTCGCATCGGTCGCAACGTTCTTCGGGCGATCGTCGAGTCGGGTCGCAACGACATCGAGGTGGTCGGCATCAACGACCTCGGCCCGGTCGAGACCAACGCCCACCTGATCCGCTTCGACAGCGTGCACGGCCGCTTCCCGCATGAAGTGACGACGGGCGCCGACTGGATCGACGTCGGCACCGGCAAGATCAAGGTCACGGCCATCAAGGACCCGACGACGCTGCCGTGGAAGGACCTCGGCGTCGACGTGGCGATGGAGTGCACCGGCATCTTCACCGCCAAGGACAAGGCGTCGATGCACCTCACCGCCGGCGCCAAGCGCGTGCTGGTCTCGGCTCCCGCTGACGGCGCCGACCTCACCGTCGTCTACGGCGTCAACCACGACAAGATCACCAAGGACCACATCGTCCTCTCCAACGCCTCGTGCACGACCAACTGCCTGTCGCCCGTCGCCAAGGTGCTGAACGACGTCATCGGCATCGACACCGGCTTCATGACGACCATCCACAGCTACACCGGCGACCAGCCGACGCT
>NZ_AULH01000012.1 GCF_000425185.1 Pleomorphomonas koreensis DSM 23070
TCTTCGAAAGGCTTCTTGGGATACCAGACCAGGCTCTTGACGTTGACGCGCTCCCAGATGCCGACGAGGGTCGGCTTGCCGTCCGGACCGGGCTTGGTGCCCATGTCGAGCCAGCTCGGCTGATACTGCGCCTTGAGATAATCGGCGCCCAGGACGCTCGCGAGATCGACGAGCTTGCCGGTCTTGGAGAAGTTGCCCATCAGGCCGGGCTGCGGAAAGTCCACGAGGTCCGGGGTGTTGCCGGCATCGACGCGGGTGGCGATGGTCGCCTCGAACTGCTTGGAGCTGGCGTACTGGATGTCGATCCCGGTCTGCTCCTCGAAAGCCTTGATGTTCTGGTTGAACTTGACCTCGTCGGCGTCGGCGAAAGCGCCGAAGGCCGTGACGACCGTTCCCTTGTATTTGCCGGCGAGCGCATCCGTCAGTTCCTGCGGCATTGCCGGATCAGCATGAGCGGGCGTCGCAAGCGCCGAAGCGGCCAGCAGGGCGCTGAAAACGAGAGTTCTGGGTGAAGCCGACATTGTATCCCTCCCTTGATCGTCGCCCCGATGGCCGCTTGAAGGCAGGCACAGCGAAGGGTTCCGGCTCCATAGGCATGCCGGCCCAAACATCGACGAGTGCGACGTGACGTGGTGTGGGGGCGATGATCCTGTTTGCATCGCGCACGCGACACAACTGGATGGTTTCCATCTCCGTCCCGAGTGGCTATATACCCTCGATGTCCATCGATGGTCAACGTAAATTGTCTATCGATGGACAAAAGTGGATGCCGTGGCGAAATCAGTTGGAGTGGTGATGTCGACGATCAAGACCGTGGCCGAGCGCGCCGGCGTTTCCCTGAAAACGGTGTCGCGCGTGTTCAGCGCTCCGGACACGGTGTCGGAGGCGATGCGCTCGCGCGTTCTGCAAGCTGCCGCGGAACTCGACTTCATTCCCGACCGACGCGCCCAGGCCATGCGCTCCGGACGCTCGGGCGTGATAGGTCTCCTGACCGATGTCGCGGCGTCGACGCCGTGTTCCATCGACATCGTGCGGGGGGTCGAGGAAGCGCTGGCCGAGCGAGACATGTCGTTGCTGATCGGCAGCATGGAGAACCGGGCGGAAAGCTCCGATTCCATCTTGCGCAGCTTTCGCGCGGTTCGCGTCGAGGGGGTCATCTACGCGGCGACCTATCACCGCGAGATCCATGACTTCGCGCCGCTTCGGTTGCCGAGCGTCATGGTCAACTGCTTTTCGCACAGCCGCGATCTGCCGACCGTCATCCCCGATGAGGAAGGGGGCGGTTTCAGCGTCGGCGTTCATCTCATCGGCCTCGGCCATCGCCGGATCGCCTATCTGACCCTGTCGCCCAACATCGAGGCGACGCAACTGCGCCTTGCCGGCCTGAAGCGGGCCCTGCGCGAGGCTGGTCTCGACGAGCCGCCCGATCTCGCAGTGCCCGGCCAGTCGCGCGCCGGCACCTTCGACCGGGAGGAGGCGTTTGTCGCGGCCCGCCGACTACTCGACCGGCACGACCGGCCGACAGCCATCTTCTGTGGCAACGACGAAATGGCGATGCAAGTCTATCATGCCGCCGCCGAACTCGGCCTAGCTATCCCGCGTGATATCTCTGTCGTCGGATTCGACGATCATCGCCTGTTCTCAGAGGGACTACGGCCGGCGTTGACAACCGTCGCGCTACCCTATGTCCAGATGGGCAACGTCGCTGTCGGTGTGCTTCTCGACGAGAAGACTCACCTGTCGGCGCCGGAAGTAAAGTTGATAGAAGGGCCGTTGATCATTCGACAGTCGACAGGTTCGCCGCCCGCGTGAATGTGTCGTAGTGAGCTGGTTAAAGTTGAAGGTCCACCGAAAGTTCAAGCGACCTTTTATCGGGTGTGATGTTGCCCATAAACAGGCTGTCGCATCCATCTAGATGGATACCCGCAGCAAATGTCGGTCTCGTAGGTTGCGCGCCCCCGCAACCAAATAAGCCCCAGTAACTCAACGAGTTGCTGGGGTTTTGTTTGTTCAGAAGAAAGCTCCCGTTTGTACCGTAGGTTTTACGAGGAAGGATCTTTTTTCCTGGTCCCCTCAGTTGGCCGCTGTCGATCGCGCATTCTACGGACCAGTTCTTGTAATAATGAGAGTGGCCCGCCCTCCTTGAATGCCGTCGACTTATGCAAGCAGGCGGCGAAATGACCGCAATTCGGGCGTGACAAAACTCGTCTTTGCCAGGACGATTTATCGATCAGAAGCCGGCCCCTCCCACCGGCGCCTGATCTGAGGAGCCACGGCATGATCCTGGCAGTTCGCGAAAAGCCGCGCCTCGCACCGGTGGAACCAACCTCCCGTCCCCGGCGTGACAATCGGCAAAGCGCCGAAATGGCGCTGTTCGGAATCTATGAGATTTCGAAAATTCTGAATGCTCCCATCCGCCTTGAGAGCATGTTGGCAAACGTCGTCAACATCCTGACGTCCTTTCTCGCCATGCGACGCGGCATGATCGTGGTGATCGATGACGCCGGTGAGCCGGAGATCGTCGCCACCGCCGGTTGGGCCGGCGAGGTGAAGGGCAGGCCGATTGACAGTCTGCCGCAGGTCGTCATCGACCGCATCGTCGCAACCCAGACCTCGCTCGTGGTGCAGGACACCGCCGTCGATCCGCTTTTCGTGGGAACGGCCGCCGCTCATGATCCGAGCCGCGTGTCCTTCGTCGGCGTGCCGATCAAGGACGACCTCAAGGTCATCGGCACGCTCAGCATCGATCGTGTGTGGGATGGCTCGGCCGATATCCGCATCGACGAAGACCTGCGCTTTCTCGTCATGGTCGCCAATCTGGTCGGGCAGGCCGTGCGACTGCATCGCGTTGTCGCCGCCGATCGCAAGCGGCTGATCGACGAAAGGTCTCGGCTCGAGAAGGCGCTGGACGAAAAGCCCAAGCCGAACCGTGTGCGGATCGGCGCTGGTGGCATTGTCGGTGACAGTCCTTCCGTGCGCCGGGTGATGGAAACCATTGCCATCGTTGCGCCGTCCAACACCACAGTGCTGCTGCGCGGCGAGAGCGGTACAGGCAAGGAATTGTTCGCCCGGGCCATTCACGATCTGTCTGGTCGGAAGAATAAGCCCTTTATCAAACTCAACTGCGCCGCCGTCTCCGAGAGCGTGTTGGAGTCCGAGCTGTTCGGCCACGAGAAGGGTGCCTTTACAGGCGCCGTCGCGTTGAAGCCCGGCCGTTTCGAACTGGCGAACGGCGGGACGCTGCTGCTCGACGAGATCGGCGAGATATCGCCGGCTTTCCAATCCAAGCTATTGCGCGTTCTTCAGGAAGGCGAGTTCGAACGGGTCGGCGGTACGCGGACCCTGAAGGTGGACATCCGGCTGATCTGCGCAACGAATCGGAACCTTGAGGCAGCCGTGGCGCGCGGCGATTTTCGCGCCGATCTTTATTATCGCATCAATGTCGTGCCGGTGTTCCTGCCGCCATTACGCGACCGGCCCGGCGACATTCCGCTGCTCGCCCGCGCCTTCCTCGACCGCTTCAATCGAGAGAACGCCCGTCGCTTGTCGATCTCCGACAAGGCCCTCGACCTCTTGGGCAAGTGCTACTTTCCCGGAAATGTACGCGAGCTTGAGAACTGCGTTCGCCGCACGGCGACGCTGAGCCGGAGCGACACCATCCGTCGTGCGGATTTCGCCTGCGCCCATGGCGAATGTCTGTCGGCGACGCTCTGGACCGGTGCCCATCATGTCACCGCCGATGAGCAGCTCACCGCCCTGAAGCGCGGCGAGGCATTGGTGCCGGGCCTGCGCCCGCCGCTTCAACCGGCGAGGGCGCCGCAGCCCGATCCTGCGCCAGACGAGGCGCCGGTCGATGGTCACGTCTGTGAGCATGCCGGCGCCGATTGTCCCGCCCTCGGCCATCGGGCCGGCGAGAAGGAACGCTTGATCGACGCCATGGAAAAGTCCGGTTGGGTGCAGGCCAAGGCCGCCCGCATCCTCGGCCTGACGCCGCGCCAGATTGGTTATGCCCTCAAGAAACATCATGTCGAGCTGAAGCGCTTCTGAAGCTCTGTCATCTCGCACTGACCTACGCAGCGCCGATTTTCGGCGCTGCTTGCATTTTGGGGTCCCTGGCACGGAAAGAGCCTGTCGCAAGTCCGACAAGTTTGTGTAGCTTTCCCGATCACGCTTACCGTGCGATCGAATAACTGTTTGAAATATATCGCTTATATTCTTGGCATGTCGTTTGCGCTGTGGAGGGTGACCCTTTCATCTCCGGAGCCCGCCATGTCCTCGCAGATCGTCTCCCTCGACAGCTTCGTGGCCTCGCCGAGCCCAGTGCGTGGCTGCGCCTCATCGTCCTGTGGTTCCTCTGCCCGTCCTGCGGATGTCGATCCCGACGTCTGGGAGAAGATTAAGGATCATCCCTGCTATTCGGAAGAGGCGCATCACTATTTCGCCCGTATGCATGTGGCTGTGGCGCCGGCCTGCAACATCCAATGCAATTACTGCAACCGCAAATACGACTGCTCCAACGAGAGCCGACCCGGCGTCGTTTCCGAGCGGCTGACACCCGAAGAGGCGGTCCGGAAAGTGGTGGCCGTGGCGGCCGCCGTCCCCGAGCTGTCGGTGCTGGGTATCGCCGGTCCGGGCGATGCACTCGCCAACTGGAAGCAGACCCGCGCCACGTTCGATGCGGTGCGCAAAGTCATCCCCGACGTCAAATTCTGCTTATCTACCAATGGACTTGCGCTGCCCGACTATGCCGATGAGATCGCCGGCATGGCTATCGACCACGTGACGATCACCATCAACGCCGTCGATCCGGAGATCGGCGCCAAAATCTACCCGTGGATCTTCTTCGACCACAAACGCCGCACAGGACTCGAAGCTGCGACCATCTTCCTCGAAAGGCAGATGCGTGGCCTCGAAATGCTGGTCGCGCGCGGCATCCTCGTCAAAATCAATTCGGTGATGATCCCCGGCATCAACGATGCTCATCTGCCGAAGGTCAACCGCGCAGTGCGGCAGCGTGGCGCCTTCCTGCACAACATCATGCCGCTGATTTCCGATCCGGCGCATGGCACCCATTTCGGCCTCACCGGCCAGCGCGGACCGACGCCGGCCGAGCTGAAAACCCTGCAAGACCAACTCGACGGCGGTGCCAAGCTGATGCGTCACTGCCGCCAGTGCCGCGCCGACGCCATCGGTCTGCTCGGTGAGGACCGCGGCCAGGAGTTCACGCTCGATCGTCTGCCGGAGTTCGCGACCTGCGATCCCGCTCCCCGTCAAGCCTACCGCGCCTTCGTCGCCGCCGAGCGCGGCGACCGGGGCGCCGCCCGCGCCGATGCCCTCAGGAGTGTCAGCGCCGTGGCCGACGACGTCCTCCTCGTCGCCGTTGCCACCAAGGGCGGCGCCCGCATCAACGAACACTTCGGTCACACGCGCGAATTTCAGATCTACGAGGCCGGGCCGAAGGGCATCACACTCGTCGGCCACCGCAAGGTCGACGCCTATTGCATGGGCGGCTTCGGCGAGGATGCGACGCTCGGGCCCACCATCGCCGCCCTCGATGGCATCGACACCGTGCTCTGCGCCAAGATCGGCGATTGCCCGCGCGACGCATTGGCCGAGGCCGGCATAACCGTCACCGATGCCCACGCTTATGACTACATCGAGACCGCCATCGGCAAGCTTTACGCCGAGCGTTTCGGTCGCTCCGCCGCCGTCGCCTGAACTTCAAGGAGACCCGATCATGGCCATGTCCATCAATGCCGACGACTGCACAGCCTGTGGTGCCTGCGAAAGCGAATGCCCCTCCAAGGCCATTCGCTTCCAGGGCGCGGTGTATGTGATCGACCCCAAGAAGTGCACGGAGTGCCAGGGCGCGGCCGATGCGCCACAATGCGACGAGGTCTGCCCGTCCGGCGCGATTGCCAAGGCGGCCTGACATGGTCTTTGCCGACCGCGAGCCGGATGTCGAGATCGACGGGCCGCCACGCTTCCAGCCCGGTGACAAGGTCGTCGCACGCCTCAACGTGAAGAACGATGGCACTTACCCCGGCCGCGACATCGGCGAGCGCCTCGTTCACAAGGGTGATGTCGGCTATGTGCGCGACATCGGAACCTTCCTGCAGCAGTTCTACATCTACGCGGTCGAATGGGTCGATCGCGGCATCCTGGTCGGCATGCGGGCGCGCGAACTCAATGCCCTCGATGCTGTCGAGAAGACGGAAGGCGCCGTGAAATGAAGGTGATAATCCGCCAATCGGCAAAAGGTTTGTCGGCTTACGTTGCCAAGAAGGATATCGAGGAGGCGATCGTCTCTCAGGAGAGAGAGGCCCTCTGGGGTGGCAGTGTGACCCTCAAGAATGGCTGGGTGCTCGATCTGCCGGAGATGCCCTCGGAAACCCGGCTGCCGGTAACCGTCGTCGCCCGCCGGCGTGGCGAGGATGACTGAGATGAGCGCGCTTCTCGCCGGCGGACCACTTGAGACGCTGTCCGGAGAGGCCGCAGTTGAAGCGCTCGCCGGCCTGCGGACCGAGCTTCTGGCTGATCGGCTCGTTCCCTATCTGGGGCCGGAGTTACTGGCGCTGGAGGGAAAGCCCTCCGTGCCGGCCTCACCGGAAGAGATCGCCGCCGCGCTGCAGAAGCGGGTGCCGGTTCCCGGACGTATCCGCGGCAACATGTGGGCAGTGGCTCAGTATATCGAGAGCCGTCGCCATCGCCGTACCCTGAAAAAGCTGATGGCCGAGGTGTTCGCTGGCGAACCGCGCCCATCCGCTTTCCATCGCTTCCTTGCGCAGCTATCGCTCAGTCTGGTTGTCGACAGCTGGTATGACGGCACGCTCGCGGCTGCCATGGTGGAAGCTGGCCGGGATGATGTCGCCGACCTTCAGGGTATGTCACGCGCCGCCATCGGCGAGGACCGTTGGTACAATGCCTTCGATCTGACCGGCTCCGTCACCGAGCCGAGCGCTACCGGCACGCTGCTCTACAGACCGCATGGCGGCATCCAGCCCGTCGGTGATGTGCTGGTTTCCGACAGCGACTATGTCGAGGCTTTGACCGAGATCGATATCCAGACGCCCATTCCGGAAGCGGTTCGAGAGCGTCGGGCGACGCGGGGCTTCCTTTTCCTGGGCTGTCGTTTCCATGACCAGATGCTCCGAACCTACGCCCGGCAGATCATCAAGCGCTCGGCTGGTCCTCATGCCTGCGTGGCAGACGCGGCGACGCTGACATCCAACGAGCAACGCTTCCTGGCTGCCGGGAACATCGTGCTGATCGACATGCCGCTTGTGGAGGCGGTACGCCACCTCGCCGGATGACCTTCCCCGGGTGGACAGTTCGTGTTCCGCCCCCCCTATGTCCACCCCATCTGGCCGCCCTTCGGGGCGGATTTTTTCATGGCGCCGACACACCGTGTTCCGACATCGACTGTCGCCTTTTGTCGGACCCACGACAGCCGCTGTTGCTGGCCAGTTTGTCTGTGTGATGCGATTAAATAATTGATAATATTATATTTTATTCTGCGTGGATCAATTGGCACGCCCCTTGAAATTAGGACGTCGTGAGGCGGCCCGTCGCTGCCGACCGAATTGGCATCCCCTCCCGGTGCTTTCGAGAAGATAAGGAACCATGACCATGGCAGCACTCCGCCAGATTGCCTTTTACGGCAAGGGTGGCATCGGCAAGTCGACCACCTCTCAGAACACGCTCGCCGCTCTCGTCGAGATGGGCCAGAAGATCCTGATCGTCGGCTGCGACCCCAAGGCCGACTCGACTCGTCTCATCCTCAACGCCAAGGCTCAGGACACCGTCCTTCACCTCGCCGCTGAAAAAGGTTCGGTTGAAGACCTCGAGCTCGAGGACGTGCTGAAGATCGGCTACAAGGGCATCAAGTGCGTCGAATCCGGTGGCCCGGAGCCGGGCGTCGGCTGCGCCGGCCGCGGCGTCATCACCTCGATCAATTTCCTCGAGGAAAACGGCGCCTACGATGACGTCGACTACGTCTCCTACGACGTGCTCGGCGACGTCGTCTGCGGTGGCTTCGCCATGCCGATCCGCGAAAACAAGGCGCAGGAAATCTACATCGTCATGTCCGGCGAGATGATGGCGCTCTACGCGGCCAACAATATTTCACGCGGCATCCTGAAGTACGCCAACACCGGCGGCGTCCGCCTCGGCGGTCTGATCTGCAACGAGCGCCAGACCGACCGCGAGCTCGACCTGGCCGAGGCGCTTGCCAAGCGTATCAATACCAAGCTGATCCACTTCGTGCCGCGCGACAACATCGTCCAGCATGCCGAACTCCGCAAGCAGACGGTCATCCAGTATGCGCCGGATTCGAAGCAGGCCGACGAATACCGTCAGCTCGCCACCAAGATCCACGAGAACGGCGGCAAGGGTACCATTCCGACGCCGATCACCATGGAAGAGCTTGAGGACATGCTGCTCGCCTTCGGCATCATGAAGACTGACGAGCAGATGATCGCCGAGCTTGCCGCCAAGGAAGCCGCCCGCCAGGCCGCCGTGCCTGCCTGATCCCTGGGGAGGGCGCGTGGCTCCGGGCCTTGACCCCGGTAGCCGCGCTTTTCCCTTCACCTTCCGCGAGGACAAATCCATGAGCGACAGTTACGAAAACGACGGCAAGGCCCACGAGCAGTACATCACCGAGGTCCTCGCCCAGTATCCGGAAAAGTTTGCCAAACGGCGCAAGAAGCACCTCTCCGTTGCTAAGGCAGTGGAAGCCGAGCCGGATGCGCCGGTTGGCGAGGAAGGCCCGCTGCTGACCGAGTGCGACGTCAAGTCGAACATCAAGTCGATCCCCGGTGTCATGACCATCCGTGGCTGCGCCTATGCCGGCTCGAAGGGCGTGGTGTGGGGACCGGTCAAGGACATGGTCCACATCAGCCATGGTCCGGTCGGTTGCGGTCAGTATTCCTGGTCGCAGCGCCGCAACTACTACGTCGGCACCACTGGTATCGACGCTTTCGGCACCATGCAGATCACCTCCGACTTCCAGGAGAAGGACATCGTCTTTGGCGGCGACAAGAAGCTCGACAAGGTGATCGACGAAATCGAAGAGATGTTCCCGCTCAACGGCGGCATCTCCGTGCAGTCCGAATGCCCGATCGGCTTGATCGGCGATGACATCGAAGCCGTCTCCCGCCGCAAGGGCAAGGAGATCGGCAAGACCATCGTTCCCGTCCGTTGCGAAGGCTTCCGTGGCGTGTCTCAGTCGCTCGGTCACCACATCGCCAACGACGCCATCCGCGACTGGGTGCTCGACAAGAGCGCCGAGGCGGAATGGGAGGCCGGTCCCTACGACGTCAACATCGTCGGCGACTACAACATCGGCGGCGACGCCTGGGCTTCGCGCCGCCTGCTCGAAGAGATGGGGCTGCGCATCTGCGGCAACTGGTCGGGCGATGCCACGCTCGCCGAGATGGAGCGCGCGCCCAAGGCCAAGCTCAACCTCATCCACTGCTACCGCTCGATGAACTATATCTGCCGGCACATGGAGGAGAAGTACGGTGTTCCGTGGATGGAATACAATTTCTTCGGCCCGTCGCAGATCGCCGCCAGCCTGCGCAAGATCGCCAAGCATTTCGGTCCGGAGATCGAGGCCAAGGCCGAGGAAGTCATCGCCAAATACAAGCCGCTAGTGGATGGCATTCTGGAAAAGTATACCCCGCGCCTCGCGGGCAAGAAGGTCATGCTTTACGTCGGCGGTCTCCGGCCGCGCCACGTCATGACCGCCTACGAAGATCTCGGCATGGAGATCGCCGGCACGGGCTACGAGTTCGCTCACAACGACGACTACCAGCGCACCGGCCACTACGCCAAGCCGGGCACCCTGATCTATGACGACGTCACCGGCTACGAGCTTGAGAAGTTCGTCGAGAAGATCCGGCCGGATCTCGTCGGTTCAGGCATCAAGGAAAAGTATCCCGTCCAGAAGATGGGCATCCCCTTCCGTCAGATGCATTCCTGGGACTATTCGGGCCCCTACCACGGCTATGATGGCTTCGCCATTTTCGCCCGCGACATGGACCTCGCCATCAACAATCCGGTCTGGGACCTGTTCGATGCTCCCTGGACCGACGGTGGTGAACTCCTCGCCGCTGCCGAGTGACCCGATGCGTTGCTCCTTCCCCCGAGGAAAGGGGCTCCTCGAAGACTGCTTCCCTTCACCGCGCGCCTGTCGCGTGACCGATACTCCTATGCCCGTCTGGCCGCCGTATGGCGCGGCGCGGGCGATGAGGTCAGACAATGCCCCAGTCAGCCGAAAAGATCCTCGACCATGGTCCCCTGTTCCGCGAGCCGGAATATCAGGAGATGTTCGCCCGCAAGAAGGCCTGCGATGGTGCCGCCAGTGTCGATGCGACGGCCCTTCAGTCCGAGTACACCAAGGGCTGGGAATACCGGGAGAAGAACTTCGCCCGTGAGGCGCTGGTGATCAACCCGGCCAAGGCCTGCCAACCGCTCGGCGCCGTGTTCGCGGCCGCCGGCTTCGAGAAGACCATGAGCTTCGTCCATGGCTCGCAGGGTTGCGCCGCCTACTTCCGCTCGCATCTCTCCCGCCACTTCAAGGAGCCCTGCACGGCGGTCTCCTCGTCGATGACCGAGGATGCGGCGGTATTCGGCGGTCTCAACAACATGATCGACGGCTTGGCCAACTGCTATTCGCTCTATCAGCCGAAGATGATCACCGTCTCTACCACCTGCATGGCCGAAGTCATCGGTGACGACCTCTTTGGCTTCATCGGCAACGCCAAGGCCAAGGGCTCGGTGCCGGAAGACTTCGACGTGCCCTTCGCGCATACGCCGTCCTTCGTCGGCAGTCACATCGATGGCTACGACAACGCCATCAAGGGCATTCTGGAGCACTTCTGGAAGGACAATGCGGCCGCCGCCGGCTCGTCCGATACCATCAATATCGTTCCGGGCTTCGATGGCTTCTGCGTCGGCAACAACCGCGAGCTTGCCCGCATCCTCGGTCTGATAGGCGTCAGCTACACCTTCATTGGCGATGCCGCCGATCAGTTCGACACTCCATCGGATGGCGAATATCGCATGTATGATGGCGGCACCACCATCGACGAGCTGAAGGCTGCCAAGGGCGCCAAGGCGACCATCGCTCTGCAGCAGTGGAACAGCCGCAAGACGCTGGAATATGCGGAGAGCGTTGGCCAGCAGACCGCCAGCTTCCACTACCCGCTCGGCATCAGGGCCACCGACGATCTCCTCATCAAGGTCTCCGCCTTGAGCGGCAAGGCCATTCCGGAAGCTCTCCGCCTGGAGCGTGGCCGTCTCGTCGATGCCATGGCCGACAGCCAGGCCCATCTGCACGGCAAGCGCTACGCCATCTTCGGCGATCCCGATTTCGTCCAGGCGATGGCGCGGTTCACCCTGGAGACCGGCGGCGAGCCCGTCCATTGCCTGTCCACCAACGGCGGCAAGGAATGGGCGAAGGACATGCAGGCGCTGTTCGACAGCTCGCCCTTCGGCAAGGCCTGCAAGGCGCACGCTCACAAGGATCTCTGGCACCTGCGGTCGCTGCTGTTCACCGAACCGGTCGATTTCCTGATCGGCAACAGCTACGGCAAGTATCTTGAACGCGATACCGGAACGCCGCTCATCCGCCTGACTTTCCCGATCTTCGATCGTCACCACCATCACCGCTTCCCGGTGATCGGCTACCAGGGCGGCCTCAGGGTTCTGACCGCCATTCTCGACAAGCTGTTCGACAAACTCGACGCCGAGACAAGCATTGCCGGCGATACCGACATCTCCTTCGATCTGACCCGCTGACGTCTACCGAGCGCGGACCAAGGGCCGGCCCTGGCAGCGGGGCCGGTCTTTTTCATTTCAGCGTGGTGCGTCGCAAACCCGACAATGGCGTGTCGGGTCCCCATACATGCTCGGGCGTTAGGGTTGGGAAGAATAGCGGCGGCGTATAAAACTAATACTATTTCAAAGGCTTGGCGCTGATATCTCCCCTGGCATGGCGCTTGCGATTTCAAAAATAACCACAACACTCGAGAGGCGCCCATGTCCCTCAAGGCCAGAATTGCCAACGCGTTTGACGAACCGGCTTGCCCGACCAATCGGGAGAAGTCTGAGACGGCGCGCAAGAAGGGATGCTCCAAGCCGCTGACGCCGGGCGCCGCGGCCGGTGGCTGTGCCTTCGACGGTGCCAAGATCGTGCTGCAGCCGGTGACGGATGTCGCCCACCTGATCCACGGTCCGCTCGCCTGCGAAGGCAACTCCTGGGACAACCGCCATGCCGCGTCGTCCGGTTCCGATCTCTGGCGGAAGTCGTTTACTACCGATCTCACCGAACTCGACATCGTCATGGGCAATGGCGAGAAGAAGCTGTTCAAGGCGATCCGGACGATCATCGAACGGCACGATCCGCCCGCTGTCTTCGTCTACTCCACCTGTGTGACCGCATTGATCGGCGACGACATTGCCGCCGTCTGCAAGCGCGCGGGCGAACGTTTCGGCCGTCCGGTCGTCCCCGTTGACGCCCCCGGCTTCGTCGGTTCCAAGAATCTCGGCAATCGCCTGGCCGGACAGACGCTTCTCGACCACGTCATCGGCACCATCGAGCCCGACGATGTCACGCCTTACGACGTCAACATCCTCGGCGAATACAATCTCGTCGGCGAATTCTGGTTCGTGAAGCCGCTGCTCGAAGAACTCGGCATCCGCTTGCGCGCCGTCATCCCCGGCGACGCCCGCTATCGCGATATCGCTGCTGCCCATCGCGCCAAGGCGAACATGATGGTCTGCTCGTCGGCGCTGATCAATCTCGCGCGCGGCATGCAGGAACGCTGGGGCATCCCCTATTTCGAAGGCTCCTTCTACGGCATCGCCGACACTTCGGCGGCCATTCGCGGCATATGCGGGCTGCTGGTCGAGCAGGGGGCGCCTGCCGCCCTTCTTGATCGGGCCGACGCGCTGATCGCCCGCGAAGAGGCGATTGCCTGGCGGCGCGTTGCTCCGCTGAAGCCTCGTCTTGTCGGCAAGCGGGTGCTGCTCAACACCGGCGGCGTCAAGAGCTGGTCGATGGTCGATGCCCTCCAGGAAGCCGGCATGGAGGTGATCCGCACCTCGATCAAGAAGTCGACGGAAGAAGACAAGGCGCGAGCGCTCGCCGCGCTCAAGAACGAAAAGCATCTGTTCGATCGGCTGGCGCCGCGCGAGATCTACCGGATGCTCGTAGAGGGCGAAGCCGACATCATGCTGTCGGGCAGCCGAACCCAGTTCATTGCCCTCAAGGCAAAGACACCGTGGCTCGACGTCAACCAGGAACGCCATCACCCCTACGCCGGCTACGAAGGCTTCGTCGAACTGCTCAAGCGGATCGATCTCGCCGTCAATAGTCCGGTGTTCCCGGCTTTGCGGACGCCAGCGCCATGGGACGAGGCAGGGGAGTTGATGGCTCAGCCCGACATTCCAGACGAAGTTGCCCACAGCTTCCGCAAGTTCGCGCGTGGCGTTCTCGAAGATGCCGACGATTGCTGAGGAGACGGCCATGCCTGTGAACGAAGTCCGCTCGCTCTCCACCAATCCGCTCAAGTCGTCGCAACCACTCGGCGCCGCCTATGCCTTCCTTGGTATCGAAGGGGCCATGCCGCTCCTGCACGGCAGCCAGGGATGCACGGCCTTCGCGCTCGTGTTGTTCGTCCGGCATTTCAAGGAAACCATCCCCATCCAGACGACGGCGATGAACGAGGTGTCGACGGTGCTTGGCGGTGCCGATCACCTGGAAGAGGCCATTCTCAACATCCGAACCCGCGCCAACCCCCAGCTGATCGGCATCTGCACGACGGCGCTGGTTGAAACACGCGGTGAGGACTTTGCCGCCGATGTCGCCTCGATCATCAATCGCCGCGCTGAAACGCTTGGCGATTGTCGCGTGGTGTTGGCCGAGACCCCTGATTTCCGCGGCTCGATCGAGGAGGGCTGGAGTGCTGCGGTCACGTCGATGATCGAGGCACTGAGCCAACCCTCGACCCGACGCGATCCCGAGCGGATCGTCATCCTCGCACCCAGCCACTTCACGGTCGGCGACATCGAAACCTTGCGTCAGACGGTGGAAGCCTTCGGGCTCGTGCCGGTCATTCTGCCGGACATTTCCAGCTCGCTCGATGGCACGATACCCGACCGCTGGATACCCTCTACCTATGGCGGCACGTCGGTTGCCGATATCGAGAGCCTGGGCGCCGCCTGTCACTGCATCGCCATTGGCGAGCATATGCGCCGTCCCGCCAAAGCTCTCAGCCGGAAGACCGGCCTTGCCTATACCTTGCTGCCGACGTTGACCGGGTTGGCGGCTGCCGATCGCCTGATAACACTGCTCGCCCGTCTGTCCGGCCGTCCCGTCCCTGCCTCGATCCGCCGCCGCCGCTCACAGTTGCAGGACGCCATGCTGGATGGCCATTTCCATTTCGGCGGACGCCGGATCGCCATCGCCGCCGAGCCCGATCTCCTCTACCAGATGGCCAGCTTCTTTGCGGAGATGGGGGCGGAAGTCCCGGTTGCCATCGCGTCGACGCCCGACAGTCCCATCCTGGAAGCCGTTCCAGCCGAGGTCACGGTTGGCGATCTCGGCGACCTTGAGGAGCGTGCGATGGGCGCCGATCTCCTGGTCAGCCATGCCCACGGCCGGCAGGCGTCAGAACGGCTCGGCATTCCGCTCTTCCGGGTGGGCTTTCCAATTTTCGACCGTCTCGGTGCCCAGCACCGCCGCAGCGCCCTCTACGAGGGAACGCGTGACCTGATCTTCGAGGTAGCGAACACGCTGATCGCCACCGACCATCACCCCGTCCCCCCTGAAAGCCTCGATCCGCTCCGTAACCGGGAGATGTTCCATGACAGCCGTCCGTCGCCTGAGCCTCGTCGACACTGACGCGGCAACCGAAGCCACGCCGCCGCCCGGTGCGGTGCGTGTGGCCATCGCGTCTACCGATCTCAAAGGGCTGAACGCTCACTTCGGTTCCGCGCCCAAGTTTGCCATCTACGATGTGACGCCTGCCGGCTGGAGCTTCGTCGAGGCCGTCGAGTTCGAAGGCAATACGGAGGGGGATGGGGCCCATCGCAGCGATGGCGACGACCGCATCACACCGAAGGTCGACGCGCTTACCGGCTGTCATTTGCTGTTCTGCCTGGCGATCGGCGGGCCGGCAGCGGCCAGGGCGGTGGCGAACCGCATCCACCCGATCAAGGCGCAGGCCGCGACCATCGACGATGTGCTCGAGAAGGTGCGCGTCATGTTGACCGGAGCGCCGCCCCCCTGGCTCCGCAAGGTGTTGCAGGCCGCTGGCGTCGCTGCCCCCCGACCTGATTTCGAGGACGAATGACCATGAGTGAGATAGAGGCTCCACCCGCGGCCCTCGACCATCCCTTCGTGAAAATGCTGGCCCGTCTTGTCCGGGCCGCCGATACAAACGGCGTCTGGGATCGCAAGTCTGACGCCGAGGTGCTGGCCGACTTCGTGGTCAGTCGCGAGGAACGGCGTTCGCGGCCGATCATCGACGATCCCGATCCCGACATCGTCGATCGCGTCGAGGCCTTCTACGGCGCGGTCGGCCTCGCCGCTGAAGCCGCGACCGGCCGGCTGGCGTCGCCAATACTGAAGCTGAACCACGAGGGCTTTGGTCGTGTGTTGCTCACTGCCGGTCGGCTGGTGGTGGTCTCCAGGACGCTGCGTGACGTCCACCGCTTCGGCTTCGACGACTTCGCTGCGCTGGCTGCGGCCGGCGGCAAGCTGGTCGATGAAGCCGCAACCATGATCAGCCGCTTTCCCGAGGTTGCCGACCTCTGATCCTACCCGAACCATCCGAGCTGGAGATTTACATGGCCGACTACACGACCCGCGACGGCAGTTCCTGGACGCCGCTCTTCCTCGTTTCGATCGATGGCGGCGCTTGCATCGGCTGCGCTCGCTGCTTCAAGGTCTGCGATCGCGACGTCATGCACCTCTACGGTGTCGACGACGAAGGTGAGATCCTCGGCAAGGTGGTCGAGGATGACGACGACGATTTCGACGGCGAACTCAACCGCAAGATCATGGTCGCCGACAACGACGGTGCCTGCATCGGTTGCAACGCCTGCGCCCGTGTTTGTCCGAAGAACTGCCAGAGCCATGTCGCGCCCGACAAGCTGGCCGCCTGAAATAACCTGGTCTACGTCACCCGAAGGTCGGAAGAAGCGGCACGACGTTGCCGCTCTCCGTTTCCATCCGGGCAAGCATCTTCTGGCGCCGCCGATCCGTCTCCTGCCACCAGGCACGTACGACGCGCAGGCGGCAGGCGAGGAGGGTGCCGATGCCGCCGGTAAACCGCAGCCAGGCCTCGACGTCCTCCCGGCGGACGGCTGTCAGAACGGGCAGGCCGAAAGCGGCCAGGGTTCCGAAGGCGTCGGCATGGCCGCCTCCGGCAATCTCGACCGCGCCGAAGCGGGGGATGAAGGCGAGATCGGCCTGCGCTTCGATGGCCATGCGGATGCGCCGCGTCGTTGCGGCAATCTCGACCGGGGCGAGGGGGACGCGTGGCCGCTGCCAGCTGTCGCCCGCCAGGAGGTCAGCCACCGTCACCTCTCGGCTCGGCGGCTCGCTGTCGTCAGGGAGATGGACAATGCCTCCGATCCGGCGCCCGGTCATCTGGAGTTCTTCCGCGAAGAAGGCAAGCAGGTGGTCGATCGACGCACCCTCGTCGAAGATGATCGCCGCGAGTTCGGAAGCGTTGATCCCGGCGGGGTCGAGAGCCGGAAAGCGATCGAGCAAGCGGCGCGTCATGGGGGGCTCCTGGCGGTGCGGGACGGTGACCACCGGTGCCTCGCAAGGGCTGGGCCAATTGCTTCAAGCGTAGTGAGAATTACTATATAACAAACCAGGCTTCACAACCCAAAGGAGACGATCATGCGGCTTTCGGCACGTAACATATTGAGGGGCAAGATCGTGGCATTGACTCGAGGCGCCACGACAACCCACGTCAAAGTGGAGATCGTCGAGGGCATGGTTGTTACCGCCTCGATCACCAACGAAGCAGCCGATGACCTGGGATTGGCCGTCGGCGTCGACGCCGCCGCGATCATCAAGGCGTCGGATGTGATGATCGGCGTCGACCTGTGACGTGATCCCGGCACGGTCTTTGCGCTGCCTTCTTTCAAGTGCCCGGAAATCCGTCAGGCGTCTCTCGTCTGTCGGGTTTCCGACAAAATTGAAGGAGGTGACACATGCCGGCATCAACCTTTGCCCGTCACTACGCGCAGCTCCGCATCGCAGCGGGTCCATCTCGTGACCAAACCGAGGCTTTTGACAGCCACGTGCTCGCCGCCGTTCTCGCGGCGGCCCTGACCGAAGCGGAGAAGTCTGGAATCGGCCTTGCCGATGGACTGGGTCTTTCTCCCGAGGAAATCGGCGGCCTGATTGGCCTTTACTTTCCCCATTATCCCATGACCGGCGTTGAAGACCTCGCGTCGAGCCCGCCCTCGGAAGACGAAGCTCTTCTTGCCGACTTGCTGCTGGCCCACCGGTCCGGTCCGGAACCGATCGCCGGTTGGCTCGCCGTGCTGATGGCCCGCCGGGCGATGCGGCCCGATCATCTCTGGCAGGACCTTGGCCTCAATGACCGCGGTGAGCTCAATCGCCTGCTCGCTCGCCATTTCCGTACATTGCATGCCGGCAACACCGGCAACATGCGCTGGAAGAAGTACTTCTATCGCGTGCTTTGCGAGGCCGAAGGCTTCTCGCTTTGCACGGCTCCCTCCTGCACCGTCTGCACCGATTTCAACGATTGCTTTGGTGTCGAGGATGGCCTTAGCCGGCTCGCCGGGCTGCGGCGACGGATCGAAATGGCGGCCTGATCTGCGGGGCATGTCGGGTTTCCAACAAAGCGAATTACGAGCCTTTTAATTTCAAACGGTTAGCTAGTGGCATGCCGTGTGCAGAGCGTCTGTCGCCCCGCTTCATCCTCCTGAAGCAAGAAGGACAGAACCATGATCGAACTCACAGAAAGCGCCGTTGATGCCGTTCGCTCTGTGCTCGCCGGCTCTGGCGGTCGCGCGGAAGGTCTGCGGATCGTCGTCGAAGCCGGTGGCTGCGCTGGTCTCAAGTATCGCATGGGCCTTGAGAAGGACGAGCGCCCCGGTGATCTCGTGTTCGATCAGGATGGTATCCGCCTTTATCTCGATGCACTGACCCAGCGCCACGTCGGTGGCCTCGTCGTCGATTTCGTCGAAGGCATCGAGCAGTCCGGCTTCGTCTTCGACAATCCCAACGCCGCCTCGCGCTGCTCCTGCGGCAAGTCCTTCTGCTGAGAGACATGCATGCCGGAGCCCGTCTATCTCGACGCGAATGCCACGACGCCGGTCGAGCCGCGCGTTGCCGAGGCGATGCTGGCGGCATTGATCGAGCTTCCGGGCAATCCCTCTTCTGGACATTCGGCCGGTCGAGCGGCGCGGCGCGCCGTTGAGTCCGCCCGGCGCGAGGTCGCGGCATTAATCGGTGCCGGTCGTTCCGGAGAAATCATCTTCACGTCCGGTGGCAGCGAGAGCAACGTTACTGCCCTTCGCGCTGTGCTGGCCGCCCGTCCCGGTCGGCGCACGGTGGTAACCTCCGCCGTCGAGCACGCATCGATCCATGCCACGCTCGACCGCTTGGCGGTAACGGACGGCATTGTCGTACGCGAGGTGCCCGTCGATGGCAGCGGCCGGCTGGATATCAACGCCTATCAGGCTGCCCTCGACGCCAACGTTGCCCTCGTCACGCTGATGGCCGCGAATAACGAGACCGGCACGTTGTTTCCGATTCCCGATCTCGTTCCCGCCGCCCATGCCGTCGGCGCGCTCTTTCATACCGATGCCGTGCAGGCGGCCGGTCGCGCGGAGATCGACGTGGCCCAAAGCGGCGTCGACATGCTGTCGCTGTCCGCCCACAAACTGCACGGTCCCAAGGGTGTCGGAGCGCTTTACGTCCGGCGCGACATTCCGTTCCACGGCCTCGTGACCGGCGGTGGCCAGGAGCGTGGCCGCCGGGCTGGCACCGAAAACGTGCCGGGTATTGTCGGCTTCGGCGTAGCCGCCGGTCTCGCCCGCACCCAATCGGATATGGGCCGTGTCGCGATGCTGCGCGATCGTCTGGAATCGGCCGTTGCCGCCATTCTGCCGGAGACCAGTGTTCTCGGCGATCCGCAACACCGCCTGGTCAACACGTCCTGTCTCGCCTTTCCAGGTTTCGACGCCGAGATGATGCTCGATCGCCTGGACCGCAGCGGCATCGCCGCCTCGGCAGGATCCGCCTGCGCCGCAGGGGGACGGCAGCCTGGCCGCGTGCTCGTCGCCATGGGGCACGGCAACCTTTCCGGCTCGGCGATCCGTTTCTCCCTTTCCCGCTTCAATGACAAGACCGACATCGACCGTCTGCTGATGGCGCTGCCATCCATCCTGAGGCAAACGCGCGGCACACGCGTGGAGGTTCCGGCATGACCGATGTGCGCCTCAACGACACGACGTTGCGCGACGGCGAACAGGCGCCGGGGGTGGCATTCACCGTCGCGGAGAAGCTGGCCATCGCCGAGGCCCTCGCCAAGGCGGGCGTCGCCGAGATCGAGGTTGGAACACCGGCCATGGGCGAGGATGAGATCGCCGCGATCGCGGCCGTGGTCGGTTTGTCACTGCCGTCTCGCATCGCCGTTTGGTGCCGCATGTGCGATGCTGATCTTGCGGCCGCCGCCCGGACGGGCGCACCGGCCATCAACCTTTCCATTCCTGCCTCCGAACTGCAACTCGCCGCCAAGCTCGGCATCGACCAACGCCAGGCGCTTGCCCGCATTCGTCGTTATGTCCCCATGGCCCTCGACCTCGGCTTTGCCGTATCGGTGGGGGCAGAGGACGCCTCGCGAGCCGCTCCCAACCATCTCGCCGCCATGGCCGAAGCGGTGGAAGCGGCTGGCGGCACAAGGTTTCGGATCGCCGATACTGTGGGCGTTCTCGATCCCACCTCGACGGAGGCGCTGGTGAGGTCGCTTCGGTCTCATAGCTCGCTTGCGCTCGAATTCCACGGACACAACGATCTGGGGCTCGCTACGGCCAACACGCTTGCTGCCCTGCGTGCCGGCTGCACGGACGCTTCCGTGACTGTGCTCGGTCTCGGCGAGCGGGCCGGCAACGCGGCACTCGAGGAAATCGCCGTGGCACTCCTACGTCTCGACGGGAGGAGCGCCGGTATCCACCTGCCGGCGCTGATGCCTCTCGCCAATCTTGTGGCCGCGGCCGCCGGGCGCAGCGTGCCGCCCGCCAAGGCCATCGTCGGCAGCGACGTCTTCGCCCATGAAAGCGGCCTGCATGTCGCCGGTCTCCTCCGGAACGCCGAGACCTACCAAGGGCTCGATCCGGCGCTGCTCGGTCGCTGCCATTCGATCGTCGTCGGCAAGCATTCAGGAGGGCAGGCGCTGGCCCACATCCTCGCCCGTAACGGCGTCACCCTCGATCCGCATCTTGCGGCTCCGCTTGTCGCCGCCGTGCGACAGGCCGCCGTCGAGCACAAGCGGGCCCTCACCCCTGGCGAACTTGAACACCTGCACGCCGCCCTCGTCACCCCCCACGTAAAGGATCACTCCATGGCTTGCCCGATCGATCGGCCCGTGCCGGATGCGACCAACATTCTCGCCCGCCTGAAGCAACTCTCCTCTGCCGAAGACTTCTTCGAGGCTCTCGGCGTCCGCTTCGAGCCCGAACGCCTCGCCGTCTGTCGCCTGCACGTCCTGCGACGGATGGGAGAAATGCTCGTGGGCGACGATCTCGAAGGTCTTCCCGACAGTGTCGCCGCAGCTCGTGCCCGCTCCATGCTTGAGCGTGCCTATCGGGACATGGTTGGCGCCTCGCCGCTCGAAACGCGGCTGTTCAAGGTGTTGAAGGACCGCGATCCCAACCGGCCGGCCGCCCCGCCGCGTCGTCCTTTCGTTGCGCTCGCCGATATAATCCGACCGACGGACGGCGCCTGAGTAACTCGCCATGGCGAGCGAGGAAATCGACACGGTGCCGGCTGATGACCTGATCGGCCATTCGACCAACCTCGTCGGGCTGCCGACGCGAATCCTGGCCGATGTTGCGTTCAATGCGCGGCCGCGACCCATCCACATCTCTGGCGTTCTCGAGATGAACGGCGGCCTGTTCGAAATGCTCGATCTCGCCTCCGATCTCGGCGAGGCGGGCGAGGCCTTCACGAACTACATGATGGCCATGTTCGGCATCGACCTTGAGCAGCGCGAGCCTGGCGACCGGACCGGACGCCGTCGCTTCCGTTCGTCCTATCTGCGCCTCATCAAGGGCTGGGGTTACGACAGCAACAGCCCGGAAGGTGCGGTGCTGAAGGGATGGGTGGAGAGCCGCTTCGGCATCTTCCCGACTTTCCACAAGGCGCGTCTGGTACGGCAGGCGCCCAACGCCTGGGCGACCTATGTCGCCGAGAAAATGTCCAGCCGCTTCCATAACAACTCGATCCTGGCGCAACTCGATCTGCTCTATGAGTTCTGCCAGTGGGCGCTTCGCCGCTTTGCCTTTCCGCAAGAAAGCCACGTCACGCTTTACCGTGGCGTCAATGATTTCGACGAGCACCCGATCAAAGCGAAACTCGACCGACGAAACGTGGTGATGCGCCTCAACAGCATCTCCTCTTTCACAGCCGAGCGGCAGATCGCCGACTGTTTTGGTGACGTTATCCTGATGGCGCGGGTGCCGCGCGAGAAGATCCTGTTTTTCAATACGATCTTGGCTTCTCATCCATTGAAGGGGGAGGGCGAGTTCCTGGTGATCGGCGGCGATTATGAGCTTTGCGTGATGCCATGACAGGGCTGCAGGACCGGGCGCTCGCCTCTTTTCTGGGACTTGCCATCGGCGATGCGCTCGGTGCCGCCGCCGAGTTCATGACCCGGGGCGAAATTGCTGCGGAACATGGCGTGCTGCGCGACATCGTCGGTGGCGGCTGGCTCCGCCTCAAGGCCGGCGCGGTAACCGACGATACGGCCATGGCGCTCGCGCTCGGCAAGTCGCTCGTCCGCAGGAACGGTCTTGATCTCACCGATGTCTGCGAAGAATTTGCCGCCTGGCTCCGGTCGGGGCCGCTCGATGTTGGCAATACCTGTCGGCGCGGCATCCGCCGCTATATCCAGCGCGGCCTTGTCACAGGGCCGATGAATGAGGGAGATGCCGGTAACGGCGCTGCAATGCGCTTTCTGCCGGTTGCCATTGCCAGCCATCACAATGCTGAACGCGCAAGGCGCTGGGCGGTAGAGCAGGCGCATACCACTCACAACCACCCCTTGTCCGATGCCGCCTGCGAGACACTGGCGACCATGGTCGTGGCCTTGCTTGGTGGCAATGGCAAAGGAGCGGCGGCCGAACGTGCCGACGAGCTGGTCTCACGCCACCCGACTTTCCGCTTCGTACCCTATCCTGGCATATCCTCAGCCTATGTCGTCGATACGATACAGACGGCGTTCGACGGCTATTTCTCGACGACTTCTTTCGAGGATTGTCTGATCCGCGTGGTCAACCATGGCGGCGACGCGGACACCACCGGGGCCATTGCCGGGGCTCTCGCCGGCGCCACCTACGGTCTCGACGCGATTCCGAAGCGCTGGCTGAAGTCTCTGGATCGAGATGTGGCGGCGGCAATCCGCGCACTGGTGCCAAGGCTGCTGGCAATCCCGGATCGCTCATAGACTCCAACGTTTGGCTTCATGCCTTCCATGCCGGCTCAGATGTTCCAGCTTTCACCACGGACTGACCAACCATCTCCTACGCGGTACTGCGAAAAAGCCCGACATGCTCCTCCGTGCCGGGCAACCCGCCCCCGCAACCATCTCGCCTTGTCCAGGGAGGTCTGGCCAAAGCCAGTTCGCGGGTTGGACTGATAGAGGTACTGTTTGAAAAACAGTGCCGGCGCAGCAGGCGCAACCCACCATGTCAACCAAGGCATGACGTTCAAGCAAATCTTCCATGCGCTCGACCTTGGCGCTCGGAAGGCTATTTGGGTCAATCTTCTAAGGAAGATGCGCAGCGCTCCAGACGATGGTCTACCTTCCTAGGCGCATTGATGAAACCAAGAGGACAGCGGACCGTCTCGAAAGTGGCGGTATCACGAGCGCCTTCCACCAAGCTTACAGATGCGTCGACCAGGGCACGAAGCGTCGCTCCAGTGCCCGCATCAAGAGTTCCAGCAGGATGGCGACGATGCCGATCACGGCAATGCCGAGGATTACCACGTCGGTACCGAGGAAGGTAGCGGCCGATTGGATCATGAAGCCCAGGCCACGGCTCGCAGCCACCAGCTCGGCGGCGACAAGCGTCGACCAGCCGGCGCCCAGCGCGATGCGAATGCCGGTGACGATCGAGGGCAGGGCACTCGGCAGCACCACGAAGCGAAGAAGTTGCGATCGCGTGGCACCCAGCGAGCGGGCGGCGTTGAGCCGGTCACGCGAGACCGACCTGACGCCGGCTGCTGTGGCGATGATGATTGGCGGCGCCATGGCCAGGCCGATCACCAGCACCTTGGAAGCCTCGCCGATGCCGAACCAGATGATGATCAGCGGCAGATAGGCGAGCGGCGGCAGCGGCCGCAGGAACTCGACGATAGGATCGAAGATGCCGCGCCCGATCCGTGATGACGCGATGATGGCGCCGATCGGTACCGCGACGACGATCGACGCCGCCAGCGCACCAAACACGCGGCCGAGGCTGGCGAGGAGGTGCTGGAGCAGGGTGGAATCGGCAAAGCCGGAGACGCTGACCTGATAGGCGCTCTTCAGCACAGCGAGCGGCGACGGCAGGAACACCTTCGACACCCAGCCGCGACTTGCCGCCAGGGACCAAAGCGTGATGATGGCGAAGACCGTCAGCAGAGGGACGAGGCGAACCCAGTCAAAGCCGGGCGAAATGGGAGCTGGTGCGGTCGGCTCGTCTTGGCCGGCGATATCTTCGATCGTGCTCATGGCTAAACCTCGAAATCCTGCAATTCGATCAGGTCGCGCAGCCTTTCGCGCGCCGCGACGAAGGCCGGGTCGGACTTGATGGCGCGCGATGTGTCGCCCTGCAGAAGCCGGCGGCCGAAGGTGACGGGAATGTCGGCCACGATCCGACGGGGGGAGGGGGCCAGAACCACGACGCGCGTGGCGAGGAACAGCGCTTCCTCAATGCTGTGGGTAATCAGCAGCACGCCGGCACCGCTGTCCTGCCAGAGATGGAGCAGGAACTCCTGCATGCGCTCACGCGTCAGCGCGTCAAGCGCACCGAGCGGCTCGTCCATCAGCAGGAACTCCGGATCGGCGGCGAGCGCCCTGGCAATGCCGACCCGCTGGCGCATACCGCCAGACAGCTCCCAGATTGCCTTGTCGGCGCAAGCCGCCAGATCGACATGGGCCAGGAGTTCGGCAACGCGTCGTTCGCGCTCCGCTTTCGGAATCCCCTTCAGCTTCAGGGCGAAGCCGACATTCTGCCGCGCCGTCAGCCAGGGAAACAGGGCGTCGTCCTGAAACACCACGGCGCGCTCGGCACTCGGTCCCTCGACGGTGCGGCCATCGATGTGAACCCGGCCTTTTGTCGGCTTCAGGAAGCCGGCGGCAAGGCTCAGGAGGCTTGTCTTGCCCGAGCCGGAGCGGCCGACCACGGCAACGAATTCGTCGCTGCCGATCGAGAGGCCGATGTCAGCCAGCACCGGTGGCTGCAACGGACCGTAGGCGAAGGTGACCTTGTCGATATGAAGCTTGTACACGGAGCGTCTCGTCTCCCTTGCGTTTCCACCGGACCGGATCGAACGAAACCCGCCCGCCTCAAGGGGCGGACGGGCGGCTTTCAAGGCCTGGCAGCCTGCGGCGGCCGGTCACTTGGACGCGACGACGTCCTTCACCCAGCGGTCGGAGACATATGGCGAATAGTCGGCGAGCACGTCGGGGATCTTGCCCTGTTCCTTGAGGAAGGCGGCCGTGGCGGCAACGGCCTTCGTGGTGCCGCCGCCCAGCAGCGCTTCGCTCGGCTGTTCTTCAAGGGTCGGGAAGTAATAGCCGGTCAGCAGTTCGGGAACCTCGTCCTGCTTGGCGCCGGTCAGGCGGGCGATCTTCTCGGCCTCGGGCGACTTGGCATCCCACGTCTTCGGGTCGGCACGGTAGGAGGCGTAGGCCTCGCCGGTCACCTTGACGAAGGCCTTCACCACGTCGGGGTGCTGTTCCGCATATTCCTTGCGGACGATCCAGGCGTCGAAGGTCGGGCCGCCCCACTTGGCGACGTCGCTGGAGGTCGCGACCACCTTGCCGGTCTTCTTGATCTCGGCCAGCACCGGATCCCAGACATAGGCGCCGTCGATATCGCCGCGTTCCCAGGCGGCGGCGATTTCCGGCGGGCGCAGGTTGAGGATCTGGAGCTGCTTGGGATCGATGTTCCAATGCTTCAGCGCGGTCAGAAGGCTGTAGTGCGCCGTGGAAACGAAGGGCGTGGCAATCTTCTTGCCGACGAGATCCTCGGGCTTGTCGACGCCCTTGGCGGCCAGCGCTTCCGAGGGGCCGATCAGGCCGACGACGAAGATGGTCTCGATCGGCACTTCGCGGCTGGCCGCCGCAGTGAGCGGCGACGAGCCGACATAACCGATGTCGAGCGAGCCGGAAGCGATGGCGGCGATCACGTCGGCGCCGCCGTCGAACTTCTGCCAGTTGATCTTGGCACCGGTCGCCTTCTCATAGGCGCCATCGGCCTGCGGCACGCGCGACGGCTCGACGATCTGCTGCCAGCCTATGTTGAGCGTCGTCTCGGCTACGGCCGAGCCGGCGGAAAGGCCGGTCGCCACCATGGCGACGAATGCGGCCGTCTTGCCGATCTGGGTCATGAACTGGGCAACTGGCGTCATCAATATCTCCCTCGGTCAGCAAAGAACTCCCGACCGGGGGAACGGGTGTTCCACATGGGATCGGATCGGGCCTGCCGAAAATATTGCTAAGCTACAGGTGGTTAGCTCTGCCTAGAAGAAACGCCATGCTACGGTTTGACGAACTATAAAATACTATTCCAATAGTCTTTACGGCGCGCCAAGTTCCTTGCTGTTGCAAAATTCCCGTTCATGCCTCGATCGTGTCGGCAGGGTCGATGCCGGCGATGACCACCGGCTTCTTCATCGCGTCGCGACGGAAGGGCTCCCCGAGTTCCTGGTTGATCAGAACTTCGATCAGCGTCGTCTTGCCATTGTCCTGCTGATCGACGATGGCCTGCCGCAGAAGGTCGCTCAACTCGTCGGCCGTCCGCGCCACGACACCCTTCAGGCCGCAGGCGCGGGCAATGGCCGCATAGGAGACGTTGGTGTCGAGTTCGGTGCCGACGAAGTTGTCGTCGTACCAAAGCGTGGAATTCCGCTTCTCGGCGCCCCACTGATAATTGCGGAAAACGATCTGAGTGATGGCCGGCCATTCGGATCGGCCGATGGCCGTCAGCTCGTTGACCGCGATGCCGAAGGCGCCGTCGCCGGAGAAGCCGACCACCGGCAGGTCCGGGCGGCCGATCTTGGCACCGACGATGGATGGCAGGCCGTAACCGCAGGGGCCGAACAGGCCCGGCGCCAGGTATTTCCGTCCGTCGTCGAAGGACGGGTAGGCATTGCCGATGGCGCAGTTGTTGCCGATGTCGGACGAGATGATCGCCTCGCGCGGCAGGGCGGCTTGAATCGCCCGCCACGCCTTGCGGGGGCTGAGCCAGTCGGGCTTGGCGGCGCGCGCCCGCGCATTCCAGTTGGTACCGGGATCGTCGTCCTCGTGATCGAGCGAGGTGAGCTCCTGCGCCCAGGCCGATCGGGTGGCGGCGACAAGGCCGCGCCGCTCCTGTCGTCCGGCCGGTGTCAGGCGTGAGGTCACCTTGTCGGTGAGCGCGCGCGCCACCTTGCCAGCGTCGCCAACGATGCCGACGGCGATCCTCTTGGTGAGGCCGATGCGGTTGGGGTTGATGTCCACCTGAATGACGCCGGCGTCCTTCGGCCAGTAGTCGACGCCATAGCCCGGCAGCGTCGAGAAGGGATTGAGGCGGGTGCCGAGCGCCAGGATGACGTCGGCCTTGGCGATGATCTGCATCGCCGCCTTGGAACCGTTGTAGCCGAGCGGCCCCACGGCGAGCGGATGGTTGCCGGGGAAGGCGTCGTTGTGCTGGTAGCCGCAGGCGACCGGCGCATCGAGCTTTTCGGCAAGGGCGACGCTGTCAGCGATCGCACCGGCCAGCACCACGCCGGCGCCATTGAGGATCACCGGGAAGCGGGCGTTCGACAAGAGATCCGCGGCCTTGGCGAGCGCTTCTTCGCCGCCCGAGGGACGCTCGAATTCGACGATCGGCGGCAGCTCGATGTCGATCACCTGGGTGAAGATGTCACGGGGAATGTTGATCTGAGCAGGTCCCGAGGCGCGCTTGGCCTGTAGGATCACCCGGTTGAGCACTTCGGCGACGCGCGAGGGGTCGCGCACCTCCTCCTGATAGGCAACGATGTCCTGGAACAGCGCCATCTGCGGCACTTCCTGGAAGCCGCCCTGGCCGAGGGTCTTGTTGGCCGATTGCGGCGTAATCACCAGCAGCGGCGTATGGTTCCAGTAGGCGGTCTTCACGGCCGTCACGAGGTTGGTGACGCCAGGGCCATTCTGGGCGATGACGAGAGACACCTTGCCGGTGGCACGGCTGTAGCCGTCTGCCATCATGGCGCCCGAGCCCTCGTGCGCCACGTCCCAGAAGGTGATGCCGGCTTTGGGGAACAGGTCGGAGATCGGCATGAAGGCCGAGCCGATGATGCCGAAGGCATGGCGGATGCCGTGGCGCTGCAGGACTTTGACGAAGGCTTCCTCGGTGGTCATCCGCATTTCGGATCTCTCCTGCGATCAGCCGAAGACGCGCTCGATGGCGCGGCCGATCGTATCGGTGATGGTGTCGATGTCGTCAGGCGTGGCGATCAGCGCCGGCGCGAGACAGAGCGTGTTGTTGAAGCCGGTGATCGAGCGGTTGGTGGAACCAATGATCACCCCTTGGGTGCCGCACTCGGCGACGACGGCCTGGACCTGCTTCTCGGCGGCCGGTTCGCGGCTCTGCCGGTCGGCGACCAGCTCGACGCCGGCGAACAATCCCTTGCCGCGCACGTCGCCGATGGCGGGATGCTTGTCCTGAAGTGCTCCGAGGTTGGCGATCAGCCGCCCGCCCTGAAGCGCCGAGTTCTCAACGAGCGCCTCCTCCTCGATGATGCGAAGGTTTTCGAGCGCCGCCGCCGGACCGGACGCGCAGCCGCCGAAGGTCGAGATGTCGCGAAAATGGCTGAGCGGATCGTCCGGTGCGTCCTTGAACAGATCGAACACTGCCTCCGTGGTGACGGTGCAGGAGATGGCGGCATAGCCCGAGGCAACGCCCTTGGCCATGGTGACGAAATCCGGCCTGACGCCGTAATGCTGATAGCCGAACCAGGCGCCGGTGCGTCCGAGGCCGCACACCACTTCATCGATGTGGATCAGGATATCGTGGCGGCGGCAGATGTCCTCGACGCGCTGCCAGTAGCCGTCGGGCGGTACGATGACGCCGCCGCCGGCCGTGATCGGCTCGAGGCAGATGGCGCCGATGGTATCGGGCCCCTCGCGAAGAATGACCTCTTCTATGGCATCGGCGGCGGCTTCGCCATAGCGGGCGCCGCGCTGTTCGCTGCGGTATTCGAGGGCGTGCGGCACGGCGACGAAGCCGGAGAGCAGCGGGCCGTATTGAGCGGTGCGCTCGTTCTGGCCGCTGGCAGACAGGGCGCCGAAGGTGGTGCCGTGATAGTCGCGCTCGCGGTAGAGGATCTTCGACTTGCGGCCGCCATGGTGCCTGTGGGCGACCTGCCGCACCATCTTGAACACCTTCTCGTTGGCTTCCGAGCCGGAGTTCGAGAAATAGACGCGGGACAGGCCGGGCATCCTGGAGATGAGTTTCTCCGCGAACAGGGCTCCCGGAATGGAGCCGGCGGTATTGGCGAAATAGTTGAGGCGGACGAGCTGGTCGCGCACGGCGTCGGCGATCGAGGTGCGGCCGTAGCCGACGTTGACGGTCCAGACTCCGCCGGAAACGGCATCAAGATATTCCTGGCCGGCAATATCCCACACCCGCATGCCCTTGCCCTCGACGATGATGCGGGGCGCCGCCGTCTCGAAGGCCTTGTGTTGAATGAGGTGGTGCCAGACATGGGCGCGATCAGCATCGATGATCGCCTGCGGATCGTTCGACGCGAGCGCTGAGTTGAGCTGCATGGATGTCCATCTTTCCCTTGGCTAGCCGGACAAAGTGCCGAAGCCACCTGTTCCCCCCGTGCCGTTTGCCCCTATTTGGCGGCAAGCGGTGACGGCGCGTGATCATGGTGGTTCGCCATGGGCGGCGACAGGTTTTGCTTTCCAAAATTGCCGGCGAAGACGATGCGCTTTTTCTCCGGGCTTCGGCGGGCACGGGCAGAGTGAATCCGGCGGCTTTCCTGTGTCGATGGCTATGTAAAATAACTTAAGTAATTGATATTAAATAATTATCATGAAAATGCGTTCTCGCCTTCGCGCGGTTTCAGGGCAAAAACTGCTCTCGTTTTGCGCTATTTAAAATACTAAATCTATCATCTATTCTTCACCCGTGATCTCCTGAATGTCAGAGGTCGCGAGAGAGCATTGAGCACATCCCTTCGCGACCGCTTCCATTCCAAGCGGCCCGCCGACAGGGGATAGCGCCACATGCCGATCAATCTACGTACTCCGCAGGCCGAGACGCGCGATCAGCGCCTCGGCACCATCACCCAGTGGGATGGTCGCGCCTCCCAGCTCGCGAAGGACTCGGCCTTCACCTTCGGCTGCGGTCGCGACTGCGGTCCCGGCGGCAAGCGGCTCTGCGAGTTGAACAGCCCCTATTCGCAGGCCTCGATGTGCGCCGAGCAGATCGCGGTCACCAACGCCACCATTATCAAGGACACGGTGGTCATCCAGCATTCGCCGATCGGCTGCGCCTCAAGCCAGTCGTTCACCTCGCGCTATTCCCGCGACCTTGCCGCCCGGCGCGGCTGGAAGCCCGAGGATCCCAAGTCGATCTGCACCAACCTCGGCGAGCAGGACATGGTGTTTGGCGGCGTCGACCGCCTCGCCGAAACCATCCGCGACGCCTATCAGCGGCATAAGCCGCGCGTCATCTTCGTCGCCACCTCCTGCGCCACCGGCATTATCGGCGACGACGTCGACGGTACGGTCCGCCAGCTCGAAGACGAGCTGGGCATTCCCGTGGTCGCCCTGCACTGCGAGGGCTTCAAGTCGCGGCACTGGTCGTCGGGCTGGGACGTCATCGAACACGGCATCCTGCGCCGCCTGGTGCCGGACTGGACGCACGAGAAGAACCCCGATCTTCTCAACGTCATCCACCTCGGCGGGCCGGATGTGTTCACGCCGCTGGTCGGGCCCCTGGGCCTCAAGGTCAACCTGATCATGGGCGGCAATTCGCTCGAACGCCTCGCCGATCTCTCCACGGCGGCGGCAACGGTGACCATGTGCTTCGTGCTCAGCTATCTCGCGACGGGGCTTGAGCAGGAGTACGGCGTGCCGGAAATCCGCGCGCCGCTGCCCTACGGGCAGGACGCCACCGACAACTGGCTGCGCGACATCGCCCGCGTCACCGGACGGACGCATCTGGTCGAAGCGGTGATTGCCTCCGAGCGCGCCCGCATCGCGCCGGAGCTGGAACGGTTGCGCGGTCTGCTGAAGGGCAAGAAGGGCTTCGTCGCCGCCGGCGCCGCCTTTGCCCATGGCCTGATCGCCGACCTGCGCGAGCTCGGCGTCACCGTCGACGACGCCTATTCCTTCCACCACGATCCCTCGACCGACAGCCGCGATCCGGAGCAGGACTCACTCGGCCATCTCATTCAGGCCACCGGCGACATCGAGAACTTTACCGTCAGCCCCGACCAGCATTTCCAGACGCACGCGGCGCTGAAGCGCTCCAATCCGGACTTCGTCATCTGCCGCCATTCCGGCACCACGGCGACGCTGGCCGGCCGGCTGGGCATTCCGGTGCTGCCGATCTTCTATTCCAACGACGGCCTCGGCTACGAGGGCCTCCTCACCATCGGCCGCGCCATCCTGCGCGTGTTGCCGCGCCGACGCTTCTACGAGGACGTCGCCGCGCACTCGTCCTTCCCCTACCAGAAATGGTGGCTGGAAGAGACCAACCCCTACGCCCTCGACACCGCCGAAGCCGCCGAGTGAGCCGGAGAGATCGATGAACGTCGTCAGCCCCATCACCACCGACACCTCCGGCTCCTTCGCGGCTCCGCCGGGGCCGATCGAGCAGGTGCGCTATGCTTGCGCCCTCGGCGCGCTCACCTCGGTGATCGCCATCGAAGAGGCGATACCCATCACCCATTGCGGTCCCGGCTGCGCTTCCAAGCAGTTTCAGGCATTATCCGGCATCTCCGGCTATCAGGGCGGGGAGTTCCACGTCCCCTCCAGCAATATCGGCAACAAGGAGGTGATCTTCGGCGGCGCCGACCGGCTCGACGAGCTGATCTCCTCGACGCTGAAGGTGATGGAGGCCAAGCTCTACGTCGTGCAGTCCGGATGCATTCCCGGCCTCGTCGGCGACGACGTCGAGAACCTGGTGAAGGGCTACCGGCGGCGCGGCGTGCCCATCGTGTTCGCCGAAACCCTTGGCTATCGCGGCACCAACTTCACCGGCCACGAGACGGTGGTGAAAGCCATCATCGAACAATATGTGGCAAAGCAACCGGAAAAGCCAAAGCAGGCCGGCCTCGTCAACGTCTGGGCGCTGCTGCCCTACCAGAACCCGTTCTGGCGCGGCGATCTTACCGAACTCAGGCGCATCCTCGAGGGCATCGGCCTTGAGGTGAACATCCTGTTCGGCCCGGCCTCGGCCGGCCTTTCGGAGTGGCGCGCCATCCCCGCCGCCGCGTTCAACCTCGTGCTCGGCCCCTGGCTCGGCCTTTCAATCGCCCGCGATCTCGAGGCCGCCTACGGCCAGAGCACGCTGCACATCCCGGCCCTGCCGGTGGGCGCGCGCCAGACGGCGGCCTTTCTGCGCAAGGTCGGCGATTATGCGGGCATCGACCGGAAGAAGGTGGACGCCTTCATCGCCCGCGAAGAGAGGACCTACTATCATTACCTGCGCGACTTCGCGACTTTCTACGCCGGCTGTACCAGTCAGTATCGGCTGCCGTCCGAAGTGAACGTCGTCGCCGACAGCGCCTATGGGTTGGCCATCACCAAGTTTCTGGTTGGCGATCTCGGCCTCAATCCCGGCGTCATCGTCATCACCGAGAATCCGCCGGAGACCGAGCGCGAGGCGATCCGTGCCGCCTTCCGCAACCTAGCGCCCGGCATCGACGCCGATCCGCTGTTCGAGTCCGACGGGCACAAGGCGCATGTGGCAATTCGCGCCCACGCCAGGATCGGCGAACTGCCAATCGTCTTCGGTTCGACCTGGGAGGCGGGGCTTGCCGGCGAGATCGACGCGCCGCTCGTCGAGATCAGCTATCCGGTGACCGACGAAGTGGTCCTGTCGCGCTCCTACATCGGCTATCGTGGCGCGTTGCAGCTCATCGAGCGCACCTATACGACGGTCGTCCGCCAGTCGACCGAGGAGAATCCGGAGGTCGCCGCACCATGACGGCCCCCTCCGATCCAAGCCTTTCCCCCGGCGCGGTGCGCGTGGCCATCGGCACCTCGACCGGTGCCAGGGTGAGCGAGCATTTCGGCCACGCCACCCGCTTCGAGATCTGGGAAGTCAGTCCCGCCGGCTCCCGCTATCTCGAATCGCGCAGCAACCGCCCCGCCTGCGGCTCCGGCTGCGGTGATCGGGCCGAGGAGGTGATGGATGCCTCGGTGACGCTGATCGCCGACTGCAAGGCCGTGGTGGTGTCGCGGCTCGGCGAGTGCGCCATCAACAGGCTGACCAGACTGGGTATTCTCGCCTTCGAGACCGACGACACGGTGGACGACACCGTTCGTCAGCTCGCCGCTTTCGACGGCCTGTTCAGCGCGGAGGCCATGGCATGAGCGTATCCGGCATGGCCTCCCCGGCCTGCACGGCGCACGGCATGCGGCAGGCCGCCATGCAGCCGGCGTTCCCCGATCTCGAAGGCAAGCATCCTTGCTTTTCGACCACGGCGGAGGGCCATGCCAGGGCGGCGCGCCTGCATCTTCCCGTCTCGCCGCTCTGCAACATCGCCTGCGCCTTCTGTCGTCGCGACTTCAACCGCATCGAGCAGCGGCCCGGCGTCGCGGCCCGATTGCTCAAGCCCAAGGAAGCCGTGGCGGTTGTCGAGCGGGCGCTGCGGCTGATCCCCAATCTCGCCGTCGTCGGCATTGCCGGTCCCGGCGATCCGCTCGCCTCCGACCATGCGATCGAGGCCTTCGCCGCAATCCACGCCCGCTGGCCCGATCTGACGCTCTGCGTCTCCACCAACGGTCTGCAACTTCCGGCGCGCGTCGATGACCTTCATGCGGCCGGTGTGACCACGCTGACCGTAACGGTCAATGCGGTCGATCCTGAGATCCAGGCGATGATCACGCCGAAGCTCGCCTGGGAGCGCAAGCGGCTCGATGGCGTCGTGGCGGCCCGACGTCTGATCGACAACCAGCTCAAGGGCATCGCCCGCGCCGCCGAACTGGGCTTCACCATCAAGATCAACACGGTGCTGATCCCCACCATCAACGATCACCACATCGGCGCGGTGGCGGAAATGGTGGCGGTGGCCGGCGCCCGGATGATCAACGTCATCCCGCTCATTCCCGAGCATCAGCTCGCCCATTTGAAGGAACCGACCTTCATCGAGCGGCACAAGGCGCGCGCCGCTGCCGCCCGCCACCTCAAGGTGTTCACCCACTGCCAGCGCTGCCGGGCGGATGCCGCCGGCGTGCCCGGCCTCACCGATTACGCGCGCGACCTCTACGGCGACGATCTAGTCGCTGAGCCGACGTTCTCACACGGCTGACCGCCCGCTTTTCATCCCTCAAGGAGTATTTCATGTCCCGCAAACCCAAGCAGATCGCCATTTACGGCAAGGGCGGCATCGGCAAGTCGACCACCACCTCCAACATTTCCGCCGCCCTCGCCGAGGCGGGCTACAAGGTGATGCAGTTCGGCTGCGATCCCAAGGCCGACTCCACGACGACGCTGCGCGGCGGCGAGTACATTCCCTCGGTGCTCGACCTTCTGGCCGAGAAGCGCCGGGTCGATGCCCGCGATGCCGTGTTCAAGGGCTTTGCCGGCATCTATTGTGTGGAAGCCGGCGGCCCGGCGCCGGGCGTCGGCTGTGCCGGTCGCGGCATCATCACCGCCGTCGAGCTCCTGAAGCAGCAGCGGGTGTTCGAGGATCTCGATCTCGACTTCGTCATCTTCGATGTGCTGGGCGACGTCGTGTGTGGCGGCTTTGCCGTGCCGGTGCGCGAGGGCATCGCCGAACATGTGTTCACCGTCTCCTCGGCGGACTTCATGGCCATCTACGCCGCCAACAACCTGTTCCGCGGCATCGAGAAATTCTCATCGAGCGGCGGCGCGCTGTTGGGCGGCATCATCGCCAATTCGATCAACACCGACTTCCAGCGCGAGATCATCGAGGACTTCTCCGCCAAGACCTCGACACCGATCGTCCAGTTCGTGCCGCGCTCGCTGACCGTCACCCAGGCCGAACTCTCGGGCAAGACGACCATCGAAGCGGCGCCGCACTCCGAGCAGGCCGACGTCTACCGTGCGCTCGCCCGCCACATCGCCGGCCACGAACAATCGAAGGTGCCGACGCCGCTCAGCCAGTCCGAACTGCGCGATTGGTCGGCGCGCTGGGCCGAGCACATTGTCCAGATGGAACGGGTTGAACGGGCACGCGCCGTGGCCTGATCGGGCGCTATGGCGCAAAAGTGCGGGGCCGGAGGGATGACCTCCGGCCCCGCTGCATTTGATGCCGGCCCGCTCAGACGTCGAGGGCGACTTTCAGATCCTCGATCAGGTCGTTGCCGTTCTCGATGCCGGCCGAGAGCCGCACCAGACCATCGGAAATGCCGAGGGCGGCGCGCTGTTCGGCCGGGATCGAGGCGTGGGTCATGATGGCCGGATGCTCGATCAGGCTCTCGACGCCGCCGAGGCTTTCGGCCAGCGTGAACAGCCGCGTGTTCTCAAGGAAGCGCTTGGTGCCCTGAAGATCACGGTCGAGCTCGACGCTGATGATGCCGCCGAAGACCGACATCTGCGATTTGGCGAGCGCGTGCTGCGGATGGCTTTCGAGGCCGGGATAGATCACCCGCCGCACGTCCTTGCGCCCTTCGAGATAGCGAGCGATCGCCAGCGCATTGGAAGAATGCCGCTCGATCCTGAGCGCCAGCGTCTTGAGGCCGCGCAACGCCAGGAAGCTGTCGAACGGGCCGGAGACGGCGCCGACGGCATTCTGCAGGAAGGTCAGCCGTTCGCGCAACTCGGCGTTGTCGCCCACCACCACGGCGCCGCCGATCATGTCGGAGTGGCCGTTGAGATACTTGGTCGTCGAGTGGACGACGAGGTCGATGCCAAGCTCCAGCGGTCGCTGGATGGCGGGGCTGGCAAAGGTGTTGTCGGCCACGGTGACGATGCCGTGCTTGCGCCCGATGACGGCGATCGTCTGGAGATCGACGATCTTCAGCATCGGGTTGGTGGGCGTTTCCACCCAGATCAGCTTCGTCTCAGGCCGGATGGCCGCCTCGATGGCCGTCGGGTCGCGGAAATCGGCAAAGGAAACGTCGAGGCCGGCCGAGCGGCGGCGTACCTTGTCGATCAGCCGGAAGGTGCCGCCATAGAGATCGTCGGAGGCGACGATGTGGGTGCCGTGGTCCAGCGTTTCCAGGATGTTGGCGATGGCGGCAAGGCCCGAGGCGAAGGCAAAGCCGGCGGTGCCGCTTTCGAGGTCGGCAATGGCCCGCTCGAAGGCCTGCCTGGTCGGGTTGTGGGTGCGGCCATATTCCCAGCCCTTGTGAACGCCGGGGCTCGACTGGGCGAAGGTGGAGGTGGCGTAGATCGGCACCATGACGGCGCCGGTGGTCGGATCATGGCTCTGGCCGCCGTGGATGGTGCGGGTCGAGAAGGCGAGCCGATGATTGATGCGCGGGGGCTGATAGGTCACGAATGAAGCCTCAGGTGATTGATGAGATCGACGCGGGTGACCACGCCGAGGAAGTCGCTGCCGTCGAGCACCAGGGCGACTTCGCCGCGCTCGAACAGGGGGAGGGCGGCGCTGACGGGATCGATGGATTGCAGCGTGTGCAGGTCGGTGATCATGTGCTCGCCGACCGTTTCGCCGAAACGGGCTTGGCCGGCCGCGGTCCCGCGCCCCAGCGCGACATAGAGATCGCCCTCGTCGATGATGCCGACGAGACGGCCGCCGGCGACGACCGGCAGTTGCGACACGTCGGCCTGACGCATCCGCTTGTAGGCGGTGGCGAGCGTATCGTCGGGAGCGACGGTGACGGTGGAGCCGTCCTGCTGGCGACGGATGACCAGATCCGAGAGGTTGCCGCGAACCGGACGGTCGGCGAGGCCCTGCTCGGCCAGCCAGCCGTCGTCGTAGACCTTGGAGAGATACTTGGCGCCGGTGTCGCAGACCAGCGTGACGACGCGCTTCGGCATCGTCTGAGCCCGGCAGTACTTGAGTGCGGCAGCGAGCAGCGTGCCCGACGACGAGCCGGCCAGGATGCCTTCCTTGGCGAGGAGTTCGCGGGCGGCGGCAAAGCTTTCGGCATCGGTGACGGTGTAGGCCGACGACACCAGCGACAGGTCGCAGTTGTCCGGCACGAAGTCCTCGCCAATACCCTCGACAGCCCAGGACCCGGCCTCGATCAGCTTGCCTGTGTTGACGAGCGGCGCCAGCACCGACCCCTCGGGATCGGCGAGCACCATCCCAGTCTTCGGCGATACGCGCTTGAAGTAGCGTCCGATGCCCGAGAGCGTGCCGCCCGAACCGACGCCGACCACGATGGCGTCGACGTCGCCGTCGAGCTGGCTGTGAATTTCCGGCGCGGTGGTCGTCTCGTGGGCGGCCGGATTGGCGGGGTTGGCGAATTGGTTGACATAGAAGGCGCCAAGCTCGCCGGCGAGACGCTCCGCCATGTCCTGGTAGTAGGCGGGATGGCCCTTGCCGACATCCGAGCGGGTGAGACGCACATCGGTGCCGAGTGCGCGCAGGTGGGCGATCTTCTCGCGCGACATCTTGTCGGGCACCACAAGGATCACCTTGTAGCCCTTGGGCAGGCCGACCTGGGCGAGGCCAAGACCGGTATTGCCGGCCGTTGCCTCGATGATCGTACCGCCCGGCTTGAGCCGGCCGTCCGCCTCGGCGGCCGAGATCATCGACAGGGCGACGCGATCCTTGATCGAGCCGCCCGGATTGGCACTTTCGAGTTTGACGAACAGGCGGCAGAGGCCGGTGTTGAAGCGGGTAAGTTCAACCACCGGCGTGGCGCCGATCAGGTCGAGCGCCGAGCGGGCGGGCTTCCGAAGAGCGGACATGGGATTATCCTTGGAAAATGGCAGGCTACGCGGCCCTGGCGAACCGATTGGAACGACGAATGGCGCGGAGATCGACACGCCGTGTCGGCAGGCAGCGCAAACGAATGGCTGCGCCGGTGTGGGTGCAGTCACGACATCGAGCGTAGAGGGAGATGCCGGTTTTCACAGAACGCCGGAAGTGGTTCCGGTTCGTCTCGCAGAGTTCGCTCACGCGGCTGCGGTCAAGGCTGCCAACGCCCCGCCCCGCCCACGACCGCGCCGCTGCGCTGATCGTCGACAGGGCGCTCGGCATTCGGCCTTCGGACATTCTGAATGCTCCGGATCGATCAATGACGCCGGCTTGGCCAGCTTTCGTGAAGAATGCTAGCCAATATTCTTCCCCGCCATCAGGCTTTTGTTTTCCTTTTGTGGGAAGAAGACGGAACGATATGCCGCGACAGGCCGGTTTTATTGCACGGAGTTTGCCTGCTCCCTCACGGTGTTCTGAGATGTCGCTCCAGCCACAGGCTGTAGCGCGCGGCGACAAAGCAGAAGGCGAAGTAGATGGCCGCCGCGAACACATAGGCTTCAGCGTAGAAGCCGATCCAGTTGGGATCGGTGGCGGCGGCGCGTGCCGCGTTGAGCAGGTCGAACATGCCGATGATCGCCACCAGCGTCGTGTCCTGGAAGATGCCGACCGCCAAGTTGACGATGGGGGCGATCACCTGCTTCAGGGCTTGTGGCAACACCACGAGGCGCAACGTCTGCCACTGCGTGAGGCCGAGCGATGCCGCCGCCTCCGCCTGGCCGCTTGGCACGGCCTGCAGGCCGGCGCGAATGATTTCCGCCAGGTAGGCCGAAACGAAGATGGACAGCGCCACGGCGGCGCGCGCGAACTTGTCGATGGCAGCTCCAGCCGGCAGCATCAGCGGGAACAAGAGCGTTGCCGCGTAGAGGATGGCGATGAACGGTACGCCGCGCACCGTCTCGATCAACACCACCGCGTAGAGGCGGATGCCGCCGAGCTTCGAGCGGCGGGCGAGCGCCAGTAAAATGGCGAGCGGGAAGGCGAGGACGAAGCTGCCGAGCGACAGCAGCAACGTCACCGGCAGGCCGCCCCACTTCTCGGTCGGGATCGGCGAAAGCGGTCCGCCGCCGCCGAGCATCCAGATGGCGGCGAGAAGGCCCGCGATCCAGCCGCCGGCCAGCCAGCGCCCCCAGAGGCGCGGCGCGGCCGACAGCGCCAGGAGTGCCATGAGAAGCGCGCTGGCCGCATAGGCGCGCGACGCCTGATCCTGCGGATAGAAGCCCAGGACGATGAACTTCAGCTTCTCGCCGACGAAGGCCCAGCAAGCGCCCGACGCCGCCTTGCAGCTTTCGGCCGTGCCGGTGAAGGTGGCGTCGATCAGCAGCCAGCGGATCAGCGGCGGTGCCAGCAAGGCCGCGACGATCAGCACGGCAACCGACAGGATGAGGTTGCCGCCACTGCCGACGGTCGCCTTCAGGAAGGGCGATCTGTCGAGGAGGGATGGCGGGCGCAATGTGCTCATCGCCGCTCGCTCCGCAGGACATGGCTTCGGTTGTAGGCGTTCATGACGGCGGAAGTCGCGAGGCTGAGCGTCAGATAGGCGCCGAGCATCAGTGCAATCACCTCCAGCGCCTGTCCCGAGACGTTGGCCGTGGTGTTGAGGATGCTGACGAGGTCCGGAAAGCCGATGGCGACGGCGAGCGACGAATTCTTGGTGAGGCTCAGATAACTCGACGTCATCACCGGGATGATGATCCTGAGTGCCTGCGGCAGGATGACGAGGCGCATCACCGCAAGCGGGCGGAGACCCAGGGATCGGGCGGCTTCCCATTGACCGTTGGGTATGGCGAGGATGCCGGCACGGACCGTTTCGGCAATCGAGGCGGAGGCATTGACGGCCAGCCCCAGCATCAGCGCGGCGAATTCCGGTGTCATGGAAGCGCCGCCGCGAATGTTGAAGCCCTTGAGCGCTGGGATGTCGGGGGTGAAGGCAATTCCAAAACCGGCTGCGACGGCAAGGGGAACCGAGAGAGCAGCCAGATAGGCCAGAGCAACCACACGACGCGGAGAGGGGCCGGCCAGCCTGCGGCGGCGGCGCAATATCGCCCACGTCGCGATGAGGCTTGCCGATACTACGGCCAGCATGGGCAGGCCGTGGCCTCCGGTATCGATGGCCGGCAGGAACAGGCCGCGATTGCTGAGGAGGATGCCAGGGAGCGGCGACAGCGCCTGCTTGGGCACGGGCAAGAGATGGATCACCGTGTTCCAGGCGAACAGCTGCAGCAGCAGGGGCGTGTTGCGCAACAGCTCGACATAGGCCTGCACGAGGCGGGAAATCAGCGGATTGGGCGACAGGCGGGCAATGCCGAGGCTGACCCCGAGCCCCGTCGCGACGAGGCAGCCCAGCGCCGAGACGGCGATGGTGTTGAGGAGGCCGACCAGCGCGGCGCGGGCATAACTGTCGCCGGCGGCATAGGCGATGAAGCTCTCGCCAATCTCATAGTTGGCGGTGTGCCCCATGAACGCGAAGCCGGGCGTGAGGCCGAGCCGGGCCATGTTGGCGAGGAGATTTCGGCCAAGCCAGATGAAGACGAGCAGCGTTCCGAGGTAAAGGGCGAGCTGGGCCAGCGGCCAGCCGCCCAACCACAGGCGAATGAACGCGGGAACTCCGGGCCGCGTGCGGCCCGGTTCCTCGTCTGCGGCAGAGGCGTTGATGACGCCGTCGACCATGGTTCGCGCCTCTCAGCGGAACGGCGGCGAGTAGATCAGGCCACCCTTGGTCCAGAGCTGGTTGTAACCACGCTCGAAGGCCACAGGCGTCTTCGGGCCGATGTTGCGCTCGAAGATTTCGCCGTAATTGCCCACCGCCTTGATGATGTTGTAGGCGAACTTCGGATCGAGGCCGATGGCTTCGCCGAGCGAGGTATCGACGCCAAGGAAGCGCTTGATCGAGGGATCGTCGCTCTTCAGGAACTCGTCGACGTTGGCTTGCGTGATGCCGAATTCCTCGGCCTGAATGGTGGCGTAGACCGTCCAGTTGACGATCTCCAGCCAGCGATCGTCGCCAGCGCGAACGGCGGGAACCAGCGGTTCCTTGGAGAGGCGTTCTGGCAGTACCACGTAGTCGTCGGGCTTGGCGAGCTGGCTGCGGCGGATGGCGAGGTCGGAGCTGTCCTGTGTCAGGGCATCGACACGGCCGGATTCGAGGGCCGCGACGAACTCCTTGGAGTCCTCGATGACCACCGGGGTGTACTTCTTTCCCGTCTTGCGGAAGAAGTCGGCGATGTTGAGCTCGCCGGTGGTGCCGGACTGCACGCCAATGGTTGCGCCATCGAGGTCGACGGCCTTCTCGACGCCGAGCGACTTTTTCACCAGGATGCCCTGGCCATCATAGAAAAGCACCGGACCGAAGTGGAAGCCGAGCTTGAAGGCGCGTGTGATGGTCTGCGTCACGCCGGACAGAAGGATGTCGAACTCGCCGGCCTGAAGCGCCGGCAGGCGCTGCTGAGGCGACGACGAAGTAAACTCCACCTTGCTGGGATCGTTGAATACGGTCACCGCCAGCGCCCGTCCGAAGTCGACGAAGAAGCCCTGCCACTTGCCGCCGGAATCGGGGGCGAAGAAGCCCGGCGACGTGCCGACGCCGACCTTGATGACACCGCGCTGCTGAATGGCGTCGAGGGTGGGGCCGGCCTTGGCCGCCGTAAGAAACGCACCGCTGATGGCGAGGGCCACGGTCGCCGCGCGCAGGCCCTGGGCGAACCCGAAATGAAATGACATGAGAGCACCTATCGAAGAAGAACGAGCCCGCCAAAACGCTGGGGGTCGAAGAGGGGAGAGAACCTTCCGACCGAGGCGGGCTCTGGCGCCAAATTGAGCAGGTCCGGCCGACGGTGCCAAAATATAAACTATCAAAATTATAGCATAATGGCGAAATTCGTTCCATTCGGGCTGGAAGGCCGTCGAGATTGCCAGTTTTCCGCATGAGAAGCGCTGCGCCGGCTCTCGGTCGATTGACGCCCTTAATGCGGGCCGCTATCCCGGCTTGACGCGTCCGGAGGCGATCGATGCTGACCAAGAAGGGCAAATACGGGCTCAAGGCACTGGTCCACCTTGCCCGATCGGAGCCGGGCAAGGCGGTTCAGGTCGCCGAAATCGCGACGCAGGAGAACATCTCCAAGAAGTTTCTCGACGCCATCATGCGCGATCTCAAGAACGCCGGCTTCGTTCGGTCCTGGAAAGGCCCTGGTGGCGGCTTCGCTTTGAGCCGGCCGGCCGCCGAGATCGTCATTGGTCCGGTCGTTCGCGCGCTCGACGGTCCGCTGGCGCCGATCGCCTGCGCCAGCCGTACCGCCTTCCAGCCTTGCGATGACTGTGGCGACCTCTCGACCTGCTCGGTCCGCATCGTCATGACCGAGGTGAGAGATGCCATGGCCGAAGTGCTCGACCGCACAACGCTCGCGGATATGGTCGCCAAATCCAGCGCAGCGGCCACGATGCTCGCCAGCTGAAGCCTCAGTAAGCCGAGCCGGGGCCGGACGCGGCACGCTCGGCCTCGGTCAGGAGGTCGGCGTGATGCCGCTTGGCGACATCAGGGTGAGAGCGGAGCCGGCTCTTTAGCGCGTTGCGGCCCACCTGCTGGAAGATCGGATTGAGTGCATCGACCGTCACGCCGCGCCGCTTGTCCTTGATCTCTTCGGGCAGCTCGATGACCGGCACCGTCGAGTCGATGCGGGCGCCCAGGAAGAAGGCTACCGAATAGCGCTCACTGCCAGCAGGCGGCGCTACGACATCATGCACATCGGCGCGAACATAGCCCTGCGTTGCCAACTCCAGCACTTCACCGGTGTTGATGATGAAGGTACCCGGTACCGGCGGCGCCTCGATCCACTCGCCGTCTTCGGTACGGACGCGCAGTCCGCCCACCTTGTCCTGCAGGAGCACGGTGACGAAGCCGCCGTCCTTGTGAGCGCCGACGCCCTGTGAACTCTCGGCGACATCCCGGCCCGGATAGCGGATCAGCTTCAGGAGCTGCGTCGGCAGTGGCGTGTAAATATCGGAGAAGACATCTTCGTCCTGACCGAGCGCTACGGAGATTGCCTTGAGAACCTCGAGGCCGATGCGCGTCACTTCCGCCTGGTAGCGCAGGATCAGCGGCTTGAAGTCGGGAAGCGCCTCCGGCCACTGGTTGGGGCCGGTCAGCCGGTTCCAGGGCTTCTCGGGATCTTCCGGCAGCCGTTCCGCTTCGGTGGCGATATCGATCTGTTCGCGCCAGTCCTTTTCGCCGCGTGTCAGCTCCCAGCCCGGCCGGTTGTAGCCACGAAAATGCGGCGAGTTGGCCATTTCGACCTTCAGCTTCTCCTCGATGGGCTGGGCGAAGAAGCGCTGGGATTGGGCGAGAACGTCGTCGATCAGCGACTGCGGCACGCCATGGCCCGTCAGGTAGAAGAAGCCATGGTCGTAGAGAATGCGCCGAAGCTCGTCAATGAAGCGGCCCCGTTCCTCGGCCGGCCCGCGGAATCGGGAAATGTCCACGAAGGGCAGGGTGACGGAGGTCGGCTGATAGGTCATGGATATGCTCCTCGAAGATCGGCGCCGCACCGGCGTCTTGCTTTATTCGAGCACGACCTCCGCATAGACGACAGATTTAGTATTCTTTAGATCGCCCCTACGTCGCATTTTCAGTTCGCTATCGCGGCCACCGGGAAAATCGGCTTGCGCAGCGCGCCGCCGGAGAATCCGCTGCCGTGAGGCAGCGGTTTTCCCTGCGCCACCGTGGCCAGCCGAGCGAGCAACCTCTGGCCTTCGGGCCAGGCGCCAAGGTCGGCAGCGGCGTTGATATGGCCGGCATAGCCGGCGTCGACATACTCGGCTTCCCACATGCGCGCGAGAATGCGGGCGCGGGCCGGCGGCATCCAGGGATCGTTGCGACTGCCGACGACGATGGCGGGAAAGCCGAACGGCGCCGTAGGAAGCGGAGCAAAGGAAGCGATTTCCAGCACTTGCGCCGCCCGATTGTCCACGTCGGCCGGTGCCACCAGCAGCGCGCCGGCCATCGGCAGATCAGGGCGGCGGTTCGCAAGGTGCGCGATCAGAGCGGCGCCGAGACTGTGGCCCACCAGGATGGCGTTGGGATGGCGCTCGATTGCTTCGATCGCCGCAGCGAGCCAGTCGCCGAGATCGGGATGCTGCCAGTCGCGTTGCCGCACCAGCACCGTCTTTTCCATCAGGTCCAGCCAGTGCGCTTGCCAATGTTCCGGTCCGGAGCCCTGCCAGCCCGGAAGGATGAGCGTCGTCATCGCGTATCTCCCTTTGCCAGAACGGGGGCGGAGGCCGGAAGGCATCCGCCGCATGCCACCGAAGGGTAGGTGAGGCACCGGTTCTTGTAGTGGTCGGATTTTTCGTTTTCGGCGCAGAAGGGGGATCGCTGTTGCAGCGTACGGCGCTCGGGAAGACGAAGGCGTGATCCGGGCCAGGAGGTTCCGAAATGGTTCCGTCGAAGGCCATGGCTGGAACGGCGATGCGCGAGGTCGACCACGGGCTGATCGAGGCGGCCGAGGCGATCGGCGCCACGCCCTTTCAGATCATCGTCAAGGTAATCAGTCCCGAGGCGCTGCCGGGCGTCGTCGCCGGCGTTACGGTGACGCTGGTCGGCCTGGTCGGCTATTCCACCACGGCCGGTACGGTGGGTGGCGGCGGGCTCGGTGATCTCGGCATCCGCTACGGTTACCAGCGCTTCATGCCGGAGGTGATGCTGATCGTCGTCGTCATTCTGGTGGTGCTGGTTCGGGTGATCCAATTTGCCGGCGATCGTGCCGCCTTCGCGGTCAACCATCGCCCGGCGCGCCGGCGTCGCCTGTCCTGAAGACGGACGATCCGGACGATTTTGCCCTCGGGCCGGCAGGACCGACCCGAGGGGCGTTCATGTTCGCTACAGTCCAGTGAGGGCCTGATCGATGTCGGCGATGATGTCGGCCGGGTTTTCGATGCCGATGGAGAGCCGGACGAAAGACGGCGTCACGCCGGCCGCCAGCTTCTCCTCCTCCGACAACTGGCCATGCGTCGTCGAGTGGGGATGGATGGCCAGCGTGCGGGCGTCGCCGATGTTGGCGAGATGATAAATCAGCTTCAGCCGATCGATGAAGGCGAGCGCCGCGTCCTCGCCGCCCTTGGGCTCGAAGCCGATCAGCGCGCCGTAGCCGCCCTTGAGATAGGTGTCGGCGCGTCGCCGATCCTCGCCGCTCTGAAGACCGGGATAGACGGTGCGCTCGACCTTGGGGTGCTGCGACAGAAACTCGGCCACCCTGGCGGCATTGCTGAAATGGCGTTCGAGGCGCAGAGGCAGGGTTTCCAATCCTTGGATCAATTGAAAGGCATTCTGCGGCGACAGCGACGGGCCGAGATCGCGGACGATGGCGGCGCGGGCACGGACGATGAAGGCGATCGGTCCGCCGAGCGCGTTGGCGAGATCGATGTAGGAGCGGTTGTCATAGGCCGGGTCTGGGCTGTTGATCAGCGGCTGCCGGTCCGGGAAGTCGGCCCAGGGGAAACCGCCGTCGACAATGGCGCCGCCGATGGTGGTGCCGTGGCCGCCGATGTATTTGGTGGCCGAGTAGACGACGATGGCCGCGCCGTGATCGAGCGGTCGGGCGGCGAGCGGCGAGGCCGTGTTGTCGATGATGAGCGGAATGCCGAGCGGCCGGCCGATATCGGCCACCTCGCGGATCGGAAACACGGTCAGCCGGGGATTGGGCAGCGTCTCGCCGAAATAGAGGCGCGTGCGATCATCGGTCGCCCGACGGAAATTCTCGGGGTCATCGCTGTCGACGAAGCGCGCTTCGACGCCGAATTGCTTCAGCCGCTCGCGGAAGAAGTTGACCGTGCCACCGTAAAGCCCGCGCGAGGCGACGATGTTGTCTCCCGCCTTGACCAGCGACAGCACAGCAACCGCCGTGGCTGCCTGACCGGAGGCGACGCCCAGCGCCGCGACGCCGCCGTCAAGCTCGGCCAGCCGCTGTTCGAAGGCATCGACAGTCGGATTGGCGACGCGAGAGTAGGTGTAGGCGATCTCCTCGAAGGCGGAGATGCGCTTGGCCTTGGCCGTGCTTTCGAAGGCGAAGGATGTGGTCTGGTAGATGGGTACCGCGACAGCGGAAGTTGCCGGATCGGTGCGGAAGCTGCCGCCGTGCAGCACCAGCGTATCGCTGGCCAGCGGCGGTTTGATCGGGGTGGGAGCGTTCATGTCTGCGTCTCCTGAGATAGGGAGCGCCGGCCGATGAGGATGAGACCGGCGGCGAGGAGGGCGGCCGACAGCCAGAAGGCGGCCGGCGCATAGCGGGTGATGCCGAGAAAGTGGGTTTGAGCGCACAGCGCCTCGGCCAGCGAGCAGACGTCGGTCTTGCGGGCGAGGCAGGGCAGGGCGTTGGCGATTGGCATACTGCCGGCGTCGATCTGGCGGCTGTAGACGATCCACCACCAGGCGGTTGTCAGAAGACCGGCGATCAGGCCGCTGCCGGCGAGCGCGACGGGTAGACGTCTAGACATTCTGCACCCCCAGTTCATGCAGGATTTCTCGGCGCAGCCGAATGAAGTCTGGGTCGTCGCGATGGCGCGGGTAGTCCGCCACAATGTTGAACTCGGCGAGGATGCGGGCTGGCCGGTCGGACAACACCACCACGCGGTTGGCGAGCAGCAGCGCTTCCTCGACGTCGTGGGTGACCAAGAGCGCCGTGAAGCCGGTCGTCTGCCAGAGCTTCAAAAGCTCGTTCTGCAAGGACAGGCGTGTCAGCGAGTCGAGCTTGCCGAAGGGTTCGTCGAGCAAGAGCAGGCCGGGATCGTTGACCAGTGCCCGGGCGAGTGCCACGCGTTGGGCCATGCCGCCGGACAGCTGGCGCGGATAAGCGTCAGCGAAATCCTCGAGGCGGACAAGCGACAGCGCCTCGTCGATGCGGTGCGCCTTCTGCGGCAGCAGCCCGCGCGCCTCAAGTCCAGTGGCAATGTTCTTGCGAACCGTGCGCCAGGGAAACAGCGTCGGATCCTGAAAGACCAGGAGACGTGACGGATCGGGTGTCACGATCTGGTCGCCATCTTCGAGCAGCACGCCGCGGCGTGGTGCTTCAAGACCGGCCGCCAGGCGCAGCAGCGTCGATTTGCCGCAGCCCGACGGGCCGAGCAGGGCGACGAACTCGCCCGGCGCCACCGACAGGCTGATGTCATCGAGCACATCGAAGCGCGTGCCGGCGATGTCGTAGTGGTGGGAGACGGAACGAATGTCGAGCGACAGGGCGCGTGTCGTACCATCGGTTGCAGCGAGGACGGACATCAGATCAGCCCCCTTTCCTGCCAGAGGAGCAGTCTGTCGCGCGCCACGAACAGCAGTTTGACGATACCCGAACAGAGGACCGCCATGATGACGATGGTGGCGTAGACGTTGGCATAGGCCGAGTAGGCGCTCTGGAAAGCGATGTACCAGCCGAGGCCGTATTTGGCGCCTAGCATCTCAGCCACAACCAGCACGGCGAAGGAGTAGTAGAGTCCCATGAACAGACCGACGAACACGTGGTTGAGGGAGGCGGGAACGGCCACCTTCAGCACCAGGAAACGTTCGTTGGCGCCGAGCGTTCTGGCCACGTCGTAATAGGCGCGGTTGACCTGCGAGACGCCGGCCGCCGTCTGGATGGCGACGGGAATGCCGCAGGATAGGGCGACCAGAAAGATCGAGGCGTGAAAGGTGGTCGGAAAGAAGAAGAAGGTGGCCGGAATCCAGGCCGTTGCTGGTACCGGACCGATCAGCTTCAGGATCGGCATGCCCCAGTAATTGAAGCGGTGCGACCATCCGAGTGCCACACCGATGACAAAGCCAAGGCTGATGCCCGAGAAGAAGCCGAGGCCCCAGAGACGCAGCGAATAGCCGATGCAGACCAGAAGGCGCGACCAGTCGGCGACATAGACCTGCAACAGACCGTGCGGCGGCGAGAAGAACGGCTTTGGCAGCCAGCCCGTCTTGGCGGTGGTGAACTCCCAGAGGAGAAACCAGACGCCGAGGGCAATCAGCCACGGTCCCCAGACAGCGATGCGGTCGCCAAGGCCGCCGAGCCGGTAACGGGTCAAGCCCAGTGTCAAGAGCGCGATGCCGCCGGCGGCGGTGATCGCCGCGAACAGCCCGGCGCTGCCCCAGGGAATGACGTCGGGCAAGCCCCAGGTGACGGCGGCGGTCAGCAACCAGAACACCGACGCCACGAGGCCCTGGTACCATATGGGTGGGGATGTCACCGAAGTCGCGGTCACGCGGCCATCGGCGGTTTGAGCCAGATCGCTCACGGCATGTCTCCTGGGAAAAGGAAGGGAGGCGGCCGGGCCGCCTCCGGCGTCAGGCGAGAATGTTGATCGTCACCCGCTCGGCCAGTTCCTTCGGGTCGGTGGCGGGATCGAGCACGTTGATGAACTTCAGGTCCTCGGCGCCGCGACGAACCTGATCGACAAGTTCCGAACCGACCGGATGGTTGTGCGTTGTCAGGTGGCCGATGATCTCGGTGAGGCTCTGGAGGTCGAGGCCGGCCGGCTTGAGGTTTTCGAGATACCAGGCGGCGACCTCGTCCGGATGGGCCGAGGTATATTCGTGCAGCTCGATGTTGCCCTCGGCGAGCCGGCGAATGGCGTCCTTGTTGTCCTCGAGGAACGGACCGTTGGCGCCCAGCACGCAGCAGGAGCGCCCCTCGAAGTAGCCGGTCTGGCTGTCGGCGATCAGGTTGAAGCCATGCTGCTTCTGGATGGAATAGGCCCAGGGATCGAGATGGGCGACGGCATCGGCCTCACCCTTGACGACCGCCTCGCCGACCAGCTCGAAGGGGACGACCTTCCAGGTGATGTCGTTCTGCACATCGACGCCGGCCTTGGCGAGCGCCACCTGAAACTGCAGGTGCGGCGAGGTGCCGAGACCGGCCACCGAGATGGTCTTGCCTTTGACGTCTGCGAGCGTCTTGATGCCCGATTTCTCAGGCGCCAGCAGGCGCAGGCAGCCGCCATGCGAGCCGACGAACAGCTTGACGTCGAAGCCCTGTTCCAGTGGTTTCAGCCAGTCACCGACCAGACCGGCGCCGGCATCGGCCTTGCCGGTGGCAAGTGCCTGGATCAGCGTCTGGCCACTGGATCCCTGGTAGAACAGCTCCACGTCGACATTGTGCTTGGCATAGATGCCCTTGGCGACACCGAAGCCGAGCGGAGAGTGGCATGCCGCCACTTCCGTCCAGGCAAGACGCACCTTGGTCGCCGGTGCAGCGACGGCCGGCGTGAAAAGGCGGCTGCCGGCGGTCGCGCCGAGCGCCACCACACCGGCGCCGAGCGCCGTCCGCTTCAGGATGTCGCGCCGCGATGGCCCCGGCGCCGTCGAAGACGATTGATGTGAGGTATCTGCCATGCCCCATGCTCCCGTTTGCGGCCGCGTCACGCTGCGGCCCATCAACCAGAAGGATAATCTCGAGGGGATGGTTGTCCATATAGACTACTAAAATAGTATTCTAATTACGTTGGCTCTGTTGTGAGGCCGTGCTGCGAAAGGCTCGGGTTGGAAAAATAGGCTGGAATCCGGGGAAATATGCCTTTGGGAGCAGCTTGCCTTGCTTCTCAGGTAACAGGGGACTCGGCGTGGGAATGGTGATCGGACACCATCGCCCCCTGGGCTCGCCAGCCGCGAAGCGGTGTCGAGCCCTTCTGTGAATGGCCGTGTCCGGCCTGCTTGTCAGGCCGCCTTTTTTGCCCGGCTCTTGGCGATGGCCTCGATATGCTCCGGCCCGATGCCGCAGCAGCCGCCGACGATGGTGGCGCCATCGTCGATCCAGCGGTCGATCCACTTGAGATAGTTGGGCGGATCGAGATCGGGCCTGAGTTCGGAGATTCCGGCGTAGGGTTCGTCCGACGGCGGTTCCGGCACGAAGGCGTTGGCGTAGACGCCAAGGCCGATGCCCGGCTTGCCGAAGGAGTCGATGGCGACGCGGGCTGCCTTCAGCGCCGCGCTCATCACCTCGGGCTGGCTGCAGTTGAACAGAATGGCTGAAGCGCCGGCGACCAGCGTCTTCAGCACGGCCTCTCCGACCGGCTCCCAAGACCGCAGCTCGGCAGGGCCCGTGCGGCCACGCTCGTCACGCAGCGTGTAGGAGATGTAGATCGGCTTGCCGGTCACCTTCGCCGCGGCGAAGGCGGTCAGCGCCTCGGCCGTGGAACTCTGCGTCTCAATGAGCCAGACGTCGACATGCGGCGAAAGTCCCGCCACCAGTTCGGCGAGGATCGGCGGCGCCTGTTCCTCGATGAACTTGTCCGGACGATAGCTCTCGAAGATCGGCGGCAATGATCCGGCAACGATCACCTTGTGCGGCGCCGCGTCGGCGACGGCGCGGGCGATCGAACCGGCGCGGTCAGCGAGCACGCGGCCCTCCTTCCAGAAGCGCTCCTCGCCGATCATGTGCGGCACCAGGCCATAGGAGTTGGTGGTGAGGATCTCGGCACCGGCATCGACATAGGCTTGATGGGCGCGACGCACGTAATCGGGCGCCTCGATCAGCGACAGCGCCGACCATTCAGGCAGGCGAAACGGCGCGCCCAGCTGCTCGAGCAGGCGGCCCATGCCGCCGTCAAGGATGGTGACAGGCGTTTTGACAGTCATAGCATTCTCTTTCTTGTCATCCGCGGGCAGCACCGTAGGCGCGGCCGAAGCGCACCTCCAGACGATGCTGAACGATCTCGAACAGGATGGACAGCAGCCAATAGATGAAGGCCGCCGTCAGCAGCATTTCCATGTAGTGATAGGTCGACCGGCCATAGGACTGGGCGAGGAAGTTAAGCTCCCAGAGCCCCATCAGCGACACCAGCGACGAATCCTTCAGCATCGAGACGAACTGGGCGCCGGCTGGCGGAATGATCACCCGTGCCGCCTGTGGCGCGATGATCTTGAAGGCGATCAGCAGTGGTGGCAAGCCGAGGGCCATGGCCGCCTCGCGCTGCCCTCGTGGCACCGCCGTGATGCCGGCGCGGATGGTCTCGGCCAGGTAGGCGGCGTAATTGAGCGACAGCGCCATCACGCCCGAGGTCAGCGCCGACAGGATGATGCCGAACTGCGGCAGGGCGAGGTAGATCAGCAGCACCTGCACCAGAAGTGGCGTGCCGCGAAAGAAAGACGCGTAGAAGGTAGCGATGGCAAAGGCGACCGGATTGCGCGACAGCCGGCCGAGCGCCGTCAGGATCGCCAGCCCCACCGCGAACACCATCGACATCGCCGTCACCAAGAGGGTCAGCACCACGCCCTGAACGAAACCGTTGGGTGACAGATGAAGGCCCAGCATGAAGGGCAGCTTGGCCTGGATCAGCCCGAAGTCGAGGCCGAGATGCTGCAGCCCGCCGATGAGGACGATGAACAGCAGCGCCCAGGTCAACCAGACCCGTAGCCGGAAATCGAAACGCAGCCGGTGAGTTTTCACCGGCCGCGCAACGACGGGTACCAAGATTTCCGTGATGTCACTGGGCATCTTGGGTGATGTCCGTATGGAACCACTTCTGGGAAATGCGTGCGATCGTGCCGTCGGCCTTCAGCTCTTTGATGACGCGGGCGACCTCGGCGTCCCACTCGGAGTCGCCCTTGTCGGTGACCACGGCATTCGGCTCGGCGAACAGCGGTTTGCCGACCACCTTCAGCTTGCCGGTCGCCTCGATCTGACCTTGCGCCGTGCCGGCCGAGGCGACGATGGCGTCGAGCCGCACGCCGGCGCCGAGGGCGAGGTTCTGGAAGTTGACCGTCTCATCGCCCGGTACCACTTCGACATTGCTGAAGGGGAAGTCGATGGCCGTCTGACCGGGAATGACGAAGTTGCGGTTGAGATAGGCTTCATAGGACGAGCCGGTGCCGACGCCCACCTTCTTGCCGGTGAGGTCCCTGGCGGACTGGATGGCCGTCTCGTTCTTGTTGACCACCAGCACGGCTGGCAGGCTGTAGTAGATTGCCGGGAAGTTCACGACCTTGGCCCGCTCTTCGGTCGGCGTTGCCGAGGAGATGGCGAGATCCCAGCGTCCAGCCCACTTGCCGCCGATGATGGTTTCCCAACCGGGCGTTTCCAGCTTCAGCTTGACGCCGAGCTTCTCGGCGAAGGCACGGGCGACATCGACGTCGAAGCCGTCGAGTTCGTTCTTGTCGTTGATGAAGCCGAAAGGTGGGTAGTCGTTGACCAGCACATCGACGACTTCGCCCTTGGAGTGGACGCGGTCGAACGTTTCTCCGGCAAAGGCCACGGCGGGAAAGGCAAGAGCGGTCATCAGAATAAGTATGCGCGGCGTCATCATGGCGGTCGGTCCAGTGTCATTGGTATGTTCCCATGATGCAGCTTTCTCGTGCCGCCGCCGACATCAGGCGGTTCAATTCCTGGCCCGCCGCGGAAATATCTTGCTATCGGCCAGCGGCAGAACGGCAGTATTTTCCGGGATTTGCGTCGTCACTAAGGTCTAGGAGAGGGTGGCGAACCCTGCCAGGACCTTGAGAGCCATCAACTAGATTGGCACTCGTTTCCGGACGTTGGGATTCTTCCTCTTGTCCTGTCAGCCGTCGCCTCGGCGACAGCTATTTCGATTGGCAAGTCTTGCTCCGGACAGCCCCCATCAGCCGGACGGCCGATGCGGCCAGCGTGGTGTGTTTGAATCTGGTGCCTCGCATGCAGCTCTCCTTGAAACTCCATCCGGCCGCCTGTGCTCGGACGGCGCTACTTTCCGATTGTGGGCTCTCATCGGGCTTTGCCGGGTCTGCGCCGCGTGAGGCGGGGGCGCGTCTCATTGTGGCTCGCGGGTGGCGCCATTTCCGGCACGATCGGCGGTGGGCGGCGGAGCTTGAGGCGGATCCAGCGCGCCTTGGCTCTCATGGCGACTGGGTACGACGTCACCGAACTGATGCGCGGCCCTTGGGCCGTTGTTGGGCCGGTGCTGGCAGCGCCACCAAGCGTGCGCGGTTCGAGCCCCGGCTTGAAGCGCTGGGCCACTCGAAAATGCGGGCCAAGTCCTTCGCCTGCCCAATTGGCATTCCCGGCATTCTATCGAAGGAGCCGGCCGTATTCGATCCGGCAGGAAGAGAAGCAGGGTCAGGCGACGTCCAGGTCCTGAACGAACCGACGCACCCGGTCCTGCAGGGTGAGAGACTGCGCATTGAGATGGTCGGAGAGCTTCAGCAGCTGCGTGGAGGCCGATCCGGTCATCTCGGCGGACGTACCGACGCCGGCGATGTTCTGCGTGACGTCGGCGGTGCCCTGCGAAGCCTTCTGGGTGTTGGCGGCGATTTCCCCGGTGGCGGCGCCTTGCTCCTCGACGGCGCCGGCGATCGCCTCGGAGGCGTGCTGGATCGTATCGATGGTTCGGACGATCCTGGTGATGGAATCGACGACAAGGCCGGTCGCCGTTTGTACGTCGTTGATCTTGCGGCCGATCTCGCCGGTTGCCCTCGACGTTTGGTCGGCCAGCTGCTTGACCTCGGCGGCGACGACGGCGAAGCCCTTGCCGGCCTCGCCGGCGCGGGCGGCCTCGATGGTGGCGTTGAGCGCCAGGAGGTTGGTCTGGTCGGCGATGTTGTTGATCAGTTCGACCCCTTCGCCGATATGCTGGGCAGAGGAGGACAGCGACTGGATGTGGCGGCTGCTGGCCGAAGCCTCCTCGGCCGCCTCGCGGGCGATGCGCGAGGAATGGGCGACCTGCTGCGCGATTTCCTGGATGGACGCCGTCAGCTCCTCGGCGCCGGCGGCCACCGTCTGCACGTTGGCAGCGGCCTCTCCAGCGGCAGAGGCAACCGATTGTGCCTGGCGGGATGTCTCCTCGGCCGTGGCCGAGAAATTCCTGGCGCTGTCGGCGACCTCGCCGGAGGAGCGGCCGAAGCTTTCGGCCAGCGATTCCATGTCGGACGCGAATGCCTCGGTGACGGTCAGGCGGCGGCGAATCCCGGCTTCTTCGGCGCTCTTGGCCTCGTCGGCGGCGAGGCGCATCCGCTCGGCCGCGTCGAGGCTCTTCCTGAACTCCTCGAGTCCGACCGCCAGACGGCCGATCTCCTCGGTGCGATCCTTGCCGGCGATGTCGATCTGATAGTGGCCCTCGCGCAGCTCCTGCATCTGACCGAGCAGTCGGGACAGCGGATTGGTGACAGTCTTCCGCGTCACGATCACCGAAAGGATGACGATCAGGACGCTGGCCAGAACCATCATGCCGAAGGTCATGTAGATGGTCCGATCGGTGGAGTTCTTGATGAGCGTCTTGGCATCGTCGAGCTCCATCACGATCGTGTCGTTGAACTCGGCACCCTTCTCCTGGACCTCGGAGATGGCCGGCTTGCAGGCGCCGTTCATGACCTCCATCGCCCGGCCGGCCTCGCCGGCGCTGGCCAGCGTCACCACCTCGCTGCAAACGCCGTCCAGCAGCGCCTTGAACTCGGCCTGGGACGAAGCGATCACCTCTGCGTACGTGGGGTCCGCCTCGGCGGCCATCATGTTGAACTGCTCGAACTCGATCAGCGATGTTTCGCGCGCGCCTGCGGCGGTCTCTCTGAGATCCCCGGTCTCGGCGCCGGCGGTCATGTATAACGAGGCCGCAATATCGGACATGCGACGATTGGCCTTGATGATGTTGAGCGCCGCCTGCGACTTGCCGTCGAGCAGCACCTCGAAGCGTGTCTCGATCTGCTTCATCTGCAACGCCGAATAGACGGCGCCGGCGATGGCCACGACAGCCGCCAGGACGATGAGTGCCGTAACTTTCTTGAGAAGCGAAAGGTTGGCAAGAAGCATGTCGTTCCCCCATAAATTCCGCATATGCTAATTATTCTGGTGTTGATGTGTCGTTAATATTGAGGTGTATCGCGCTCCATCAATGTGTAGATCATGCATTTCAATATGCTGAACTCACGTATAAACTTTCTCTTAGATAATAAATATTGAGAACTTGTTGGAACTTGGTGTATCTAGGGAAAAGCGGGGGCAAATATATTCAATAATTGATATTGAAAATTATTTAAATCAAATGCCGGATATGCTGGATAGAATAATCGGCTTACTTCCGGCCATCTCGTACATGGAGGCGATTATTTCTTTTTATCAATAATTCAATTCTGTCCGACGCGAAGTTGCACTCTGGGACGGGCGTTGAATGATCGCGTCCCGGGTAGCATCTATGACATGGATAATAATACTTAGTGCCCATGCTGCTTTGATCAATGACGTTCCGCTTTATGGCGAGCCGGAGGTTGTCGCGACCGCCGGTTGGACCGGCGAGGTGAAGGGCAGGCCGATCGACAGCCTGCCGCAGGTCGTCCACGACCGCGTTGTCGCGACCCAGACCTCGCTGGTGGTGCAGGATACCGCCGCCGATCCGCTGTTCGCGGGTATGCCGGCCGTTCACGAGCCCAGCCGGCCGATCAAGAACGACCTCCAGGTCATCGGCCAACCGTATCGAAAGCGTCGGCTTCGCCCTGCATGCTCGGATGAAACATATCTCCTGGCCGTGCGGCTCCGTTCGTCGGCATGGCGCGTGACGATGCTCAACGGGTGAGAGACGCCGTCAGGATGATGCGGCAGCATGCGTCCTGACGGACGAGCGCCTCGCCCGCTGGACGGCCGGTGGAGACCAGGAGGAGTTGCACATGAAACTGCATCAAGGCCGTCTGATCGACCATATCCACCTCAGGTCGAAGGATCTTGCCGCCACCGCAGCATTCTACCGGGCGGTGCTCGGAGCGCTCGGCATTCCGCTGCTGGCGGACGACGAGCAGCATCTTGCCTGCGATGAACTCTGGATCGATGCACTGGGAGAGGACAGCGGTGCGGCGACGCATGTTCACCTGGCGTTCCAGGCCCAGGACCGCGAGGCGGTCCGGCGGTTCCATCAGGCGGGACTGGCCGCCGGCGGCCGGGACAATGGCGCCCCCGGCGAGCGATCCTATCATCCCGGCTATTACGCGGCCTTTCTGTTCGATCCTGATGGCAGCAACATCGAGGCCGTTTTCCACGGCCCGGCGCGCCGCTCGGCGCCGTCGGTGGTCATCGACACCGGCGTGGCATGAAACCGGCCGTGCCGGCTTCATCGGGCCAGCTTCATCGGGAATGCCGGATCATCGGTGGCCGCGCGCCGGGAAATCGACTACTGCTATCGGACGGGCAACGCCCGAATGGCCAGGGGGAGAGGACTGCCGATGACTAAGCTGCGTTGGGGCATTCTGGCGACCGGATGGATCGCCGACCTCTTTGTGCAGGATCTGCTGGACAACGGCATGACGGTGACCGCCGTCGCCTCGCGGTCGATCGACAAGGCGGTCGACTTTGCCGCCAGGCACGGCATTGCGCGGGCACACGGCAGCTATCAGGCGCTTGCCGACGATCCCGAGGTCGACGTCGTCTATATCGCGACGCCGCACCCGTTCCACGCCGCCGCCGCGGAGCTTTGCATCGCCGCCGGCAAGCACGTCCTCGTCGAAAAGTCCTTCACGCTGAACGGGGCGGAAGCCCGGCGTCTCCTGGATCTGTCCCGCAAGCATGATGTCGTCGTCCTCGAGGCCATGTGGACGCGCTTTCTGCCGCATATGGTCCGGCTGCGCGAGGCGCTGGCCAGCGGCATGATCGGCGAAATCCGCACCCTGGTGGCCACCCATACCCAGGATCTGCCGGACGATCCCGGCCACCGCCTCAACGCGCTGGAACTCGGCGGCGGCGCGCTGCTCGATCTTGGCATCTATCCGATCTCCTTTGCCTTCGACATTCTAGGAGAGCCGACAGAGGTCCTCGCTTCGGGCCGCCTGAAGGCGACCGGCGCCGATGCCGAGGTGTCCACCATCTTCCGCTATGCCAATGGCGCCAGCGCCCTGACGGTGTCCGCCAGCGATGCGCCCGGCAGCAATCGCGCCGAGATCAACGGCACGGAGGGTCATGTCGAGATCGACGGCGTCTGGTACACGCCGACCGGCTTCCGGATCTACGACAGCCAGAAGAACCTGCTGGAAGAGTTCAAGCCGGCCGACATCCGCGGGCGGGGCATGCACTTCCAGGCCGTCGAGCTGGAACGGCTGGTCGCCGCCGGCGAGCGGAGCAGTCCCATCCTGCCGATCGAGCAAAGCGTCGTCATCATGGAGACGCTCGACGACATCCGGAAGCAGATCGGCGTGGTTTATCCCGGCGAGACGGCGAGCTGACGCCAGCCCGGCGTCAGGGCCGGGCGGCGGGCCGCCGTCATACTCGCATCGGAATCGAAAGGCGGCCGCGACATTGCCGCGACCGCCGGTACTTTCATCTGGGGTCGATCGTCAGCCGACGAAGCCTTCCAGAACGAGAACGCCGATGAGGCCGATGATCGAGACGATCGTCGAGAGAACCGTCCACGTTCCGAAGGTTTCCTTCATCGACAGGCCGAAATACTCCTTGAACATCCAGAAGCCGGCGTCGTTGACGTGGCTGCAGATCGCCGAGCCGGCGCCGGTGGCCAGCGTCACCAGGGCGAGGTTGACGTTGTGCGTCGCCAGCATCGGGATGACCAGGCCGGCCGTCGAGATGGCGGCCACCGTCGCCGAGCCGAGCGAGATGCGCAGCAGGGCGGCCACGCCCCAGGCGAAGATCAGCGGCGAGGCGTTGGTGTCGGCGAACAGGTCGGCCACATACTTGCCGACGCCGCCGTCGATCAGCACCTGCTTGAAGGCGCCGCCACCGCCGATGATCAGCAGCATCATGCCGATGTGGCTGGCCGCCGACGTGCAGGAGGCCATGATGTCCTTGACCGGGATGTTGCGCTTGACGCCCATCGTCCACATGGCGAACAGCAGCGACACCACCATAGACACCGAGGCGTCACCGACCAGTCGGATGATGGCGAAGCCGGTATTGTCGGCGATGCCCGCTTCGCTGCGGATCACCGCGATGATGGCGGCCGCCGACATCATGATCACCGGCAGCATGGCGGTCAGCACCGAGATGCCGAAGGCCGGGGTCTTGTCGAGGTCGAAGGTCTTGAAGGAGCCGATGGTCTCGAGGTCGGCCTTCTTGGCGAAGCCCGACGGAACGATCCGCTTGGCGAGGGCATTGTAGAGCGGGCCGGCGATGATGACCGCCGGGATGGCGATGATGATGCCGTAGACCAGCACCGTGCCGATATCGGCGCCATACTCGCCGGCGATCACCGTCGGGCCGGGATGCGGTGGCAGGAAGGCATGGGTGGCCAGCAGCGCGGCGCACATCGGCACGCCGAGATGCAGCGGCGACAGCTTCATCTGCTTGGCCATGGTCAGCACGATCGGCACCAGCAGCACCAGGCCGACCTCGAAGAACAGCGCGATGCCGATGATGAACGAGGCGACGACCACCGCCCACTGGACGTTCCGCTCGCCGAACTTCTCGATCAGCGTGACGGCGATGCGCTGGGCGCCGCCGGCATCGGCGATCAGGCGACCCAGCATGGCGCCGAGGCCGAAGATCAGGGCGATATGACCGAGCGTGCCGCCGAGGCCGCTCTCGATCGATTTCACCACCTTGTCGAGCGGCAGGCCAAGGGCCAGCGCGACGCAGAAGGAGACGATGATCAGCGAAACGAAGGTGTTCAGTTTCAGCTTCATGATCAGAAGCAGCAGCAGCACGATGCCGGCTACGACGATGACTAAAGGCATTTCCTCTTCCCTTGGTTTGGTTGGACGCCGGTCCGGCCGGCGAAGACAACAGGCCGCGCCCCTGGGGCGGCGGTGTCGCCGCCGATCCAGTTGGTACTGCCTGCCCCGATGTTCGGATGGACGACCAGCCCCCTTGGCCGCGATGTCCTCCAGTGGCGCCGGCTCGGAGCGCCGGCGGACTCTGGAGAGAGAGGCAGCGCCTCTCCCTCCGTATTCCGGTGTCAGCCCTTTCTTGCGGCCAGCGCCGCGCGACCGGCCTCCAGCACCTCGATGATCCGGTCGGCGTCGTAGACGCAGCCGCGCCAGGTGCCGCCGCTCGCCGCCTGCAACGCCGCCCAGAGGCGGGTGTCGTCGGGCAACTCGGCCTGAGGCGCGAGGTCAGGATGCGGCGGACGGGCTGCCAGGATGGCGGCGCCTTCCTCGGCGGTGGCCGGCGCCTCCTGGGTGCCGAGGAAGTTCAGCGATCCCGTCAGCTTGCGGCAATCGACGATCATCTCGACGATATCGCCGTCGCGCAGCTTGCCGATGGGGCCGCCGGCCAGGGCTTCCGGCCCGACATGGCCGACGCAGGCGCCGGTGGACACGCCGGAGAAGCGGGCGTCGGTGATCAGCGCCACGTGCTTGCCGTAGGACAGATGCTTCAGCGCCGAGGTGACCTGATAGGTCTCCTCCATGCCGGTGCCGGACGGACCGGCGCCGATCACCACCATCAGGTCGCCGGCAACGATGTTGCCGCTCTTGATGGCGTGGATGGCATCGACCTCGGAGACGAACACCTTGGCCTTCGCCGTGTGGCGATAGACGCCGTCCTCGCCGATCACCGAGGGATCGATGGCGGTCGACTTGATGACCGACCCTTCCGGCGCGATGTTGCCGATCGGGAAGGTAATCGTCGAGGTGAGGCCGCGGGCGGCCGCCTTGGCCGGCGGCATGATCACCTCGTCCGGGTTGACGCCGTCCTGCGTCTCGAGCATGTCGCGGAAGCGGCGGCGGCGCTCGGAGGTCTCCCACCAGTCGAGGTTGGCGCCGAGCGTCTCGCCGGTGACGGTGAGAACGTCGAGGTTGAGAAGCCCCAGCGCCCGGAGATGCAGCATCACTTCCGGCACGCCGCCGGCCATGAAGGCGCGGACGGTCGGGTGATAGACCGGCCCGTTGGGGATGACGCTGACAAGGCGCGGCACGCGACGGTTCACCGCCGTCCAGTCCTCGACCGAGGGCATGGCGAGCCCGGCGGCGTGGGCGATGGCGGGCAGGTGCAGCAACAGGTTGGTCGAGCCGCCGAAGGCGGCATGCACGACCATGGCGTTCTCGATCGCCTTCGACGTCAGGATGTCCCGGGTGGTGATGCCGCGCTGTTCGAGTTGCAGCACCGCCCGCGCCGACTGGCGCGCCACTTCGAGCCAGACCGGCTGGCCGGACGGCGACAGGGCCGAATGGGGCAGGGCGATGCCGAGACCCTCGGCGATGACCTGCGAGGTGCCGGCGGTGCCGAGAAACTGGCAGCCGCCGCCGGCCGAGGCGCAGGCCCGGCAGCCGAGTTCGCTCGCCTCGTCCAGCGTCAGTTCGCCATTGGCGAAGCGGGCGCCGATGGTCTGCACCTTGCCAGCATCCTCGCCCTTGGTCGGCATCAGCGTGGCGCCGCCGGGGATGAGAATGGTCGGCAGGTCGTGCTGGGCGGCAAGCGCCATCATCAGCGCCGGCAGGCCCTTGTCGCAGGCAGCGATGCCGATCACCGCCTTGCGCACCGGCGTCGAGCGGATCAGCCGGCGGAAGACGATCGCCGCGTCGTTGCGGTAGGGCAGGGAGTCGAACATGCCGGTGGTGCCCTGCGTGCGGCCGTCGCAGGGGTCGCTGACATAGGCGGCGTAGGGAACGCCGCCCGCCTTGGCCACCTCGCGGGCCGCCGCTTCAAATTGCAGCGGCGTCTCGTAATGGCCGGTGTGCAGGCCGAGGGCGACGGGCTTGCCATCGGCGCCGCGGATGCCGCCGGTGACGCCGATCACCAGCACTTCCGTGCCGGTGAGCTTCTGCGGCTCCCAGCCCATGCCGGCATTCAGCGTCATGCCGAAGATATCGCCGCTCGGCCGGTTGATCAGCATTTCGGCCGTCAGCGGCAGCTTGCCGGCCGGGCCGGGAGCATTGGTCGCCGCGACATAGACGGCTTCGTTGCTCTCGTCGTAGATTTCCTTGAGGGACATGCGGTTCTTCCCTGTGAATGGCGTTTGGTTATTTGACGAGGCCGGCCTGCTTCAGCAGCTCGGCGAGGCGGGCGATCTGGTCGGCGGCCAGCGGGCCGGCCGGCGGCAGGCAGTAGGTGGAGACGTCGAGGCCGGTGAGGCGCATCGCTTCCTTGACCACGTTCACGAACGGCGTATCGAGGCCATACATCGACGGCAGGCGGATCAGGCGGCTGTGCAGCGCGACGGCCTTGGCGAAATCGCCGGCGCGGAAAGCCTTGTAGATGCCGATGGACAGCTCCGGCGCGAAGTTGCCGCTGGCCGAGATGACGCCGGCGCCCCCCAGCATCAGCGTGGTGAGCAGGTGGTCGTCATAGCCGGCGAGCACCTGGAAGTCTGGGCGCACGGCGCCGACGACATTGATCATCTCGCGGATATGGCCGATGGAATCCACCGTTTCCTTGATGCCGACCACATTGGGCGCCGCCTCGACCACCGACTTCACGAAGGCCGGCGTGAGATCCTGTCCGGTCAGGAAGGGGATGTTGTAGAGCAGCACCGGCAGCTTGGTGGCAGCGGCGATGTCGGTGAAATAGGCGCGAAGGCGCGGCTCGGTGACCTTCCAGTAGCAAGGATTGACCACGACGATGCCGTCGGCGCCGATGGCCTCGGCATGAACGGCCAGCTCGACGGCCTCGCGCGGGTTGTTGGAACCGACGCCGACCAGTACCTTGGCTCGCCCAGCCGCCTGCTTGACGGCAAACTCGGCCACCGCCTTGCGCTCGGCCGAGGTCATCTGGGAGAACTCGCCGCCGGTGCCGCACATGAAGAGGCCGTCGACGCCGGCGGCAATCAGCTTGTCGATGACCAGCCCCTGGCCCTTCGGATCAAAGGCGCCCGCCTCGGTAAAAATCGTCGACACCGGCGGAATGACACCTTCAAAACGCACTGCTGACATCGGAAGCTCCTGACCTCATTCTTTCGTTCTATATTGTAGAACGCTATTTTATAATATCGTACGTTAACGGTGATGCCTGGGGCGGTAAATCCGGGATGCTGTGTAGGCAGAGATGCGCATCCTGCGTGACCCAGCGTTGTGGTCGATTGAAGGGATGTCAATCTATATGGTTGATAAAAAAATGAAATTCAGACCGCCAGCCCTCCCGGAAGACCAGGAGGATACAAGCCGGAATTGCATCCTGTTGTCTTTCCGCGCTTGGATTACGAGCCCCGGCCCACTAATCGAACAGGGGCAAGAATCGCAGAATGCCTTGCTGCCGTCTTTCCGGAGTCGCCTTGAATGCCATTGATCCAGGCCGTGGAGCGCGCCCTCAACATTCTCGAACTGTTCAGCGAGCAGAAGGTCGAACTCAACCTCGCCGAGATCAGCCAGATGACCGGGCTGCACAAGAGCACCCTGCATTCGCTTCTGAAAACCCTGCAGGCCCAGGGCTACATCGAGCAGACCGAGGCCAACACGCCCTATCGCCTCGGCGTGAAGCTGCTTGAGCGCGGCTATCTCGTGCAGCGCTCGCGCGATTTCATCGCCGTTGCCCGGCCGTATATCGAGAAGCTGGCGGAGGGCACCGGGCAGACCGTTCATCTCGGCGTGCTCGACGGCAAATCCGGCGTCTACGTCGACAAGGTCGAGGGGACACGCTCCATCATCGTCTACTCGCGGGTTGGCCGGCGCATGCCGATCCACACCACGGCGATCGGCAAGATCCTGCTCGCCTACCAGGCGTCGGCCATCATCGAGAAGACGCTCGACGGCTACGACTTCATGGCGTCCACCGAGAACACCATCACCGACTGCGATACCTTCCGGGCGGCGCTCGCCAGGGTGCGCTCGGACGGTTTCGCCGTCGACGAACAGGAGAACGTCCGGGGCTGCCGCTGCGCCGCCGTGCCGGTGTGGGGACACGACCGCAAGCCCGTCGCCGCCATTTCCATCTCGACGGTTGTCGAGAACGTGTCGATGGACGAATTCAAGCTGTTCATCGAGCAGTTGAAGGACATCGGCGCCAGCGTCTCGCACGACCTCGGCTACTGAGACGGAGGGCGACGGCTCAGCCAAGCGCCGTCGCGCCGTCCTCGGTGGTGCTGACCGCCCGCCGCAGCACGGCGAACAGGCGGCGGTCGCTGCTGTCGGTGTTGGGCGAGGTCTCGGCGACGGCCTGGCGACGGGCGTCCCATTCTTCCTGAGGGACCAGCACGTCGAGCCGCCCGGTCGCCACGTCGAGCCTGACCGTATCGCCGTCGCGGACGCGGCCGATCGGCCCGCCGCGTGCCGCTTCCGGCGTCACGTGGATGGCGGCCGGCACCTTGCCGGAGGCGCCGGACATGCGGCCGTCGGTGACCAGCGCCACCTTGCGGCCCCGGTCCTGCAACAGGCCGAGCGCCGGCGTCAGCTTGTGCAGCTCCGGCATGCCGTTGGCCTGCGGTCCCTGGAAGCGGACCACGGCGACGAAATCCTCGTCGAGCCCGGCCTTGAAGGCGGCGAGCAGCGCCTCCTGCGAGGCGAAGACGCGGGCCGGCGCTTCGACCGTCTGGTGCTCAACGGCGACGGCCGACGACTTGATCACCGCCCGGCCGAGGTTGCCGGTCAGAAGGTTGATGCCGCCGGTCGACTGGAAAGGCGCGGCGATCGACCGGACGACGCTGTCGTCGGCGCTGGCTTCAGGCGTTTCCTCGAACACCAGCGCGCCGTCGGCGTCGAGACGGGGCGTGCGCTCGTAGGCAGCGAGACCGGTGCCGAGGATGGTGAGAACGTCATCGTGGAGCAGCCCGGCGCGTCGCAATTCGCGCACCAGGAAGGGCACGCCGCCGGCATCGCGGAAGCCGTTGACGTCTGCCTTGCCGTTGGGATAGGCGCGCACCAGGAGCGGCGTCGCCGCCGACAGGGCGGCGAAATCGTCCCAGTCGACGACAAGGCCGGCCGCCCGTGCCATGGCGATCAGGTGGATGGTCAGGTTGGTCGAGCCGCCGGTGGCGCAAAGGCCGACGATGCCGTTGACGAAGGCGCGCGCGTCGAGCAGCCGGCCGATCGGCAGGCTGCTGTCGCCCATGCCGGCGATGGCGACGGCGCGGGCGACGGCGGCGCGGGTCAGCGCGTCGCGCAGCGGCGTGTCGGGCGCCACGAAGGCCGATCCGGGCAGTATCAGGCCCATGATCTCCATCAGCATCTGGTTGGTGTTGGCGGTGCCGTAGAAGGTGCAGGTGCCGGGCGAATGGTAGGATTTCGCCTCGGCGTCGAGAAGCTCGGCGTCGGTTGCCCGGCCGGCGGCATATGCCTGGCGGACGGCGTTCTTTTCGGCATTGCCGAGGCCGCTCGGCATCGGGCCGGACGGAATGAACACGGTCGGCAGGTGACCGAACGCCAGGGCGCCCATGATCAGGCCGGGCACGATCTTGTCGCAGATACCCAGCATCAGCGCGGCGTCGAACATGTCGTGCGACAAGGCGATGCCCGTCGACATGGCGATGACGTCGCGCGAGAACAGGCTGAACTCCATGCCGGTGCGGCCCTGCGTGATGCCGTCGCACATGGCGGGCGCGCCGCCGGCTACCTCGGCGACGGCGCCGAGCCGCCGCGCCTCCTCGCGGATCAGTTCCGGGTAGCGCTCGTAGGGCCGGTGCGCCGACAGCATGTCGTTGTAGGTGGTGACGATGCCGAGATTGACCGCGTCGCCGCCGGCCAGGCGCTGCTTGTCGCCGGTCGGACAGGCGGCGAAGCCGTGCGCGAGGTTGGAGCAGGGCAGGCGCCGGCGTGCCGGGCCGGCGGCGCGGATCGCCTCGCGCGCCCTTTCCATGCCGTCGAGATAGGCGGTGCGGCTGGTCCGGCTGCGCCGCTCGATCCGCTCGGTGACGTCGGCGATGATGGAGCGAACGGTCATGTGCGTCTCTTTTCCTGATAAAGGCCGCGCGCGTCGAGCCGGGCCATGATCTTGTCGGCGATGGCCGCCGGTGGCGGCGCGATATTGACGGCGATGGCGTCGGTCGGCTCTTCCAGCGTCGCGAGCTGGCTCGCCAGGAGGCCAGGGTTCATGTAGTGGCCCTTGCGAGCCTCCAGCCGGGCGGCGATCGTCTCGGTGCTGCCCTTGAGGAAGACGAAAATCGCATCGTCATGCGGCGAAAGCAGGTCGCGGTAGGCGGCCTTCAGGGCCGAACAGGCAATGACGCGGCTTTCGCCCGCCGCCTGCCAGCCTTCGATGGCCCGCCGCAGGGCCTGAAGCCACGGCCGGCGGTCGTCGTCACTGAGCGGAATGCCGGCCCGCATCTTCTCGACATTGGCGGCGGGGTGAAAATCATCGGCGTCGGAGAAGGCGCAGCCCAGCCGCTCGGCGAGCAGCTCGCCGACCGTGGTCTTGCCGCAGCCCGACACGCCCATGACGATGACGATCATCGCTACCTCCCGGCCGGGTCTCAGCGTGGGCTTCGCACGGTGACGTCATAGGTTCGACCGGCCTCGATGCCGGCAAGCCGTCCGTGATCGAGACGCCGGCCGCCGACCTCGACCACCTGCCCGGCGAGGCCATCCTCGCGCGTGAAGCTGACGTTGAACGTCGCGCCGCGCAGCCGGCGGCTGAAGGCCAGCGTCTGCCAGTCCGAGGGGACTTGCGGCGCGATCACCGCGCCGTCGCCGTCGCCGCGCACCCCGCACAGTTGCTCGACCACCAGTCGGTAGAACCAGGCGACGGTGCCGGTGTTGAACAGGTTGCTGGAGCGGCCGGCGGTGCGCGGAAACTGGCGATAGGCGCCGCGATAGTAGTTGGGAATGTAGAGCGGCAACTGGCCGCGCGCCGCGATATCCACCCGCTCGGCGTCGGTCAGCATGGCGCGCAGCACCCTGAAGCCCCGGTCACGCTCGCCGACATGGTAGAGCGACGCGGCGTAGAAGGCGGCGGCGTGGTTGTAGACGGCGCCGTTCTCGGCGCTGCCCGGCCATTTCTGGGTGACGCGGCCGATATCCTCGCGCATCGCCGTGAAGGCCGGCGCGTGGATCTCCACGCCATAGGGCGTCACCAGCTGTTCGTCGATCGCCTTCAGCATACGCGCCTTGCGGTCCTCGCCGGCGGCACCGCACAGCAGCGCCCAGCTCTGGGCGTTGAGGAAGATGCGCCCCTCCGTGTCGGTCGATACGCCGAAGACGACGCCGTCGTCGGTGATGCCGCGGCTATACCAGTCGCCGTCCCAGAGATGGCGGTTGACGCGCTCGACCAGAGCGTCGGCCTCCGCCTTCAGCCAGTCGGCAGTGTCCTTATCCCCCTCGGCGGCGCAGACCTCGGACCACAACGACATGGCATAGCTCGACGCCTCGGCCAGCCAGCCGGAAACGCCGCGGCCCTTGTAGCCGACCATGTTCATCGGATCGCACCAGTCGCCCTGGTCGATATAGGGAAGCCCGCGCTCGTCGACGGCCGCCGCCAGGAAGCGCAGCGCGCCCGTCACGTGCTCGCGGATGCTGGCCGGCCGGTCGTCATCTGCCCAGGCCGCCGTGTCCGCCAGAACGCTGCGGTCGCCGGTCTCGTCGAGATAGGCCTTGGTGACGATCGCCAGCCATACGGCATGGTCGGTATGCGGCACCTGGTTGATGTATTTCAGCTCGGCGTCGGGCCTCAGCAGGATGCCGTCCGGCATCTTGCCGCTGGCGTATTGCTGGCCGGCGGCGTGCAGGATGGCCTCGCGCGTCGTCTCCGGCCGGATGAACAGCATGCCCAGCGCGTCCTGCAGATAGTTGCGGGTCTGCGGATCGGTGGTCAGGCGGTTGGTGTCGCCATGGTAGAACGCCTGGCGCGGCAGCCAGTGATTGACGAAATGGTTGAATGTCTCGTCGGGCGACCGGATCTCCAGGCAGCTGCGGCCGCCGACCGTCACGTAGGCATGATAGGCCCGCCGCGCCGCCTCGGCGTCGCCGTCGAGGTATTTCGCCCGCAGCGCGGCGATCTCCGCCTCGTCCTTGGCCGGACCGAACAGGAAGCGGAATTCCTCGCTGGCGCCGGCGGCAATCTCCAGATCCCACTGCATGACGCAGGCCGGCACTTCGTAGAGCGCCTCGCCGTCGCGGAGACGGCCGCCGTCGGCGAGCGCCGACGGGTTGTGCAGGCCGCCTTCGCCCTCGAACGCCTGCTGCGCCACCTCGAAATGGTCCGGGCGGCGGCTGGCGGCCAGGAAGGTGATGTCCTTGAGATGGCGGTTTTTGAAATACTGCTCGACCTTCTGATAGGGCGTGACGGAGGTGCAGACCACCGCGTCGAGCCTCGGATCGAAGTGGCCGCCCATGTTCATCCAGGACATGTAGCCGACCGGAAAGAACGGCACGAAGGAGAGGGACTTCGTCGCGGCCGCCACGTTGGTCACCTTCGCCGTCCAGAGTTCGGCGACGTCGTCCACCGGCAGGGACAGGCAAAGCTCCACCCGGACGCCGTCCTTCTCCACCAGCCAGCGGATGTCGGACAGGCCAGGCTCGAAGGCGAAACGGTCGAGCGAGGCGCGCACCGGCTCGTAAGGCGCCGAGAACAGCGCGCCGGTGCGGTTGTCGCGGATGTAGAAGAAGCGGCCGGGATGATTGGGATAGTAGCCCTGCTCCGGCTGCATGAAGGTCTGGGCGGCGATGGTCGGCGGATAGGCGTATTTGCGCGGCTCCGGGTCCATGTACTGGCTCACCGCGTAGCCGCGGTTGTTCATCTGGATCATCATCCGCCGGTTCCACAGATAGCCGGCCGCGTTGGGAGCCAGCGTCGGATCGTCCAGGTGGAACCGGGTTCCGTTGTCGATGAAGGAGGGCATCGGTGTCTCTCGAAGGGGAAGTGTTCGATTACGGACGGCATGGCCCCGTCGACTGCCGCACGGAGAGCGACGGCTCGAAGCGCTCGCGGTAGGGCAGATCGAAGCCGTAGGTGAGGTTCAGCAGCTGGTGGCAGGCCGACTGGCTCATTTCCTCGATCGGCGCATGGATCGTGCTGAGGGCGGGGGCGGTGAAGGGCGTGAAATCGACGTCGTCGTAGCCGAGGACGGACACCTCGTCCGGCACGCGTATGCCGCGCTTGTGCAACTCGGCGATCAGCACCATCGCCACCTTGTCGTTGCCGCAGAACACCGCCGAGCAATCGGCGCCCGACGCCAGCAGCGCCGCCACGGCGCTCTCGCCGCCGGCATAGGAGAAGGCGCCCTCGATGATCCGTTCCGGCGCCAGGGGGTGGCCGAGCTTGGCCATCTCGTCCAGGAAGGCGACATGGCGCTGTCGGGCGTCCTGCGCCGACAGCCGGCCGGTGATCGTCGCCACCCGCCTGTGCCCGAGTTCGACGAGGTGCCGGGCCGCCAGCCGGCCGCCGAGATCGTGGTCGATCGAGAAGGAGCGTCCGGCCAGTTCGTCGGTGCGATGGTTGATCACCACCAGATTGGGGAATTTCTCGGCATAGCGCGCCAGCTCGAACTCGCTCTGCAGCGAGCTGGAAATCAGGATGCCGTCGCAGTCGCGGTTGATCAGGTAGTCGAGATGGGCGAGGCGGTCGTCGTTCGATTGCGCGTCCTCGGCATTGGCGAGAATCATGTGCTTGCCCTGCAAGCGAAGCGCGCTTTCGATGGTGCGGATCATCATGTGGTAGTAGGGCCCCTCGAGCGACGGCACCCAGACGCCGATCAGGTCGGACCGGCGCGACGACAGCGATCGGGCCATGCTGTTCGGCCGATAGTTGAGCTGCTCGATGGCGCGCGCGATCTTCTCGGCCGATTTGCGCGAGACGGAACCGGTTCCAGAAATATAGCGCGAAACGGTTCCAGACCCCACGCCGGCCAGCTTGGCTACATCTTTTACCGTTGCCATCTCGCAGCTCCGCTCACCCTGATGCTCCGCACAATATCACTTATCCTTTTGTTTTAAAAGGATCAAAATTTGATTCCTCGGAATTGCCCCGCTTTCTGTTCCCGCTTTTCTCGCAAGGTGAGTTGACAAAATCAAGGCACCTGGGTCAAAAATGGAACCGATCCCACTTTTGGATCATGAACCGTCGTTCGTCCGGCTTGGAGAGCCGCGATCGGCGCGACTCGTTTGGGAGGAACCATGACTGCAATGAAGCAAATGGTCGCCGTGTCGGCCATCGCCCTTGCGGCTGCGACGGGCATCGCCAGGGCGGAGGAGCCGCTCAACGCCGAGGTCATCCACTGGTGGACGTCGGGCGGCGAATCCGCGGCCATCGCCGTGTTCGCCGACGCCTTCAACGCGGCCGGCGGCAAGTGGGTCGACAATGCCGTCGCCGGCGGCTCGGCCGCCCGCAGCGCCGCCATCAACCGCATCATCGGCGGCGATCCGTCGACCGCCGCGCTGTTCAACACGTCGCGCCAGTATCACGAGATCATCGGCGAGGGCCTTCTCAACGACATCGACGCCGTCGCCTCGAAGAACGATTGGGACAAGGTGCTGCCGGAGCCGATCGCCAGGGCCGTCAAGGTCGACGGCAAGTATTACGCCGCGCCGGTGAACATCCACATGCCCCTGTGGATCTGGTACTCGACCGCCGCCCTGAACAAGGCCGGCATCGACAAGCCGCCGGAAACCATGGAGCAGTTCCTCGCCGACCTCGACAAGCTGAAGGCGGCGGGCGTCATTCCGCTCGCCCTCGGCGGCCAGCGCTGGCAGGAGAACTCGCTGTTCTCGGCCGTGCTCACCAATGTCGGCGGCGCCGCGCTGTGGAAGTCCGTCTACGGCGACAAGGACGAGGCGGCGATCCGCTCGCCGGAGTTCCGCAAGGTCATCGAGACCTTTGTCAGCCTGAAGCCCTATGTCGATCAGGCATCGCCGGGCCGCAACTGGAACGACGCCACCGCCCTGCTGATCAAGGACGAGGCCGGCTTCCAGGTGATGGGCGACTGGGCCAAGGGCGAGTTCAAGCAGGCCAACAAGGAGATCGGCAAGGACTACGGCTGCATTCCCGGCCTCCGTCCGGACTCGCCCTACGTGCTCGGCGGCGACGTCTTCGTCTTCCCCAAGACCGACAACGCCGAGCAGGTGAAGGCCCAGCATCTCCTCGTCGAGATCATGACCGATCCTGCGGTGCAGGTGAAGTTCAACAATCTCAAGGGCTCGATCCCCATCCGCTCCGACGTCGACGTGTCGAGCCTCGACGCCTGCGCCCAGCTCGGCATGAAGATCATGTCCGATCCGGCCCGCCAGGTGCCCGACGCGTCGCAGATGATGGAGGAGTACGTCTACGGCTCGGTGCAGGACATCGTCACCGAACTCTGGAACACCCCGATGACCGTCGACCAGGCCGTCGACCGCTTCGAAAAGGCCCTGAAAGGCTGATCCCGCCTCAAGACCGCGGGGAGGCGGCCGTCCGCCTTCCCGCAACTGCACAGGGGAGGACCACGTGGGAGCCGAATTCACCCGGCATGTGAAGCGCAACCTCGTTGCCTACATCGCCCTTCTGCCGATGGCCGCCGTCGTCATCTTCGCCTATCTCGGCACCATGGCCTGGTCGGTCCGGCTGTCGTTCTCCAGCTCGAAGCTGCTGCCGAGGAGCGACTTTGTCGGCCTCAATCAGTATGTCACCCTGTTCGACACCTCGCGCTGGCTGACCTCGCTCGGCAACCTCGCCGTCATCGCCTTCTTCTTCCTGCTGATCTGCTTCGTGCTCGGCTGCCTGCTGGCGATCTTCATCGACCAGAACGTGCGCGGCGAGAGCCTGTTCCGCACCGTGTTCCTCTATCCCTATGCCATGTCCTTCGTGGTGGCCGGGCTGATCTGGCAGTGGATCCTCAATCCCGACCTCGGCATCCAGGCGACCATGCGCGGCTTCGGCTTCTCCGGCTTCGTCCTCGACTGGGTGGTCAATCCCAGGATGGTGCTCTACGCCGTCATCCTGGCGACGGTCTGGCACGGCTCCGGCCTCGTCATGGCGCTGATCCTCGCCGGGTTGCGCGGCATCGACGGCGAGATATGGCGGGCGACGCGCATCGACGGCATTCCGGCCTGGCGCGTCTACCTGTCGATCGTCCTGCCGATGCTGCGGCCGATGATCATCACCTCGCTGGTGCTGCTGTCGATCAGCATCGTCAAGATGTACGACGTCGTCGTCGCCATGACCAACGGCGGCCCCGGCACGGCCAGCGAAGTGCCGGCCAAGTTCATCATGGACAACCTGTTCGAGCGCGCCAACATCGGCCTCGCCACGGCGGCGTCGACGGTGATGCTGATCACCGTCCTGATGGTCATGGCGCCCGTCATCTATTCCCAGTACTTCCGGAAAAGCGGGAGGGCGGCATGATGCGCCAGGCAAAGCCGGCCGTCGCCAGACGCCCGCTCAACTATCAGGAGGTCTGGGGCCGCGTCGGCATCTACGCCTTCCTCGGCGTGGTGGCGCTGTTCTTCCTGCTGCCGCTCTACGTGATGCTCGTCACGTCGTTCAAGAGCATGGACGAGATCCGCCTCGGCCTGATCTTCTCGCTGCCGCGGCAGTTCACCATCGACGCCTGGGTGAAGGCCTGGACGTCGGCCTGCACCGGCCTCGAATGCACCGGTCTCAGGGTCGGCTTCGGCAACTCGGTGAAGATCCTGGTGCCGAGCGTCGTGGTGTCCATCCTGCTCGGCGCCGTCAACGGCTACGCGCTGTCCTTCTGGAAGGTGAAGGGCGCCAACGTGCTGTTCGCCTGCCTGCTGCTCGGCTCGTTCATCCCCTATCAGGTGTTCATCTACCCGCTGGTGCGCGTCTATGCCCAGACCGGCATCTACGGCTCGCTGGCCGGCATCGTGCTGACCCACGTCATCTTCGGCATGCCGGTGATGACGCTGTTGTTTCGCAACTATTATTCCGGCCTGCCGATCGAACTGTTCAAGGCGGCGCGCATCGACGGCGCCGGCTTCTGGAAGATCTTCGTCTCGATCATCCTGCCGATGTCGGCGCCGATCGCCATCGTCGCCGTGATCATGCAGGTGACCGCCATCTGGAACGACTTCCTGCTCGGCCTGGTCTTCGCCGGGCGCGAGAACCTGCCGATGACAGTCCAGCTCAACAACATCGTCAACACCACCACCGGCGAGCGCGCCTACAACGTCAACATGGCGGCAACGGTGCTCACCTCGCTGGTGCCGCTCGCCGTCTATCTGCTGTCCGGCCGCTGGTTCGTACGCGGCATCGCCTCCGGCGCCGTGAAGGGGTAAGCCATGAGTTCCGTATCCCTCGAAAGCCTCGACGTCAGCTACGGCAACGTGCAGATCGTCAGGAACCTCGACCTGAACATCCGGGACGGCGAGTTCCTCGTGCTGCTCGGGCCGTCCGGCTGCGGCAAGTCGACGCTCCTCAGCGCCATCGGCGGCCTGACCGATGTCAGCGGCGGCCGCATTTTGTTCAACGACAAGGACGTCACCTGGACCGATCCGAAGGATCGCGGCATCGGCATGGTGTTCCAGTCCTACGCGCTCTATCCGACGATGAGCGTCGAGCGAAACCTGTCGTTCGGCCTGCGCATCGCCGGCATCGACCGGGCGATCATCGAGAAGAAGGTCAAATGGGCGGCCGACCTGTTGCAGATCGCCCATCTGCTCGACCGCAAGCCGTCGGCGCTCAGCGGCGGCCAGCGCCAGCGGGTGGCCATCGGCCGGGCGCTGGTGCGCGATGCCGATATCTTCCTGTTCGACGAGCCGCTGTCCAACCTCGACGCCAAGCTGAGGGCCGAGCTGCGCCTCGAGATCAAGAAGCTGCACAAGACGCTGAAGTCGACCATGATCTACGTGACCCACGACCAGATCGAGGCGCTGACGCTTGCCGACCGCATCGCCGTCATGAAGGACGGCATCATCCAGCAGCTCGACACGCCGCTCAACGTCTACAACAAGCCGGCCAACGAATTCGTCGGCAGCTTCCTCGGCTCGCCGGCCATGAACAAGGTGGAGGGCGCACTGGTCGCCGACGGCGATCACCTGTCGTTCGCGGCGGGCGACTTCCGGCTGGACGTCAGCCGCTATCCCTTCACGCAGAAAGTGGAGAGCGGCCGCAAGGTCGTGCTCGGCCTCCGGCCGGAACACATCCTCCCCGCCAGCGGATCGGCAGCAGCCATCGAGGGAAAGGTGTCGCTGGTCGAGCCGATGGGCAGCAGCATCCTGGCCTGGTCTGTGTTTGACGGCCTCAGCCTGTCGCATCTGGTGGGGCAGGACGACGGCTGCGAGGCGGATCGCACGTTCGCCGTCACCATCGATGTGCAGAAGGCGTCGTTCTTCGACGTCGAAACCGGCTGGCGGCTGTAGGTATCGGCAACTCGCGCCGGAGATTGAGGTAATGGACGGGGCGCTTCGGCGCGCCCCGTCTATGCATCGCCGGTCGCCATCCCGGCTGATCGACTTGGTCTATAAAGTCCGAGGATACCTCTGGACGCGCGGCAGCTACCCCGGCGATCCCCTGGGAAGCCGGCTGCCGGGCATCTGCACGGTCGGCTTCTGGGATGCCCGCCATAGTCAGGACTGGGGCCTCGGGCGCCACTGCAACGAGGGTTTCAAGATCGCCTATCTGGCTCGCGGGCGGCTGGATCTCGTCGTCGACGACGTTCCCTTCAGTTTCGAGCAGGGCCAGTTCATCGTCATCCGTCCCTGGCAGCTCCACTCGATCGGCAATCCGACCGTCGGGTCGAGCCGCCTTCTCTGGATCATCCTCGATGGTGGCCTGCGCCGGCCGAGCGAGGACTGGCACTGGCCGGAGTGGATGGTCCTCTCGTCGGAGGAGGCCGACCGGCTCGGCCGGCTGCTGACGCAGAACGAGCAACCGTTGTGGGACGGCGGCGCCGATCTCCGCCGCGCCTTCGAGGCCGTGCCGCCGATCCTGCTCGGCCACGAGCCGCAGAGCGGCGAAACCCGGCTCAAGGTGGCAATCAACTCGATCATGCTGAGCCTGCTCGACCGTCTCGTCGAGCATGAGCCCAAGCTCGATCCATCGTTGTCTTCGTCCCAGCACACAGTGGCGATCTTCCTGCGCCGCCTCGTCTCCGCGCTCGAACAGGACTGGACGCTGGAGACGATAGCCGAGGAGTGCGGTCTGTCACGCACCCGCTTCGCAGATTATTGCAAGCGGCTGACCAACATGACGCCGATGCAACATCTTCAGAACCTGCGGCTGGAGCAGGCCCGCCGGCAGCTCATCAACGAAAGCGCATTGAGCGTAACCGAGGTAGCCTTCGCCTGCGGCTTCAATTCGAGCCAGTATTTCTCGAGCGCTTTCCGCAAGCGCTTCGGCCTGTCGCCGACCAAAATCCGGCCACCGGAGAAGGCCCAGGATTCGGACGGCAACGGCCGGCCGTTACCGGGTCAGCAGGAAACGCCAAGCCTGGAATCCCACGCGGTGCGTCCGGCAGATGAAAGCGCCGCGTACTCGCCTGCCAGATGAGCTGACGGCAAGGCGAACGGCAGTCTGGAATTCGCCGGTGCGGTGATGGCGGCGGGACCGCTGCCGGACGCCGCTTGCCGCCCCGATCCCTTGTCCGGCGACGCAGGAACGGTCCCGGCGATCACGGCCGGCCAGCGGCCGGGTGGCTTGGGTGACATCGACGGAGAGCAGCCCCCGATCCATCGGATGCCGCGCTTGCCTCGCTGTCGAGCGAGCCTGCTGTTGACGGGTCCCGGAGAGCGACCGATGGCCTGCCGCTGGCGCGCCCTTTTGCGCCGAAGGCCGCGCTGGATCTTGATGGGCGCTGTCGATCGCCGCTCATGCTGCGTCCGGCAACCGGAGCAGCGCCTCCTTTATCGCCGTGATCACGCGTCCCCTCCAATAGAACGGACACCGCGATCAACCCATGACCGGCTTTGAATCCTGGCGGGGGACGTAGCCGGAAAGCCGCGAGATCTCGTCGGCCGTGGCGATCACGAGCGGGGCGAAGGAGAAGAGCCGGTCGTCGGTCATCCGGCTTGACGGTCCGGAGGCGCTGACCGCCGCAAATACCCGCCCGGTGACGTTGCGGATGGGCGCCGCGATGCAGCGGATCAGCGGTTGGTGCTCGGCGTTGTCGACGGAATAGCCCCGCCGACGCGTTGCCTCGAGATCCGCGGCGAGGACGTCCGGATCGGTAATGGAGTTCGGCGTGAATGGCCTGAGGCCGCCGCGCACGATCTTGGCCACGACGCTGCTGTCCTGGTAGGCGAGCACCGCCTTGCCGACACCGGTGCAATAGGCCGGCGAGATCGACAGGGCGGTCGTCCAGTTCACCCGGCCGCTGCCCGGTTCGATATGCTCGACCGAAATGACGTTGGTGCCATCGAAGACACAGAGGTGCGAGTCCTCGCCCGTCGTATCCATCAGCCGCTGCACCAGATGCCGCGACCGCGAGAAGATGTCGAGATTGGCGAGCACGATGCTGCCGAGTTCGAACAGGCGGATGCCCATGCGATAGCGGTCCCGCTCGTGGTCCTGCTCGAGAAGTTTCACTTCCCTGAGCGAGGTGACAAGCCGATGGGCCGTGGTCTTGGGTATGCCGCAGCGCACGGCGATGTCATTGAGCGTGAGAGACTGCTCGTAGACGGAGAAGCAGTCGAGCACCGCCATCAGCTTCTGCATCGACTTCAGCGAGCCACGGTCGTCGCTTCTCTTCTTTTGCGGGCCTTTGTCGGCGGCCGGCTCGGCAGTCACGTCTTGTCGTTCGGCTGTGGTTTTCATGGTGTCGTTCCGTTGCCCACGGTCTCTGTGCGGTCCCGCCGGGGATCGCGCTTGTCATAGCGTTAAATCGTAGTGAGGCCGATTGACAAGCGATAACCCGCGTTCTAGAAGATTATTCCGAATAGCGGAACATTAATCCGCAAATGAGAGCGGCAATGTCAATTCCCGAGTATGAACGCCAAGTGCGGTTCCAGGCGACGCGGGCTCCTCCTGCCAGCCCGGCTGCCGAACCGAAGGCGCGCCGGACGAACAAGTTGAACGGATTTGAGGTCTCGTTCGGATAAACATCATTGATGACATGAATAGACTCTATGGAGGAAAACGTGACTGGGTCCAACAAACAGCGGGATGAGCTTAATGAGAAACTCCGCTCGAACAAGCCGACCTATGGTGTAACGCTCTATAGCGGCAGCTGTGCCGGCGTCGAAATCGCTGCCAACTGGGGGCTGGATTTCGCCTTCATCGATGCTGAGCATACGCCGGTCAATATTGACTCGCATATGGAGAAGCTGGTTCTGGCTGCGCGAGTTGGCGGCATCGCCCCGCTGGTGCGCGTGCGCGGCACCAACGAGTGGGACATCCGCAAGACGCTGGAGATCGGCGCCGCCGGCGTCATCATTCCGCAGGTCGGGTCCGCCGCCGAGGCGCGGCAGATCGTCCGCGCTGCGAAGTTCCCGCCGCTGGGGCGTCGCGGCGGCGACGCTTCGGTCCGCTCTGCCGGCTTCGCGGGGCCGGGATTCCAGTGGTCCAGCTATATGGAAAGCGAGAATAACAACACCCTCGTCATTCCCATGGCCGAGAGCTATGAGTTCTTCGATAACATAGACGAGATTCTGGACGTCGAAGGCATTGATGTCATCAACTTCGGTCCGGCGGATTATTCCATTTCCCGGCGGATTTCCATCGACTATTCCATGTCGAACCCGGAAGTGAATGACAAGCTCGACGAGCTTATCGAGAAGTGCCACGCCCGCGGCATCAAGGTGATGGCGCCCTGCATCCCGCCCGACAAGGAGAGCGCCCAGCGTCTCGCCCAAAAGGGCGTCGACATGATCATCATGGGCAACGACATCATGTTCCTCAACCAGGGTTTCCGCGCCGTTCGCGCTGCGCTCGACGGCTGATACCGGCACCGTCTTCCGGAAGATGGAATGCGGGATCCGAGAATTCGACAGGGGCGGCCAGCACCGCCGCTCCTGAAGGAAGCTTCTTGTGCCTTGGCGGAAGACGGGGCGAGACCCGATCGCGCCACGGATCGACAATCAAATCAATGGGATGGCTTTAGATGACGGATATCTTCAGCGTAAAGGACCGCGTTGCGGTGGTGACCGGCGGCCTTGGCCAGCTTGGAACGCAATTCAGCAAGTCGCTTGCCGAGGCGGGCGCCAAGGTGGCGATCTTCAGCCGGCGTGAGTTCAGCCGCGAGCGGATCGCCGAGAAGTTCCCCGGTCTCGAGGATCGCATTCGCGTCTATGTCGCCAGTGTCACCGACAAGGCGGCGCTTCAACAGGCCACCGATCAACTGATCGCCGACTGGGGCGTGCCGCATATCCTGGTCAACAACGCCGGCATCGATTCCAAGCCTTCCGGCTCGGCCGATCAGAACAGCCCGTTCGAGATCTATCCCCAGGAATACTGGAACGAGATCATCGAAACCAACCTGACCGGCGTCATGCTGTGCTGTCAGGTGATCGGGTCTCCCATGGCGGCGGCCGGTCGCGGCTCGATCATCAACGTCGGCTCGATCTACGGCATCGTGTCGCCGAACCAGGCTCTCTACGCCTATCGCGAAAAGCGCGACGGCAAGCCCTTCATCAAGGCGATCTCCTATGCCGCCTCCAAGTCAGCGCTGGTCAACCTGACGCGCTATCTCGGCACCTACTGGGCCACCAGGAAAGTCCGCGTCAACCTGATCTCGTTCGGCGGCGTCAAGACCGCCAACTTCGACAAGGAATTCATCGACGCCTTCCTCGAGCGCGTGCCGATGCGCCGGCAGGCCGAGATCGACGAGTACAACGGCGTCATTCAGTTCCTGGCGTCGGATGCCTCGTCCTACATGACGGGCTCGAACGTGGTGGTCGACGGCGGTTTTACCGCCTGGTGAGCCGCCCACGGCGCGCCGCGGGGCCGCATCTCCTCCCCCCGAAGACGGGACGGATGCTCCACCGGCCGAGGAATCGCCGGCGAAGATATCCTTTCCGCCCAATCGGCCCCGCGGCGACTGCCGGACCCCGGACAAATTCATCGAAGGCAGACATCAATGACAAAGTTCAACTATGACGATACGGATTGGGACGCGATCGGGCGCCTGTCGAAATGGTACTCCGGCGATGTGCACGACAGCCTCGAGCAGCTTGGCGGCCGCGGGTATCTGTCGGGCATCTCCCTTCAGGGGGCGTTGAAGGCCGGCGAGGTGGTCTGCGGACCGGCAGTGACCGTCCAGTTCGCGCCGAGCCAGCGCCGCAACCAGCCGCAGGACGTCTACCACAACGCCATCGACAACGTGCCCAAGGGGGGCATTCTGGTGGTGGATTCGAGCTGCGCCGAGGGCTCCTGTTCGGGCGAGCTGATGTCGACCGGTGCCAAGACCGCCGGCGCCGCCGCCACCATCGTCAACGGCACGGTGCGCGACCTCGCCCAGGTGCGGGCGCTCGGCTATCCGCTGTTCGGCCGTGGATCCAGCCCAGTGTCGGTCTCCGGCAAGATGGAGCCGAAGGCTTCGCAGGTCGAACTGGTGATCGGCGGCATCCGGATCGCGCCGGGCGATGTCGTCTTCGCCGATGTCGACGGCGTGGTGGTCATTCCCAGGACGATGGTCAAGGCCGTGGCCGACAAGGCCGACGAGGTCGGCGCCATGGAGGGAGCCGCCCGCGACCGCATCCTGAAGGGGGAACGCCTGCAATCGGTCTGGCCGGTCGACTCATCCTACAACTGACCCGGCGGGCACCTGGGCGGTCGACGTCCATGCAACGCTTGAACGGCCGGGGCAATTTCCTATAGTGAGCCAGCAACGACAAGTCAGCGAGGCTGGGGCGATGCCCCGGCCTTGATTTTTGGCGTGCTGCAAAGACGGTTTCGATCGAAATCGCCACGGCATGCGGGCGACGGAATACGAGAAGTGCGGAGTCCTGTTCCCAAGGGCGTTCTCGCCCCCCTGACCACGCCTTTCGACCGCCACGGCGAGATCGACGACGCGGCCTTCAGAGCGGAGATCGAATGGCTGCTGGCCTGCGGCGTCGACGGGGTCGTCGTCGGTGGCAGCACGGGCGAGGGCTATGCCTTGTCGCCGGCCGAGATCGAGCGCCTCGTTGCCATGGCCATCGAAGTGGTTCCGCGGGGAACCGGCGTGGTGGCCGGCATCATTGCCGACAGCACGCGCGAGGCGGTCGCGGTGGCCGGCAGTCTCAGCCGTTATCCGCTGGCGGCGGTGCAGGTAACGCCGCCGCACTATATTTTCACGCCGAACGACGATGAGATGGTGGACTTCTACACCGCGATGGCATCGTCCGGGCCGGCCCCGGTGATCATCTATAACGTCATTCCCTGGCTGCAACTGGCACCGGCCCTCATTGCCCGTATCTTCGACGCCCATGCCGGCGTCGTCGCCGTCAAGCACAGCCGGAAGAGCATTGACGCCTATCGCGAACTGGTCGGTTGCGTCGGAGCGGAGCGGGTGATCGCGGCCATCGATAATCAGCTCGCCGAGTGTTATGCCATCGGCGCAACCGGTTCGATCGCCGCCATCACCGCCGCGGCGCCGGCGGAGAGCGCGCGCCTGTTCAAGGCGGTTCACGCCGGGGACCCGGTCGCCGAGCCGATTGCCGCGTTCCTTGCCGATCTGTGGAAGGTGGTCGGCGGGGCAAACCTGCCGGCCCGCGTCAAGGCGGCGCAGATGATCCAGGGGTTGCCGGCCAGCCATGTGCGGGCGCCGATGCGCGACGCGTCGGAAGCGGAGCAGGCGGCCATCGCCGGCGTCTTGCGGCAATGGTCCGCCGGACAGGACGCCCTTCGGTCGGGTTGAGACCGTATTCGTCGCCGAGCGCCATTCAACCGGCCGCCCTGAAAAGACGGCGCCGGCGCGACAATCGCGCCGGCGTCGTATTCATTTGAGATTGGGGGCGATGAAGCTTCTGAGTTCCGGCGTCTTCGGCGCCGAGAACAGGTCCTCCGACCGTCCTTCCTCCCAGATCTGGCCTTTGTACATGAACACCGTGCGGTTGGCGACCTGACGGGCGAAGCCCATCTCGTGCGTGACCAGGATCATGGTCATGCCGGCCGCCGCCAGCTCGGCGATCGTCTTCAGAACCTCGCCGGTCAGCTGCGGATCGAGCGCCGAGGTGACCTCGTCGAACAGCATTACCTTCGGCTTCATGGCGAGCGATCGGGCGATGGCGACGCGCTGTTGCTGGCCGCCGGAAAGCTCGTCCGGATAGGCACCCACCTTGTCGGCGAGCCCGACCTGCTTCAGCACCATCTGGGCGGTTTCCCAGGCTTCCGGCTTGGGCACGTTCTTGACGACGCGTGGCGCCAGCATGATGTTCTCGGCGACGTTGAGATGCGGAAACAGGTTGTAGCTCTGGAACACCATGCCGACCTCCTTGCGCAAGCTGCGCAGGCTATGGGTTCCCGGCTCGATCCTGTGCCCGACGATGTCGATGCTGCCGCCCTGGATCTGCTCGAGGCCGTTGATGCAGCGAAGCATCGTGCTCTTGCCGGACCCGCTCTGACCGATGACGGCGACGACATCCCGAGGTTCGACCGACAGGTTGATGCCATCGAGCACGCACAGTGCGCCGTAGCACTTCTTGATGTTGTTAAGTTGAACTGCGGGCACGTTTGCCTCCCTGGAGGTATTCGCTGTAATAGGACAACGGATAGCAGATGATGAAATACATGGCCGCAACCGTAAGGAACACCTCGAAGGGCTGGAAGGTCATGTTGTTGAGCAGTTGGCCGGCGCGCGTAAGCTCGACGAAGCTGATCAGCGCCGTCACCGAGGTATTTTTGACGATCTGCACCAGGAAGCCGACGGTGGGGCCGAGCGAGATGCGGAAGGCCTGCGGCAGGATGACGTAGCGCAGCTTCTGCGGCGTCGACATGGCGAGGGCGTCGGCGGCTTCCCATTGCTGCTTGGGGATCGCCTCGATGCAGCCGCGCCAGATGTCGGCGAGGAAGGCCGTGGCGTAGAGCGTCAGGGAGATGACGGCGGCGGCCAGCGGCGGGAAGTAGTAGCCGAGGAAGCTGAGGCCGTAATAGGCCAGGAACAGCAGGATCAACAGGGGCGTTGCCTGAACCAGCTCGATATAGCCGGCGATCAGCAGCCGGACCGGTTTCGGGCCGAGCACCCGCAACAGGGCGAAGATCAAGCTGAAGATGCCGGCGGCCACGAAGGTCGATGCCGAGAGGATCAGCGTCCAGAGCGCGCCGTACAGCAGGATGGGCAGGCTGGAAAAGCCGAAGGACTGGATCATGCTTCAACCCTCTCCTGGCCATGCGGCAGGGCGCCGGCGATCTGGAAGCGGGCCGGATCCTTGCGGTGGAACAGCCAGAGCGAGATCAGCCAATAGGTGAATCGGAAGACGAAGGTCAGCGTCACGTAAATCGCGCCGGCCACCAGGAAGGTCTCGAGGCTGCGGAAGGTGAGCGACTCGACCTTCGAAGCGGCGAGCGTCAGCTCGCTGGCGGAAATGGCGCAGACCACCGAACTGCCCAACAAGGTCAGGGTCAGCTGGCCGGTCAGCGCCGGGAATACCACCTTGAGAGCGGGCACGATCACCACGTAGCGGATGGTCTGCAGGCGCGTCAGCCCGAGCGCCAGTCCAGCCTCGATCTGCGATTTGGGGATGGCGAGAAAGCCGGCGCGGAAGATCTCGGCCGAATAGGCGCCGAGGTTGAAGGATATCGCGATGATCGCCGATGTATCCGCCGACAGTCGCAGGCCGATGTAGGGCAGGCCGAAGAAGAACAGGAAGACCTGAACCAGGAGCGGCGTGTTGCGGATGATTTCGATATAGGCGACGGCGATCCGGTCGAGCCAGCGCGGTCCCTCCACGCGGATGATCGCGACCGCCAGGCCGATGGCGAGGCCGATCACGATGCCCTGACCGGACAGCAGTATCGTGTTGATGGTGCCGTCCACGAACTCCGGCGCTCGGTCCAGTACCGGACCGAAGTGCATTTGATATGCCATGTTGAACCTATGAGCGAAAAAGCGGGGCGGGAGCCCGGCCCGAGGGCCGGGCGAGAGATCGCCGGCGGCGAGGGCGGTCCGACCACCGCCGCCTCAGCGGTCTCAGAACGTCGGCAGCTTGCCGCCCGGAATCGGGACGCCGACCCACTTCTCGTGCAGCGCGCCGAGGCGTCCGCTCACTTCTTCGTAGTAGATGAAGTTGTTGAGCCACTGGTGCAGCTGGGTGGCATCCTTGCGGACGGCCATCGACCAGTAGAGGGTGAACAGCGGCACCTCTGTCTTCACTTCGAGATCGGTGAGGTTGCGCTTCCGGATCACGTCGGCGGCGACCGTGGCGACGGCGGCGGTGGCGTCAACCTGGCCGGAGATCAGCGCCTGCATGGCCAGGGCATCGTCGTCGAAGCGGACGACTTCGAGGCCCTCGACGCCGAGGTTGCTGACCGCCACGTCCTGCGTGCTGCCCTTGGGCACCGACACGCGCTTGTTGGCGAGATCGTCGATCTTGGTCAGCGGCATGCCCTTGTTGGCCACGAAGCGCATGTCGTAGGCGCCGTAGGGGTTGGTCATCAGGAACAGCTTGGCCCGCTCCGGGGTGGCGGTCATGTGGGCGATCAGCATGTCGACGCGGCCGGATTCCAGGGCGGCGGCACGGGACGCATTGTTGACCGGCACCAGTTCAAGCTCGACCTTCAGGTTCTGGGCGACGTCGCGGGCGAGGTCCACCAGAAAGCCGTCGGTATTGCCGCTGCTGTCCACGGTATCATAGGGCGGAATGCCCGTCAGAACGCCGATGGTGATCTTTCCCTTGCTGTCGATGTCGGAGATGCTCTGCGCCGCCACCGTTCCGGCGCTCATCGCGGTGACCGCAGCAGCCACCATCGTGCCGCCGACCATGGCGCCAAGATACTTCAGCACACGTTTCATCTGGATAACCTCCCTCAGATTTTATCGTCCATGCATTTCAGTCGGCGTTTCGTGGAGCCGTTGGACCAGGTGATGGATCGATGCGGCTAGAATAAGTTCTGATTACCGGATGTCAATTCCGAAAAACGGAATTGGTGGAATTTGATCGACAGGCTGGGCTGGCGACAACGACTGATTGCCTTGACCGGAAAATGGCTACCTCGGGCGTGGGCCGGTCGCCGGAGGGACCCTTCTTGAGCACCCCCAGGGCAATGCTTTCGGTTGCACAGGCGGAAATCCATTCCGTTCTCGTCAGGCCGTCGAACCGCCCTCCACCCTTCGCCTTGGCGACGAGAGGTAGAAAGCCGTCCTCCCGCGCTTCCGTGTGTCATTTCACCCCTGGAGGGCGACATCGCCGGTCCGTTCCGTGGAGCGTGATCTCCCCGAGCTCGGATCAGGTGAAAGCTCCGACGTTGGCCGCCGCCCTCGCTAGGCGCCGCGTCGCGCGTACCCGCCATCGGCGGATGACAGGCTCATGCCCCGCGTCGTCGGGATCCATTCGACTTTCGTCTAGTCAGCAAAACGGCAGGCTTGCGAGACGCGCTGTTTGTGCATATCACTTGCTACCACGATGTAGCAAATGAGATTGGCCCCATATCCCGCAGGCTGAGGGCCGGCTTTCGAGCCAATTTCGGCCGAAACAGCCGACGACAAAGGAGGAAACGATGGGTATTCATGTCACATTGCCGGCAGAGCCGGCCCTGCTGAAGCCGGCGCCCGGCGAGGTGCTGTTCGTCACCAATGCCGACCTTCGCGAGAGCGCCAACGTCGAATGCTGGCCGGTCGAGGCCAAGTACGAAACCCTGCTCGAAAAGGCGCTCGCCTCGCTTGGCCGCAAGGCGCGCCGCGCCCACCCGATCAAGGCCGACAAGGGGCACGGCTTCATCGCCAGCCAACGCGAGGGTTCGGATGTATTCGCGACGATCGATCCCGACGCGCCGGTGATCGTGCTGCTGACCGCCTGGCAGTACTCGCACCATATCGCGCCGTCGCTCGCCACCCATCGCGGCCCGGTGCTGCTGCTCGCCAATTTCGACGGGACCTGGCCGGGCCTCGTCGGCATGCTGTGCATGGCCGGCTCGCTGACGGCACTCGGGCGTGACTATTCGCGCCTGTGGTCGGAGAATTTCGACGACGACTTCTTCCTCTCCGGCCTGAAGTCCTGGCTGGAAACCGGCTCGGTCGACCACGATCTCTCCTATCTCACCGACGTCACCGCCGATCATCCGGTGATGAAGAGCGAAGCCGGCAAGGTCGGCGCCGCCGTTGGCGCCTGGTCGCTGCGGCACAAGGAGATCCTCGGCCTGTTCGACACGCTGTGCATGGGCATGATGAACGGCGTGTTCCCGCAAAAGGCGCTCTGCGACATCGGCATGCCGCTCGAAAGCCTGTCGCAGTCCGATCTGCTGGTCGAGATGTCGAAGGTGTCCGACGCGCTCAGGGAGGAGTGCCTCGCCTGGTACGAGAAGCGCGGCATGAAGTTCCGCTTCGGCACCGACGGCGCCCGCGAACTGACGCGCGAGCAGGTCAAGGAGCAATGCGCGATGATGATCGCGCTGGCCCGCTACGCCGAACGCTTCGGTCTCTCCTGCGTCGGTGTCCAGTACCAGCAGGGTCTCGCCCGGTCCTGCGCCGCGTCCGACTTCGCCGAGGGCGCCATCGGTTCGGCCGAGCGCTTCCCGATCCCGGCCGAGGACGGCCATATCATCCGGGACGGCAAGCCGATCACCTGCGCCAACGAAGTGGACATGGGCACGGCCATTCCGCAGACCATGATGTTCCGCCTGCTCGACAGCCTGGGGCTGCCTTCGGAGACGACGCTGCACGACATCCGCTGGGGCAGCGACTGGAACGGCGAATTCGTCTGGGATTTCGAGATCTCCGGCGCGGTGCCGTTCGGCCATCTCAAGGGTGGTATCGCCGGTGCCACCGGCTATCGCCAGCCGGCCATGTATTTCCCCAAGGGCGGTTCGACCATCACCGGCCAGGGCAAGGCGGGTCGCCTGCTGTGGGCGCGCGCCCATTACGAGGGCACGTCCGTCATCATGCAGATCGGCACCGGCCACGCCATCGAGCTGCCGGAGGCGGAGTTCGAGCAGCGGCGCAAGGCCACCTGCTACGAGTGGCCGCTTCTGAACGCCGTGCTCGATGGCGTCGGCCGCGACGACCTGATGGCCGGCCACCAGTCCAACCACGTCAGCCTCGCCTATGTCGACGAGGACAGGCTCGCCGACGTGCTCAAGGCTTTCGTCGCCCAGGCGGTCACCCAGAACATCAAGGTTCAGGTGGCCGGCGACGCCCGCAAGCTGCTCTGACGGATCCGGCCCCGCGCCCGCCACGGGCGCGGGGCCGCCTTTGCATTCGCCTTTGCCGGAACGAGGAGTATAAGCGCCCTCAGTCCTGTCGCCGGAAACGCCTGCCGGCGGACGCCCCGCGAGATGGAGCTTGGCGAGACCGTGGTGACGCCCCCCGATCCGAACAGACCTGCTTCCACCCCGATGACACTCGACGAGGTGGCGGCGGCCACCGGTTTCTCGCGCACCACGGTCCGCTTCGTCGTCAACGGCCAGGCCGAGCGCTATCGCATCAAGGCGCAGACGCGAGACCAGATCGAACAGTTCATCCGCGAGCACGGCATCGTCATCGATCGCACGGCGCGCAGCCTGCGCCTGCAGCGATCGGACGCCATCGGCCTCGTGCTGCCGGACCTCGCCAATCCCTTCTTCGCCCATCTGACGGCCGCGCTGGAGGATCTCTGCCATGCGGCCGGGCTCGTCCTGCTCACCACCTCCTCGCACGACGACCCGGCGGGCGAGGCGAGGGCGGTCACGCGCCTTCTGGAGCGCGGCGTCGATGGCATGGTGATCGCGCCTTGCTCACCGAGGATCGCCCTTCCACCGAGCGGCGGTCGCCGGTCCTGCGCCGTCGTCATGACCGACCGCGCCTTTCCCGGCCAGCCTTATCCCGTGGTCGTGACCGACAATGAGGCCGCCGGATATCGGCTGGCCGACATTCTCCTCGCCGAGCGGGGCGACGCCGTCTTCCTCGCCGCCAGCCGATGGTTGCCCAGCATCGAGGAGCGCATTCGCGGCTTTCTCTCGGCATGTGGCAAATATGGACTGGACGATGCGGAAGCCCGCGTCTTCAGTTCGGAGAGCGACGACGTGGCCGCCGGCCGGCGGCTGATGGAACAAGCGATAGCCAGTCGGGGCGGCCTGCCCAGAGCCTTCGTGTGCTCTTCGTTGCTGATGTTCGAGGGGGCGCTTCAGGCAATCGGAGTCCGGAACGGCCGGTTGCCGCCGGACCTTCTGCTGGGCACCTTCGACCACCACCCGTTGCTGGAGTTCCTGCCCAACAGGGTTGTCTCCGCCAGGCAGGACGAGAAGGCGATCGCCAGAACAATCTTCCGCTGCCTGACTGACCAGTTGAAGAACAGGCCGGTTCATGCCGAACGCTTGGTGGTCGAAGGACATATATGGCGTAACGGTAATCTTGATGATAAATAATGAGAAAAATTTGGCCCCGGTGAAAGACGATTTGTGATCTTCGGGGAATTCCGACAGCCTGTTAGAATTTGACGATTTACACACGAGTATATGTAGAAGCGAATTCGCTTGTCTGATTTACTGAGTGCCTGCTCGTGTACACGAAATCCATGCGGTGCAAGTTGAGGGCATATTCTGACCGGCAACCGACACTCTTGTGTCGTCGCTGACGCCAGCATCTCCGGCAAACGGAACAGCATCGCCTCAGGCCACTCGCCGGTGGATAGCCGCGATCCGTCCATCGCTGGCCGGCGCGTCATGAACGGATTCCGGGCCATCAGGGAGCGTCGCCAGGCTCGACGCCGATGCGAACCGCGCCATGCCGGATCGACGACGGCGGCATGTAGCTTCCGATCTGGATCGATGGCGACAGGTTCTCCAGCGGCGCTGTCGGCCGGTTGTCACCAGTTCCCGGCATTAGCATTTCGGCTAATGCTTCGGTCAGGACCGGCCGGAGTGGCAGCCGTCGCAAGAAAGGCCCGGACCAACGTGCCGTGTCCGGAATTCTTCAAGGCTTTCCGGCCATTGTCGACTGCCCGGCGTCCGAGTAGGGCGATGCGCGCTTCGGCTTCCGCCCTTCCAGATGATCGGCGCATCCCTCTCTCGGCGTGGCAGTCGAAACTTCTCCAGACTGGTCAAGAATTCATAACTTCTTGACGGAATAAAGTATTGATGCCAATATTCCTTTCATAAGAGAGTAAACGTTTACGTTGACTCTGCCCTGGAGGAAATGAGGCAGATCAACGCAAGCAAATCGCGCCAAATGGGAGGGATACAGCCCAGGCGCGAGTCCCGCGAGCGAAGATATCAAGGACGGCAAGGCGCTGCGTGCTCTGCCGGCAGGTTGAGTTCGTCTTGAATTCAAAGAGCTTCCGGCGCGATGCGTGCCGGTATGGAAGAAACTTGTACCCCTTTCTGAAAGGGGGCGACTGCGTTGGGCCAACCCGCCCCAGCCTCAGTTGGGACCGGTGAACTGGTCAGATGGGGACTGACCCCATTCCGAACACCGCCTGAAAGACTGACACCGCCTGCAATCGCCACCGAGAAGGGCGAAGAAGACGCGGCACCCCGAGAGAGAAAACGTTTACTCGATCAGTGTGCTCAAGGAGGAGACGAGCATGGCCGAGCCGATCACCATCAAGGACATCGCCAACCTCTGCGGCGTCTCGATCGCCACGGTGTCCCGCGTGGTCAACAACAGCCCCAAGGGTGTGGGAGAGAAAACGGTCGAGCGCATTCGCAAGGTGATCGAGGAAGTCGGCTATCGGCCAAATCGTCTGGCCCAGAGCATGATCACCAAGGTCACCCATACGATCGGCCTGGTCATTCCCGACGTCCGCAACCCGTTCTTCTCGGAGTTGGTCCGTGGTGTCGAGGACGTCTGCAACGAGAACGGCTACAGCTGCTTTCTCTGCAACACCGACGGAAAGCTCGACAAGGAAAACGAGTATATCGACATCCTGCGGGACCGGATCGTCGATGGACTATTGTTCACGACGCAGAACAACAAGGAGTCCAACCCGGCCTTCCTTGATTTCCATAGAAACAAGACCCCTCTGTGCTTCATCGAACGCTATGTCGACGAACTGCCGGAAACGCCGGGCGTATTCTTCGACAACGAGGGCGGTGCGGCGCTGCTGACCCAGTTCGTTCTCGACAAGGGGCACCGGAACATCGCCTTCATTTCCGGGCCGCTCAGCACCATGAACGCCAGGATGCGCAAGTCCGGCTTCATGTCGACGATGCAGAGCAACGGGGTGGAGGTCGATGCGAGGCTTGTGGTCGAGGGCAACTACCGGCTCGACAGCGGCTATGCGGCGGTCGACCAGCTTCTGGAACACGGCAAGCCGAAGTTCACCGCTCTCATTGCCGGCAACGACCTGATGGCGCTCGGCGCCTATCAGGCGCTCGTCGAACGCGGCTACCAGGTGCCGAGCGACATCTCCATCGCCGGCTTTGACAACATCACCTATCCGGCGGTTTTCCGCCCGTTGATCACCACCATCGAGATCCCTGGCTACAAGCTCGGATCATGCGGAACTGAGATGCTGATCGCCCTGATGAAGGGGCAGCCTCTCGCGGTCACGCGGCAGGTCTTTGCCGCTGCGCTGCGAGACAAGGGCAGCGTTGTCCAAATATAAAGTTTGATTGGGAGGTTACGCCGTGAGCGCAGAAGCCGAGACCAATGTTTCCCGTCGCAGGGTTACATTTTCATCAACGAAAGAGATCGGAATATTTATCGCTTTTGTTGTGATATTCCTGTTCTTTTCTGTCATGTCGCCGTACTTCTTCAATCTGGAAAATCTGATCAACATTCTGCGTCAGATTTCACTTCTCGGCATCATAGCCATGGGGATGTGCCTCGTCATTGTCTGCGGCGAGATCGACCTTTCCGTCGGCTCCATCTACGGCGCTTCGGCGATCCTGACCGCCGTCATGATGATGAACGGCTTTCCCATCTGGCTCGCCTTCGTGCTGGGCATTGCCGTGGGAACGCTGTTCGGCCTGATCAACGGCATCCTGATCACCTACACCAAGATTCCCGCGCTGATCGTCACGCTCGGCATGATGAACGTCGTGCGCGGCATCTCGCTGATCATCAGCAGCGGTCGCGTCGTCAACATCTCGCCGCGGACCGTCGATGATCCGACCCTGCCAATCTTCCTGTTCCTCGGCCAGGGCAAGATCGCCGGCATTCCCGTGATGTGCCTGTTCTTCATCGCCACGGCGATTGGCGCCTACTTCCTCTACAACAGGACCCTGCTCGGCTTTCGCATGAAGGCGGTCGGCGGCAGCGCCAGGGCGGCCCGCGCCAGCGGCATCAACTCCAACGTCGTCAAAACGGCGGCCTTCGCCATCGTCGGCTTCCTGTCCGCGCTGGCCGGCCTGCTCAACATCGCCTTCCTGGGCAGCGTGCAGGGCACCACCGGTCAAGGCATGGAACTCAACGCCATCGCCGCCGTCATCATCGGCGGGACGTCGCTGGCCGGCGGTCAGGGAACGATCATCGGCACGGTGATCGGCGTCCTGATCATGGGCGTGCTCAATAACGGCATCATCCTGCTCGGCATCTCCCCCTTCTGGCAGATGACCATCGTCGGCGCCGTGATCATCCTCGCCGTGGCCCTCGACATCTGGACACGAAAGAGTGGCCGGTCATGAGCGACATCATCGACTTCCGCCACATCACGAAGATTTTCGGTGCAGTCACCGCCCTCGACGACGTCAGCTTTTCCATCAAGGAGGGCTCGATCCACGCCATCGTCGGCGAGAACGGCGCCGGCAAGTCGACGCTGATGCACATCCTCGGCGGCGAATACATGCCCGACGGCGGCGAGGTGGTCTATCGCGGCAAGCCGGTCCGGCTCGACAGTCCGCACGCCGCTCACGAACTCGGTGTCGCCGTCGTCTATCAGGAGTTTCGCCTCTGCCCCAATCTCACCGTGACCGAGAACCTGTTTCTCGGCCGGGAGCGGCAACTCGGCGACGGCAAGGTCGACTGGCCGAGGATGCAGACGCGTACCAGCGAGATCCTGGCCGGGCTTGGCAGTTCGATCGATCCGACCGCTCTGGTGGAAAATCTCAGCATCGCCGATCAGCAGATCGTCGAGATCGCCCGCGCGCTCGCTCTCGACGCCGAGGTGATCATCATGGATGAGCCGACCTCGGCCCTGACCCTCAAGGAAGCGGAGGAACTGTTCGTCAACCTCAAGGCGCTGCGCGCCCGCGGCGTGACGATCCTCTACATCTCGCATCGCCTCGAGGAGATCTTCCCGCTTTGCGACCGCATTTCGGTGTTGCGCGACGGCAGGTTCGTCGGCGGCTTCGAGATTGCCGACATCGATCAGGCCGGCGTGGTCCGGCTGATCGCCGGCGGCGACCTGGCCGATCTTCATGCGTCCGAGGTCCGCGACTACACCGATCGCCGGAAAGTCCTTGAAGTCAACGGCCTCAGCCGGCCCGGTTGCTTCTCGGACGTCTCCTTTGCCCTCCACGAAGGTGAAATCGTCGGCATCTACGGCCTGCAGGGCTCGGGACGGACCGAGGTTCTCGAAACGATCTTCGGGCTGGCTCCCGAATGGGCGGGGTCGATCTCCGCCTTCGGCAAGCCGATGAACAACCGCAGCCCAAGCGATGCCATACGCAACGGCCTTGCCATGATCCCGGAGAACCGCCGCGACGCCGGCATCTTCCCCGACATGAGCATCATGGACAACGTCAACACCGCCAATGCGGGCGACATGAGCAACTCCGCCGGCGTCCTCCGGCGCCGCTTCATGGCCGACACCGCGGAAGACTTCATCAGGAAGCTGAGGATCAAGACCAGTTCCCGCTTCAAGAAGATCAGCCAGCTGTCAGGCGGCAACCAGCAGAAGGTGATCATCGCCCGCTGGCTGGCCTCTCACCCGCGGATCGTCCTCGTTGACGAACTGACCCGCGGCATCGATGTCAGCGCCAAGTTCGAGATCTACAAGATCCTGAAATCTCTACGCGAATCCGGGCTCTCCATTCTGATGGTCTCATCGGAACTCGCCGAGATCCTCGCCGAGAGCGACCGCATCCTGGTCATGAAGAACGGGGCGATGGTCGCCGATCTGCGCGGCGAGCGGAGAACCAAGGAACAAGTCATCCGCTATGCCCTGGCAGGCCAGTGAACAAAGGAGGTGAGCCTGGAGGAAAGCAGTCAGAACGAAACGACAAGCTGAATTCAGCGTTTACATGGGAGGTAACACCAATGAGGAACAAGTTTTCCCGCGCCGGCATCGGGTCAGTGCTTTTCGCCGCGGTCATGGGGTCTGTCGCTTTTGCCGGTCCGGCCGCCAAGGACATCGACATCACCGTCGTATATCATGACACCGGTATCGAGTTCGGCCAGGTCATCAAGGCGGGCGCCCTGGCGGCGGGCAAGGAACTCGGCATCAACGTCGAGTTCGTCGGCCCGATCGGCATCAAGGTCGACGAGGAAGTGGCCTTCATCGAGAATGCCATTACCAAGAAGGTCGAGGGTCTGGCGATTTCCAACGTCAACGGCGAAGCGCTGAACCCGGTGATCGACAAGGCCATGGCCGCCAATATCCCGGTCGTGACCTTCAACAGCGAGGCGCCCGGATCGAAGCGCATCGCCTTCTTCGGCCAGGATCTCGTCTCTTCCGGCAAGGCGGCGGCCGATTCCCTGGTCAAGGCCATGGGGTCCGAGGGGTCGGTTCTGATCATCACCGGCGAGGCGGCCGCCTCCTGGTCGCAGGACAGAGAGGGCGGCGCCCGCACGGAACTGGCCAAGTATCCGGGCATCAAGGTCGTCAACACGATCAGCACCGGCTGGGAAGAACAGGCCCAGTACGCGGCGATCGAGAACGCCATTCGCGCCAATCCTGATCTCAACGGCATCATCTCGCTCGATGCCGCGACGACCCCGGCAACCGGCCGTGCGCTGCACCGGGTCGAGCGCGCCACCAAGATCCACCACGTCGGCTTCGACCTCATTCCGGAGACGCTCGACAACGTCAAGGCTGGCGTGACCGATGCTGCCCTCAGCCAGAATCCCTACATGCAGGGCTATCTGCCGGTGAAGGCACTGTACGACTTCATTACCACCGGCAAGGCCATCGAGAGCATCGATACCGGAATTCTTCAGGTCGACCAGACGAACATCGATGAATACCTCGAGAAACTGAAGAAGGGCGAGCCGATCGGCTGATCGGGACCGCCTCGGAGCCGTCCGTCAGGCCAGGGTCGGGCGGCTCCCCCAATCCAGGCACCCCCTCTTCGAAGGTTTCATTTTGCCCCCAAGTCCGGCCCATCCGCTCCGGGGGGAACGACCATCTAGTTTAGGATCAAGGACATGGACGGCGTAAAAGCCCGTATCACCATTGTCGGCAGCTATGCGGTCGGCATGACGATCTCCTGCGCGCGTTTTCCCACCGAGGGCGAAACGGTGCCGGGCCGGAACTTCCACATGCTGCACGGCGGCAAGGGCTCCAACCAGGCTATCGCCGTGGCGCGGCTGGGCGGCGCGGCCGACTTCGGCACGGCCGTCGGCGTCGATACCTTCGGCGATCAGGCCGTCGCCATGCTGAAGGACGAGGGCATCGGCATCGATTTCGTGATGCGCAAGCCCGGTCACTCCACCGGTGTCGGCCTCGTCATGGTCTCCGACCGCGGCAGCAATGAAATCGTCATCGATCTCGGCGCCAACGATGCCCTGTCGCTGGCCGACATCGACGCCATGCAGGACACCATTGCCGCGAGCGACCTGCTGCTGGTGCAGCTCGAGTGCAATCTGGATGCCGTGATGCGGGCGATCGACCTCGCCGCTGAAAGCCACGTACCGGTCATCCTCAACCCGGCGCCGTATCGCGACCTGCCGGCCGCCACGCTCGCCAAGGCCACCTACCTGACGCCCAACGAAACGGAGGCGGCCGCGCTGCTGGGTCTGCCGCAGGACAGCGTCCTCGACGGCTCCGAACTGGCCGCGCGCCTGTTCGAGCGCTTCGGCACCACCGTCGTCGTCACCCTTGGCGAGAAGGGCGCCCACGTTCGCTCGGCCGATCTCGATGAGGCCGTGCCGACCTATCCCGCCAGGTGCATCGACTCCACCGGTTCGGGCGACACCTTCAGCGGCGCTCTCGCCGTCGCGCTCGGCGAGGGCAGGGACCTCATCGCCGCGGTTTCCTTCGCCAACATGGCCGCCAGCATGTCGGTCGAAGTCGAGGGCGTCGTCGAAGGCATTCCTCATCGCGCCGGCGTCGAGGCCCGGCTCGCCCAGGTTTCCAGGAGCATCAAATGAAGAAGAGCAGAATCCTCAACAGCTACCTCAACGCGGCGATCGCCGACCTCGGACACGGCGACCTGATCGTCATTTCCGATGCCGGGTTCCCCATCGACGACACTGCGAAGCGCGTCGACCTGGCACTCGAGCAGGACGTGCCGGGCATCGTCGACATCCTCGATCTCATTATGAGCGATTTCATCTACGAGGCCTGCTACGTCGCCGAAGAGCAGAAAAGCTTCAATCCGCAACTGTTCGCCAAGGTCAGCGCCCTGTCCGTCCGCTGCCCGGTGACCACCGTTCCCCACGAGAAGCTGATCGGCGAGATGCGCCGGAAGCTGAAGTACGTGATCCGCACCGGAGCGTTCGAGCCTTGGGGCAACGTCATCCTGCAATCCGGCATCGACGCCCCCGTCTGGTTCGAGAAGCCCGGCGCTGTCGCTCCCAGCTACTACGAAGACCGCGTGAATTACAGGGAACCAAAATAATGTCTTCGAGACAGCGCGTTGAAACCGCCCTTGCCCACCGGCAGCCGGACCGCACACCCGTCGACTTTCTGGCCGTGCCGGAAATCTGGCACCAGCTGGTCGAGCATTTCGGCATCGAGCCGGTGAGACCGGGGGATGATCAGTTCTTCGATCCGGCCTGGGAGGCGGTGCTCGGCAAGCTCGACGTCGATTGTCGCGTCATCTCCTTCGATCAGTTCTGCTCGCCGCCGGCCAGCGCCTTCGGCCCCAAGGGACGCCCCGAGGTGTGGAACGTCCAGAGCCGATCGACGCCGGCCCGCATGTGGCGCTGGAAGACCGAGGGGTTCGCGACCGACATCTTCGGACGAGGTTTCCGCGAGGTCGCCAACGCCTCCGGCGTCTACGAGGAGAATATCGCCACCCTTTCCGCAGCCGGTACGCTCGCCGAGATACAGGCCCACACCTGGCCCGACCCCGACTGGTGGGACTTCAGCTCGGCCAGATCAGTCGTCGACGAGTTGAACCGCGACGGCGCCAGGCACATCCGCTTCCGCATGGGCACGGTCTTTGAGCTGGCCTGGCAGATGCGCGGCATGGAGAAGTTCCTGATGGAACTCGCCGGTGAGCCGGAGATCCCCGTCTACATGATGGAGCGCATCACCGACATCACCATCGAGGTCACCAAGCGGGCGCTCGATGCCGTCGGCGACGCCGTCGACATGGTCTACTTCTACGACGACCTTGCGGCCAACGTCAGCTTGCTGATGTCGAAGAAGATGTGGCGCACCCATATCCGGCCGCTGCATGCCCGGTTGATCGAAGTGGCCAGAAGCTACGGCAAGAAGGTGATGTATCACACCGACGGCGCCGTCAGGCCGCTGATCCCCGACCTGATCGAGATGGGCGTCGATGTGCTCAATCCGATTCAGCCGGGCGTTACCGGCATGGAGGCGGACGGGCTCAAAAGGGACTTCGGCGAACGGCTGGCCTTCCATGGTGGCGTCGACATCGTCGGCCTCCTGCCCAAGGGCAGCCCCGACGATATCCGCACCGCCGTCAGGGACCTCGTCGGAATCCTGGGCGCCAGCGGCGGCTACGTGCTGGCAAGTTCGCATCACATCCAGTCCGACACCCCGCTCGCCAACGTCCTGGCGCTCTACGAGACCGCGCTTCGTTGAGGCCGCGGCCGGTCCGGACCCGGCTCCGGACCGGCCACCGCTACGGAAAGACCTGCCACCATGAATCGCAGCTTTTACATAGACCTGGCAAACCGCGGCCTGAAGATGCCGATGGGAACCGATATCGTCCTCAACGAGCACCCCGATCCGGAAGCGATCCGCGTCGACGGCCGGCGGCTCGGTGACGTCATGATCGAAGCGGCGCGACGCTATCGCACGCCGCTTGCCCTGCCGCAGATGAATCTGACACTCGAGAAGGACGCCCTGCTGGTCCTGATGGGTCTCGACGGCGGCGCCGGCGAATTCCACTTCACGGCCCCGCCGTCCCCCGAGTTGCTTGCCCGTTTCGAAGCGGGCCTGAAGGGACCGCTGACGCCGGAGTGCGAAGCCAACATCGAGGCGATCGCTCACGTGGCGCGCTCCTCCGACCTCGTGCCGCTCGGCATGTGCATCGGCCCGTTCTCGCTGATGACCAAGCTTCTGGCCGACCCGATCATGCCCGTCACGCTGGCCGGCATGGGCAACAGCGCCGCCGACAACGCGGAAGTGGCCCTGATGGAGGCGGCTCTCGATCTGTCGACCCGGCTGGTTCTGGAGATCGTCGACCGCCAGATCAAGGCGGGCGCCAGGATGATCGTCGTCGCCGAGCCCGCGTCCAACAAGGTATTCTTCTCGCCCAAGCTGATCCGGCGCGGTTCGGATATCTTCGAGCGCTTCGCCATGGCGCCCAACCGCAAGATCGCCGCGCTGCTGAAGGAGAACGGCGTCGAACTGTTCTTCCACTGCTGCGGCGAGCTGATCGACGAGATGGTGGAGGCCTTCGCCTCTCTCGATCCGGCCGTTCTGAGCCTCGGCAGTTCGCGCGTGCTCTGGCAGGACGCGGCCCTGGTGCCCAAGACCACCATTCTCTACGGCAACCTGCCAAGCAAGAAGTTCTATTCGCCGACGCTGTTCACGCGCAGCCAGGTGTCCGACAGCTCGCGCGAGCTGATCGCCCGCATGCGCGAGATCGGTCATCCGTTCATCCTGGGCACCGAATGCGACGTGCTGCACGTGCCGGGCTGCGAATGCACCATCAGAGACAAGCTCGACGCCATCATGGAGGCGGTCGCGGTCTAGCGCAGCCCGATTGCAAAGAAAGAGAATTATCCATGCAAGACTGGTCCAAGCTCTATGATGCCATCGTCGATGGCGACGACAAGACCTCCGCCAGATTGACCAGGGAAGCGATCGAGGCCGGCGAGGATCCGTCGGCCCTGATCTCGGACACCATGGTGCCGGCCATGGCAGAAGTGGGCCGGCTGTTCGAGATCGAGGAGTATTTCGTGCCGGAGCTGCTTCTGGCAGGCCGCGCCATGAAGGCGGGACTCGAGTTGCTTCGGCCGATCCTTGCCGCCTCGGGCGTCGAACCCACCGGCCGGATCGTCATCGGCACCGTCAAGGGGGATCTGCACGATATCGGCAAGAACCTCGTGGTATCGATGATGGAGGGAGCCGGCTTCGAGGTGATCGATCTTGGCATCGACGTGCCGCCGGAGACTTTCATCGAAGCGATCCGCGACAAGAAGCCGCAGATCGTCGGCATGTCGGCGCTGCTCACCGTCACCATGCCGGCCATCAAGACCACCATCGACGCGATGGTGGCGGCCGGTGTCCGCGATGGCATCAAGATCATGGTTGGCGGCGCGCCCGTGACGGAGGAATATGCCCGGGAGGTCGGCGCGGACGCCTATGGCGAGAACGCGTCCGTCGCGGCGACCATAGCCAAGCGCCTGTGCGCCGAGGCGAAGGCGGCCTGAGATCTCCCCGTCGGAGGCGCCCGTTCCAGTTCTGGTGCGCCTCCGACGACCGGGTTTCCAGCCGCGAGGAGGATGGATGAACGTCACCCCGCCCCCGGCCGGTGCCGGCCCGTCCTCGCGCCCCATGCGCGTCTTCGAGTCGCATTATAGCGGCCTCGACAGCTGGTCGAGCCCTTTCAACTACCGCCTGCTGCGGGCGGGGCACATCGCCGCGAGCGCCGACTACCGCATCGAACGCGAGCAGGCCCCCGGTCACGAGTTCATCTTCTGCCTGGATGGCGTCGGCTATGTCCGGGTCGGCGGCGCGGTCCATCGCGTCGAGCCGGGTCGGCTCGCCTGGATACCGGTTCAGCGACCGCATGCCCATTTTGCCGACCCGATAACGCCTTGGGAGATCCTGTGGCTGCGCATGGACGGAGCCAATCTCAACCGTCTCGAGACGGTGCTCGCCGTCGAGGCCGATCCGATCTTCGCCTTCACCGACGCCGCCGCCATCCAGGAGCTGATGCGTGATGCCCTGCGTCAGATCAGCGCTCATTCGATGCTGGCCGCCGCGGCCACCGAACGGATCGCCGCCACGCTGGTGGAAAGGCTGACCGAGAGCCGAAGCTCCCACCTGCTCGACCCCGTCGAGGCCAGCCACCGTGGCCTCGCCCGCCTGATGCGCGAAGTGCGTTCGCACTACACCGAGACCTGGACGGCCGACCGCTTCGCCGAGACCTGCCGGGTCAGCAAGTCCCATCTGTTCCGATTGTTCAAATACGGGTTTGGCCAGACACCGAACAACTGGTTGCGCGGCTATCGTCTGGCGCAGGCCAAGCGGCTGTTGGTCGAGACCGACGAGACCGTCAGTGCTGTCGCCCTTGCCGTCGGCTACGACGACCCTCTGCATTTCTCGCGCGACTTCCGAAAGAACGTCGGCGTCTCGCCCCGCCAGTTTCGCGCCCTGGAACGCTGATTGAAGGCCGGGCCGGGGATACGGAGCGAATGAGAATCCTATCCATGTTTTTGAGAGAGCCTGCCATCCACCGCCATCGGAAACCCCACTAGAGTTTCCCTCGAAGGCCAAGACAGGAGGTTCGTTCCATGATCGATTTCACCGACAAGAAAGCCGTTGCCAAGGCAATCCAGTACACGAACGTCAGCTCCGACCTGACGCGCGACGGCATGGCCGCGCATCTCAAGACCTGCGTCGCCTACGGTTTCCAGGCCGCCATGATCGCGCCTTGCTTCGTCTCGTTCGCCAAGGACGTGCTGGCCGGCACCGGCATCAAGATCGCCTCGACGGTCAACTTTCCGACCGCCAACGACACCCTGGGGATGAAGATCGCCGTGCTGCGCCTCCTGGCCAAGGAAGGCGCCGACGAACTGGACTTTCCGCCCAATCCCGGCCTGCTGCTCGGCGGCGAGGAGAAGGCGTATTTCGAGGAACTGCGCCAGATGGCCCACGTCGCCCATGAGGAAGGCATGGTCATCAAGTCGATGCTGGAATTCGGCTACATCACCACGCCCGAGCTGCAGGCCAAGGCCGGTCGCTACTCGAGCGAAGCCGGGATCGACTGGGTGAAGCAGTCGAGCGGCTGGGGCAAGGGCGGCTGCGAGGCGATCGTCGAGCACGTCAAGATCCTCAAGGCCAACGTCGAACTGCCGTGTCGCGTCAAGGTTTCGGGCAAGGTCAACACGCGCGAGAAAATGCAGGCGCTGTTCGAGGCGGGCGCCGAACTGGTGGGCACAAGCTCCGGTCCGGCCATCGTCGATGGCGTGGTCGGCAATCCCAACGCCTATTGAGGCCTGCCCAAGCGCCAAGCCGGGCTTTCGGAAAATCCGGGCGAAGCATTCCGTCTTGCTTTGCCCGGAGTTTCTCGCGGCCGAAACGGCCATCCAGGCGCCGCTGCAAACGCCGACGGAACCATGTCCGAGCATCACGCCATCTCATTCCGACCGTCCGGACTTGTGGCAAGCTCCGATGAGGGGCAGTCGATTCTGACCATCGCACGTCGCGCCGGTCTGGCTCTCGAATCGGCGTGTGGCGGACGCGGGATTTGCCGATCCTGCGCCGTCCGCGTGGAGGGACCGCTGCTGCCCGCCGCGCCTTCGCAGGAGCAAGGATTTACCGCTGAAGAGACTGCGGCTGGATGGCGGCGAGCCTGCAAGGCATTTCCGGCCGGTGACTGCATCGTTCACGTTCCCGAGCGGGGCCTCGTCGGCCAGTCCTTGCACGTCAAGCACGCGGCGCTGGACTTCGTACCCATCGAGCGGGCGGTGCTGGCGCCGGCCGAGGACCGGTGCTGGCGACGCGGCGCGACCTTTGTCGGACCGGTCGCCGGTCCGGCCCCGCTCGGCCTTGCCGTCGACCTCGGCACCACCAACCTGGCTGCGGCGGTTGTCGACATGACCTCGGGAGAGGTGTTGCGCAGCGGTTCACGCCTCAATCCGCAGACGGCTTTCGGCGGCGACATCATCGGCCGCCTCAGCCACGCCCTGGCCGGCGTCGAGCAGCGCCGGCAACTGCAGGCCGCCGCGCTGGGCGGCATCGCGGCGCTCGCGGATGAGCTGACTGACGGCCAACCGCTGCGAATTGGCGAGATTGCCGTAGCCGGCAATACCGTCATGCAGCATCTGCTCTTGGGACTGCCCGTCGAGGGCCTGGCAAAAGTGCCGTTCACGCCGGCAACCAAGGCGGCGGTCGAGCGGCCAGCCGCCGATTTCGGTCTCGCCGTCGCACCGGGCACGCAGATCTATTGTGCCCCCAGCATCGCCGGCTTTGTCGGCGGCGACCACGTCGCCGCCCTGATCGATGTCCTTGCCGCGCCGCCCGCCGGAACCTGGGCGTTGCTCGACATCGGGACCAACACGGAAATATCGCTCAGCGCCGGCGGCAAGCTGACCAGCGTATCCTGCGCCTCCGGCCCCGCCTTCGAGGGGGCCGGCCTTTCCTGCGGCATGCGGGCGGCACCGGGGGCGATCGAGCACGTCAGCATCGACGACGAGCTTCACCTGTCAACCGTCGGCGGCGGACAGCCGGTTGGCGTCTGTGGCTCCGGCGCCCTGTCGCTGGTGGCGGCACTCCGCCGATCCCGTGTCATCAATGCGCGCGGCCGGCTCGACATCGCAGGGCTGCGCGTCCGCGAGCGCTACGGCAGACGCGAATTCGTCCTGAGCGAGGATTGTGGCGGGACGGCCGCGCCTCTCGTCTTCACGCAGAACGACATTCGCGCCATCCAGCTCGCCAAGGGAGCCATCCGCACCGGTCTCGATGTCCTGCTGAGCGATGCCGGGCTTGCCAGCCAGGACCTCGACCGCGTTCTTGTCGCCGGTGCCTTTGGAAGCTTCATCGACATCGACGATGCCATCGCCATCGGTCTTCTGCCCGATGTGCCCCGCCGGAATGTCGTGCAAATCGGCAACGTCGCCGGCACCGGCGCATGCCGGCTCGTCGCCTGCAACGGTGCGCGGACGCGCGCGGCCCGGCTTGCGACGGAGATCCGCTATGTCGAACTCGCCTCGCAGCCGGATTTCGATACCGTCTTCGCCTCGAACTGCCTGATGTGACGGACGACCGCCATGACGCCCAAGGTCATTGCCTGCCAGGTCATGCTGAACGAACTCCGGTCGCTGATGCCGGCGGACTGGTCGTTCGAGAGCCTGGAGATCAGCCTTCACAATCGTCCTCGCCGCCTGCACGTGGCACTGCAGGCGGCCATCGATGCGGCCGATGGCCATTACGATCCGATCTATCTCGGCTATGGGCTCTGTGCGCAGGCCACCGTCGGCCTCGCGGCCCGGCAATCGCGGCTGGTCCTGTTGCGCGCCGATGATTGCATCACCGCGTTTCTTGGCTCACGCCAAGCCCGCCGACACCTGCTCGACAGCGATCCGGGCAGCTACTACCTGACCCGCGGCTACATCGGCGACGGCACCGGTTCGGTATTCGATGACTATCCACGCCTCGAAAAGCGCTTTGGCCGGGAACGGGCGACGGCGGTGATGCAGGAGTTGCTCGGTCACTACCGAAAGCTCGTCTACATCACCATGCCCGGCGTCGAGCCGATGGAAAGCGACCGTCTTTATGCTCGCGCTCACGCGGCAAATTTTGGCCTGGAGTATGTCGAGATGGAAGGCAGCCTCGCGCTTCTGAAGCAGATGGCGGAAGGCAACTGGAGCGGCGACGTCCTGATGGTTTCGCCGGGGGAGCTGATCACGCTCGAGATGATGATGTCGAGCTAACCGGCAAGGCGCGGGAAGGATGCCGCCCGCTCGGAGGTATCCCCGGCTCCCTGGGCAGTGCCCTATTGCGGGGATTCCCCATGCCGATATCGGCATGATTCCAAATGCCGCGAGCCGGATCCTGCCGCATGGCCGGGCTTGGCGGATATTGCGCCTGCTCTCGGCCATGCGGCAGTTCGCTACGTTCACAGCGCTTCAGGGGCGCAGGGGGTGGAACGCGGCAAACCGGCTTTTCTTACTCGACCTTCAGGAAGTCGAACGGCTTTTCGGGGACGAACTCTTTCGACACCTCGCCGGCGAGGATACGGGCCATGTCCGTCCCGAGTTCCAGCTTGCGGACCTCGCCGCCTTCGGTGAAGTCGAGCTTCTTCACATCCACCCAGAAGATGTTGGGCGACGTTGCGGACTCGCCGTAGAAGACCATGCTCTTCTGATCCGCCACCACGCGCCAGCGGGTGGTGGACAGGTTCGGCGTGCCGGGAATGCTCACGCCATAGGGGGCGGACGCGTTGCGGATCACGCTGAACACCGCGGCGGCGGCGATCCGGGGATCATCGCTCTGGGTCACCGCGTTGATATAGGAGCTGGCGCGCACGAAGCGGTCTTCGGGGCGGCTGGTGCCGGGCAGGAAGTTGACGAAGCTGACCGCCTGCCAGTATTTCAGGTTGATGAGCTGCTCGTCATAGGGCGGGTCGTTCGTCACCGCCTGATACGAACGGTCGTGATGGATCTTCAACGCGCCGTCGATCCATTCGAGAACAGCGCTGTCGCCGGACGAATCGGACAGCGTCATGTGCAGCGGCGCCAGGGTGCCGGGACGGCCGGGTACCTCGCCGCTCACCACCTGCACCGGATGGCTGCCCGCGTATTCGACCGCTTCCGAAACCGTTGCGAACTGGTCGAGGAAGAACTGCGCCCAGATCGCCAGCGACATGCGCGGCGTCTTCCCGTCATCCTTCGGGAACGTCGTGCCGTTCAGCCACAGCAGGCTGGCATTGAGCCCGGCTTCGTTGATGCCGTCGACGGTGGAAATGTCGTAGCCCGAAACGGCCAGGCTGCCATATTTCGAGGTCCATTCCATCGAGCGAGCGCCGGCGGCGCCGTCGCGCTTCATCCCGCGCGGAAAGACCCAGAAGTTGCTGACCATCGGATCCTTGAAGTCCATGTTGCGACCGGTCAGGTTCCGTCCCTCGGGTCCATGATAGACGACCCGCGTGCAGGCCTGAGCCTCGACGGTGAACAGCACCGAGGCGGCAGCCAGCGTGGCAAGCAGATATACAAGTTGGGACATGTTGAACTCCTATCCATGACAAGACTGCGCGAGACCTTTGTCGATCAAAATCGATAGGTCACGCCGAGAACAGGGCCGTGGAAGCGCGCGTCGAAGACATGGCCATTGCCCTCGTAATCGACGCCGAGCGCCTTGTAGCCCGCGGAAGCGGAAAGGTGATCGCTGAAGACGTAGTTGACGGTCGCCAGAGCCGACCATGTGAAATTGGAACCGGCGCCGAAGCCGCCGATGTCGGCCTCTCCCTGCAAGGACAGGTTCTCCGTCACCGGCACGAAGGCGCGCAGGCCGACCACCGGATCGACCCATGCGAGGGTTTCCTTGTAGTGGACGGACCCTTGCAGGCCGCCAAGGCTCCCGTGGATCTTCGCAGTGTTCGAGACACTCCAGATGCGTGCGCCTCCGAGAGCGTCCAAGGTAAACTGCGGCGTATCGAAGACCCGGTAGCCACCCATCAATGTCGAGGTGAGCAGTGTCGTGTCCAGCTTGAAGTCGATGTCGCCGCCTGCCGGGATCACGCCGACGCCGGGGATGGTTAGTGCCGGCAACGGTCCGGTACTGTGGCTGTCGGCCAGATTGACGTACATGAGGTCGCCCGAGACAACGAAGCGGTCATAGCGTCCCCAGACGTTCATGAAACCGCCGAATCTCAGGTCTTTCATTACATCGGAGAATGTCTTCTCGATGCCGATCGACGGGCCGTGCCGAAACGGCGAAATATTTCCGTCGATACCGGTGGTCCATACATAGGGCGTGATCTGCAACGCCCATCTTGGGGGGGGCGCCGGAACAGGCTCCTCCGGAGGGCCGAGGGAGACGTCCGCGCCATAAGCGGAATGTGCGCCGCAAAGGTATAGCGCGACGACAGCGGCATACCAGGGCGCCAGAAGCCCGTTTGGCGCAGCGGAAACCGCCCGTGCCTGAGAACGGTGACGGGGACGACCTACGCAGCAGGTCAGATCTCGGGACTTTCTGCCAGATCGCAGTGGCATGTCGCGCCTCTCTGGAGCTACGTAAATTTGGCTATTTCAACGTTGCGAACAACGTGCTTTGAGGGGATCTCAAAATCTAATCTTCGAGATAGGTCTAGACCAAGACAATAACAATCGGCAAGTCCCGTTTTTAACGTTCTTATTATCTGTCGTAAACTTTGTGTTACATATAGAATATAGACGTAATTCTTTGAGTCGAGAGGCGGCGTAGCATGAAGATTATCGAGGGAGCACAAAAGATCATGAGGGGTGGGGCATGCCACCAAATAAACTGTCTTGATCGCTACTTTATGTTTGTCACACGAATTCTATCAACCAGAAATTATGAGGCCGGGAAACTGAAGAATTATGGTTGCCCGCTCCGCCGCCTTGAGGACGGAGTACCGATAGTCTTTGGTGTGTTTCCTTGCTAGATCAATTGGAAGGTGTAGTCGGTAGAGAACGGAATCGCGGCTGTGCCCGATGCCGCGCCCGGCGCGGCGAGTGATTCCATCCGTGGCCCAGGTTTGACCGAGGGGGGCGAGACGAATGGATGGCCTGCATGCCGCCCCTCGACGCGCCGCGGCTCGAAGGATGACGGCGCCAAGACACGGCAACGGCGTGCTGATCGAAGCCGGCCGGGAGCTGACCGCCGGCCGGGATCGAGTTCAATGCCCTCAGTCCGGCATGCCCGGTCCGAGTTCGTGATCGTCGATCAGCGGGTCGGGAACGCACTCCTTGGCCAGCCGCTCGGCGTCGTCGATCCAGATGGTCTGGCCGTCGATCCGGATGCCGTGCGCCTCGAGGCCGGAAAGGACGCGTGAGAAGGATTCGCGCGTGATGCCGAGTTCCGAGGCGATGAGGTTCTTCTCGTAGGGCAGCACGGCCCGGTCGGGCGTGCCCTGCCGCTCCGACAGCATCAGCAGGTAGCAGCCGACCCGCTGGACCGCCGAGCGCAGCTTGAGGTTCTTGATCTGCCTCACCATGCGTCGGAACTGGGTCGCCAGGCTGCCGATCAGTGCGTTGGCCAGCGTGAGGTCGGAGGTCACCAGCTCGCGGAAGGTGCGAGCCGGGATGAGCAGGAAGGTCGACGGCTCGGGCACCTTGCCCCGCATCAGGTAGGGTGCGCCGGTGACGACGGCAGCGGGGATGATCAGGTCGGGCGGTGACACCACCTCCACCAGCACTTCGCGCCCTTTGGTCGAGCGACCGAAAAGCTGCACCGAACCCGACATGACGACGATCTGGAAATTCGGCAGATCGCCCTGCTCGAACAACAGGCTGCCGGCCGGAACCACGTGGAGCAGCGTGGTTTCCATGATCTCGCGACGATGGTCGTCGGACAGGCCGCGCAGAATCGGCAGTTCCTCGGGAGTCAAGGCCATGGGCGAAATATCCATCCTCTATGTGCTTATCCTAAAGATTGATCGCCATCTCTCCGACTTGTGACTTATGTCACGTTCATTATTGTTCCATATCAACGTTCGGTGCGGCCAACGCGACCACAATGACAGCAGGCGAGGCGAGGAGCTAGCCCGATCACATAAGCGTCCAGGCCGTCGGAGGACTATGATGAAGGTCGCAGGGCAGGAAGGCGCGGAGCGCGCCCTTGGCATGAGCACGGTTGCGTTTACGGTGTGCTTTGCCGTTTGGACGATCTTTGCCATCATCGGCATCCGGCTGCGCGAGGAGTTGCAGCTCTCGGAGGCCGAGTTCGGCCTTCTGGTCGGTACGCCGATTCTCACCGGATCGCTGATCCGCATCATACTGGGGATCTGGACTGATCTCTACGGCGGCCGGCTGGTGTTCACGCTCAACATGCTGGCGGCGGCCGCCGCCACCTTCCTGCTGTCCTACGCCCACACCTTCCCGACCGTGTTTGTCGCTGCCCTCGGCGTCGGCATCGCCGGCGGCTCCTTCTCGGTGGGCGTCGCCTACGTGTCGCGCTTCTTCCCGCCCGAGCGCCAGGGCATCGCCCTCGGCATATTCGGCGCCGGCAACGTCGGCGCCGCGGTCACCAAGCTGCTGGCGCCGTTCGTGCTGGTCGCCTTCGGCTGGCAGGCGGTGGCCGAGGTCTGGGCGGTGGCGCTGGCGCTGATGGCCGTGCTGTTCTGGGTGACCACCAAGGACGATCCGGTCATCCGGCAGCGTCGGCTGACCGGTGAGCGTCCCAAGAGCGCATTGCTCGAACTGGCGCCGCTCCGCAACGTGCAGGTCTGGCGCTTCTCGCTCTACTATTTCTTCGTCTTCGGCGCCTTCGTGGCCCTGTCGCTGTGGCTGCCGCAATATCTGGTGCGCGTCTACGGTCTCGATATCGAGACGGCCGGCGTCATCGCCGCCTGCTTCTCGATCCCGGCCAGCCTGTTCCGCGCCTACGGCGGCCACCTGTCCGACACCTACGGCGCCCGTCGCGTCCTCTACTGGACCTTCCTCGTCTCGATCGTCGCCACCTTCGTCCTGTCCTATCCGGCCGCCGACTACGTGATCCAGGGCGCCCACGGCGACATCCGCTTCCACCTCGGCATGGGGCTGGTCGGCTTCACGGTGACCGTCTTCATCCTCGGCTTCTTCATGGCTCTCGGCAAGGCGGCGGTCTACAAGCACATCCCCGTCTATTATCCAAATCACGTCGGCGCGGTCGGCGGTCTGGTCGGCATGATCGGCGGTCTCGGCGGCTTCGTGCTGCCGATCCTGTTCGGCGTGCTGCTCGATCTCACCGGCCTCTGGACGTCCTGCTTCATGGCGCTGTTCGTCGTCGTGGCGGTGTCGCTCATATGGATGCATGTCGCCGTCCGCCAGATGGAGCGGGCCGCCGCCGGTCCCGTGCTGGCCGCGCTGCCGCCGTTCCCGGAAATGCTGGACATGCCCCGGCCCGTCGCGGCGGTTGCCCCGAGCAAGGCCGTGCTGACCGACTGGCGGCCGGAGGACAAGTCGTTCTGGCAGTCGACCGGACGCCCCATCGCCCGGCGGAACCTCTGGCTGTCGATTCCGGCCCTGCTGCTCAGCTTCGCCATCTGGCAGGTGTGGTCGGTGGTGGTCGGCAAGCTGCCGCTCGTCGGCTTCGACCTCACCACCGATCAGTTGTTCTGGCTGGCGGCGCTGCCCGGCCTGTCCGGCGCCACCTTGCGCATCTTCTACTCCTTCATGGTGCCGGTGTTCGGCGGCCGTCTCTGGACGACGCTGACCACCTGGTCGCTGATCATCCCGGCGCTCGGCATCGGCTATGCCGTGCAGAACCCCGAGACGCCCTACGCGGTGCTGCTCTTCCTGGCGCTGTGCTGCGGCTTCGGCGGCGGCAACTTCGCCTCCTCGATGGCCAACATCTCCTTCTTCTTCCCGCGGTCGGAGAAGGGCAACGCGCTGGCGCTCAACGCCGGCCTCGGCAACCTCGGCGTCTCCGTGGTTCAGTTCGTCGTGCCGCTGGCCATCACCATGGGCATGTTCGGCAAGTTCGGCGGCGAGCCGATCATCGTCGCCGGCGCGTCCGGCCCGGTGCCGCTGTGGCTGCAGAACGCCGGCTTCTTCTTCGTGCCCTTCATCGTCCTGTCGGCCTTCGCCGCGTGGTTCGGCATGAACGACATCGCCTCTGCCAAGGCGTCCTTCTCCGAGCAGGCGGTGATCTTCGAGCGCCGGCACAACTGGATCATGTGCTGGCTCTACACGGGAACCTTCGGCTCGTTCATCGGCTATTCCGCCGGCTTCCCGCTGCTGTCCAAAATGCTGTTCCCGGACGTCAACGCGCTCGCCTACGCCTTCCTCGGCCCGCTGGTCGGCGCTCTCGCGCGCTCGGGAACCGGCTGGCTGGCCGACCGGCAGGGCGGCGCTCGCGTCACGGTCTGGGTGTTCGCGCTGATGATGGCCGGCACGGCCGGCGTGCTGTGGTTCATCGGCATCAAGGATCAGCCGGGCGCCTTCTGGGGCTTCTTCATCTCGTTCCTGGTGCTGTTCTTCGCCACCGGCGTCGGCAATGCCTCGACCTTCCAGATGATCCCGGCCATCTCCGCCCGCGAGATGGCGCGGCTGATGCCCGACGCCGACGCCGAGACGCGCCGCCGTCAGGCCGAGAAGGAAGCGGCGGCCATCACCGGCTTCACGTCGGCCATCGCCGCCTTCGGCGCCTTCTTCATCCCCAAGGGCTTCGGCACCTCGATCGCCCTGACCGGCGGTGCCGAGGCGGCCCTGTGGTCGTTCATGGCCTTCTACGTCACCTGCCTGGTGATCACCTGGGCCGTCTATGCCCGCCGCGGCGGCCTGCTCCACGACGTCGAACGGCAGCGGCGGTCCGCCGCCGTCCCGGCCCACCGCTAATTCCACGAAAGGCGAGAACAATGTCGCATTTTCTCGATCGCCTGACCTTCTTCCGGAAGTCCACCGAAAGCTTCTCGGACGGCCACGGCATCGTCACCGACGAGGATCGCTCCTGGGAGGACGGCTACCGCAAGCGCTGGCAGCACGACAAGATCGTCCGCTCCACGCACGGCGTGAACTGCACCGGCTCCTGCTCGTGGAAGATCTACGTCAAGGGCGGCATCGTCACCTGGGAGACGCAGCAGACCGACTATCCGCGCACCCGGCCCGACCTGCCGAACCACGAGCCGCGCGGCTGCGCCCGTGGCGCCTCCTATAGCTGGTACCTCTATTCCGGCGCCCGCGTGAAGCATCCGATGGTGCGCGGCCGCCTGCTTCGCCTCTGGCGCGAGGCGCGCAAGACCCTGCCGCCGGTCGCCGCCTGGGCATCGATCGTCGGCGATGCCGAGAAGCGCCGCTCCTACACCTCGATCCGCGGCCACGGCGGGCTGGTGCGCGCCACCTGGGACGAGGTCAACGAACTGATCGCCGCCGCCAACGCCCACACCATCAAGGCGCACGGTCCGGACCGCGTCGTCGGCTTCTCGCCCATTCCGGCGATGTCGATGATCTCGTACGCGGCGGGCGCCCGCTACCTGTCGCTGATCGGCGGCGTCTGCCTGTCCTTCTACGACTGGTACTGCGACCTGCCGCCGGCCTCGCCGCAGACCTGGGGCGAGCAGACCGACGTGCCCGAAAGCGCCGACTGGTACAACGCCGGCTTCCTGATCCTCTGGGGCTCCAATGTGCCGCAGACGCGCACGCCCGACGCCCATTTCTACACCGAGGTGCGCTACAAGGGCACCAAGAGCGCGGTCGTCAGCCCCGACTATGCCGAGGCGACCAAGTTCGCCGACATCTGGCTCGCCCCCAAGCAGGGCACCGACGCGGCGCTGGCGCTGGCCATGGGCCACGTCATCCTGCGCGAGTTCCATCTCGACCGCCGGGTCGAGTATTTCGACGACTACGCGCGCCGCTACACCGACATGCCCTTCCTCGTCCGGATGGAGGAGAAGGACGGCCGCCTGATCCCGGAGCGCCTGCTGCGTGCCTCGGAGCTGCCCGGCGGCCTCGGCGAGGCCAACAATCCCGACTGGAAGACCGTGGCGATCGACGAGACCACCGGCGACCTCGTGGCGCCGCTCGGTTCGATCGGCTTCCGCTGGGGCGAGAGCGGCCGCTGGAACCTTGAGGAGAAGGACGGCCGGGGCCGCGATACCCGCCTGAAGCTGACGCTGGCCGATGCAGACCATCAGATCGCCGCCGTCGACTTCCCCTATTTCGGCGGCCGGGCCAGCGAGCACTTCGTCTCGACCAGCCACGGCGACATCCTGACGCGCAATGTGCCGGTCCGCGATATCGAGACGGCCGGCGGCGCCAGGGTGAAGGTCGCTACCGTCTACGACCTGATGATGGCCAACTACGGCCTCGATCGCGGCTTCGGCGGCGATTTCGTCGCCCGCACCTATGACGAGGACGTACCGTTCACCCCGGCCTGGGCCGAGAAGATCACCGGCGTCAAGCGCGACGCCATCGTCACCGTCGCCCGTGAGTTCGCCGACAACGCCGAGAAGACGCGCGGCCGCTCGATGATCATCATCGGCGCCGGCATGAACCACTGGTACCACATGGACATGAACTACCGGGGGGTGATCAATCTCCTGGTGTTCTGCGGCGCCGTCGGCCAGTCGGGCGGCGGCTGGTCGCACTATGTCGGCCAGGAGAAACTCAGGCCGCAGACCGGCTGGGCGCCGCTCGCCTTCGGCCTCGACTGGGCGCGTCCGCCGCGCCAGCAGAATTCGACATCCTTCTTCTACGCCCACACCGACCAGTGGCGCTACGAAAGCCTGACGGCGGCCGAGATCCTGTCGCCCACCGCGCCGGGCGGCGAGTGGGAGAACAGCTTCATCGACTACAACGTCCGCGCCGAGCGCATGGGCTGGCTGCCGTCGGCGCCGCAGCTCAGGCAGAATCCGCTCGGCATCGCCGCCGCCGCCAGGGCGGCTGGCCTGGAGGTGAAGGACTATGTCGCCAAGGCGCTGAAGTCGGGCGACCTCGACCTCTCCTGCGAGGACCCCGACGATCCGGCCAACTGGCCGCGCAACATGTTCGTCTGGCGGTCGAACCTCTTGGGCTCGTCCGGCAAGGGGCACGAGTATTTCCTGAAGCACCTGCTCGGCACCAAGCACGGCGTGATGGGCAAGGATCTCGGCACCGAGGGCGCGGTCCTCAACAAGGAGGTCGTCTGGCACGACAAGGCGCCGGAAGGAAAGCTCGACCTCCTGGTGACGCTCGACTTCCGCATGTCGACCACCTGCGTCTACTCCGACATCGTGCTGCCGACCGCCACCTGGTACGAGAAGAACGACCTCAACACCTCCGACATGCACCCGTTCATCCATCCGCTGTCGGCGGCGGTCGATCCGGCCTGGGAGGCGCGCTCGGACTGGGAGATCTACAAGGGCCTCGCCAGGGCCTTCTCGGCCATCGCGCCCGAGGTGCTGGGCGTCGAGGAGGACGTCGTCCTCACCCCGATCCAGCACGACAGCCCCGGCGAGATTGCCCAGGCTTTCGACGTCGCCGACTGGAAGCGCGGCGAGATCGACCCCGTCCCCGGACGGACCATGCCGGCGGTGAATGTCATCACGCGCGACTACCCGCACGTCTTCGACCGCTTCACCGCCCTCGGGCCGCTGATGACCGAGGTCGGCAACGGCGGCAAGGGCATCGCCTGGAAGACGGCGCACGAGGTCGAGGCGCTCGGTGCGCTCAACGGCGTGCATCGCGACGGCCCCGCCAGGGGGCTGCCGAAGATCGACACCGACATCGACGCCACCGAGGTGGTGCTGATGCTCGCCCCCGAGACCAACGGCGAGGTGGCGGTGAAGGCCTGGGAAGCGCTCGGCAAGGCCACCGGCCGCCAGCACGCCCACCTCGCCCTGCCGAAGGAAGACGAGAAGATCCGCTTCCGCGACATCCAGGCGCAGCCGCGCAAGATCATCTCCTCGCCCACTTGGTCGGGCATCGAGAGCGAGAAGGTCTGCTACAACGCCGGCTACACCAACGTCCACGAGCTGATCCCCTGGCGGACGCTGACCGGCCGGCAGCAGCTCTATCAGGATCACCTGTGGATGCGCGCCTTCGGCGAGAGCTTCGTCACCTGGAAGCCGCCGGTCGACCTGAAGGCGATTGCCCGGCTCGGCGGCCACAAGAGCAACGGCGAGACGGAGATCGTCCTCAACTTCATCACGCCGCACCAGAAGTGGGGCATCCACTCCACCTACACCGACAACCTTCTGATGCTGACGCTCAATCGCGGCGGCCCGGTGGTGTGGATATCGGAAACCGACGCCCGCTCGGCCGGCATCGTCGACAACGACTGGGTGGAGGTGTTCAACGCCAACGGGGCGCTGACGGCCCGCGCCGTCGTCTCCCAGCGCGTCAATCCCGGCATGATGATGATGTATCACGCCCAGGAGAAGATCGTGAACACGCCCGGTTCCGAGCTGACCGGCAACCGCGGCGGCATCCACAACTCGGTCACCCGCACCGTGCTGAAGCCGACCCACATGATCGGCGGCTACGCCCAGCAGTCCTACGGCTTCAACTACTACGGCACCGTCGGTTCCAATCGCGACGAGTTCGTCGTCATCCGCAAGATGTCCAAGGTCGACTGGCTGGAAGAGCCGCTCGCCGCTTCGGGCGTCCCGGCTGCTCAGGAGGTTTGAGACATGAAGATCCGTGCCCAGATCGCCATGGTGCTGAACCTCGACAAGTGCATCGGCTGCCACACCTGTTCGGTCACCTGCAAGAACGTCTGGACCAGCCGCGAAGGCGTCGAATACGCCTGGTTCAACAACGTCGAGACCAAGCCCGGCATCGGCTACCCGCGCGAGTGGGAGAACCAGAAGCGCTGGAACGGCGGCTGGCGCCGCAAGACAAACGGCGGCATCGAGCCGAGGATCGGCGCCAAGTGGCGGGTGCTCGCCAACATCTTCGCCAACCCCGACCTGCCGGAGATCGACGACTACTACGAGCCCTTCACCTTCGACTACGAGCACCTGCACACCGCAAAGGAGTCGAAGGCCTTCCCCACCGCCCGGCCGCGCTCGGCCATCACCGGCCAGCGCATGGAGAAGATCGAGTGGGGGCCGAACTGGGAGGAAATCCTCGGCGGCGAGTTCGAGAAGCGCTCGAAGGACGTCAACTTCGAGGGCGTCCAGAAGGACATCTACGGTGAATTTGAAAACACCTTCATGATGTACCTGCCGCGCCTCTGCGAGCACTGCCTCAATCCGGCCTGCGTCGCCTCCTGTCCCTCGGGGGCGATCTACAAACGCGAGGAAGACGGCATCGTCCTGATCGATCAGGACAAGTGCCGCGGCTGGCGCATGTGCATCTCCGGCTGTCCCTACAAGAAGATCTACTACAACTGGTCCTCGGGCAAATCCGAGAAGTGCATCTTCTGCTATCCGCGCATCGAATCCGGCCAGCCGACGGTGTGTTCGGAAACCTGCGTCGGCCGCATCCGCTATCTCGGCGTGCTGCTCTACGACGCCGACCGCATCGAGGCCGCCGCGTCGACCGAGAACGAGCAGGACCTCTACGAGGAGCAACTGAAGGTGTTCCTCGATCCGAAGGACCCCGCGGTGATCGCCCAGGCGCGCGCCGACGGCGTTCCCGACAGCTGGATCGAGGCGGCGCGCCAGTCTCCGATCTGGAAGATGGCGATGGAATGGAAGGTCGCCTTCCCGCTGCATCCCGAATATCGCACGCTGCCGATGGTCTGGTACGTGCCGCCGCTGTCGCCCATCCAGTCGGCGGCCGCCGCCGGCCGCATCGGCGAGACCAACGGCATGCCGGACGTCCGTTCCCTGCGCATCCCCGTCCGCTATCTCGCCAACCTCCTGACCGCCGGCAAGGAGGAGCCGGTGACGCTGGCCCTCGAACGCATGCTGGCCATGCGGGCCTACATGCGCGGCAAGACGGTGGAAGGCTTCGCCGACGAGGCGCTGGCCGCCCGCGTCGGCCTCACCGGGGCGACCATCGAGGACATGTACCAGATAATGGCGATCGCCAACTATGAGGACCGCTTCGTCATCCCCACCAGCCATCGCGAGATCAACGACGACGCGCAGAGCCTGCGCGGCTCCTGCGGCTTCTCCTTCGGCAACGGCTGCTCGGGCGGCGACAGCGACGCCAACCTGTTCTCCACCGCCAAGGTGAAGAAGGCCCGGAATCCGATGGAGGTGATCTGATGTCCAACACCTTCAGGGCTCTCTCGGCGCTGCTCGCCTATCCGACCGACGACCTGCGCCAGGCCATCGCCGACATCGGGTCCATTCTGGTCGATGACGGCCTCGTCGGAGCGCGCGAGCGCGCCGATCTCTGGCCGCTTCTGGCCGAATTGCGCAACGACGACCTCTACGAGTTGCAGGAACGCTACGTCGGCCTGTTCGATCGCTCGCGCACCCTGACGCTCAACCTCTTCGAGCACGTGCACGGCGAGAGCCGCGACCGTGGTCAGGCGATGGTCGATCTTGCCGCGCTCTATGAGCGTGGCGGCCTGACCATGACCGCGAACGAGTTGCCGGACTACCTGCCGCTGCTGCTCGAATATGCCTCGACCCGTCCGCTGGCCGAGGCCCGTCAGCTCCTCGCCGACATCGCGCCGATCGTCGCCGCGCTGCGCGAGCGGCTGTCCGAACGCCGCTCGGCCTATGCCGGCATCTTCGCGGCGCTGCTTGCCATCGCCGGCGATGCCGGCACCGAGCCGGCGGAGCTGGCCGAGCCCGCCGACATCGATGCCGACTGGGCCGAGGACCCGGTCGCCTTCGGGCCGGAAGCCGCCCCCGGCTGCTCGTCCGACCGCACCATCAGCCGCATCCGGGCCGCCCGCCGCGATGCGCGTGCCGAGGAGACCAACCATGTCTGAGTACATCAACAGTGCCCTCTTCGGCTGGTACCCCTATGTCTGCCTTACGGTGTTCGCGCTCGGCAGCCTGATCCGCTTCGATCGCGAGCAATACACCTGGAAGACCGGCTCCTCGCAGCTGCTGCGCAAGCGCCAGCTGTTCTGGGGCTCGAACCTGTTCCACGTCGGCATCCTCGTCATCTTCGGCGGCCATTTCGTCGGCCTGCTGACGCCGGTCTGGGTGTTCGACGCGCTCGGCATCAGCCACACCTTCAAGCAGCTCCTGGCCATGACGGTCGGCGGCATCGCCGGCGTCGCCTGCTTTATCGGTATTGGGCTGCTCGCCCACCGCCGCCTGTTCGACCCGCGCATCCGCAAGACGTCGAGCTTCTCCGATATCGCCATCCTCCTGCTGCTCTGGGCGCAGCTGACGCTCGGCTTGTCGTCGATCTTCGTGTCGGCGCACAACCTCGACGGCCATGAGATGGTCAAGCTGATGAGCTGGGCACAGGGCATCGTCACCGCCCAGCCGTCGGCCGCCGCCCAGCTCGCCGACGTCCACTGGATATTCAAGACCCACATCCTGCTCGGCCTCACCATCTTCCTGGTGTTCCCGTTCACCCGTCTCGTTCACGTCTGGAGCGCGCCGATCTGGTATCTCGGCCGAACCGGCTATCAGGTGGTGCGCACCCGCCGCCGGCTGCGCCCCGGCGTGGCCAGGCGGCCGCTGCCGCGCCCGGCCGGGGAGTGACGCCCATGGTCGCCATCGACGTCGATCACCGCCGCAAGCATCCTTCCGGGCAGGCCGACCCCGCCCGGACCGCCCCGACGGCCTCCCGTCCTGATCTTCCGAGGATCACCGTCGACGGCGTTGTCATCGAGCGCCAGGCGATCGCCGCGGAGATGCAGAACCACCCCGGCGAAGACGCCGGCGAGGCGCTGCGCAAGGCGGCGGTGGCGCTGGTCATCCGCGAACTGCTCCTCGGCGAGGCCCGCCGTCTCGGCATCGTCGCCGAGCCGGAAACCGATGCCGACGGCCGCCGCGAGACGGACGAGGATGCGCTGATCAGGGCGCTCGTCGCGGCGGAAGTGCAGGTGCCCGACGCCGACGAGCAAACGCTGCGCCGCTATTACGACAACAACCGCCGCCGCTTCTCGTCGCCGCCTCTCTTCGCGGCCAGCCACATCCTGCTCGCCGCCCGCGGCGACGATGCGGCGGCCTTCGCGGCGGCCCGCGACAAGGCGGCGGCGGTGCGCCAACAGCTCGTCCGGCAGCCGCATCGCTTCGAGGAATTCGCTCGCGATCTTTCCGACTGCCCGTCGGCCAAGGTCGGCGGCACGCTCGGGCAGATCGGGCCGGGCGAGACGACGCCGGAATTCGAGGCGGCGCTGGCCGCCCTCGCGCCCGGCGAACTGTCGGAGCCGGTCGAAACGCCCTACGGCGTCCATCTGATCCGTCTCGACCGGCGGATCGACGGCGCGGTGCTGCCCTTCGAGGCGGTACGGGATCGCATCGCCGACTATCTCAGCGAGCGCGTCGAGCGGCGGGCGAGCGCCCAATATGTTTCCCGATTGATCGGCCGGGCGGACATCGACGGCTTCGATATCGCCGGCTCCGCCCTGCCGCTGGTCCAGTGAGAACGCCATGCTGGGAAAGTTCATCAACGATCTCGACGATCCCCAGGTCGTGCTCGATCTGGTCGCCGCCCTCGACGCGCCCGACCTGCTGGCGCGGATCGGCCGGGCCGCCGCAGCCGCGGGACAGACGCCTTCGGCCTACCTCGCGGTCTCGGTGCGCACCTTCGTCGATACGGCGTCCGACGACGCGTGGGTGCAGCTCGTCGGCATCATGAACCGGGCGGCCGACCCGAGCCTTGCCGCCATGCGCGCCATTGTCGAGGCCGTCCTGCCGGCCGAAGGGAAGCGCTGACATGACCTTCCATGCCGCCGAAGGCTTCCGGTCCGTCATCGCCAACGCCCTGTCCTTCGAGGCAGTCCGCCGGGAAGCCCTGCGCCTCGTCGGACCGATCGACCGCCGCGAAAGCGTGCCGCTCGGTTCGGCCTCCGGCCGCCTGCTGGCGGAAACGATTGTCGCGCCGCGCCATCTGCCGGCCTTCGATCAGGCGGCCATGGACGGCTATGCCGTCCGCTTCGCCGATATCGGCGACGCGCCGCTCCGCGTCGACGGTACCACGCTGGCCGGCGATCGCCCGGCCCGGCTGACGCCGGGCACCGCCCGCCGCATCATGACCGGTGCCGGCCTGCCGGCCGGGGCCGACACCGTCGTTCCGCACGAGGAAACGGCGATCGCCGGCGCCGAACTGGTGACGGTGAACAATGTGCGCCCCGGCGACAACATCCGCCGGGCAGGCGAGGACATCGCGCGCGGCGGGGTGCTGCTCGAAAAGGGCAGGCGGCTCGCCTGGCCCGACATCGCCGCGCTCGCCGCGCTGGGCATCGGCGCCGTGGAGGTGGTCGCGAAGGCGCGGGTCGTCCTGCTGACCACCGGCGCCGAACTGCGCGACGCCGGCGAGACGCTGCCCGTGGCAGGCGTCTACGATTCCAACGGACCGATGCTGAAAGCGCTGCTGGCCGGCAACGGCGTCGAGGTGACGAGAACGGCGGTCGGCGACGATCGCGATGCCCTGACGGAGCAACTCGCCGCCGCCGGCCGCGGCGCCGATCTGGTCGTCACCTCGGCCGGCATGTCGTCCGGCGACCGCGATCTGGTGCGCGCCGCCGTGGCCGCCGCCGGCGGTGCGATCGTCGTGCCCTCCGTGGCGATGAAGCCGGGCAAGCCGCTGGCCCTCGGCACGATCGCCCGCGCGGCCTTCGTCGGGCTGCCGGGTAACCCGCAGGCGGCCGCTTTTGGCGCCCTGGCCTTCATCCGGCCGATGATCGCCGCGCTGATCGGCCGGCCCGCCGCATCCCCCGTTATGGCGCGATCCGGCTTTGCCGGCCAGGGCCGCCGCGACAGGACGGAACTGGTTCCGGTCGCGCTCGACACGGACAGCGGGCAACTGGTGGCGCGCCCGGCCGGACAGCCGGGATCGCACCGCCTGATGCCGCTCCTCGCCGCCGACGCCGTGGCGATCGTTCCGCCTGCCGACGTCCCGCTCAAATCGGGCGATCCGCTCGAGGTGCTGCCGTTCCGCGATCCGGATTTTCAGGGAGTGCTGCCGTGACCTGCGCGCTGACCGACCGCTTTGGCCGCACCATCCGCTATCTGCGCCTGTCGGTGACCGACCGCTGCGACCTCCGGTGCGTCTACTGCATGGCCGAGGACATGCAGTTCGTGCCGCGGCGGGATCTGTTGACGCTTGAGGAACTCGATCGGCTGGCCTCGGCCTTCGTGGCGCGCGGCGTCAGCAAGATCCGGATCACCGGCGGCGAACCGCTGGTGCGCAAGGGCGTCATGACGCTGTTCCGCTCGCTGTCCCGCCACCTCATGAGCGGGGCCGTCAGGGAACTGACGCTCACCACCAACGGCACGCAGCTGGCCGGCCATGCCGACGCCCTGGCGGCGGCCGGCGTCGGGCGGGTCAACGTGTCGCTCGATACGCTCGATGCCGATCGCTTCCGGGCGCTGACCCGGCGCGGCGTGCTCGGCACGGTGATGGACGGCCTGAGGGCGGCGCGCGAGGCCGGGCTCAAGGTCAAGCTGAACACGGTGGCGCTCAAGGGTATCACCGAGACGGAAATCTTCGACCTCATCGACTTCGCCCACGGCCACGGCATGGACCTGACGCTGATCGAGACCATGCCGCTCGGTGACGTCGGCGTCGACCGGACCGACCAGTACCTGCCGCTCACCGAACTCAGGCGCATCATCGAGCGCCGGTTCACGTTGACCGACACGCCCGAACGATCCGGCGGCCCGGCCCGCTACGCCCGCGTCGCCGAGACCGGCGGCCGGCTCGGCTTCATCACGCCGATGACCCATAACTTCTGCGACAGCTGCAACCGCGTCCGCGTCAGCGCTACCGGCGTCCTCTACACCTGCCTCGGCCAGGAGGAGCACACCGACCTGCGGTCGGCCCTGCGCGGCTCGGAAGGCGACGATCTGTTGAACGCCGCGCTGGAGCGCGCCATAGACCTCAAGCCGAAGGGGCACGACTTCGCCATCGGCCCGGACCGCCGTCCCGCGCTCGGGCGCCATATGTCGGCGCTCGGCGGATGACCGCAAGGCGCGACGCCTCCGGCGCCTGAACTCGCACCCAGCAAATTCAATGCGTTGCCGGACCTCCGGATAGTTCCGAAGGCGGTCGGTCGATCGCGCAGAGAAGCTCCCCCTCATCAGGCGGCCGGCCAGGGGCCGATTGCCGCCATCTCCGGGCTCGGCCGGGCGGCGACAGGCTCGACGGGGCAGGCCAGGAAGGTGTCGCGCCCCTCTGGTGACGCGCTCGGCATGGCGCAAGACCGGCATGATGCCCGCTTTGCGATCTCTGGCTGGCCTCTCCGGTCCTGCCGGGCGGCCGGTGTGCAGGATTGTCCATGAGCTTGGCGATAGCTGTGACTACTCATCGACAGGGCGCGTGCGGTATGGTGAGGATAACGATCATAGCGGTAGCCCGCGGCAGGCGGACACCAGACAAGGGAGTTGAAAGCCGATGACGCGTGAGGGGAGCAGCATGGCCGAGGCGATCGCCAACGGCCAGACATCGCTGGGAATCGAACTCGGATCCACCAACATCAAGGCTTGCCTCGTCGGGCCGGACCATCAGGTGATCGCCACCGGCAGCCACGGCTGGGAAAACCAGTTCGTCGACCGCCTGTGGACCTATTCCGAAGAGGCAATCTGGGCCGGCCTGCAGGCCGCCTTCGCCGCGCTCCGCGCCGATGTCGAGAAGCGCCACGGCGTGCCGCTGACCCGCATCGGCGCGCTGGGTTTCTCGGCGATGATGCACGGCTATCTCGCCTTCGACGCGGCCGGCAAGCTGCTGGTTCCCTTCCGCACCTGGCGCAATACCAACACCGAGCGCGCCGCCGCCGAACTGACCGGCACGCTGGGCTTCAACTTCCCGCTCCGCTGGTCGGCCTCGCATCTCTATCAGGCGGTGATCGACAAGGAGCCGCACGTCGCCGACGTCGCCTTCATCACCACGCTCGCCGGCTTTGTGCACTGGCGTCTGACGGGCCGGAAGGTGATCGGCGTCGGCGATGCTTCGGGCATGTTTCCGATCGACGCGGCCACGCATGACTATGACGCGCCGATGCTGAAGCGGTTCGGCGAGATGGTCGCCGCCCACCGGCCGGGCCTCGACGCCGCCGCGCTGTTCCCCAAGGTTCTGGTGGCCGGTGAAGATGCGGGCGCGCTGACCGCCGAAGGCGCCGCGCTGCTCGATCCGACGGGCAAGCTGCAGCCGGGCGCGCCGGTCTGCCCGCCCGAGGGCGATGCCGGCACCGGCATGGTGGCGACCAACGCCGTCGCCCCGCGCACCGGCAACATCAGCGCCGGCACCTCGATCTTCGCCATGGTGGTGCTGGAGAAGCCGCTGACCACCGTGCACGAGGAACTGGACATCGTCACCACGCCGGCCGGCGATCTCGTTGCCATGGTCCACTGCAACAACGGCGCCAGCGAGCTTGGCACCTGGGCGGGGGTGTTCACCGAGTTCGCCAAGGCCATCGGCGCCAAGGCCGACGCCAATGCCGTGTTCGGCGCGCTGTTCGCCGCGGCACTGGAAGGCGAGGCGGACGGCGGCGGGCTGATCGCCTACAACTATCTCGCCGGCGAACCGATCACCGGCCTCACCGAGGGGCGTCCGCTGGTGGTGCGTACCCCCGGCAGCCGCCTGACGCTGGCCAACTTCATGCGCACCCAGCTCTACGCCGCCTTCGGCACGCTGAGCCTCGGCATGAACGTGCTGCATGGCGAGGGCGTGAAGCTCGATTCGATGTTCGCGCACGGCGGCATGTTCCGGACGGCCGGCGTCGCGCAGCGCCTGCTGGCCGCCGCCATCGGCGCGCCGGTGACGGTGGGCGACACGGCGAGCGAGGGCGGCGCCTGGGGCATCGCCGTGCTGGCCGAGTACCTGAGGAGCGGCGCCGGCAAGGGGCTGGGCGACTATCTGGCGGAGCGTGTGTTCGCCAGCGCCAAGCTCGATGTCGCCAAGCCTGATCCGGCCGATGTGGCGGGCTATGCCGCGTGGCTGAAGCAGTATGAGGCGGGGCTGGCGATCGAGAAGGCGGCGGCGGAAGCCATCAGCTAAGCATCCGGCTCGGGCGCGCGAGGCTTCCCGGATCGAAGCGCAGCTGGAAAACTGGCGCGGCGGCTCGGCTCTTGCCGGCCGCCGCCCGTCAGACGCCGAACGGATAGGTCTCGGCCGCATCGGCCGGCGTGTGCGGCTCCGGTCCGAGCGGCGTGACGGCGGTCGTCGTGTCGAACCAGACGTAGGCGTCGAATTGCCGCGACGGCGCGGCATCCTGGTAGTGGCTGAGGCGCTCGCTGCCGGGCAGGTAGATGACGCCGATGAAGCGCTGTGGCAGCGGCTGCGCCAGACGGGCGCGCAGCGTATCGTCGCCGTGGAAATCGAGCAGGAAGCGTGCCGGCCCGGCCGCGTGGCAGAGGCTCTCGAAGCTGTCGCCGGCCGACGGCTGCACCGGCATGATCGCCATCCGGGCGCCCCAGTCCGAGGCGGCGGCGACGGTGCCGGCGTGGGTGCCGAAGCCGATCAGCGCCACGGCGTCGCCGAAGCGCTCGCGGCAGAGCTGGCCGATGTTCAGCTCGTCGCGCAGCGCGCCCATGTCGGTGTGGCGGGCATCGCCGATATGCGAATTGTGCGCCCACACCACCGCCTTGGCATCGGAGCCACGCGCATCGAGCAGCCGCTCTAGCGTATCGAACATCGCCCGGTCGCGCAGGTTCCAGGTCTCGGCGCCGCCGTAGTACATGGCGCGGTAGTAATGCTCGCCGGCCGCGACGAGCTGTGCGTTCTGGGCGGCGTCGAACAGGCCGTCACCCTCGTCGGTCGCCGCGGCATCGAGCCGGCGGCCGAGCAGTTCGCGGCACTGGGCGACCACGGCCGCCTCGCAACTGCGGTAGCTCTGGGTGAGGACGGCACGGCCGTAGACGGCAGGATCGCGCTGCCAGGGCGTCAGGCAGCCGTAGCGCTGGCGGGCCACGGCGGCCGCCGCCGGATCGACCCGGTCGAGATAGTCGAGCACGGCGGCGATCGAACCGGAGAGGTTGTAGATGTCGAGGCCGAAGAAGCCGGCCCGCCGCTCCGGCGGCAGCTCCGCGTTGTGGCGACGCAGCCAGCCGACGAAAGCCTCTACCTCGACGTTGCGCCACATCCAGGTCGGGAAGCGCTGGAATGGCGGCTCGCCGCCGGCGGCCGGCCGATGACGGACATAGCGATCGACGGCGGCGGCATCCGGCCAGTCAGCCTCGACGGCGACGAGGCTGAAGCCGTGTTCCTCGATCAGATGGCGGGTGATGGCAGCGCGCGCCCGGTAGAACTCGGCGGTACCGTGCGTCGATTCGCCGAGCAGTACCAACCGGCGGCCGGCGAAACGGTCGAACGCCCGGGCGAAGGCCGGGTCGTCGATCTCCGGCAGCGGTTCGGCGGCGGTGGCGATCAGGTCCGCGAGGCGCGGCACGGCCGGCGGTGCGCCGCGCCAGCCCTCGGCGCCGATCAGCGGTACGAAATGCACGCCGCCGAGGCCCTCCGAGACGTAATCCGTCTCGCTACGGCGCGTCACCTTCAGGAGGCGCTGCAACGTCTCCTCGCTGCCGACCGGCATCACCAGGCGGCCGCCGACGGCGAGCTGCCGCTTCAGCGCCTCCGGCACGCGCGGCCCGCCGGCCGACACGATGATGACGTCGAAGGGCGCCACCTCGGGCCAGCCCCGGCTGCCGTCGCCGGCCCGGATCTCCACGTTGTCGTAGCCGAGCGCCGCGAGCCGCCGCCGGGCGGCGATGGCAAGCGGCGCATGTCGCTCGATGGCGTGCACCCGGCCGGCGATGCGGCTCAGCACGGCCGCCGCGTAGCCCGAGCCGGCGCCGACCTCCAGCACCCGGTCGCCTGGTTGCACCGCCGCCGCGGCGATCATCAGCGCCACGACATACGGCTGCGAGATGGTCTGTCCCTCGCCGATCGGCAGCGGTTCGTCGTCGTAGGCGGACGCCTCGGATCCCGCCATGACGAAAGCCTCGCGCGGGACCTCGGCCATGGCGGCGAGTACGGCGGCGTCGCGCACGCCACGCCGCGCGATCTGGGCCTCCACCATGTGCTGTCGGTCCTTGGCGAGGTCGGCGGACATCGGCGTCTACTTGTTGGTGCGGCCGACGTGGCGGGGATCGACGCCGCCCTGCTGGTTGAGATCGTTGGCGACGTCGCCCTCGACGGTGTTGTCGCCCTTGAGGAGTTCGTCATCCTCGGGCGTGGCGATGCCGGGCGACCGGCCGATGCCGGGATCCTCGACGAGGTCCTTGTCGGACGGCTTTTGCGTCTTGGGATGCTTGTCGGACGTCATGGCTTGCCTCCCTTGCCGGACTGGACGCGGTGCTTGTTGTGCTCGCTCTCCTGATGGACGCCGCGCGGCATGCGCCGTTCGTCACCGGCCGAGACCGGCGGCACCGGCCCGTCCTGCCGCTCGGGCGGCGGTTGTCCGGCCGGCCGGTCGAGGTCGGCGCGTTCGTCGAATTCCGGGCCGGCATTGGCCGTCTCCACCCGCTTCTCGATGATGTCGAGCTGTTGCTCGTGGGTTCTCTTCGACTGCATGGCTTTGCTCCTGAAGTCGTCGGGAGTAGATTAACGTTTCGCTCCGGGGGTAGTTCCTCCTGTTGCGGGAACATCCGACCCCTCAGGGCATTGGTGCGTTGCCAAGCGTTTTCCAACGGAGGGAGGCCGAGATGCCCCTAAGCCTGATCAGTCCGGCGTTTGCCGATGGCGCCCCGATCCCGCTCAAGTACAGCCGCGACGGCGACAATCTGTCGCCGGAACTGCGCTGGAGCGGCCTGCCGGACGGCACGCGCAGCCTGGCGCTGGTGGTCGAGGACCCGGATGCGCCGCGCGGCACATTCTACCACTGGGGCGTCTACAACGTGGCGCCCGACGTCGACCGTTTCCCGGAAAGCGTCGAGACCGGGCCGCTGAAGCATGTGGCGCCGGTGGTGGTGAACGACTTCGGCAACGCCCGCTACGATGGGCCGGAGCCGCCGCACGGGCATGGCGTTCATCACTACCACTTCCGCCTCTACGCGCTCGATGCGCCGTCGCTGCCGGTGCCGCGCACCGCCGACGTGCGGCAGCTCCGCCGGGAGGCGGAGAAGCACGCGCTGGCGGTCGCCGAACTGGTCGGTACCTACGAGCGGTGATGCAAAAGAGAAACCGGCAACGGTCTCAATGGGCGGATGCGTCCGCGTCTTCGCGACTTGGCATGAGACGCGCCGGCGTATCCGTCACGCCCTGGCCGGCGGCCTCGTGCTGTCGCGGAATATCAGGTCGACCGGCCAGACTTCCTGGCTGGCCGACGCCGCCTTGCCGCCGAGGAGGTCGGCGACCATCTCGGCGATGCGCTCGCCGGCCTTGTGGATCGACGAGAAGGTGGTGGTCAGCGGCGGGTTGTGGGTCTCCGGCCGGATCGAGCTGATGCCGTCGTCATGGGCGATCACCGAGATGTCCGAGCCGATGGCGAGGCCGCGATCGCGGATCGCCCGGCAGGCGCCCATGGCCGAGAAGATGCTGGAACAGATGACGGCGGTCGGCGGCGTCTCGCTCGACAGCATGCCGGCGGTCAGCCGGTAGCCGGCCTCGTCGGTCATCACGTCGGAGTCGTTCAGCGCGTCCGGCGCCACAAGGCCGGCCGCGAGGAGGGCCGATCGCCAGCCGGCCTCGCGGTCGACGGCGAAGGACTGGCGCAAATCGCCGTTGACGAGGCCGATGCGCCGGTGGCCGAGGCCGATCAGCAGCTCGGCGGCTTGCCGGAAGGCCCCCTCGTTGTCGATGTCGAGGAAGGCGTAAGGGTGCGGCGCCCGCGTGCGACCGTGCACCACATAGGGAATGTCGAGCTTGTCGAGCAGCGACACGCGCGGGTCGGCGACCAGCGGGCCCGACAGCACCACCGCATCGACCGATCGCCGCTGGGCGAGCCGCCGGTAGCTGGCCTCGGCGCTGTCGAAGCTGGCGCTGACCAGCACGTCCATCTGCCGGCGGGCGGCGCTGTTGGTGAGGCCGGACAGGAAGTCGGTGAACAGCGGGTCGAGCAGCGGATCGTTGCCGGACGGAAAGACGATGCCGATCGCCCCGGACTGACCTGTCGCCAGACGGTGGGCATTGACGTTCGGCGAATAGCCGAACCGCCGCGCCGCCTCCAGCACCCGTTCGCGCGTGTCGGCGCTGACATCCCTGTAGCCGTTGAGGGCGCGACTGACCGTGCTCTGCGACAGCCCGAGATGACGCGACAGTTCCTTGAGATTCATGATCCGCCGGCAAGACAGGGAAGAAACCGCCTGTATAGCCGCCGCATCCTGGCTTGTACAGCTTGTTACGTGTTCCGGAAGCGCTTTCATATGACGATTAGTATGCGCCTTGGAAAGAAAACGTTGCGAAAAGGCAGGAGAAGGCATGATGCCCTTCGGTCAATACGCTGGAATACGTGATCGAACACAACGCTGCGCAAATTCATTGACAGCGACGGATGTCAATGTTAGGTGCCAAAAGCGCTTTTGGTAGGGCTCAGGCCGTCGATCGGACAGTAGGGAGAGGAGTGCCGATGAGCGCCCCCGTGTTGACGCTGGAAGATCTGCGCCGCCGTTTCGCACGGCATCCCGACGCCGTCCTCGACCTTGCGGACGATCTTGCCGCCCGCCTCGCCGCATCGGGCGATGCCGTCGTTGCGGCGCCGCTGCGCGCGGCGGCCGGCCATCTCCTCGCCCGCTGTCCCGATCCCACGGCCCTGCCGCTCTGGGGCGCGCCCTGCATCGTCGGCGCCAACATCGACGTCGCCGGTCTCGCCACCTCGGCTGGTCTGCCGGCGATTGATTTCCTGGCCGATTTCGACGCCGTGGCGATTGAGCGGCTGCGCGCCGCCGGCGCTCTCATTGTCGGCAAGGCGGCGGTCGATCCGCTCGGCCTCGACGCTTCGGCCGGCGCGGCTGCCGAGGCCGTCGCGGCCGGCCTTGCCGTCTTCGCCATTGCCAGCGACCGCACGGGCGCCGCCAGCCTCGACGCCGCCGGCCGAGGCGTGGTCGCCGTCAAGCCGACACCGGGGCGCGTCGGCACCGACGGCCTGTTCGGCACCGCGCCGGGGATCGATGGCATCACCATCCTTGCGGCCGACGTCGCCTCCGCCGTGGCCGTGCGCCGGGCGATCGAGGACGCCGAGCGGCGGCCGATGCCGGCGCCCGCTCGCCTCGGCCTCATCGGCAACGACGCCGCCGGCCACGCAGTTGCCGACCGGCTCGGCCTCGTGCCGCTGACCATCGATGCGGCCCCCTTCGTGGAGATCGCCGCGCTGACCGACGGCGACGTCTGGCTGTCCCCGAGGCTTGACGACGTCGAGGCGATCTTCATCGAGATGCCTGAACTGTTCCCGTCCGCCCTGCGGCCGCGCCTGTCCCGCGCCCTCGATTGCCCGGCCCGCGAGCTGGCCGGGGCGCAGCATCGCCTCGCCAGGCTGAAGCAGGCCGTCGAGACGGTTTTTGCCACCGTCGACCTGCTGCTGGTGCCGGCCGGCTCCGCTCCGGCCGGCTTCGTCAACGCTTGCGGCCTCGCCGCCGTCGCCTTGCCGGACGGCATGGCGCTGGTCGGCCCCGGCGGCAGCGACGACCGGCTGGCCGATGCCGCCGCAATTCTCGCCGAAATGTGCATCGCTCCACCGGTTGACATCGCGACGGCATGGCCGTTGGCTCGACCCTGAGTCGATCGCCGGTGGAAGACCATCCCCAAGGAGACTGAAGTGTCCGCGAACACGCCCAACATGCCCACGTCGCTGCCCACCGATCCCTGGCGTCTGGTCGAAACCGCCTGGGAGCCCGGTGCCAACCTGTTGCGCGAGACGCTGTTCGCGCTCGGCAACGGCCATATCGGCACCCGTGGCAGCCATGACGAGACCTGGCGCGGCGACGTCGAGGCCAGCATGGAAGGCACCTACGTCAACGGCTTCTACGATACCGAGGCGATCCGCTATCCCGAGAACGCCTACGGCTTCGCCCGCGTCAACGAGTTCATGCTGAACCTGCCCAACGCCAAGGGCGTCGAGATCGGCATCGACGGCGAGCGCTTCAACCTCGCCACCGGCACCATCCTCGCCTACGAGCGCAGCCTCGACTTCCGCGAGGGCGTGCTGGTGCGTTCCGTCGAGTGGAAGTCGCCGGCCGGTCGCCGGCTGCGCATCGTCTCGAAGCGTCTTGTCAGCCTCGCCCACAGCGCCATCCTCGCCCAGCAGGTGACGGTGACGCCGCTCGACGCCGATGCCGCGATCGAGTTCACCGCCACCATCGACAGCGCCGTGCGTGGGGGAGGGGAGAGCTTCGACCCGCGCCTCGGCTCCGGCGCCTCCGCCCGGGCGCTCACCGCCGTCGAGTCTTCCGTCGAACCGGGCCGGGCGGTGCTGGTCTGCCGCACCCGCCACAGCGGCCTGACGCTGCGTGTCGAGACGCTCGCCTCGGTGGCCGGCGCCGACAGCACGGCCGACGAGGCGGACGGCATCCTCGCCCAGCGCTTCCGCGTCGCCGCCAGAGCCGGCGAAGCCGTGACGCTTCAGAAGATCACCGCCATCGTCACCAGCCGCGACGCGCCGGCCGAGGCGCTCGCCGGCCGCGCCGCCGACGCGCTGGAGGCCGCGCGCACCCAGGGCTTCGAGGGTCTGGCCGCCGAGCAGCGCGCCAGTCTCGCCGTCTTCTGGGACAAGGCCGACATCGAGATCGAGGGCGACGACGCCCTGTCGCAGGGCCTGCACTTCAATCTCTACCATCTCTACCAGGCGATCGGCCGCGACGGCCGCACCAACATCGCCGCCAAGGGCCTGACCGGCGAGGGCTACGAGGGCCATTCCTTCTGGGACACCGAGATCTACGTGCTGCCGGTGTTTCTGCGCACCATGCCGGAACTGGCCCGCGCCGTGCTCTGCCACCGCATCGGCTATCTCGACAAGGCGCGGGCGCGGGCCCGCGACCTCGGCCATGCCCGCGGCGCGCTCTACCCCTGGCGGACCATCACCGGCGAGGAATGCTCGGCCTATTTCCCGGCGGGAACGGCGCAGTACCACATCAACGCCGACATCGCCTTCGCCATCAAGCAGTATGTCGAGACGACCGGCGACGTCTCGCTGCTCACCGACGGCGCGGCGGAACTGGTGTTCGAGACGGCGCGCGTCTGGGCCGATCTCGCTCACCCGGTTGACGGCAGCTACCGCATCGACGAGGTGACCGGGCCGGACGAATACACCGCCCTCGTCAACAACAACTTCTACACCAACGTGATGGCCAAGACCCATCTGGCCTTCGCCGCCGAGATCGCCGGGCGGCTCGGCCGCGAGGCGCCGGAGGTCTTCGCGGCGCTGTCGAAGAAGCTCGGCCTCGACGCCGGCGAGATCGACCACTGGTCCGACGTATCCGACAGCCTGCTGCTGCCCTATGACGCGGCGCGCGGCATCCATGCCCAGGACGACGCCTTCCTCAACCGCAAGGTCTGGGACTTCGCCGGCACGCCGGCCAGCAACTATCCGCTGCTGCTGCACTATCATCCGCTGGTCATCTACCGCCATCAGGTCTGCAAGCAGGCCGACGTGCTGCTCGCCCTGTTCCTGCGCGGTGACCTGTTCGCCAGGGCGGTGAAGCGGCGCGACTTCGATTACTACGAGCCCATCACCACCCACGATTCCTCACTGTCCACCTGCATCCACTCGATCATCGCCGCCGAGGTTGGTCTCCGCGAACGGGCCTATGGCTTCTTCATGGACGCTGCCCGCATGGATATCGACAACACCCACGGCAACACCTTCCACGGCGTGCATACGGCGGCGATGGGCGGCACCTGGATGAGCGTCGTGCACGGCTTCGCCGGCCTCCGGGCCGTCAACGGCGAACTGCATTTCGCCCCCTACCTGCCCGAGGGCTGGCGGCGCTACCGCTTCCGCCTCGTCGACCACGGCCGCACGCTGGAGATCGCCGTCTCGGCGGCCCGCGTCGAGTTCCGCCTGGTCGAGGGCGAGGCGATCCGCCTCTTCCATCGCGGTGAGCCGATCGACCTGTCGGCGGCCGAATCGGTGCGCGTCGCGCCGCTGCCGCCGGCCTTCGCGCGGAAGCCGTTCAAGGCCGTGGTGTTCGATCTCGACGGCGTCATCACCGACACCGCCCGCTTCCACCATCTCGCCTGGAAGCGGCTGGCCGATACGCTGGGCATCGGCTTCGACGACGAACTGGCCGAGAGCCTGAAGGGCATCGACCGCCGCATGTCGCTGACGATGATCCTCGACAAGGGCGGCGTCACGCTGGAGCCGGCCGAATTCGATCGTCTCGCCGACATGAAGAACGTCTGGTACAAGGAACTGATCGGCACCATGACGCGCGACGATCTGCTGCCCGGCGCCCTGGAGACGCTTGAGGCGGTGCGCGCCGCCGGCCTCAAGGTCGGCCTCGCCTCGGTCAGCCAGAACGCCCCGGCCATCCTGGAACGGCTCGGCATCGCCGACCTGTTCGACGCGGTGGTCGACGCGCGGCTGCTCGCGCGCGGCAAGCCCGATCCGGAAATCTTCCTGAAGGCGGCGGCGCAGCTTGGCGTCGAGCCGGCCGACTGCCTCGGCGTCGAGGACGCGGTGGCCGGGGTCGCCTCGATCAAGGGCGCCGGCATGGCGGCGCTCGGCATCGGCCGTCCCTCGGTGTTGACCGAGGCCGACGCGGTGATCCCCGGCCTCGACGACTTCGTGCTCGACGACTATCTCGCCTGAGGGCGGGTTTGGGAGCCGCGCATTGACGAAAGGCGAGAGTTGAGGCTCAATCCCGGTGTATTCGGGCCGCGGCGTTCCGGCTCGACGCCGGGCGGCGCGGCCCGGATGGACGAGATCCTCCGCCGGGGCGAGGGAACGCCACTTGAGCAATTCCAGGAAAAGTGTGATCGCTTCTCCGTCCGGAATTGCCCGAAACCAGGAAGCCTGAGCGTGTCCATGAAGAAGCGCTCCGGCCAGGAAAGTGTCTTGAAGAAATGGACGACGCGGTCCTCGTTGATGTCCCTAGCTCCCAGCCCGAAGACCCCCGCCACGGCATGCCCGCCGGCCTTGGCACGCGGCTGAAGCTGGCGCGCCAGACGCGCGGCATGACGCTGAAGGCGCTGGCCGAGGCGGCGAGCTGCTCGGAGAGCCTGCTGTCGAAGATCGAGAACGGCAAGGCGTCGCCGTCGCTGCCCATGCTCCATCGCATCATCAAGGTGCTCGACAAGAACATCGGCTGGTTCTTCGAGGAGTCGCACGGCGAGGAGGGCATGATCTTCCGCGCCGGCACGCGGCCGGTGCTGACGCTCGATCCCCTGCGCCGCGGCAAGGGCATCGCGCTCGAGCGGGTCATTCCCTATTCGCCCGGCCATCTCCTCCAGTGCAACATCCACCACGTCGAGGTGGGCGGCGAGAGTGCCGGCCCCATCCAGCACGTCGGCGAGGAAGTCGGCTACGTCATCGCCGGCGAGGTGGAACTGATCGTCGACAGCCGCCGCTTCCGCCTGTCGGAAGGCGACGCCTTCGTCTTCAACTCCGAACTTCCGCATCACTATCGCAACGCCGGTGACACGCGGGCCAGCATATTCTGGGTCAACACGCCGGCGACGTTCTAGGCCGCGTCGGCGGCTTTCCCGCGCGCCGCGCCGTCGCCTCAGTTGGCCTTGGCATCGGCGCCGTCCGGGCCAGAACAGGGGCGGAATGCCGCCAAAGTCGCCATTCAAGCTACTTGACAGCAAATCAATGTTCTTGAATTATCGACGAGCGTGAGAAACGCCCAGCCCGAAAACGGGCGGTCCGAAAAGGGGAACCCAGATGTCTATTTCCAAGCTACTCGCGGGCTGCGCGATGGCGGCTGCCGCTGCCCTGTCCGTGTCGGCGGCCTCCGCCGAGACCTTCGCGCTCGTCAACATCAACCAGCAGGCGCTGTTCTTCAACCAGATCAACGACGGCGCCACGGCGGCCGCCAAGGCGGCGGGCGTCGACCTCGTCATCTTCAACGCCAACAACGTGCCGGCCGCCCAGAACGACGCCATCGAGAACTACATCACCCAGAAGGTCGACGGCATCATCCTGGTGGCCATCGACGTCAACGGCGTCAAGCCGGCCATCACCGCCGCCAAGGCGGCCGGCATTCCGGTGATCGCCATCGACGCGCAGATTCCCGACGGCGACAACGTCGCCTTCGTCGGCGTCGACAACACCAAGGCCGGCGAGGACATCGGCACGTTCTACGCCGACTACGTCAAGGCCGAGATGGGCGGCAAGGCGACGGTCGGCATCGTCGGCGCCCTCAACTCCTTCATCCAGAACCAGCGGCTCGACGGCTTCAAGAAGGCCGTGCAAGGCAGCGGCGCCGACGTCACCTTCCTCGATACCGTCGACGGCCAGAACGTCCAGGACGTGGCGCTGTCGGCCGCCGAGAACCTGATGACCGCCAACCCGCAGATGTCGACGCTCTACGCCACCGGCGAGCCGGCGCTGATCGGCGCGGTATCGGCGGTCACCGCCCAGAGCCACACCGACAGCGTCAAGGTGTTCGGCTGGGACCTGACCAAGCAGGCCGCCCAGGGCATCGAGGAAGGCTGGGTCGTCGCCGTCGTCCAGCAGGACCCGGCCGGCGAGGGCAAGGCCGCCGTCGAGGCGCTGATGACGCTGAAGAAGGGCGGCACGGTCGATCCGATCATCAACGTCCCCGTGACCATCGTCACCAAGAACAACGTCGCCGACTTCAAGTCGATGTTCCAATAAGCCGAGCCAGCACGGGCGGCGGGGCGCCGGGGTACGCAACCGAAGAGGAGCGGCCCCGTGGCGCCCCGGCCGTTCGTACGCCGGCCGGCCGCCGTTCGGGCTTGCCGGCCCGGCTTCAGGCTCGGACAATGGAGCTTCTCAGACGAGGCGCTCCCGACTGGACTTCAGCATGACCGAAAGTTCGCTCTACCGCGTCCGGATGACCGGTATTTCCAAGCGTTATCATCCCATCCAGGTGCTCGACGACGTGTCGTTGACGCTGAAGCCCGGCGAGGTGCTCGGCCTGGTCGGCGACAACGGCGCCGGCAAGTCGACGCTCTCCAAGGTGCTGTCCGGGGCGATCATCCCCGACGCCGGCCGCATCGAGATCGACGGCGAGGCCGTCAGCTTCGCCACCCCCGCCGACGCCCGCGCCGCCCGCGTCGAGATGGTCTACCAGGACCTCTCTCTCTGCGACACGGTCGACGTCGCCGGCAACCTGTTCCTCGGCCGCGAGCCGCGCCGCCGCGTCGCCGGCCTTTCCTTCCTCGACAAGCCGCGCATGCACGCCGAGGCGCGCGCCATGCTCGACCGGCTCGGCATCGTCATCGCCGACACCCGCCTCAAGGTGGAAAACCTGTCCGGCGGCCAGCGGCAGTCGATCGCCATCGGCCGCGCCGCCTCCTTTGATCCGCGCGTCCTGATCATGGACGAGCCGACGGCGGCGCTGGCCGTCGCCGAGGTGGAGGCGGTGCTCGACCTGATCCGCGCCGTTAGCGCCCGCGGCGTGTCGGTGATCCTGATCACCCACCGCTTGCAGGACCTGTTCCTGGTCTGCGACCGCATCCAGGTGATGTACGAGGGCCGCAACGTCGCCGAACGCCACGTCTCCGACACCAGCATCGAGGAAGTGGTCAACCTGATCGTCGGGCGCAAGTTCGCCGCCCGCTCGGCGAAGTCCGCCGACAGCGCGGGAGTGCCGGCATGAGCGACAGCGTGATCAAACCGGAGGCGCCGTCGCGCCTCGTCCGGGCGAGCTGGCACGAGAAGGCCGTGGCGCGGGGCGGCGTCGTCTCCATCGCCCTGTTCTTCGCGGCGGTCTGCATCGTCTTCTCGCTGGCCACCGACGCCTTCCTGACCGCGCCGAACCTCCTCAACATCGTCCGCCAGTCGGCGCCGCTCTTGATCGTCGCCTCGGCCATGACCTTCGTCATCACCACCGGCGGCATCGACCTGTCGGTCGGCTCGGTGCTGGCGCTGACCGCGACGCTGTCGGCGGTGCTGCTGCAATGGGGCGTGCCCTGGCCGCTCGTCGTGCTCGGCCTCCTTTGCCTCGGCGCGGCTGTCGGCGCCGCGCAGGGCTTCTTCGTCGCCTATGAGGGCATTCCGGCCTTCATCGTCACCCTGGCCGGCCTCTCGGTGATCCGCGGCGTGGCGCTGCTGATCACCGGCGGCTATTCGATCCCCGTCGATCCGGCCAGCCCGTTCAACGTCATCGGCCGCGCCTGGTTCCTCGGCGTGCCGGTGCCGGCGCTGATCGCCGTCGCCGTGCTGGCCGTCGCCTATATCGTCTTCAACGAGACGGCCTTCGGCCGCTACGTCACCGGCGTCGGCGCCAATGCCGAGGCGGTGAGGCGGGCCGGCGTCAACACCCGCCTCGTCACGCTCGCCGTCTACGTGCTGACCGGCGCGGCGGCGGCGCTGGCCGGCATCATCCTCGCCTCGCGCCTCGGCTCGGGCTCGTCCAACTCCGGCCAGGGCTTCGAGCTGGACGTCATCGCCGCCGTGGTGCTGGGCGGCACGTCGCTGTTCGGCGGCCGCGGCTCGATCGTCGGCACCGTCCTCGGCGCCCTCACCGTGGCGGTGATCGCCAACGGCCTGATCCTCGCCCATCTGTCGCCCTTCCTGACGCCGATCGTCACCGGATCGATCATCCTCATCGCCATCTGGCTGAACTTCCGCCTGTTCAAGGGCGGGTCCAGGAGCCGCTGACCATGGACCATCTGTTCAAGGACAAGGCTGAGGAGCGGCGGCCGGTCGGCGTCCGCTCGGGCATGGTGATGACGGTGACCGGGCCGGTGCCGGTGACCGAGATGGGCGTCACGCTGATGCACGAGCACATCCTGCTCGACGGCGCCAAGGCCTGGCGCTGCCCCTGCGACATCGACGACGAGGGCCGCCGCGTCTCCGAGCAGCCGGTGAACATCGAGATCATCGGTGAACTCAGGATGAACCCCTATCTCAACCGCGACAACGTGTCGCTCGACGACGCCGACCTCGCCCTGCGCGAACTCGACCGCTACAGGCGCTTCGGCGGCAACACGGTGGTCGACGCCACCAGCATCGGCATCGGCCGCGACCCGGAGGCGCTGGCCCGCATCGCCCGCCTGTCCGGCCTGAAGATCGTCATGGGCAGCGGCTTCTATCTGGAATTCAGCCACCCCGAGTGGATGAAGGCGATGGATGTCGAGGCCATCGCCCGGTTCATCGTCGACGACGTCGGCGGCGGCGAGACGCAGCCGCCGATCATGGCCGGCATCATCGGCGAGATCGGCGTTTCCAAGGATTTCACCGAGGCCGAGCGCCGGTCGCTGCGTGGCGCCGCGCGGGCCTCGGCGCGCACCGGCGTGCCGCTCACCATCCACCTGCCGGGCTGGGAGCGCCTTGCCCATGAGGTGCTCGACGTGGTGGAGGCGGAGGGCGCCGACCTCCGCCACACCGTGCTCTGCCACATGAACCCGAGCTGGAACGACACCGCCTATCAGGCTGCGCTTGCCGCCCGCGGCGCCTTCATCGAATACGACATGATCGGCATGGACTATTACTACGCCGACCAGGATGCCCAATCGCCGTCCGACGAGGACAACGCCCGCGGCGTCCTCAATCTCGTCGAGCGCGGCTACGCCGACCGCGTGCTGCTGTCGCAGGACGTCTTCCTGAAGATGATGCTGACCCGCTACGGCGGCTTCGGCTACGCCCACGTGCTGCGCCACTTCGTGCCGCGCCTGAAGCGCCATGGCCTCGACGCCGCCACCATCGACCGCATCCTGATCGACAATCCGAAATCGGTGTTCTCCGCCTGACGGACGCCGTTCAAGAAACAGCCCGAGGAAAGCAAAATGACTAAGAAGATCCTGCTGGCCGGCGAGTCCTGGGTGTCGACCGCCACCCACATCAAGGGCTTCGACCAGTTCGCCACCGTCACCTACCACACCGGCGCCGACGAACTCCTGAAGGCGCTGAAGGGCGGACCGTTCGACGTCACCTTCATGCCCTCGCACGAGGCGCAGCGCGACTTCCCGCAGACCATGGAGGCGCTTTCGGCCTATGACGCGGTGGTGCTCTCCGACATCGGCGCCAACACGCTGCTCCTCCACCCCGACACATGGATCCACTCGAAGACCACGCCCAACCGCCTGAAGCTGATCCGCGACTACGTTCTGGCCGGCGGCGGTCTCCTGATGTTCGGCGGCTACTATTCCTTCCAGGGCATCAACGGCGGCGCCCGCTACCACAAGACCGCCGTCGAGGATGTGCTGCCGGTCGTCTGCCTGCCGTATGACGACCGCGTCGAGGTGCCCGAGGGCTTCGCCGCCGTGGTCACTGGCCGAACCGATCACCCGATCCTGAAGGGCCTCGGCGGCGACTGGCCGCTGCTGCTCGGCTTCAACGAGGTGGGCCTGAAGCCCGGCGCCGAGGTGCTGGCCACCGTCTCGAACGAATACGGCGCGCTGCCGCTGCTCGCCACCGGCCTCTACGGCAAGGGCCGCACCGTCGCCTGGACCTCCGACGTCGGCCCGCACTGGCTGTCGCCCGACTTCGTCGCCTGGAAGGGCTACAAGACGCTGTTCGAGCAGATGCTGGCCTGGGCGACCGGGCAGGACTGAGCGATGGCGCTCCACGTCGTCGGCAACGCCTGCGTCGACACCACCTTCTACCTCGACCGCCTGCCGCGCCCCGGCGAGACGGTGAACGCCGTCTCGACGCGGCGCGGCGTCGGCGGCAAGGGGGCCAACCAGGCGGTGGCGGCGGCGCGGACGGGAGCCGAGGTGATCCTGCGCGCCGCGCTCGGGGCCGACGCCGAGGCGGATGTCGTGCGCGCGACGCTCTTCGGCGAACTACCGCTCGACGGGCTGGTGACGCTCGACACATCCACCGACCGCTCGTCGATCCTGGTCGATGGCGATGGAGAGAACATCATCGTCACGGCGGCGGAATGCGCCTCGGCCTTCGATCCGTCGGCCGATCTGGCGGCGCTTGCGGCCGGCGACCACCTGCTGATGCAGGGCAATCTTCGGCCGGACGTAACCAGGGCTTGTCTGGACGCGGCCCGTGCCAAGGGCGCCGTCACCATCCTCAACCCCAGCCCGCTCGGCGCGGCGCTGCCGGAGGCCGATGTCGTCATCGTCAACGCCGTCGAGGCCGAAGCGCTGACCGGCCTCGCCGATCCGGCCGAGGCGGCCCGCCGCCTGTCGCGGGACGGCGCGGCAAGCATCGTCGTGACGCTCGGCGCCCGCGGCGCCTGGCTGCACGAGCCGGGCGGGGCGAGGCTGCTGCCGGCGCCGGCGGTGACGGCGATCGACACCAGCGGCGCCGGCGACGTGCTGGCCGGCGTCATCGCCGGCTGTCTCGCCCGGGGACTGCCGCTCGCCGCCGCCGCGAGGGTGGGCGTCGAGGCCGCCGCCGTCGCCGTCACCCGTCGCGGCACGCTCGCCGCCTGCCCGAGCCGGACGGAAATCGCCGCGCTGATCGGCCGCATATCGAGGGACCCATCATGACCGAAGCCGCAACCCCGGTCGGCCAGACCGCCGGCGACGCCCTTCTCAAGCTGTTCGGCCGGACCAAGGTGGTGATCGGCGTCGTCCATCTGGCGCCGCTGCCCGGCGCGCCGCGCCATGACGGCGGCGCCGTCGAGGCGATCTACCAGCGCGGCCTCTCCGACGCCCGCGCCTATCTCGCCGGCGGCTGCGACGGCGTCATCGTCGAGAACCATGGCGACGTGCCCTTCTCCAAACCCGACGACATCGGCCCGGAGACCGCCGCCCACATGGCGGTGGTGGCCGACCGCATCCGCCGCGAGTTCGGCAAGCCGATCGGCATCAACGTGCTCGCCAACGCCGCCATCCCGGCGCTGGCCGTGGCGAGCGCGTCCGGGGCAGGCTTCGTCCGCGTCAACCAGTGGGCCAACGCCTATGTCGCCAACGAGGGCTTCGTCGAGGGCGAGGCGGCGCGCGCCATGCGCTACCGCGCCCGCCTCCGGGCGAGCGGCGTGCGCATCTTCGCCGACGCCCACGTCAAGCACGGCGCCCACGCCATCGTCGCCGACCGGCCGGTCGAGGAGCTGGTGCGCGACCTCGCCTTCTTCGACGCCGACGCGGTGATCGCCACCGGCCAGCGCACCGGCCACGCCGCCGACCTCGGCTATATCAGGATGATCAAAGAGGCCTCGCACCTGCCGACGCTGGTCGGCAGCGGCGTCACGCCCGACAACGCCCGCGACATCCTCGCCATCGTCGACGGCGTCATCGTCGCCAGTGCCCTCAAATACGACGGCGTCTGGTGGAACGAGGTCGAGCCCGACCGCGTCGGGGCCTTCATGGCCGGGCTCAGGCCATGACCGGTTTCCCGGCCATCGACGGCAGGCGCCTGCTCGCCCGGCTCGACGCCTTCGCGGCGATCGGCGCCACGCCGGCCGGCGGCGTCAACCGGCCGGCGCTGAGCGAAGCCGACCGGGCGGCGCGGGCGCTGCTCGCCGATCTCGGCGCGGCGCGCGGCTTCTCGCTGTTCCAGGACGCGGCCGCCAACCTGTTCCTGCGCCGGGCCGGCGCCGATGACCGCCGGCCGCCGTTCCTGATCGGCAGCCATCTCGATAGCCAGCCGACCGGCGGCCGCTTCGACGGCGCGCTCGGCACGCTCGCCGCGCTGGAGGTGCTGGAGACGCTGGAGGATCGCGGCATCGTCACCGCCGGGCCGGTCGAGCTGGTCGCCTGGACCAACGAGGAGGGCAGCCGCTTCGCGCCTGGCGCCTTCGGCTCGCAGTCCGCCGCCGCTGGCGCCCTGCCGGCCGGCTGGCCGGAGACGGTCGGCAGCGACGGCGCCCGCCTCGGCGACGAGCTGGCCGCCACGCTGGCCGCCTTGCCGCAGGCGGCGATGCGGCCGCTCGGCGGCCCGTTCGCCGGCTATCTCGAACTGCACATCGAGCAGGGCCCGCTGCTCGAACGCGAGGGCGCGCTGATCGGCGTCGTCGAGGGCATCCAGGGCACCCGCTGGCTGGAGGTCGCCATCGAGGGGCAGGTGGCGCACGCCGGCACCACGCCGCTCGCCGACCGTCGCGACGCCATGGCGGCGGCCGCCGCCGTCATCACCCGGCTGCAAACGACTGTGATGCCGGCCGACGCCGATGCGCGCCTCACCGTCGGACGCCTGACGATCGCCCCCGGCGCCGTCAACGTCATTCCCGGCGAAGTGGCCTTCTCGATCGATCTCCGCCATCCGAGCGGCGCCGAGATCGACCGGCTGGAAGCCGAAATAACCGCGCTGGCGGCCCGTATCGCCGCGGCCGGCGGCTGCCGCGCCTCGGTGCGGCGAAGCATGGACGTGGCGCCGGCCCGCTTCGACCGGCGTCTGGTCGGCATCGTCGAGGGCGCGGCGGAGCGGCGCGGCTTTGCGAGCCGGCGCCTGTTCTCCGGCGCCTTTCACGACGCGCTGTTCATGGCCCGCCTCGGCCCGGCGGCGATGGTCTTCGTGCCCTGCCGCGCCGGCCTCAGCCACAATGAGGCGGAATATGTCGAGCCGCATCAGGCGATTGCCGGCGCGCAGGTTTTGTGCGACGCCACGCTGGAAGCCGTGGCGGCCTCCGTCGCGGCCTGATCCCATCGGAGAGGGAAGGCCCGATGACCGATGATCCCCTGGCGGACCTGCTTCCGGCGATCCAGCGGCTGCTGCCGGGCAGCGAGAGGGTCGCGGAGGATGCGCCCGACACGGCTTTCGGCGGGCCGGGCGCCTATCTGCTCCTTCTGCATCTCGCCGATCCGGTCCGGTTCGCGCGCCACGGCCGGGCGGCGTCGCTGGCCGGCTGGTTCGTCTATGCCGGCAGCGCCCGCGGCGGCGGCGGCGTCCGCGCCCGGCTCGGGCGGCATTTCCGCCGCAGCAAGCCCGTCCACTGGCACGTCGACGAGCTGACCGTCGCGGCCGACCGGATGGCCGCGCTCGTCCTGCCGCACGGATCGGAATGCGACATCGTCGATCGCCTGCTGCGGTCGGGACGGTTCGAGCCGGCTTTCCCGCGGTTCGGCAGCAGCGACTGCCGGCGCTGCCCGGCGCATCTGCTGAAGCCGATGGCCGGCCCCGACGCCCGGCAGGCCGGCGCCTGACGCCGCGCCGCCCGCTGCGGCCCGGACGGAACCGGGTTCGGGGGCGCCGCGTTGCTAACGGAACTCATGCTCCCGTTCTCCGAGTATCGCGATGGCGCAAGACCCACCCTCTTCGATCCCTGCCGCCCCGAATGCCGGCGAGCAGGGCGATATCGTTCGCCTGGCCGCCTGGCTGATCGTCGCCGCCGCCATCATCGGCGGCCTCTACCTCGGGCAGGGCGTGCTGATCCCGCTCGCCGTCGCCTTCCTGATCAGCTTCGCGCTCAGCCCGCCGGTGACCTGGCTGAGCCGCCTCGGCCTGCCGCGCGTGCTGTCGGTGGTCGTCGTCATGCTGATCGCCGGCGTGCTGCTAGCCGGAGTGGGCTTTCTGGTCGGATCCCAGATCAAGTCGCTGAGCGCCCAGTTGCCGACCTATCAGGCCACCGTCCACGCCAAGCTCGATGACATCCGCAGCCGGATCCGCGCCACCGGCATTCTCGATGCCGTCAAGGAAGAGACCGCTGCCACCGCCGGTCCGGCGGCCGTGGTCGGGCCGGCGCAGCGCATCGAGGTCGTCCAGCCCTCCGCCTCGCCATTCGAGACGGCCATCGCCTGGCTGGCCCCGGCGCTGGAGCCGATCGCCACGGCGGGCATCGTCCTGGTGTTCGTCTTTCTCGCCCTGATCGATCGCAGCGACCTGCGCGACCGGCTGATCCGCCTGATGGGCGGCAACCTGCATCGCTCCACCAGCGCGCTGGAGGAGGCGGGCAAGCGCATCTCCAAATACCTGCTGATGCAGGTGGTGGTGAACGTCACCTATGCCATTCCCATGGCGCTCGGCCTGTGGTTCATCGGCGTGCCCGGCTGGATTCTCTGGGGCGCGCTGGCGGCGCTGATGCGCTTCGTGCCCTACGCCGGGCCGCTGATCTCGGCGATATTCCCGGTCGCGCTCGCCTTCGCCGTCGATCCCGGCTGGAACATGGTGATCTGGACGGTGGCGCTGATCCTGCTGCTCGAACTGATCAGCAACAACATCGTCGAGCCGCTGCTCTACGGCACCTCCACCGGCCTGTCGGCCATGTCGCTGATCGCCGCCGCCACCTTCTGGACCGCCCTCTGGGGACCGGTCGGCCTGATCCTCTCCACCCCGCTCACCGTCTGCCTGCTGGTGGTTGGCCGCAACCTGCCGCAGCTGCAGTTTCTCGATACGCTGCTCGGCTCGGTGCCGGTGCTGGATGTGCCGACGCGCATCTATCAGCGCCTGATCGCCGACGACCCGGACGAGGCCATCGAGATCGTCGAGGAGGCGATCGGCGACGGCAGCGTCGGCGATTTCTACGACGAATACGGCATCGAGGTGCTGCGGCGGATCAACGACGACCGCCAGGGCAACGCCCGCGCCGAGCATCGCCTGCGTGTGGCGAGCGGCATGGACCTGCTGCTCGACGACCTGCGCGAGGAGTATCCGCCGTCCCTTGCCCCGGATACGCCACCGCGCGTCGCCTGCATCGGCGGCAAGCGGGAGATCGACAGCGTCGCCTGCGAGATGCTGGTCCATGCCCTGTCGCTCGACGGCCTGCCGGCCGTAGAGCGCCGCGAGGGCGCTGCGACGGCGCGCTATGTCGACAGGCTCGATCTCGACGGCATCGAGGTGATCTGCCTCAGCTACTTCAGCCGTCAGCCGGAGTTGTCCGCCCGCACCTTCTGCCGCCGGCTGCGCCGCCGCTGGCCCGGCCGCAAGATCGTCGTGGCGCTGTGGAACGCGCCCGACGAACTGCTGGAGCCGGACCGGATCGAGGCGATGGGCGCCGACGAGGCGGTCGCCTCGGTGGACGAGGCGATTCACCGCATCCGTCTCCTGCTCGCCCCCGAGGAGAAGCTGCGGGCGCAGATGGCCGACACGCCCGACAACGACGCGGAGCGCGTCGCGGCGCTTGAGGCCACCGGGGTGCTCGACGGCCATGCCCGCGAGGACCTCGACGCGCTGGCCAAGCGCGCCGCCGAGGTGTTCGACGTCAGGTTCGCGGTGATCTCGGCCGTCGGCGCCGATGCCGAGTTCATCATCGGCCAGAGCATGGAGCTGCCCGGCACGCGCGCCGGCGACGGCACCGACATGATCACCATGCCGCGCGATGAGGCGATCTGCGACCATGTCGTCGCCTCCGGCGAGACGCTGGTGGTCGACGACACCGAGCGCGATCCCCGCTTTTCCGACCATCCGGCCATCAAGCTGTGGCGCACGCGCTTCTATGCCGGCGCGCCGCTGACGACGGCCGACGGGCTGGTGCTGGGGGCCTTGTGCCTGCTCGACAGCGAACCGCGCCAGCTGGACGACGAGGAGGTCGACCTGCTCGGCACCATGGCCGCCAATGTCGTGTCGGCGATCACCGGCGACGCCGTGGTGGAACCGGAACAGCGGGCCCACGACGAGACCTCCGCGACCGTCGGCCAGGTGGTTCCCGAGTGAGGAACCGACAATCGCCACTTGTCCCGGCCGGCCAGGCCGCCCGCTGCCGCCTCTCACGGAGACCTTGATGTCTGCTTCCGACGCCGTCACACGCAAGGACGACCTGCGCACCGGCACGCCCTTCTGGGTGCGAACCCCGCACTCGACGGTCAAGGCGAGGCCGCGCCTTGATCGCGACCGGTTCGACGTCATCGTCGTCGGCGCCGGCATCAGCGGTGCGCTGGTTGCCGAGGCGCTGACGCGGCAGGGCAGGTCGGTGCTAATCGTCGACCGCCGGCCGCCGGTGCGCGGCTCCACCCCGGCCTCGACGGCGATGATCCAGCACGAGATCGACGTGCCGCTGACCCGGCTGCGCCGCAAGATCGGCAAGGCGAAGGCCGATGCGGTCTGGCGGCGCTCGGTCAGGGCGGTAGACGATCTGGTCGATCTTGCGGGCCGGCTGAAGCTCGACTGCCGGATGCGCCGCAAGCCGACCGTCTTCCTGGCCGGAGACGACATGGCGGCGCGGGCGCTGCGCCGCGAGGCCGAGGCACGCGCCGACATCGGCATCCGCGCCGACTACCTGACGCGGTCCGAACTGATCGACCGCTTCGGCATGGACCGGCCGGCGGCCATCCTGTCGCAGGACTCCGCCTCGGCCAACCCGGCGCAACTGGCGGCGGGACTGCTGCGGGCGGCGCTGGCGCGCGACGCGCGGCTCGTTTCGCCGGTCGAGATCACCGATATGGCCGAGCTGCCCGGCGGCATCGCGCTGGCCACCGCCGCCGGCCAGGTGCTGGTGGCCGAACACGCCGTCTTCTGCACCGGCTATGAGTATCTTCCGCCCATGAAGACGGCGTCGCAGCGCGTCGTTTCCACCTGGGCGCTGGCCTCAAGGCCGCTGGCCGGCCTGCTGGGCTGGCTCCTCGACACCAATGTCTGGGAGGCGTCCGACCCCTATCTCTATTTTCGCGCCGACGAATCCGGCCGGATCATCGCTGGCGGCGAGGACGAGGAAGCGTCCGACGCCAATGCCGATCCGGCGAAGCTCGCCAGGAAGGCCAGGGTGATCGCCGGCAAGCTGGAGGCGCTGACCGGCATCCGCATCGGCAAGCCGGCCTACGTCTGGTCGGCGCCGTTCAGCGTCACCGACGACGGCCTGCCGGTGATCGACCGCGTGCCGGGCTACCGGCGGGTGCTCTCGGTGATGGGCTTCGGCGGCAACGGCATCACCTTCTCGACGATCGCTGCAGAGATCGTCGCCGCCGAGATCGCCGGCCGGCCCGATCCGGACGCCGCGTTGTTCCGCCGCCGCTGACGGTCGATTCACCCGGCCGCCGACACCAGCACCGGTTCGGCGCGGTAGCGGTCGTTGAACAACGCCTTGAGGGCGTCGATCTTCGGCAGGTCGTTGATCACGATATAGGGGTAGTCCGGGTTGAGCGTCAGGAAATCCTGGTGATAGGCCTCGGCCGGATAGAAGCGTTTGCCCGGCTCGATGGTGGTGACGATGGCGGCGTCGAACGCATGGGCCTTGTCAAGCTGGGCGATATAGGCCCTGGCGACGCGTGCCTGCGCGTCGGAGGTCGGGAAGATCGTCGATCGGTATTGCGGGCCGTAGTCGGGACCCTGCCGGTTGAGTTCCGTCGGGTCGTGCGCCACCGAGAAATAGATCCTGAGGATTTCGCCATAGCTGATCGTCCGCGGATCGAAGGTGACCTTCACCGACTCGGCGTGGCCGGTGGTGCCGGACCCGACCGTCTCGTATTGGGCGGTCGCCGCATCGCCGCCGGCATAGCCGGAGACGGCGCCGGTAACGCCGGCGACATGCTGGAAGACGCCCTGGACGCCCCAGAAGCAGCCGCCCGCCAGCACGGCGACCTCCGTCGCCGCGGCCGGATTAGCCGCCTCGTCGACCACCGGGGCGGGAACGAGCCGTGCCTCCCCGGCCCGTGCCGATGGCATGGCGGTGGCGAAAAGCGCGGCCGCCAGCAGTGCCGCGGCGCGATGGCGACGATTTGCTCTCCTGGTATCGTTGGCGGGTCTCATCGTGGCGGCCTCCATTCGGCGAAGGGGGAGGAATGGGCACGCAGTCCGGCATTACGCCTCGGCGGGTCTGAAGCCCATCGCTAGACCGTTCATGCAATAGCGCAGACCGGTCGGCGGTGGGCCGTCGTCGAAGACATGGCCGAGATGGCCGCCGCATCGGGCGCAGTGCACCGCCGTCCTGACCATGCCGGCCGAGGTGTCCCGCTCGGTTTCCACCGCTTTTTCGAGCGGCAACCAGAAGCTCGGCCAGCCGGTGCCGCTGTCGAACTTGGTCGTCGACGGGAACAGGTCGCGCCCGCAGCCGGCGCAGTTGAAGGTGCCGCGCCGATGCTCGTCGTTGAGCGGGCTGCTGTAGGGCCGCTCCGTGGCGGCCTCGCGCAGCACCGCGTATTGCTCGGCGGTGAGCAGCTTGCGCCACTCGGCCTCGCTGTGCGTCACCGCGAAGGTTCCGGCAGCCCACGCTCCGGCCGTCCGCCAGCCGAGCAGCGAGGTCGCGATGGCGGCCGAGGCCGCCGATAGCAGGGCGCGTCGCGTCGTCATGTCGATCTCCTCCCGTCTCCCTGGCTGCCTGTACAGGATACGCCGCCGTGCCGCCGATGAGGATGCGGCTTGCGTAGATTCACGCATATGTGATGGCCACTGCAAGGCTGGGCGCCGCCGCTGATGGTCGCCGGCAATCACCCCGGATGCTTGCCGCCGCGATTGCCGCGAGGCGCGACGGCATCACCGGCCAGACGGCTCGGCAGCAATTCGCCGGTGCGTTCCAGCACCGGATAGGCGGCGGCCGCCACGATGTGGCTGTTGATCAGCTTCAGGTCGCGCAGGAGGTCGAGATGCAGCGCGCTCGCCTGCGACACGTCGGGCTGGCCGCTGCGCAGGCGGTCGAAATGCACGGCGGTGGCGCGGGTCTCCGCCTCGCGGAAGGCGACCTTCTCCTCGGCCAGCAGACGGGCCACCCGCACGTCCTCGGTCATGAACAGCGACGCCGCCGTGCGCAGGTTGACCGCCAGGCGGTCGATCAGCGCGATCAGCTCGGCGCGGTCCCGGTCGGCGAACACCAGACCGCGCCGCAGCCGCTTGGCGGCATGCGGCAGCAGGTTGAGGTCGATGACGTCGCCCGCCTGCTCGATGTTCATGGTGAACAGCAGGATCTCGTTCAGCCGCCGCTGGTCGCCTTCCGACAGGTCGTCCGGATCGAGACGCGTCAGATAGGCCTTGATGGCGGTGGTGAGGCTGTCGAGGATGTCGTCCCGTTGCCGTGTCTCGACCATCAGGCGGCGGTCGCCCTTGGCCAGCGCCTCGCGCGCGCCGTCGAGCATGCCGGCCAGCACGTCGACGAGGCGCAGCGCCTCGCGCGCCGCCGCGCCGAGCGCCACGATCGGCACCTCGCGCGCCGCCGGATCGAGATAGCGCGGCGTCGCCGGATCGGCGGGATCGACGCGGTCGGGCAGCAGGCGTTCGAGCAGACGGGCATAAGGGGTGAGCAGCGGCAGGAAGACCGCCGCTGTCACGAGGTTGAACAGGGTGTGGAAATTGGCGACGGCGCGGGCGGCGTCCGGCTCGATGGCGGACAGCAGCCGGCCGATCGGCTGCAGCAGCGCCAGCGCGGCGACGATGCCGGCGAGGCGGGTGGCGAGGTTGCCGATCGACAGGCGGCGGTGGGCGGGGTCGTCGCCGGCCGGTCCCTCGAAGACGGGGTTGATAGCCGAGCCGAGGTTGGCGCCGAGCACCAGCGCGAAGGCGGCCTCCGGCGGCACGGCGCCGTTGGCGGCGAGCGACATGGTCAGCAGCACGACGGCGACGCTCGAATGCGCCGCCCAGGCGGCGACGGTGCCGATGAACAGGTTGACCAGCGGAACGGCCGATACGGCGGCGAGCATCAGCCGCAATCCGGGGGCGTCCTCGAACTGCGCCATGAGCTGCAACAGCTGGTGCAGCGCCAGCAGCATCAGGCCGAGGCCGATGAACACGCGGCCGAAATCGTGCGCCCGGCTGGACGACTCGCGCCGGAACATCAGGACGCCCACCAGAACGAGCGCCGGCGAGACGGCGCTGACGTTGAACGACAGCACCTGGACGATCAGCGTGGTGCCGACGTTGGCGCCGAGCATCACCGCCAGCGCCGGCACCAGCCCGACCAGGCCGTCGGCGCTGAAGCCAGCCATCATCAGGCCGGTTGCCGTGCTGCTCTGCAAGGCGGCGGTAACCCCGAGACCGGCCAGGAAGGCGCGGCCGCGATCGCGCAGCGCCTTGCCGAGAATGGCGCGCAGGTCGGCGCCGAGGGCGCGCTGCACCCCCGTCTGTACCATGTGCGTGCCCCAGAGCAGCAGGGCGATATAGCCGGCGAGATCAATCAGCGACACCGCGAACGCCATGGCGCCATACCTCCTCCGCGACGAGGATCGTCGCGCCACTTGAGACACCACTATGACACAAGGGCAATCCCTTCCAAGGCACCGCCGGGGAACCGTCGTCCGGAGGCGACGTTCCAGACAGGACGCCTTCGGAGGAAACGCGCGTGAATAGCGGCACCGTTCGCATCGGCCTGTCCGGCTGGGCCTACCCGCAGTGGCGCAGCCATTTCTATCCGAAGGGGCTGCGGCAGAGCGACGAACTGGCCCATGCCGCATCGCGCTTCCCGGCGCTGGAGATCAACGCCACCTTCTACGGCCCGCAGCGGCCGCGCGTCTTCGACCGTTGGGCCGCCGCGACGCCCCGGGACTTCGTGTTCGCCGTCAAGGCGCCGCGTCTCATCACCCATGACCGCCGTCTCAGGAGTGTCGAGGCGCCGCTCGCCGAATTCTTCGCCGCCGGCCTGCTGCGGCTCGGCGGCAAGCTCGGTCCGCTCTTGTGGCAGCTGCCGCCGAGCCTGCCGTTCGATGCCGGACGGATGCGCGATTTCTTCTCCCTGCTGCCGCGGGATACCGAGACCGCCGCGGCGACGGCCGGCCGGCCGGCGGCCGAGCCCAGCCTGCTCGACGAGCCGTCGCCCGTCCGCCGCCGTCTCAGGCACGCCGTCGAGGTCCGCCACGACAGCTTCCGCGATCCGGCCTTCATCCGGCTGCTGCGCGAGCAGGACATCGCGCTGGTCTGTGCCGATACGCCGCGCTGGCCCCGGCTGATGGACGTGACGTCGGACTTCGTCTATTGCCGCCTGCACGGCTCGCCCGAACTGTACCGGTCCGGCTACGACGACTGGCAGCTCCGGCGCTGGGCCGGGCGCATCGCCGCCTGGTCGCGGGGCGACCCCATGGACGACGGCGAGTTCGCCAGCGACGACCGGGCGCCCGACCGGCCGCGCGACGTCTTCCTGTTCTTCGACAACACCGACGGCCTGCACGCGCCCGACGATGCGCTGGCGTTGATCCGTGCCGTCCTTAACGATGTGCTAACGGCTTCAGGAACCGCCGCCGGCTTCACGGCGTTCACGCCGAACCCACCCGCTGACGAGGCCGGATAATGACGACGATGCAACAGGACTTCACCTCGCTTGACGCGCTCAACGAGGCCATGCAGCGGCAGTTGATGCCCGGCCCCGGCCTCGGCCGCTTCGTGCCGGGCGAGGGGCCGGCGACGGCCATCTTCGCCTTCGTCGGCGAGGCGCCGGGCGATGCCGAGGATCGCGCCGGCCGACCCTTCGTCGGCCCGGCCGGCCGCCTGCTCGACCGCGCCCTCGACGCGGCGGACATCGACCGCGGCATGAGCTACATGACCAACGCGGTGAAGCAGTTTCATTTCGTCGAGCGCGGCAAGCGGCGGCTGCACGCCAAGCCCGGTAACGCCGAGGTGGCCGCGCAGCGCCCCTGGCTGTGGCAGGAGATCGACCTGGTGCAGCCCGTCGTCATCGTGGCGCTCGGCGCCACGGCCGGTCTGGCGCTCGCCGAGCGCCCCGTCGGCGTCATGCGCGAGCGCGGACCGATGACCTTCCGCAACCGGCGCGGCTACCTGACCGTCCATCCGTCCTATCTGTTGCGCCTGCCCGACCCCGAGGCGCAGCGCGCCGCCTTCGGGATGTTCGTGGACGAACTCAGGCAAATCCGCAGGATCGGCCTGCCGTTGTGACCCCAATGAAAAAAGGGCGGGATTGCCATCCCGCCCCTGAAGTCGATCGATAACGTCTTATTACTTGATGGCGCCCGACTTCTTGTGGATTTCGATGAACTCGGCCACGTTGTCCTTGGTCACCAGCGGGCAGTCGATGTCGGTGTCGATCTGGGTGATCTTGCCGGTCAAGAGGTCGTGGGCGACGCTGATGTTCTTGGCGGCCAGATCATAGGCGTTCTGGAGCGCCGTGGAGGTCATCTTGCCGGACTGGATCAGCAGCATCGCCTCGGCGGTGCCGTCGACGCCATAGGCGAGGATCTTGTCGAACTTCGGATCGTCCTTGATGACTTCCAGCGCACCGGCCGCCATGTTGTCGTTCATGGAGACGATGGCGTCGATCTTGTCGTTGGCCTGCACCCAGTCTTCCATGTAGCGCATGGCTTCTTCCTTGTTCCAATGCGCGATCTGCTCGCCGACGATCTTGACGTCGGAGCGCTTGTCGAAGAACTCCTTCTGCCAGGCATCGCGACGCATGTCGGCGTGCATGTTGCCGGACGGACCGTTCAGGACGACGACGCTGGCGTTCTCCGGCACCTGCTTGAGCGCCAGACGGGCGTTCACGGCAGCCTGCTCGTAGGGATCGGCGTCGACGGACGACGAGCCGGGGATGTCCTTGATGCGCGCGTTGGTCGTGATGACCTTGACGCCATCCTTGACGGCCTGCTCGACATAGGGACGCTGCGCCTCGCCGTTGTTCGGCTGGACGATGATCAGGTCGTACTTGTTGGCGACGGCGTTCTCGATGAAGGCATTCTCCTTGGCGTCGTCGGCCTGGGAGTCCATCACGTCGACCGTCAGGTCCGGGTACTTCTTGGCTTCGTCCATGATGCCATTGGCCAGCCAGGCCGCGAACGAGTCCGCCTGGGCACGGGCGATGAACGCCACCTTGTAGTTCTGGGCCTGGGCCACCGTCGCGGTGACGAGGCACAGGGCGGCGACGGCCGTAACGGTACGGAGCGATTTCATAAACGTATTCATTTAGTTCTCCTCCAAGGTTTCCTACCTAAAGGGGCTGTCGTTACACGATGCGAGCCCCGTTGCTCCTCCAAAGCAAAAGTATTATACCTTAGCCTCCTTTCGCTCATTTGATGTCTTGGCGGCACCCAGAGTCTTCCGGGTGCGGTTGACCTTGGCCCACATGTCGTAGCCGACGGCCAATGCGATGATGGCGCCCTTGATAACCTGCTGCAGGTACGAGTCGACGCCGGTCAGGTTCATGATGTTGTTCAGGAAGCCGACGATGAACGCGCCGGCCAGCGTGCCGCCGGCCGTTCCGAGGCCGCCGGAGAAGCTGGTGCCGCCGATGATCGCCGCCGTCAGCGCCTCGAACTCGTAGCCCTGGCCCGAATTGGGGGCGCCGACGTTGGTGCGGGCCATCAGCAGGATACCGGCGAGGCCGACGAAGGCGCCGTTGATCAGGTAGGCGCCGATCTTCACCCGGCCGACATTGATGCCCGAGGCGCGGGCGGCTTCCTCGTTGCCGCCGACCGCGTAGAGCGAGCGGCCGAAGCTGGTATGGCCGAGGATGTACCAGGTCAGGATGCCGATGATGATCATGAACACCACCGGGAGGGGCACGAAGCCGATCTTGCCCTGCCCGAACCAGACGTAGTCGCCGATCTGGTAGATGTTCTGGCCCTTGGTGAACAGCAGCGCGATGCCTCGGGCCACCGTCATCATCGCCAGCGTGGCGATGAAGGCAGGAATGTTGAAGCGGCGGACGAGAATGCCGTTCACCCAGTTGCAGAGCACGCCGACCAGCAGGCCGACGGCGAAGGCAACGGACAGCGAGCCCGTCTCCTTGAACACATAGACCGACAGCACGCCGGCCAGCGCCAGCACCGAGCCGCAGGAGAGGTCCAGGAGGCCGCCGATGATCAGGATCGTCTCGCCAAAGGCCAAGATCGTCGTAACGGAAATCTGGGCCGAGATGTTCGAGATGTTTCGCGGAGAGAGAAAATTCTCGTTCAGCAGATTACAGACGATGATCATCACGATAAGGACCAAGTAAATGGAATATCGCGACTTGATCGTCTGCCATTTCTCCCTCGTCATCAGATTGTTCATGTTCCTCCCCTTCGTATCCCGTCTGTCCGTTACTGCTCAGCCTGCTTTCCTGACGATGTTCATGGCATAACGCATGATCGTCTCTTGGGAGAAGTCCGCCCTGTCGATCTCGCCGGTTATCCGTCCACCGGCCATCACGTACATGCGGTCGCACATGCCGATCAGCTCGGGCAGCTCCGAGGACACCATGATGATCGACTTGCCTTCCTTCACCAGGCTGGTCATCAGCTTGTAGATTTCGAATTTCGCGCCGACGTCGATGCCGCGGGTCGGTTCATCCAGGATAAGAATGTCCGGGTCCTGGAGCATCCATTTCGACAGCACGACCTTCTGCTGGTTGCCGCCGCTCAATGTGCTGACCTGCACGTCGATCGACGCCATCTTGACGTTGATCCGGCCGCAGATTTCTTCGACCTTTCTTCTTTCCTTGGCCTTGTGGAGACGGCCTTTCCGGAAGAACTGCCTCATCGAAGCCAGGGTGACGTTCTCCTTGACGTCCCGTACCGGCACGATGCCGAACCGCCGCCGGTCCTCGGACAGCATGACGACGCCGTTGCGGATGCTGTCCTGGACGTTGCGGATGGCGACGGGCTTGCCATGGACCTGGACGGTTCCCCCCGTGTGCGCGTCGAGGCCAAACAGCGCCCGCATCACTTCCGTCCGACCGGCGCCGACCAGACCGGCAAAGCCGACGATCTCGCCCTTGCGGACGTTGAACGAGACATCGGCAAAGCCGCTCGGCCCGCTGAAGTGCTCCACGTCCAAGACGACGTCGCCGCGCGCAACCTCCTCCTTGGGGTAGCCCTGCCCGAGAGCACGCCCCACCATCAGCGCGATGACCTGATCGATGTCGAACTGATCCCTGGGCCGCGTCTCGACCACCCTGCCGTCGCGCAGGATGGAGATTTCGTCGGCGATCCGGAAGATTTCGTCCATCTTGTGCGAGATGTAGACGATGGCCTTGCCGCGGGCGCGCAGGTCGTTGATCTTTTCGAAGAGGATCTCGATTTCCTTGTTGGTGATCGACGACGTCGGCTCATCCATGATGATGATGTCGGCATCCCGCGAGATCGCCTTCAGGATCTCCAGCATCTGGAGATTGGAAATCGACAGATCCTTCAGCTTGGTTTCCGGATCGTAGGGGAGGTTCTCCTGGGCCAGCAGCTTCAGCGTCCGCTCCCGGATGGCTTTCCAGTCGACCCGGCCGAACCGCGTCTTCGGCCAGCGCCCGGCGAACAGGCTCTCCTCGATCGACATCTCGGGCGTGTAGTTCAGCTCCTGGAAGATCATGGATACGCCGAGTTCGCCCGCCCGGATCGGGGTATCGATCCTGACCTTCTCACCCCGGATCAGCGTTTCGCCGCCATCGGGATGGTAAATGCCGTTGATGATCTTCATCAGGGTCGATTTTCCAGCGCCGTTCTCGCCGCATAGAACGTGAACCGACCCCTCCTTGACAGAAAAGCTGACATCGTCGAGCGCCTTCACACCCGGGAAGGACTTGCTGATGTGCCTGACTTCAAGAAGATTTCTTTGGGTCATGCTGCTCCTCCATGCGACACGTGGTCCGTTGGCGCCTCATCGGCGGAATGTCCCGGCATGTCCTTCAATGCACGCCGTGGACCTCGGCGAGCCGGCGCCGGTAGAGCGCGAAGGCGTCGTCGTAGGCGGACTTGCGGCCGGCGACCGGCGCCGTCGTCTTGTCCGGGTCGAGGGCGACGCAACGGTCGGCGATGGTGGCGATCTCCTCGCCCGCCCCGCTGGCGCGGCCGTAAGCCCAGATGGCCTGGATCGCCGCGCCGAGGCATCCTGCCTCGTCGCCCGTCGGCACCACGATCTCGGCGCCGGTCATGTCGGCGACCATCTGTCGCCAGGCCTTGCTGCGGGCGCCGCCGCCGATCATGAACACGCGCTCGGGCGCCCTGTCGCCGCGGATGCGGTGGAGCCCGGCCAGCACGCCGAAGGTGACGCCCTCGACCATCGCCCGCATCAGGTTGTCCGGCGTCATGTTGACGGCGGACAGGCCGAGGATGCTGCCGCGGGCGGTCGGCAGGTCGGGCGTCCGCTCGCCGTTGAGGAACGGCAGCATGGTGATGCCGCCGGCGCCCGGCCCGGTCGCCTCCAGCGCCTCGGAGACGAAGCCGACGTCGCGGCCGAACAGGTGAGCGCCGCCGGAGGTGACGTTGGTGGCGTTCATGGTGCAGACGAGCGGCAGCCAGCCGCCGGTCGACGAGCAGAAGGGCGCGACGGCGCCGGACGGATCGAGCACCGGGGCGTCGGCATAGGAGAACACCGTCGCCGAGGTACCGAGGCTGATGGTGACGACGCCCTCGCGCACGTTGCCGGTGCCGATGGCGCCCATCATGTTGTCGCCGCCGCCGGCCGCCACCAGACAAGCCGTGGTGAGGCCGAGCGCCTCGGCGGCAGCCGGCGTCAGAGTGCCGATCACGGCATCGGGCGCCACCAGTTCGGGCAGCGCGGCGGCGAGACGGCCGCTGCCGCCGTCGATCAACGACAGCACCTCCGGCGCCCAGGCGCGCTTGCGGACATCGAAGAAGCCGGTGCCCGAGGCGTCGCCAAACTCGGCGACGAAGCGGCCGGTGAGCCAGTGGTTGAGATAATCGTGCGGCAGCAGGATATGGGCGATGCGGGCGAAGTTCTCCGGCTCGCGATCGGCCAGGAAGGCCAGCTTGGAGATGGTGTAGCCGGTGAGCGGAATGATGCCGACCGTCTCGAACCAGGCCGCCGGTCCGCCGAGCGCGGCGACCAGCCGCTCGTTGTCGGGCGCGGTCTCGGTGTCGTTCCAGAGCTTGGCCGGCCGGATCACCGCGCCGGACGCGTCGAGCACCACCAGGCCGTGCTGCTGGCCGGAAACGCCGAGGCAGCGGATCGCCTCGGCCGGCACGGCCGCCTCGGACAGCGCCATGCGCACGGCGGCGATCATGGCATCCACCCAGATCGAGGGATGCTGCTCGCGAGCGCCGCTGTCGCGCTCGATCAGGCTATGGGCGGCGTGGCCGCGGCCACGCACGCGGCCGTCGCCGTCAATGACCAGCGCCTTGGTCCCCTGCGTTCCGCAGTCGACTCCAATGAACATGGTTCCTCTCCCCCCGTCCCCTTGTCATCCGGCGGGCCTCCTCTGCCCTGAATGCCTGTGACAACTGGGAGCGCCTCGCGGCGCGACCGGTTTGAACGATTTAGACTCTCCGCAATAGCGAAAGGACACCTGCCGAGCCGCACCGGCCCGGCATGATCGTGGCGTCGCGCCCCCTCTGGCGGGGGCGCTTCCGGTCTTCAGAAGGCGATCTGGATCTTGACGTCGTCGGGGTTCTGGGCGGCGGCGCGCTCGAAGGCCTCGATCGACTTGTCGAACGGATAGGTGGCCGAGATCAGCGGCTTCAGGTCGATCTTGCCCGAGCCGAGGAGCGCCAGCGTGCGGTCCCAGACGTTGGCGTAGCGGAAGATGCCGGTGAGGCTGATCTCCTTGACCTCCAAGGCCACCACGTCGAGCGGCACCCGGTCCTGCGGCATGCCGACCAGAACCACCCGGCCGCCCTGCGTCACCACGTCCAGCATGTCGTCGAAGGCCCTGGGGTTGCCGCTCGCCTCGAAGAACAGGTCGGCGCCCTTGCCGGCCGTGCGCGCCGCCACGACGTCGGCGAGCTTCTCCTGGGTCAGGTCGACCGGCACGACGCCCGGCACCTTGGCGATGATGTCGAGCTTGGCGCGTGCCACGTCGCTGACGATCACTTCCGAGCAGCCGGAGGCCAGCGCGGCGAAGGCGACCATCATGCCGATGGTGCCGGCACCGGCCACCACGGCGATGTCGCCGGGCCGGATGGCGCCCTTGGCGGCGGCATAGACGCCGATGGCCAGCGGCTCGACCATCGCCCCCTGGTCGAAGCCGACGCTGTCGGGCAGCTTGTAGGTGAGCGCGGCCGGATGCACCACCTCGGGCGTCAGGCAGCCGTGGATGGGCGGCGTCGCCCAGAAGCGGACGCTCGGATCGAGATTGTAGTGGCCTTCAAGCGTCTGGCGCGAGCCGAAGTCGGGAATGCCGGGCTCCATGCAGACGCGGTCGCCGACCTTGAGGTGGCTGACCTTGGCGCCGACGGCGGTCACCACGCCCGACGCCTCGTGGCCGAGCACCATCGGCTCGTTGACGATGAAATCGCCGATGCGGCCATGCTTGAGGTAATGGACGTCGCTGCCGCAGATGCCGACCGCCTTGATGGCCACCCGAACCTCGGTATCACCGGGCTCCAGGGTGCCGGGAATGTCGATGTCGCGGAGACAAATGTCACCAATGCCCTCGAGGACGACGGCTCTTACCTTCATGATGCTTCCTCCCGGAGCCGCTCACCTGCGTTCTCTGACGCTCTTGCGCGGCTGTCGATGGAGGAGAGTATGCGCGCCGGCAGCTAATCCCGCTAAGCCAATTCAACAAATCATTATGCACCATTTTACATTTTGGCGGCCGTCTGCTGCCCGGCCCAGGGGGATCCCGGCAGTTTTCCCGATCGTCGGCACTCTGATCGCGTCACTTTCCGTCGGGCGTTGACCGTCGGTTGCATCGCCGGACATGGGGACGAATCCCCCCGAAATGGACGATGGCGATGGATGGCAGCGGGGCAATCGCCGGAACGGGGCCGATCCCACGCAAGCCGCTCCTCTCCCGGCTCGGGAAGCGAGAGGCTGCCGTTCCGGCCATCCGCGTCGCGGGAAGCTGCCAGCGGACCGGGACGGATTGCGCTCACCCGTCAACGCGCAGCCGGTAGCCGACGCCGGTCTCGGTGAGGATGTAGCGCGGCTGGTCGGGGCTTTGCTCGATCTTCTGCCGGAGCTGGCGGACGTAGACGCGCAGATACTGCACGTCGGCCGAGCCGCCCCAGACCTGCCGGAGAATATGCTGGTGGGTCAGCACCTTGCCGGCATGCTGCACCAGGAGGCGCAGGATGTCGTATTCCTTGGGCGACAGATTCACCTCCCGGCCGCCAACCTTGACGATGCGCTTGACGAGATCGACGGAGAGGTCGCCCGACTGAAACACCGGCCGCTCGCCCTGCTGCTGCAACCGGTGGCGCAGGGCGACGCGCACCCGCGCCGCCAGCTCGGCGACGCCGAACGGCTTCACCACGTAATCGTCGGCGCCGGTCTCCAGCGCCCGGACGATGCCGGCCTCGTCGGCGCGGCTCGACAGGATCAGGATCGGCAGGTCCAGCCCCTCGCGCCGCCAGCGGGCGAGGAGGTCGTGGCCGGGCATGTCGGGCAGGCCGAGGTCGAGGATGATCACGTCCGGCTTCTGGCGGGCGATCTCGGCCTGCGCCTCGCCGGCGTCGGCGGCATCGATGACGGCGTAGCCCTCGGTCGACAGGCCGACCCGCAGCAGACGGCGGATGGGCGGCTCGTCGTCGACCACCAGGATGCGAACCGGCGGCGCCGTCATGACGAACCCTCCGGGCTCTCGCTGGGGACGGGCAGGCGGATGGTGAAGGCCGCGCCCGGCCGGCCGGCACGGTTGCCTGCCGTGATGGTGCCGCCCATCGCCTCGACGAAGCCGCGGCAGATGGCGAGGCCGAGGCCGGTGCCGGCCGGCACGTGGTCGGTCTTGCGGACGCGATAGAAGCTGTCGAAGACGCGTTCGAGGTCGTCCGGCGGCAGGCCCGGCCCCTCATCGACGATGCGCAGCAGCACATGCCCGCCATCCCGCCAGCCCTGGACCGCGATGGTCGAGCCGGCCGGCGCGTATTTGGCGGCATTGTCGAGCAGGTTGAAGACCACCTGTTCGAGGAGCACGGCATCGACCTTCAGCATCGGCAGGTCGGTCGGCAGCGCCACGTCGAGCCGGTGGCGGGCGAGCAGCCGGTCGGCGCGCCGGAGCGCGCTGCCGACGATGTCGCCGGGGAAATGCAGCGAGGCGTTCGGCCGCGTCGCGCCGGATTCGAGCCGCGTCATGTCGAGGAGATTGCCGATGAAGCGGTTAAGGCGTTCCGACTCGTCGATGATCGTCGTGACGAGATCGGCCTTATCGGTCTCCGGCAGCGAGGCGGCGTAATCGCGCAGCGTGCCGGCGGCGCCGAGAATGCCGGCGAGCGGCGTCCGCAGGTCGTGGGAGATCGACGACAGCAGCGCCGCCCGCAGCCGGTCGGCCTCGGCGGACAGGCGCGCCTCCTCGACGTCGGCGACGAGCTGGATGCGCTCGATGGCGACGGCGGCCTGATCGGCGAGGGCGTCGAGCAGACGTTGCTGCTCGGGCGTCAGCAGCGGTCCGGGCTTGTCGCCGGCCCTGTCGCTGTCGAGGCCGATGACGCCGATCGGCGTCCGCCCGGTGCGCAGCGGCAGGTAGAGCCGGCGGGCGCCCGGCAGCGTGTCGGCGCCGCGCCCGGCCGCCTGCTCGTGCTGCCAGGCCCAGCGGGCGGCGGCGATGTCGGCGTCGACCAGCGTGTCGTCGGGCGGATAGCCGACCTTGACGGCGAGGCTATCGCCCTCCGGCATCAGGATCACCACCCGCACCTTGAGCATGGCGGCGATCTGGTAGGCGGTCGCCCACAAGACGTCGTCGAGCGTGGCGGTGCCGGCCAGCTTGCGCGAGAACTGGTAGAGGTCCTCGGTCATCCGCGCCCGCTGCCGGGCGGCGGCGGCCTGCCGGTGCAGCCGGGCGGCGAGGTTGCTGGCGGTGACCGCGACGATCAGGAACACCACCAGCGCCACGACGCTCTCGGGGTCGCGGATGATCAGCGTGTGGCGGGGTTCGAGGAAGAAGAAGTTGAAGGCCAGCGCGCTGGCGAGGCAGGCGTAGAGCGCCGGTCCGAGGCCGGAGGTGACCGCCGACGCCAGCACGGCGGTCAGCAGGACGAGGCCGAGGTTGCGGACGTCGAGGAAGCGGTCGAGCAGCGCGCCGAGGCCGAGCGCCCCGGCGACATAGAGCGTCGAGACCGCGTAGGGCCGGAGGCGGAAGGGCCGCGCCGCCGGCGCCGTGCGGACGCCCCTCGCCGGCGGCGGCGCCGGCTCGGCGCCGGCGATGACGTGGATGCTGATGTCGCCGGCGCCGCGGATCAACTCGTGCGACACCGATCCCTCGATCATCTCCCGCCAGCGCGGCTTCTGCGGCGTGCCGACGACGATGTGGGTGAAGTTGCCCGCCTTGGCATGGCGGAGGATGTCGCGCGCCACGTCCTGGCCGGGGATGGTGACGGCTTCGCCGCCGAGCTGCCCGGCAAGGCGCAGATGGTCGGCGAGGCGGTCCTTGTCGGCGTCGGGCAGGGCGGTGGACCGGGCGGTCTCGATGTGGATCGCCGCCCACGGCGCCCGGAGGCGGTCGGCCTGCCGCCGGGCGTAGCGGATCAGCGCCGCCGAGCGCGGCCGCTCGTCGACCGACACCAGCACCCGCTCGCCGGCCGCCCACGGGCCGGCGATGGCATGCGCCTGCATGTGGCTGACGAGCTGGTCGTCGACGCGCTGGGCGGTGCGCCGCAGCGCCAGCTCGCGCAAGGCGGTGAGGTTGCCGGGCGAGAAATAGTTGGCCGTGGCGCGCGCCGCCGTCCTGGGCAGGTAGACCTTGCCGTCCTGGAGGCGCTTGATCAGGTCGTCCGGCGTCAGGTCGATGATCTCGATGTCGTCGGCCCGGTCGATGATCGAATCCGGCACCGTCTCGCGTACCCTGATGCGGGTGATGCGGGCGACGACGTCGTTGAGGCTTTCGACGTGCTGGATGTTCAGCGTCGTGTAGACGTCGATGCCGCGGCCGATCAGTTCCTCGACGTCGAGATAGCGCTTGGGATGGCGGCTGCCCTCGGCGTTGCTGTGGGCGAGTTCGTCGACGAGGACCAGGCTCGGCCGGCGGGCGACGATGGCATCGAGGTCCATCTCGCCGAGGCGGCGGCCCTTGTGGTCGAGCCGCAGGCGGGGGATGATCTCGAAGCCGTCGAGCAGCGCTTCCGTTTCGGCGCGGCCGTGCGTCTCGACCACGCCGATCACCACGTCGACGCCGTCGGCGCGGCGCGCCCGGCCGGCCGTCAGCATCTCGTAGGTCTTGCCGACGCCGGGCGCCGCGCCGAGGAAGATCTTCAGCCGGCCGCGGCTCTCCCGTTCGGCGCTGGCAAGCAGCGCGTCCGGCGACGGCCTCAGATCCGATCTCATGTCCTCCGGCATCGACATCTCGTCCTCGTCGCGCGGCCGGTCATCGCGCCGACCGGGCGTCGAGCGCCAGATTCAAGTCTAGCACGTTGACCACCGGCTCGCCCATGAAACCGAGTTCGCGCGGCTGGACGGCGGCGTCGACCAGCGCCCGCACCGCTGCCGGCTCCAGCCCGCGCGCTTTCGCCACGCGCGGCACCTGGAAATAAGCGGCGGCCGGCGAGATGTGCGGATCGAGGCCGCTGCCGGAGGCGGTGACGAGGTCGGCCGGCACCGGCGCGCCGGGGTTCTCGGCCTTCAGCCGTTCGGCGTCGGCGCGGATGCGGCCGATCAGCTTCGGGTTGGCCGGGCCGAGGTTGGAGCCGCCGGAATTCGCGGCGTCATAGCCGCTGCCGGCCGCCGACGGGCGACCGTGGAAATAGCCGTCGCCGGCAAAGGCCTGGCCGATCAGCTCGGAGCCGACGACGACGCCGTTGCGCTCGATCAGGCTGCCGGCCGCCTCGCGCGGGAACAGCGCGCCGGCGATGCCGGTCATGGCCAGCGGGTAGGCGAGGCCGGTCACAGCGGCAAGGGCGACGAAGAGGACAAGGGCGGGCCTCAGGTGCTTCAGCATGAGCGTGGTCCTTCAGGCGAGGCCGAGGGCGGTGACGGCGAGGTCGATCGCCTTGATGCCGACGAAGGGCACGACGATGCCGCCGAGGCCGTAGATGAGGAGATTGCGGGAAAGCAGCGCGCCGGCGCCGACCGGCCGGTAGCGGACGCCCCGGAGCGCCAGCGGGATCAGCGCCACGATGATCAGCGCGTTGAAGATGATCGCCGAGAGTATGGCGCTTTCCGGCGTCGCGAGGCGCATGACGTTGAGCGCGCCGAGTTCGGGGTAGAAGGCCAGGAACATCGCCGGGATGATGGCGAAATACTTGGCGACGTCGTTGGCGATCGAGAAGGTGGTCAGCGCGCCGCGCGTCATCAGGAGTTGCTTGCCGATCTCGACGATCTCGATCAGCTTGGTCGGGTCGCTGTCGAGGTCCACCATGTTGCCGGCCTCGCGGGCGGCGACGGTGCCGGTGTTCATGGCGACGCCGACGTCCGACTGGGCCAGCGCCGGCGCGTCGTTGGTGCCGTCGCCGCACATCGCCACCAGCTTGCCCTTGGCCTGCTCGGCGCGGATCAGCCTGAGCTTGTCCTCGGGGGTGGCCTCGGCGAGGAAGTCGTCGACGCCGGCCTCGGCGGCGATGGCGGCGGCGGTCATCGGGTTGTCGCCGGTGATCATCACCGTGCGGATGCCCATCCGCCTGAGTTCGGCGAAGCGCTCGCGGATGCCGCCCTTGACGATGTCCTTGAGGTGGACGACGCCGAGCACCCGGCCGTCCCTGGCCACGGCGAGCGGCGTGCCGCCGGATTTCGCCACCTCGTCGGCGATGGCCTGCGCCTCGCGCACCGCCGCGTCGGCGCGGCCGGCGGCGATGGTCCGCAGCACGGCGTCGACGGCGCCCTTGCGGATGGCGACGCCGTCATGGTCGATGCCGCTCATCCGGGTCTGGGCGGTGAAGGGGATGAAGCGGGCGTGCAGGCTCTCCATGTCGCGGCCCCGGATGCCGTATTTTTCCTTGGCGAGCACGACGATGGAGCGGCCCTCCGGCGTCTCGTCGGCCAGCGAGGCGAGCTGGGCGGCGTCGGCCAGCTCGCGTGCCTCGACGCCGCGCACCGGGCGGAATTCGGCCGCCTGTCGGTTGCCGAGGGTGATGGTGCCGGTCTTGTCGAGCAGCAGCGTGTCGACGTCGCCGGCCGCCTCGACGGCGCGGCCGGACATCGCCAGCACGTTGAAGCGGACGAGGCGGTCCATGCCGGCGATGCCGATGGCCGACAGCAGCGCGCCGATGGTGGTGGGGATCAGCGTCACGAACAGGGCGACCAGCACGACGACCGGCACGCCGCCGCCGGCGTAGCTGACAAAGCTCGGGATGGACACTGTCGCCAGCACGAACACCAGCGTCATGCCGGCCAAGAGGATGTTGAGGGCGATCTCGTTGGGCGTCTTCTGCCGCTCGGCGCCCTCGACGAGGGCGATCATCCGGTCGATGAAGGTGGAGCCGGCGGCGGCGGTGATGCGCACGCGGACCCAGTCGGACAGCACCTCGGTGCCGCCGGTCACCGCCGAGCGGTCGCCGCCGGATTCGCGGATCACCGGGGCGGATTCGCCGGTGATCGCCGCCTCGTTGACCGAGGCGACGCCCTCGATCACCTCGCCGTCGGAGGGGATGATGTCGCCCGCCTCGACCAGCACCACATCGCCGATCTTGAGACTGTGGCCGGGCACCGTCCGGTAGCCGTCGCCGGCGACCAGCTTGGCCTCGGTCTCGGTGCGGGTGCGGCGGAGCGCGTCGGCCTGCGCCTTGCCGCGCCCCTCGGCCACCGCCTCGGCGAAATTGGCGAACAGCAGCGTGACCCACAGCCAGACGACGATCTGGAACGAAAAGCCGAGCTGCCCGCCGCCGGTGAAGGCGTCTTTTGCGAGCAGCACGGTGGTCAGCAGGGTGACCACGGCGACGACGAACATCACCGGGTTGTGGATCAGGCTGCGCGGATCGAGCTTGCGGACGGCGCCGCCGATCGCCGGCACGAGGATACGGGCGTCGAGAAGGCTCGCGGATCTGGACTTCATGATGAAAGGCTCCTTGTCGTCCGCTCGGCTCAAAAGGTCCGGCCGGCGACGACCGCCAGGTGCTCGACGATCGGCCCGAGGGCCAGCGACGGGAAGAAGGCGAGGCCGCCGACGATGACGATGACGCCGACGATGAGGCCGACGAACAGCGCGCCGTCGGTGGGGAAGGTGCCGGCCGATTCCGGCACCGTCTTCTTGGCGGCGACGGAACCGGCGATGGCGAGCGCCGGCACGATCACCAGGAAGCGGCCCATCAGCATGGCGAGGCCGAGGGTGACGTTGTACCAGCCGGTGTTGCCGGAAAGCCCACCGAAGGCCGAGCCGTTGTTGGCGGCCGCCGAGGTGTAGGCGTAGAGGATTTCGGAAAAGCCGTGCGGCCCGGCGTTGGCGGTCGAGGCGACGGCGGCCGGCAGCACCACGGCCACGGCGGTGAAGCCGAGCATGGCGAGCGGCAGGCAGAGCACGGCGAGCATCGCCATCTTCACCTCCTTGGCCTCGATCTTCTTGCCGAGATATTCCGGCGTGCGGCCCACCATCAGACCGGCGACGAAGATGGCGACGATCACGAACAGCAGGATGCCGTAGAAGCCGGCGCCGACGCCGCCGACGATCACCTCGCCGAGCATCATGTTGATCATCGGGATCATGCCGCCGAGCGCCATGAAGCTGTCGTGCATGGCATTGACCGCGCCGCAGGAGGCGGCGGTGGTGACGACCGCAAAGAGAGCCGACAGCGCGACGCCGAAGCGGGTTTCCTTGCCCTCCATGTTGCCGCCGCCGACGCCGAGCGCGTGGACCAGCGGATTGCCGGCCGCCTCGGCCGCGTAGCAGACGGCGACGCCCGCGACGAACAGCACGCCCATGGCGGCGAGGATGGCCCAGCCCTGCCGCTCGTTGCCGACCATGCGGCCGAAGACGTTGGTCAGCGCCGCGCCGATGGCGAAGATCGCCACCATCTGGATCAGGTTGGAGACGGCGTCGGGGTTCTCGAACGGATGGGCGGCGTTGGCGTTGAAGAAGCCGCCGCCGTTGGTGCCGAGCATCTTGATCGCCACCTGCGAAGCGACCGGCCCGAGGGCGATCGTCTGGTGCGCGCCTTCCAGCGTCGTGGCGTCGGCGTAAGGGGCGAGCGTCTGCGGCACGCCGAGCCAGACGAGGACGAAGGTCATGACGACGGCGATCGGCAGCAGCAGGTAGAGCGTGCCGCGCGTCAGGTCGACCCAGAAGTTGCCGACCGTCCGCGCCGACTTGCGGGCGAAGGCGCGGATCAGCGCCATGGCCACGGCGATGCCGGTGGCCGCCGACAGGAAGTTCTGCACGGTCAGCCCCAGCATCTGCGTGAGGTAGGACACGGTGGCTTCGCCGCCGTAGTTCTGCCAGTTGGTGTTGGTGACGAAGCTGACGGCGGTGTTGAAGGCGAGCGCCGGCGGCACGTTGGTCATGCCTGCGGGGTTGAGCGGCAGCCAGCCCTGAAGGCGCAGCAGCAGGTAGAGCGCGAGGAAGCCGACGAAGTTGAAGGCGAGCAGCGACAGCGCGTAGGCCGTCCACGGCTGCTCGTCCCGTTCGTGGATGCCGGCGAGGCGGTAGAGGCCGCGCTCGGCCGGCCCGAGCAGCGCGGAGAGCGGCATCTGCTCGCCGGCGAAGACGGCGGTCATGTAGCCGCCGAGCGGCCTGGCAAGCAGGACGACGATCCCCGTGAAGACGAGGATCTCGATCCATCCGTTGATGGTCATGGCAGATGTTCCCGGCTGGAAGCTTCTTCAGAAGCGTTCGGGGCGCACGAGGGCGTAGATCAGGTAGCCGGTGATGAACACGGCGACGGCGGCGCCGAGGAGGTAGTCGAACGGCATGTCCGTGGCCTCCCGGTCAAAGCCGCTCGCAGGCGCCGATATAGCCGGCCATCAGCGCGAAGACGGCGGCGCCGAGGAGCGGCAGGGCGATATCCATTTTTGAAACTCCTTCTCTTGCAAGGCTCATGTCGGGAAGGAGTATGGCGACGGCCGCATAGGGGTTCGAGACGGAGCGGCGGCCGCGAAAATAAAAAAGCCATAGGAATCGCCGCCCTTCGGGGCGATTCCCATGGCAATTGCCGGCGATCGCCCCTGTCAGGCGGTGACGAGCGTCCCGCGCAGGGCGTTCAGCTTGCCGACGCTGCCGGCGATGTCGTCGCGCGAGATGCAGGTGGTGCCGCCGACGAAGATGTCGACGAGGCCGGCGCCGTAGTCGGCGATGTTCTGCAACGACACGCGGCCGTCGATGCTGATCGCCGTGTCAGAGCCGCGGGCGTCGATCAGCGCGCGCAACTCGCGGATCTTGCGGTCGGCGAAGGCCGCCTGCTTCTCGCCCTTGTTCCAGGCATAGCCGGGGTTGATCAGCATCAGGAGAACGGCGTCGCACTTCTCGATCATGTAGTCGAGCATGGCGACCGGCGTCGCCGGCTTCAGCGCCACGCCGGCCCGCACGCCCCTGGCGCGGATGCGGTTGAGCTGGTTGTCGACGTGCCGCTCCGTCTCAAAGTGGAAGACGAGCTGTTCGACGCCGATGTCGATGAGTTCGTCGATGAAATAGTCGTTCTCCGTCGCCATCAGATGGACGTCGAACTTCAATTTGGTGAGCCCGCGCAGTCGGCGGACGGTTTCGAGGCCGAGCGGCAGGCTGGGGCTGAAATGGCCGTCGATGATGTCGACATGCAGCACCTCGATGCCGGCCGCCTCGCAGGCTTCGACCTGGGCTTGCAGGTTGCAGAGGTCGAGGCAGATCAACGACGGGGCGACGATGCAGGACTGGCGCCAGGAAAAGCTCATCGGACGGCCTCCTTGTTGAGAAGATCGAGGATTTCGGTCCGCGTCGGCAGGGCGGCGATCGCCCCCTTGCGCCGCACGCAGAGCGAGCCGGCGGCGGCGCCGTAGCGGGCGGCGGCGGCGAGCGCGTCGAGGCCGATGTCGCCGACGTTGCGGACGCCGGCCTTGACGAGATGGGCCAGGAAGGCGCCCCAGAAGGCGTCGCCGGCGCCGGTGGCATCGACGGCGACGGCCGGCGGCGCCGGCACGTCGACGGTCTGTCCGGCGAAGTGGCAGCGGGCGCCGCGGGCGCCCAGCGTCTCGACGGCCACGGCGATGCCATGCGCCGCGATGCAATCGGTGAAGCCGGCCGGGCCGCCGACCAGATGCACCTCCTCCTCGGACACCTTGAGGAGGTCGACGAAGGGCAGCGCCTCGGCGATCCTGTCCACGGCGTCGCTTTCGCGCTGCCAGAGCGGCGCCCGGTAATTGACGTCGAAGGAGACGAGCTTACCGGCGTTGCGGGCAAGCCGCAGCCCTTCGAGCGTAGCTTCGGCGGACGGCGAACGCGACAGCGAGCAGGAGCCGATATGGACGATCGTTGCCGCCGCGATCACCTCCGTCCGGATGTCGGCCGGCGCCAGCAGCATGTCGGCGCCGGGCTTGCGGACGAAGGTGAAGCTGCGTTCGCCGTCCTCGCCGAGCGTGACGAAGGTCATTGTCGTCACCGCCTCGTCGGTCAGCTCCGTCAGCACTACCTCGACGCCGTTTTCTTCGAGCGTCGCCACCAGGAAGCGGCCGAAGTCGTCGTTGCCGAGCTTGCCGAGAAAGGCGGCCGTCAGTCCGCTGCGCGTCGCGGCGATGGCGACGTTGGCCGGCGCGCCGCCGGCGTTGCGCAGGTAGCTGCCTGGCTCGGGACCGGGCAGGAAGTCGATGACCATTTCGCCGATTGCGAGAAGATCCACGCGCATACTCCTCCGGCCGTCCGCCCGGCGGGGACGCCGGGCCGGCCGCTTCGTCACGCCGCGCCAAGGGCCGTCAGGCGGCCTTCGGATACTCGGTGCACAGGAGCCGGTAGGGCGGCTCGTCCTCCTCGATCGTCGGGAAGCGCGGATACTGTTCGAGGAAGCGGTTGTCGGTGTTGTCGTCGTTGCACATCGACACTTCGCCGATCAGCACCGGGCCGGTGCCCGGCTGAACGATGAACTCGTGATAGTAGTAGGGATAGAAGGTCAGGCTCTCGCCGGGCTTGATGACGATGTCCTCGCCGGCCTTCACGCTGTAGCGGCGGCCATCGCGGCTGATCTCGACGTCGGTGTCGGCCATCGCGCCGTCCTTGGTGGCGTTGTAGAGGCGGAAGATCAGGTTGCCGCCGCCGCGGTTGATGATGTCTTCCATCTTCGACCAGTGGAAGTGCATCGGCGACACCTGGCCTTCCTCGATCATGATGATCTTCTCGGCATAGGTCTTGGTGTACTTGTCGTTCTTGACGTTGCCGTTGCGGAGCGTGATCAGGGCGATGCCCAGCTCGGCATACTTGCCCATGCCGTAGTCGGTGACGTCCCAGCCGAGCATGTTGTCGCGGATCTCGTCGTAGTCGTGCCCGGCCGTCTTCCAGTCCTCCGGCGTCCAGTTGAGGAACGGCGGCAGCGCGAACCTGTAGTCGCCGAGCATCTTCTCCATGCGCTTGATGGCACCGTTGATTTCGGACCTCTTCATCGGGATTTCCTCCGGTTCATCGGCGCGACAGCCGATCGGCTTCTTCCTGGACGCGGTCGATCTCCTCGTCGCCGTCGAGGACGGTGATGGTGAGTTCGAATATTTCCTTCGCTCCTGGCGCCAGCATGTGCAGGTCACCGGCGTCGGCGTGGTGCGGCCGGCCGTAGACGGACGAATTGGCCGGTTCGAGACCGATCGCGTAATCGCCGGCCGCCGTCGACTTCCACTGCATGAAATAGGGCAGGGCCTGGCGGTTGAAGCCGAGGCGCACGCCGAGCTTCAACTCCTGATTGACGATGGCGGCGAATGTGTCGCCGGCGGCGTCGGCGGCGAGTTCGTGCAGGAACACATATTCCGGCTCGTTCGCCTTGGGCGGCGGCATCGTCGCCCAGCTCTCGACCTGCGGCCGGCTGACCTCGTCGCGCGGCTTGGTGGCGAGAACCGGCAGCACGACGCGCGCCGCTTCCGACAAGAGAGGATGGCCGACGTTGAAATGGTAGAGCAGCATCAGCGGTTCGGGCCGGAACGCCTCGTTCACGACCTCGTCGACGATACGCACCGTCCGTTCCCCGAGCCGCGTCTCGATGGAGCGCCGGAGCACCAGGTTTTCGCCGAACAGCTCCGCCTCGCGCATCTCGCCGGAGACGCGCAGCACGTAATCGTCGCCATCCCAGAAGGCATCGGCCGAACGGTGCTCGGCCGGCGTCGTGCGGATGCGGCCGTGCAACGGATAGTCGCGGCCGTCGAGGGTGCAGGGGGAGCAGATGCTTTCGTAGCCGGAGGTGAACATCAGCCCGCCCATGATCGAGCGCAGCGCTTCAGTGCCGTGCGTGTCGTAGGCGGTGCGGCCGAGCAGCCCGGTTTTCGCCAGGAAGTCGAAGCCGACGCCGCGATAGCTGAAGCTGCCGATATCGAGCCCCTTGTCGGCCAGCACGTCGAAGGCGAGCGGCCCGTTCCTGACCGCATAGGCGGTGAGGCCGTCGGCCCGCCCTTCGCGGAAGGTGACCGGCCGGACCGAGGCCACCTGCTGGACGCTGCCGACGCGCGCCAGCAGTTCGCGTTTGGACAGCATGGTCATTCGAGGTTGGCGTGGTATTGCCACAGCCCCTTCAGGTCGAGATGGCGCTCGTCGATGATCATCTTGGCGACGATGTCACCGAAGATCAGCAGCGACTGCTCGAACAGCGAGGTCATCGGCTGGCGGGAGTCGATCTCGTCGTCGAGGTAGAGCTTGGTGCGGACGGGAATGCGCACCATGAAGTCGGCGACGTCCTTCATGTCCGACTGCGGGTTGGAGCCGATGTGCACCACCCTGGCGCCGATCGCCTTGGCCTTGCGGGCGATGGCCAGCGGGAACAGCGACGCGCCGCTGCCCGAGCCAACGATGAGCAAGTCCTTCGGCGTGATGGCCGGCTCGGTGACGGCGCCGACATGGGTGATGGCGATGCCGAGATGGGCGAAGCGCTTGGTCATCGCCTGGAGCGCCAGCAGCACGCGGCCGACGCCCACCACGAACACCTTGTCGGCGGCGAGCAGCGCCTCGACGAAGGCCTGCACCTCTGCGGGCTCGATGCGGTCGAGCGTCCGGGACAGCTCCTCGACCACCAGATGCGAGGTGTCGCGGAAGGCGCTTTCATAAGGTTGCACGGTCGTTCTCCGATGGAGTGCGACTTGGGGGAGGGGGCACGGCGGGGAGAGGGCCTCGCGCCGTGCCCGTTGCCGGGCGCTCAGCCGCGCCGGGCGTTCATGGCCTGCACCTGGTAGATCAGCACGGCGCCGAGGATCAGGATGGCGCGGGCGACATACTGCCAGTACTCGTCGATGTTGAGCAGCGTCATGCCGTTCAGCATGATCGACAGGAACAGCACGCCGACGAAGGTGCCCCAGACGCGGCCCTTGCCGCCCATCAGGCTGACGCCGCCGATGACGCAGGCGGTGATCACCGTGAACTCCCAGGTGACGCCCACCGTCGGGTTGCCGGCCTGGATCTGGCTCGACACCATGATGGCGGAGAGCACGGTGAAGACGCCGATCATCGACATCACCGCCATGCGGACGCCGAGCACGTTGATGCCGGAGAGCCGCGCCGACTCGGCGTTGCCGCCGACCGCATAGGCCGACTTGCCGAACACCGTGTAGCGGGAAATGAACCAGGTGACGACGAACACCAGCAGGAAGACGAAGGCCTGGAAGGGGATGCCGAAGATGGCGCCCGAGCCGAAGAAGAAGAACCACTCCGGATAGGGCGTCACCGGGAAGCTGCCGGTGAGAAGATAGGCGCCGCCGCGGAAGGCGGCCATCCAGGCGAGCGTGGTGATGAAGGTCGGCACGGCGAGGGCGTGGCGCACCCAGCCGGTGAACATGCCGGCCAGGATGGCGATGCCGAAGCACAGCAGGACGCCGATGGCGACCGCCGTCTCGGCCGACCAGCCGGCGTTGGTCATGCTTTCGGTGACCACGGCCAGCAGGCAGCCGTGGAAGGCGAGGCCCGAGCCGACGGAGATGTCGATCTCGCCGAGGATCAGCACGAAGGTCATACCGAAGGCGATGATGCCGGTCATCGCCGCGTTGCGCAGGATGTTCATCGCGTTGTCCCAGGAGGCGAAGCCGGGCGCGGTGAAGGCGAGCAGCACGATGATGACCAGCAGGATGGCTTCGAGCACGAAGTCGGACGGCTTGAAGAAGGGGCGCGAAGCCGGCGCGCGCCGGGCGGCCTGATTGCCGGTCCGGCCGGTGGTGTCGGTGGTGGTCATTTCGCCGTCTCTCCCATGCACATGGCGTATAGCGTTTCGATCGGCGTGTTCTCCGGTTCCCGGACCTCGCCGATGAAGCGTCCGGCTTCCATGATCAGGATGCGGTGGCAGACCTCCAGCAGTTCCTCCAGCTCGGAGGACACGAAGACGACGCTGAGGCCGCGCCGCGACAGGTCCCACATGATCTGGAACACCTGCTGCTTGGCGACGATGTCGATGCCGCGCGTCGGTTCGTCGAAGAACACCACCTTCGGGTCGGTGTTGAGCCAGTTGCCGACGACCACCTTCTGCTGGTTGCCGCCCGACAGCGACTGCACCTCCTGCAAGGCGTCGGAGACCTTGATCTGCAACCGCCCGATCCACTTCTCGGCCACCGGCGCCTGCAGGAAATGGCTGAGGAAACCGCGCTGCCCCACCTCATTGAGGCTGGCAAGGCAGAGGTTGTCCTCGATCGACATGATCTGGATGAGGCCTTCCTCCTTGCGGTTCTCCATGGTCATGGCAAGGCCGAGGTCCTTCATGCGCTTGACCGTCGGACGCTTCACCTCGGTGCCGTTCAGCACGATGGCGCCGCCGTCGATGGCATCGGCGCCGAAGATGCCGCGCAGCAGCTCGCTGCGGCCGGCGCCAAGCATGCCGGCGATGCCGAGGATCTCGCCGGCCCGGAGGTCGAAGCTGATGTCCTCGTACTTGTCCCGGCGCCGGAGGTTGGTGACCTTCAGGCGGATTTCCTCGCCCACCTTGAGGTCGGCCGGCCGGTTTTGCAGCGTCGTTTCGCCGAACATCATGTCGACGATCACCTTGGGCGTGGCGACGTCGATCGGCACCGAGCCGACCATGCGGCCGTCGCGCAGCACCGTCACGTAGTCGGCGACGCCGCGGATCTCGTTGAGCTTGTGGGTGATGAAGATGATCGCCACGCCCTTCTCGCGCAGCGAGCGCACCACTTCGAGCAGGCTGTTGATCTCGTGGCGGGCCAGCGCCGACGTCGGCTCGTCGAGCAGCAGCACGCGCGGATTGAGCGACATCGCCTTGGCGATCTCGATCACCTGCCGCTGGCCGACCGACAGGTCGGAAATCTTGGCGGTGACCGGAATGTCGATCCTCAGCGACGTCAGGATGTCCTGGACGTGGGCGTTGGTCTTCTTCCAGTCGACCGTGATGCTGCCCGGCCCCATGGTCGGGAAGCGGCCGAGCATGATGTTCTCGGCCACCGTGAAGTCGAGGATCAGGCTGAGTTCCTGATAGACGACGGCGATGCCGGCGGCATTGGCGTCCGCCGGCCCCTTGAAGTTGACTTCGACGCCGTCGATCCGGATCTCGCCGGATGTCGGGATCACCGCTCCCGACAGGCATTTGACGAAGGTGCTCTTTCCCGACCCGTTCTTGCCCAGCAGGGCGTAGACTTTCCCGCCGTCAAAGACGGCGGAAAAGTCGTCGAGAGCGAGGACCCCGGGATAGGCTTTCGTCAGATTGCTGATTTCGAGCTTTGCGGGTCCCATCATCCGTTCCTAATCTCTTACTTGACGGTCTTGGCGTATTCGGCGACCGCCGCTTCGTTGGTGCGGGACAGCGTCAGACCGGGAACGATGATTTCCTTCTCGACCGCTTCACCCTTCAGCGACTTGATGGCGTTCTCCATGGCCAGCGCGCCGATCTTGAACGGGTCCTGGGCGGTGGAAGCCTGAAGGATGTCGTCCTTGGACTGCAGGAAGCCGACGATCTGCTTGTCGAGGTCGATGCCGAACACCGGGATCTTCTTGCCGGAGTTCTTGACGGCCAGCACGGAGCCGATCAGGCCGCCGGAGTTGCAGGCGTACATGAGATCGATATCAGGATGGGCCGTGATGATGTCGGCGGCCTTCTTGATGGCCTCTTCGGCCACCGGCGAGGACGCCTCGGCAACCAGCGTAACGCCGGGGATGTCCTTGATTTCGTTCCAGAAGCCGTCCTGGCGGGCGTTGCTCTCCGGCGGCAGCTGGGCCTTGTAGTTGACGATGGCGACCTTGATCTCCTTCTTGTCGCCGTAGTGGGCCTTGATGAAGGCGGCGGCTTCCTTGCCGGTGCCGGCGCCAAGCAGCGTGTTGTCGGACATGACGGTCGATACCGGGAAGTCGGCGGCCAGCTTGTTGTTGAAGCTGACGATCTTGATGCCCTTGTCGCTGGCGGCCTTGACGGCCGGGATCGACGCGGCGGCCGGGTCGAGATAGGTGATAGCAATGGCGTCGACGCCGCGGGCGGCGTAGGTGTTGACCACCTCGACTTCCTTGCTGATCTGGTTCGAGGTGTTGGACGTCAACAGGTTGACGCCTTCCTTCTCGGCCACCGACTTCATGCCGAGCAGCGTCGTCTTCATGAACTGGTCTTCCTGGAAGACGATGCCGGCGACCGTGAACTTCTTGTCGGCGGCATGAGCGAACGTCGCGCTCAGGCAGAGGGCGGCAACGCAGGCGGTGAGTAGCTTTTTCATATTGGTCCTCCCAAGACATCGGGGCAGGCAGCACAAGACTCCACCGCTCCATGCTGTCATGGAACGGCTTTTGAGAGTTGCCCCATCCTCGCAAACTAATATCCGATTTCCTCAAGTATATAATCTAACTGTCTTCATCTGAATGGAATATATCCGTTGGTATATAAGAATTAAAACGGTTCAATAGCCATACGAAGGGCGCAGAAGATCAATACCTATGGTGTAGGTGAATGAAGAATACGATTTTTGTCTATCTCATGATCTAAGATCGGCGATCGACCCCCTGTCGATCACGGTCGTTTTCAATTCGACCCGTCGCAGGCGCGACTCGCCGTTGATGTGGGCCAGCAGACGATTCACCGCCTGCTGGCCGAGTTCGTAGGTCGGGCGGCTGACCACCGACAGCGCCGGCTGGAAAACGGCGAGCCACGGCGCGTCGTCGAAGCCGATCAGCGACAGGTCGCGGTCGATCGACAGGTCGAGTTCGCGGGCAGCCGCCAGCGCGCCGAGCAGCATTTCCTCGTTGCCGGCAAAGATGGCGGTGGGGCGCGGTGTCCGGGCGAGCAGGTGGCGGGCAGCCGCCACCGCCGTCGCGGCCACCGATCCGGCATAGCGGACCAGGCCGGGATCAAGGACAAGCCCCGCCTCGGCGAATGCCGCCGCAGCGCCGCGGGCGCGTTCTACGACCGTCGAGACCGTATCGACCGGCTCGCTTTCCTGATGGCCGTGATGGGCGGCGGTTCCCAGCAGCAAGCCGATCTGCCGATGCCCGCGCTCGATGAGCAGGCGGACGGCGGCGTGGGCGCCGCCGAAGTCGTCGGTGATCACCGAGTCGAGCGCGAAGCCGTCGATGAACCGGTCGAGCAGCACGATCGGCGCTTCGTGTCGGCGGGTGGAGACGAGATGCTCGACCTCCATGCGCGAGGCCGGAACGATCAGCAGCCCGTCGACGCGCTTTTCCCGCAGCACGCGCACCGCCTCGCGTTCGCGCTCGACGTCGCCGTCGGTATTGAGCACCAGGCTCTGGTAGCCGGCACCGGCGGCGGCGGCGATGATGCCCCTGATGGAAGTCAGCGTGAACGAGTTGGAGATGTCGGCGACGACGACGCCGATGGTCAGCGTGCGGCCGGAGCGCATCGAGCGGGCGAGGTCGTTGACCCGATAGTCGAGGCTGGCGGCAGCTTCCAGGACGCGCTGCTGGGTGTCGGGCGTGACGACGCCATAGCCGCCAAGCGCCCGTGCGGCGGTGGCGCGGGACACCTTGGCAACGCGCGCCACGTCGATCAGGCGGGCGGCGCGTTTCGGCTTGGCCGTGGTGTGGTCCCCGTCCGATCCCATGTTCCGTCCTCGCCCGAGCCAGGCTGGCGTGCCTTGCCCCGAACTCGCCCTTGACCGTTTCAGGCCGATGTGAGATCGATCTCTTATGCGATGAGATCGATCTCACGGGGCAAAAGCTGCCACAGGCGTCCGGACCTGTCAATAATGTCGGACCGTCTCAAGGGGGCGCTGCCTCTACGACTTTGGAAGGTGCGCTGGAGCGGTTCCGGCCGGGGTGGAATCGGTTTCGCGTCGAGGCAAATGCTCTAGACTGCGAGCTGGCGCCCGGGGGAGGGGCCGCCGTCGGCTGGGGAAGGGCGCCCGCAAGGCGCACGAATGCGACCGTGCTCGTTGCCGTCCCGGCGGCCCGCAAGACATGCGCTCCGGACGAGGGTCCGGCGCCAGGAGGAGAAACCGGATGAAGCTGCAACTCGCGCTGGATGACATCACGATCGACGAGGCGGTCGCCCTCCTCGACCGGGTGCATCCGTTGATCGACATCATCGAGGTGGGAACGCCCTTCCTGATCGAGGACGGGCTGAAGCCGGTGCGCGAGTTCCGCGCCCGCTACACCGACCTGCCGGTGCTCGCCGACGTCAAGATCATGGACGCCGGCTATTACGAGGCGCGGCAGGCTTTCGCCGCCGGCGCCGCCTACGTCACCGTGCTGGGCGTCACCGATCTCCTGACGGTCAAGGGTTGCCTGGAGGTGGCGGCGGATTTCGGCGGCACCGTCGTTGCCGACATGATCTGCGTCCCCGACCTTCCCGACCGCATCCGCCAACTGGAGGAAATTGGTGTCACGGCGCTGGCCGTCCACACCGGCGTCGACCAGCAGGCGGCCGGCCGCACGCCGGCCGACGATCTGCAGGTGATGAAGGCAGTGGCGCAACGGTCCGAGCTGTTCGTGGCCGGCGGCATCAGCCCGGCGACCATCGCGCAATACATCCGCCTCGGCGCCGACGTCGCCATCGTCGGCAGCGGCATCCGCCATGCCGCCGACCCGGTGAAGGCGGCGGAGGAACTGGCGAGGCTGGCCCATCAGGACACCAGGGAGAGGCAATCATGAACGTCGCGGATTACGGCAGCGCCATACTGGACGAACTGCGGGCCGTGCTGTCGAAGGTGTCGCCCGACGAGGCGAGCGCCTTCGTCGGCGACCTTCTGGCGGCGCGGCGGATCTTCGTCGCCGGCGCTGGTCGGTCCGGTCTGGCGGGCCGGGCCTTTGCCATGCGGCTGATGCACTTCGGCCTCAACGCCTACGTGATCGGCGAGATCGCCACGCCCGCCTATTCCGGCGACGATCTGCTCGTTGTCTGCTCAGGCTCGGGCGAGACGGGCAGCCTCGTGTCGATCGCCGAAAAGGCGAAGCGGATCGGCGGCAGGATCGCGCTGCTGACCATCGTGCCGGACTCCACCATCGGCAAGCTCGCCGACCGCCGTCTGGTGTTGCCGGCGCCGTCGCCGAAAGCCAGGGCCGGCGACAGCGTCCGCTCGATCCAGCCCATGGGCTCGCTGTTCGAGCAGGCGCTGCTGCTGCTGCTCGACGCCGTCATACTCGAACTGATGGCGCGGCAGAACGCGACCAGCGACGAGATGTTCACCCGCCACGCCAATCTGGAATAGGGGGGCGCCCGCGTGGTCCGAAAGGCTTGCGGCGACGTGATACCCGGTTTCGTCAGATCGTGACTCTCGGTCTATGAAAATCAGCTCGGCTCTGATTCCCTTCCCGTTCGGGAGGGTCGATGATGTCGAGCAAATGGATCATTCGCACTGATCAGCCTTGAGACTTTACGCCGGCGGGAGCGGCTTGAACGGGATGGGCGGGTGCAGTTCGGCTTCCGGCAATTGCCAATGCCCTTGACGGCATGAGCCGTGCCGAGGTGGCGAGAGCATTCGGGATGGACCGGCAGGCGTTGCGCGACTGGAGGATCCACTTCAACGCCGAAGGCATTGCCGGCCTTTGCGATCGCAAGCGCTCCGGTCCGAAGCCGTTTCTGGACGAAGGCCAGCAGGCGGTATTGCGGACCATGGTCCTGCGCGGTCCCGATCCGGATCGCGACGGCGTTTCAGCTTGGCGCCTGATTGACATCTGCCGCCTCTGTGAGGAGTGCTTCGGCGTGGCCTATTCGGTGAGCGGCATGTTCGATCTCCTGAAGGGCCTCGACCTCAGCCGGCAAAAGAGCCGGCCTCGTCATCCTCAAGCCGATGCCGCCCAGAAGGCTTTCAAAAAGGGGGCGCGCCAAAGCCGTGAAGCTCATCGTCAAACGGCACAAAGGCAAACAGATCCAGCTCTGGTTCCAGGACGAAGCCCGTGTTGGGCAGAAAGGACGCAACGCCCACGTCTGGTTCGAAAAGGGCGTCCGACCGGTCATGCACACCGACAAGCGCTTCAAGTCAGTCTACATCTACGGCGCCATCTGCCCCGGCACCGACGACGCCTTCGCGCTCGTCCTGCCTAGGGCCGACACCGAGATGATGCGCCTCTATCTCAATACCTTCGCCAAAAGCCTGCCCGCCGACGTCCATGTCGTGCTGGTACTCGACAAAGCCGGATGGTACGTCACCGGGCGGCTTAAGCCACCCGACAACATCACCCTCGTCCATTTGCCGGCCTATTCGCCAGAACTCAACCCGATCGGGCGCTTCTGGCTCTATCTCAAGGAGCGCTTCCTCTCCTACCGCATCTTCGACGACCAGCACGCCATCGTCGAAGCCTGCGCAACGGCTTGGAATGGCCTAAAGACGGAAGCAGGCCGCATCGCATCGCTCTCCGACTATCCCTACATCCGAAAGGTCAAAACCTGACGGAAATGGTATGAAACGCCGCCGGTAAAACCCGGCGGCATTTGATATTTGCGCGATGACTAGACGATCGTGAAGGCCGAAGCGCTCAGACCGGACACCGGCGACTGGAACTTGACCACCTGGGTCGAGGCCGCCGATCCCGTGCCGTCACTGTCCCACCAGATGCCGTTGGACGTCGCCAGGAAATAGCCGTGGCTGGCATTGGGGGCATTGGTGCCGAGAACGACATAGCTCGACGGTGAAGCACCCGCCGGCAATCCGAACGACGCAGCATCGAGTCTGATGGTGTCGCCGAGGGTCGGGCTGAAGTCGGTGATGGTGTCAAGCCCGCCGCCTTGCTCGATCAGAAACCGGTCGGCACCGGCACCGCCGGTCAATATATCGTCACCGGCACCCCCTTGAAGCAAGTCGTTCCCGTCACCGCCATCCAGAATATCGTTGCCTTCGTCGCCCCGAAGATAGTCATCCCCGGCATAACCGAACAACTGATCGTTGCCACCCATGGCAAGTATCTTGTTATCCTTTGAGTCTCCCCTCAGCACGTCGTTGCCGAAGGATGCCGAGATGCACTCGATGTTGATCAACGTATCGGTGCCGTCGCCGGTGGCGGTGCCGGCTGCGAGATCGACCACGACGCCGGCTGCGTTCCAGTAGCTGACATAATCCTCATCGCCATCGCCGCCGTCGATGATGTCGTCGCCGGTTCCGCCTTCGAGGTTATCCTTGCCAGCGCCGCCGTTCAGGTAGTCATTGCCGGCACCGCCGCGAAGGCGATCGTCGCCGTCATTGCCGTAAAGGCTGTCATCGCCGTCGCCGCCGTCGAGAATGTCGTTGCCTTCGTCGCCGCGGAGATAGTCGTTGCCGCCTTTGCCATACAGTTCATCGTCACCGGCCTGGCCGAGAATAGCATTGTCCTGGGCATTGCCCGTCAGGATGTCGTTGCCATTCGAGCCCGAGATATGCTCGATATTGACGATGGTGTCGGTTCCCTGGCCGGTAGCGATGCCGGCTTCCAGGTTGACGACGACGCCATTACCGTACCAGTAGCTGATCCAATCTTGGTCTCCTTCGCCGCCGTCGATGTAGTCATCACCGTCCCCTTCGACGATCTCATCCTTGCCAGCGCCCCCATAGATACTGTCGTTGCCGCTGCCGCCTTCCAGGTAATCATCGCCACTATCGCCGTGAAGGTCGTCGTTACCGCCTCCGCCAAGCAAACGATCGTTACCATCATTGCCGTAAAGGCTGTCGTCGCCATCGCCGCCGTCGAGAATGTCGTTGCCTTCGTCGCCGCGGAGATAGTCGTTGCCACCATAGCCATACAACTCGTCATCGCCCGCCTGCCCAAGAAGCTGGTTGTTCTTGGCGTCACCGATCAGGATGTCGTTACCCATCGAAGCGGAGACGCACTCGATGTTGACAAGCGTATCGGTGCCTTCCCCGGTGGCGATACCGGTTCCGAGGTTCACCACGACACTGGAGGCATTCCAGTAGCTGACATAGTCTTCCGTACCGTCGCCGCCGTCGATGAAATCATCGCCGGCATTGCCCATCAGGCTGTCCTTGCCGGCGCCGCCATAAAGTCGGTCGTTCCCATTTCCACCGTAAAGCGTGTCGTTGCCATCGCCTCCCTCTAGAGTGTCTTCTCCATCGTCGCCGTAAAGCGTGTCGTTGCCCTCATCACCGCGGAGATAATCGTTCCCCGCCCTGCCATACATCAGGTCGTCACCAGCCTGACCAAAAATGCTGTTGTTTCCGGCATTCCCGGTCAAGATATCATTGCCGTTCGACGCCGAGATGTTCTCGATGTTGAGAATAGTGTCGTTTCCCATACCAGTGGCGGTGCCGGTTTCAAGGTTGACGACGACGCCATTGCCGTACCAGTAGCTGAGCCAGTCCTGGTCGCCGTCGCCGCCGTCGATGATGTCATCGCCGTTTCCTTCGAGAAATTCGTCCTTGCCTGCACCGCCGCTCAGGTAGTCGTTCCCGTCACCGCCGATCAGGACGTCGTCGCCATTTTCGCCATAAAGATGATCGTCGCCAGCGCTTCCGGTAAGTGTATCGTTGCCATCACCGCCGTAAGCAACATTGTTGGCACCGCTCAGCGTAATGCTATCATTCCCACTCGTTCCGGTTAGGCCGTCTATGACGTTGCCGAAGGGGTCGACATTAATGCGCGTCGAGCTGGTGACGGTCCCGCTGGTGTTGCGCACGACGGTCGTGAGCGACATGTACCCCCCTGGACGGGTCGTCGAGGTCTGAATCTCCTCGTAATAGCCATCGTTGTTGGCATCCCGCTGCAACGTGGTGACGAGGCCGTCGTGGCTGCGGAGCATCAGGCCGCGCGCCTTCACCGTTCCATTGGCGTTTGTCTCGACGATCGCCGTCTCGACGCTGCCATCGACTCTTGTCTTGGCGGTCATCGTCGTTTCGAAGCGGCCGTCGCCGTCCGCATCGATCTTGGTGACTGTCGTTCCGCCATCCGCGCTGGACGTGACGTCCATCGAGGCCGGAATGACGTTGTTCCAGTAGATCTCGCCGGATTGCCTTTCGCTGGCAGCGAGTGCCGCGCCGGTGTTCCTGACCGTCCTGGTCCGAGCGCCCGATGCCGAGACCGTCTCGCGGATGGTCTGGTCAATGCTGCCGTTGCCATCGACGTCGATCTCGTCCACCGTGGTCAGACCGTCGGCCGAAATGGTTGACCGGCTGGTGGAAAGGATGGCTCCCGTCCTCGCATTCTTCTCGGTCGCGGTCTTCACCACAGCGCCGTCGGCCTGGCGGTCGATCGTTTCCGTCCTATTGCTGTCGATGGCGTTGTCGCCATTGCCATCGACAGCATAGGTCCGCGACCGACCATCGGCCGACGCCGTTACGATCGTCTTGCCAACCAGGAGGCCCGCGGCATTGCGATTTTCCGTTGTGGTGACCAACTGGCCATCAATGGTCGTCTGGCGAGTTTCGACCTGATCGATGGTGCCGTCGCCGTTGATGTCGCGCTCGATCTTGACCAGTCGCTTGTCGTCCGATGTCGTGGCCGTCGTTGCCTCGATAAGCAGACCGCCGGCATTTCGGACTTCATTACGCTCGATGACGGAGCCATCGGCCAGCGTGCGAGTCGTTCGAGTCGCTTTGCGAGTGTCGACGCCGGCGATGCCCGACGTGTCCTCGACCGTCACCGTGCGTCCATCTGCACTGGTCGTCGTGGCGGTGCTCGACAGGGCGGTCGTGCCGATCTTGCTGACGCTTGTGACGGTGGTAGAGCCATCCGCATTCAGCGTCCTTGTGGTCTGGGTCGTCTGGTCGGTCGTGCCGTCGCCGTTGTCGTCGAGCGACAGCGTCGACGACAGGCGGTTGGCCGTTTCGACCAGGGTTGACGATCGGACGAGCGTCGAACCCGATTTCCAGCTGTCAGTCGTCCGGCGCGTGCCGTCGGCATCCAGCATCACCCTGCTTTCGTGCACCTGCCCGTAGGTGCCGCTGCCAGTGTCGTCGAAGGAGGTCGCCCGCGAGAGACCGTCGCCCGAGACGACGTCCTGCGTGCGCGACTTGACCTGCCAGGAGCCATTCATGACGCTTTCGACGGTCGTCAGAGTTGTGCTGCCGTCGGCGTTGAGGACAGTGGTCTCGACGCGCTGCTTCTCGGCGGCGCCGTTGCCGTCGGCGTCGAACTGCGTCGTCCGGACCAGTCGGTTGGCGCTGAGCGTCACCGTCTTTCGGCTGGCGAGCGTCGTGCCATTGGCCTGGAACTGCGAAGACACCTCAGTCGCCGTACCGCTGTCGGCGAGCGTGGTGACCACCGTCTGATCCGTCTTGCCGTCGCCGTTGACGTCCCGCGTCACCGCCGCCGTGTTGCCGTTGCCAGAAGTGGTCGTCGTCTCCTTGCTCTCGAGCGAAGTATCGGCCTTGCGATAGATGCGCGTCTCGGTCTTGTCGCCGTTGGCGGCGATCGCCGTCGTTTCCTCGACGCTGCCGAGGCGGGCACCGGCGCCGTTCGTCCAGACGATCGACGAGGCCAGGCCGTTGGCGCTGACCGTGCTGGTGGCCTTCTCGACCAGCGTGGCGGTTCCCGTATATGCCGAGGACACAGTCGTCTTTGTCCCGTCGGCACCGATGGTGGTCACCTGACTGCGCGTCTTGTCCACCGTGCCATCGTTATTGGAATCGATGCTGGTGGTCACCGTCAGGCCATCGGCCGATGTCAGCTTGACCGCGCTGCTCTTCTGCACGCCGGCGGCATTGAACTCATTGACCGTCACACGTGTCGAGCCGTCGGCGAGCACCTCCCGGAGGCTCGAGAGATCGGCTTGACCGTTGCCGTCGAGATCGGCCGTAGTCGTGACCGTCAACGCATTGGCCGCCGTCGTGGTGCGGAACGAGCCAACCAGCGTGCCGTTGCCCGACTTGATGGTCTTCGCGACCACGGTCGAGCCATCGGCATTCAGCGTCGTCGTTTCACCGGTCGTAAGATCCGTGGTGGCATTGCCGTCGAGATCATCCACAATGAATCGCGACAACCCGTTGCCGCTGGCGGTCACTGTCGATTTCGAAACCAGCGAGGTGCCGTTCTTCACCGACGTGACGGTTTGGATGGAGCCGTCGGCAGAGAAGGTGGTGTCTGATGTTGCGGTCTCATCAACGATGCTGTCGCCGTTCCAGTCTCTGGCCACCGACGTGGTGAAGCCATCTCCTGCCACCCAAGTCTTTTCAGAGCCGAGCAACGTGCCAGAGCGGGTGTAGCTGGATACGATGCGCGTGGAACTGCCATCGGTCGACAGGCTGGTCGAATCCGTCATCTTGCGATCGATGGTGCCGTCGCCATCGGCGTCGGTTTCGGTCGTGACGACGAGTCCGTTGGCGCTGGTCCTGGTCGTCACGAGACTCTGGAGAACACCACTGTCGGTCAGGTCGCGTTGCTCGACGGTCGTGCTGCCGTCGGTGGCAATCGTCGTTGTCTGCTTGCCGTCGAGCTTGCCATCGCCGTCGCCGTCGATGTCGGCGACGATGCTGCGCCGATCGGCGCTCACGGTGGTGGTGGACTTGGCGAGTAGCATATTGTTGCCGCTCCGCGTCTCCACCGTTTTGACCTGACTGCCGTCGGTGTTGACCACCGTGACGGATGAGGCCGCGGCATCGACCGTGCCGTCGCCGTTGACGTCCTGCGTCATCGATTGCGTCAGGCCGTTGGCGCTGGTGGTGGTAACGGTGCGGTCGACGAGCGCATTGTTGCGCGCCCGCCGCTCCAACGTCTCGGTCGACGAGCCGTCGGCGTTCTTCACCGTGGTGTCGACGCTGGCGATATAGGCCTCAAACACCTTTTCGTAAGTCGTAGTTCCCGAAGAAGAGGAAGAGGAACCTTGTCCATAAGACATTGTTCCCGAAGAGGAGGAGGAACCTTGTCCATAAGACATTGTTCCCGAAGAGGAGGAGGAACCTTGTCCAGAGGACATTGTTCCCGAAGAGGAGGAATTGGAATTTTGCGTAGCGGCAGGAGTGAATACAGCGATCGTTGCCAAATGGCCGGTCTCGGTACGTGTGGTGCGTCCGTCAGCCGACGTGGTTTTGATGGTTCTTAGGATAAGCGATCCATCCTTAGCGAAATCATCAGTCGTCTCGATGGTCTCTCCCGACGAACTCTTGGTTACGGTCACCGTCCGATCGGTCGCGCCATCACCGTTAGCATCTAGTGTCGTGGTACGTGTGAGCCCGTCGGAATTGCGCACTGTTGTGGTCTTCGACAAAAGCGCACCATTGGCACTTGTCCTTGAGACCACTTGCGTTCGCACTCCGTCGGCCGCGACGATGGTGACGTCCGAACTCACCTGATCGAAGATGCCGTCTGAATTGAGGTCCGACGACGCTGTCTTCGTCAGGCCGTCGCGGCTGATCGTCGTCACCGTCTTGCCGATGGCTGCGCCGTTGCGTGCCGTCGTGGTTTCGGTGACCGTCGCCGTTCCCGTGGCATCGCGTACCGTCGATGAGGCGGTGTTGAGGTCGACGAGGCCGTCGCCGTCGCGGTCGAGTGCCTCGCTGCGCGACTGGCCGTTCGCCGCGATCGTCGTCACCGTCTTTGCGAGCAACGTACCGTTGCCGGCGCTGACGCCCTCGGTCTCCACGCGGCTGCCATCGCCGTTGATCACCGTCTGGTCGCTGGTCGTGCGTTCCGTCGTCCCGTTGCCGTCGAGATCGAAGGCGACAGTCCGGAGCAGGCGGTTGGCGCTCATGGTCGTCGTCGTCTTGCCGATCGTGGCGCCGTTCGGCGCGAGTGCGGCCAGCGTGATGGCCAGCGCATTGTCCGCGCCCGTCACCTGCGTCTCCCGCTCGGTGGCCCAGCCGCCGCCGCGCTCGTCGCGGTCGATGGTGACGGACTTGCGGTCGGCGCTGGTGGTCGTGGTCGTCCTGTCGATCAGTACGCCCGCCGCCGTCTTGTTGGTCTCGACGCGCTGCCGCGAGCCATCACCATTGACCGTCGTCACATCGGTCAGCACGCGATCGACGACGCCGTCGCCGTCGGCATCGAACTTTGTCGTCACGCTCAGGCCGTCGGCCGTCGTCGTCCGCACGATTTCCTCGGCGAGCGAGCCATCCCCGGCGAGCGCTTTGCTGGTGACCGTGACCACTCCGGCTGCATCCGTCGAAGAGGTCGTGCTGACGGCATAGCCGCGCGCGTCGACCATCAGCGTCGCCGTCGCTGCTTGGCCGGTACTGCCGTCGGTGCGGGTGAAGCTGGTGACGCCGTCGATCGACGAGCCATCGGCAAGTGCGATGCGCGTTTCGTCGGCGGTCAGGTTGATCGAGCGGATGCCGAGCTCGGCCATGGTCCTCGCCACCGTCGTGCCGTCGGGGCGCGTCACCATCACCTTGAACTTCGACCAGTCGGCGTCGGAAGCGTCGAGCACGCCGTTCTCGTCGGTGTCGAAAACCTGACGCAGAGCTTCAATGTCGCTGTCGGCGGTCGGGTCCCAGTCGGTGAAGATCACCTCCTTGCGATTGGAGATGGTGCCGTCGCCATCGGCGTCGATCATCAGCACGCCGTCGCCGGCGCCGGCCCAGGCCGTACGATGCTTGTAGCCGTCGCCGCCGATGTCAAAGTAGACGCTCGACTGGTCGAGCCGCGTCACGTCGAAGCCGTCGCCGTCGAGATCGAGCAGGACGGGCTTGCCGGAGCTGCCACCACCGCCGAAAAGGCCGCTGAAAATACCCCCGCCGCTCCGGCTTGGCGCAGGCGGCTTGGTCGGCGGGATCGGCACAGTTCCGCCCGTCGAGCCGCCGCCAGAGCCGCTGTTTGAGGATTTGCCCGGAATGGTAAGCTGCTGCCCGGTATTGATGCGATTGGGATCGCTGATGCCGTTCACTCTGACCAGTTCGGAAACCGTGGTGTTGTTTTGCTTGGCGATGTCGCTCAGCGTATCGCCCTTCTTCACCGTGTAGTTGGTCGACGAGCCAGTGCTGGAAGCCGACGACGATCCCGACTTCTGCTGCTTGGGCGTGGCCACAACTGTGTCCTTGGGGATTTTCAGTGTGTCGCCAGCGTATATCTTGTTCGGATCCTTTATCTGCGGATTCGCCGCTTTCAGAGCCGCGACCGTCGTGCCGTACTTGGTCGCGATACCGGAAAGCGTGTCGCCGCTGTCGACGATGTAGTTTCCGGTAATCGCAGTGCTTAGCTCTCGTGCAAGCTGTGACCCGAACTGCTCAAGCTTGTCCGGAATATGTAGATTCTTGCCGGCGACGATCTTGTTAGGCTGCGTTGACAAAAGGGATTCCCAAATCAGCCGAGGTTTGATTCAAGGGTTCTTCTTCGGAGGAGGTTCCCTTGGGCTATCCGAGCGATGTGAGCGACGCTGCGTGGGCGATCATTGAACCTCTGTTGCCTTCCGAGCGAGGGCGGTGGGCGCGACCCGCCCAGGACAATCGTCGATATTTCAATGGGATGATGTGGATCATGCGCGCCGGCTCTCCCTGGCGATATCTTCCGCCCGAATACGGCAAGTGGAATTCGGTTTATGTCCGCTTTCGCCGTTGGGCCGAGGGTGG
>NZ_AULH01000013.1 GCF_000425185.1 Pleomorphomonas koreensis DSM 23070
TCGACCAGCGTTTCGAGGATGCCATCCCAGACGCCACCCTCGGCCCAACGGCGAAAGCGGACATAAACCGAATTCCACTTGCCGTATTCGGGCGGAAGATATCGCCAGGGAGAGCCGGCGCGCATGATCCACATCATCCCATTGAAATATCGACGATTGTCCTGGGCGGGTCGCGCCCACCGCCCTCGCTCGGAAGGCAACAGAGGTTCAATGATCGCCCACGCAGCGTCGCTCACATCGCTCGGATAGCCCAAGGGAACCTCCTCCGAAGAAGAACCCTTGAATCAAACCTCGGCTGATTTGGGAATCCCTTTTGTCAACGCAGCCTAGCGTCTCGCTTGTTACTCTGTATCGCCTGCCTTGTCCGCCATCGGCGGCGAAGAGTGTGGCTCCGAGGGCTTCAGCTCCAATGCGTTGCGCCTGGCCTTTTATCCCCCCGCCGTCTGGCGGCTGCGGATGCGGCTGCGGCCGCCGGGCAGCAACAGGCGGACCGAGGTGACCACCCGGTCGCCGGAGAAGGTGCGGCGGTGGATGGACAGGCAGGGGTCGCCACGGCCGATCGACAACAGCTTCGCCTCCCAGGGCGCCGGCAGCACTGCCTCGACGGTGTGTTCGGCCGAGGTCCAGGGCACGATGGCGCTCAGGTAGCTGTTGGGCGTGCGGGCGGCGAAGTCCTGTTTCAGATAGTCGGGTGCCAGCGCCGGGTTGACGTGCCGGTCCTCGAGCTGGACCGGGATGTCGTTCTCGAGGTGGATGACCAGCGAGTGGAACACCGGCGAGCCGAGTTCGATGCCGAGTTCGTCGGCAAGCTCGGGCGTCGCCTTCAGCTCGTCCTTCACCACCGTCTGCGCCGCGTGGGCGTGGCCGCGTTCGCGGATCTCATCGGCGATGTTGCGCACCTCGAACACCGACGTGTGGTTCTTGCCTTCGGCGACGAAGGTGCCGAGGCCCTGGATGCGCAACAACACGCCGTCGGCCGCCAGCTCCCTGAGCGCCCGGTTGATGGTCATGCGGCTGAGGCCGAGCTGGCCGACCAGCTCGTTCTCCGAGGGGATGCGATGGTGCGGCTGCCACTCGCCGGCGGCGATCTTGTCGAGGATCAGCTGCTTGACGGCGGCATAGTGCGGCGGCGCCTGGCGGCTGGCGGTGTCGGTCATCCCTCGCTTCTCCGTGTCCGAGGCGCCGGCGGAAACGGCTTGCCGTCCGGCGAATTTCCTCTACATTCCTTGTATGTACAAGTGCGGGGTTGCCACGGCAAGATGTCAGGTTCCATCAAGTTCTCCTGTTTCGCCGAAAAGGCGCTGCTCTCCGACGGCTGGGCGCGCGATGTGCTGATCGGCATCGACGACGACGGCAGGATCGCCTCGCTGAAGCGCGGCGCCGCCTCCGGCGAGGCCGAGCGGCTGGCCGGGCCGGTGGTGCCGGCGCTCGCCGATTTGCACAGCCACGCCTTCCAGCGGGCGATGGCCGGCCTGACCGACGTGGCGGCTGGCGGCGACGACAGCTTCTGGACCTGGCGCGAGAAGATGTACGACCTCGTCGCCCGTCTGGCACCCGAGGATGCCGAGGCGATCGCCGCCAAGTTGCAGGTCGAGCTGATGAAGGGCGGCTTCGGCCGCGTCGTCGAGTTCCACTATCTCCACCATGGCGCCGACGGCCGCCCCTATGACGACACCGCCGAGATGTCGCTGCGCATCCTGTCGGCGGCGACGACCAGCGGCATCGGCCTGACGTTGCTGCCGGTGTTCTATGCCCATTCCGATTTCGGCGGCGCGGCGCCGACGGCCGGCCAGCGGCGCTTCATCCACGATGTCGACGGCTTCCTGACGCTGCTCCACCGGCTGGTGCAGCCCTGCCGGACGGCCGGAGCCCGGCTCGGTCTCGCCATCCACTCGCTCCGGGCGGCCACCGGCGATGAGATCGCCAACATCCTCGACGCCGTGCCGGATCACGCGCCGGTGCACATCCACGTGGCCGAGCAGCAGCGCGAGGTGGAGGCTTCGCTCGCCCATTCCGGCCGCCGGCCGGTGGAGCGGCTCTACGATATCGCCGATGTCGACAGCCGCTGGTGCCTCGTTCACGCCACGCAGACGACGACGGCGGAAGTGCGGATGATCGCCGCCTCCGGTGCGGTGGTCGGTCTCTGCCCGACCACGGAGGCCGACCTCGGCGACGGTGTCTTCCCGGCCGTCGACTTCCTGGCGGCCGGCGGCCGCTTCGGCATCGGCACCGACAGCCACGTCGGCACCACGGTGGTCGACGAATTGCGGCTGCTGGAATACGGCCAGCGCCTCGCCGACCGCCGCCGCAACCGGCTGGCGTCGACGGCGGGTGCCTCGGTCGCCCGCACGCTGCACGATGCCGCGCTGACGGGTGGCGCCCAGGCGGCGGGCCTGCCCGTTGCCGGCATCGCCGTGGGCGCATCGGCCGATCTCGTGGTGCTCGACGGCGCCTCGCCCTATCTGTCGGGCGAGACCGGCGACGCCATCCTCGGCCGCTGGCTGTTCGGCGGCATCGGGCAGGCGGTGCGCGACGTGATGGTCGGCGGCCGCTGGACGATCCGGGAGGGACGTCACGCCCGCGACGGCGAGATCGACGCCGCCTTTGCCGCCGCGCTCACCCGCCTGCGTGCCTGATCTTCCGGTGGATGGGCGGGCGGAAGCGTCGCATCCCGGTTCGTCTTCGGTCGCCGCCTGCGCTATAGAGGCGTCGCCCGCCGCGCGGCGGATGAGGAGACGGTGATGTCTGACGCCCCGGTGCCGGCGATCTCGGTTCGCAACCTGCACAAGTCCTTCGGCTCGCACGAGGTGCTGAAAGGCATCTCCTTCGATGCGCGGGACGGCGACGTCATCTCCATCCTCGGCACCTCCGGCTCGGGCAAGAGCACGCTCCTGCGCTGCATCAACTTCCTCGAACGACCGGACGAGGGCGAGGTGTCGGTGGCCGGCGAGACCATCGCCATGCGCCGCAACCGTCACGGCCTGCTGGTGCCGTCCGACCGCCGGCAGGTCGACCGCATCCGCTCGGAACTGGCCATGGTGTTCCAGGGCTTCAATCTCTGGTCCCACATGACGGTGCTGGAAAACCTGATCGAGGGGCCGGTGCACGTCCTGAAGCGGCCGAAAGCGGAGTGCATCGAGGAGGCCGAGGCGCTGCTCGACAAGGTCGGCCTTTCCGAGCGGCGCAACTACTATCCGGCCCATCTCTCCGGCGGCCAGCAGCAGCGGGCCGCCATCGCCCGGGCGCTGGCCATGCGGCCGAAGGCGCTATTGTTCGACGAGCCAACCTCGGCGCTCGATCCGGAACTGGTCGGCGAGGTGCTGAAGGTGATGCGCTCGCTCGCCGAGGAAGGCCGGACCATGCTGGTGGTCACCCACGAGATGGCCTTCGCCCGCAGCGTCTCCAACCGGGTGATGTTCCTGCATCAGGGCATCGTCGAGGCCGAAGGCGCGCCGGAGGAGCTGTTCGCCAACGCCGAGTCCGAACGCTTCCGGCAGTTCGTCGCCGGCTTTTCCGGCTGAGCGGCGACGCCGTCTTCATGCATTGAGTCATCTCGCGTGACGCATGAACATTTTCCCGTAATTCATTGATATATAACTGCTTAATGGCCTGGATCATCTAGTGAATCAGGTTTGCTGTTCATGCAGTGAGTTCAGCGTCGCGTCCTGCTCCCAGTCAATCGCAGACATTCTGGATGACGCATCGGGGCGGACTGGGTGGCGCCGGTAGACAGCCATAATTGCGAGTGACTCGCAGATTTACGTAGTCTTCCTATTGACAGAGACTGCGTATTATTGAATGTCACTCTCAACTTTCCAAGATGCTGGAGGCCGGGGTGCTGGCGCCGTTTCTCATCATGCTGCGCGAGGGGCTGGAGGCCGCTCTGGTGACCGGCATCATCGCCAGCTACCTCAAGCAGACGGGGCGCGGTGCCTATCTGCCGGTGGTCTGGGTCGGCGTGCTGCTCGCCGTGGCGCTGTCGCTGTTCGCCGGCGCGGCGCTGCAACTGATGGCCGCCGAGTTTCCCCAGAAGGCGCAGGAAACGTTCGAGGCGGTCGTCGGCTTCGTGGCGGTGGGCGTCCTCGTCGGCATGGTGTTCTGGATGCGGCGGGCCGCCCGCTCGATCAAGGGCGAACTGCACGGGGCGATCGACGCCGCCATGCAGGCACCGAAAGGCGCCACCTGGGCGCTGATCGGCATGACCTTCTTCGCCGTCGGGCGGGAAGGGCTCGAGTCCGTGTTCTTCCTGCTCGCCGTGTTCCAGCAGAGCCCCGGCGCCGCGGCGCCGGTCGGCGCGCTGCTCGGCGTCGGCGTTGCCGTGGTGCTGGGTTATGCGCTCTATCGCGGCGGCATCCGGCTCGACCTCCGTCGCTTCTTCCGCTGGACGGGCGTGTTCATTCTGGTCGTGGCGGCCGGCCTTGCCGCCGCCAGCCTGCGCAGCCTGCACGAGGCCGGTCTCTGGAACCTCCTGCAGGCCCGCGTCTATGACCTGTCCGACACGCTGCCGGTGTCGAGCGTGCTCGGCACCGTGCTGTCCGGCATATTCAACTATCAGGAGGCGCCGACGGTGGGCGAGGCAGTGCTCTACGTCGTCTTCCTCGCGGTGACGCTGACGCTGTTCCTGAAACCCGAGCGGCCGGTGTCGTTCCGACCGGCCGCCGCCGGGCCCGAGAAGGGGTAAGAATGTCTTCGCTCGATTCGCAACGCGGCGGCGCCCCGTCGTCGCGACTGGTGACTATTGCCCTCGTCGGCGCGGCCGTGCTGGCGCTGCTCGGCGGCGGCGCCTTCTATCTCGCCTCGCAGAAGGCCGCCCGGCCGGTGGAGGCCGGGGTGATCGCCGTGCGCGTCGGCGCCAAGGCATGCGAGCCGATGGACCTGACCGTGCCGGCCGGCCGCAGCGTGTTCGAGATCGAGAACGCCTCCGACCGGCCGATCGAATGGGAGATCCTCGACGGTGTGATGGTGGTCGAGGAGCGCGAGAACATCGCGCCCGGCTTCAAGTCGCAGCTGGCCGCCCGCCTGAAGCCCGGCAGCTACGACATCACCTGCGGCCTCCTGTCCAACCCGCGCGGCAAGCTGACGGTGACCGCCTCGGCGCACTCCGAGGCCGAGAAGGCCAAGCCGCCGCTGAAAGCCTTCATCGGGCCGCTGTCGGAATACAAGGTTTACCTCGCGCTGCAATCTGGCCAGATGGCGCGGTCGGCCGGCACGCTGACGGCGGCGGTGAAGGCCGGCGACGTCGCGGCGGCGCTCGCCGCCTATGCCGACGCCCGCACCGCCTACCGTCACGTCGAGGCGGTGAGCGGCCGCATCGCCGACATCGAGAACGCCATCGACCCGGTGGCCGCCTATCTCTCCGGCCGCGAGCAGGACCCGGCTTTCATCGGCTTCCACCGCATCGAGTTCGGCCTCTGGAAGCAGAACGCCACGGACGGCCTCGAACCCTTCGCCGACAGGCTGGCGGCCGACGCCACGACGCTGCGCGACCGGCTGAAGGCGCTGAAATTCGAGCCGGCCGACCTTGCCGGCAACGCCTCGCGCGAGGCGCGGCGGCTGGCCGAGGGGCCGGTGATCTCCGGCGACAACCTCTATGCCGGCGACGATCTCGCGGAATTCGCCGCCGCCGTCGACGGCCTCGACAAGCCGGTGTCGCTGCTGCTGCCGCTCGTCTCCGAGGCTTCGCCCGATACGGCCAAGGCGGTGACCGAAGCCTTCGCCGCCACCCGCGCCGACATCGCGAGCCACGCCGGTGCGGCGACCTACGCCGACGTTCCGGCCGACGCCCGCAAGACGCTGGCCGCCTCCTTCGATGCGCTGGCCGCCGCCATCGACCGGATCAACCCGGCGCTCGGCCTGGAGTAAGCGTCATGCTCGATCCGAAGGACCTCCGCCGCGCCCCCCGCTCCCTCGACCGCCGGCGGCTGTTGCAGGGGCTGGGCGCCGCCGCCATCGGCGGCTCGCTCACCGGCGCCGCCCGCGCCGAGACGGAGCATCACTCGGTCGCCGACGCGCCGGTCGCCAACGCCGCCTCGCAGCTCGACCATGTCCCCTATGTCGGTGTGCATCAGGCCGGCGTCGTCAACCCGCGGCCGGCCAACGGCATGGTGGCGAGCTTCGACGTGCTGGCCCGCGACGTCGACGAACTCGAAGCCCTGTTCCGGACGCTGACGGCCCGCATCGCCTTCCTCACCACCGGCGGCCCGGTGCCGATGCTCGATCCCAAGCTGCCGCCGCCCGATTCCGGCCTGCTGGGGCCGGTGGTCCACCCGGACAATCTCACCGTCACCGTGTCGCTCGGCGCCTCGCTGTTCGATGACCGGCCATGGCTCAAGGCCCTGAAGCCGACGCATCTTCAGCGCATGACGCGCTTTCCCAACGACGCGCTCGACGCCGACATCTGCCACGGCGACCTGTCGCTGCAAATCTGCGCCAACACGCAGGACACGACGATCCACGCGCTCAGGGACATCATCAAGGCGACCAGCCGTCAGTTGATCCTGAAATGGAAGCAGGAGGGCAACGTGCCGGTGGTCCTGCCGGGTCCGGACGGCCGCGCCGAGAGCGCCCGCAACTTCCTCGGCTTCCGCGACGGCTCGGCCAACCCGGATTCCTCCGATGCCGCCGAGATGGACCGCGTCGTCTGGGTGGGGCCGGAGGACGGCGAGCCGGCGTGGGCGACGGGCGGCAGCTATCAGGCGGTACGCATCATCCGCAACTTCGTCGAGCGTTGGGATCGCACGCCGTTCGGCGAACAGGAGCGGATCTTCGGCCGCGCCAAGATGAGCGGCGCGCCACTCGACAAGCCTGATGGCAGCGAGTTCGACGTGCCCGACTATGCCGCCGATCCCGAGGGCAGGGCGACGCCCCATGATGCCCATATCCGCCTCGCCAACCCCCGCGACGCGGCGGCCAGCGCCAACACCATCCTGCGGCGGCCGTTCAACTACTCCAACGGCGTCACCAGGTCCGGCCAGCTCGACCAGGGCCTGTTGTTCATCTGCTATCAGGCCGATCTCGATCGCGGCTTCATCACCGTGCAGCGGAAGCTCAATGGCGAGCCGCTCGAGGAATACATCAAGCCGGTCGGCGGCGGCTATTTCTTCACGCTTCCGGGAATTCGCGACGCTGCCGACCTTGTCGGCAGTTCGCTGATCGCCGCCGCGCGCGGCGCTTGACTCACGCAGAGATTTTCATGAAGGGAGACTGAAAGCATGCGCATTTCCAGCTTTGCCGGCGCCTCGGCGCTGGCGCTCGTCCTCTCCTCCGGCGCCTTCGCCCAGGAGGCCAGCCTCGACCTCGTCGAGCCGATCGCCGAGTACAAGATCTACGTTTCGGAGAACGTCGCCAAGCTCGTCGAGGACACCACCGCCTTCGTTGCCGCCGTCAAGGCCGGCGAGGTTGACAAGGCCAAGGCGCTGTTCGCGCCGACGCGCGTCTCCTACGAGGCGATCGAGCCGATCGCCGAGCTGTTCTCCGACCTCGACGTCGCCATCGACTCGCGCGCCGACGACTACGAGAAGGCCGAGGCCGATCCGGAGTTCCCCGGCTTCCACCGCATCGAATACGGCCTGTGGGAGAAGAACTCCACCGAGGGCCTGGAGCCGGTGGCCGACAAGCTCCTGGCCGACGTCAAGGAACTGGAAAGCCGCATCGCCTCGCTGACCTTCCCGCCCGAGAAGGTGGTGGGCGGCGCCGCCGTGCTGATGGAGGAAGTGGCGGCCACCAAGATCTCCGGCGAGGAAGACCGCTACAGCCACACCGACCTCTGGGACTTCCGCGGCAACTTCGACGGCGCCCGCAAGATCGTCGAGCTGGTGCGGCCGCTGATCGCCGACAAGGAGGCCGACTTCCTGAAGACGGTGGATGCCAATTTCGACACCGTCGACACGACGCTCCTGAAGTACAAGGACGGCGACGGCTACGTCACCTACGACAAGCTCTCCGAGGACGACCGCAAGGTGCTGGCGGCGGCGGTCAACACGCTGGCCGAGGATCTTTCGACCCTGCGCGGCAAGCTGGGCCTCGACTGAGCTTCATTGCCGAAATGATGGCGGCGGCGGTCCGGACGGGCCGCCGCCTTTTGCACGCCGGTCAGGCCGCCCTGATCCGCGCCAGCGTTTCCAGCGTCTCGACGCAGGCGGCGGCCGCCTCGCGGCCCTTGTTGGCGGCGTCGGCGCGGCTCCGGACGAGCGCCTGCTCGTCGGTGTAGGTGGTGAGGATGCCGAAGGCGATCGGCACGCCGGTGGTCAGCATCGCCTGCATCAGGCCGGTGGCGGCGCCGAGGCTGATGAACTCGAAATGCGCCGTGTCGCCCTTGATGACACAGCCGAGACAGATCACGCCGTCATAGCGGCCGCTTTCCGCCAGCGTCCTGGCGAGCAGCGGGATCTCGAAGGCGCCGGGGGCGGGGAAGATGTCCGCTTCGGCGAGCGGTACGCTGCGCTCGGCAAGCTCGCGGCGGGCGCCGGCGAGCAGGCCCTCGGTCACCTCCCGGTTGAAGCGGCTGACGACGACGGCAAGGCGCGGCGGGGTGGGGGAAGCTGTCATGGTCTCCTCAGGTTTCATGCTGGCAGAGGTTGTGGCCGAAGCGCTCGCCCTTGGTGGCGAGGTAGCGGCGGTTGAACGGGTTGGGCGGGATGACCAGCGGCACCCGTCCGGCCACCTCGATGCCGTAGCCGGTGAGCGCTTCGGCCTTGGCCGGGTTGTTGGAGAGAAGGCGCAGGCGTGTGACGCCGAGCGCCTTCAGGATCTGCGCGGCGATGCCGTAGTGGCGGGCGTCGGCGGGCAGGCCGAGGGCGGTGTTGGCGTCGAGCGTGTCGAAGCCGCCGTCCTGCAAGGCATAGGCGCGGATCTTGTTGGCGAGGCCGATGCCGCGCCCCTCCTGGCCGCGCAGGTAGATCACCGCGCCACCTTCGGGGTCGGCGGCGATCAGCCGTTGCGCTTCGTGAAGCTGCGGGCCGCAGTCGCATCGCAGCGAGCCGAGCGCGTCGCCGGTCAGGCATTCCGAATGGACGCGGACCAGCGGCGTGTTGCCAAAGGGGCGACGGACGATGGCCAGATGCTCGCCGCCGTCGATGACGCTGCGGAAGGCGGAGACGCGCAGCACGCTGTCGGCATAGGCCGTCGGGAGGTCGGCGCTCGCCACCTCCTCGACCAGCCGTTCGGTCGCCCAGCGATACTCGATCAGCTCGGCGATGGTCAGCACGGGGATGTCGTGCTCTTTCGCGAAGCGGTCGAGTTCGGGCCGGCGGGCCATGTGGCCGCTCACGCCCATCACCTCGCAGATGACGGCGGCCGGCTTCAGCCCGGCGAGACGGACGAGGTCGATCGCCCCTTCGGTGTGGCCGTTGCGGGCGAGCACGCCGCCGTCGGCGGCCCTGAGCGGGAAGACGTGGCCGGGCGAGACGATGGCGCCGGGCGCCACAGCCGGGTCGGCGGCGACGGAGATGGTATGCGCCCGATCATAGGCCGAGATGCCGGTGGTGATGCCGTCGCGCGCCTCGATCGAGACGGTGAAGGCGGTGGAGCGGCGGGCGCGGTTCATCGCCACCATGGGCGAGAGACCGAGCCGGTCGACCTGGTCGCCGGTCAGCGCCAGACAGATCAGGCCGCAGGCCTTCCTGGCCATGAAGGCGATGGCCTCGGGGGTGGCGAACTCGGCGGCGACCACGAGGTCGCCCTCGTTCTCGCGGTCCTCGTCGTCGACCAGCAGGACCATGCCGCCGGCCTTCAGCCGGTTCAGGGCGCGGGATAGGGCTTGCATAGGGCCTCCACATATTTGGCGATGACGTCGACCTCGACGTTGATCTCGTCGCCGATGCCGGCGGCGGAAAGGTTGGTGTTGTCCCAGGTGTGCGGGATGATGGTGATGCCGATGCGGGCGCCGTCCGGCGCCGGTTCGATGCTGTTGATGGTCAGGCTGATGCCGTTGAGCGAGATCGAGCCCTTCTCGACGCAGTAGCGGGCGAGGCCGGCCGGCAGGTCGAACTCCAGGCGGCGGGCGTCGCCGTCCGGCGTCACGGCGGCGAGCCGCGCCTTGCCGTCGACGTGGCCCTGCACCATGTGGCCGGACAGGCGGTCGGTGAGCGCCACCGAGCGTTCGAGGTTGACCCGCGAACCGGTGATCAGTCGGCCGAGGTTGGAGCGGTCGAGCGTTTCGGGCGAGAGGAAGAAGCGGGCCGTGCCGGCCTCGTCCATCTCGGTGACCGTCAGGCAGACGCCGTTGACGGCGATGCTCTCGCCGAGGTCGAGATCGGGCCAGCCGGTGGGGATGACGATCACCAGCGCGCCGCCGGTGGTTTCGGCCGTCCGGACCTTGGCAGTCCGGGCAATGATGCCGGAAAACATGAGTATTCAGCCTTTCCTGTCGTGGTTGCGGAGAATGGTGATGCGGTCGGGATCGCCCTTGGCGATGACGACGTGCTCGTCCCAGAGGCCGGCGGCCAGCACGGCGGCGGTCAGCGTCGGTCCCGCCTCGACCAGCACCTCGTGGACGCCCTCGGTGCCGAGGCGAGCGAGCGCCTCGTCGAGTTCGGCGAAGACCAGCGGCCGCAGACCGCGTTGGGCGGCGGCCGTCAGATAGTCGGCCGGCACGCGGCCGCGGCGGTCGAGGATGGCGAGGAGGCGCCGCTTGTCCGGATGGTCGGGAACGCGGCGGACGGTGAATTCCGGATCGTCGGCAAGGATGGTGCCGGCGCCGGTCAGGATGGCGTCGGCGCGGCGGCGCAGCCGGTGGGCGAGCGTCAGCGAAGTTTCCGAGGTGAAGGTCTTGTGTCCCGGCGGCGGGATCATCGAGCCGGTCTCGTCGAGCGCCTGCTTGACGGTGACGAAGGGCCGGCCGGTGGTCGACCATTTCACGAAAGGTGCGATCAGCCGTTCGGCCTCGGCCGCGAGGCGCGGCGCGTCGGCATGGTCGAGACCGGCCAGCCAGCCGACGGAGAGGCCGGCTGCCGCGAGGCGCGCCGCGCCGCCGCCGGCGACACGCGGGTTGGGATCGCGGCCGGCGATCCAGACGTGGCGGGCCGGCGTCGACAGGATGGCGTCCGTGCAGGGCGGCGTGCGGCCGTGGTGGTTGCACGGCTCCAGCGTGACGACGATCGTGTGGATGCGAAGGGCGCTGCCGGCCGCCCGGCAGGCGGCGATGGCGCGTGCCTCGGCGTGCAGGTCGCCGGCCTTGCGGTGCGCCTCGACGGCAAGAACCTCGCCGGCGGCGTCGAGCAGGACGCAGCCGACCGGCGGGTTGGGCGCCGTGGCGCCGGCGTAGTCGGTCGCGGCGGCGACGGCGCGGCCGAAGGCATCGGCGATGATGCCGGCCGGCAGGGAAGTGACGGGGTGTTTCGATGCGCCCATGCGGTCCTCGATCCATCGATCGAACGCATCGGGGCGCAGGCAGACGCCAAGGCGAGCGCACTCCCGTGACGGAGGGCGCACCTCTGGCGTCGGCCGTTCTCTACCATCCGGACTATACCGTCGGCCCCGGAATCACACCGGGTCTGCTGACCCCGTTTCCCGAAGGAAACAGGCGCTCGCGGGCTGACGCGCCTTGGCGCGATTACCGCCGGTGGGGAATTGCACCCCGCCCCGAGAACGTTCGCCGCCCGTGACGGGCAGCATCGGAAAGCATAGGCATGACGATCCGGCCCTGCAAGGCCGGATCGTTCACGTAGGCGAGATCACTTCGCTGCGAAGGCGACGGGCGCCACGAGGTCCTTGCGGATGTCGATCGCCTTGTCCTTCTGCAACATGCCGTTGTCGATCATGAACGCCTGGTCGGCCTCGAGGTTGACGATGTCGGCGTCGGTCAGCGTCGGCGTGAAATCGTAGAGCGGCAGCTGCGCCTCGGCGTCCTCGATGGAGATCTTCTGCTCGTCGGCGGCCATCTTCAGCGCCTCCTCCGGCTTGGCGGCCATGAAGTCGAGCGCCTTGCGGTGGGCGGCGAGATAGGCGGCGACGAGGTCGGGGTGCGCGTCGATGAACGTGCCGGAGGCGGCGATCACCGTGGTCGGGTGGATCAGGCCGTCGCCGGTGACCAGCGTCCTGCCGCCGGCCTTCTCGACGGCGATGGCGTTGGCGCCGGCCAGCGTCGCCACGTCGATCTCGCCGGAAAGCAGCGCGGCGCGGGCGGTCGGCAGGTCCATGTTGATGTAGTCGACGTCATTTATCGTAAGGCCGGTGGAGGCGAGGGCGGCGGCCAGCAACTGATGCAGCGTGGTGCCCTTGGGGCCGGCGATCTTCTTGCCCTTGAGGTCGGAAAGCGTCGCCGGGCCATCGGCGCGGGTCATCAGCGCGAAGGCCCTGGGCGAACGCGAGTAGACGGCGACGATGCGTACGTCGACGCCGTTGGCCTTGGCGAGGATGGCCGAGGCGCCGCCCAGCACCGAGGCGACGTCGATGGCGCCGGCGGCGATGGCCTCGGTCTGCTTGGCGCCGGAAGTGATCTCGGGACGCTCGACCTTGATGCCGCGCGCCGCCAGATCGGCGTCGAGGATGCCCTCGTGCTTCTCGACGATCGACGGCACGTTGAACGGCGCCGTGACATAGGTGACGCGCAAGGCGTCGGGATCGGCGGCGAGCGCCGGCGACAGCGTGCCGGCGACGAAGGCGGCGGCAAGGGCGAGGCGGGATATCAGGTGCATGGCTTCCTCCTGGGGTCCGAATGGGGCTCGCCGACCAGACGGGCGAGAATGCGGCGGCGAAGCTCGACCACGGCCGGGTCGGTGGCCTCGCGCGGGAAGGGCAGATCGACGGCGACGCGGCCGACGACGCGGCCGGCCTCCAGCTCCAGCACGCTTTCGCCGAGCAGCACGGCCTCCTCGACGTCGTGCGTCACCAGCACGACGGTCGGCCGACGCGCCTGCCAGACGTCGACGAGGACGCGCTGCAAGGTGCGGCGGGTAAAGGCGTCGAGTGCCGAGAAGGGCTCGTCGAGCAGCAGCACGTCGGGCCGCTGCGCCAAGGCGCGGGCGATGGCGACGCGCTGGGCCATGCCGCCGGAGAGCTGGGCGGGCAGGGCGCGCCGTGCGTCCGCAAGGCCGACGAGGGCCAGGGCTTCGTCGACGCGGGCGTCGATCTCGGCCCGGCCGAGCCGCCCCTTCAGCGGGAAGGCGACGTTGGCGGCGGCGTCGAGCCAGGGCATCAGCCGCGCTTCCTGGAAGACGACGCCGATGCCGGCGGCGGGAGCGCGGCGGACGGCGCCCGAACTCGGCTCGGCGAGGCCGGCCAGGAGGCGCAGCAGCGTCGTCTTGCCGCAGCCGGAGCGGCCGACGATGGCGGTGATCGTGCCGACGGGGAAGCGTTGCGTCACGCCGTCGAGGGCGAGGACCGTGCGGCCGGCAACCTCGTAGCGGCGGCTGGCGTCGATCACCTCAAGCACGGGCGGCCTCCAGATCGGCGGAGAGCCAGGGGAAGGCGTGGCCGATCAGGCGGCGCAGCAGGAGATCGGAGAGAAGGCCGAGGATGCCGATCACCAGGATGCCGGCCAGCACGATGTCGGTGCGGGCGAGGTTCTCGGCGTCGATGATCATGTAGCCGAGGCCGGCCGACGAAGCGATCAGCTCGGCGCCGACCAGCGCCCGCCAGCTATAGCCGAGGCTGATCCTGAGCCCGACCACCAGCTCGGGCAGCGCCGACGGCAGCACGATGCGCGTCAGGATGTCGCGGCGGGAGAGGCCGGCGACGCGGCCGACTTCAATCAGCCGGGGATCGACGCCGGCGATGCCGCCGCGCAGGCCGAGGAACACCGGGAAGAAGGAGGCGAGCACGATGATGCCGAGCTTCTGCGCCTCGCCGATGCCGAGCCAGAGAATCAATAGCGGAATCAGGGCGAGCGGCGGCACCTGCCGGACGAATTCCAGCAGCGGGTCGATCACCGTGCGGGCTGGTCGGCTGGCCGACAGCAGCACGGCGAGCGGCACCGCCAGCGCCGTCGACAGCGCGAAACCCAGCAGCACGCGCTGGATGCTGGTCAGCGCATGTTTGACGAGCGCGCCGGAGGCGGCGAGATCGGTGAGCGCGGCAACCACCGCCTTTGGTGCCGGCAACAGATAGGCGTTGGTCCAGCCGAGCCGGCCGGCCAGCCACCAGACGAGCACGACGCTCGCGAACACGGCAACGGGAGTGAGGGCACGGCGGGCCGGCATCGGTCTTACATCCAAAGTCTATGTCCTCGACGCTAGGAGGCCATTGTTGAGAATGCAAATCATAAATAGTTTCAACTGGTTGAGATACGCGTTATACCGGATCGGGTTGCGGCCGCCCGCCGGGGGCAGGCCGGACATTCCGGTGGCAGAGGTTCCGCCGCCGCGCAAGGCCGGATGGGCCGGCAAGGGCGTCCGATGATCGTCATTCCCCTCGAATCCATCGATCCGCTGGCCGTGGCGCGGCGCTTGCGTCCGCTGCCGGGCTTCGCCTTTCTCGACAGCGCGCTGGTCGACGCCGATCTTGGTCGCCACGCCTTCGTGGCCGCCGATCCCTTCGGCACGCTGCGCGTCGCGGACGGGTGGACGTTCTGGAATGGCGAGGAGGTGGCGCCGGGCCGGCAGGCGCTCGATGAGTTGAGCCGGCGTCTGGCGCTCTACCGGCAGCCGACGATGGCGGGGCTGCCACCGTTCCAGGTTGGGGCCATCGGCCATGTCGCCTATGAGTTCGGCCGGCGGCTCGAGCGTCTGCCGACGGTGCCGCCGCCGCCGGACGGCATCGCCGAGCTGGAGATGCACTTTTACGACGCGATTGTCGCCTTCGACCTCGTGGATAACAGCGCCTTCGTGCTGTCCACCGGCTGGCCGGAAGCGGATCGGGCGCGCCGTGAGCGACGGGCGCGGCAGCGGGCGGACCAATTGCTGGCGCTGATCGACGGGCCGACACCGCCGGAGGCGCCGTTCGCCGGCCTCGCCGATCCCGCGTTCACGACCAACCTCGACCGGCCCGCCTACGAGGCGGCCGTCGCGCGAACCCGCGACTACATCCTCGCCGGCGACATCTTCCAGGCCAACATCAGCCGCCGCATCGACCTCGACCTGCCGGCCGGCTTCGACGCCTGGGGCTATTACCGGGCGTTGCGGGCGACCAATCCGGCGCCGTTCGCCGCCTTCCTCGACCACGGCGACGTGCGGATCGCCTCGTCGTCGCCGGAGCGGCTGCTGGCCGTGCGCGGCCGCCACGTCGAGACGCGGCCGATCAAGGGCACGGCGCGCCGCGCCGCCGATCCGACCGAGGACGCGGCGCTCGCGACGGCTCTCGCCGCATCGGACAAGGACCGGGCCGAGAACGTGATGATCGTCGATCTCCTGCGCTCCGACCTCTCGGCCGTCTGCAAGCCGCATACGGTGAAGGTGCCGCGGCTCTGCGAGGTCGAGACCTATGCCTCGCTGCACCATCTGGTGTCGACGGTGACCGGCGAGCTTAAGGGCGGCCGGACGGCGGTGGAGGCGCTGGCCGCCGTCTTCCCCGGCGGCTCGATCACCGGCGCGCCGAAGATCCGGGCGATGGAGATCATCGCCGAGTTGGAGCACGCGCCGCGCGGCGTCTACTGCGGGGCGATCGGCTATCTCGGCTTCGACGGTTCGGCCGATTTCAACATCGCCATCCGCACCGCCACCTTTGCCGGTAACAGGGCGTCGCTGGCCGCCGGCGGCGGCATCACGCTCCTGTCCGATCCGGCCGCCGAATTCGAGGAGGCCGAACTGAAGGCGCGGCGCCTCCTCGACGCCTTCCGGAGGCCGGCATGATCGTCGTGCTCGACAACTACGACAGCTTCGTCGGCAACGTCGCCCGCTACCTTGTCGAACTCGGCGAGGAGGTCAGGGTGCTGCGCAACGACGCTGTCGACGTCGCCGGCCTGAAAGCGCTCGAACCGGAGGCGATCGTCATCAGCCCCGGCCCCTGCGGCCCCGGCGAGGCAGGCGTCGCCGTCGAGGCGGTGCGGGTCTTCTCGGGCAAGCTGCCGATCCTCGGCATCTGCCTCGGCCATCAGTGCATCGGCGCCGCCTTCGGGGCGCGCATCGTGCCGGCCAGGGAGCCGATGCACGGCCGGGCATCGCCGGTCGCCCACGACGGTTCCGGCCTGTTCGCCGGCCTGCCGAGCCCGCTGCGGGTCGGACGCTACCATTCGCTGGCCGTCGAGGTGGCGGACGGCACGCCGCTCGTCGTCACGGCGCGGGCGCCGGGCGGCGACGTGATGGCGATCGCCCATTGCCAGCATCCGACCCATGGCGTGCAGTTCCACCCGGAAAGCGTGCTGACCGAGGGCGGCCATCGGCTGTTCGCCAACTTCCTCGCCTGCCTGCCGGGGCGGGCGGAGCGTCGGCCGGCCGCCCCGCTGTCGCCGGTCTGATCACTCCATGGTCGGCATGATGAAGTCGGCGCCGGCGCGGCGGCCGCCGGTCGGCCAGCGGCTCGTCACCGTCTTCAGGCGGGTGTAGAAGCGCACGCCCTCGGCGCCGTGCATGTGATGGTCGCCGAACAGCGACGCCTTCCAGCCGCCGAAGGAATGGAAGGCCATCGGCACGGGGATCGGCACGTTGATGCCGACCATGCCGGCCTGGATGCGGGTGGCGAATTCGCGCGCCGCGCCGCCGTCGCGGGTGAAGATGGCGGTGCCGTTGCCGAACTCGTGCTCGTTGATCAGCCGGATGGCGGTGTCGAAGTCGTCGACGCGGACGATGCCGAGCACCGGGCCGAAGATCTCCTCGCGGTAGATGCGCATCCGAGGCGTGACGTCGTCGAACAGCGTCGCGCCGATGAAATAGCCGTTCTCGTGACCGGAGCGGACGAAGCCACGGCCGTCGAGCACCAGCTTGGCGCCTTCCTCGACGCCGGTGTCGATATAGCCGCGCACCCGCTCAAGATGCGGCTTCGACACCAGCGGCCCCATATCCGACGCCGGATCGCTGCCGGGGCCGATGGCCAGCTTCTCCGCCCGCTCGGTCAACCTGGCGACCAGCGCGTCGGCGGTGGCCTTGCCGACCGGCAGGGCGATGGAGATGGCCATGCAGCGCTCGCCGGCCGAGCCGTAGGCGGCGCCCATCAGCGCGTCGGCGGCCTGGTCGAGGTCGGCGTCGGGCATGATCACCATGTGGTTCTTGGCGCCGCCGAGCGCCTGGCAGCGCTTGCCGCTACGGGTGGCCGTCTCGTAGATGTGGCGGGCGACCGGCGTCGAGCCGACGAAGCTGACGGCGGCGACGTCGGGGTCGGCGAGCAGGGCGTCGGCGGCGGTCTTGTCGCCCTGCACCACCTGGAATACGCCCTTCGGCAGGCCGGCCTCGGCGAGCCAGCCGGCGATCAGACACGCGGCGCTCGGGCAGCGCTCGGACGGCTTCAGGATGAAGGCGTTGCCGCAGGCTAGGGCCACCGGGAACATCCACATCGGCACCATGGCCGGGAAGTTGAACGGCGTGATGCCGGCGACCACGCCGAGCGGCTGGCGTAGCGAGTGGCTGTCGACGCGGGTGCCGACATTCTCCGAAAACTCGCCCTTCAGAAGCTCCGGCGCGGCGGTGGCGAATTCCACCACCTCGATGCCGCGCCGGATCTCGCCCCTGGCATCGCTCAGCACCTTGCCGTGCTCGGCGGTGATGGCGGCGGCCAGTTCGTCCACCCGCGCCTCCAGTATGGTCAGGAAGCGGTTGAGGATGCGGGCGCGGCGGAGCGGCGTCGTCGCCCCCCAGGCCGGCTGGGCCGCCCTGGCGGCCGCCACGGCGGCGCGCACGTCCGCCGCGTCGGCCAGCGCCACGCGCCCCGTCTCGGCGCCGGTGGCCGGATCGAACACCGGGGCCGAGCGGCCCGAGGCGCCAATGGTCGGCCGGCCGTCGATGAAGTGAGCGATCGTCGTCATTTCCCTGATATCCCTCCGGTTTGATGCGCGTCTTGCGGCGCGCTGGAGGCGATGAAACACCCGAAGGCCGCTCTGCGGCAATATGCTGGCCCGGACAATGGTTGTGCGTTAATGTGCAGGCATGGACTGGGATCACTTCCGCGTCTTCCTCGCCGTGGCGCGCGGCGGTCAGCTTTCGGCGGCCGCCCGCCGGCTCGGCGTCAACCACACCACGGTGGCCCGTCGGCTCGACGCGCTGGAGGCGGCGCTCGGGACGGCGCTGTTCGAGCGCCGGCCGACCGGCTGCGTGCTGACCGAGGCCGGCGCGCGGCTGATCCCGGTGGCCGAGCGCATCGAGATCGAGGCGCGGTCGGCGACGGCGGCGGTGGTGGCCGGCGCGACCGAGGTGTCCGGTACGGTGCGCGTCGGCGCGCCCGATGGTCTCGGCAACAGCTTCCTCGCTCGCGAACTGGGATTGTTCGCGGCGCGGCATCCCGGCGTCACGGTGGAGCTGGTGCCGCTGCCGTTGAAGTTCTCGGTATCGCGTCGCGAGGCCGATCTCGTCATTGAGCTGGCGCGGCCGACGGCCGGCCGGCTGGTCGCCAGCAAGCTCGTCGACTACACGCTCGGCGTCTACGCGGCGGCGAGCTATCTCGACCGCCACGGCCGGCCGACGACCCCCGAAGACCTCAACGGCCACCTGCTGGTCACCGGCATCGACGACTACACCTATTCGACGGCGCTCGACTACACGGCGACCTTGCAGGCTTTCTCCAGGCGGCTCTACCGCTGCGCCGGCGCCACCAGCCAGCTCGAAGCGATCCGGTCCGGCGCCGGCATCGGCGTGCTGCACGACTTCGTGGCGGTGGATGCGCCGGGCCTCGAACGCATCCTGCCGCAGGTGGGCTTTGCCCGTACCTACTGGCTGGTCGGACACCCTGGCGCCACCGCGATCGCCGCCATCGCCGCCTGCCGCCGCTATCTGGTCGAGACCTTCCGCCGGCAACGCCGGCATTTCCAGCCCTATGGCCAGCCCGAGGCATCGTCGCCTCCCGAGCCGGGCGAAGACGAAATATCTTTCTAATAAATCCGCCGATAATAGAATTCACATCTATTCGTGACGGCGAGGGCACAAGCCCATGCTTTGGCGCCGCATCGACTTTCGTATAAAATGCCGTGAACCGATCAAGTTATCCGCGTGAGGGTCGCATGGACAGGGCGCCGAGGCTGTGGAGAGGCGAGGCGACGAGCGGCCGTTCGGCGGCGATCGACCTCCATTGGCACCGTCTGCGCGGCGAGGCGGAAGCTGCCATGGCCCGCGAGCCGGCGCTGACCTCGCTGATGGTCTCGACAATTCTCGACCAGCCCGACCTCGCGACGGCGCTGGCCACCCGCCTCGGCCAGCGGCTGGGCGGCGACGAGTTGTCGGCCGAGACGATCTCCCGCACGGTGCTGAGGGCGATCGACGCCGAGCCGTCCATCCTCGAAGGCGTCCACGCCGACCTCAAGGCGGTGGTGGAGCGAGACCCGGCGTCGGGCCGGCTGATCGAGCCGTTCCTGTTCTTCAAGGGCTTCTCGGCCATCGAGACGCACCGCGTCGCCCATCATCTGTGGCTGGCCGGCCGGCGCGACATGGCGCTGGTGCTGCAAAGCCGCTCGTCGTCGGTGTTCCAGACCGACATCCATCCCGGCGCCTTGCTCGGGCGGGGCATCTTCATCGACCACGCCACCGGCGTGGTGATCGGCGAGACGGCCGAGATCGAGGATGAGGTGTCCATCCTTCAGGACGTGACGCTGGGCGGCACCGGCACCCACACCGGCAAGCGCCATCCGACCATCCGCACCGGCGTGATGATCGGCGCCGGCGCGCAGATCTTCGGACCGGTTGAGATCGGCGCCTATTCCAAGATCGCCGCCGGCTCGCTGGTGACGACCTCGGTGCCGGCCCATTCGACGGCCGTCGGCACGCCGGCCCGCATCGTCCTCGGCGACGCGCCGGCCAACCCGGCCCGCAACATGGACCAGATGCTGACCGAGCGCGACTATTCCGCCTTCACCTGGGTGATCTGAGAGACCGTTCTGAGATTGCGATCTGGCGGCCGTCCGATCCGACTTTCGAAAATCGGAGCGATTTTCGGAAACGGTCTCCGGGGGCGGATTCGCCTGTCCGGTAAATGGCGCGTTCGACGTATCCGTCATCACGCTTTGAATCGATGACGAACGGCGGCCAGCGGTGCGGCGACCGGCGTAAACGCTGGCGTCAACCCCGGAATTCCGCGGATTTCTTAGCCTATTTGCTATGGGAAACTGTGCGCGTTAACCGTTTCTTCGCCTTGTCGCGGAGGTCGGGATACAATAATCCAGTCAGTGTTCGCATCGTTTCAGGAAAGCGAAAGGCTGCCGTGGGGGGCGGCTGCCGCCATTTTCTGCCCGGTCCGGCGTCCTCAGGGGGAGGAGGCGGCATGAGCGGGGAAGGCGGCGGGCTAGGGTAGGGGACTCTGAAGCGCAATCGGGCCGTTCGGCGCCCGGCACGTTCGTGCCGGCGATGCGTGGATTTGCCTGCCGTTTCCGCCCTCCTTGGTGGGGTTCTGCCAGGAGGAAAGCATGTCAGCAGTCGCCAAGACTCCTCGATCACCGAGGGAGTGGCTTGTATGGATCGTGATCGCCGTCGTCGGCGCCGTGGCTCTCGCAGTCGTGGCGCTCAGCCGCGGTGAGACCATCAACGCGCTGTGGCTGGTTGTGGCCGCCGTCGCCACTTATCTCGTCGCATTCCGCTTCTACGCGCTCTACATCGTCGATCGCGTGCTGGGGGCCGACCCCGCCCGCCGGACGCCGGCCGTGCGCCGCAACGACGGTCTCGACTACGTTCCGACCGACAAATACGTGCTGTTCGGCCACCATTTCGCGGCCATCGCTGGCGCCGGCCCGCTGGTCGGCCCGGTGCTCGCGGCGCAGATGGGCTACCTGCCCGGCACCATGTGGCTGATCGCCGGCGTCGTGTTCGCCGGCGCGGTGCAGGACCTCGTCATCCTGTTCGCCTCGACCCGCCGCGACGGCCGGTCGCTCGGCGACATGATCAAGACCGAGCTTGGCGTGGTGCCCGGCGTCGTCGCCTCGATCGGCATCCTGATGATCATGATCATCCTGCTCGCCGTGCTCGCGCTGATCGTCGTCAAGGCGCTGGCCGGCAGCCCGTGGGGCACCTTCACGGTGTTCGCCACCATTCCGATCGCCATCCTGATGGGCCTCTACAGCCGCTTCTTCCGGCCGGGCCGCATCGGCGAGATGAGCGCCATCGGCGTGGTGCTCCTGCTGCTCGCCATCGTCTTCGGCCGCACCGTGGCCGAAAGCGAGACGCTCGCGCCGCTCTTCACCTACAAGGGCGAGGCGCTGGCGCTGATCCTGATCGGCTACGGCTTCGTCGCCTCGGTGCTGCCGGTGTGGTTCCTGCTCGCCCCGCGCGACTACCTGTCGACCTTCCTGAAGATCGGCACCATCCTGGCGCTGGCCATCGGCATCGTCTTCGTGATGCCGGAAATGAAGATGCCGGCGCTGACCAAGTTCGTCGACGGCACCGGCCCGGTGTTCTCCGGCAACCTGTTCCCGTTCCTGTTCATCACCATCGCCTGCGGCGCCATCTCCGGCTTCCACTCGCTGATCTCGTCGGGCACCACCCCGAAGATGATCGAGAACGAGCGGCAGCTCCGCTTCATCGGCTACGGCGCGATGCTGATGGAGAGCTTCGTCGGCATCATGGCGCTGATCGCCGCCTCGGTGATCGAGCCGGGCGTCTACTTCGCCATGAACACGGCGCCGGGCGTCATCGGCACCACCGCCGACCAGGCGGCGCAGGTGATCTCCAGTTGGGACCCGCTGTTCACCGTCACGCCGGACATGCTGACCGACATGGCCAAGAACGTCGGTGAGGCGACCATCCTGTCGCGGGCCGGCGGCGCGCCGACGCTCGCCGTGGGCATGGCGCACATCCTGTCGAACGTCATCGGCGGCGTGGCGCTGATGCCCTTCTGGTATCACTTCGCCATCCTGTTCGAGGCGCTGTTCATCCTGACGACGGTCGACGCCGGCACGCGCGTCGCCCGCTTCATGATCCAGGATCTGATCGGCACGGCGGTCCCGTCGTTCCGCCAGACCCATAGCTGGACGGCCAATCTCGTCGCCACGGCGCTCGCCGTCGCGGCCTGGGGCTACTTCCTCTACCAGGGCGTGGTCGATCCGCTTGGCGGCATCAATACGCTGTGGCCGCTGTTCGGTATCGCCAACCAGATGCTGGCGGCGATCGCTCTCGCCTTCGCCACGGTGATGCTGTTCAAGATGAAGCGGCAGGCCTACGCCTGGGTGACGATCGTGCCGCTGGTCTGGCTGGCCATCTGCACGCTGACCGCCGGCTGGCAGAAGCTGTTCGACGGCCGTCCGGCGGTGGGCTTCATCGCCCAGGCCAACCGCTTCTCCAAGGCGATGGCCGAAGGCACCATCCTCGCTCCGGCCAAGACGGTGGAGGAGATGCAGCGCGTCATCGTCAACCAGTGGGTGGACGCGGCGCTCACCGCCATCTTCATGGTCATTGTCGTGGGCATGCTGGTGTTCGGCGTGCAGGCGATGCTGAAGGCGCTGCGCCAGCAGAAGCCGACCGCCATCGAGGTGGGTGATGATGAACTGTCTGTGCGGCCTCAGGCTGCCTGATCCGCGCGCGGTGGGCCAGAAGCTCACCCAGACGGCGCGCCTGATGGTCGGCGTTCCCGATTACGACACCTATGTCGCCCATCGGGAAGCCAACCATCCGGACCAGCCGGTGATGACGAGGGAGGAGTTCTTCCGCAACAGCCAGGAGCGCCGCTACGGCGGCGGCTCCACGGGCGGCGTGTTCCGCTGCTGCTGAGAGACCGCCTGCGAATGCCGCCAGGGCGGTCGTCCGGCCCGACGTCTTGCGTTTCCGGTGCTCGCGGACCCCATATGTCCGCCGCGCTCCGGGTCTCAAAAGCCGGGCCGGCCGACTTTCCGGACGGCAATTCCAGGATGGTCTCCGACGGAGGCGCCTTCGGCGCGGCGCCGGTTTCCTTGGGGGAGGAAGCCGGCGCCGCTTTTTGTCGGTGTCCGGCGTGCGGGCCGGCCGGTCTTTTTCTGGCCGCGCCGCACCCCATGTCTTGTCGGAAGGCGCGGCCCCCGAAGGCGCGCCAGGGAGGATGGGTCATGCGTCTTGCGGTTCTGGTTTTTCTCGGCGGGCTGATGTCCGCCGTCGTCGGGCCGGCCTTGGCCGGCGAGGTGTTCAGCTTCGATCAGGTGCAGGCGGGGCTGATGTCCAACCGCATCCACCTCGTCGACGTGCGCGAGGCCGACGAGTTCGCGGCGGGGCACGTCCCCGGCGCCGTCAACCTGCCGCTTTCCGCCTTCAAGGCCGGGCAACTGCCGCCGCCGTCGAAAGTCCCTGTCGTGCTGATGTGCCGCTCCGGCCGGCGGGCCGGCGAGGCGCTGTCCATCGTCGAGGCGACCGGCCGCACCGATGTCGGCCTCTATCCCGGCAGCATGATCGAGTGGACGGAAAAGAACGGCCCGGTGGTCACCGGGCCGTGATGTCGCCGTCTCAGCGCCGGCGGTGGATGCGCGCCTCCCAGCCGGCGAGGCGGCGGGCGTCGGCGGGCGGGGCGAGGTTGCCGAGGACGAGGTCGCCGATCTCGATGCCCGGAAGATCGACGTCGACCGGCTGGCGCGAGAAGTTGAGCAGCACGACATAGGCCTCGTCGTCGAGCGTCCGCGTGTAGGCGAAGAGCCTCGGATGCTCGGGCGCGACATCGACGAAATCGCCGTAGATGAGCGCCGGATGCGACCGGCGGAGACCGGCGAGCCTGGCATAATGATGATAGATCGAGCCGGGGTCGGCCAGCGCCGCCTCGGCGTTGATCGTCGCGGCGTTGGGATTGACGGCGAGCCACGCCTTTTGGGCCGTCGTGAAGCCGCCGTTCGGCGCGGCGCTCCACTGCATCGGCGTGCGGGAATGGTCGCGGCTGGTGCGCGCCATGTCGGCGAGGAAGTCGGCGGCGGCGACGCGGCCGGTCAGCACCTCGGCCTTCCAGGCGTTGCGCACGGCGATGTCGTCATACTGCTCGACGGCGGTGAACGGGTAGTTGGTCATGCCGAGTTCGTCGCCCTGGTAGACGAAGGGCGTGCCGCGCAGCGTCATCAGCATGGTGGCCAGCAACTTGGCCGAGGGAACGCGCCAGGGTTCCTCGTCGTCGCCGAAGCTGCTGACGAGGCGCGGGTTGTCGTGGTTGGAGAGGAAGACGGTGTTCCAGCAATGGGCGTCGGTCCGCTCTTCGAGGCGGGTGTAGACGGCCTTCAACTCGGGCAGCGTCCACGGCTGGTAGCGGCGGCCGTCGTTGTTGATGCGCACGGCGTCGAAGTTGAAGATCATGTTCAGCTCGCCGCGCCGCTCGTCGACGAGGTCGGGCGTCTGTTCAGGCGTGACGCCGAAGGCTTCGCCCACCGTCATGACGTCGTATTTCGACAGCACCTCGCGGTTCATCTCCTGAAGGAACTCGTGCAGGCGCGGGCCGACGGCATGGTAATACTCGGTGCGCTCGCGGTGCTCCGGCGGATAGTCGGGGAAGTCCTGCTCCTTGGAGATCATCGGGATGACATCCATGCGGAAGCCGTCGACGCCCTTGTCCAGCCAGAAGCGCATCAGGTCGTAGACCTCGGCGCGCACATGATCGTTCTCCCAGTTGAGGTCGGGCTGCTTGTCGGCGAAAAGGTGCAGGTAGTATTCGCCGGTGGCCGGATCGAGCGTCCAGGCCGAGCCGGAGAAATAGGAGCGCCAGTCGTTGGGCGGGCCGTCGCCGCGGCCGGGCCGCCAGATGTAGAAGTCGCGGTGGGGATTATCCTTCGACTTGCGGCTCTCGACGAACCAGGCGTGCTCGTCGGAGGTGTGGTTGACGACGAGGTCGATGATGAGACGCATGCCGCGCGCCTTGAGCCCGGCGAGCAGGGCGTCGAAGTCGGCCATCGTGCCGAACTCGGCCATCACCTTGCGGTAGTCGCGGATGTCGTAGCCGTTGTCGGCGTTGGGCGAATCGAAATGCGGGCTCAGCCAGACGACGTCGACGCCGAGACCCTTGAGATAGTCGAGCCGCGTGACGATGCCCTTGATGTCGCCGATGCCGTCGCCGTTGGAATCCTGGAAGGAGCGCGGATAGATCTGGTAGACGACCGCCTCCTTCCACCAGCGATGGCGGATGGTTCCTTCGTTCTCCGACATGATCCTCTCCCTGTCCCGGCGCCGCTCCGGGCGCGCTTCCGTTCCTCCTTCTACCAAAAACGATTCATCCCGGCGAGGGCGAAGGGTCGCCGCCAGTCTGTTTCAGCGCGCAAAAAGCGACGAAAGTGACATTCAAAGCGCATTGGATGGGCTGATGGTTCTTGGATCGAGATCAATATCGTCTCGACAATCCATTTGACGGATCAAAGCGGTGGCGGTTGACTGTCGACCGCGAGAGGGTGGCCGCCGGCCGCCCCGGCGAGGTGTTGTCCGCCGGCCGGTGGACCGACGGCGCCGCCCGCGAGGAGGAAACGTCATGCAATACGCTCGATTCGGAAAGTCGGGTCTCGAGGTCAGCCGCATCTGCTTCGGCTGCATGTCCTTCGGCGAGGTGATGGAGGAGCGGCCGTGGGTGCTCGGCCTCGACGAGGGGCGGCCGCTGTTCCGCCGTGCCTGGGAAGCCGGCATCAACTTCTTCGACACCGCCAACGTCTATGCCGCCGGCACCAGCGAAGAGATCACCGGCGCCATCCTGAAGGAGCTGGCGCCGCGCGACGAGATCGTGCTGGCGACCAAGGTGTTCTTCCCGATGCGGCCCGGCCCGAACGGCCGTGGTCTCTCCCGCAAGGCCATCCTGTCGGAGATCGACAACAGCCTGAAGCGGCTCGACACCGATTATGTCGACCTCTACCAGATCCATCGCTTCGACCCGTTCACGCCGGTCGAGGAGACCATGGAAGCGCTCGACGAGGTGGTGAAATCCGGCAAGGCCCTGCATATCGGGGCGTCGTCGATGTACGCTTGGCAGTTCGCCAAGATGCAGCACGCCGCCGAGATGAACGGCTGGACCAGGTTCGCCTCGATGCAGAACCAGCTCAGCCTGGTCTACCGCGAGGAGGAGCGCGAGATGCTGCCGCTCTGCCGGGATCAGGGCGTTGCCGTCATCCCCTGGAGCCCGCTCGGCGGCGGCAAGCTGACCCGGCCCTGGGGCACCGAAACCAAGCGCAATACCACCGACCGCCACAACAAGGGCATGTACGAGCGCACCGAGGGCAACGCCCCGGCCGTGGTCGCCGCCGTGGAACAGGTAGCCAAAGCGCGCGGCCGCTCGATGGCCGAGGTGGCGCTGGCCTGGGTGCTGCAGGTCAAGGGCGTGACGTCGCCGATCGTCGGCGTCAGCCGCATGGGCCACCTCGACGATGCCATAGCCGCCGTCGACCTGACGCTCGACGCCGAGGAGATCGCCGCGCTCGAAGCGCCCTATGAAACCTTCATGGTGAAGGGTTTCTGAGGGCGGCATAGTCGCCTTGCCGATGGACAGCGGCGGCCGGACGGGCTTTGCTTGTCCGGTTCCGCCGGCGGTACGGTCGGCGACGCATCAGAGGAAGGAGGCCCCGATGAGCAGGCTGCTCAGCATTCCCGATCTCGCCGGCAAGGCGGTGCTGGTCACCGGCGCCTCCACCGGCATCGGCGCGGCGCTGGCCCGCGCCTTCGCCGAGCAGGGGGCCTCGGTCGGGGTCCACTACAATTCGTCGGCCACGGCTGCCGAGACGCTCTGCGCCGACATCCGCGCCGCCGGCGGCAAGGCGACGGCCGTGCGCGGCGACGCGCTGAAGTCGGCCGACATGGCGCAGGTGATCGAGGAGACGGCCATGGCCTTCGGCCGGCTGGACGGTCTCGTCAACAACGCCGGCGGCATGGTGGCGCGCATGCCCTATGGCGACTTCAACGAACAGGTGTTCGAGGACATCATCGGCCTCAACGTCCGCTCGGTGCTGGTGGCCTCGCACGCCGCGCTGCCCTTCCTCAAGGCGCAGCAGGGCTTCATCGTCAACACCACGTCGATCGCCGCCCGCACCGGCGCCAGCCTCGGCGCCGGCCCCTACGGCTCGGCCAAGGCGTTCATCGAGAATGCGACGCGCGGCATGGCCAAGGAATTCGCGCCCTTCGGCGTGCGCGTCAACGCGGTGGCGCCGGGCATCGTCGAGACGCCGTTCCACGAGCGCTATTCCGATCAGGCCTATCTCGAAGCCATGCGCGTCACCATCCCGTTGCAGCGGCTGGCCAAGCCGGAGGATATGGTCGGCCCCTACCTGTTCCTCGCCTCGGCGGCGCTGTCCGGCTACATGACCGGGCAGGTGCTGGAGGTGAACGGTGGCCAGCTGATGACCTGACAATCGCGCCGGCGGCAGCCGGCGCAACTCTTTCGGAGGCAATATGAAAATCGTCTTCACCGGCGGCTCCGGCAAGGCCGGCCGTCACGTCGTTCCCTATCTCAAGGACAAGGGGCACGACGTCTTCAACCTCGATCTCAAGCCGCTCGACTGTCCGGGCGTGACGACGCTTACCTGCGATCTCACCGATGGAGCAGAGGTCTACAGCGCGCTGTCCATGCACTTCGATTTCGACAGCCTCGCCACCGGCTCGCGGCCGGTGCTGGCCGATGCCGTGGTGCATTTCGCGGCGGTGCCGCGCATCCTGCTGGTGCCCGACAACCGCACCTTCGAGACCAACGTCATGTCGACCTACAACGTCATCGAGGCGGCGATGAAGCTCGGCATCCGCAAGGTGATCATCGCCTCCAGCGAGACCACCTACGGCGTCTGCTTCGCCGAGGGCGACAAGGACTTCCATCAGTTCCCGCTGACCGAGGACTACGACACCGATCCGATGGACAGCTATGGCCTGTCCAAGGTGGTGAACGAAAAGACGGCGCGCGCCTTCGCCATGCGCTATGCGGCCGACATCTACGCGCTCCGCATCGGCAACGTCATCGAGCCGCACGAATACGTCAATTTCCCCGCCTTCATGGCCGACCCGCTGACCCGCAAGCGCAACGCCTGGAGCTATATCGACGCCCGCGACCTTGGCGAGATCGTCCATCTGTGCGTCGAGAAGGATGGCCTCGGCTTCCAGGTGTTCAATGCGGTGAACGATACCATCACCGCCCGCGAGCCGACGGATGATTTCCTCGCCAAGGTTTGCCCGAACACGCCGCATAGCTGGCCGCTGATCGGCAGCGAGGCGCCGATCTCCAACGAGAAGATCCGCACCATGCTCGGCTTCAGGGAACAGCACGACTGGCGGAAATACGTGGAGTAGGCTTTGGGCCCAAATCCTGCGTCGACAGGCGGATTGAAGCGGGCATGCCGGCGGGTGTTCCTTCTACGCAAACCGTCGCCGAAATGACTGGTCCGGCGCGGGCTGAAGGATTGCGTGGACCGTCAGTCGATCCTATCCTTGCATTTCGCCGCGTTGCGCCGGATGTCCAGTACATCCGGCGCTTTTCGCTGTGGCTTGATGTCAAGATCATCTGGTGGACGATTACGCGAGAATTCCGATCCGGCAATGGCTTCTGATGCGCTTCCGGCTACTGCCGATCCTTCGTTCCAGGCAAGTCAGGTCCGACCGGACTTCCTTTTCCTGCGGAAAGTCCGGGATGGATGCCGTGGATCGAGGCCGCGGCCTTCACTCTCGATGCCTGTGACGGTCTTCGAGCATCGAAGGAGAGTTTGATGCAGTTCGCGCCTCTACCGGTTTCCGGCCCTCTGGAGATCGTGCCTCGTCGCCACGGCGACTCCCGCGGTTATTTCGTGGAGACGTTTCGTCAGGATCTGTTCGAGGCTGCGGCCGGATCAACCTCTTTCGTTCAGGACAACCAGTCGATGTCTGCGGAGGTTGGCACGGTGCGCGGCCTGCATTTCCAGTTGAGCCCGCGGGCGCAGGGCAAGCTTGTGCGCTGCCTGGTCGGCGCCATCCTGGACGTCGCCGTCGACATTCGCCGGGGATCGCCGACCTACGGCCAGCATGTGAAGGTCGAGCTTTCGGCCGGCAACGGTCGCCAGCTCTGGGTACCGCCGGGCTTTGCGCACGGCTTCTGCACGCTCGAACCCGATACCGTCATTGCCTACAAGGTGACCGATTACTACAGCCCCGAGCATGACAGGGGCCTTCGCTGGAACGATCCGGCGCTCGGCATCGACTGGCCGGTGGCCGAGGACAAGGCGATCCTGTCGGCCAGGGACCGGGTGCAGCCACGTCTGTCCGAACTCGATGCCGATTTCGTCTACGCCTGCTGATCATCCAGCCGGCCAATTCCCTTTCGCCTTCTCCTGACGCAAGGTGTTTCCATGCGCGTTCTCGTCACCGGCGGCGCCGGCTTCATCGGATCGGCGGTCGTCCGTCATCTCGTGCTCGTCCGGGGCTACGAGGTGCTCACCGTCGACAAGCTCACCTATGCCGGCACGCTCACCTCGCTGCGCGCCGTCGACAACCATCCGAACCACCGCTTCCTCAAGGCCGATATCTGCGACCGCCAGGCGATTGCCGAGGCCTGTGACAGCTTCCGGCCTGACAGGGTGATGCATCTCGCCGCCGAGAGCCACGTCGACCGCTCGATCACCGGCGCCCGCGACTTCATCGAGACCAACGTCATCGGCACCTTCACCATGCTGGAGGCGGCGCGGCACTACTGGAGCGGCCTGCCGGCCGAGGACAAGGCGGCCTTCCGCTTCCTGCACGTGTCGACCGACGAGGTCTACGGCTCGCTCGGGGCGGATGGGCTGTTCACCGAGGAGACGCCCTACGATCCCTCCTCGCCCTATTCGGCCTCGAAGGCGGCATCGGATCACCTCGCCAAGGCGTGGCAGCGCACCTATGGCCTGCCGGTGGTGGTCTCCAACTGCTCCAACAACTACGGCCCCTATCACTTCCCCGAGAAGCTGATCCCGCTGATGATCCTCAATGCCCTCGCGGGCAAGCCGCTGCCGGTCTACGGCAACGGCGCCAACATCCGCGACTGGCTCTACGTCGAGGATCATGCCCGCGCCCTCGACCTGATCGCCGAGCGCGGTCGTCCCGGCGAGACCTACAACGTCGGCGGCCGCAACGAGCGGAAGAACCTCGACGTCGTCGAGCGGATCTGCGCGCTGATGGACGCTTACCATCCGGCGGGCGCGCCGCATCATCGCCTGATCACCTATGTCGCCGACCGTCCCGGCCACGACGCCCGCTACGCCATCGATGCCGCGCGCCTCGAAACCGAACTTGGCTGGAAGGCCGAGGAGACCTTCGACAGCGGCATCGACAAGACGGTGCGATGGTATCTGGAGAACGACTGGTGGTGGGCGCCGCTGCGCAAGGGCTATGACGGCAGCCGGCTGGGTCTCTTGAAGCCGGACGAGGTGAGGGCGTGACCCGTCGCATCCTGGTGACCGGCATCAGAGGGCAGGTGGTCCGCTCGCTCGTCGAGACGGCCGCCGGGCGAGACGATATCGAACTGCTGCCGGTCGGCCAGCCGGAGTTCGACCTTGCGGTCACCGGCAAGATCGCCCCGGCGATCGAGGCGCTGAGGCCCGACGTCATCCTGTCGGTGGCCGCCTACACGGCGGTCGACGCGGCGGAGAGCGACGAGGCGACGGCGCTGGCCGTCAACGCTGCGGCGGTGGGCGAGATCGGCAAGGCGGCGGCTCGCCTCGACGTGCCGGTGGTGCATCTGTCGACTGATTATGTGTTCTCTGGCGACAAGCCCGCTCCTTACGTCGAAACGGACCCGACGGGGCCGCTCAGCGCCTATGGCCGGACCAAGCTGGCCGGCGAGCTGGCGCTTGCCGCCGCCACGCCCAACCACGCCATCCTCCGGACGGCCTGGGTCTACTCGCCATTCGGCAGGAACTTCGTCAAGACCATGCTGCGGCTGGGCGAGACGCGCGACCGCGTCGGCGTCGTCGCCGACCAGGTCGGCAACCCCACCTCGGCCCTCGACATTGCCGACGGGCTGCTGACGGTGGCGGACAACCTCACTGCGTCAGGCGCTCGAGAGCTGCGCGGCACCTTCCATATGACGGGCCGCGGCGAGACGAGCTGGGCCGGCTTTGCGGCGGAGATCTTCCGCCTGTCGGCCCTGCACGGCGGCAAGCCCGTCACGGTCGATCCGATCCCGGCCAGCGCCTATCCGACACCGGCCAGGAGGCCGGCCAACTCGCGGCTCGACTGCGGCAAGCTGGAGCGTCTGCATGGCGTATGTCTGCCGGACTGGCAGCATTCGGCGGAATTGGTCGTCCGGCGGCTCGTCGCCGGGTAGGGGATTGCGATCGATATGCGGCGCCGCGGGGTTTGGGGCGGGAATTTGAAAGGGGCACTCGATGAAGGGGATCATTCTGGCCGGCGGCTCGGGCACGCGGCTCCATCCGATGACGCTGGTCACCTCCAAGCAGCTGATGCCGGTCTACGACAAGCCGATGATCTACTATCCGCTTTCGACATTGATGCTGGCCGGCATCCGCGACATCCTGATCATCTCGACGCCGCACGATCTGCCGAACTTCCAACGGCTTCTTGGCGACGGAGCACAGTGGGGCATCTCGCTCAGCTATGCCGAGCAGCCGTCGCCTGACGGTCTTGCCCAAGCCTACATCATCGGTGCCGACTTCGTCGGCTCCGGGCCGTCCTGCCTGATCCTCGGCGACAACATTTTCTACGGCCACGGCCTCACCGACCTGTTCGCCAGCGCCGCCGCACGCCCCGAAGGCGCTACGGTGTTCGCCTATCATGTCAGCGATCCCGAACGCTATGGCGTGGTGGAGTTCGACGAGAACCGGCAGGCGGTTTCCATTGAGGAAAAGCCGGCCAAGCCGAAGTCCAACTGGGCGGTGACCGGGCTCTACTTCTACGACGGGGACGTCGTCGAGATCGCCGCCAACCTCAAGCCGTCGCCACGTGGCGAACTGGAGATCACCGACGTCAACAAGGCCTATCTCGAGCGCGGCAGGCTCAACGTCGAACTGATGGGCCGCGGCTACGCCTGGCTCGACACCGGCACGCCCGACAGCCTGCTGGAGGCCGGCAACTTCGTCGGTACTTTACAACGCCGCCAGGGCATCAAGATCGCCTGCCCCGAGGAGATCGCCTTCCGAAACGGATTCATCGACCGCAGCCAACTGGAAATGCTGGGAAAAAAACTCGGAAAGAGTGAGTATGGGAAGTATCTCATGGAATTGTGCCAGTGATCAGCGGGCCCAAACGCGCTGACCTAACAGCCTGACCCGAAACTTCCACCGGGGCGGGCATCTGGCTTCAATTATCTCGCTTTCGGTGCTCGCGAACCTCAAGTTCGCTTCGCTCCGGCCCTCGAAACCATCGCCATCTGCCTGATACCGCTGAGTTTCGAGTAGGGCACCAGGTATGACCGCCTGGCCGAGAACTATCTCGCCACCATCGCCCTGGATTTGAATGAGTTCCCTACCTGAGGCCTGGATCCGCGAAGAACCCCGAGCCTGAGGCATCAAGCCATGCAGCCCGTTCGGCCGGAGCCGCAAAGCCCCATCTGGCTATGACAAGGCTCCATACCGCCAGCGCCACAAGGTCGCGAGAACCTGTTCGCCAAACGCAAGGGCTGGGGGCGCCTCGCTGCGGCCGTCCGAACACTCAAGCCGCACTCGAAGCCGCCGGCACGCTCATTATCGTCGCGCTGGACGACAAGGAGGCGGGGCAGGCTGATCCTTCCATCAACCTGCCTCGACCTTGACCGCGCCGGTCATGATCGCGACCACGTCGGCCATCGTGTGCGACTTCGGCGAGACGACCGCGGCCCGTTTGCCGAGCCGCATGATGCAGATGCGGTCGGCGAGTTCAAACACGTTGGGCATGTTATGGCTGATCAGCACGACCGGCAGACCTCTGTCGCGGATTGCCCGGATGAGTTCCAGCACCTGACCGGTCTCGCGCACGCCGAGCGCTGCGGTCGGCTCGTCCATGATCACCAGCTTGCGGGCGAACACCGCCGCTCGCGCCACGGCGACGCCCTGACGCTGGCCGCCGGACAGATTCTCGACGCGGCTGGTGATCGACGGAAGGCGGAATTTCAGATCGGCCATGGCTTCCGCTGCCATCTCGCGCATCCGCCGCTTGTCGAGGCGCCGGAAGACGCTGCCGAGGATGCCCGGCGACAGCAGCTCGCGCCCCAGAAAGAGGTTGCTCGGAATGTCGAGGGCGGGCGCTACGGCAAGATCCTGGTAGACCGCCTCTATACCGCGATGGCGGGCGTCGAGCGGTCCCTTGAAATGCACCGGCTGCCCGTCGAGCAGGATTTCGCCGCTGTCGGGTACCACAGCGCCGGTCAGCGTCTTGATCAGCGTCGATTTGCCGGCGCCGTTGTCGCCGACGACGGCGAGAATTTCGCCGGCACGCAGATCGAAATCGACGCCGTCGAGGGCAACGACATGGCCGTAGCTTTTAACGAGATTACGGGCTTCGAGCACGTTGCGAACGCTGTCGCCGGGCTGGTTGGGGGCACTTGCGAGGGCGGACATCAGCGCCTCCTGCGGGAAAGCTGGTCGAAGGCGACGGCAACGATCACCAGGATGCCGGTGACGAGATCCTGCCAGAGCGGATCGATGCCGGCGAGCGTCAGGCCATTGCGGAGAACGCCGACGATCAGGGCGCCGATCAGCGTGCCGACGAGGCCGCCACGTCCGCCGAACAGGCTGGTGCCACCGATCACCACGGCGGTGATGGAATCGAGGTTGGCCGTCTGGAGGGCGTTGGGGTCGGCATTGGGGATGCGGCCAAGGGCGAGCCAGGCGGTGATGCCGTAGATGAGGCCGGCCAGCGCATAGACCTGCAACAGGTGCAGACGGACCGGAATGCCGACCAGCCGCGCCGCTTCGGGATTGTTGCCGATGGCGTAGAGATGCCTTCCCCAGCGCGTCTCGTTGAGCAGGTACCAGACGATGGCGTAGAGCAGTAGCATGGCCAGCACGCCGTAGGTAAGGACGAAGCTGCCGATGCGGAAGGTGTTGCCGGTCAGGCCGAGAAAGTCGTCCTGTACCGGAAAGGCGCCGCCCTTGGAAATGAGGCGGAGGGCCGCCGTCAGAATGCCGAGCGTGCCGAGCGTGACGATGAAGGGTGGCAGGTCGAGCCGGCTGACCAGCGCGCCGGCGATGAGGCCGGACAGCGTGCACAGGATGGCCGCGAACAGCATCGACAGCATCGGATCGTAGCCGAGATTGACCATCTTGCCGGCGACGATGGTGCCGAGCACGCAGATGGCGCCGACCGCGAGGTCGATGCCGGCGGTCAGGATCACCAGCGTCTGGCCGATGGCCAGCGTGCCCACCACGATGGTCTGCTGCAGGATGATCGACAAATTGTGAGGGGCGAGAAAGCGCGGATTGGTGACGGCGAACACCAGACAGAAAGCCAGCAGAACCAGAATGGGTCCGACGGCGGGAATGGTCTTGGTTCGCGAAAACAGCCCTGCACCGGCCTCGGGGGCAGACGGAGTTGCGCTGCTCATGGGGACCTCACAACTGACGTAGGATGAAAGCGGACCGGCGGACGTATCCGCCGGTCCAAACAGGCGCCAGCCGATCGGATTATGGTCTCTGCCGATCAGGATATCGGGTGTCGATCGACGCGTGCTCCAGAAGAAAACCGATCGGGATGGAGCCGGGTTTCTCCGGCCTCAGGGGCGACTTCAGTCGCCCCAGCAGTTCTGGAGGCCCCACTCGCTGTCCTTGGAATCGAGGCCCGGCATCGGCTTGTCGGTGATCAGGTAGGAGCCGGTGTTGATGAAGCCGGACGGCTTCTTGCCGGTTGCCGCATACTCGGCCACCGCATCGACGCCCATCGACGCCATCTTGTAGGGGAACTGCATCACCGTTGCGGCGATGATGCCGGCCTTGACGTTGCGAACGCCGGCGCAACCGCCGTCAATCGACGTCAGGATCACGTCCTTCTCCATGCCGAACGATTTCAGGGCCTGATAGCCGCCGGCCGCCGCCGGCTCGTTGATGGTGTAGACGACGTTGATGTCGCCGTTCTTGGACAGGAGGTTCTCCATGCCGACCTGGGCCTTGTCCTGGGCGCCGTTGGTGATGGCGGCGCCGGCAATGGCCGGATCGCCTTCGGCAATGCCGAAGCCCTTCAGGAAGCCGTCATGGCGGAAGGTATCGACGGTGCCGCCGGGCGTGCCGTCGAGCATGGCGATCACCGGTTTCTTGTCTCCGAGGGCGGCCTTGGCATAGGCACCCTGCTGGACGCCGGCCTCCAGATTGTCGGTTGCGAAGGTGGCGTCGACCGCGTCGGCCGGATCGGTGGCCGTGTCGAGGGCAATCACCAGCACACCGGCATCACGCGCTTTCTTGATGACGCCCAGCATGCCCGAGGAGTTGTTGGGCGTGACCAGGATGCCCTTGGCACCCGCCGAGATCAGGTCCTCGATGGCCGCCACCTGGCCCTCGTTGTCGCCGTCGAACTTGCCGGCGCGGGCGATCAGCTTCAGGCCCTTGGTCTGGGCTTCCGCTTCCGCCGCCTGACGCATCTTGACGAAGAAGGGGTTGACCTCGGTCTTGGTGACCAGGCCGACAATGACGTCCTCCGCATGCGCGTAGGATATGCCGACCGCTCCGACGAGGCCGAAGGCGAGAGCGAAGACCGCGCAGCCAGCCATGAATTGCGGCAGCACGTGACGAGACCTGTCGTGATGAGAAGTCTGCATGCTTTCCTCCCAGGTTTTATCTGGAGCCGGTTCCTCTTCCGCTCCATGGCCATCCTCCGAGGCCATCTCGATTTGACATCTATTAAGGATGAAATCAAACATAAAAGATTTAGATTTATATATTTCTATCCAAAAGTAGTCCTAAATTTAGGCGGGCTGTTCACTCGCCGAGATCTGGGTCTCCGCAGGCCCGCGGACCGATGCTTCGCATGGCCGCGCGCACCGGCGCGAGGCCGGCCAGTTCGCAAGACGCGGAAAACAAGGGTTGATAGCGCGCCGACCGATCCGGGTCGGGGCGGATGTGCCGCCGCGAGCGGGCACCGAAGTGCGTGGCGCCCGCTTTGAAGTCAGCGACCACGCCGGCCGCGACGGCGCCGTGAATGGCCGCCCCGGTCGCCGTGGCGTGGGCAATGGTCGGCAGCTCGATTTCCCGGCCGAGGACATCGGCCATGATCTCCACCAGCAGGGGATTGGTTTCCGCAAGACCGGAGGTCATTATCACCCGCCGCGTGTCGATGCCGCCGGCACTGGCGAGATCGATGATCCGACGCGTTCCGTAGCAGAGCGCCTCCATCAGCGCCCGGTAGATGCCGGCCGCCGTGGTATCGAGGCCAAAGCCCATCAGCAGGCCGGACAGGTGCGAATCCGCGTGCGGAACACGGTTGCCGTTCCACCAGTCCAGGCCGACGAGATGGTTCTCGCCGGGGGAAAGCGTCGCCGCCTCGGCGTTGTAGGCGGCAAAACTGGCCGACAGATCGGGGCCGCGCGGAAAGGTCCGGACGAACCAGGCCAGCACATCGCCGAAGGCGGCCTGGCCCGCCTCAAACAGCCACAGGTCCGGCAGGGAGCCGCCATGGGCGACGCCCTCAAGGCCGGCGGGGAGGGCAAGGCGGCGTTCGGCGAGGAAGATATAGGCGGCCGAGGTGCCCAGCGCCCCCACCATCGTGCCGTCTTCGACCGCTCCGACGGCCGGCAGCACGGCGTGCGAGTCGATGATCGCCACTGCCACGGTGGCTGGCCCCAGAATGCCGGTGCGGCGGCGCCAGTCTTCGCTTAGCCGGCCGGCCAGGCCGCCCGCCGGCAGTGGCCGGCCGAGGCGGGATGCAAGTCCAGGTACGATGTTCCGGGGATAACCGGTTTCGGCCGAATACTGCGCCTTGTAGGCGGCAAAACCGAGATTGCGGGCCTCGCGGCCGGTCAGTCGCAGCACCATCCAGTCACCGGCCTCTATGAAGCGCTCGGTCGCTGCCCACACCGCCGGCGCTTCGGTTGCCAGCTCTGCCGCCTTGGCAAGCAGCCATTCGCCTGACACGCGGCCGCCGAAATCGTCGAGAAAAGCGCCGCCGGCGGCATTGATCGCGTCGGCGTAGCGCTGGGCGCTATGCTTCCAGAGCTTGACATAGGCATGCGGTTCGCCCGGCATCAACGCCGATAGCGGCGTGCCGTCCGCCTTCGCTGGCAGCGGTGAGGACGCCGTGAAATCCAGACCGATCGCCAGGATGACCCGACCCCGCCCAAGGCGGGTCAGCACCTCCTCGGCAGCGACAAGATAATCGCCGGCATCCTGCAGGGCAAAACCTGTGGGGAGCGGCGTGCCGTCGGGGAGCGATCCGGTCATCACGCCATGGCGGTAGGGGACGGCATGGTGATCGGCGGCAACGCCCGAGCCGGCGTCGATCAGCACGCCACGCACCGACAACGTTCCGAAATCGAGGCCGATAAGATAACGCTCGTCCATGCCACCGCTCCCGATCGTGCCGTCAAACCTCAGGCGACAGGATCCTCACCACGCTGGGGCCACTAGTCAGTCCTGTTATGATCGAAAGTCAATATGATTTTGTCTATTATTATACATAATAGCGGCATCGAAGGCCTTGGCGCTTTCGTCGAAGGCGTTTATTGGCTACATCTGGTCGAGCAGGAGAAAATCATATGCCCCCCCGAGACGGCGCCGGCGAAAATGCCGCGCTGACCAATGCCAGTGACATCTTTTCTCTGATCGCCACGGGGGCGGCCGTTTCGCGCTCGGCGTTGCTCGACAGGTCTGGACTGTCGCGGGTGACGGTGACGCAGCGGCTCAACGCGCTGATCGCCGCCGATCTGATCGGCGAGGCGGCGCGAACGCTGCCGAGCGGTGGCCGGCCGACCCGCGTGCTGACCGTCAATCCGCAGATCGGCCATGTGCTGGTGGCCAATATCGGCGAGTCCCACCTCCACCTGGCGCTGATGTCGCCGGAGCCGGCGATGGTCGCCCAGAGTACGCTGCGCTACGAGGTGGCGGAGGGGCCGACGGCGACGCTGGACCGGATCGCCGGGGGATTTCGCCAGTTGCAGGCCGAGACGGGCGGTGACAACGGCATATTGCTCGGCATCGGCCTGAGCCTGCCGGCGCCGGTGGACTACAAGCGCGGCCGCGTCGTCGGGCCGTCGGTGATGCGCGGCTGGGACAACGTCGACATCATCGGCCCGATGGCCAACCATTTCGACGCGCCCGTCTATGTCGACAATGACGTCAACCTGATGACTCTCTATGAGTATCGCCGGCATTTTCAGCTCGCCGACGATATCCTGTACATCAAGGTCGGCACCGGCATTGGTGCCGGCTTCATCGCCGACGGCAAGATGTTTCGTGGTGCGCACGGTGCTTCGGGCGACATCGGCCACATTCAGTTCGATTCCGACGATCCGCCGCTCTGCCGTTGCGGCAAGCTCGGTTGCGTCGAGGCGCGCGCCGCCGGCTGGGCCATTGCCCGCGACCTGCGCGCCCTCGGCTTCAAGGCGGAGAATGCCCGCGATGTCATCGCCCTCGTCGATGAGCAGGTGCCCGAGGCGGTGATGCTGCTGCGCAAGGCTGGCCGTGTCATCGGCGAGGTGACGGCCGACGTCGTCAGCTTGCTCAATCCCGGCCTGATCGTCGTGGGCGGCACGCTGGCGCGAGGCGGTGATTTCCTGCTGTCCGGCATCCGCGAACTGGTCTACCAGCGCTGCCTGCCGCTGGCGACGCGCGAGCTCAACATCATCCTCGCCCCGCCGCAGGGCGACATCGCTCTGCTGGGTGCCGGCCAGTTGGTGATCGACAACACTTTTTCTCCGGCCGGTTCCGCCGATCTGCTCAATCGCATCGTCGCCGGCGCCGCGCCGCCGACCACCGGCCGCTCGGAGAGCGCCAAACGTCGGATGGACCGCGCGGGCTAAGGTCTTCAAGGCGCTATTCGAGACATACTTGGCGAGGTCGAGTAAAATCGAGCATCAGCGAGCAAACGAAATCCATATCTGGCAGTCGGTTCGCTGGCGGCGCGATGTGATCCAGAACACCCTTTGAACGCTCGCTGGTAGCGGGAGACATGCAGCCGCTGTGACAGGGCTTCGGCTGGCGGCTCTGGCTTTCCGGCTTCGGATTTTGATGGTGCAATCACCTCGCAGAGGGAATGTGCCAATCGACCTCCGGTCTGACGGAACCGAAATCAACGGTCCTGTCAGCGGCGGAGAAAGCTGCCATCGTCGCCTTCCGCCATCATGCGCTCTGTCGCCAGACGATTGCCTTTATGCCACTGGGCCTTCCGTGCATGACGTTGATGCGCATTCGGCGGGCGTCCAGTCTCCTCAAGCCATCTCACTCGAAGGGAGTGCAAGGTGCTCTGAGGCAGGGTTGAAACCCTCCTGACCATCCGGCGCGTACAATATAATAGGTGCCTATTATTTAGCTTGTGGACGAATGCGATTGGAAAAACGAAACGGCTCCGATGAGAGCAGGTTCGCTCCGCTGAGCACGCCGGCCTTCCCCATCAAGCCGTTGGCCAAGGAGCTGATGCGTTTGACGAAGGCCGAGATACGCCACGCGACCAACACGAAGACCGTGCCCGCTGAACGGGTAGCGAAGCGGCTAGAGTCTAGCTTAACGCATTGCAATATATGAAGAGTGTTGGGGTGGTACGGCCTACGGGAATCGAACCCGTCTCTCCAGCGTGAAAGGCTAGTGTCCTAACCGATAGACGAAGGCCGCCCAACGAGGGGCGCTTATAGTGAGCTTCGGGCGGTTGGGCAAGAGCCAATCGGCGCCTCTGTCGGCTTTTTTGCCGATTCATCTAGAGGATTGACGGACAAGGATTATCCCCGCCCCTTGCACGACCAGCGCCATTCGCGTCGCCGGCCGGTATCCACATGGATCGACTTGGTGTGGCAATAGAGGCCGAGGCCGCCGCGCGAACGATGGCCGTAGAAGTAGTGGGCCAGCTCGTCGCGGGCGATGCCGGGCATGTAGAGGTCGAGGGCATTGCAATAGAGATGCTGCGAATGCAGCGCGCCGCGGACACGCAGGTTGTGCGAGGGCGAGCGGTAGCCGGAGGTGATCACCACCTTGCGGCTGAAATGCTGCTCGGCGTCGCGGATCATGTTGAGAAGGCTGGGCTTCACGCAGGAAACGTTGATCGCCGCGTGGGCGAGCAGCAGACCGTTGGCCGCCTGCACCACATCGCGCGGCAGGCCGGGCACGTAGCGGGCGTAGGGCTGGACCTCGCCGCCAAACAGGCCGCGCGGATCGCCGTCCGGGCCGCGTGAGGCGAGAATGAGGTTGCCCTGCCAAGCGACGCCCGGCAGCCCCTCGAACAGGTCGTCCGGCCGCTCTGGCCGCGACGTATAGACGTTGACGAAGTCGTGTTCCAGGCCATCGCCGACCGGCGGCTTCGGCACGGCTATCTTGTCGGGATCGGCCTCGTCCTCGCCAGCCAGCTCCGCTTCCGACACCTCGTCGGTGTCCTCGGGCGGCAGCGCGGCAAGATCGGATTCCGCCTCGGCTTTCGCCACGGCGACGTCGATGGCATTGGGCTTGGCGGTCTCGGCCTTGTCCGTCGCCGGCGGCGCGGCGGCGGGCGTTGCGGCGTCCGGTGCGTCGGCGGCAAACAGCATGGCGAACAGGCTGGTCGCCGGCTTCGCCTTCTCCTCGGCGGCGACGGCCACGGCGGGCGCGGCGGCCGGCGTGGCGTCGCCCGCCGGCTTGTCCGCCTTGGCCGGATCGGCGTCCGGCCGGTCGCCGGCGGCCGCCGCCTTGGCCTTGATCTCGGCGATCTCGACCGGGGTGAGGGGCTTGAAGTCGGAGCGGTCGATGACCGAACCGCAGCCGGCAGCGGCAAGGGCCGAGAGCACCAGCAATGCCGACCGCAGCTTCATCACCGCCTGTCTCCCGGTCGTCCGGCGCGCCGACAAAGCCTCACCACTTGCCGGTGTTCGGCATGGAGAGCCAGGGCTCGGCCGGCGGCAGGGCGTCACCCTTCTGGAGCAACTCGATGGAGATGTTGTCCGGCGAGCGGATGAAGGCCATGCGGCCGTCGCGCGGCGGCCGGTTGATGGTGACGCCGCCCTTCATCAGCCGGTCGCAGGTGGCGTAGATGTCGTCCACCTCGTAGGCGAGATGGCCGAAGTTGCGGCCCTCGCCGTAGGTCTCCGGGTCCCAGTTGTAGGTGAGTTCGACCAGCGGCGCGGCGTGCGCCCGGCCGGCCTCGACGTCGGCCGACGCGGCGAGGAAGATCAGCGTGAAGCGTCCGGCCTCGTTCTCGGTTCGCCGCACCTCGACCATGCCCATGAGGTCGCGGAAGAAGGCGAGCGACGCCTCGACGTCGGTGATCCGCACCATGGTGTGAAGATAGCGCATGTCTTTTCCTCCGCTGAGGCCGCCGTCCGCGGCCGGTTTCGCGTCTCCGTCGTCCGGGTAGTTACCCTTTGTCGGCGGCTTCGTGCAAGGCTCGGCGCGCCCGCGGCGAGGCGGCGGCCGCCGTCTCGGCAGGTCTTCGCCTGCTCATGGCGGGACAAAGCCCGCCTGTCGAGCCAGAGACCGCAAGAAACGCGCTCAAAACCGTTAACAGCCGTTAACGAGGGGCTTGCGGAAGGGTGGCCCTCAGGTGGTATTTTACCAGAAGAATCACGAATAGTCGGAGCGCGGAACCATCCGCGTTTGTCGTAAGTGCGATCGTGGAGACTGGCTCATGGCCAAGGCTCAGTTTATTTCGGAAGATAACGGCATCGACGAGGACGTCGGTGTAGAAGTCATCGAGGTCGCCGGCGTCATCAAATGGTTCGACGTCGCGAAAGGATTTGGCTTCGTCGTGCCGGACGAACCGGGCCTGCCGGATGTGCTCCTCCACGTCACCTGTCTGCGGCGCGACGGTTTCCAGACCGCCTACGAAGGCTCGCGGGTCGTCTGCGAGGCGGTGCGGCGGCAGAAGGGGCTCCAGGCCCTGCGCGTGCTGTCGATGGACGAGTCCACCGCCATCCATCCCTCGCAGCTGCCGCCCTCGCGCACCCACGTGCAGGTCACGCCGTCAAGCGGGCTCGAGCAGGTCGAGGTGAAGTGGTTCAACCGCATTCGCGGCTTCGGCTTCCTGACGCGCGGCGACGGCACCGAGGACATCTTCGTGCACATGGAGACGCTGCGTCGCTTCGGCATCACCGAGCTTCGCCCCGGCCAGCGGGTGCTGGTGCGTTACGGCGACGGGCCCAAGGGGAAGATGGTGGCCGAAATCCGTCCGGTGCAGCCGGGCGGCATACCTTCGTCACATTGATGGCCTAAAGCCGCCCACGCGGCGCCGACCCACATCGGTCCGGCGCGCTGCGTCTTGTTACGTGACAACCGCCGAACAATCAGGAATCCAGGGACAAATGTCGGAAGCAACGTCGTGGCGCCTCGTGGTGCGGGCGCTCGCCGCCGGCCTCGTCGCAGCCGTCGCCATTCTTTATTTCTTCGGCAACGGATCGAGTGCCGGCCAGGATCAGAACCCCGTCGGTCCCCGCTCCAGTCTCAGCATAGAGACCTCGACCGGCGTCTATCCCTATCAGGTGGAAGTGGCCGACACCGAGGAGAGCCGGTCGCGCGGCCTGATGTTCCGCCGCGAGGTTGAGCCGGGCACCGGCATGTTGTTCGACATGGGCATGACGCGCGACGTTGCCTTCTGGATGCACAACACCTTCGTGCCGCTCGACATCGTGTTCATTTCCGACAAGGGCCGCGTGGTGTCGGTCGCCCACGGCGCCAAGCCGCGTTCCGACAACCGCATTCCCTCGGCCGCGCCGATCCGTTTCGTGCTCGAACTGCCGACGCCCGAAGCGCGGCGCATCGGTCTTGCCGTGGGCGACAGCGTTCGCCACCGGGCGATCGAGGCGGTGGCCGGCAAGTAATTTCGGTCGTCCCGATTGCTCCGCGGGCCGTCGCCCGCCTATTTCGCCGCCGGCTCGACCGGCGGCTTTCCCTCATGCGAGAAGCGGTGGTGCATGCGGTCGTAGAGACGGCGCACCAGCTTGGGCGGCGGCAGGCGCGGCGCGCGCATCGTCAGATCGACGACGTCTTCCAGCCGGAGGCTGGCCTTGACGACGCGGCCGTTCTCGACGGCACGCGCCAGCAGCTCGGCATAGGAGCCGAGCGTCAGGCGGCTGCCGGCGCGCAGGCGATTGCCGTGTCGGGCCGAGAAAGCCTCGGCGACGGTGAGGCCCGCCATCTGGGGCGGCACCTGCATCTCGTAGAATGTGGCGAGGTCGGACAGCGGGGCATCCGGCGCCACCGCGAATTCGCCGAAGGCGGTGCGCTTGGCGGCGATCACCGCATCGGCCGGCAGTGAGGCGAACAGCCGGTCGAGGCGATTGACGCGGTCCTGCGGCGCGACGAAATAGGCGTAGTCGCCGACCCGGATCTGACCGGCCTCGGCGGCGTTCTTGACCACGCCGTCGCGCACCACCATCACCGGCTTCAGCCAGGCGGGCAGGGAGGCCGGCCTGAGCGCCGCATAGCTGTCGGGCCGCACCGGATAGCCGACCATCTCGTTGTCGGTCTGGCCGGGCAGGTCGATCTCGACGCGGCGGGCACTGGCCGCCTTGCTCTTCAGGGCCATGCCGAAGAAGCGGGCGGCGGGCGCGATGCTCCAGCCCTGCACCAGGAGCGAGATCAGCACCACGAAGAAGGCGACGTTGAAATACATCGGCGCGTTGGGCGCGCCGGCCAGCGTCGGCACCGTGGCGAGGAAGATCGAGACGGCGCCGCGCAGGCCGACCCAGGAGACGAAGTTGATCTCCGGCGGCGTGAAACCAAACGGCTTCAGGCAGATCCAGACGGCGGCCGGACGGCCGATGACGATCAGGAACAGGGCGATGGCCAGGCTTTCCGGCGCATACTGGATCAGCCGGCTCGGCGTCACCAGCAGGCCGAGCAGCAGGAACATGACGATCTGGCAGAGCCAGGTGGCGCTTTCGAGAAAGCGGGTGATGGTGGGATAGGCGCGGACGCCGCTGTTGCCGACCACCAGGCCGGCCACGTAGACGGCGAGGAAGCCCGAGCCGTCGAGGTAGGAGGTGATGCCGAACACGCTGACGGCGAGGGCGATGACGAACAGCGGGTGCAGCCCGCCCGGCAGCGTCAGACGGTTGAGGGCCAGCGTCGCCAGCGCGCCGCCGGCGACGCCCATGGCGCCGCCCAGCACCGCCTGACGGGCGAGGGCGGCGAGCGTGCCGAGGCCGGGCGCGGAATGGGCGACGGCAAGCTCGGTGAGGACGATGGTGAGGAACACCGCCACCGGATCGTTGGAGCCGGATTCGATCTCCAGCATGGCGCCAATGCGCGGCCGGAGTTGCAGGCCGCCGGTCTTCAGGAGGAAGAACACCGCCGCCGCGTCGGTGGAGGCGACGATGGAGCCGAGCAGCAGCCCCTCGGACAGGTCGTAGCCGAACACGGACCAGACGAACAGGCCCATCAGGATGGCCGTCAGCCCGACGCCGGCCGTCGCCAGCGTCAGTGACGGCATCAGGGCATCGCGCGTTTCGGAGAGGCGCGTTCGGAAGCCGCCGTCGAACAGGATGATGGCCAGCGCGCAGGAACCGATCAGGTAGGTGAGGCGATAGTTGCTGAACTCGATGCCGCCGGGGCCGTCGACGCCGGCCAGCATGCCGACCACCAGGAACACCAGGAGCAGCGGCGTGCCGAAGCGCGAGGCGAGGAGGCTGGAGAGTATGCCGAGGAGAACGAGCGTCGCGCCGAGGGCCAAGACAAAGTTGGCGACCGCGATCTGATGCATTCGAGCCTCGGATGTTTCTGGAATCTCAGTTTGTCATGCTTCCACATTGGGGCAGCTTTGGGAACACAAACATGGCGATGTCGATGTTTTTGACGAAGCATGCATGGCCGGGCCGCCGCGACGGTTGACGGTTGCGGAACTGTGATGCCCAGACGCCGTTTTCCGTGATAAGAGGCGCGCGAGCCTCCCGCGCGGAGCGCTTCCTGGAATGGATTGCGACGGCATGGACGAGCGGAACGACACGGCGGCAACCGAGGATATGACGACGGCCGCGACGCCGGCGGCCGGCCGGACGGCGCGCGCCACCCATCTCCTCAACCTCGCGCTGTTGTTCCTCGTCGCTCTGGCGTTGCTCGCGCCGGGCATCGCCTCGCTGCCGCTCACCGACCGCGACGAGGCGCTCTACGTGCAGGCGACGCACCAGATGCTGGAGACCGGCGACTGGATCGACATCCGCTTTCAGGACGAGCCGCGCTACAAGAAGCCGGTCGGCATCTACTGGATGCAGGCGGCGGCGGCCGAGCTGTCCGGCTATGGCAAGGATGCGCCGCTCTGGGTCTACCGGCTGCCGTCGCTCATCGGCGCGGTGCTGACGGTGCTGTTCACCTATGGCATCGGCGCGACGCTCGGCAGCCGGCGGGCCGGGCTCTACGCCGGCCTTCTCGCCGCCTCCACCATGCTGATCGGCTTCGAGGCGCGCATCGCCAAGACCGACGCCATGCTCACCGCCACGGTGCTCGCCGCCGAATTCGCGCTCGCCCGCGCCTATGTCGATGCGGCGCGCGCGCGGTCGCTGCCGCGCAACGCGCTGTTCTGGACGGCGATGGGCCTCGGCATCCTGATCAAGGGGCCGATCACGCCGCTGGTGGCCGGCCTGACGCTGCTCGTCCTCTCGGTGAAGGAGCGGTCGACGGTGCTGTGGCGGTCGCTGTCGCCGGTCAAGGGCATCGCCTGGATGCTGCTGCTGGTGTTGCCCTGGCTCGTCGCCATCGGCTGGATTTCGGGCGGCGCCTTCTTCAGTCAGGCGGTCGGCCACGACATGCTGGGCAAGGTCGCCTCCGGTCAGGAATCGCACGGCGCGCCGCCCGGCATGCACCTTCTCGTCGCCCTCGGCACCTTCTGGCCGCTGTCGGTGCTGGCGCCGCTCGCGGTGATCTGGGCGTGGAGGGCGCGGCGCGAGCCGGCGGTGCTGTTCCTGATCGCCTGGGCGCTGCCGGGCTGGCTGGTGTTCGAGGCGGTGGCCACCAAGCTGCCGAACTACGTGCTGCCCTTCATGCCGGCGCTGGCCGTGCTGATCGGCCTCGCGCTCGACAGCGGCGCGCTCGGCACGGCGCGGCGCGGCTGGCGCGTCTCCGTCGCCTTCGTCGCCGTCGGCGCGCTGCTCGTCGGCTTCGGGCTCAATATCGCTTTCCTGATCTACCAGGGCTACGCCAGCTGGCAGGGCCTCGTCGGCGCCGTGGTGATCGCCGGCCTTGGCCTCGGTGCCAGCCGGTTTCTCATGACCGGATGGATCCGCTGGGGGCTCACCGCCACGGTCGCCACCGCCGGCGGGTTGATGCTGCTCGGCTACGTCATCCTGCTGCCCGCCGCCCGGCAGATCTGGCTCAGCGACGATCTCGCCGATGCCGTGGCCGCCACCCGCCACTGCGAGGCGCCTGTTGTCTCCGTGGTCGGCTACAACGAGCCGAGTACCGTGTTCCGCCTGGGCACCAACACGCTGCGGACCAATGCGCCGGCCGCCGCCGCCGAGTCTTTCCGGTCCAACGACTGCGCCGTCGCCATCGTTGCCGCCGACGCGAAGGACGCCTTCGTTGCGGCGCTGGCCGAGGAGACGCCGCCGGAGCCCGCCACCACCGTGGCCGGCCGCAACCTCAACGGCATGAAGCTGCGCAGCATGCTCGTCTTCGTGAAGCCGTGAGGGACCGCCGATGCTGATCAACCGGCGGCCGGCGGGCTGGCGCGATCCCGATGTCGTCAAGACTCTTCTGTGGCTGGCCGGCCTCGTGACGGTGCTGCTCGTCATCCTGTCGAGCCAGTTCGACGAGGAGATCCGCGCCTGGGTGGCGGCCGGCGGCCGGCCGGCGCCGATCTGGTCGCTGTTGTCTCGGATCGGCCAGTCCGACTGGATGTTGATCCCGTCGGGCCTGCTGCTGATCGCCCTGTTCTACCTGCGTCAGCCGAAATTCGGCCCGGCCAGCGGCTTTGCGACCATCTACGACATGGTGCTGTTCTTCTTCGCCGCCATCGCCGCCACCGGCCTTGCCGTGCTCGTCGTCAAATACTCGCTGGGCTTCTCGCGGCCGTCGGTCGATGGCGCGCGGGTGATGCGCCTCTTCGCTTTCCGGCCGTCCTACGCCGCCTTTCCGTCGGGTCATTCGACGACGGCGGCTGCCTTCGCGCTGGCGCTGACGCTGCTCTGGCGACCGCTCGCCGTGGTGGTCTGGCCGCTCGCCCTGGCCATCGGCGTGTCGCGGGTGATGGTCAACGCCCACCGCGTCTCCGACGTGACGGCGGGTCTCGCCTTCGGCGGCTGGGGCACGCTGTTCGTCGCCCTGTGGTTCGCCCGTCGCGGCCGGCTGTTCCGCCTGTCGCCCGCCGGCTTGCCGCGGCCGCTGCGCCTGGAGCCCGGCACGCTGTCCGGCGAGGGCAGGGCCTTGTTGACGCGGCTCGGTCTTGCCATAAGCAGGCGGACCGCCGCCGAATACCCATCCGAACGGGCAGAGCCGGTGAGTGTGGTTCCGGCCGGAGTGACCAGCATGATCATACCCAAGCCCTCCGAGAGGGGATTCGTCTCGGTCGTCATCCCGGCCCGCAACGAGGCCGCCAACCTCGCCGTCATCGTGCCGGAGATCCTCGACGCCATGGCCGGCCGCGCCTTCGAGGTGATCGTCGTCGACGACGGCTCCGATGACGCCACCGGCGCACAGATCGCCGCCTGGAGGGCCGAGGGCAAGCCGATCCGCCACATCCGCCACGAGATGGCCTCGGGCCAGTCGGCGGCCGTCCGCTCGGGCGTGCTGGCGGCGCGCGGCGAGATCGTCGCCACGATCGACGGCGACGGCCAGAACGACCCCGCCTATATCCCGAAGCTCGTCGATGCGCTGGTCGCCGCAGGACCGGCGGCGGGCATCGCCGCCGGCCAGCGCCTGAAGCGCACCGACGGCCTTGCCAAGCGCTATGCCTCGCGCTTCGCCAACGCCTTGCGCAACGTCATCCTGAAGGACGCGACGCGCGACACCGGCTGCGGCCTGAAGGCGGTGCGGCGCGACATCTTCCTGTTGCTGCCCTTCTTCCATGGCTGGCATCGCTACCTGCCGGCGCTGGTGCTGCGCGAGGGCTACGGCGTCGTCCATCTCGACGTCGTCGACCGCTCGCGCATGCATGGCGCCTCCAACTACGGCATCTTCGACCGCGGTCTCCAGGGCATCCTCGACCTCTACGGCGTGTGGTGGCTGAAACGGCGCATCAAGCGCCTGCCGGTGGTCTCGGAAATCGGAAACGACAATGGCTGATATTCTCGCGCATTTCGCCGGCTGGCTGCACGACGTGTTCGTCAAGCAGCTCGATTTCTGGGTGATCCTCGGCTTCGTCGCCCAGGGCATGTTCACCATGCGCTTCGTGGTGCAGTGGCTGGCCTCCGAGAAGGCCAAGGCGTCGGTGATCCCGGTGGCCTTCTGGCTGTTCTCTCTCGGCGGCGGTTTCCTGCTGCTGGTCTATTCGATCGCCCGCCAGGACCCGGTGTTCATCGCCGGGCAGGGGCTCGGCCTCTTGATCTACATCCGCAACCTGATGCTGATCCGCAAGTCGAGCAAACGGGCGCACGAAGGCTAGATCAGAGCCGTCTCGGGTCGTCGGCGCGCGACGCGAGGTGCAGCCGGTCGAGGAAGCCCTGCAGGATGAAGCTGGCGGCCAGCTTGTCGACCACCTCGTCGCGGCGGCGGCGCGAGGCATCGGCTTCGAGCAACGTGCGGGTGACCGCCGCCGTCGACAGGCGCTCGTCCCAGAAGAGCAGCGGCCGGCCGTCGAGCGGGGCAAGGTTGCGGGCGAAGGCGCGCGTCGACTGGGCGCGCGGGCCCTCCGAGCCGTCCATGTTGATCGGCAGGCCCAGCACGTAGGCGCCGACGTCGTGCCGGTCGGCCAGCTCGATCAGCGCGGCGGCGTCCTTGCCGAACTTGACGCGGGTGAGCGTGACCAGCGGCGTGGCGATCAGGAAGCGCTCGTCGGAGAGGGCGATGCCGATGGTCTTGGTGCCAAGGTCGAGGCCGAACAGGCGCTTGCCGGGCGGCAGGGCGGCAGCGAAGGCGATCGGGTCGACGGGTTCGGTCATCGGTCCTCAGGAGACGATTTCGGGCGAGGTTGCCGACACCCGGTCGCGGCCGGTGTTCTTGGCCTGATAGAGCGCCGAATCGGCGCGCCGGTAGAGGTCGTTGACCGTGTCGCCCAGCCGGAACTCGGCGACGCCGTAGCTGGCGGTCAGCGTGATGGTGCTGTCGCCGCGGTCGATCTCCAGCGCATTGATCTGGCCGCGCAGGTATTCGGCCACCGAGATGCCGCCCTCGACCGGGATGCCCGGCAGGATCACCGCGAACTCCTCGCCGCCGATGCGCGAGAAATGGGCGTCCGGCAGCATGCGCAGCGTGCCGACGCTGCGGATCACCTCATCGCCGGCGTCGTGGCCGTAGATGTCGTTGATGTGCTTGAAGTGGTCGATGTCGAACAGGATCAGCGAGAAGGTGCCGTTGACCTCGGCGGCGGCCAGCTCGGCGTCGAATCGCTGGCGGAAGGCGCCGCGATTGTAGAGGCCGGACAGCGGGTCGATGGTCGCCATCTCGATCAGCCGGCGCTGCATGATCAGCGTCCGCTCGGCGACGCGCAGGCGGGCGTTGAGTTCGTCCTGGCGCGGCGGCTTGGACATGAAGTCGTCGGCGCCGGCGTCGAGCACGCCGATGGAGTGCTGGGCGTCGTTGGAGGCCGACATGCCGATGACGTAGAGCGGACGGCCGGCATCGGCGAGGATGCGCGCCTCCCAGCACAGTTCGGTGCCGGATATGCCGCCGATCTCGAAGCTGGTGATCAACACCTCAGCCTGCGGCGTCGTCTGGATATACTCCAGCGCCTCGCGGCCGTCGGTGAAATAGGCCACGTCGTCGCCGCGTGGCTCCAGCATCCTTTGAAGGATCATCAGTCCGGTTCGACTACCGTCGACAAGCACGATGTGCATGATGCGCTTGGTGTACCTGAATGGTGGCGATGCCGCGCTGAAAAAGTGCAGAACTCATAAACTGTTTGTGTTGTTTTCATCAATGAAAAAACAACGGAATCCCAAGGCGGACGGTTCAGAATGGGGAACTGGGCGGACGGCGTTACCGGGGAGATCCTTGCCGCGGTTCTAGTCGGTTGAAATATTAGCATAAATCAATATATTACACTTAATTAAACTTGATGGTCGAAACGGCGGCCGGATCCGCCCTCAGGCGGCCGGCGGGGCGTCGTCCATCCGGGGACGCTGCGTCCGGTACGCGATTCCCGACCGTGCCGGCGCGACGGTGGCCGCGACTCACTCCGGATGCCGCCTGCGGATGGCGGGGCGCTGCCGGAGGAAGCGGGTGGCCCCGCGCCGCGACCGGTGCTATACGCGGGAGCATTCCAGTCTGTTCGAGGGAATCTACATGTCCGTGGATACGGCTACCGTGCGCCGCGTTGCACGTCTCGCCAGGATCAAGGTCACCGATGACGAGGCGGAGCGCATGACCAATGAGCTCAATTCCATCCTCGGATTTGTCGAGCAACTGAACGAGGTCGATGTGGCCGGCGTCGAACCGATGACCTCCGTGGTGTCGGTGAAGATGCGCCGCCGCCAGGACGTGGTCACCGACGGCGAGGACGCCGCGGCGGTCGTCGCCAATGCGCCCGTCTCCGAAGACAATTTCTTCCTGGTGCCCAAGGTGGTCGAGTAACTCCCCCTGCCGCCAGCCGATCAAGATTTTCCGGGATTTTCCGCCGTGACCGATCTCACCTCACTCACCCTTGCCGAGGCGCGCGACGCGCTGAAGGCAAAGACGTTCACCGCCGTCGAGCTGACCGACGCCTATCTCGCCGCCATGGAAGCGGCGCGCGGGCTCAACGCCTATGTCGTCGAGACGCCGGAGATCGCCCGCGACATGGCGAAAGCCTCCGACGCCCGCCTCGCCGCCGGCCAGGCCGGCCCGCTCGAAGGGCTGCCGCTCGGCATCAAGGACCTCTACGCCACCAAGGGCGTCCATACCCAGGCGTGCAGCCACATTCTCGACCGCTTCAAGCCGGTCTATGAGAGCACCGTCAGCGCCAACCTCTGGGCCGACGGCGCCGTCATGCTCGGCAAGCTCAACATGGACGAGTTCGCCATGGGCTCGTCCAACGAGACCAGCCATTACGGCCCGGTGGTCAACCCATGGCGCCGCAAGGGTTCCGACGTGAAGCTGGTGCCCGGCGGCTCGTCGGGCGGCTCGGCGGCGGCGGTCGCCGGGCGCCTCTGCCTCGGGGCGACGGCCACCGACACCGGCGGCTCGATCCGCCAGCCGGCCGCCTTCACCGGCACGGTCGGCATCAAGCCGACCTACGGCCGCTGCTCGCGCTGGGGCCTCGTCGCCTTCGCCTCCTCGCTCGATCAGGCCGGACCGATCGCCCGCGACGTGCGCGACGCGGCGATCCTCCTCAAATCGATGGCGTCCGTCGATCCCAGGGACACCACCTCGGTCGACCTGCCGGTTCCCGACTACGAGGCGGCGGTCGGCAAGTCGGTGAAGGGTCTCAGGATCGGTATCCCGAAGGAGTACCGGCTCGACGGCATGCCGGCCGAAATCGACGCGCTGTGGCGGAGGGGCATCGACATCCTGCGCGAGGCCGGCGCCGAGATCGTCGACATCTCGCTGCCGCACACCAAATACGCGCTGCCGGCCTACTATATCGTGGCGCCGGCCGAGGCGTCGTCCAACCTCGCCCGCTACGACGGCGTCCGCTACGGCTTGCGCGTGCCGGGTTCGGACATCATCGACATGTACGAGAACACCCGCGCCGCCGGCTTCGGCGCCGAGGTGAAGCGCCGCATCCTGATCGGCACCTACGTGCTGTCGGCCGGCTATTACGACGCCTATTACCTGCGCGCCCAGAAGGTGCGGACGCTGATCAAGCGCGACTTCGAGCTGGCCTACGCGGCCGGCGTCGACGCCATCCTGACGCCGGCGACGCCGTCGGCCGCCTTCGGCATCGGCGAGAAGGCCGACGCCGATCCGGTCGAGATGTATCTCAACGACGTGTTCACGGTGACCGTCAACATGGCCGGCCTGCCGGGCATCGCCGTGCCGGCCGGGCTCTCCGCCGAGGGCCTGCCGCTCGGCTTGCAGCTGATCGGCCGGCCGTTCGACGAGGAGACGCTGTTCACCCTCGGCGCGGCGATCGAGAAGGCCGCCGGCACGTTCAGCCCGGCGAAGTGGTGGTGAGGGGAGAGAAGAACATGAACATGGCCGTCCGTACCCCCGACCCCAAGAAGATGATCAAGGGCGCCACCGGCGACTGGGAGGTCATCATCGGCCTCGAAGTGCACGCCCAGGTCACCTCCAACGCCAAGCTGTTCTCCGGCGCCTCGGCCACCTTCGGCGCCGAGCCCAACATGCACGTGTCGCTGGTCGACGCGGCCATGCCGGGCATGCTGCCGGTGATCAACGAGGAATGTGTGGCCCAGGCCATCCGCACCGGCCTCGGCCTCAAGGCGGCGATCAACCTCTATTCGGTGTTCGACCGCAAGAACTACTTCTACCCCGACCTGCCGCAGGGCTACCAGATCAGCCAGTACAAGCAGCCGATCGTCGGCGAGGGCAAGGTGCTGCTCGACATGCCGGAAGGCATCGTCGAGATCGGCATCGAGCGGCTGCATCTGGAACAGGACGCCGGCAAGTCGATCCACGACCAGCATCCGACCATGTCCTTCGTCGACCTCAACCGCTCCGGCGTGGCGCTGATGGAGATCGTCTCCCGGCCGGACCTCCGCTCGTCGGAGGAGGTGAAGGCCTATCTCGCCAAGCTCCGCACCATCCTGCGCTATCTCGGCACCTGCGACGGCAACATGGAGGAAGGCTCCATGCGCGCCGACATCAACGTGTCGGTGCGCAAGCCCGGCGAGCCGCTCGGCACCCGCTGCGAGATCAAGAACGTCAACTCGATGCGCTTCGCCGCCCAGGCGGTGGAATACGAGGCGCGCCGGCAGATCGGCATCATCGAGGACGGCGGCGAGATCGAGCAGGAGACGCGGCTCTACGATCCCGGCAAGGGCGAGACGCGGTCGATGCGCTCCAAGGAAGAGGCGCACGACTACCGCTATTTCCCCGATCCGGACCTGTTGCCGCTGGAACTCGATCCCAGCTGGGTGGACAGCCTGAAGGCCGGCCTGCCCGAGCTGCCGGACGAGAAGAAGGCCCGCTTCATCGGCGACTACGGCGTCACGCCCTATGACGCCATGGTGCTGACGCTCGAACGCGCCTCGGCCGACTATTACGAGCAGGTGGCGAAGGGCCGCGACGGCAAGGCGGTCGCCAACTTCATGATCAACGAGCTGTTCGGCCGCCTCAACAAGGACGGCAAGGGCATCGAGGCGTCGCCGGTCTCTCCCGATCAGCTCGGCGCCATCGTCGACCTGATCGGCGACGGCACCATTTCCGGCAAGATCGCCAAGGACCTGTTCGAGATCGTCTACACCGAGGGCGGCGACCCGAAGGCGCTGGTCGAGGCGCGCGGCCTCAGGCAGGTCACCGACACCGGCGCCATCGAGAAGGCCGTCGACGAGGTGATCGCCGCCAACCCGGACAAGGCCGAGCAGGCGAGGGCCAAGCCGACGCTCAGCGGCTGGTTCGTCGGCCAGGTGATGAAGGCGACCGGCGGCAAGGCCAACCCGCAGGCGGTGAACGACCTCGTCAAGCAGAAGCTCGGCATCGAGTGAGCGGCGTGGTGAGCGCGCGCCCGCCGTCGATGAGCGACAGGCTGCTGGCCGGCCTCGACCGGTTGGCGACGCCCACGGGCGCCGCCTTCCTGCTCGTCTTCCACGTGGTGGTCACCGGCCTCCTGCGCTACGTCTTCGTCACCGGGCTGGAGCTGGACGACGGCGAGGCGGCGGCGCTGATGCAGCACGCGCTGGCGCCGGCCTATCAGGTGCGCAATCCGCCGCTCTACGAGTGGCTGCTGTGGGGCACCGAGCAACTGGTCGGCGTGGGCTTTGCGGCGCACATCCTGCTGCGCCATCTGTTGATCCTCGCCGTCGGCTTGATCGCGCTCGCCGTCGGGCGGCGGCTTCTCGGCCCGCGTTGGGCCGGCCTGATGGTGTTCTCGCTGTTCCTGACGGTGTGGTTCCCGCTCAATTTCCTGTTCTGGGGCACGCATACGCTGCTGCTCGCCGTGTCGGTGTTCGGCTGGTGCGCGGCGCTGGTCGACTGGCGGGCGACGCGCGGCAACCGGGCGCTCGTCGCGCTGGCCGGCTTCGCGGCGCTCGGCCTCCTCAGCAAATGGAGCTTCCCGCTGATTCTGGTCGGCTCGGCGGCGGCGCTCGCCTTCGACCGGACCGGACGGCGGGCGCTCGCCGACTGGCGGCTCCTCGCCATTCCGCTTGCCATGGCGGTGACGTCGGGGCCGGTGTTCTACGCCATCGCCGGACACGGCGGCGATGTGGTGGCGATGTCCGCCGCCAACCTCGCCGGCGTTCCCAAGGCCTGGGCGGCGCGCGCCTTCGAGGCGCTGTGGCGGATGCCGGTCAGCTTCTCGCTGTTTCTGCTGCCCTGGGGGCTGATCGTCGCGCTGGTGTGGCGGCTGGCGCCGGCCCGGGGAGGGGAGGCCGAGGAATCCCTGCTGCTGGTCCGGATCGGCCTGCTGCTGGCGGCGGTGAGCTGGGTGGGCGCCGTGCTGACCGGTTCGGCCAATATCAACGAGCACTATATGTACGCCATCGCCCTGCCGGTGCTGATCGGCGGGGTGGGCGTGGTGCTCAACCGCGCCGATCCCCTGGTGCTGGGGCGGGTGCTGGCGGCTGGTGCCGCGCTGGTCGTCGTTATCATCCTCGTGGTGCGCGTCGTTGCCTGCACCGCCGGCGGCTTTCCGGAGCGCAAGGAGAACAAGCGCCTGTTTCCCTATCCGGCGCTGGCGGCCACGCTCGTCGAAAAAGGCTACGGCGAGGCGGCATTCATTGCCGACAACAACACGCTGGCCGGCAATCTCCTGACGGTGCTGCCCGCTTCGCGCGTGCAGTCGCCGGGCAGTCTGGGCTTTCTGCGCCTGCCGATCGATCTCACGACACGGCGTTGCGTTGCCATCTGGTCGCTGGGCTTCCGTCCGGTCGGCTCGCCGCCGCCGCCAACGCCCGACGGGCCGGCCGATCGCCTTGCCGGGCATGTCGACGCGTCGGCGCGGGTCGAAGTCGTCAGCGCCTTGTGGGCGCCGACCTGGCTCGGCAGCCGCCGGATATCCGATTGGGCGATCGCCGAGCAGGATGCCTCGGCCTGCGCGGCGCTGTTCCTGCCGCCCGAACGGCCCTGAAAGGCCGACCGCGGACGGGCGTGAGCGGTCGGTCACCGATCGTTAACCCTGTTCGTTAAGCCTGCCTTATGCCTATCATCCTTAATGTCGTCGAGCCGGGGACGTGCGGCTAAGCCGTTCTGTCTGTTTCCTTCCCCCCGGCTTCAGGCGACCGATGGATATTGCAACCCTTCTCGGCGTTTTCGGCGGCTTCGGCGTTCTCTACATGGCCGTCGTGCTCGAAGGTTCGAACATCATGATGTTCATGAACCTTCTGGCGACCAACGTCGTGATCGTCGGCGCTCTGGTGGCGCTGCTCGGCCGCTACACGCTGAAGACCTTCCCGATCGCCGTGTTCGGCGGTTTCAAGGAAGCGGTCATGTATAAGACGCATGACACCTTCCACCTGCTCGACCAGCTCACCGAGATCGCCGAGGTGGCCCGCAAGCAGGGGCCGCTCGGCCTGGAAAAGATCGAGATCGACGAGCCGTTCCTGAAGAAGGCGATCCAGATGATCGCCGACGGCTATTCGGGCGACACCATCCGGCATGTGCTGGAGCGCGAACGCGACCTGCAGCACGAGCGGCTGCACATGGGCCACGTCGCCTGGGCCAAGATCGCCGAGGCGGCGCCCGGCATGGGCATGGTGGGCACCATCATCGGCCTCGTATCGCTGTTCGCCCACATGTCGGACCCCAAGCAGATCGGTCCGGCCATGTCGATCGCCCTCCTGACCACGCTCTACGGCGCGGTGATCGCCAACGTCATGGCGTCGCCGATCTCCGACAAGCTGGCCAACCGGGCCAATCACGAGGCGGAAATCCAGTCGATGATCATCGACGCCGTGCTGCTGATCCGCGAGAACAAGAGCCCCAAGCAGGTGCACGAGGAACTGCTCTCCTACCTGCCGCTCAAGCACCGCGCCAAGGCCGAGGCCGACAAGGAAGCGGCCTGAGCGGCGCGCTGAACAGGAAGACGAGAGGTCGTTGGGATGAGCGGCAAGAAGAAGGGCGGCGGTGGCGGTGGGCATGGCGGCGCGCCATGGGTCATCACCTTTGCCGACCTGATGAGCCTCCTGATGGCGCTCTTCGTGATGATCGTCTCCTTCTCCAACCAGGACGAACAGAAGCTGCACGATGCCGCCGGCTCGATGCGCGACGCCTTCGGCTATCAGTCGGTGCAGCGGCCGGCCGGCATGATCGAGCAGAACGGCCTGCCGGAGCGCAAGTACCTGCGCAACGTCCAGCCGATGTCGCTGGCCGAGGCGGTGGAGTTCGCCAGCGACTTCAACGACCAATACGAGAAGCAGGGCGCGGAGGTGAACACCAACCGGTTCGAGAAGGCCGTTGAAAGCAAGCCGCGCGACTATCTCACCGCGTCCGAATCGCTGCGGCAGGCGCTTCAGGACCTGCCCGACTACGCCGAGCTGTCCAAGCAGATCGTGCTCAGTGTCGCCAACGACGGCCTGCACATCTCGATCATCGATCAGGACGGCCGGCCGATGTTCGCCTCGCAGTCGAGCGAGCCGACCGACCGCATGAAGGTCCTGCTGTCGCGCATCGCACCGGTCATCCAGCAGATGCCGGGCCGGCTGCAGATCATCGGCCACACCGAATCGACCGGCGACATGGCCGTGCCCGGCGGCGCCGCCTGGGCGCTGTCGGCCAAGCGGGCGCTGGCTACGGCGGAAATCCTCGGCAGCTTCGGCCTCGGTCCGGGTAGCCTCGCCCAGGTGATCGGCGTCGCCGACAAGGACCCGATGTTCCCTGATGACCCCTTCCTGTCCGGCAACCGCCGCATCGAGCTGGTGCTGATGAAGGAAGCGCCGGCCTTGCCGAGCGACAGCCCGTTCTGAGCGACCGGCCCGGTCCACCCGAACACGCCGAGTTCATCGCCGGCCTCTTTTCGCCGCCGCCATGGCGCAATATGCTGACCGCATTGCGCCATAATATGTGAACCAGGCGAGGACAAGCCGATGACCGCGACCCAGACCAAGCCGATCGACCTCTATTACTGGCCGACGCCCAACGGCCACAAGATCACCATCATGCTGGAGGAACTCGGCGTTCCCTACGAGCTGCATTTCATCAACATCGGCAAGGGCGACCAGTTCCAGCCCGACTTCCTGGCGATTTCGCCCAACAACAAGATGCCGGCCATCGTCGACCCGGAAGGGCCGGACGGCCAGCCGATCTCGGTGTTCGAATCGGGTGCCATCCTGCTCTATCTCGGCCGCAAGTTCGGCAAGTTCTATCCGTCCGACGAGCGCGGCCGCGTCGACGTGGAGCAATGGCTGATGTGGCAGATGGCCGGTTTCGGGCCGATGCTCGGCCAGAACCACCATTTCGCGCTCTATGCGCCCGAGAAGATCCCCTACGCCATCAACCGCTACCGCGACGAAACGCACCGCCTCTACGGCGTGCTCGAAAAGCAGCTGGCCGGCAAGGATTACATCTGCGGCGACTATTCCATCGCCGACATGGCGTGCGTCGGCTGGGCGCGCGGCTGGGAGCGGCAGGGCATCGAAGCGGCGGAATTCCCGAACGTGATGGCCTGGATCGACCGGGTGTCCAGCCGGCCGGCCGTCGCCAAGGCGCTGGCCATCACCGCGCCGACGCCGCCCTCCAACCTCGCCGACGACAAGGACGCGCAGAAGATCCTGTTCAACCAGCGCGCCCGCTGACGGCGCCGCCGGCAGGCCGGCGATGCCTGCACGACGTGATGGCCAGGTGTGGCCCCCTCAATGGCAGTTGCGCCTAAAGTATGATACCGCCCCGGCGTCGTCAGGACGCCGGGGCTTTTTCGTCAAAAGCATGAATTCTTCATGCATTCAGTCCTCTGACCGGAAACTTCTCCTTTTTTATGTATTTTGTGGGCGGTCATGAATAAATGATTTGTTAGCTTGTCGTTGTTGTCATGTCTTGCACCCGTGGCGGAGTTCAATCATGGCAACGTCGCAGACATCGCCGGATATGCAGGAGATCCTCAAGAATCTCCGCAACCCGAACATCAGGGTTGTTGACGGCCGCCAGCATAAGCGCGTCCTGTGTTTCTTGCTGGCGACCGTTCAGCACAATAAATATACTTTTGAATGTATTGTTGAGGATATGAGTGTCGGTGGTTGCAAGGTTAACAACACCGACGGACTGCTGACGATCGGCGAGACGGTGGTCATCAACATCCCCGAACAGAAGATGTCGCTGAACGGCATGGTGATGTGGGTGCGCGGCAAAATGGCCGGACTCTGCTTCAACCTGTCGAGCCACTGACCTTCCATCTTGGTTTCCGCATGGTTTAGGCGCGTCGGCGGCGCGCGGCGGCCTGCAAGGTCGATTTCCCCGAAAGCCGCGGATTCCATGGTTGACGGCTCCTGAAGACAACCTTCCGTTCAGTTTTCGTTTGGCGCTTGTTAAGTCTGCAATTTAATCTGCTTTTTAATCAATTGGCGCAGCATGGTGACATCTTCGGAGAACGAAGTGACGGGGCGAAAGACCTCGGATTATACAGAACAGGGAATGTCATCATGGCTCGTCTTGAACTGAACTCGATCGATCAACTGGCCGGCGGCGCCGGCGCCACCAGCGATATCCTCTACGAACTCGGCGTGATGTATGCGGTCGGCCGCGACGTGCAGCAGAACCTCATCGAAGCGCACAAGTGGTTCAACATCGCCGCCTTCCGCGGCTCGGAGAGCGCCGCCCGCTACCGCCGCGAACTCGCTGACGAGATGTCGTCCTCCGATATCGCCGCTGCCCAGCGCGAAGCCCGCGAGTGGATCTCGCTGCATTGATCGACGCGGCCGGCCCCGGAACGGGCCTCGCGTCAAGGATCGGAAAACTCATGCCCGGCATAGCGGGCGGCTGACGGCGGTTCTTCCCGAGGGAAGGGCCGCCGTTTCGTCATGGAAGGGCGGGACAGGGCGCCGAGGCTGTGCTATGGGCCGGGCATCAGCCGCCGATGCCAGTCGAGGGACCCGTTCATGGACAAGTCTTTCATCGCCCGCGAGACCGCCCGCCTCCTGCTGGAGGTCGAGGCCATCCAGTTCAACCCCGAGAAGCCCTACATCTTCACCTCGGGCTGGGCGAGCCCGGTCTACACCGACTGCCGCAAGCTGATCTCCTTCCCGCGCCTCAGGAAGCGGCTGATGGCCTTCGCCGAGGAGATCATCCTCTCCGAGATCGGCGCCGAGTCGCTCGACGCGGTGGCCGGCGGCGAGACGGCCGGCATCCCCTTCGCCGCCTGGCTGTCCGACCGGCTGGAGCTGCCGATGCTCTACGTGCGCAAGAAGCCGAAGGGCTTCGGCCGCAACGCCCAGATCGAGGGCGACGTCAAGGAAGGTGCCCGCGCCATCCTGGTCGAGGACCTCGCGTCCGACGGCCGCTCCAAGCTGATCTTCACCAAGGCGATGCGCGACGCCGGCCTCAAGGTGAGCCACGCCTTCGTCGTCTTCCACTACGGCATCTTCCCGTCGTCGACCGAGGTGCTGGCCGCCGACGGCATCACGCTGCACGCGCTCGCCACCTGGTGGGACGTGCTGGCCGAGGCCAAGGCATCGAACCGCTTCCCGGCGGCGATGCTGGCCGAAGTCGAGAAATTCCTCAACGCCCCTGCCGAGTGGTCGGCCGCGCACGGCGGCAGGGCGTCCTTCGAGGGGTGAGGGTCAGGCGCCGTTTCCGGCACGAGAAGGTCCGCGAAGGCGGACCATCTCGGGCAGAGAGAACTCCGGCCGCCTTACCCGACCCGCTTCCCGTCGGCATCGATGACCAGTTCTCCATCCTCCTTGGCGAACGGGCCGGGCGGCCAGCGGTCGAGGAGGTCGAGCACCGTCTCGCTCGGCCGGCAGAGGGCGGTGCCCTTGGCCGTCACGACGATCGGCCGTTCGACGAGGATGGGGTGGGCGATCATCGCTTCGAGGATGTCCTCGTCGGCGACCGAGGGATCGGTGAGGCCCAGCTCCTCGGCCGGCGATTTCTTGAGCCTGAGCACGTCGCGCGGGGTGAGGCCGGCGTCGGCCAAGAGGGCGAGGAGCTGCGGCTTGGTCCAGCCGGTCTTGAGATATTCGACGATCACCGGCCGGTAGCCGGCCGCCTCGACGATGCGGACGACGTTGCGCGAGGTACCGCAATCGGGATTGTGGTGGATGACGACGTCGGTGACGGGCATGGCGGCCTCCCTGGATTTGCCCCCCTTATAACCCGAGCCGAAACGATTTGCCGCCGCTTCCGTGCTTTTGACGCCGGCCGTCCCTCGTCTTTTTCCGACTTTTGGCTTATGGGAAGGCGCAAAGCCGCCATTGCCGAAAGGACCCGATGAGCCTCTACGCCGCCCCCGTCTTCGCCGTCGCGCCGATGCTCGATTGGACGGACCGCCATTGCCGGCTGTTCCACCGGCAACTGACCTCGCGCGCGCTGCTCTATACGGAGATGGTGACGACGGCGGCGATCCGCTTCGGCGACCGCGAGCGGCTGCTCGGCTTCTCTCCCGCCGAACATCCGGTGGCCTTGCAGCTCGGCGGCTCCGATCCGGCCGAGCTGGCCTTCGCGGCGAAGGTGGGCGAGGACTGGGGCTATGACGAGATCAACCTCAATGTCGGCTGCCCGTCCGACCGTGTGCAGTCCGGCCGCTTTGGAGCCTGCCTGATGCTGGAGCCGGACCTCGTCGCCGACTGCGTGGCGGCGATGCGGGCGGCGGTCGGCGTGCCGGTCACCGTCAAGTGCCGCATCGGCGTCGACGAGCAGGACCCGGAGGAAGCGCTCGATCGCCTCGCCAATGCTGTGATCGCCGCCGGCGTGTCCGCGCTCTGGGTGCATGCCCGCAAGGCTTGGCTGAAGGGGCTCAGCCCGCGCGAGAACCGCGACATTCCGCCGCTCGACTACGACCGCGTGCGCCGCCTGAAGGCGCGCCATCCCGAGACGTTCATCGGCATCAACGGCGGCATCGCCGGCCTCGACGCGGCGCTCGATCTTCTGAAGTCGCTCGACGGCGTCATGCTCGGCCGCGCCGCCTACCAGGAGCCGGCGCTGCTCGGCTCGGTCGACCGGCTGATCTACGGCGCCGCGACGGAGGACGCCGATCCGTTCGCCGTCGTCGAGGCCATGCGGCCGCACATCGCCGCCCATCTCGCCGCCGGCGGCAGGCTCTCCGCCTTCACCCGCCACATGCTCGGCCTCTTCCACAAGGTCCCCGGCGCCCGCGCTTGGCGCCGCATCCTGACCGAGGGGGGCGTCAGGGAGGGCGCCGGCCTCGAGGTCATCGACGCGGCGCTGGACGGGCTCGTCCGCCGCAAGGCCGCCTGATTTCCGAAAGTCCGCTTCCCGTGCGTCTCCCCAAGCTCGATTACTTCCTCGTCGGCCTCGTCCTGATGGTGGTGCTGGCGCTTGTCTGGCCGACGCCCGGCATGAGCGGCGGGCCGCTGCATTTCGAGTATGTCACCACCTACGGCGTATCCGTGGTGTTCTTCCTCTACGGCCTGACGCTGTCGCCGGAGCGGATGAAGGCCGGCGTGCTGCACTGGCGGCTGCATCTCTGCGTGCAGTTCGCCACCTTCGTGCTGTTCCCGGCGATCCTGCTCGCCGCGCGGGCGCTGGTGCCGGGCCTGTTCTCCGACGACGTCTGGCTCGGCTTCTTCTACGTGGCGGCGCTGCCGTCCACCGTCTCGTCGTCGGTGGCGATGACCAACATCGCCCGCGGCAACGTGCCGGCCGCCGTGTTCAACGCCTCGCTGTCGAGCCTGCTCGGCGTATTCATCACGCCGCTCCTGATGAGCTGGTACATGCACAGCAACGGCATCGACATGCCGCTCCTGCCGGTGATCCTCAAGGTGGTGATGCTGGTGCTGGTGCCGATCGTCCTCGGCCAGATCGCCCGCCGCTGGCTGGGCGGTTGGGCGCATCGCAACGCTTTCTGGGTGAAGCTCGCCGACCGCTCCACCATCCTCGCCATCGTCTACAACTCGTTCTGCGATTCGGTGGCGGCCGGCGTCTGGAGCGCCGGCGACCTGATGCTGGTGGTCAAGATCGCGCTTGCCTCCGTGGCTCTGTTCCTGGTGGTCTATCTCGCCATGAACGGCGTCTGCTCGCTGATGGGCTTCAATATCCGCGATCGCATCGCCTGCCAGTTCTGCGGCTCGAAGAAGTCGCTGGCGACCGGCGTGCCGCTGGCGCCGGTGATGTTCGGCCACAGCGCCGCCCTCGGCCTGATCGTCGCGCCGATCATGGTCTTCCACTTCCTGCAACTGGTCATCGTCAGCGTGCTGGCGGCGCGCTTCGCCCGGCGGCCGGCCGACTGATCAGACCGCCGTCGAGCGGGCATCCTCGGTCGGCACCACCACCGTCGGCTGCTGATGGAACCAGCGATAGCCGGCGGCGAGCGCCAGGAAGACGGCCAGCCAGACGGCGATATGCCAGAGCCGGGCGTGGATGCGGTGGCGGCCGAAGGCCAGCGAAGCGCCGATCAGCAGGGCGAAGATCGAGAGATAGGCGGCGTCGACGAAGCGGGCCGGCGGCAGGCCGGCGACGCTGCCGGAGCTGCCGAAGATCAGCAGCGCGCCGGTGGCGACGATGAGGATCGCCACGGCGATGTAGAGGACGGGTTGCCGCATCGGCTAGCTCTCCGATCGGAATGCACGTTCCTCAATGTCGATGCGGCGCAGCCGTTTCGCAAGGCCGGCCATGATCTTCCGCCGTTCATCGTCGGTCATCGTCGTCCAGCGGGCGATCTCGTCGAGCGTGCGGCCGCAGCCGCGGCAGAGGCCGCCGCCCTCCAGAATCCGGCAGACCTTGACGCAGGGCGTCTCGACCATTCCGTCATCCTCCGATCAGCAGGCCGACCAGGAAAGCCGCCTCGGCGAGCACCTGCGTCGCGCCGAGGATGTCGCCGGTCTGGCCGCCGATCTTCGCCCGGGCGAAGGCGGCGAAGACGAGCGCGGCGAGGCCGGCGAAGGCAATGCCGAGGAGCGTCGCCGGCGCGCCGGCGAGCGCGGCGAGCGGCGACAGCAGCAGCACCGTCAGCCCGGCGCCGAGCGCCAGGGCGCGGCCGTCCGGCCGGCCGAGCCGGGCCGCGAGGCCGTCGGGCCGGGCGGCGGGCAGGGCGGCCCACAGGGCGGCCATGGCAAGGCGGCTCAGGGCGCCGGCGCCGAGCACGGCGAAGACGCCGAGCGCCGGGTGAGCGAACAGCGCGCCGTAGGCGCTGGCCCGGATCAGCGTCGTGAGGATCAGCGCCAGGCCGGCGAAGGTGCCGATGCGGCTGTCCTTCATGATCGACAGGCGCTTTTCCACCGTGGCGCCGCCGACGAGGCCATCGGCGCTGTCGGCGAGGCCGTCCTCGTGCAGGGCGCCGGTCGGCGCTACCAGCGCGGCGACGACGAGGAGGCCGACGAGCAGGCTCGGCAGGCCGGCCGCGCCGGCCATAAGGCCGATCAGCGCCGCCGGCAGGGCGATCAGCAGACCGGCGAGCGGGATCGCCGCCGCCGCCCGCGGCAGGTCGGGCAGGGCGCCGGTGTCGTCGAGCCGGCCGAGCTGCGGCACGGGAAGGCGCGAGAAGAAGCGCAGGCAGGCGCCGAGGTCGGCCAGACGGTGGAGGAGTTCGTCGCGCAGCATTCTTCATTTGTAGGCCGCAAGCCGAGTCGTGTATAGCGGGAAGCCGCTAAATGTTGTGTCGTTTCGGGGCGTTGCAACGCTTCTGGCGCTAGATCCAGCCCCGTCGCCCCAGCCCAGCCAGAAAGATCAAGCCATGATTCCCTCGATGTCCGGCCTGCCGTTCGACGATTTCCGCGAGCTGATCGCCGACATGCCCGGACCGGACGAGGCGGCCGTCGCCGCCGTCCGCGCCCGCAACGCCGAGCTGACCAAGCCGCTCGGCTCGCTCGGCCGGCTGGAGGAGCTGGCCGAATGGCTGGCCGCCTGGCAGCGGGTGGAGCGGCCGGCGGTGCGGCGGCCGATGGTATCGGTGTTCGCGGCCAGCCACGGCGTGGCGGCCAAGGGCGTGTCGGCCTTCCCGGTCGAGGTCAACTTCCAGATGGTGGCCAATTTCTCGGCCGGCGGCGCCGCCATCAACCAGCTCTGCAAGAGCTACAACTACGGCCTCAAGGTGTTCGAGCTGGCGCTCGAAGTGCCGACGCCGGACATCACCGAGGCCGACGCCTTCGACGAGGCCGGCTGCGCCGCCACCATGGCCTTCGGCATGGAATCGGTGTCCGGCGGCACCGATCTCCTGATGCTCGGCGAGATGGGCATCGGCAACACCACGGTGGCCGCCGCCATCTACCACGCCCTCTACGGCGGCGCGGCGGCCGACTGGATCGGCCGCGGCACCGGCGTCGACGACGCCGGCCTGACGCGCAAGCGCGACGCGGTGGCCGCCGCCGTGGCGCGGCTCGGCGCGGGCGAGCGCGACGGCCTGGAGGTGCTGCGCCGGGTCGGCGGCCGCGAGATCGCCGCCATGGTCGGCGCCATCATCGCCGCCCGCCACCAGAGCATTCCGGTGGTCGTCGACGGCTATGTGGTGACCGCCGCCGCCGCCGTGCTGCACGCCGTCGATCCGCATTCGATCGACCACGTGCAGATCGCCCATGCCTCGGTGGAAGGCGCCCATCGCGACGTCATCGCCCGGCTGGGCAAGGAGCCGATCGTCGATCTCGGCCTGCGCCTCGGCGAGGGCACCGGCGCCGCCATCGCCGGCTCGATCATCCGGGCGGCGGCCGACGTCCACGCGGGCATGGCCACCTTCGCGGAGGCCGGCGTCGCCAACAGGGACTGAATGAACAGAAAGCCCGATCAAGGACTTGACCGGGCTTCCTCATCTGTTCGGAGAGATGCGTTCAGCTCACGCGGCTGACGCAGAAATGCACCACGTCTTCCAGCGCCGCCCGGTAGGGGCCGTCGTCGAGCACGGCGAGGGCGGCGATCGCCCGATCGCCGTAGGCGCGGGCGCGCTCGACGGTGGCGGCGATCGCCTGATGGCGGCCGAGCAGTTCGATGGCCCGGTCGAGGTCGGCGTCCTCGATCTCGCCGCGCTCGATGGTGCGCTGCCAGAAGTCGCGATCGGCGTCGCCGCCGCGGGCGGCGGCGATCAGGATCGGCAGCGTCACCTTGCCCTCGCGGAAGTCGTCGCCGACCTTCTTGCCGAGCGTCATCGACGAGCCGCCGTAGTCGAGCGCGTCGTCGACGAGCTGGAAGGCGAGGCCGAGCTGGGTGCCGTATTCGGCGAGCCCGGCGCGCACCTCGGCGGAACTGCCGGCGATGATCGGGCCGACCTCGGTGGCCGCCGAGAACAGCGCCGCCGTCTTGGCGTTGATCACTTCGAGATACTGCTCTTCGCTGGTGGTCAGGTGCTTGGCGGCGACCAGTTGCAGCACCTCGCCCTCGGCGATGACGGCGGCGGCGCGCGACAGCACGGCCAGCGCGTCGAGCGAGCCGACCTCGACCATGGTGCGGAAGGCCTGGCCGAGCAGATAGTCGCCGACCAGCACGCTGGCCTGATTGCCCCACAGCATGCGCGCCGACGGCTTGCCGCGCCGGAGTTCGCTCTCGTCGACGACGTCGTCGTGGAGCAGCGTCGCCGTGTGCATGAACTCGACGGTGGCGGCCAGCTTGACGTGGCCGTCGCCCCGATAGCCGCAGGCCAGCGCGGCGGCCAGCGTCAGCATCGGCCTCAGGCGCTTGCCGCCGGAATCGATCAGGTGGCGGGCGATCTCCGGGATCATGTCGGCATTGGCGGCGGCCATGTCGAGGATCATCCGGTTGACCCGCTGCATGTCGGCGTCGACGAGCTGCATCAGGGGCGCGATCGATTTCTCGCGCGGTGCCGCCGGAGCGTTGCTGTGCTGAGGTGCGACCGAGCTCAAACCCTTCACTCCCGAAACCGTCCGTCCGGCTTGCCGCCGGTTGTATCCATAACGCTTTCCGGCACGAGTCGGTGCCCGCGCAGGAGAAAGATTAAGTGGGTGACCATTAGGCCGCCAAGGGGATAATGTCGAATCCCGTCGGGGATGACCATCGGCAATTCCGGAGGCTTCATGGAAGAATTGATCCGAACCAACGATCTGGTGACCATCTCCTTCGTGGAGGCGCTGCTGAAGGACGCTGGCATCGGCTACCTCGTGGCCGACCAGGCGATGAGCGGCGTCGAGGGCATGCTGGGCGTCTTCCCGCGCCGCGTGCTGGTCGACGCCGACGAGGCGATCCGTGCCCGCCGCCTTCTCACCGATGCCGGCCTCGGCGCCGAACTGCGGCCGGACAAGAAGCGAGAAGCCAGGACGTGACCGCGGCGGGCGGCACCAGCCGCGACGGCTTTCTCGGCAACCGCCTGCTGATCGACCAGCCGGCGGCCGGCGCCCATCGGGCCGGCCTCGACGCCGTGCTGCTGGCCGCCGCGCTGCCGGACGGCACCGCCGGCCACGTGGTCGATCTCGGCGCCGGCGTCGGCGTTGCCGGCCTCGCGGCGGCGCACCGGCTGCCGGACATCGCCGTCACGCTGGTGGAGATCGATCCGGCGCTGGCGCGGCTCGCGGCGGGCAACGCGGCGCTCAACGCGGCCACCGCCGGCCGCGTCGAGGTGGTCGTCGCCGACGTGCTGGCGCCGGCGGCGGTGCGCCGGGCGGCCGGCCTCGCCGACGACATGGCCGACCATCTCGTCATGAACCCGCCGTTCCATCCCGAGGATCGCGGCCGCCGCTCGCCGGCGCCGGGGCGGGCGCGGGCGCATGCCGTGGCGCCGGACGCCATCGACGGCTGGGTGCGCGCCGCCGCCGCCCTTCTGAAGCCGTCCGGCACGCTGACGGTGATCTTCCGCGCCGACGAGTTGCCGCGCCTTCTCGCCGCGATCGGCAGCCGCTTCGGCTCGCTCGGCCTGCTGCCGATCCACGCCCATGCCGGCGAGCCGGCGCACCGGCTGATCCTGCGCGGCCGGCCGCAGGGGCGGGCGCCGCTCCGCATTTTGCCGAGCCTCGTCCTGCATGAGGCGGATGGCCGCTTCCGAGCCGAGGTTGACGCGGTGTTGCGCGGTTCCGCCCTGCCGGTCGTCTGGTGGTAAGGCTTCAGGGCAGGCGCAGGTCGGCGATGACCGGGAAATGGTCGGAGCCGATGTCGGGGCCGACTTCGAAGCGCTTCACCTCGACATTGCGCGACACCAGAATATGGTCGACCGGCGAGCCGAAATGGAAGACCTTCGCGAACCGCCGCGCGAAGCGGGTGGTGGCCGGCCAGCCGGTGCCGGCGGCGTCGACCAGCCCGGATGTCTTCAGGAAAGACTGGAAGAACGGCGACCATGTCGGCGTGTTGAAGTCGCCCATGGCGACAACGGGCGTGCCCGGCGGCTCGGCGGCGATCGCTCGCGCCACGATGTCGAGATAGGTGTTGCGGGTCTCCCATTGGGCGGGGCTGCGCGGCGACGAGGGATGCAGCACGTAGACGACGAGGGTCGGCGGCGCGTCGGCGCCGGCATCCGGCACGCCGGGCGGGGCCAGTTCCAGCCGCAGGGGCTGGCCGCCCCAGCCGTAGTCCGGCACGACCGGGATATTGTCGATGTGCCCGGCCTTGACGATTCGCCAGGCCGACCAGGCCATCACCCCCGGATTGCGGCCGAGGAGGTCGGCCGGTGGCGCTTCCGGAAAATGGCCGCGCAGCGCCTCGAAGTGCCGCATCACCCAGCCGCTGACTTCCTGCTGGCCGAGCACGTCGATGCCCGACGACGTGCTCCAGGTGATGAGGTCGCTGAAATCGGCGCGGCCACCCAGCACGTTGCTGGTGGCGACGCGCAGGGTCGGGCCGGCGGCCGAGGCTGCGGCATGCTCGACCGGCATGAACAACGGCAGACCGTTGACCACGGCAAGCACCACGGCGACGGCGGCGGCGAGGCGGCGACGCGTGACAAGGCAGAGGAGAGCGGCGGCCAACGACAGGCCGAACAGCACCGGCAGGAAGAAGCTGACGAGGTCGCCGAAATAGAAGACGTCGGCGTTGAGCCGGGCCAGCGTCGCCAAGGCGACCGCCGCGACCATGACGACGGCGGCCGAGCCGGACAACCTGTGTCGGGCGGGAGCCGCGCTGAACTCGGATGCCGTCATATGGACTCCCGGATCCTTGCCGAACCGGCCGGACTCAATGGTCGAGAAAGTCTGCGGCGGTCGTGTGAGCGTCGCGGCGGCCAAACTTGCCCGCCCGGCACCGGAAAAGCAAGGAGCGGGCCGGCGGCTCCGGCTCAGAACAGGCTGCCCTGGAGATCGCCGGGCCGGCCGCCGGTCTCGTGCGCCAGCAGCCAGCGCTTGGTGTCGATGCCGCCGCCGAAGCCGGTCAGCGCGCCGGAGGCGCCGATCACCCGGTGGCAGGGCACGACGATCGGGATGGGATTGGCGCCGTTGGCGGCGCCGACGGCGCGGCTTGCCGAAGGACGGCCGATACGCGCGGCGATAGCGCCGTAGGAGAGGGTGGCGCCGTAGGGAATGGCCCGGAGCGCCTGCCAGACGGCCAATTGGAAGGGCGTGCCGGTCGGGTTCAGCACGAGGTCGAAGTCGCGCAGTTCGCCGGCGAAATAGGCCGTGAGCTGGGCGCGCGCCTCGACGAACAAATCGTCGTCGCGCCGCCAGCTGTCGCGCGGGGCGACGCGGCCCTTGCCGGAGGGAAAGCCGATGGCCGACAGCGCCGCGCCGTCGCCGGCCAGAAGCAGCGGGCCGATCGGGCTCACGAGATAGGTGTAGAGGGTGTCGGGCATGTCAGCCTCCGGGGCTTGGCGCGCGTTTCAGGATAGTGAAGACGCGGCCGTCGATCGACAACAGGCCGAGGGCGATCAGCGCCATCCCCAGGAAATGGTTGGACGACAGCCGCTCGCCGAGCACCAGGCTGCCGAGCAGGATGGCCGAAACGGGGATCAGCAACGTCACCAGCGACGAGTTGGTGGCGCCGCCGACCTCAAGGATGTGGAAGTAGATGATGTAGGCGAGCGCCGTCGAGATCAGCGCCAGCGCCATCAGCGCGCCGACGGTGACGGGGCCGGGCGCGGCGAGCTTCCAGGGCGCATCGACGAGGATCACCAGCGGCAGCATCATGACGGTGGTCGCCGTGGTCTGGCCGAAGGCGCCGACGGCCGGCGCGATGCCCATGCGGCGGAAACGGCGGCCGAAGGTGCCGGCGAAGCCGTAGGAGAGGGCTGCGCCGAGGCAGGCGAAGAGCGCCCAGAGAGGGGGCCCCTCGCCGGAAAAGGCGCTGCCGCCCATCAGCACGGCGACGCCGAGGATGCCGAGCAGCACGCCGGCCACCTTGTTCGCCGTCATCTTCTCGTCGGTGGTCATCAGGTGGGCGACCAGGATGGAGAAGATCGGCGTGGTGGCGTTGAGGATCGAGGCAAGGCCCGAGGCGATCGCCGTCTGGCCCCAGAAGATCAGGCTGAACGGGATGAGGTTGTTGAGAAGGCCCATGCCGAAAAAGGCGCGCCAGACGGCGCCATCGGTGGGAATCGGCCGGCCGGTTGCCCGGAGATAGACGAGAAGCGCCAGCGCGGCGATGCCGACGCGGCCGAGCACCACGGTGAACGGCGGCAACTCGGCGAGCGCCACCTTGGAGAAGAAGAAGGAGCCGCCCCAAAGGACGGACAGGAAGAGGAGGAGGCCCCATTCGAGGAGGCCCATCTGTCTGGTCATGTCGGCTCCATGGATGGTGGACTGGCTGCAGAATGCCTCGCCGGCGGTTCGTCCGCTCGCCGGAATCGGACTCGGATGCGTGACCTTGCACCGTGTCCGTGTACAATTCCTGTCATGAGCCTCGATGTCACCCTCTGCGAAACGGCCTGGGCGGCCCGCGATCCCGCCTACGACGGCGCCTTCTTCGTTTGCGTCCGGACGACGGGCATCTACTGTCGCTGCGTCTGCCCGGTGAAGCCGCCGCTTCGGCGCAACGTCGAGTTCCTGCCGAGCGCCGCCGCCGCGGAACTGGCCGGCTATCGGCCGTGCCTGCGCTGCCGGCCGGAGACGGCGCCGTTCTGTCCGGCCTGGAAGGGCACGCTCTCCATCGTCGAGAAGGCGGCACGCCTCATCCGGAACGAGGGCGCGCTCGACGGACGCGGCGGCGTCGAGGCGCTGGCCGCCCGCGTCGGCATCGGCGGCCGGCACCTGACGCGCCTGTTCCGCCGCCATCTCGGCGCCAGCCCGACCGAGGTTGCTCGGACAGCGCGGGTCCAGCGGGCCAAGCGCCTTTTGACCGACACCGATCTGCCCATGACCGACGTGGCGCTTCAGGCCGGCTTCGGCAGCCTCCGCCGCTTCAACGCCGTGTTCCAGGAGGTCTACCGGCGGCCGCCGGGCGAGATGCGGCGGTGGCGAGCCTCCAGCAAGGCGGTCGCGTCGGCATACGCCTGACATCGCCTTCGAGGGTATTCCGACAAGTACCGAACCAGTCGGCGTCATGCGCGTTTCTTCCGAAGGACGGAAAGGAGCATGGCGACATGCGCGAACTCGAACTCGACATTCCCGCCGTTCGCCGTACCGGGATCACCTGGAAGGCATTGCTCGAACGCGAGACGTTCCTGCAGCTTCCCGCCGCGCATGATGCGCTCACGGCCAGGCTGATCGAGCGGGCCGGCTTTCCCGCCTATCAGGTCGGCGGCTTCGCGCTGGTCGGCGCGCGCTATGGCCGTCCGGACGTGGATCTCGAACATTTCGGCGAGAAGAACCGCGCTGTACAAGATGTGATCGACGGCTGCGCCTTGCCGGTGCTGGTCGATGCCGACGACGGATATGGCGACGTCAAGAACATGACGCGGACGATCCGCGGATATGAGGCGATTGGCGCCAAGGCGATCTTCTTCGAGGATCAGGCGGCGCCCAAGCGCTGCGGCCACATGGCCGACAAGAAGGTGGTGCCCGTCGAGCACATGGTGGCCAAGGTGCGCGCGGCGGTGGCGGCGCGGCAGGATGACGACACCTTTCTCATCGCCCGCACCGACGCGATCCAGCCCGAGGGGCTCGACAGCGCGCTGAGGCGCGGCGAAGCCTAACTGAAGGCCGGCGCCGACGGACTCTACGTCGAGGGGCCGCGCAGCGAGCAGGAGATTGAACGGGTCGGCCAGGCGTTCCGGCACGTACCGCTTGCCACCAGCGTGCTTGAGAACGGCGGCGTGACGCCGTGGCTCGATCCGGCCGATTTCCGCGCGCTCGGCTACGCGATGATCCTTTACCCGACAACCGTTCTGTTCGGCGTCACCAAGGCGATCGAGCGCACGCTCGACAATCTGCGCGGCGGCCGTCCCCTCGACGGCGCGACAAGCGTGGATATGAAGGCCTTCGAGGAACTGGTCGATCTGCCCGACTGGGCCGAGATCGAGGCCCGCTTCCAGCCGAAGGAGTGACACGCCATCCGCTCCGACAAGAGCGAACATGCTGCCTCGATCGGCCGGCAGGGAACGGCCGGTCCGGGCGGCGGCTTGCCGACCCCTGGGCAGCCCTCAGATTGGATATCCCACCGCCTTCAGGAAGGCGCGGGCGATGATCAGGTGGCCGGTCAGCGTCGGGTGGACGCGGTCGGTGGCGATGCCCATCGGGTGGATCTCGGCCATCACCTCGTCGAAGGCGGCCTGCGTGTCGACGAAGACGGCGCCGTAGCGGTCGGCGAGCTTCCGCATCACCGCGCCGTAGTCGTCGATCATCCGGCGCATCGGGTCGGCCCGATTGAATTCGACGAAATAGGGCGCCATCAGCACGAGGCCCTTCAGGTACGGCTGCGTGCGCTCGATCAGCCGTTCCAGCGTCGCCTCGTATTCGCCGATCAGCACGTGGTTCTCGGTCTGGAGGCGGGCGTCGAACTGCCGCCAGACGTCGTTGACGCCGATCATGATCGACAGCCAGTCGGGCTTCAGCGCCTCGACGTCACTCGCCCAGCGGGCTTCGAGGTCGCGCACGGTGTTGGCGCTGACGCCCATGTTGACGACGCGGATGCGGCTGGCCGCATGCGTCACGTTGAGGAAGGCGTTGACGAGGCCGACGTAGCCGGTGCCTAGGGAATCGAACAGCGCCTCGCCGACCGGCCGGGCGCGGCTCCAGTCGGTGATCGAGTCGCCGATGAACAGCAGCTTGCTGTCCGCATGGATCTTCATCTCGTATGTCCCCTCACCAGACGCGGTTGAGCCAGGCCCTGACGCGGTTCTCGTAGGCGTAGAACGACAGGAAGCCGACCGCCACCGACAGCGCGAGGCCGATCCCGGCGTGGAACGGCAGGCCGGCGAACAGGAGCTTCTTGTATTGGTAGAACGGCTGCTGCCAGAGATAGATCGAAAACGAGCCGATGCCGAGCAGCCTGAGCGGCGAGAACGACAGGCCCGTCCGCACCCACCCCGGCGCTTCCGCGAGATGGTTGACGGTGAAGGCGAGGAAGAAGGGCGCGATGGTCATCGTCATCATCCATGGCACCACCGAGCCGACGTAAAGCGCCGTCGCCACGGCGAAGGCGGCCACCGGCATCCACGGGCGGACGTGTGGCGCGGTTCGGTCCCGGATGAGAGCATAGCCGGCCGAAAGCAAAAGATTGGTTGCCGCCACCTCGCTGCGCACCCAGTATTCGATCGGCGGGGCGATGGCCGGAAATTCGAAGTAGGACAGATGGATGGCGATGGTGACGAAGGCGCAGGCGATCAGGGCCCAGCCCTCGCGGCCGCGCAGGAAGGGCAGCAGCGTCAGCAGCGACAGGAAGATGTAGGAGTGCTCCTCGACGTTGAGCGACCACAGATGGCCGATCGGGTAGGGGCTCGCGAACATGTGGAGGTCGGCGGGCAGGTAGGAGCGCAGGAACAGCAGCGTTGGCACCACCTCGCGGGCCGGCGCGGCCTTGCCGATCAGCGCGGCGACGCCGAAGACGATCAGCAGGTAGAGGAAGAAGGCCGGGATGATGCGCGAGATGCGCCGCTTGTAGAAGGTGGTGAGCGGCACACGGCGCTGGAACAGGATGCGGCTCATCAACAGGCCCGACAGGCAGAAGAACACGTCGACGCCCATGCGGCCGCTGTGCCAGCCCTGGATGGCGAAGAAATGCCCTTGCAGCACCAGGAAGATGGCAAGGCCCCGCCAGCCGTCCAGATAGTCGATGCGCTTGAGTTCGCTGCCGCCGTGGCGCGCCGACGAAGACACCATAGTCTCAAGAGTCATGATGAACGAGGCTCGCAACGGACCGTCGCGCGAGGTGCGGCCGGGGTGCGGCAGTAGTTCAGCAGAATCGTGATGAAACGGTGGCGGCGACCCGCCGATGATTCACTTGCCCCCGGATACGACAAAGCGCCCGGCATCCCCCTCGGGGATCGGGCGCTCGATGTTGTCGCTGCATCGGGATCAGTCGGCCGTCAGAGGCCGAGACCCTTCAGGAAACCGCGCTTCTGGGCGCGTGCGCGGCGGGGAGCGGTCTCTTCGTAGTTGGCGATCGCCTCGGCGATCTCGCGCTCGGCGGTGCTGGGGCGGTGGCCCTTGTGGTTGGCGGCCAGCATGGCGAACATCATGGCGTCCATCGTTGTTCTCCTTGTCTCTTTCTGTCTCTCTCTTGCAGCCTTAATATAGGTAAAGGGCCCAATAGGAACAAATCGTATCTTCTGAAGGGCGCCTTCAGATTTCCTGCAACTGGAAAAGGTCCCGTGGCCGGTCGGTGACATGCTTTTGCCGCCTTCGCCGAGATTGAATCGCGCCGCGGCGCTTCCCACATGCCTTGCGACAACCTCTAGGCAAGGAGCTTTCCTTGATCGACTTACGGTCCTGGCTGCCGCGCCGCCTGCGCGGCGATACCCCTGTTGTGCCGCTCGTCCGGCTGTCCGGTGCCATCGGCATGCCCTCGGCGATGGGCCGCGGCTCCCTGTCGCTGGCCGCCGTCGACGGCGCGCTGAAGCGGGCCTTCTCGGTGAAGGGGGCGAAGGCGGTGGCGCTCGCCCTCAACTCGCCCGGCGGCTCGCCGGTGCAGTCGCACCTGATCTTCCGCCGCATCCGCCAGCTTGCCGAGGAGAAGAAGCTGCCGGTGATCGCCTATGTCGAGGACATCGCGGCGTCCGGCGGCTACATGCTGGCCTGCGCCGCCGACGAGATCGTCGCCGACCGCTCGTCGATCGTCGGTTCGATCGGCGTGGTGTCGGCCACCTTCGGCCTCGACAAGGCGATCGCCCGGCTGGGCATCGACCGCCGCGTCTACACGGCCGGCACGCGCAAGGTGACGCTCGATCCCTTCCAGCCGGAGAACGGCGACGACGTCGAACACCTGAAGACGCTGCAACGCGACATCCACGCCTTCTTCATCGAACTGGTGAAGGGCCGGCGCGGCGACCGTCTCAAGGAGGGCGAGGACCTGTTCTCCGGCCTCTACTGGGCCGGCGACCGGGCGGTGGCGCTCGGACTCGCCGATCGCGTCGGTACCTGGCACGACGATCTCGCCGCCCGCTACGGCGACAAGGTGGATATCCGTGTCTTCGAGCCGGGACGGGCCGGCTTCCTGCGCCGCCGGCTGTTCGGCGGAGCGGCGGACGCCGCCGGCGGCCTCGTCGATTTTGACGATGCACTCGCGTCGATCGAGCGGCGCGCCATGTTCTCGCGCTACGGTTTGTGATCCCTTCACGGGAATTTGCGCTTGCCAGATAACCGGGACGGTGGTCTCATGGTTTGGTCAGCAGAGGAGATCGGCTCATGTCCCATCTGGTTGGATATGCTCTCATCGGCGCCGGCGTCTACGTCGTGGTGCAGGTGCTGAAGCGCGAAATGGCTCGCGTGGCCGAGGTACTCCGTGACGCCAATGCCGAACCGGTGCGCGTCGAGATCCGCATGGAGCGCGATCCGGTGACCGGCATCTACCGCGACCGCCGCTGAGCGTCGCGCCCGTTCCGGAGGTCGCCCCTCCGTTTGAAGCCGGAAGGCCGAAGCATTGCTTCGGCCTTTTTCATGCCCGTCTCACCGGGGCGGCAGGTTGCGGATGGTCCGGCAATCGGGCGCGCGGATCTTGTGGGCCCCTTGCGCCGGTCCCTTGTCCGAGCAGACCACCTGCCAGGTCAGCCGGCCGGCGGCGTTCCGCTGATGCACGGTGCGGCAGAAGCAGAGCCTGTCGCCGGGACGGGATGGCGCAGCCTTCTCCTCATGCCGGCGGTCCGGCTGGATCGGCTCGATCAACTGGTGGCGCTGCCGGGCGGCAAGGGCCGGCGCGGCGGCGAGCAGCGCGGCGGCGAGCGTCATGGCGAGGCGGAAGGTTCCCGAGGTCATCGTGTTGTCCCATGGCGGCATCCGGGCTGGATGCGCTTTCCTTGTTTGACGATGGTTCCGGCTTTTCCGGGCGGCCGGCCGGCGCCTTTTTGCGGTTGACGGGGCGAGGGGGCGCACCTAATTTCGCGCCCGATCCCGCCCGGCGTCCGCCGGCCTTTCCGCCTTTTCCAGGTAGCTCCCGATGACCCAGCCGATCGACGTCAACGATCCCCGCCGTTCCTTCCAGGGGCTGATCCTGACCCTGCAGCACTTCTGGGCGGAGAAGGGCTGCGTCATCCTCCAGCCCTATGACATGGAAGTGGGCGCCGGCACCTTCCACCCGGCGACGACGCTGCGTTCGCTCGGCCCCAAGCCCTGGAAGGCGGCCTACGTGCAGCCGTCGCGCCGGCCCAAGGACGGCCGCTACGGCGAGAACCCCAATCGCTTCCAGCACTATTACCAGTTCCAGGTGATCCTGAAGCCGTCGCCGGACAATCTCCAGGACCTCTACCTCGAAAGCCTGGAGGCGATCGGCATCGACCTCAGGCTGCACGACGTGCGCTTCGTCGAGGATGATTGGGAAAGCCCGACGCTGGGCGCCTGGGGCCTCGGCTGGGAATGCTGGTGCGATGGCATGGAGGTCAGCCAGTTCACCTATTTCCAGCAGGTGGCCGGCATCGAGTGTTCGCCCGTCTCCGGCGAGCTGACCTACGGCCTCGAACGCCTCGCCATGTATCTGCAAGGCGTCGACAACGGCTACGAGCTGAACTTCAACGGCCGCGAGGGCGCCGACAAGGTCACCTACGGCGACGTCTTCCATCAGGCCGAGGAAGAATACTCCCGCCACAATTTCGAATACGCCGACACCGACATGCTGATGCAGCACTTCAAGGATGCGGAAGCCGAGTGCAAGGCGTTGCTCGAAAAGGGCGCGGCGGCCGGCACCGATGGCCTCAACAAGTGCGTGCTGCCGGCCTACGACCAGTGCATCAAGGCCAGCCACCGCTTCAACCTCCTGGATGCGCGCGGCGTCATCTCGGTGCAGGAGCGGCAGAGCTACATCCTGCGCGTCCGCGAACTGGCGAAAGCCTGCGGCGAGGCGTGGCTGAAGACGGCCGGCGGCGGCGCGCTGGCGTGACGAAGGCGGGTACCGACCGATGATGCCGAAGCTCGTCCTGTTCGATTGCGACGGCACGCTGGTCGACAGCCAGCAGATGATCGTTGCCACCATGACCGAGGCGTTCGCCAAGGTCGGCCACGCGCCGCCCGAGCGGGCCGGCGTGCTGTCGATCATCGGCCTGTCGCTGCCGGAGGCGATCGGCCGCCTCGGCCCCGGCCTCGACACCGTCTCCGTCGGCCTCGTCGCCGATGCCTATCGCGACACCTACCAGGCGATGCGCTTCCGCCTCGCCGAGACGGCGCCGCTCTATCCCGGCGCGCTCGACGCGCTGCGGGCGCTTGCCGCCCACGACGACGTGCTGCTCGGTGTCGTCACCGGCAAGTCGCGGCGCGGTCTCGACGCCATCCTGGAAACCCACGGCCTTGCCGGCACGTTTTCCGTGCTGCGCACCGCCGACGATGGCCCGTCCAAGCCGCATCCCTTCATGGTGGTCGACGCGGTGGCGGCACTCGGCGGCGACGTCGCCCGGACGGTTGTGGTCGGCGACACCGGCTACGACATGCTGATGGCGCGGGCGGCCGGCGCCTTGGCGCTCGGCGTCACCTGGGGCTACAACAGCCGCGACCAACTGGTCGAGGCCGGCGCGCAGGCGCTGGCGAACGACTTTTCCGAGGTGCCGGGGCTGGCGATGGGCCTCCTTGACCGAAAGGAGTGAGCCGATGGCCGATCTGTTCGAGGAACTGGCCTCGTCCTTCGATCCGGTTGCCGCCACCGAGCGGGCGCGCGCCAACGTGCAGCGCGTGCTGCCCAAGCGATTCTACAAGGCCGTATCGGTAGAGCCGGCCGACGGCCTTCACCGCGTGCTGCTCGACGGCAAACCGGTCAGGACGCCGGCCCGCAACGCGCTGGCCGTCGCCTCGCTGCGCGCCGCCTGCGCCCTTGAGGCCGAATGGGCGGCGCAGGGCGAATTCGTCGACCCCATGACCATGCCGCTCACCCGGCTGGTCAACTCGGCGATCGACGGCGTCTCGCGCGAGATGGAGGCGGTGAAGGACGCGGTGGCCGCCTATGCCGGCTCCGACCTCACCTGCTACCGGGCCGGCGAACCGCCGCGCCTCGACCATCGCCAGCGGGTGGCCTGGGATCCGGTTCTCGACTGGGTCGCCGACCGGTTCGGCGTCCGCCCGCTGACGATCGTGGGCGTGGTGGCGGTGGCCCAGCCGCCCGGACTCATCGCGGCGATTCGCGCCGCCCTGCCGGATGATCCCTTGCGCCTTGCCGCCATCGAGCAGGTGACCACGCTGACCGGCTCGGTGTTTCTGGCGCTGGCACTGGCCGAGCGGCACCTTGCGGCCGACGACGTCTGGCTTGCCGCCCATGTCGACGAGGACTGGAACGCCGAGCTTTGGGGCGTCGACGAGGAGGCGCGGCAGCGGCGCGATTTCCGGCGCGCCGATTTCGACGCCGCCTGCCTGCTGCTGGACTGAGCCTCAGCGGCGGAAATCTTCCGCCTGCAGCCGGTAGAGCACATATGGCCGCAGCGGATGATTCTCTGGCAGCAGCGGGTGCAGGAAGTCGTCGGCCGGATCGTAGCTCATGCCGAGGTGCGTCATCACCGCCCGCGACGGCAGGTTGGTGACGGTGGTGAAGGCGACGATCTCGGTGAGGCCGAGCACGTCGAAGCCCCAGGCCAGCGCGACGCGCGCCGCCTCGCCGGCATATCCCTGCCGCCAGAACGGCCTGGCGAGCCGCCAGCCCACCTCGACGGCCGGCGCGAAGGAATAGACCGGGTTCAGCACCTTCTGGATGCCGACCATGCCGATGAACTCGTCGTCGGCCTTGCGCCGCACCGCCGAGAAGCCGTAGCCGTGCTCGGCCCACATGGCGCGCAGCCGGCCGGCCAGCGCGTCGCTCTCCTCGGCGCTCATGGTGCGCGGGAAGTAGCGCATCACCTCCGGGTCGCCGTTGAGGGCGGCGAAGGGAGCGAGATCGCGCTCCGTCCAGGGCGCGAGCACGAGGCGCGGCGTTTCGAGGATCATGGCGGTTGTCCTTTGCGTCGGCTGAGCTTTTGATAACGTCTCGGTTCGCCAAAATAAACGCCACGGAAAGGTGGAAAGGCCGCCGGCCTTCGTGTACAACGCCGCGGACTCGGACCGCTTTGGCGGTCGGTGTGCCCTTTGGCGTGTCCCCGGCCGGGATACCCTTTCAGAGTTTTGGGGTTACATGCAAACCGTTCTTCTCGTCATCCACCTGATGGTGGTCGCAGCCCTGGTGGGCGTCGTGCTCCTGCAGCGTTCCGAAGGCGGTGCGCTCGGCATTGGCGGCGGCGGCGGCTTCATGACCAGCCGCGGCACCGCCAACGTGCTGACCCGCACCACCGCCATCCTGGCGGTGCTGTTCTTCGCCACCTCGATCGGCCTGTCGATCCTGCCGCGCCTCACCGGCTCGCATCAGTCGATTCTCGACAAGGTGCAGACCTCGCCGGTCGCGCCGACCCCGGATCAGCCGATCGGCACCGGCAAGGGCGGCGTGCTCGACCAGCTCAACCAGATCAGCAAGCCGGCGCAGCAGCCGGCCAACGCCCCGGTCGCCCCGGCGGTGGAGATCCCGGCCGCGCCGGCGCCCGCCGCCCCGTCCACCGAGGCGCCGGCCACCGAGACGCCGGCGGCGCCTGCCACTGATTCGGCCCCGGCGGCGCCCGCCGCTCCCGCGCCGGCCACGCCGGCGCCCTGAGGACTAACCCCGTCCGGAAGACGGCGGATGCAAGGCGGTCGCGGGTTTCCGCGACCGTTTTCACGAGACGGATCAGTGACTTGAAACGATGCGTCGGCCGGAGGGGCAGCCCCTTCCGGAACGGCCTTTTCGTTTTGTTTTGGATAAACCGGTCGGGCCTCTCCCCAAAGGGTCCGCGAAAAGATAGGTTGAAGGCCCATGGCGCGGTACATCTTCATTACTGGCGGCGTGGTTTCGTCCTTGGGCAAGGGGCTCGCGGCGGCGGCTCTGGCGTCTCTCCTGCAGGCGCGCGGCTACAAGGTTCGTCTCCGTAAGCTCGATCCCTATCTGAACGTCGATCCGGGGACCATGTCTCCGTATCAGCACGGCGAGGTGTTCGTCACCGACGACGGTGCCGAGACCGACCTCGACCTTGGCCATTACGAGCGGTTCACCGGCCGCCCGGCCAACAAGCAGGACAACATTACCACCGGCCGCATCTACCAGGAGATCATCGCCCGCGAACGGCACGGCGACTATCTCGGCGGTACGGTGCAGGTGATTCCGCACGTCACCGACGCGATCAAGAATTTCATCCTCGACGGCAACGAGGATTACGACTTCGTGCTGTGCGAGATCGGCGGCACGGTCGGCGACATCGAGGCGATGCCGTTCCTCGAAGCCATCCGCCAGCTCGGCAACGAGCTGCCGCGCCGGCATTGCGTCTACATCCACCTGACGCTGATGCCCTACATCCCCTCGGCCGGCGAACTGAAGACCAAGCCGACGCAGCATTCGGTGAAGGAACTGCGCTCCATCGGCATACAGCCGGACATCCTGCTGGTCCGCTGCGACCGGCCGATCCCCGAGGGCGAGCGCAAGAAGCTGTCGCTGTTCTGCAACGTCCGCCAGTCGGCGGTGATTCCCGGCCTTGACGTCGGCACCATCTACGAGGTGCCGCTCGCCTACCACAAGGAAGGCTTCGACGACGAGGTGCTGGCCGCCTTCGGCATCGACGCGGCGCCGGCCCCCAAGCTCGACCGCTGGCTGGGCATCGTCAACCGCATCAAGAACCCCGAGGGCGAGGTCAACATCGCCGTGGTCGGCAAGTACACGGTGCTGAAGGACGCCTACAAGTCGCTGATCGAGGCGCTGGTGCATGGCGGCATCGCCAACAACGTGCGCGTCAAGATCGAGTGGATCGAGAGCGAGGTGTTCGAGAAGGAAGACCCCACTCCCTATCTCGACCACGTGCACGGCATCCTGGTGCCGGGCGGCTTCGGCGAGCGCGGCTCGGAGGGCAAGATCCTGGCCGCCCGCTTCGCCCGTCAGCACGGCGTGCCCTATTTCGGCATCTGCTTCGGCATGCAGATGGCGGTGATCGAGGCGGCGCGGGCGCTGGCCGGCGTCGCGGACGCTTCGTCGTCGGAGTTTGGCCCGACCAGCCAGCCGGTGGTCGGCCTGATGACCGAGTGGCTGAAGGGCAACGCGCTTGAGAAGCGCCGGGCCGGCGGCGACATGGGCGGCACGCTGCGCCTCGGCTCCTACGAGGCGCATCTCGCCAAGGGCTCGAAGATCGCCGAGATCTACGGCTCGGAGATCATCCACGAGCGCCATCGTCATCGCTACGAGGTCAACATCGACTATCGCGACCGGCTGGAGTCCTGCGGCCTGTCGTTCGCCGGCATGTCGCCGGACGGCGTGCTGCCGGAGACGGTGGAGATCCCCGACCATCCCTGGTTCATCGGCGTGCAGTATCACCCCGAGCTGAAGAGCCGGCCGTTCGAGCCGCACCCGCTGTTCGCGAGCTTCATCGAAGCCGCCGTGGAGCAGAGCCGTCTGGTCTGAGGGGAGCCAGATTTCAATCAGCATGGTCCGCGAAGGCCGACCATCTCAAGCCAGAAGAGTCGCCGGTCATCCGGCGCTTTTTTGTTGTTCAGCCCTCGGCCAGTTCCCTGATCCGGTCCATGCCGCCCACCGCCGGCGCCATCGCCGTCCAGACGCTCTCGGCGCCCTTCGTCCAGGAATCGCGATCCTCGGGAACGATCACCGCGCCGCCGGCCGCCTTGGCGGCGTCCATCGAGGTCGCCTCGTCAGCCTGCATCAGCCTGTCGAACCAGGTGGCGCCCTCGGCGATGGCCGCCGCGAAGACGGCCTTCTCCTCGTCATTGAGGCTGTTCCAGAAGCCGGCCGACAGATAGACGGCGCCGGTCGCCCAGATATGGGCGGTCTCGATCAGATAGGGCACCACCTCATAGAGCCGGAAGCCGGCATAGGCCGATTTCGTCAGGTCCATCATGTCGACGACGCCGGTCTTCAGCGCGTTGTAGGTCTCGGTGATCGGGATGGGCGTCGGCAGCGCGCCATAGGCCCTCCAGAATTCGACGTGCAGCGGGCTCTGGATGACGCGGATGCGCTTGCCGGCGACGCCGGCCGGCGTGGTCACCGGCTCCTTGGCGAGCAGGTGGCGGGCGCCGTAGTTGATGAAGCCGAGGGTGACGAAACCCTCGTCGGTCAGCTTGGCCTTGAACGCGTCGCCGATCGGGCCGGCGGTGGCGCGGCGAACGTGGTCGCGGTCGCGGAAGACGAAGGGCAGGTCGAACAGCTGCGTCTCCGGCACCCAGCTCGACAGCGCCGACAGGGTGGACAGGCTGGCCTGGATGGAATCGAGGCGGATGCCCTCGGCCACCTCCTTCTCGCCGCCCAGCGCGGCGTTGCCGACGATGCGGAAGTCGAAGCGGCCGGGCAGCTTCTCCTCGACGAGATCGCCCACCTTCAGCCAGATCCTGGTCTCCGGCTTGTCGTCGGCGAGCAGCGAGGCGACGGTCAGCGGCCTCGGCGCGGCGCGAGCCGGCCGGACAATCGCTGGCAGGGCGAGGGCGCCGGCAAGGCCGGTGGCGAAGCTGCGGCGGGTGAGCATGGTTATCTCCGAGGTCAGGGTCAGACGAGCGCCCAGAGGGCGGCGGCGAGGGCCATCGCCATGGTGGCGGCGATGAGGAACAGGGTGAGCGGCAGCACGGCGCGGAACACGGGGCCGGCCGACAGACCGGTGATGCCGGCGGCGACGAACACCAGCACGCCGACCGGCGGCGTCAGGCCGCCGATCATCAGGTTGACGGTGAGGACAACGCCGAAGGCCACCGGGTCGATGCCGGCGGCGACGGCTGACGGCAGCAAGAGCGGCGCGAACAGCAGGATGCCGGGGCCGACGTCGAGCGGGCCGCCGACCGCGAGCAGGATCAGGTTGGCGACCAGCATCACCGCCAGCGGATGGCCGCCGAATGCCGTTACCCATCCGGCCAGCGCCTGCGGCAGGCCGTCGATGGCCAGCAGGAAGACCAGCGGCGCCGACGAGGCGACCAAGAGGCCGATCGCCGCCGTCTCGCGGCCGGCCTGGAGGAAGGCGTCGAGGCTGGCCCGGCGGCCGTCCGGCGCCGCAAGGGTGGCGACAAGCGCATAGACCGAGGCGACGGCCGCCGCCTCGGTCGGCGTGGCGACGCCCAGGCGGATGCCGAAGAAGACGATCAGCGCCAGACCGAACACCGGTGCCGCCGCGACGAAAGCGGCGAGGCGCTCGCGCCGGCCGGCGGCCGGCCGGGCCGGCGTATCGGCGGAGAGATGCAGCATCACCGCCATGGCCGCCGCCAGGATCAGGCCGGCGATCAGGCCGCCCTCGAACAGTGCGCCGACCGACAGGCCGGTGGCCGAAGCCAGCAGCAGGAAGGCGATCGACGGCGGTATGATATTGGGCAGCACCGCCGTCGCTGCGACGATGGCCGCCGCCTTCTCCGGCCGGACGCCGTCGGCGACCAGCGCCGGCGCCAGCACCTTGGCGCCGAAAGCGGCGTCGGCGATCGACGAGCCGGAGACGCCGGAGAACATCAGGTTGGTGACGAGCGTCGCCTGCGCCATGCCGCCGCGCCGATGGCCGACCAGCGCCGAGGCGAGGCGGACGAGGCGATGGGCGAGGCCGCCGGCGTTCATCAGCATGCCGGCCAGCAGGAAGAAGGGGATGGCAAGCAGCAGGAACTTGCCCATGCCCGACACCGTCTGCTGCACGATGGCCGCTTCCGGCAGGCGGGCGCCGAACGGCACCGCCAGCGCAAGGCCGACGATCAACGAATGCGAGAACGGTGCGCCTACTACAAGCGCCAGCGTGGCGGCGGCGCAGGCGATCAGGCTCGGCAGGCCGACCGGCAGCAGCACCGGCAGATGCGGCGCGGTGGCCAGCACGACGCCGCCGGCGATCACGGCGAAGGTGGCCGGCACCGACCGGCCGCCGGCCAGCGAAGCGAGGATGCGTTCGAGCGCCGCCAGGCCGCCGCCGATGATCACCGGTACGAAGCGCCAGCTTTCGGAGAGGCCGAGGGTGGGCGAGGTGCCGCCGATCAGCACCGCCACCTTGCCGGCGCCTGATGTCAGCACCAGCACGGCGGCCAGCGCCACGGCGTCGGCCGCCGCGTCGGCAACGGCGCGGCCGCGCGGTCCAAGACGGTGGATCACGACATCAATGCGCATGGCGAGCGGTCCGCGGGCGCAGAACGGCAGGCCGAGGAAGACCAGCGCCGTGTGCAGCCAGATGCCGAAGTCCTCGCTGGCGACGAAGCCGGCGCCGAGGGCGTAGCGCGACAGGGTGGCGGCGAACACGGCGGCGAGCAGCACGGCGAGGATGGTCGCCGCAAGGCCGGCCAGCAGGCGGTCGATCGCCGCGGCTGCCCGTGCCGCCGTCCGCCTCACGGCCGCACCCCGCTGCCGCCGAGCGGCGAGAACCATGTCGGCTTCAGGATGCGGCTCCGCATGGTCTGCACGTAAGGCGCCGCCTTGGCGCGGAAGGTCAGCCAGGCGGGATCGGCCTCCAGCGCGGCGCGGCGGCGCTGGCGGTCGGCGAGGTCGTCATATTGCCAGATGTGGACGACGTCGTTGACGGCGCCGATGTCCTGGGTGAACCAGCCGAGCAGCGTGCCGAGATGGCCGGCCTGGATCGCCATGCCCTTGGCAACGTAGAGGTCGAGATAGGTGCCGACATGCGCCGGCTCGATGGAATAGGTGCGTTCGTCGAGAATCATCGTCGTTCGGCCGTCGTTGGAATGGGAGCGGCGGAACGCGCGTCAGGCAAATGTCTGCATGGCTCTATCCCTCCGCCGGCATGACCCGGATCAGGTTCGTCGGGTTGGAGAAGCTCCTCTCAGCCCCGCATGGGGCACCCCGTGAGATGTACTGAGCTTAGCCCCGCGGCCGCCGCTGCGCCACCGGAAAGATGCCGCTGGCGGTCAGCAAGCCGCTTGCGGGGGCGGCGGGGGGCAACTAGGGTCGGCGCATCCATTGCAACTGATTGCCAGATGAAACCCACCAATCCGATCTTCACCGGCCTCCCCACCACCATCTTCGAGGTGATGTCCGGCCTTGCCCGCGAGACGGGCGCCATCAACCTCGGCCAGGGCTTTCCCGACATCGACGGCCCGGAGGAGGTGCGCCGCGCCGCCGCCGAGGCGTTCATCGCCGGGCCGAACCAGTATCCGCCGATGATGGGCCTGCCGGCGCTCAGACAGGCGGTGGCGGCGATCAACAAGCGCTTCTACGGGCTCGACGTCGACTGGGCGAGCGAAGTGATGGTCACCTCCGGCGCCACCGAGGCGCTGGCCGACGCTATCCTCGGCCTCGTCCGGCCGGGCGACGAAGTGGTGCTGATCGAGCCGCTCTACGACAGCTATCTGCCGATCGTCCGGCAGGCCGGCGGCATTGCCAAGCCGGTGCGCATTGCGCCGCCGACCTGGGAACTCGATCCCGATGCACTCGCCGCCGCCTTCTCCGACAAGACCAAGGCGATCCTGATCAACACGCCGATGAACCCGGCCGGCAAGGTATTCTCGCGGGCCGAGCTGGAGCTGATCGCCGGCCTCTGCCGCAAGCACGACGCGGTGATCATCTCCGACGAGGTCTACGAGCATCTGGTGTTCGACGGCGGGCGGCACCTGTCGCCGATGCAGATCCCAGGGATGCGCGACCGCGTGGTGCGCATCGGCTCGGCCGGCAAGACCTTCTCGCTGACCGGCTGGAAGATCGGCTACGTCACGGCGGCGCCGGCGCTGATGGAGCCAATCGCCAAGGCGCACCAGTTCGTCACCTTCACGACGCCGCCGGCCTTGCAGGTGGCCGTCGCCCACGGCCTTGCCTTCGGCGACGACTATTTCGACGGCTTCGTCGCGGACTTGCAGGGCAAGCGCGACCGCCTCTCGAACGGCCTCGCGACGCTCGGCTTTACCGTGCTGCCGTCGGCCGGCACCTTTTTCGTCACGACCGACACCGGACCGCTCGGCGTCGACGACGACGCGGACGCCTGTCTCAGGATGACGCGCGAGGCCGGCGTCGCGGCGGTGCCGCTGTCGGCCTTCTACGTTTCCGATCCGCCGAAGCGCTTCATCCGCTTCTGCTTCTCCAAGCGCGACGAAGTGCTGGACGAGGCGGTGTCCCGCCTCGCCGGCTGGATTGACAGACAGGGACGGTGATCGAGATGGAGAATCCGGTTCTGGTCGAGGTGACGCGCGGCCCCATCGTCGAGAGCTTCCACCGGGGATCGGTGGCGATCGTCGACGGCGACGGCCACCTGCTGTTCGGCGTCGGCGACATCGAGCGGCCGAGCTTCCCGCGTTCGGCGGTGAAGCCGTTCCAGGCGCTGCCCTTCGTGGAAAGCGGCGCCGCCGACCGCCTGGGCTTTGGCGACGCCGAGCTGGCGCTCGCCATGGCCTCGCACAACGCCGAGCCACGCCATGTCGAGACGGTGCGCGCCATGCTGTCCGCCGCCGGGCTCGACGAAGCATGCCTTGCCTGCGGCCCGCACTGGCCGGCCCGCCACGCCGACCAGGGCGCGCTGCACAAGGCCGACATGAAGCCCGGCCGCATCCACAACAACTGTTCTGGCAAGCACACCGGATTCCTCTGCACATGCGCCGTCACCGGCGCCGATCCGCGCGGCTACGAGAAGGCCGACCACCCTGTCATGCGCGAGGTGATCGCCGCCGGCGCGTCGATGACCGGCACGCCGCACGCCACCGACATCTGCGGTACCGACGGTTGCTCGATCCCCACCTTCGCGGTGGCGCCGCGAGCGCTTGCCCACGGCTTCGCCCGCTTCGTCACCGGCGTCGGCCTGACCGCGACGCGCGCCCGCGCCGCCGAGCGGCTCAGGCTGGCCGCCGCCGCCGAGCCGTTCATGGTGGCCGGCACCGGCCGCTTCTGCACGCGGGTGATGACGGCGCTCGGCACGCGCGTGCTGGTCAAGACCGGCGCCGAAGGCGTGTTCATCGGCGCCGTCAAGGAGCTTGGCCTCGGCATCGCGCTGAAGATCGACGACGGCGCCGGCCGAGCCTCGGAAGCGGCGATGGCCGCCATTCTGATCGATCTCCTGAAACTCTCCCCCGATGATCCGGGTTATGACGAGATGCGGCAGCTTTCCAATCCGCCGGTGAAGTCCTGGGCCGGCGAGACGGTGGGCGAAATCCGCGTTACGGGGGCGCTGGGCGGCCTCGTCGGCTGATCAAGGAGCACGGAGGACAGCATGGGCGAAGTCGTCAAGCTGGACAGGAAGGCGCGCGAGGCGCGCCGCAAGGCCGAGGCCGCCAAGGCGAACGGCGCGGCGGGCAAGGCACCGGGCGGCGGCCGCGCCGTCGCGGCGGTCATCGGCGGACTGATCCTCGTCCTGATGATCGTGGTGACCTTCGTGCTCTGACCGGACCCGCGCTGCGGCGAGGGGGCTTCGCGCCGATCGATCGGGCGATACCCCTTGTCATGGCCGTCCATCCGGCCTGGAGCAATTCCAGCAAAAGTGGAAACCGGTTCTGCGTCCGGAATTGCGTCAAAACAAAAAGATAGAGCATTTCCGGTGAAATCCTGTTCGCCGGAAATGCTCCAGTCCCGCGATCAACTCCCCGTCATCCCTGCTTCGCCCGCTTGACTGACTAGTCAGTCGGAGTCATCTCTCCACCATGGACGACAGAGAGCGACACATTCTGGAGGTCACCATCGGCCTCCTTGCCGAGGAAGGACTCGGCATTGCCACGGCGCGCATCGCCCGCGCAGCCGGGGTTGCCAACGGCACGCTGTTCAACGTCTTTCCGACCAAGCAGGCGCTGCTCGACAGGGTCTATGTCACGCTCAAGGGCGAGATGACGGCGACTTTCGGCAGCCTGGACCTTGCCGGCGGCGACTTCGTTGTCGCGTTGGGGGGCGCCTGGCGGAGCTACGTTCTCTGGGCGGTGTCGGCTCCCGACCGGCACCGGGTCATGCATCTCCTCAAGGGCGGCGGCGCGGTTTCGCCGGCAGCCGTCGCGGAAGGCGAGCAGGTCTTTGCCGAGGTGAGCCGGTTCGTCGACGCGGAAATGGCGGGCGGCAGGCTGGTGGCGATCGGATTTACGCATTTCGTCCGGCTGGCCGAGGCGGAGGCCGACGTGGTGATCGCGCTCGCCCGCGAGGGCGGGGTGACCGACGCGGCGCTCGACGCCCTGATCGACAGGGGATTCTCAGTGTTTCTCAACGGCGTGACGTCCCGGTGACGGCAACAGGGCCGGAGCGGCTCGGGACGCGCGGGAAAGGGCTGATCATGACGAGAACGGCATTGGTCACCGGCGCATCGGCCGGCATCGGCGAGGCGGTCGCCATCCGGCTGGCGGCGGAAGGCTTCCGCGTCTACGCCGGCGCGCGGCGGCTCGACCGCATGGAGCCTCTGAAGGCGAAGGGCATCCGCGCGCTGCCGCTCGACGTCACCGACGAGGCATCGATCGCCGCGGCGGTGGCCGCCATCGAGACGGAAAGCGGCGGCATCGACGTGCTGGTCAACAACGCCGGTTACGGCTCTTACGGCGCCGTCGAGGACGTGCCGCTCGACGAGGCGCGCCGCCAGTTCGAGGTCAACGTGTTCGGCCTTGCCGCGCTGACCCGGCTCGTCCTGCCCTACATGCGGCGGCAGCGCTGGGGCCGGGTGATCAACATCACCTCGATCGGCGGCGTCCGCGCCTTTCCGTTCGGCGGCTGGTACCACGCCACCAAATTCGCCGTCGAGGGGCTGTCGTCGAGCCTCAGGCAGGAACTCCGGCCGTTCGGCGTCGATGTGGTGCTGATCCGGCCGGGCGCCATCAAGTCCGAATGGGCGGGCATCGCGCTCGACAATTTCAGGAAGACCTCGGGACACGGCGCCTATGCGCCGATGGTCAAGCTGGCCGAGGAGCTGTTTGCCAGCGACCGGGCGGAGAGGATGGCGGGCGAGCCGTCGGCGATCGCCGACGTGGTGGTGCGCGCCGCCACCGCCCGGCGTCCCCGCACGTCCTACACGGCGCCGCGCGCCGCCCGCGTCCTGCTGCGGCTGGTGTCGCTGCTCGCAAGCGATCGCCTTCGCGACGCCGTCGTCCGCCGCGTGCTGGGCATGCCAGCCCGTCTGTGACGGGTCTCACGCCGCCTGCGGCGCCGGCGCGGTCGGCTGCCGCCGGCGGTCGATGGTGAGGCAGAGCGCCGCCGCCGCGAGGCAGAAGCCGCCGGCCACCAGCAGCGCCGGCAACTAGCTGTCGAGGTCGGTGCGGCTCCAGCCGGCGCCATAGGCGGCGGTGGCGGCGCCGAGCTGGTGGGCGGCGAACACCCAGCCAAAGACCAGGCCGGCCTTTTCGGCGCCGAAGCGCTCGGCGGCGAGCTTCACCGTCGGCGGCACCGTGGCCACCCAGTCGAGGCCGTAGAACACGGCGAAGATCGACAGGAGGTAGGGGTCGAAGCCGGTCATCGGCAGGTAGAGCAGGGAGAGGCCGCGCAGGCCGTAGTACCAGAACAGCAGCCAGCGGTTGTCGTAGCGGTCGCTGAGCCAGCCGGACAGCAGCGTGCCGACGAAGTCGAATACGCCGACGAAGGCCAGCAGGCCGGCGGCGCTGACCGGCTGGATGCCGAAATCGCCGCAGATCGACACCCAGTGCGTCTGGATCAGGCCGTTGGTGGAGAGGCCGCAGACGAAGAAGGTGGCGGCCAGCACCCAGAACACATAGGAGCCCGCCGCCTGTCTCAGCCCGACGATCGGCGCGGAAATCAGCGGCAGCAGCCCGGCGGTTTGCGCCGGCGCCGGCTGGAAACTGCCGCCGTAGGGCGCAAGGCCCATGTCGGACGGCCGGTCGCGCATCAGCAGTAGCACGCCGACAAGCGCCGTGGCCAGCATGGCGACGACGATGCCGAGCGCCACCCGCCAGCCCCAGGCCTCGGTGGCCGCCGCGATCACCGGCAGGAAGATCAGCTGCCCGGTGGCGGTGGACGCGGTGAGCAGGCCGACCACCAGACCACGCCGGTGGACGAACCAGCGCGTCGCCACCGTGGCGCCAAGCACCGTTGCCGTCATGCCGGTGCCGAAGCCGATGATCAGCCCCCAGAACAGCATCAACTGCCACAGCATTGTCATGGTGACGGAAAGGCCGAAGCCGGCGATGATCAGCAGCAGCGCGCTGACCACCACCTTGCGCACGCCGAAGCGGTTCATCAGCGCCGCCGAGAATGGTCCCATCAAACCGTAGAGGACGAGGCGCACGGCGAAGGCGGTGGAGATGTCGGCCGTCGTCCAGCCGAACTCGGCTTCGAGCGGTCTCAGCATGACGCCGGGCGCGCCGAGCGCGCCGGCCGTCGCCAGCATGGTGACGAAGGTGACGGCGACCACCGCCCAGCCGTAATGGATGTCGCGACGGGCGAGGAAGGCGGAAAACGTCGTCATCGGCGGGCTTTCGCTGGAGGATGGAAAGACGGAGGAGGGCAGGCTAGAAGGCGCCGGACAGGCTGGCGATGACGGCGAGGCGGTCGGGGCCGAGCGTCGCCTCGATCTCGGCCTGCGCCGCCTGCCAGAGCGGCGCGGCGGCGTCGAGCCGTTGTCGGCCGAGATCGGTGAGGCCCAGCATCGAGCGCCGGAGATCCCGACACCCGGTCTCCTCCACCAGTCCGTGCCGCTGCAGCACCTGCACGTTGCGGCCGATGGTCGAGCGGTCGAGATCGCAGACGGCGGCCAGTTCGGTGATCGACAGATGACCGGCGCGGCTGATCTTCTTCAGCAGCCTGTATTGGGCGAGCGTCAGCTCCACGGCCGCGAGGTGGCGGTCGTAGATGGCGGTCGTCTTGCGCGCCGCCGTCCTGAGGAGATCGCAATAGCAGGTAGCGTCCATGACACGGGTATATGCCCCGATTCCGCCGCCGGCAAGAGTGCGGCGCGGCGGAAGCGTATCGGCTGCCGCGATGGAGAATGAAAATGCGGCAATCCTGACCGTTCGGGAACGGTTTTCCTTAAATCGCCATCGAGGCAGCGCTAATGTGCGACGGAGGGCGCGCCGCCACATGGCCGGTCGGGCGCCGATGTCCGGGAGAAAGCCGCCATGAAGATCGAGACGCAGTCCATCCACGTCGGTCTGCCGGCTGCCCGGCCGGGCGAGCCGGTGCTGAGCCCGCTGGTGCCGGCTTCGAGCTTCTACGCCCATCCCGACGCCGGCTTCTCGGCCAACGATCTTTCCGATGCGGCGCCGCATTTCTACACCCGCTGGAGCAACCCGACGCTGGCGGCGCTGGAAGCGCGGCTGGCGGCGCTCGACGGCGGCGAGGCGGCGCTGGCCTTCGCCAGCGGCATGTCGGCGGTGACCGGCCTGTTCCTCAACCGGCTGAAGGCGGGCGATCATCTGCTGCTCTCCAACGTGTGCTATGCCGGCGTCGCCGAATTCGCCCACGACGCACTGCCGCGGCTTGGCATATCGGCGACGGCGGTCGACAGCTCCGACCTCGCCAAGGTGGCGGCGGCGATCCGGCCGGAGACCAGGCTCGTCCACATCGAGACGCCGGCCAACCCTGTCCTCCGCCTCTCGGACATTTCCGCCATCGCCGGCATCGCCCACGCGGCGGGCGCCGAACTCTCCGTCGACTCGACCATGGCGACGCCGGTGGCGACCCGGCCGCTGGACCTCGGCGCCGACTTCGTCGTGCATTCGCTGACCAAATACGCCTGTGGCCACGGCGACGCGCTGGGCGGCGCGGTGATCGGCCCGGCCGCCGCCATCGCCGACCTGCGCAAGACGTCGCTGATTCATCTCGGCGCCGCGCTCAGTCCGTTCGCCGCCTGGCTGATCCTGCGCGGCCTCGAAACGCTGCCGATCCGCATGAAGGCGCACGAGGACAACGCCCGCGCCGTCACAGCCTTCCTGGAGACTCATCCCCGCGTCAGGCGCGTCTATTGGCCGGGCGCGGCGAGCCATCCGCAGCACGAGCTTGCCGTTCGCCAGATGCGGAATTTCTCCGGCATGGTGTCCTTCGTCCCGGACGACGGGCCGGCGCTGGCGCGTCAATTCGCCGACCGGCTGAAGACGGTGGCCTATGCCGTGTCGCTCGGCAAGACGCGCGGCCTCTTGTTCTACATCCCGACCGGCGACCTGATCGCCTCGTCCTTCCGCCTGGAAGGCGAGGATGCCGCCGCCTATCGCGACATCGCCGGCGACGGCGTCTTCCGCCTGTCGGTCGGCATCGAGAACGCCGACGACATCATCGCCGATCTGGCGCAGGCGCTCGGCTGATGCGGGCGGCCCCCGGCAGATAATCCGCCTTCGCGGATCATCGCGTCTGATAAAGTATATAAAACAATACCATAGATCCTTATCCTCCACGCAAGATGGAGGATATCGGTCAGGATATACCGCCGCCTGTACCTGAAGCGCCCTTTGATCAGACGTTTCCGGTCCGCATAGGCGAAAGGACCTATTGACCGTCGATGTAACCGGTTACATCATGTGTTTCGGGCGGCCAGTGCCCCGGCGGAGCTTGCGCCGGCGGGCTGCTCGCGACGCGGAGTTCAAACAAGCAAACCAAGCGACAGGCCGACGGGCCGGAGGTCCGGTTCGCGGCGCGTCAGGGAGGCGACAATGAAATCAGTTCTGTTGGCGGCCGGCATCGCCGTGGCCGCGGTCGGCACGGCTTCGGCTGCCGAGTACACCATCGGCCTGTCCAACGGCTGGGTCGGCAGCGAGTGGCGCACCCAGATGATCGAGGAGGCGCAGGCGGCCGCCAAGGCGTGGGCCGACAAGGGCGTCACCGTCAACGTCGTCGTGCAGTCGTCCAACGTCGACGTGCAGGGCCAGATCGGCAACATCCGCAACTTCATCAACCAGGGCGTCGACGCGATCATCGTCAACCCGAACAGCCCGACGGCCTTCGACCCGATCTTCGCGCAGGCCAAGGCCAAGAACATCCTGGTGATCGCCACCGACGCCGAGGTGTCGTCCAAGGACGCCATCTACGTCGGCATCGACCAGAAGGACTGGGCGATGAAGTCGGCCGATTGGCTGGCCAACACGCTGGGCGGCAAGGGCAACGTCGTCACCATCAACGGCGTCGCCGGCCATCCGGCTAACCAGATGCGCGTCGAGGGCTACACCGAGGTGTTCAAGAAGTTCCCGGACATCAAGGTTCTCAACGAAGCCAACGCCAACTGGGACCAGGCGCAGGGCCAGCAGACGGCGCAGACGCTGCTCGCCACCTATCCCGACATCAACGGCATCTGGGTGCAGGACGGCATGGCCGCCGGCACGTGGCGCGCCATCATGGCGGCCGGCAAGCAGAAGTCGATCGTCGCCACCGGCGAGATCCGCAAGGACTTCATGGACATGTGGAAGAAGGAAGGCCTGACGTCGGGCGCTTCCGTCAACCCGCCGGGCGTCATGGCCTCGGCGCTCAACGTCGCGGTGTGGAAGCTGCAGGGCAAGGAGTTCAAGGACGGCATCTTCGGCGGCGTCTACGGCAACGCCATCTACATCCCGATCCCGTTCGTCTCCAACGAGAACCTCGACGAGAAGCTGAAGGAAGCCGAAGGCAAGCCCGGCTACTGGTCGGTGACCGACGTCGTGTCGATCGACGACGCGGCGAAGTTCTTCAAGTAAGCTCCTGAACCAAGCGACTGAACGGGCCGGCCTGTCTTCCTCCCGGGACCGGCCCGTCCTTTTTCCTCCCCATCCGGTGCGCGCCTGAAAGGGCGCGCGGCGGACCCGTCCTGTCGATCCGAAACCCGGATGCGTCCCGATGCAACCTGTCCTTCGCGCCACCGACATATCCAAGAGCTTCGGCGCCGTGCGCGCGCTGGAAAAGGCGCGCCTGACGGTGCAGCGCGGCGAGATCCACGCGCTGCTCGGCGCCAACGGCTGCGGCAAGTCGACGCTCTGCAAGATCATCGCCGGCACCGTCGGCTGCGATGCCGGCGAGGTGCTGATCGACGGCGCGCCGGCGGCGCTCGGCTCGCCGCGCCTTGCCGAGGAACAGGGCGTGGCGCTGTTCTATCAGGAACTGTCGCTGGTGCCGCAGCTTTCGGTCGGCGACAACGTCTTCCTCGGCCGCGAGCCGCGCAATGCCCTCGGCTTCACCGACCGCGCCGCCATCTTCCGCGAGACCGAGGCGCTGATCGCCCGTGTCGCCACGGTGGCCGGCGCCGGGCTGACGCCGGACGCCCTCGTCGCCGATCTCTCGCCCGACCAGCGCCAGCTCACCGAAATCCTCAAGGTGCTGGCCCGCAAGCCGAAGATCATCATCTTCGACGAGGCGACCGCGACGCTCGACCGCCGGCAGGTGGAGGTGTTCTTCGACATCCTGCGCGAACTCAGGGCCGGCGGCGTCTCCTCGATCTTCATCTCGCACCGCATGGACGAGGTGTTCGCCATCGCCGACCGCATCACGGTGATGCGCAACGGCCAGACGGTGGCCGAGTTCTCCGCCGCCGAAACCGACCGCTATGCCGTGGTCTACGCCATGGTCGGCGAGACCGGCGCCATCGCCGCCTCGGTGCGCGACCACGCGCCGCTCAAGGGCGACGCCCGCCTCGTGGTCGAGGGCGTCAAGGCGGCGCGGCTCGGGCCGGTGTCGTTCACGGCGCAGCGGGGCGAGATCCTCGGCCTCGGCGGCCTGCAGGGGCAGGGGCAGAAGGCGCTGCTCTCCGGCCTGTTCGGCGCCGAGCCGTTCGCCGCCGGCCGCGTCACGCTCGACGGCGTCGACGTCACCGCCCGCCGGCCGGCCGAGGCCATCGCCCACCGCATCGCCTATGTTTCCGGCGACCGCGGCCGCGACAGCGCGCTGCCCGGCCGTTCGATCTTCGAGAATACCGCCATCGCCAGTCTGGTGCGCGAGCGGCGGCACGTCATTCCCGGCGCGCTGTTCCGCACGCGCTTCGCCGAGGTGCTCTCCGGCCTCAACACCCGCTATGCCGGGCTCGACGCGCCGATCGGCTCGCTCTCGGGCGGCAACCAGCAGAAGGTGTTCATCTCGCGCTGGCTGTCGCCGTCGCCGGGCCTCCTGCTGCTCGACGATCCCACCAAGGGCATCGACCTCGGCGCCAAGGGCGACTTCTATCTCCTGGCGCGCAAGCTCGCCGACGAAGGGGCGACCGTGATCATCTACTCCTCCGAGGACAGCGAACTCCTCTCCCTCTGCGACCGCGTGCTGGTGCTGAACGGCGGCACCGTCACCGCCGACCTCACCGGCGAACGGCTGACGCCCTTCGAGCTGACACGCGCTTCCTATGGAGACGCGGCATGACCGGCCTCAGAAAATTCGGCGGCCGCACCTGGATCGTCACGGCGGCGGCGCTGATCGTCCTGCTCGTCGTCAACACCGTGCTCCAGAAGAACTTCCTGGAACCGTCGGTCGTCCAGTCCAACCTCACCACCTTCCTGCCGCTGGTGCTGGTGGCGATCGGCCAGACCTACGTCATCCTCGGCGGCGACATCGACCTCTCCGTCGGTGCCATCGTGGCGCTGGTCAATGTCGTCACCGTCTCGGTGATCGCCGCGCTGGGCGGCGACGGCACGGCGGTGGCGCTCGGCCTGCTGGTCGGCATGGCCGTCGGCGCCGGTTGCGGTCTTCTGAACGGCCTGATCATCGCCGGCCTGCGCTTCCAGCCGATCGTCACCACCTTCGCCACCTCGATCGTCTTCTCCGGCCTCGCCCTCTGGGTGCTGCCGCAGGCCGGCATGTCGGTGCCGGAGCCCTACTGGCGCACCTACGCCGGCGACATCCTCGGCCTGCCGACCGTCTATGCCATCTACGTCGTCGCCTTCCTGATCGCCGCCTTCCTGGCCGCCCGGCCGTTCATGACGCGGCTCAAGGCGGCCGGCGGCCTCCGCACCGCCGCCTACCAGACCGGCCTCCGCCTCGGCGCGCTGCGCGTCTCCGCCTTCGTGCTGTCGGGCCTGTTCGCGGCCTTCGCCAGCCTGTGCCTGACCGGCGAGACGGCGAGCGGCGACCCGCTGATGGGCCAGAGCCTCGCCATGACGGCCATTTCGGCGGTGGTGCTGGGCGGCACGGCGCTGTCGGGCGGCGTCGGCGGCACGCTCGGCTCGGTGCTCGGCGCCTGGGTGGTTGGGATGATCGGATCGGTGATCTTCTTCGCCGGCCTGCCATTCGAGTACCAGACGCTGGTGCAGGGCCTGATCATCCTCGCCGCGCTGGCCGGCGGCGTCCTCGTCACGCGGCGCTGAGGGGAAGACCATGAACCGCTTCGTCGAAATCGCGAAGAACCCGCTGGTGATCTCCGGAGCGGCCATCCTGGCGCTGCTGATCATCGGCGAACTGGTGTCGCCGGGCTTTGCCCGCGGCGATCAGGTCGTCCGCCTCCTGACGGTGTCGGCCATCCTCGGCATCGCCGCCGCCGGGCAGAATCTCGTCATCCTCGGCGGCCGCGAAGGCATCGATCTTTCCATCGGCGCCGTCATCTCGCTCGGCGCCGTCATCGCCGGCAACGTGATGAGTGGCTCCGACGCGGCGATACCGCTGGCCTTCGCCGCCGCCTGCTGCGCCGGCTTCCTGATCGGCGTCGTCAACGGCCTCGGCGTCACCTACCTGCGCATTCCGCCGCTGGTCATGACGCTCGGCATGATGGGGGTGATCCAGGGCGGCCTGGTCGTGCTGTCGCGCGGCGTTCCCTCGGGCAACGCGGCGCCGGCGCTGATGGCCTTCGTCAACCGCTCGGCCTTCCTCGGCATCCCCGGCATCCTGTTCGTCTGGGCGGCACTGGTCGTGCTGATGGCGCTGATGCTGAAGCGGACCCGCTTCGGCTGGTCGATCTACGCCGTCGGCTCCAACGAGAACGCCGCCGTGCTGACCGGCCTGCCGGCCCGCCGCATCCGCGTGCTGCTCTACGGCCTCGCCGGCCTCTGCGGCGGCTTCACCGGCGTCTGCGTCATCGGCTACACCGGCAACTCGTTCATCAGCGTCGGCGACCAGTATGTGCTGCCGTCGATCATCGCCGTGGTGATCGGCGGCACGTCGCTGGCCGGCGGTTCCGGCTCCTACACCGGCACGGCGCTCGGCGCCATCGCGCTCGTCCTCCTCCAGAGCGTACTGACCACGCTCAACCTGGAATTCTGGGGACGGCAGGTGATCTTCGGCGTGACGCTCCTGCTCTTGATGCTGCTTTACGGCCGGCAGGCGCGCTTGAGGGTGTGAACAACATGGCCGGGTCCGTCAACATCCGCGACGTCGCCGCCATGGCCGGCGTGTCGGTCGCCACCGTGTCGCGCACGCTGAAGAACCCGGACCTCGTCCGGCCGGCGACGCGCGAGGAGGTGCTGCGCTGCGTCGCCGCGCTCGGCTTCGTGCCGAACGCCCAGGCGCGCCACTTCCGCCGGCAGGCCACCGACACGGTGATCCTGCTCGTCCGCGACATCTCCAACCCGTTTTATCTCGACGTGTTCAAGGGTGTCGAGGACGTGGCGTCGTCGGCCGGCTACAAGGTGCTGATGGGCGACGCCCGCTCCGATCCGGCCCGCGTCCACCACTATATCGACATGGTGCGCGAGCGACACGCCGACGGCCTGATCCTGATGACCGGCTCGATGCCGGTGGAACTCGACGACGCCGGCCTGCCGCCGATGGTGGTGGCGCTCGAATACCTGACAACGCGCCACCTGCCGACCGTGCGGATCGACAACGAGGGTGCCGCCGCCGCGGCGACGCGCCATCTCCTGGGCCTCGGCCACACGGCGATCGCCCACCTCTCCGGGCCGGTGCCGGAGGTGATGAGCGTCGCCCGCGTCGCCGGCTGGCGGCGGGCGCTCGTCGAGGCCGGCGTCCCGCCCGACGAGCGTCTGGAGGTGCGCGGCGACTACAGCCTCGCCTCGGGCGAGGCGGCCGTCGACGCGCTCTACGACCGCGGCGTGCCGTTCACCGCCCTCTTCGCCTCCAACGACGAGATGGCGGCGGGCGCCATCAACCGGCTCCGGGCGCGCGGCAAGAGGGTGCCGGAGGACGTTTCCGTCGTCGGCTTCGACGACACCATCTTCGCGGCGGTCTGCAATCCGCCGCTGACCACCATTCGCCAGCCGCAGCGGGAAATCGGCGTCGAGGTGATGAAGCTGATGATCGAGCGGCTGGAAGGGCTTCTGGCGCCCGACGCCACCGTCGTCGTGCCGACCGAACTGGTGGTGCGTGCCTCGACCGCGCCCGCCGGACAACGATAACCAAACTGGGAGGATAACCAGAGATGACGACCGCCTTTCCACGCCCGACCCTCCGCATCGGCTTCATCGGCAGCGGCTTCATCGCCCACTTCCACCTGAAGTCGCTTCTGGGCGTTCGCAACGTGGAGGTCACCGGCGTCTATTCGCCGACCGAGGCCAAGCGTCGGGCCTTCGCCGACGCGGTGCGCGACCTCGACCTAGGTGCCTGCACCGCCCACCCGACGCTGGAGGCGCTGCTCTCGGCGCCCGATGTCGACGCGGTCTGGGTTCTGTCGCCCAACTACACCCGCCTCGATGTGATGCGGGCGCTGCACGATCTCCGGAAGGCCGGCCGCTCGACGATCTACGCCGTCGCCTGCGAGAAGCCGCTCGCCCGCACGCTTGCCGAGGCGCGCGAGATGCTGCGGCTGGTTGAGGATGCCGGGCTGATTCACGGCTATCTCGAAAACCAGGTGTTCTCGACGGCGGTGACGCGCGGCAAGGACATCATCTGGCGGCGCGCCGTGCCGGCCGCCGGCCGGCCCTATCTCGCCCGCGCCGCCGAGGAGCACGCCGGCCCGCACGAGCCGTGGTTCTGGAAGGGCGACCAGCAGGGCGGCGGCGTGCTACTCGACATGATGTGCCACTCCGTCGAGGTGGCGCGCTTCATGCTGACGCGGCCGGACGCGCCACGCTCGTCGCTGAAGCTGAAGTCGGCGACCGGCGCCATCGCCAGCCTGAAGTGGACGCGGCCGAACTACGCCGCCGAACTCAAGGAGCGCATGGGGCCGAGCGTCGACTACGGCCGGCGGGCCAGCGAGGATTTCGCGCGCGGCATGATCACGCTCGAAGACGATCTCGGCCAGGAGGTGATCATCGAGGCGACCACCTCCTGGGCCTATGTCGGCGCCGGACTGCGCATCCAGCTCGAACTTCTCGGGCCGGAATATGCGCTGGAGTTCTCCTCGCTCAACACTGGCCTCAAGGTGTTCATGTCGCGGCGGGTGACCGGCAGCGAGGGCGAGGACCTCGTCGAGAAGCAGAACGCCGAGCAGGGCCTGATGCCGGTGCTCGAAGACGAGGCCGGCGTCTACGGCTACACCGACGAGAACCGCCACATGGTCGAGCGCTTCCGCAAGGGGCAGGCGCCGGACGAGACGTTTGCCGACGGCGTGGCGGTGATCGAGATGCTGATGGCGCTCTACAAGTCGGCCGAGGAGGGACGCACGGTCTATTTCGACCGCGACGATCTCTCCGATTTCGTGCCGGCGGTCGGCCGGCCCGGCTAGGCCGGGAACTCGTCGCGCAACAGGCCGTAGCAGAGGGAACCGGTGACCGAGCCGTCGGCGTGTCGCTTGTCGGCGCGGATGTGGCCCTCGCGGCGCATGCCGAGCCGTTCGGCGATGCGCCGGCTCGGCTCGTTGCTGTCGTCGCACCAGAGGCCGACGCGGAGCGCGCCGCAGTCGCGGAACAGGGCGGCCAGCGTGGCGGCCGCCGCCTCGCCGGCGTAGCCCTGCCGGAGATGCGCCTCGTCGCAGAAATAGCCGAGGAGGTAGCCGGGCAGCTCGGCGTTGGCGACGCCGACGTAGACCTGCCCGACGAATGCCGCGTCGCTCCGGCGGAAGGCGCCGAGGAAGGCGGCCCGGCCGATGCCTGCCGCCGCCTCGAAGCCCTTGATGGCGGCGAGGGCGTCGGCCTCGGTCGCGATCGTCATCGCCGCGTTGCCGCTTTCGTGGCGGGCGAGATGGGCACGGTTGCGCAGCGCCATCGCCGCATACCAGGCGGCGTCGTCCGGCCGGTAGCGGCGCAGGATCAGACGTTCGGTGACCAGGCTTGAGGGAAGGGCGGGCATCGGGCACACTCCGGACAACAGGCGGATGGAACGACCTGACGGCGGCCGGCGCGCCCCGTCAACCGTCGTGCTTTTCCCGACAGGGGGGCGGAAACATCGTATCCGAATGTTTCCGGAAACGGCCGCCATCAACATTTCGGTTGGTAGCCGGCGGCCGTTACACTTTTCGACCTCTTTTGACTTGCCGACCGGGTTTGGAACGGTCCAAATCCCTCCAACCCTTGAAAACGGATGACCAGAACAGCCATGGCCCTGCGCGCGGATATGACCAGGACGGTCGACGGTTCCTCCTCCCTCCGGCGCGCCGCCGGCATTTCCCTGCCGCTTCTCGGCCTGCTGCTGACGGGCTGCGCCGTCGGCCCCGACTACATGGTGCCGCGCCTCGCGCTGCCGGTGAGCTGGAGCACGTCGGGCGCCGAGACGCCGGCCCGTCCGGTCGAGCTTGCCCGCTGGTGGGAACGGCTCGGCGACAAGGAACTCAACGCCCTCGTCGAGGAAGCGGTGGCCGGCAACCTCGACGTCGCCGCCGCCAAGGCCAAGATCCGCGCGGCGCGCGCCAGCGAGCGGCAGACCGGCGCCGCGCTGCTGCCGTCGGCCGATGCCTCGGCCTCGGCCAGCCGGCAGAAGTCGCAGGGCGAGGTGCGCAACCAGTTCAAGGGCGGCTTCGACGCCTCGTGGGAACTCGACCTGTTCGGCGGCAACGCCCGCTCGGCGGAGGCGGCGCGCTACGGCACCGAGGCGGCCGACGAGGACCTCAACTCCGTGCTGCTGACGCTGGTCGGCGACGTCGCCTCCAACTACGTGGCGGCGCGCGGCTATCAGGCGCGCATGGCGCTGGCCCGCCAGAGCGCCGCCTCGCAGCGCGAGACGGCGGGATTGACGCGCAAGAAGTTCGAGGCCGGCTCGGCCTCGGCGGTCGACGTCTCCAATGCCGAAGGGCAGGCGGCCAGCACCGAAGCCAAGCTGCCGGACCTTACGACCGCCTATGCCGAGGCCGTGCATCGGCTGTCGGTGCTGACCGGCCGGGCGCCGGCCGAACTCGACGCCCGCATGAGGAAGGGCGGGCCGATCCCGCGGCCGCGCAAGCCGGTGCCGACCGGGCTACCGGCCGACCTCCTCGCCAACCGTCCGGACATCCGCCAGGCGGAACGCCAGTATGCGCAGGCGACGGCCAAGATCGGCGCCGCCGCTGCTGCCCGCTATCCGTCGGTCAGCCTGGCCGGCACGCTCGCCACCACCGCCACCTCGATCGGAGACCTCGGCAAGGCATCGACGCTGACCTGGAGCTTCGGGCCGTCGCTGTCGGTGCCGATCTTCAACGCCGGCCGGCTCGCCGCCGCGCAGGAGGCGGCGGAGGCGACGCGCGACCAGTATTTCGTCGCCTACAAGACGTCGGTGCTGGGGGCGCTGGAGGACGTCGAGAACGCCATCGTCGCCTACCGGCAGGAGCGCATCAAGAACGGCCGCCTCGCCGCCGCCACCCAGTCCTATCGCAAGGCGTCGGAGCTGGCGCAGTCGCTCTACCAGTCGGGCTCGTCGAGCTTCCTCGACGTGCTCGATGCCGAGCGGTCGCTCTATTCGGCCGAGGATTCGCTGCTGACCAGCACGGTGGCCATCGCCAACACCTACATCGCCCTCAACAAGGCGCTGGGCGGCGGCTGGGACGGCGTGGTCGATGCCTCCAGGCCCGAGGTGGTGGACACGCAGACCGGTCCGCGCCTCAGGACGGCGACCGCCAACTGATCTCCCTTCGGCCTCTGGCCGCGAGCCGGCGCTCCCCCGGCAACCGCACGAGACAATGCCTTCTCCCGTTCCTGCCGTCGTCGACACCCTTCGCCTCACCCTCATCCTCGCCGCGCTGACCGCCTTCGCGCCGCTGTCGACGGACATGTATCTGGCGAGCTTCTCCAGCCTCGCCGACACCTTCGCCACCGACGAGGGGCGGGTGCAGCTTTCCCTGTCGGTGTTCTTCTTCGGCCTTTCGGTCGGCCAGTTGATCTACGGCCCGCTGATCGACCGCTTCGGCCGCAAGCCGCCGCTGATCGCCGGCCTTATCGTGTTCACGCTGGCCTCGGCTGCCATCGTCGTGGTGCCGACGGTGGACGGCTTCATCCTGCTGCGGCTCTTCCAGGCGCTCGGCGGCTGCGCCGGCATGGTGGTCAGCCGCGCCATGGTGGCCGACCTGTTCGACGAGCGCGGCAGCGCCCGCTTCCTGTCGCAGATGATGCTGGTGCAGGGCCTGGCGCCGATCGTGGCGCCGCTCCTCGGCGGCTACATCCTGGCCGTGGCGCCGTGGCAGGCGATCTTCGCCGTGCTGACGCTGTTCGGCGTCGGCTGCGTGGTTGCCGCGGCGCGCGGCCTGCCGGAGACGCTGCTGCCCGAAAGGCGCCATGCCGCCGGGCCGGTGGGCATCGCCCGCGCCTTCGGCGCGCTGCTCGCCGACCGCTCGTTCATGGCGCCGGCGCTGGCCGGCGCCTTCGCCGCCGCCAGCCTGTTCGCCTTCATCAGCGGTTCGCCCTTCGTCTACATGCAGCTCCACGGCGTCAGCCAGCAGCACTACGGCTGGCTGTTCGGCTTCAACGCCTTCGGCATGATCCTCGCCTCGCAGGTCAACCGGTTGCTGCTGCGCTGGTTCTCGACGCGGGCGGTGATGGGCGGCGCGCTGCTGTTCAACGTGACCATGGCGGCGATGCTGGTCGCCTTCGCCGCGAAGGCGTCGCTGCCGGTGCTGGTCGGCCTTCTCTGGCTCTGCCTGGCCACCGGCCCGCTGATCGGCGCCAACGCCATGGCGATCGCCATGAGCCGGGCCGGCGGCCATCGCGGCACGGCGTCGTCGGTGATGGGCGTGACGCAGTTCGCCGTCGCCGGCCTCGCCAGCGCGGCGGTCGGGCTGCTGCACAACGGAACCGTCTACCCGATGGTGGGTATCATCCTCGCCGGCGGCGTCTTCGCCTCGCTGGCTTATGTCACGGGACGCCGCGCATGACCGCCGCACCAAAGAAACGCAAGAGCCGTCGCGGCCTCGTCCTCCTCCTGGCGCTCGCCGTCCTGGCGGCGACCGGCTATTACGTCAAGGAGCGCTACTACACGGCGCCGGCCGTTACCATGATGACCGCCGCCGTGACGCGCGGCAGCGTCGAGGAGACGGTGCTCGCCACCGGGCAGGTCCGGCCGGTGACGCTGGTCGCCGTCGGCGCCCAGGCGTCGGGCCGCATTATCTCGCTCGACGTCAAGCTCGGCGACCGCGTCAAGACGGGCGACCTGATCGCCGAGATCGACTCGGTGACGCAGCAGAACAACCTCAAGACCGCCGAGGCGTCTCTGGCCAGCATTCACGCCCAGCGCGACGAGAAGGAAGCGACGCTGACGCTGGCCCGCCAGACGCTCGAACGTCAGCAGACCATGGTCAGCCAGAACGCCGTCGCCCGTGCCGATCTCGACAGCGCCCAGGCGAACGTCGCGACCACGGAAGCGCAGATCGCCGCCCTCGACGCCGAGATCCAGTCGGCCGAGGTGGCGGTGGCGACGGCGCGGGTCAACCTCGGCTACACCCGCATCACCGCGCCGATCGACGGCACGGTGCTCGACGTGGTCAGCCAGGCCGGCCAGACGGTCAACGCCACCCAGTCGGCGCCGACCATCGTCGTGCTGGGGCAGCTCGACACCATGACGGTGCGGGCCGAGATCTCCGAGGCCGACGTCGTCAACGTCAAACCGGGGCAGAAGGTCTACTTCACCATCATCGGCGATCCCGACCACCGCTACGACGCCACGCTTGAGACCATCGATCCGGCGCCGGACACCATCCGCAGCGACGCGGCGATCGTCTCGTCCAGTTCGTCGTCGTCGTCGTCCAGTTCGTCGTCGGCCATCTACTATTACGGCAATTTCAACGTGCCGAACCCCGATGGCCGTCTCCGGACCTACATGACCGCCGAGGTCAACATCGTGCTCGGCAGCGCCGACAACGTGCTGACCGTGCCGGCCGCCGCCCTCGGCAATCGCGACGGCGAGGGCAGGTACCGCGTCAAGGTGCTGAATGCCGACGGCAGCACCGCCGACCGCCGTGTCGAGATCGGCCTCAACGACAAGGTCACCGCCGAGGTGAAGTCGGGCCTTTCCGAGGGCGACAAGGTGGTGACCGGCGAGATGACCGCCGCGCAGCGGGCGGCCTCCGCCTCGTCGGTGCGGCTCGGTCGCGGCGGCCCGCCGCCGGGGATGTGAGCCATGGCCGAACTGATCCGCCTCGAAAAGCTCAGACGGGAGTTTCCCTCCGGCGAGGGCACGATCACCGTGCTGAAAGACCTCGACCTCACCATCGCGGCGGGCGAGATGGTGGCGATCGTCGGCGCCTCGGGCTCGGGCAAGTCGACGCTGATGAACATCCTCGGCTGCCTCGACCGGCCGACCGCCGGCAGCTACCGCATTTCCGGCCGCGAGACCGCGTCGCTCGAACCCGACGAGCTGGCGGCGCTGCGGCGCGAGCATTTCGGCTTCATCTTCCAGCGCTATCACCTGCTCGGCGAGCTGGATGCCCTCGCCAACGTCGAGATCCCCGCCATCTATGCTGGCATGGCGCCGCGCGACCGGCGGGCGCGGGCCGAAAGCCTGCTCGACCGGCTCGGCATGAGCGACCGCACCGATCACCGGCCAGGCCAGCTCTCCGGCGGCCAGCAGCAGCGCGTCTCCATCGCCCGCGCCTTGATGAACGGCGCCAACGTCATCCTCGCCGACGAGCCGACCGGCGCGCTGGACAAGCATTCCGGCGAGGAGGTGCTGCGCATCCTCGAGGAGCTGAACGCCGAGGGCAAGACGATCATCATCGTCACCCACGACATGAACGTGGCGCGCCGCGCCCGCCGTATCATCGAATTGTCGGACGGCGTCATCATTTCCGACCGCACCAACACGCCGGAACAGCCGGCACCGGCCCCGACGGCGCCGGCCGCCGCCATCGAGCTGAAGCGGCGCGGCGGCGGCCTGCGCTCGCTGGTCGACCGCTTCCGCGAGGCGCTGCGCATGGCGGTGCTGGCCATGGCGGCGCATCGCCTCCGGACCTTCCTGACCATGCTCGGCATCATCATCGGCATTGCCTCGGTGGTGTCGGTGGTGGCGATCGGCCAGGGCACGCAGCAGCAGGTGCTGGCCAACATCTCCAACCTCGGCACCAACACGCTGGAGATCTTCGCCGGCCGCAGCTTCGGCGACACGCGTTCGGCCCGCATCACCACGCTGGTGGCGGCCGACGCCGAGGCGCTGGCCCGGCAGAGCTACGTCGCCGCCGTGACGCCCACCGTCTCCACCAGCAAGACGCTGCGCGTCGGCTCGCAGGAAGCGAGCGCTCTCGTCAACGGCGTCGGCGAACAGTATTTCTCGGCGCGCGGCACCAAGCTCGCCGAGGGCAGCTTCTTCGACGCCGGCTCGGTGCGGGCGCGGGCGACCGACGTGGTGATCGACGAGAACACCCGCAAGACGCTGTTCGCCGACAGCCCGCGCTCGCCGGTCGGGCAGGTGCTGCTGATCGGCAACGTGCCGGCCCGCATCGTCGGCGTGACGGAGCCGCAGCAGGGCGGCTTCGGTTCCAGCCAGAACCTCTCCGTCTTCCTGCCTTATACGACGGTACAGACCCGCTTCCTCGGCTCGATGTCGCTGCGCTCGATCACCGTGCGCGTTGCCGACGACGTCGATACCGGCCTTGCCCAGCAGGACGTGACGCGCTTCCTGACGCAGCGTCACGGCAGCCAGGACTTCTTCATCCTCAACACCGACGACATCCGCCAGACCATCACCTCGACGACGCAGATGCTGACGCTGTTGATCGCCGCCATCGCCGTCATCTCGCTGGTGGTGGGCGGCATCGGCGTCATGAACATCATGCTGGTGTCGGTGTCGGAACGGGTCAGCGAGATCGGCGTGCGCATGGCGGTGGGCGCCCGGCAGGGCGACATCCTGCAACAGTTCCTGATCGAGGCGGTGCTGGTTTGCCTGATCGGCGGCCTCTGCGGCGTCGCCGCCGCCTTCGCTCTCGGGCAACTGGTGCGGCTTCTATCCAGCGATTTCCAACTGATCTACTCGACCACCTCGATCGTCGCCGCCTGCCTCTGCTCGACGCTGATCGGCGTGGTATTCGGCTTCCTGCCGGCCCGCAACGCCTCGCAGCTCGACCCGGTGGTGGCGCTGTCGCGGGATTGAGGGGCCACCGATAATCCGGCAGGGCCTCCGCCTGTCCGAGATGGTCCGCCTGCGTGGACCATACTGGAAAATATAGTAATTACAGTGTCATGGTCCGCGCAGGCGGACCATCTCGGGCCGAGTGAAGCACGCCGCGGCGATCAGCCTCCCTCTTCCCTGGCAAGGATTAACCTTTCCTTCACGATCCGTAAATCAGTCGATTGACTGAAATAATGATAGGTGTAGATTGGCGGGCATGAGCAAGATGTCTTCCATCCCAGCTGGCGCTCGCGATGGCGATATCGTCGCGGCGGGCGCCCGTTCCGCCGGTCATCGCCGCGGCGGCGCCCCCTCCGCCTCCGGCCCGGACGGCACGCGCGACAAGCTGCTGCTGGCCGCGCTGGAGCTGTTCGGCCACTTCGGCTTCGATGGCGTGTCGACCCGCAAGCTCGCCGAGCGGGCCGGCGTCAACCTCCAGGCCATCAACTACTATTTCGGCACCAAGCGCGGCCTCTACAACGCCGTCGCCGACTATCTGGTCGAGCGGTTGCAGATCCGGATCGGCGAGCCGCGGAAGATGGTGCTCGACCGCTTCGGCGAGGCGCAGGCCGGCGGCCGGCCGATCGACCCCGACGAGGCGCGCGCCATCCTGACGATGATCGGCGAGACGATGCTGACGCTGTTCGCCGAGGAGGAGTCGGCCGTCTGGGTGCGCTACATGGTGCGCGAGCAGGCCGAGCCGACCGAGGCTTTCGAGCACATCTACGACGGATTCATGCGGCCGATGCTGGCCGCCGCCCGCCATCTGGTCGGCATCCTCGTCGGGGCCGACGCCGACTCGGAGCGCGTGCGCCTCCGGACTCTGTCGCTAATCGGCTCGCTGATCATCTACCGCGTCGGCCGGGCCACCATCCTGCGCGAGATGGGCTGGTCGGCCGTCGGCCCCGAACAGGTCGCGGCGATCCGCAGCATCGCCGCCGATCTCGTCGCCAGCATCCGTCCCGCCGGGGAAAGCGCCTCATGAACAAGATCGTTCCCGTCGTCCTGCTTGTCGCCGCCGCCGGCGCCGCTGCCGCCTGGTACTGGGGCGTGCCGCAGCGCTACGGCTATTTCCTGCCGGCGGCGCCGGCCGAAGTCCTCTACGGCAACGTCGACATCCGCCAGGTGTCGCTGGGCTTCCGCGTCGGCGGCCGGCTCGCCGCCGTGACGGTGGAGGAGGGCGATGCGGTGAAGGCCGGCGACGTGCTGGCCCGGCTCGACGCCGGCCCCTACGAGATCGCCGTGCGCGCCGCCGAGGAGAATGTCGCCGCGCTCAACGCCACGCTCGACAAGCTGGTGGCCGGCGCCCGTCCCTCGGAGATCGGCAAGGCGCGCGCCGCCTACGAGGAGCAGGTGGCCAGCCTCGCCAACGCCGAGCAGGCGCTCGGCCGCGCCGAGCAGTTGCGCAGCCAGGGCACCGTCGCCCAGTCGAGCCTCGACACCGCGACCACCACCAAGGACATGGCGCGCGCCCGCGTCGCCAGCGCCAAGGCGGCGCTCGACCTGATCGAGGAGGGCAGCCGGGCCGAGGACGTCGCTGCCGCCAGGGCGCAGCTTCGCGCCGCCGAGGCGCAGCTCGACGCCGCCCGCACTTCGCTCGCCGATACCGAGCTGAAGGCGCCGGCCGGCGGGGTGATCCTGTCGCGGGTCAGCGAACCGGGCGCCATCGTCGCTCCATCGACCAACGTCCTGGTGCTGTCGCTCACCGAGCCGGTGTGGGTGCGCGCCTACGTGTCGGAGACCGACCTCGGCCGCGTCCATCCCGGCCTCAAGGTCAAGGTGACCTCCGACAGCACGGTCGGCGCCGGCTACGAGGGGCAGGTCGGCTTCATCTCGCCGGTGGCCGAGTTCACGCCGAAGTCGGTGGAGACGCCCGACCTCCGCACCGACCTCGTCTACCGCCTCAGGATCATCGTCGATCATCCCGGCAAGGACCTCAGGCAGGGCATGCCCGTCACCGTCCACCTGCCGCCGCAGGCGGACGCGGCAAAATGACCGCGTCCGCCGCCGAGAGGCCCGTCCTCGTCCATCTCGACGGCATCGTCAAGCGCTTCGGCGCCGATGCGCCGGCGCTCGACGGCGTTTCGGGCGACATCCGCGGCGGCGAGATCACCGGTCTCGTCGGGCCGGACGGCGCCGGCAAGACGACGCTGATCCGCCTGATGACCGGCCTGATGCGGCCGGAGGCCGGCAGTATCAGCGTGCTCGGCCACGACGCCCGCACCGAGGCGCCGGCCATCCAGGCGGCGATCGGCTACATGCCGCAGCGCTTCGGCCTCTATGAGGACCTCAGCGTCCAGGAGAACCTCGACCTCTACGCCGACATGCGCGGGTTGCCGCGCCGCGAGCGGCCGGCGGTGTTCGACGAACTCTTGACCTTCACCGACCTCAAGCGCTTCACGGACCGCCTCGCCGGCAAGCTCTCCGGCGGCATGAAGCAGAAGCTCGGCCTCGCCTGCGCGCTGATCCGCAAGCCGCGCCTGCTGCTGCTCGACGAGCCGGGCGTCGGCGTCGATCCGATCTCGCGGCGCGAGCTGTGGAAGATGGTCGAGAACCTGACCGCCGAGGGCATCGGCGTCGTCTGGTCGACCGCCTATCTCGACGAGGCGGAAGCCTGCGACCGCGTGCTCTTGATGAATGTCGGCAAGCTCCTTTACGCCGGCCCGCCGGCCGGGCTCACCGGCCGCGTCGAGGGGCGGGTCCGTCGGCTGACCGGCATCGAGGGCAGCCGCCGCAAGTTGCTCGCCCGCCTGCTCGACGAGGACGCGGTGGTCGACGGCGTCATCCAGGGCGAAGCGATCCGGCTGGTGCTCGCCGACAAAGCCGCCGCCGACGGCGTCGCCAGGGCTGCCGGCACCGATGCCGCCAGCCTCGTCGCCGCCGCGCCGCGCTTCGAGGACGCCTTCGTCGACATGCTGGGCGGCGGACCGGGCGGCCGCTCGGCTCTCGCCGAGGCGCAGGCGCCGCGCGAGGCCGGCAATGGCCGGCCGGTGATCGAGGCGCACGGCCTCACCAAGCGCTTCGGCGACTTCACGGCCGCCGACCGCATCAGCTTCGACATCCCGCGCGGCCAGATCTTCGGCCTGCTCGGCCCCAACGGCGCCGGCAAGTCGACCACCTTCAAGATGCTGTGCGGCCTTCTGAAGCCGACCGAGGGCGAGGGCCGGGTGGCCGGCTTCGACCTCCGCCGCGACGCCGCCGAGGCGCGCAACCGGCTCGGCTACATGGCGCAGAAATTCTCGCTCTACGGCGACCTCTCCGTCTCCCAGAACCTCGATTTCTTCGCCGGCGTCTACGGCCTTTCCGGCAAGCGCCGCCGGGAGAGAATCGCCATGATGCTCGACATCTTCGACCTGAAGCCGCACGCGTCCATGTCGGCCAAGGACCTGCCGCTCGGCCTCAAGCAGCGGCTGGCGCTGGCTGCCGCCGTCATGCACGAGCCGGAGGCGCTGTTCCTCGACGAGCCGACGTCGGGCGTCGATCCGATCACCCGCCGCGAGTTCTGGACCCACATCAACGGCCTCGTCGAGAAGGGCGTGACGGTGCTGGTCACCACCCATTTCATGGACGAGGCGGAATACTGCGACCGCATCTCGCTGATCTATCGCGGCAAGTCGATCGCCCTCGGCTCGCCCGACGAGCTGAAGGCCAAGGTGGCGACCGCCGAGCGGCCCGACCCCACCATGGAGGACGCCTTCATCGCGCTGATCGAGGCGAGCGAGGGGGAGGCGACATGACCAGCTATCGCCGCGGGCGGGCGCGCCGCCTCCTCGCCCTGATCCGCAAGGAAAGCCACCAGATCGTCCGCGATCCCTCCAGCATCCTGATCGCCCTGGTGCTGCCGCTGATCCTGCTGTTCCTGTTCGGCTACGGCGTGTCACTCGACACGGCGCGCACCCGCGTCGGGCTGGTGCTCGAAGAAACGACGCCGGTCACCCTCGACCTCGCGGCGAGCTTCCGCGCCTCCCGCTATTTCGACGTGGCGATCGGCCATGACCGGCGGGACTTCGCCGACGACCTCGTCGAAAGCCGCATCGGCGGCATCCTCGTCGTGCCGGCCGGCTTTACCGCCGACCTCGCGGCGGCCCGCCACCCTGCGGTGCAGGTGATCGTCGACGGCGCCGACCCCAACACCGCCAACTTCGTGCAAGGCTACACGGCCGGCACCGTTTCCACCTGGGAGGCGCAGCGGGCGGCCGAGCGGGCGCTGAACGCCACGCCGCTCCGCATAGAGCAGCGCTTCTGGTTCAATCCGGAGCTGAAGAGCCGCAATTTCCTGGTGCCGGGCTCGATCGCCATCGTCATGACGCTGGTCGGCACGCTGCTCACCTCGATGGTGATCGCCCGCGAGTGGGAGCGCGGCACCATGGAGGCGATGATGGCGACGCCGGTCACCGCCTGGGAGCTGCTGGCCGGCAAGATCGTGCCCTATTTCCTGCTCGGCCTCGCCTCGATGAGCCTCTGCGTCGGCCTCGCGGTGTTCCTGTTCGGCGTGCCGTTCCGGGGATCGGTCGTCGCGCTCTATGCCCTCTCCGCCGCCTTCCTGATGCCGGCGCTGGGGCAGGGGCTCCTGATCTCGGCCGTCACCAAGAACCAGTTCCTCGCCTCGCAACTGGCGCTGCTCTCCGGCTTCCTGCCGAGCTTCCTGCTGTCCGGCTTCATCTTCGAGATCAACTCGATGCCGCTGCCGATCCAGTACATCTCGATGATCGTGCCGGCCCGCTACCTGATCCCCAGCCTGCAATCGGTGTTCCTCGCCGGCGACATCTGGCCGATGTTCCTGCGCTCGATGCTGATCCTGATCGGCTTCGGCCTCGTCCTGTTCGCCATCGCCATCCGCAAGACCGCCAAGAGGATCGCCTGACATGGGCCTGACGCGCCTCCTCGCCCTCGTCCGGAAGGAGTTCCTGGCCCTCTTCCGCGACCCCAAGAGCCGGATGATCCTGATCGCGCCGCCGCTGCTGCAACTCCTCGTGTTCTCCTACGCGGCGACGCTGGAAGTCCGCAACATCGACGTGCTGGTGCTCGACCGCGACGCCGGCCGCTGGGGCGCCGAGCTGATCAGCCGCATCGAGGCGTCGCCGCAGTTCCGGTCCGTCCGGCATACCGACGATCCGGCCGAACTCGCCGAGGCGATCGACCGCGAGCGGGTGATCGCCGCCATCGAGATCGGCCCCGACTTCTCGCGGGCGATCGAGGCCGGCGCCACCGCCGACCTCGCCGTCATCCTCGACGGCCGGCGCTCCAACGCCTCGCAGATCGTCGCCAGCTACATCTCGTCGATCGCCGCCGGCCTCGCCGCCGACACGCCGGCCGGCAAGCAACTGGCGCCGATGCATGTCCAGACGGTGACGCGCAACTGGTTCAACCCCAATCTCGACTTCACCTGGTTCATGGTGCCGGGCCTCGTCGCCTCGATCGCCATGCTGGTCGGCCTCCTGGTGACGGCGCTGTCGATCGCCCGCGAGCGCGAACTCGGCACCTTCGACCAGTTGATGGTGTCGCCGCTCAGGACGCACGAAATCCTGACCGGCAAGGTGATCCCGCCGATCCTGATCGGCTTCTTCCACATCACCCTGTTCGTGCTCGCCTCGGTCTATATCTTCGGCATTCCGTTGCGCGGCTCGTTGCTGGCGCTCTACGGCGCCGCCTTCTTCTATCTGGTCTCGCTGATCGGCGTCGGGCTGTTCGTGTCGGCGCTGGCGGCGACGCAGCAGCAGGCCATCCTCGGCGCCTTCCTGTTCCTGGTGCCGGCCATGCTCCTGTCGGGGCTGGCGACGCCGATCGCCAACATGCCCGGCTGGCTGCAGATCCTCACCTACGCCGATCCGCTGCGCTATTTCCTGGTGATCGTGCGCGGCGTGTTCCTGAAGGATATTCCCATTGCCGAGATCATCGCCCAGACGGTGCCGCTGGCGCTGATCGCCTGCGTGACGCTGCCGGTGGCCGGCTGGCTGTTCCGCAGCCGCCTGGAGTGAGGCAAAACGGCAACGGCGGCCCCGGGGAGCCGCCGTTGGTTGCTTTCGGAGATGCGGGTCTCAGGCGCTGCGCACCGAGGTCAGGAAGCGGCCGAGTTCGTCGCGCAGCGTGTCCGACTGATGGGCGAGATCGTTGGCCGAGGCCAGCACCTGCGTTGCGGCGCTGGAGGATTCCGTTGCCGCCTGGGTGATGCCGACGATGTTCTGCGACACCTGATGCGTTCCCGCCGACGCCTGGCTGACGTTGCGGGCGATCTCGTTGGTGGCGGCGCCCTGCTGGTCGACGGCGGCGGCGATCGACGAGGCGATGGCGTTGAGCTGCTCGATGATCGAGGTGATGCCGACGATCGCCTCTGCCGACGACTGCGTGGACGACTGGATCTCGCCGATCTGCCGGGAGATCTGCGACGTCGCCTTCGAGGTCTGGTCGGCGAGCTGCTTGACTTCCGCCGCGACGACGGCGAAGCCCTTGCCGGCCTCGCCGGCGCGGGCCGCCTCGATGGTGGCGTTCAGCGCCAGAAGGTTGGTCTGGCTGGCGATGTTGTCGATCAGGTTGACCACCTCGCCGATGCGGTTGGCGCTGTCGGCCAGCTCGCGGACGCGGTTGGCGGTGGCCTGGGCGTCGCTGGCGGCGCGCGAGGCGACGCGGGTGCTCTCGTCGGCCTGCCGCTTGATTTCGGCGATCGAGGAGGCCAGCTCCTCGGCCGAGGCGGCGACGGTCTCGACGTTGGTGGAGGCTTCCTCGGCGGCGCTGGCCACGGTGACCGACTGGCCCGACACCTCCTCGGTGGCCGAGGTCATCGACCGGGCGGCGAGCTGCAACTGCGAGGAGGCGGTGACCACCGACTGCACGACGCCGCCGACCGCCATCTCGAAGGCGTCGGCGAGCTGGTTCATCTCGCCGCGCCGGCGCTCCTCGCCCGCCGCCTTCTGGTGCTCCTGCTCGACGCGAAGCCGCTCGTTCTCCTGCAAGCCCTCCTTGAACACGTTGAGCGTCGCCGCCATGGTGCCGACCTCGTCGCTGCGGCCGAGGCCGGGGACGGTGACGGACAGCTCGCCGGCCGACAGGCGCTGCATGGCGCGGGTGATCGACACGATCGGCCGCGAGATGCCGCGGCCGAGCAGCAGGGCCAGCACCAGCCCGAGGACGAGGCCGCCGGCCGAGATGCCCCACAGCATGGTCTCGGACGACGCCAGCATCTGCTCGGACTTGGCCTGCAACGCCGCCTGGCTCTTGTTGGCGACGCCCATGAAGGCGTTGAGCGTATCGTTGATGGCGGCGACCTTGTCGTTCAGCGCCGCGACATCCTTGATGTTCTGAACGCTGGCGGCCTGGATGACCGTGAAGTCGGATTCGTACTGCTTGGCCTTGTCACGCAACTCGGCGAAGGTCGAGCGCAGCTCCTTGGGGCCGGTCTTGGCCGAGGAATCGATCCAGGTGTCGGCGGTCATCAGCGTGTCGAGCGCCGCCTGCAAGCTGTCGTCATCGAGGCCGGCGAGGGCGACGTTGACCTGGTTCTGCACCAGAAGCACCAGCCGCAGGATCTCGCTCACGGTGTCGCGCGTCGCCGCGTCGCTGGTGGCGAGCGCGATGGCGGCGACGTCCTCCAGACCCTTCTGCACCGCGGCAACGGCCGGTTCCATCGACTTTACGCGCAGGGTGGAGAGCTTGGCCTTCTTGGCGCCGATGCGGGCCAGTTCAGTGGCGTAGGACTCGAAGTCGAGGCTCAATTGCTTCAGCGTGTCGCGCTGGCCGAAGTCGGAGATCTTGCCGAGGCCGTCGGTGATGGCGGCGCGCAACGCCTCGGCCTGCTTCTCGGTCGCCTCGGCCGTGCCGGGCAGCGAGGTGTAGATCAGTTCGCGGCTGAGGCGATGGTATTCCAGGAACTTCGCCTGGATGTCGTTGGCGACGCTGACTTCAAGGTTGCGGACGGCGAGGGCGGTCACCACGCCGTTCGACTGGGAGAAGGTGCGGAGCGCCACGCCGGCGACGATTGCCATTAACGTTAGCGCTACCATGAAGCCGAAGACGATCTTGCCGGATATGCCAAGCTGCCAGAGCCGCGACGCGAGCTTACCGATCGTTCTGCGCATGTCTCTCTCCCCGAAGCAATCCGTCCAGCCCAGCGCCCCGGCTGAACCGCCCATGCAATTTGTCGGTGGTGATTTCAGCCCTTGGTAGGTTAATCCGCCGTTTATTCGGGTCTCGAACTTGAGCATTTGGCCGCGGCGACTGCCAGGGACAGCAGATTCTTGCTGAGGTGGTCCATTTCAGCTTGGATCGAAACGATGCGGATCAAGTTCGGTGGTGTGGACCGTCGATGTATAGAGGGAATGAACTCAAGCATATTGTCCGTCAGGGCGGTGATATAGCGTAACGCCGCTGTACTTGTCGTGCTTTTCAAGAAATCCGTCGCCGGTTTTTCGAGCGTTGACCTGCTGCGGCCGGGCGGCACGGTGGCGTATATTGGCCGGAACGGCCGCATATCCAGGGCAGGAAGCCGGCTTTGTTCGCCGGGTTCTCGATGTAGAACCGGCCCGGCTGGCAACCACGTTGCTCTACATATAGACCAAAGGATTAGCCGATTCCAATACTACACCGACGGGCGCGCGGAACCTCGGCCGGATACGACAGTCTCGACCTGCGTCGCCGGATTCATCGGCGAAAGTGGCCGGCGGCCGGGGCGATGAGACATCATCGAAGCGTCATCGCAGCGTCAACCAACTGACACCGGCGTTTTCTACCAAGACGGGGCTTTGCCAACTCCCTGTCAGGTGAGCCCGATGAAAACCTTGCTTATGGCGTCCGTCGCCCTCGTCATTTCCTCCACTCTTGCCAGCGCCGATGAAACCGCATTCAAGGCGACGCTGGTGTCGCAGGCGGTGCTGCCCGCCAACACGGTGATCGCCGCGCCGGCCGATGCGCCGGAGTTCCTCAAGCAGGCCGGCAAGTTCACGACGCCCGACCGCAAGCGCGCCACGACGCTCGGCTCGGTGCCGGGCCTCGACGGCGTGCGCACGACCGGCCTCGGCCTGCCGTTCGATGGACAGGCGGTGCAAGGCTTCTCGGGCATCAAGACGATGGCCGACGGCAGCTTCTGGACGCTGTCCGATAACGGTTTCGGCAGCAAGTCCAACTCGACCGACGCCGCGCTGATGCTGCATCACGTCAAGTTCGACTGGGCGGCCGGCACGGTCGACCGCCTCGAAACGATATTTCTCTCCGATCCCGACAAGGTGGCGCCGTTCCCGATCGTCCTTGAAGGCGCCGACAAGCGCTACCTCACCGGCGCCGACTTCGACATCGAGTCGATCCAGCCGGTTGCCGACGGTTTCTGGATCGGCGACGAACTCGGTCCCTATCTGATCCACGTCACCGCCGACGGCAAGCTGACCGACGTCGTGCCGACCGTCGTCGACGGCAAGCCGGTGCTGTCGCCGGACAACCCGACGCTGTCGCTGCCGTCCAGCCCGAGCAAGCCCTTGCCGGCCTACAATCTCCGCCGCTCCAACGGCTTCGAGGGCCTCGCCCGGTCCAAGGACGGGGCGAAGCTCTATGGGCTGCTCGAAGGCCCGCTTTACGTCGGCGACGGCAAGTTCGAGACGGCCGACGGCCAGACGGCCATCCGCATCGTCGAGTTCGACGCGGTCAAGAAAGCGTGGACCGGCCGGTCCTGGCTCTATCCGTTCTCGGGCGCCGGCACCAACATCGGCGACTTCAACATGGTGGACGATGCCACGGCGCTGGTGATCGAGCGCGATGGCGGCACCGGGCTTTCCGACAAGGCTTGCGCCGATCCGAAGAAGCCGGAGCCGACCTGCTTCGACCAGCCGGCCAAGCACAAGCGCATCTACAAGATCGCTTTCGGTGACGACAACGTCGGCAAGACGGTGCGCAAGATCGGCTACATCGATCTCCTCGACATCGCCGATCCCCAGAGCAAGGCGAAGCAGGGCACGGTGAACGGCGTCTACACCATGCCCTTCGTCACCATCGAGAACGTCGACGTGGTCGACGCCACGCACATCATCGTCGGCAACGACAACAACCTGCCGTTCTCGGCCGGCCGCGCGCTCGACAAGGCCGACGACAACGAATTCGTGCTGCTCGAAGTGGGTGACTTCCTCGCTGCCAAGTGAGGGGCCGCACAAACGAAAGGCCCCGGCGGCGATGCGCTGCCGGGGCCTTTTCGTCTGGACGGCACCTGTGCCGGCGTGGCGTTTCAATCCGGACGGGCTAGCGCATTGCCTTCCAGGCGTTGGCGAGATCGACGAAGCCCTTGACCAGGATGGTCTCGGCGCGGGCCGTCGGCTCAATGCCGGTCGCCGCGCACAGAGCGAGCGGATCGACGCCGAGCGCCTTCAGACTCTGCCTCAGCATCTTGCGGCGCTGGCCGAAGGCGGCGGCGGTGACCGCTTCGAGATCGGCGAGGGCACAGGGCAGGGGCTCGGGCCGAGGCGCGAAATGCACCACTGTCGACGTTACCTTGGGCGGCGGCACGAAAGCCTTGGGCGAGATGTCAAACATCTGCGTCGCCTGGCTGCGCCAGCCGCACAGCACGCCGAGCCGGCCGTAGGCGTCGTCGCCGGCCTGCGCGGTGATGCGGTCGGCCACTTCCTTCTGGAACATCAGCACCATCGCCGTCCAGCGCGGCGGCCAGCTCGCCGGGCTGAGCCAGCCGGTGAGAAGCGGCGTCGCGATGTTGTAGGGCAGGTTGGCGATGATCACCGGCGGCGCGTCGCCGAGCGACGCGGTATCGAGGGCCAGCGCGTCGCCCTCGGTGATGCTGAGCCGGCCGGGATAGTGGGCGGCGATCTCTTCGAGAGCGGCGATCGCCCGCCGGTCGCGCTCGACGACGTGCACGTGAGCGGCACCGGCCGCCAGGATGGCGCGCGTCAGGCCGCCCGGCCCCGGACCGATCTCGATGACGTTGCGGCCGGCGAGATCGCCGGCGGCGCGGGCAATGCGGGCGGTCAGGTTGAGATCGAGCAGGAAGTTCTGCCCGAGGCTTTTCAGCGCCGAGAGGCCGTGCCGCTCGATCACCTCGCGCAGCGGCGGCAGGTCGTCGATCTGGCTCATGCGCCGGCCCCGTTTCCCGCCATGCGGCCGGCCATGCGAATGGCGGCAATCAGGCTCGACGGATCGGCGATGCCCTTGCCGGCGATGTCGAGCGCCGTGCCGTGATCGGGCGATGTGCGGACGAACGGCAGGCCGAGCGTCACGTTGACCGTCTCGTCGAAGGCGATGGTCTTCACCGGGATCAGCGCCTGATCGTGGTACATGGCCAGCACCACGTCGTAGGTCTGGCGGGCGGCGGCGTGGAACAGCGTGTCGGAGGGCAGCGGCCCGCGCGCCTCGATGCCGTCCGCCCGGAGCCGGGCGACGGCCGGCGCCACGATGTCGATGTCCTCGCGGCCCATGCCGCCATCCTCGCCGGCGTGCGGGTTGAGGCCGGCGACGGCGAGGCGCGGCCGGGCGAGGCCGAACTTCGCCTTCATCTCGCGATCGACGATGCGGCCGGTGGCGACGATCATCTCCTCGGTCAGCACCTCCGGCACCGCGCGCAAGGCGATGTGCACGGTGACCGGCACGGTGGCGAGCTGCGGGCCGGCCAGCATCATCACCGGTTCGTGCGGCGCGCCCGGCCAAATCCGCCGGGCGAGGTCGCCGAGGAATTCGGTGTGGCCGGGAAACTTGAAGCCGGCGGCGTAGAGGCTTGATTTCTGGATCGGCGCCGTGACGAGGCCGGCGGCGCGGCCGTCGCGTACATGCCGGACCGCCGTTTCGATGGCGGCGACGGTGGCTGCCGCCGTGGCGCCGGACAACTCGCCCGGCCGGTCCTCGACCTGATGACCGAGATCGAACACCGGCAGCGCGTCGGCGAACAGGCCGGCCACCGTCTCGGGCGTCGCCGCGACGACGGGCGCATCGATGCCAAGGCGAGCGAGGCGGCTGACGAGAAAGGCCGGATCGGCGACCGCGTAGAAGGGCGGCAACGCTTTCTCATGGCGAAGCGTCCAGGCCCGGCCGATGATTTCCGCACCGATGCCGGCCGGCTCGCCGACCGACAGGGCAAGGGGAAGACCGGGCATGGCGGCGAAACTGTCCGGCATGGTCAGCGGTAGATGATGTTGGCTTTTTGCCTCAGTTCCTGCGTCAGCTTCTTCGAGGTTTCCTCGCCGCGCTTGTCGAGGGCCTCGGCGTCGAGGCCGGCCGTGACGGCGGCTTCGCCGGTCACCGCGATCTTGCTGCAGATGGCGTACATCTCGAAGCCGAGGTCGGAGCGCTGCGGCGACGTCAGGCGGCCTTCGGCGGTGTTCTCAAGCTCGTCTTTCAGGCCGGGCGGCACCTCGCTGGCCAGCTTGCGGCCGACGTTGATCACCGCCACTTCGCGGAGGCTTTTGGCGAGCTTCAACCCTTCGTCGCAACTGCGGAACTTGCCGCGCAACGCCTCGGCCTCGACCTTGCGGCGGTTGACGTCGGCCGCCGAGGCGCTCCGCTGCACGGCGAACACCACGCGCTGGAGCATGTAGTCGCTGGCGGTGATCGCGTTGGCGTTCTTTTCACGGTTGCGCATCTGCTGGATGAGATCGGCCGACTCCGTCTTGATGTCCTGCTGGATCTTGGCGCGCACGATGCGTCCCCAGACCATCTGGGCGCGGATGCGGTCCTTGAAGGTCTTGATCGGCACGCCACCCTGGCCCAGCGCCCGCTCGAACTGTGGCAGCGTCATCTTGGAGCGCTCGGCGATGCTGGTCACCGCGGCGGTCACCGCGTCCTCGCTGACCACGACGCCGCGACGGCTGCCCTCCTGGACGCGCAGCCGCTCGTCGATCAGCTCGTCCTGGGCCGCCTTGGCGGCCGGGCCGGGTGCGAGATGCATGGCGAGCTGCAATAGGCGGGCCCGCGACTGGATGTCCATCGAGGTGATGGCGTCGTCGTTGACCACCACCTTGATGATGCTCTCCGCCCTGGCGGAGCCGATGAAGGCGGTGCCGGCCGGCGACAACAGGGCGGCGGCAAGGGCCGTTGCCGTCAGCGTGCCGCGCACGGTTCTCGCGATCGTCCCGATATGAAGCATGTTGGCCATCTCCGCCCTCTGGTATTTGAACCTTGGGAAGCATCTAGCGATGGAATTTGTCAAGTCGATGGTCCGCGTGGGGGCGTGGAACGGCGACGGTCGCCGCTACTTGGCAAGACCGACCGAACTGCCGACCTCGCCGAGCGTCCGGAAGCCGGCCCGGAGATAGAAGGTCTGGTCGCTGGGCGTGGTGGTCAGGTCGTTCGAGTAGGAGAAGGACAGCGAGAACTCCTCCGAGTCGTAGGCAAGGCCGAGGGCATGCCGGACGAACTCGTCGTTGACGAGATCGTAGCGGCTGGAGCCGAAGACACGCCAGTTCTCGCTGAGGCGAAGGCTGGCCGCCGCCTGCAACTCGGAGCGATTGTCGTTGATGCCGAGGTCGGGCTGCTCGCGAATGTAGGCATAGGTCAGCGCCGCCGTCAGCGGTCCGCCGATGCCGAGGATCTGGGTGTCGAAGCGGTTGACCTCGAAGTTGTCGTTGTCGAAGCGGACGCCGCCGCTGGCCAGGAAGCCGGTCTTGGTGCTGAGGCTGAGGCCGGCGACATAGTCGGAAGCGTCGGACTCGAGGCCGGAATAGGAGCCGGTGTCGTAGCTGGTCGCCTTGGCGAAGGAGTTGACGCCGGCGAGCTGGAACGACTGGCCGAAGGTGCCGCTGACGCCGAAGCCATGGCTGAACGAGCCGGAGTAGCGGACGCCGATATTGGCGCGCGTGCCGCCCTCGACGCGGTCGTAGCCGGAGAACTTGTCGTAGTCGAACAGGCTGTTGGCGTCGAAGACGAGGCTCTGCGCATCTTCGTTGGGGATGTAGGTGGCTTCCGTCTCGTTGGGACGGGCGATCAACTGGGCGATCGGCTCGATGATCTGGTTGCCGATGGGCGAGGTGATCGCCACCGGATAGCTGTATTCAAGGCCAGCCGCCGGCATCGCCCGGCCGAAAAGCCCGCTCGATGTTTCCGGCAGCACGCTGCTGTTGTGCGGGTCCGAGAAGATGGCGTCGCCGCGGAAATACAGGAACGGCGTCAGCGCGCCGCCGGTCTGGTCGATCATCCGCCGCCGCCACATGGCGTCGATGCTGAAACGATCGAAAGTGCCGGCCGCGCCGCGGGTGCGGGTCTTGTCACCCGCATCGAAGACACCATTGCCGTTCATGTCGATCTGGTAGATGTCGTCCTTGGTGCGGGTGATGTTGGTGAAGTTGGTGGTCAGCGATGCCTCGCCGCCCCAGATCGGATCCTTGGCGTAGACCTTGTGGTCGATCACCGGATAGACGTAGGGCTGCTTCTCCTGGAGGTCGTGGTCCTGGGCGAAGATCGGTGTCTGTGCATCGTCCTGCTGCACGAAGAAGCCATAGGCCGCCATATCGAAGCGATTGCGGTCGCGGACGCCTGTCAGGTACAGGTTGTTGACCGCCACGTCCGAGTTGCCGGACTTGCGGTCATAATCTTTCATGAAGGTGGTATCGCTGGCCACCGCGACGTTCCAGCCCCAGGACCAGTGCTGGTTGATGGTGAAGCTGCCGGACGATTCCACCGAGCCGCGCCACAACTCGTCGCCGGAGGTGCCGGAGAAGGCGTCGCGATCGTTCTGGTGGATGCCGGACAGCGTCACCGAATACTGGCCGCTGTCGAGGCGCTGCCGCCACTCGGCAGAGAACAGCAGGCCCTGGCGCGAATAGACGGAGGGCGTCAGCGTCAGGCCGTAGCTCGGATCGAGCGCCACGTAATAGGGAACCGACACCGAATAGCCGAGCGTCTTGCTCCTCTTGGCGCTCGGCATCAGCACGCCGGTCTTCTGCTGCACCGAGGGGTCGGGCTGCGACATTACCGGCACCCAGGCGAGCGGCACGCCGAGGAATTCGAATGTGGCATTCTCGAAGACGATCGTCTGGTCCTTCTGCTTGTGAAGGATGCGGTTCGCCCTGATCTGCCAGATCGGTTTCTTGCCCTTCACGCCGTTGCAGTCGACGCAGGGAAGGTAGACGCCCTCGTTGAAGGTGGTGACGTCGCCGTCCGTCCGCGTGGCGTTGCGGGCCGTGAAGGCGATCCGCTCGGAGGTGACGAGTTCGAGGCCCTCGACGACGCCGTTGGCGAGGTCGTCGTCGAGGTCGACGCGGTCGCCGCGGACGACGTTGCCGCTGGGATCGGTGATCTCGACGTGGCCGACCGCCGTCACCTTGCGGGTCTTGCGGTTGACGTTGACCTCGTCGGCCACCACCACGTGGTCGAGATAGTAGATGACGACGCGGCCGGTGGCGGTGATCGAATCGGCGTCCATGTCGTAGGCCACCGTATCGGCCTCGACCATCATCTTGGCGTCGGGATTTGGCATCTTGGCGCCGCTGATCATGCCGGTCAGCGAGGTGTCATTGAGGAATTGGGCCAGGGTGCCGGACGGCAGGAAGACGAGAATCGTCACCGCCACGCCGCACAGAAGGCGCACGGCGGTCCTCGGCTCCGATGCCTGCGATACGACAGATCTACGCACGCTCACCCATCCTCGCGGAACAACAGAACCGTGGAACCCAGAAGGATCGCTACGATTGAGGGCGCCCATGCGGCCAGCACCGGCGACACCAGCCCCTCGCGCCCCAACGAACGGGCAACCTCGATGACGACATAAAGCACGAAGCCAGCGACGACGCCACCGAGAATCATCTTCTCGCCTCCGCCGTATCTCGCAAATCCCAGCGACACTGTTGCAGCAATGAGAACCATCGACGCCAGGAGCAGCGGACGGGCCAGGAGCGATTGATACTGAAGGCTGAATCTGTTCGCCGGCAGCGACGAGCCGCGCGCCTGGGCGATGGCTTGCGGCAGCTGCCAGAACGAGATGCTGTCGGGTGAGCCGAGGCCGCCGGCCACCTGTTCGGCGGTCAGCGTCGTCGGCAGGAAATCGGTGTCGCGGTGCACGGGAACACCGCTGCTCTCGGTCGTCGTCACGTCGGAGAGCAGCCAGCGGCCGGGTTCGAGCTGGCCGACCCGCGCCTCGATTCGCCGCGCCAGCATGCCGTCGGCGCCGAATACCCAGAACACCGGCTGCTGGATGGTGCGGCCACCGTCCGAAACGCCTTCGGTATGCAGCACCGCGTCGCCGTCGCCGGTGCGCATCCGCGTCCAGCTCGGCGTCGCCGCGCCCGACAGCAGCGTCGTCATGACGCTGGCCCGCGAGCCGACCAGAATGTCGGCCGAGAGGTTGCGCGCGTAGGTGGCGAGCGGGTTGTAGATGGTGGTGGTGGCCACCCCCAGCAGCAGGGCGAAGACGAGGGCGGGCAGCGTGAATTGCCAGACCGACAGTCCGGCCGCCCGCACGATCATCAGCTCCGAGCCGCGCGACAGCGTGACAAAGGCGGCGATCGAGCCGAGCAGCACGGCGAACGGCAGCACCTGCTCCATCAGCGCCGGCACGCGCAGGGCCGAGGCGGCCATGACGAGAAGTACCGAAACGTCGTCGCGGCTGCCGGCCGAGCGCAGCAGCTCGATGGAGTCGATCAGGAACACCAGGAGAAAGATGCCGACGAACATGCCGAGGATCCACACGGCGAAACGCAGCGTGAAATAGGTGGCGAGCGAGCGGCCGATCATGGCTGTGCCTCCCGCCGGGCGGTTATGGATCGGCGCAGCCGCTCGACCAGCGTGTCGGCGAAGCTGGTAGAGACCACCGGATGGATGCCGGCGACGATCATGGCGGCGAACAGCACGGTCAGCAGCGCCGGCACCGCCACCGCCAGGATGGAGATCTCCGGTGTTGCCTTGAGGACGCCAATCACCGCGAAGCCGAGCACGCGCACCAGCGAGCCGGCGATGAGCGCCAGCGTCACCGGCAGCGTCTGGCCACGCCGGTTGCTGGTCGGGAAGCCGAGGAACAGGAACACGACGAGCGTCTGGGCGAGGGGATAGATCGGTTCGGCGAGGCGATTCATGATCTCCGGCGCGATCTGCGGATCGTCGTCGGTCCTGCCAAGGGCGACCAGATCGCCCAGCGAGCGTTCGGAAAGGCCATAGCTGGACTCGCCGGCCTTGGCCGTCAGCTGGCTGAGGTCGAAGGCGTAGGAGCCGAAGGTGACGAAGGTGTTGGCGCCGCTGTCCTTGGCCTTCCGCTCGACGGTTCCCTGCTCCATGACGATCATCGGCCGGTCCATCACCTGGGCGACGCGGCCGCGCTTGGCCGTATAGGTGTAGGAGAACTCCGGGCTGCGGTCATCGAGGATGAACAGATCGAGGAGCGAGCCGTCGCCGGCCCGGTTTCGGATATGGAAGGTGAGGCCGGCGTCGATCGAGGTGAAGCGGCCGGGCTGGATGACGTTGGCGACGACGTCGGCCCGGACGGTCTGCATCATGTCGTACATGACGCGCGAGGCGCCGGGACCGGCCCAGAAAGCCAGCACGCCGATGAAGGTCGCCACCGTCAGCGCGGCGGCGACGAAGGGCAGGGCGAGGCGCCGCGGCGACACGCCGGCCGCCGTGATCGCCACGATGCCGCTTTCCGCCTGAAGGCGTTGCAGCACGATGACCAGCGCCACCACCAGCGCGAAAGGCGCCACTATGCCGAGCAGGCGCGGCATCGACAGCAGGGTGAGACCGAGATAGACGGCGATCGCCTGTCCCTTGGCGGTAACCAGATCGAAGCGGCGCAGCGCCTGCGTCACCCAGGCGATGCCGGCAAGCGTCAGCATCACGCCGATGCAGGCGTAGAGCGTACGCAAGAAGAGATAGGTACCGAAACGCCGCATCGTGAATCCTGTTGGACCTGCCGATGGCAGGCAAATGAGGCTATCAGGGCTATAGTGAATCCTTCCTTCCCGGAAAGGGTAAATTTTTGCGTTGTTCTTGCAGCCTCCCGGCGGCAACATCGCTCACATGCAACTCACGTCTTGCTCTCTCATGCATCAAGCGCCACATTCGGCCGATATGTCCGGATCGCGCCCGCCGAGGGGTGCACGGCAATCAGGATGAAATCATGGCCGCTCTTTCCTCTCTTTCCTTTTCCAAGACGCTCGAGACCGACGTCCCGGTGCTGGTGGTGCTGGTCGATCCGGACAACCGGGCCGGCCCGCTCGGCAAGGGCGTGCTCGACCGGCTGGTCGGCGGCCTCGACCGCGCCGTGGCGGCCACCGGCTTCTCCGGCAAGGCCGGCGCCTTCCTCGATGTTCTGGCGCCGGTCGGCCTCGATGCCGGCCGCCTGATCCTCGCCGGCGCCGGCCCGTCCGCCGAATTCGACGACAAGGCGGCGCTGCGGCTGGGCGGCCAGGTCTACGGCAAGCTGAAGGACCTGAAGATCAAGGCGGCGACGGTGGTGCTCGAAGGCGCCGACGGGCCGCTGTTGCCCGAGCGCGGCGCCGAGTTTCTGCTCGGTCTCAGCCTGCGCGCCTACGAGTTCGACAAGTACAAGACGAAGAAGAAGGACGACGCGGCGGCGCCGGTCGCCGTCACCATCGTCGCCGAGCAGGCCGGCAAGCTGAAGAAGGCCTGGGCCGAGGTCGAGCCGGTGGCCGATGGCGTGCTGCTCGCCCGCGACCTCGTCCACGAGGCGCCCAACGCGCTCGGGCCGCAGGAATTCGCCGCCGAGGCCGAGAAGCTGAAGAAGCTCGGCGTCGACGTCGAGGTGCTGGGCGAGAAGGATCTCCGCAAGATCGGCATGGGCGCGCTGCTTGCCGTGGCGCAAGGGTCGGCCCGGCCGCCGCGCCTCGTCGTCATGCGCTGGAACGGCGGCAAGGACGGCGACCGGCCGGCCGTGTTCATCGGCAAGGGCCTCGTCTTCGATTCGGGCGGCATCTCCATCAAGCCGGCCGGCGGCATGGAGGACATGAAGGCCGACATGGGCGGCGCCGCCGCCGTCACCGGCCTGTTCAAGGCGCTGGCCGGCCGCAAGGCCAGGGTCAACGCCGTCGGCCTGCTCGGCATCGTCGAGAACATGCCGGACGGCGCCTCCTATCGCCCCGGCGACATCCTGACCTCGCTGTCCGGCCAGACCATCGAGGTGGTCAACACCGACGCCGAGGGCCGCCTGGTGCTGGCCGACGTGCTGGCCTATGCCGAGGACCGCTTCAAGCCGGCCTTCATGATCGACCTCGCCACGCTGACCGGCGCCATCGTGGTGGCGCTCGGCGCGCAGATGGCCGGCCTGTTCGCCAGCGACGACCAGCTTGCCGCCGATCTCGTCAAGGCCGGCGAGGACACCGGCGAACGCCTGTGGCGGATGCCGATGGGGCCGGAGTACGACAAGCTGATCGACAGCCGCTTCGCCGACATGAAGAACTCCGGCGGCCGCAACGCCGGCTCGATCACCGCGGCGCAGTTCCTGCGGCGCTTCGTCGGCGATACGCCATGGGCGCATCTCGACATCGCCGGCACCGCCATGTCGAGCCCGGAGACCGACATCAACCGGGCCTGGGCCTCGGGCTTCGGCGTGCGTCTGCTCGACCGTCTGGTGCGCAACCGCTTCGAGAGCTGAGGGCGAACAGCAAGTATGGGTCGTCATCCTCCGCGAAGGCGGAGGGTGACCTGCCGCAAGGGGTGCGACGTTGACCGAAGCCCTGTTCTACCATCTCGACGGCCAGCCGCTCGAACGCATCCTGCCGGTGCTGCTGCAGAAGTCGGTGGAGCGCGGCTGGCGCGTCGTGGTGGAGGCGGGAACGCCGGAGCGGCTCGCCGCCCTCGACAGCCATCTCTGGACCTTCGACGACGCCGCCTTCCTGCCGCACGGCACGGCCGCCGACGGCCATGCGGACCTGCAACCGGTCTATCTCGCCGCCGGGCCGGAAACCCCCAACGACGCCACCGTCCGCTTCCTCGTCGACCGGGCGCCGCCGCCCGACGACGCCGAGCGCTACCAGCGCCTGGTGCTGATCTTCGACGGCACCGACGAGGCGGCGCTCGCCGATGCCCGTGCCGCCTGGAAGAGTCTGAAGGAGCGTGGGCTCGACGTCACCTACTGGCAACAGGACGGGGAGGGGCGCTGGGTGCGCAAGGCGTGAGGCGGGAACAGTCGCACCGCTCGGCCGTTCAATCTTTAAAGTCCCCCGAAAAGCCCTCTGACATTCGCATCCGGTCTCGGCTAGAACCTCGATCATGAACACCGTCGTCCGCTTCGCCCCATCCCCCACCGGCAATCTCCATATCGGCAACGCCCGTCCGGCGCTGTTCAACTGGTTGTTCGCGCTGAAGACCGGCGGCCATTTCATCCTCCGCTTCGACGACACCGACCGCGCCCGCTCGACCGAGGAATACGCGGCCAACATCGTCGCCGACCTGTCGTGGCTGGGCATCAAGCCGCACGCCTCCTTCCGCCAGTCGGACCGGCTCGACCGCTATGCGGCGGCCAAGGCTCATCTTGTCGCCAAGGGGTTGCTCTATCCCTGCTACGAGACGGCCGAGGAGCTGGAATACGCCCGCAAGCGCCGGCTGGCCCGCCATCTGCCGCCGGTCTACGACCGGGCGGCGCTCAAGCTGACCGAGGCGGATCGCGCCCGTCTGGAGGCCGAGGGCCGAGAGCCGCACTGGCGCTTCCTGCTGCCCAATTTCGACAAGGACCCGCTGTCGCCGAGCCGCCATCTCGTGCACTGGAACGACCTCTGCCGTGGCGAGGAGACGGTCGATCTCGCCTCGCTGTCCGACCCGGTGCTGATCCGCGCCGACGGCACCTGTCTCTACACGCTGACCTCGGTGGTCGACGATATCGATACCTCCATCACCCACATCATCCGCGGCGGCGACCACATCACCAACACCGGCGTCCAGATCGCCCTGTTCCAGGCGCTCGACGGCGCCGTGCCGATCTTTGCGCATCACAACCTGCTGACCGACGCCAGCGGCGAGGGCTTTTCCAAGCGCACCGGCTCGCTGTCGCTCAGGAGCTTTCAGGCCGAGGGCTACGAGCCGGAAGCGGTGGCGGCGCTTGCCGTCAACGTCGGCACCTCGCACGCCGTGGAAAAGGTGGGTTCGCTCGCCGAACTGGCCGCCGATTTCGACCTCGCCGCCGTGTCGCGCTCGGCCGCCCGCTTTGATCCTGCCGAATTGAAGACCCTCAATGCCCGCATCGTTCACGGCCTCGACTATGCCTCCGTCCAGAAGCGGCTGACCGACCTCGGCATTCCCGCCCATCCGGCCTTCTGGCAGGCGGTGAAGGGCAACTGCACGCGCCTCGCCGACGCCGCCGACTGGTGGAAGCTGATCACCGGCCCGGTGACGCCGCTGGTCGACGCCGCCGATCGCGATTTCCTCGCGGCGGCGCTCGCCGTGCTGCCGCCCGAGCCGTGGACCGCCGACAGCTTTCGCGAATGGACCTCGGCGCTGAAGGCCAGGACCGGCCGCAAGGGCCGCGACCTGTTCCTGCCGCTGCGCAAGGCGCTGACCGGCCTCGACCATGGGCCGGAACTGGCGCCGCTCTTGCCGCTGATCGGCGCCGCGGCGGTGCGCGAGCGCCTGTCCGCGGCAACAGGCGGCTGACCGCGATGCGCCGACGGGCCTCGATGCGGACGGTTGCTCTCCTGGCCGGGCTGATGGCGGCATCCGTGGCTTGGGCGGCGGAGCCGGTCTGCGATCCGCTCGCCCTCGACCTCACGCGGACGCCGCAGCGCACGCAGTCCTATCCGGGTCTCAGGGAGACGGTGAAGGTGCAGGCGGCCCGTCCGGCGCGGGCCGAGGCCGTGCTGATCGGCGATTCGCTGCTCGCCGGCTGGCGCACCGACCTGCCGGCCGCCTTCCCGGCCACCGCCGTCTACGACTTCTCGGTTGGCGGCGACCGGGTGGCCAACGTGCTCTGGCGGCTCGACAACACCGATCTGTCGCCGCTTCGGCCGTCGGTGGCGGCGCTGCTGATCGGCACCAACGACCTCGCCGCCGGTACGCCGGCCTGTGCCGTGGCGGCCGGTATCGCGGCGATCGTCGAGCGGCTGCGTGTGCTCTGGCCCGACACGCCGGTCTTCGTGCTGACCATCCCGCCGCGCGGCCGCGACTTTCACGAGATCGACGCGGGCCGGCTTGAGGTGAACGCCGCCATCCTGTCGCTCGGCAACCGCCTCGGCGGCGTCCACGCGGTGAAGATCGATGACGACGCCTTCACCTGCGGCCGCTACGGCAACTCGCTCGCGGCCGATCGCCAGCCTTGCGGCAACTATGCCGACGACAATCTCCATTTCTCCGCGAGGGGATATGTCGAACTCGGACGCATTCTCCGGCGGGCGAGCGCCGACGCGCTCGGTGAAAACGTCTTTCGCTGACGGGCCTTGGACGGCCGCGCCCGGCGCCTATATGTCCGGAGGGGCGAGGGACGGCAGCCGCCGGTCCGGCCCCGTCGCAACCGGATGCCTCGCACATGCGCAATTCCCTGAAGTCGCTGGCCGGTCTGATCGCCCTCGGCCTCGCGCTCGTCGCCCCGTCGCTGGCCTCGGCCGCCGGCGATCCCGAGCTGATCTTCAAGCGGTCGACCGTCTGGCATTTCCTGACGCCCGACCACAAGCTCGCCGTCTACGCCATCGACGATCCCGTGGTGGAGGGCGTCGCCTGCCATTTCACGCTGCCGGAGAAGGGCGGCGTCGAGGGCATGTTCGGCGTCGCCGAGGAGACCTCCGACATTTCGCTCGCCTGCCGGCAGGTCGGCCCGATCAGCTTCAAGGAGAAGTTCGAGCAGGGCGACGATATGTACAAGCAGCGCCGCTCGCTGTTCTTCAAGAAGATGCAGATCGTCCGCGGCTGTGACGCCAAGCGCAACGTCCTCGTCTACCTCGTCTATTCCGACAAGCTGATCGAGGGCAGCCCGAAGAACTCCACCTCCAGCGTCCCCATCATGCCCTGGGGCGACGCGCCGCCGCTGAAGTGCGGCGACTGGCTGAAGTGAGGCTCGCGAAAATCCGAAGCGCTCAAGCTGCCGTCCGGCTGGTCCGGGCGGCGTTTTTTCATCGCTTCCCTTGACGGCACCGGGCATTTGACGGCATATCGACGGCCATGTTCGGGGACGCGCGCAGCATCATCACCGCCAGCATTATTTGTGGCTGAGCTTCACGCCGGCCGCGGACGTCCCGTCACGATCTTCCCAAAAGACCAGAACGGATGACCAGGCCCCCGGCCCGGCGGTGGCGTGGCTTCTCGCAAGGTCCATGGCAAGGGGAGACGGTATTTGGCACTCAAGCTCTACAACACGCTGACGCGCGGCAAGGATGACTTCGTGCCGATCGATGCCCGTAACGTGCGCATGTACGTCTGCGGCCCGACCGTCTACGACTTCGCCCATATCGGCAACGCCCGGCCGGTGATCGTCTTCGACGTGCTGTTCCGCCTGCTGCGCCACCTCTACGGCGAGGATCACGTCACCTACGTGCGCAACATCACCGACGTCGACGACAAGATCAACGCCCGCGCCGCCCGCGACTATCCCGGCGAGCCGCCGGTCGAGGCCATCCGCCATCTGACCGAGACCACCTACGCCCAATTCGAGCAGGATGTGGCTGACCTCGGCTGCCTCAAGCCCACCGTGACGCCGCGCGCCACCGAGCATATCGCCGAGATGATCGCCATCATTGAGCGGCTGATCGCTGGTGGCTTCGCCTATGTCGCCGAGGGCCACGCGCTGTTCCACGTGCCTTCCATGCCCGACTACGGCAAGCTGGCCCGTCGCTCGCTCGACGACATGCTGGCCGGCGCCCGCGTCGAGGTGGCGCCCTACAAGCGCGATCCCATGGATTTCGTGCTGTGGAAGCCGTCGACCGACGACGAGCCCGGCTGGCCGAGCCCATGGGGCAGGGGGCGGCCCGGCTGGCACATCGAATGCTCGGCCATGAGCTGGAAGCACCTCGGCGAGACCTTCGACATCCACGGCGGCGGCGTCGATCTGGTCTTCCCGCATCATGAGAACGAGGTGGCCCAGTCGCGTTGCGCCTTCCACAAGGACGTGATGGCCAACATCTTCATGCACAACGGCTTCCTGCAAGTGGAGGGCGAGAAGATGTCGAAGTCGCTCGGCAACTTCTTCACCATCCGCGAGCTGCTGAACGACTGGCCCGGCGAGGTGCTGCGCTTCAACATGCTGAAGACGCACTATCGCCAGCCGATCGACTTCACGGTCCGCGGGCTGGAAGAGGGCTGGCGAACGCTCGACGACTGGTATGCCGTCGCCGCCGACGTGCCCCCCGGCCGACCGTCCGACGGGCTGATCGAGGCGCTCAGCGACGACCTCAACACCGCCAGGGCAATCGCCGAACTGCACGCCGTCAAGCACGACCCGGCGACGCTTGCCGCCTCGCTGCGCCTCCTCGGCTTCTTCCACGACAGCGCCGCCGGCTGGGCGGCGCGCCGGCCGGCCGCCGACATCGACGAGACCCAGGTGAAGGCGCTGATCGCCGCCCGCCTCGATGCCCGCAAGGCGAGGAACTTCGCCGAGAGCGACCGCATCCGCGACGAACTCGCCGCCATGGGCATTGAGCTGAAGGACGGCAGGAACAAGGACACCGGCGAGATCGAAACCACCTGGGACGTCAAGAGGTAGGGACGAGGCAACGGGAGGACGCGCCATGACCATTCTCACCGGCGGCTGCCAGTGCGGCGCCATCCGCTTTGCCTGCGACAGCGACAAGGTGGGCCAGTCCTCGGTCTGTCATTGCCGCATGTGCCAGAAGGCGGTCGGCAATTACTCCGCGCCCTATGTTTCCTTCAGACCGGGCGCCGTCACCTGGACGCGCGGCGCGCGCAAGCTCTACCGCTCGTCCAACCTCGCCTCGCGCGGCTTCTGCGGCGACTGCGGCACGCCGCTGACCTTCGAGTTCGAGGGCTGCGAGCCGTCGATCGCCGGCGGCGCCTTCGACGATCCGGCCGCCCTGCCGCCGACGCTCCAGTGCGGCGTCGAGGGCATGCTGCCCTTCGTGGACGGCATTGCCGCCCTGCCGCGCGAGGAGACCGGCGACGTCGCCGCAGAAGCCGGCAGCGCCGAGCCGCTGCGCTCCTACCAGCATCCCGACCACGACACCGCCGTCTGGCCGCTTCCGAAAGCCTGAGAGATGACCGAACTGCGCAGCTACTACCCCGAGATCGAGCCGTTCGAGACCGGCATGCTCGACGTCGGCGACGGCCACCGGATCTATTGGGAGCGCGTCGGCCGCAAGGGCGGCAAGCCGGCCGTCTTCCTGCACGGCGGCCCCGGCGGCGGCTGCTCACCCAACCAGCGCCGCTGCTTCGATCCGGACAGATATGACGTCATCCTGTTCGACCAGCGCGGCTGCGGCCGCTCGACGCCGCACGCCTCGCTCGACGCCAACACCACCTGGCACCTCGTCGCCGACATCGAGCGGCTCAGGCAGATGATCGGCGTCGACAAGTGGCTGGTGTTCGGCGGCTCCTGGGGTTCGACGCTGGCGCTCGCCTATGCCGAGACGCACCCCGAGCGCGTGTCCGAACTGGTGCTGCGCGGCATCTTCGGCCTCCGGGATTTCGAGCTGAAGTGGTTCTATCAATACGGCGCCTCGCTGATCCATCCCGAGAAGTTCGAGCCGTTCCGCGAGCACATCCCCGAGGACGAGCGCCACGACCTGATCGCCGCCTATCGCCGCCGGCTGGTGTCGGACGATCGCGCCACGCAGGTCGCCGCCGCCCGCATCTGGTCGCTCTGGGAAGGCTCGACGCTGACGCTGTTTCCCAATGAGGAAGTCACCGCCGGCTTCATCGACGACGATTTCGCGCTGGCCTTTGCCCGTATCGAGAACCACTACTTCGTCCATGAAGGGTGGATGCGGCCGGGCCAGATCTTCGAGGACGCCCACAAGCTGAAGCGGATTCCGGGTGTCATCGCCCACGGCCGCTACGATATGTGTACTCCGCTCCAGAACGCCTGGGACCTCCACAAGGCCTGGCCGGAGGCGGATCTCAGGATCGTCGAGGGGGCAGGGCACTCGCTGGTCGAGCCCGGCCTCCTCAACGAACTGATTTCCGCCACCGACCGCTTCGCCGCTTCCTGAACGCCGGATTTCCTGCCGAAAGAGCCATCATGACGGACAAGGCCCGCCTCCACCTCTACGATACGACGCTACGCGACGGCGCCCAGACCTCGGGCATCGACTTCTCCGTCGAGGAGAAGATCGTCGTGGCCGGGCTCATCGAGGAGCTGGGCTTTTCCTACATTGAGGGCGGCTATCCCGGCGCCAACCCCACCGACGACGCCTTCTTCGCCGAGAAGCGCACTACCAAGGCGCGCTTCGCCGCCTTCGGCATGACCAAGCGGCCCGGCGTGTCGCTCTCCAACGACCCCGGCGTCGCCGCGCTGCTCGCCGCGCCGGTCGATGCGGTGACTTTCGTCGCCAAGACCTGGGACTACCATGTCGACGTGGCGCTGAAGACGACGCTGGAGGACAATCTCGACTGCATCCGCCAGTCGGTCGAGGCGGCCGTGAAGGCCGGCCGCGAGGCCATCGTCGACTGCGAGCACTTCTTCGACGGCTACAAGGCCAACCCGGCCTATGCGCTGGCCTGCGCCAGAACGGCCTATGAAGCTGGCGCCCGCTGGGTGGTGCTCTGCGACACCAACGGCGGCTCCATGCCGCACGATGTGGCGGCCACCGTCGCGGCGGTAGCCGAGGTGGTGCCGGGGGACCGGCTCGGCATCCACGCCCACGACGACACCGGGCAGGCGGTGGCCAATTCGCTGGCCGCCGTGCGGGCCGGCGTCCGTCAGATTCAAGGCACCCTCAACGGCATCGGCGAGCGCTGCGGCAACGCCAACCTCACCACCATCCTGCCGACGCTGGTGCTGAAGGACGAATTCGCCAGCCGTTTCGATACCGGCGTCACGCCCGAGCGGCTCAAGACGCTGACGCAGGTATCGCGCGCCTTCGACGAGATCATCAACCGCGCGCCCAATCGCCATGCGCCCTATGTCGGCCTGTCGGCCTTCGCCACCAAGGCCGGCATCCACGCCTCGGCCATCCTGAAGGACCCGCGCACCTACGAGCACGTCAGCCCGGACAGCGTCGGCAATCGCCGTCGCCTCCTGGTGTCCGATCAGGCCGGCCGCTCCAACCTGTTCGCCGAACTCGACCGGGCAGGCATCGTCTACTCCAGGGACGACCGCCGGCTGACCGGCCTGCTCGCCGAGCTGAAGGAGCGCGAGGCGCGCGGCTATTCCTACGAGGCGGCCGACGCCTCCTTCGAACTGCTGGCGCTGCGCCACCTCGGCGGCGTGCCGCATTTCTACGACGTCATCTCCTACCGCACCATGGTCGAGAGCCGCATCAACGCCATCGGCGAGCGCGTCGTGGTCACCGAGGCGGTGGTCAAGGTGAAGGTGGACGACGAGATCCTGATGTCGGTGGCCGAGGGCAACGGCCCGGTCAACGCGCTCGACCAGGCGCTGCGCAAGGACATCGGCAAGTATCAGGACGAGATCGCCGCGCTGGAGCTGGTCGACTACAAGGTGCGCATCCTCAACGGCGGCACCGGTGCCGTGACGCGCGTGCTGATCGAGAGCCTCGACCGGGCGACCGGCCGCCGCTGGTCGACGGTCGGCGTGTCGGCCAACATCGTCGAAGCCTCCTTCGAGGCGCTCGACGACTCCATCACCTACAAGCTGCTGAAGAACGGCCACGCCGGCGCCTGACCGTCATCAAAATCGATGTGCAATTCGGAGGGAATTGCAGCCTGGGGTTAATCATGGCATCGTCGTCGCCTCTTCTGGGGAGGCTGCGATGGCGCGTGCGATGGTCATGTTGCCGCTGGCGTGCTGTGCCCTGATCGTCTCGGCGGCCACGTCGGCGGCCGCCACGGTCGACGTCGTCTTCGCGCAGCGGCCATCGTCGCTGGCGGTGCGGGACAAGGAAATCGACGACATCATCCTCGGGCTGAACGAGGCGTTCCAGAAGGCCGACGGCAGCGGCGACGTTGCCTGCGATGTCAAGTTCGTCCGCACCAGGCCGGTCATCCGCGACGCGAGATTGCCCGATAGCGGCGACTGGAGCGCCCATCTCAAGGCGCTGAAGGAGGTTGCGCCGACGGCCGACTTCCTGATCGTCCAAAGCCTCTCCTGCCTGCCGGCCACCACCAACGCCTCCGGCTGCGCCACCAAGGGCAAGCCGGCCTCGGTGATCTACGACGGTTACCGCAAGCCGCGCACGTCGATCGTCTGGGGACACGAGCAGGGCCACAGGCGCGGCATGCACCATGTGGCGCAGGGCATTGCCTGGGAGCAGGCGAGCAAGACCCAGCGAACCGACGTCATGTTCTGGGACCCCCGCCCGGACTCGCGGGTGCTGACGGCCGCCGAATGCCAGACCTACGGCGGAACGGCGCGGGCCGGCGGCGGGAGTTTCCTCGCCCTGCTGATGGTCGCCGACAACACGGCGGGCGCAACCGATTTCGGCCTGACGCCGAAGGCTTTCGCGCTGCTGGATGCCGGCTGGGCCGAGCAACTGCCGCTCGACGCCATCAGGGCGCTCGCGCCCGAGGATATTGCGAGCATCTCCCGGGTGTTCGACCACGAGGAGGCCCATCCCCTCTGGGCCAATGCGCTGACGGTCCTGGGGGTGCTCGGCGACGATGGCGCCGCCGACGCCATGCGCCGCCTGCTGGAAAAGCCCATGCCCGAGGTATCCGACGCGGCGACGGAGGCGCAACTCGGCTATGCCCGCGACCTCCTGAGGGCCAAGCTGGCGGCACCGGTGTCCATCGGGTTCCTGCTGAACCGCAAGCCCGGCCGTTCCGACCTCGGCGCGCTGCTGGAGGATGGCCTCGACCGCGAGCGGGCGCAGGCCGTCGTGACGCCGGAGTTCGAGGCGGACTATCGGAAGGCGGTGGTTTATGGCCTCGCCTATGCCGGCAGTCCGCTGCTCGCGACGGCGCCGCAGTGGAGCGACGACATCCGCCGGAAGCGGGTACAGGCCGAGTTGTCCGGCATCGCGCCGGAGGAGGCAGAGGTCATCGGCCGGATCGCCGAGGACGTGCGGACGCGCGGCCTGGACGCTTTGCTGGCCGAGCCGCGGCATCCGGACGAATAGTCGCTCTCACATCCTGGCGATGGTCTCGGCGTCGCCGGCGATCTCGCCGTTGTGGCCGGCCGCGGCGAGCACGGCCGGCAGGATGTCGGCCGCCGTCCGGGCGACGTGATAGCGCACCTCGAAGCCCTCGCGGATGAATGCCTCGCGGTTCATGTGGCGGATCACCTCGACCAGCGGCTGCCAGAAGCCGTCGATGTCGGCCAGCACGATCGGCTTCTTGTGCCGGCCGAGCTGCGCCCAGGTCATCTGCTCCACCACTTCCTCCAGCGTGCCGATGCCGCCGGGCAGCGTCACGAAGGCGTCGGCCGCCTCGAACATCATGCGCTTGCGGGTGTGCATGTCCGGCACGACGCGCAACTCGTCGAGGCCGTCGAGCATGCGTTCCTTGCGGACCAGGAACTCGGGGATGATTCCGGTTACCCGGCCGCCGGCGGCCATCACCGCCCGGGCGGTGGTGCCCATCAGGCCAACGTCGCCGCCGCCATAGACGAGGCGGATGCCGTGGTTCGCCATGTCGGCGCCGAGCCGCTCGGCGGCGGCGACATAGGCGGGACTGCGGCCGTTGGCCGAGCCGCAGAAGACACAGATGCTGTTGATTTGGGTCATGATTGGCTTGTCGCATCGCCGCCGCGCCGCCGTCAAGCGGTCGCCGCCGGCAAGCGGCGCGGCGGGCGCCGAACCGGAACGGTCGGAGCGGCGGACGAAAAACCTGAGGAAGTGCGGCTTTCTTGCATCGGTCGCCGGGGAATCCGTCGCCCGTCTCGAACCCGCCGTCGCCCGTACTGCGCCGCACTTGTCGGCCTAAACATTTGAGTATACAGGCTGAAAACTCACCGTGCGGCGACGTTCGACGCTGCCGCCACGTAAAAGTCGCCATAAAGGTGGCTCAATTCATTGTGTTCGATCGGTTGCGACTCGGTGGATCATCCGTCGTAACCGTGGGTGGCGATCGGACCGACTGGCAGATTGGGCCGGTTCGTGGGCGTGTGTCATGTCGGCAAAGCCGGGGACTGCAAGTTTGTCGGCAAAGCTGCGGGCTGTAAAATTGTCGGCGAAGCCGACGGGGGCGTGAGCGGGTGATGAGCAAGAGACTTCGCAATGTTCTGATCGGCGCCGTCGGCGTGATCGTCGTTCTTCTGGCCGGTCTGTTCTCCGGCGCGTTCGACAGCGTGCTGCGCCGGCTCGACGTTCGTCTCGCCGGTCATCCCGCGCCCGTCGCCGAGGCCGCCGGTTCGACCGACGTCGTGGCGGCCCCGTCTCCCGCCAAGGCCGACGCCGGTCCGGTCGCCCCTGGTGAGACGGTGGTGCCGATCTTCGATCTCGTCCGCGTCGAGCCGACCGGCGACGCGGTGATCGCCGGCCGCAGCGACCCCGAGGCCAAGGTGGAGATCCTCTCCGGCCAGGATGTGGTGGCCGGCGGCAAGGCCAACGACACCGGCTCCTGGGCCATCGTCCTTTCCGACCCGCTGAAGCCGGGCGCCCACGACCTGTCGGTGCGCGTCACCGACAAGGACGGCAAGGTGGCGACCTCCGAGCAGTCGGTGGCCGTCTCGGTGCCCGAGGGCGGCAACGGCGACGTGCTGGTGGTGCTGAACCAGCCGGGTTCGCCGTCCGCCGTACTGCAGGTGCCCGGCCTCAAGGAGACCGAAGCCAAGCTGGCCGATGCCGGCGTCGAGCCGGAGAAGGTGGCCGCAGCAATCGATGCCGCTCCGTCCGATCAGCCGGTACCAGCCGCCGCCGCGCCGACCGTCGTCGCCGCCGCGACGCCCGATCAGCCGGCGCCAGCCGCCGTTGCGCCGGCCCCGGCCGCGCCTGACGTTGCCGAACAGCCGGCCGACGCCGCTTCCGTCAAGACCGACGCGGCTGCTCCGGCGCCGGCCGCTGCCACGCCGGCTCCGACCACGCCGGCTCCTGCCCCTGCGGAGACAGTGGCGATTCCGGCGCCGCCGGCCGACATGACGGCCGCCGCCGCGACGCCCGCCCTGACGCCCGCCGCTCCGGTACCCGTGGCTGAGACGCCGGCCGCCGCGCCGGCTCCTGCGGCCGAGACACCGGCCGCCGCATCCGCGCCGGCGCCTGCCGCCGGGGCTCCGGCTGCCGCCGCGACCGAGTCTCCGGTGCCTGCCGCCGAAACGCCGGCTGTCGAGGCTGCGCCGGCTCCCGCCGTTGAGACGCCCGCCGCGCCGCCGGCCGCGCCCGCCGCCGCGCCGGCTCCGGTGGTGACCATCGACGCCGTCGAGCTTGAGAACGGCAGCCGCTTCTATGCCGCCGGCTCGGCCGCCGCCGGCGCTGTTATCCGCCTCTACGTCGACGACAAGGCGCTGGGCGACGCCAAGGCCGACAAGGGCCGCTGGCTGTTCCAGGGCGATGTGAAGCTGGCGCCCGGCAAGCATCTGGTCCGCATCGACCAGATCGGCGCCGGCGGCGCCGTGCTGGCCCGTGCCGAGGTGCCCTTCGAGATCGCCGACGACGTGCTGTCGGCGCCGACGCTGGCGTCCGGCGTCGGTTCGGCGCAGGCCGGCGCCGGTTCGGCCGGCGAGGCCGGCCCGACGCAGCCGTCCACCTTCATCATCCGCCGCGGCGACAATCTCTGGATGATCGCCAAGCGGCTCTACGGCCAGGGCATCCGCTATTCGACGATCTATCAGGCCAACACCGACCAGATCCGCAATCCGGACCTGATCTACCCCGGCCAGGTGTTCGTGATCCCGGAGGGCGATTCCGCCTGGAGGCCGATCGGCCAGTAACATTCCCGCCATCGCGCGCCGTGATGATGGAGCGCGATGGAAAAAGAGACTATCTAGAGATCGGCAAGCCGCCCGGCGCGTTCGCGTCGGGCGGTTTTTTGAGCAACGCATTTCCGGTGGACCATGAGCGAAGTCGATTCCCACGCCAGTGCCAAAGCCAGGATCAGCGGCGACAAGTCGCTGTGGACGACGCTGCTCCAGCTCTGGCCCTTCATGTGGCCGGACGGGCGGCCCGACCTCAAGCTGCGCGTCGTGCTGTCGATGGCGGCGCTGGTGCTCGCCAAGGTGATCACCGTCCTGGTGCCCTATCTCTACGCCTTCGCCACCGACGCGCTGGCGCCCAAGATCAACGTGCCCGAGCCGACGTTGATGTGGCTGAGCTACCCGGTGGCCATGGTGGTCGCCTACAACGTCGGCCGCATCCTGCTGAACGGCTTCAACAACCTGCGCGACGCGCTGTTCTCCGACGTCAGCCAGTACGCCGTCCGCCGCCTCGCCAACCTCACCTTCGCCCACCTGCACCGCCTGTCGCTGCGCTTTCACTTGCAGCGGCGCACCGGCGGCCTGACGCGCGTCATCGACCGCGGCGTCAAGGGCATCGAATCGATCGTCCGCTTCACCATCCTCAACGCCATGCCGACCGTGCTGGAGTTCGCGCTGTCGGCGGTGGTCATCGTGGTGAACTTCGGCGTCAGCTATCTGCTGGTGATCGGCGTCACCATCTGGATCTACGTCTGGTTCTCGATCCGCTATTCCGACAAGCGCATCGCCATCCGCCGCCGCATGAACGACAGCGACACCGACGCCAACACCAAGTCGGTCGACAGCCTCCTGAACTTCGAGACGGTCAAGTATTTCGGCAACGAGAAGATGGAGGCCGCCCGCTTCGACGTCGCCATGGAGCGCTACGAGGCGGCCGCCAACGAGACCTGGTATTCGCTGTCCTGGCTGAACATGGGGCAGGCGGTGATCTTCACCATCGGCGTCGCCCTGTGCATGGTGATGTCGGCGCACGAGGTGATGGCCGGCACCCAGACGCTCGGCGACTTCGTGCTGATCAACACGCTGCTGATGCAGATCGGCATTCCGCTCAACTTCATCGGCTTCATGTACCGCGAGATCCGCCAGGGCGTCACCGACCTCGAACAGATGTTCGACCTGCTCGGCGAGCCGGCCGAGATCGTCGACGCGCCCGGCGCCGTAAAGCTGGAGGTGAGCGGCGGTGCCGTCCGCTTCGAGGACGTGCATTTCGCCTACGACCCCGACCGGCAGATCCTGAAGGGCGTCAGCTTCGAGATTCCGGCCGGCAAGACGGTGGCCGTCGTCGGCCCGTCGGGGGCGGGCAAGTCGACGCTGTCGCGCCTGTTGTTCCGCTTCTACGACGTCACCTCCGGCCGCGTCACCATCGACGGCCAGGACATCCGCACCGTGACGCAGGAGAGCTTGCGCGCCGCCATCGGCATGGTGCCGCAGGACACGGTGCTGTTCAACGACAGCATCTTCTACAACATCCGCTACGGCCGGCCGGACGCCTCGCCCGACGAGGTGCGCGAGGCGGCGCGGCAGGCGCGCATCGCCCATTTCGTCGAGGGCCTGCCGGCCGGCTACGACACGCCGGTCGGCGAGCGCGGCCTCAAGCTCTCCGGCGGCGAGAAGCAGCGCGTCGCCATCGCCCGCACCATCCTGAAGTCGCCGCCCATCCTGATTCTCGACGAGGCGACCTCGGCGCTCGACACCAACACCGAGCGCGAGATCCAGGCCGAACTCGACCGCGTCGCCGAGGGCCGCACCACCATGGTGATCGCCCACCGCCTGTCGACGGTGGTCAACGCCGACGAGATCATCGTGCTGGAGAAGGGCCGCATCGCCGAGCGCGGCGCCCATGCCGAGCTGATCGACAAGGGCGGCCTCTACGCCACCATGTGGGCCCGCCAGCGCGAGGCCGACGAGGCGGAGGCGCGGCTCGCTCGCGTCAAGGCCGAGGACGATCTCGGCATCCTCGGCCGCGGCAGCAAGAGCGAGGAGACCGCCGACCCGGCCTGAGCGGTCCGGCCGGCGGCGACCGTTCGAGCCGATCGAACGGTTCGTGCGAAACAATGCGTTGGTCTGATGGAAAGCCGTGCTCCATAGGAAATCCGTAACAACGGATCTTCCTGAATGAGCAATTCTTTCTCCAAATCGGCCGATGCATCGAATTCTGTTCTCCAGGAGACGGTTGCTCGCATAAGTCGCATCCTGCCGGGCGTTCTCGCCTGCGCCGCCATTGCCGGCCTTGCCGCCGGCCTCCGGCTGCTGCCGGGCGTCGGCAGGCTCAGCCCGATGATCATCGCCATCGCCGTCGGCATGCTGGTGCGCAACACGCTCGGCACCCATCCGGCGCTGACGGCCGGCATCGGCTTTGCGATGCGCCGGCTGCTGCGCCTCGCCATCGTGCTGCTCGGCTTGCAGCTCACCTTCGCCGAGGTGGCGGAGACCGGCCTGCGCGGCGTCGCCGTCATCGTCGGCTGCGTCGCCCTGACCTTCCTGTTTACGCTGGCCGTCGGCCGGCTGCTCGGCGCCGACGCCCGCCTCGTCCGGCTGATCGCCGCCGGCACGTCGATCTGCGGCGCCTCGGCGGTGGCGGCGGCCAATGCGGCGGTCGAGGCGCCCGACGAGGACGTCGCCTATGCCGTTGCCTGCGTCACGGTGTTCGGGTCGATCGCCATGTTCGCCTATCCGCTGTTGCAGGGCGTGCTGCATCTGGCGCCGCGCGACTACGGCCTGTGGGCCGGCGCCTCCATCCACGAGATCGCCCAGGTGGTGGCCGCTGCCTTCGCCGTCGGCCGCGAAGCCGGCGACTCCGGCACGGTGGCCAAGCTCACCCGCGTCATGACGCTGGCGCCGATGGTGCTGGCCATGGCCGCCGTGCTGCCGCGCGCCGGCGGTGCGGCCGGCGAGGGCGACCGGCCGCGGCCGCCGCTGCCCTGGTTCGTATTCGGCTTCGTGGCGCTGGTGGCGGTCAACAGCGCCGTCAGCCTGCCGGTGCCGTTCAAGGCCGAGGCGTCGGTGGCCAGCAGCTTCCTGCTGACCATGGCGCTCGCCGCCATGGGCCTTGAGACCAGCGTCGTGAAGCTGAGGGCCAAGGGGCTGCGGCCGGCGCTGACCGGCGCCTGCGCCAGCCTTTTCATTGCCGGCCTCGCCCTCGTGCTGATAAGGCTGACCTGACCCGGTCCCCTCGGCTTCGCCATGACTCTCGAACAACTGCGCATCTTCGTCGCCGTCGCCGGCCGCCAGCACGTCACGCAGGCGGCGCGCGAGCTGCATCTCACCCAGTCGGCGGTGAGCGCCGCCATCACGGCGCTGGAAAGCCGCTACGCCGTGCGCCTGTTCGACCGCATCGGCCGCCGCATCGCCCTGACCGAGGCCGGCCGCGCCTTTCTCGACGAGGCGAGGGCGATCCTCGCCCGCGCCGCCGACGCCGAGGCGGTGCTGGCCGATCTCGCCGACTTCCGGCGCGGCGAGCTGACCGTCGCCGCCAGCCAGACCATCGGCGCCTACTGGATTCCGCGCGTTATCCAGGCGTTTGCCGGCCGCTTCCCCGGCATCCGCGTCAGTCTGGAGCTTGGCAATACCGAGTTCGTGGCCGGCCGGCTGCGCGACGGAGCCGCGCTGCTCGGCTTCGTCGAGGGGCCGGTGGACGAACCGGCGCTCGCCGTCGACCGCCTGTTCGAGGACGAACTGCTGCTGGTGGCGGCGCCCGGCGATCCCTGGCTGTCGCAGTCCGGCGATGTGGCGGCGCGGCTCAAGGCGGCCCGCTGGGTGCTGCGCGAGCGCGGATCGGGCACGCGCATCGCCCTCGAACAGGCGCTCCGGCACTTCGGTCTTGCGGAAAGCGACGTCGAGGTGGCGCTGGAACTGCCGTCCAACGAGACGGTGCGCACCGCCGTCGAGGCGGGCGCCGGCGTCACCGTGCTGTCGCGCATGGTGGTCGAGGCGGCGCTGGCCACCGGCGCGCTGGTGGCCGTGCCGCTGCCGCTGCCCGGCCGCAGCTTCAATGCGCTGCGCCACAGGGAACGCCATTTCGGCCGGGCGGCCGCCGCCTTCGTCGAGCTGAGCCGGCCGGGACCTTTCGCGGCGCCTTGCCTCGCACCGCCGGCCGGACCATGTTAGGAGGCTGCGGGGAGGGGCCTCCCGCACGGACAGGATTTATGCCGCTTCACATCATCAAGCTCTGCGTCGGCGTCGAGACGGTCGAGGAACTCGACCAGTGGTATCGCGAGGAGGTGCTCGCCCACGCCGCCCGTGGCGAGGGCTACGAGCGCATCCACGTCACCCGCATGTTCCCCAAGCGCGCTGACGAGATCCTCGACGGCGGCTCGATCTACTGGGTGATCAAGGGCATCGTGCAGGTGCGCCAGAGCATCCTGGAACTGCGGCCGATTCGCGGGCACGACGGCATCGAGCGCTGCGGCCTGGTGCTCGATCCCGAACTGCACCGCACCGAATACCGGCCCTGCCGCGCCTTCCAGGGCTGGCGCTACCTGCCGGCCAAGGACGCGCCGGCCGACATCCGCCAGTCGGAGATCGACGGCGACATCCCCGAGGGCATGCGACGGGCGCTGCGCGAGCTGGCGCTGATCTGACCTGTTCTCTCGTAGGGGGCTGCGCGATTTCGCTTGACGCCGTCGGCCGGCGATGGTTTTTGTCCGCTAACCTTGCTTCGGCAGTCTCTGCGGAAGCGTCTTCTGTCGGACGATATCCATGTCGTGCTCTCGGCACCTTCGGACATCCTTGACCGCCCCGCTTGCGCGGGCCGCGGCTCCGACCTTCTTCGGCTTTATGGGCTTTTATGCGTGGCGTCGCCGCTTCGGCGTGGCCGGTTCCGCAGCTGTCTGATCGACAGGCCCAGCGCGAGAACGAGCCCCGCCGAAAGGCGGGGTTTTTTGCATTTGCGGTTCCGTGACCGCCTGCCTCCGGCCTCCGTGCCGGATCGGTCGAAACGGAACCGCCGCCTTCCGCACTTCTGCCGCGCATGCGTATCGGCGGTGGTGCCTCACCGGCGCCTCATGTATAAGGCGCCAAATCCTGAAGGCTCCGCGGTGGTTTTCGCGGGGCGATGCATCGAGAAGAAGAGCCGCGTCATGCCCACCACCTGGAAGCCCGATTCCTGGCGCGCCCTGCCCATCGAGCAGGTGCCGGACTACCCCGATCAGGCGGCGCTCGCCGCCGTCGAGGCGCATCTTGCCAGCTATCCGCCGCTGGTGTTTGCCGGCGAGGCGCGCAAGCTCAAGAAATCCCTGGCCAAGGTGGCGGCCGGCGAGGCCTTCCTGTTGCAGGGCGGCGATTGCGCCGAGAGCTTCGCCGAGCACGGCGCCGACAACATCCGCGACTTCTTCCGCGTCTTCCTGCAAATGGCGGTGGTGCTGACCTATGGCGCCGCCCAGCCGGTGGTGAAGGTCGGCCGCATCGCCGGCCAGTTCGCCAAGCCGCGCTCCAAGCCGACCGAGCTGATCGACGGCGTCGAGCTGCCGTCCTACCGCGGCGACATCGTCAACGGCATGGACTTCACGCCGGAGGCGCGCATCCCCGATCCGCAGCGCCAGGAGATGGCCTACCGCCAGTCGGCGGCGACGCTGAACCTGTTGCGCGCCTTCGCGAGCGGCGGTTATGCCAACCTCGACAACGTCCACAAGTGGACGCTCGGCTTCGTCAAGGGCGCGCAGTCGTCGCGCTATCAGGAGATCGCCGACCGCATCAGCGAAAGCCTCGCCTTCATGCGGGCCTGCGGCGTGCATCCGGAAAGCGTCTCCGAGATGCGGACCACCGACTTCTACACCAGCCACGAGGCGCTGCTGCTCGGCTACGAGCAGGCGCTGACCCGTGTCGATTCGACCACCGGCGACTGGTACGGCACCTCCGGCCACATGATCTGGATCGGCGACCGCACCCGCCAGCCCGGCCATGCCCATATCGAATATTGCCGCGGCATCAGGAACCCGATCGGCCTGAAATGCGGCCCGTCGCTCGATCCGGAAGAACTGATCCGGCTGATCGACACGCTGAACCCGGACAACGAGCCCGGCCGGCTGACGCTGATCACCCGTTACGGTGCCGACAAGGTGGGCGACCACCTGCCGGCGCTGATCCGCACGGTGCAGCGCGAGGGCCGCTCGGTGGTCTGGTCCTGCGACCCGATGCACGGCAACACCATCACGCTCAACTCCTACAAGACGCGGCCGTTCGACCGCATCCTGAAGGAAGTCGGCGCCTTCTTCGACGTCCACGCCGCCGAGGGCACCCATCCCGGCGGCATCCACGTCGAGATGACCGGCCGCGACGTCACCGAATGCACCGGCGGCGCCATCGCCATCTCCGGCGAGCAGCTTGCCGACCGCTATCACAGCCATTGCGATCCGCGCCTCAACGCCGATCAGGCGCTGGAACTGGCCTTCCTGGTGGCTGAGCGCATCCGCAAGACCCGCGACGGCCGCGAGCCGCTGGAATGGGCGATCGCCGGCGAGTGAACAAATCGCCGCAGGCTATTGACTGACAAGGGAAAAGGCGCTCCGGAAAGGGCGCCTTTCTCGTTCGGCTATCGGCCGTTCTCGTCCTTCAGTGTCTCCTTCTGGGTGATCAGGCGCGCCGAATGCTGGCCGGAGACGAAGATCCACAGCCAGCTCCAGGCCACGGCGAAGCGGCTGCGCGTGCCGATCAGGAAGTAGATGTGGGCGATGCCCCACACCCACCAGGCGACGGCGCCCTTCAGCTTGATCCAGCCGAAGTCGACCACGGCGGCGCTGCGGCCGATGGTGGCGAGGTTGCCCTGGTGGCGATAGACGAACGGCCCCGGCGCCGGCTGGCCGGCGAGGCGGCGGCGGATGGTCTTCGCCACGTGGGCGCCCTGCTGCTTGGCGGCCGGCGCCACGCCCGGCACCGGCTTTCCCTCGGCCGTCGTCACCGACGCCGTGTCGCCGATCACGAAGATATCCGGCGCGCCGGGCACGCTAAGGTCCTTCTCGACGATCGCCCGTCCCGCCCGGTCGGCCGGCGCGCCCAGCCATTCGGCGGCGCGCGACGCCTGCACGCCGGCCGCCCAAAGCACCGTCCTGGCAGGCACGAAGTCCTCGCCGATGCGCACGCCGTCGGCCGAGATGTCGGTGACCGGCAGGCCGGTGCGCACCGTGACGCCGAGCCTGTCGAGCGCCTGACGGCCGTAGTCGGAGAGGTCCGGCGTGAAGGCCGGCAGGATGCGCGGCCCCGCCTCGATCAGCAGGATGCGGGCGGTGCGGGTGTCGATGGCCCGGAATTCCTTGACCAGCGTGCGGTGGGCCAGTTCGGCGATGATGCCGGCCAGCTCGACGCCGGTCGGGCCGCCGCCGATGATGGCGAAGGTGAGCAGCGCCTGCCGCTTGTCCGGATCGGCCTCCATCTCGGCCCGCTCGAAGGCGAGCAGCACGCGGCGGCGGATGGTGGTGGCGTCCTCCAGCGTCTTCAGGCCGGGCGCGAAGGCTTCCCATTCGTCGCGGCCGAAATAGGCGTGGCGGGCGCCGGTGGCCAGCACCAGCGTGTCGTAGGGAAGGACGTTGCCGTCGCGGAGCCGCACCGTCTTCGCCTCGCGGTCGACGCCGACGACGTGCCCGAGCACCGTCGTCACCTCCGGCCGGTCGCGGAACAGGCGGCGGATCGGCCAGGCGATTTCCGAGGTGGCCAGCACCGTCGTCGCCACCTGGTAGAGGAGGGGCTGGAACAGGTGGTGGTTGCGGCGGTCGATCAGCGTGATGTCGACCGGCGCGCCCTTGAGGTCGAGCACGAGCTGGAGACCGGCAAATCCGCCTCCGACGACGACAACGCGATGACTGGTCATGAAATCCCCCCGTTTCCCCGACGCCGCCGTCCGGCAGCCGCCGAGGAACGCAAGCCTTCGCCAACGGTCCCCGGAGGTCAAGAAACATCGCCTTCAAGCCATTGCAAGTTCGGCTGAAAACCCCGCCAGATGGCTGAAAGGGAACGCCTTCGGGCCGCTCCGGCCGGGCCGGCCGAGACCAAAGTCGCAACCTTGGCTTGGCGGCGAGCGTGCCGGCTGAAGGCTGGCCGGGCGCCTTGCCATGCCCGCCGAGGCCGGTTCCGGGGCGCTCTCCGTCTCCACCTCTTCCAAAGCCGCTTTGAAAAGCGTTTCCTGACGCACAGGCGGATGTCGATTCGAGCCGACGTCAAACGGTTCATCTAAACCAATTACAATCTTGACATCCGTGCCAGTTCGCATCTTTGCAGCGTCACATTGACGGGCTATAGAACGCGCGGGTTATCAGGACTTCGCCGTCCATCCAACTGGGAGTGCATCGCACAATGACAGCCATCATCGATATCGTCGGTCGCCAGATTTTCGACAGCCGCGGCAACCCCACCGTCGAAGTCGACGTCACCCTGGAAGACGGCTCGTTCGGTCGCGCCGCGGTTCCGTCGGGCGCCTCGACCGGTGCCCATGAGGCGGTCGAGCTGCGCGATGGCGGCTCCCGCTATCTCGGCAAGGGCGTCACCAAGGCCGTCGCCGCCGTCAACGACGAGATCTACAAGGCGGTCGCCGGCATGGATGCCGAGGATCTCCTGGCCATCGACAAGGCGATGATCGAGCTTGACGGCACGCCGAACAAGGCCCGCCTCGGCGCCAACGCCATCCTCGGCGTGTCGCTCGCCGTCGCCAAGGCCGCCGCTCAGGCCGCCGGCCTGCCGCTCTACCGCTACGTCGGCGGCCCGAACGCCCACATCCTGCCGGTGCCGATGATGAACATCGTCAATGGCGGCGTGCATGCCGACAACCCGATCGACTTCCAGGAGTTCATGATCCTGCCGGTCGGCGCCGAGTCGATCGCCGACGCCGTGCGCATCGGCACCGAGGTGTTCCACACCCTGAAGTCGGGCCTGAAGAAGGCCGGCCACAACACCAACGTCGGCGACGAGGGCGGCTTCGCTCCGAACCTCGGCTCGGCCGTCGAGGCGCTCGACTTCATCGTCGCCTCGATCGAGAAGGCCGGTTACACGGCTGGCAAGGACGTCTATCTCGGCCTCGACTGCGCCTCCACCGAGTTCTTCAAGGACGGCAAGTACCACTACGAAGGCGAAGGCAAGGTCCGCTCGATCGAAGAGCAGGTCGAATACCTCGCCAAGCTGGCCGCCGACTATCCGATCATCACCATCGAAGACGGCATGTCGGAAGACGACTGGGCCGGCTGGAAGCAGCTGACCGACAAGATCGGCAGCAAGGTGCAGCTGGTCGGCGACGACCTGTTCGTCACCAACACCAAGCGCCTCGTCCAGGGCATCAAGGCCGGTACGGCCAACTCGATCCTGGTCAAGGTCAACCAGATCGGCTCGCTCTCCGAGACGCTCGACGCCGTCGAGACCGCCCACAAGGCCGGCTACACCGCCGTCATGAGCCACCGCTCGGGCGAGACGGAAGACTCGACGATCGCCGACCTCGCCGTGGCCACCAACTGCGGCCAGATCAAGACCGGCTCGCTGGCCCGTTCGGACAGAATCGCCAAGTACAACCAGCTCATCCGCATCGAGGAAGAGCTGGGCGACCAGGCCAAGTACGCCGGCATCAGCGTCGTCAAGGGCGCCTGAGGCTTGACGGCTTCCGCCAGGAAATGAGGAAAGGCCCGGCCCCGCGCCGGGCCTTTTCCTTTGCCGGGCGCCCCTGCTGCTGACAGGAAGCTGTCCGCCCCGGTGCGAGGGTCGCCCCGACCATCGCCTGAAAGGACAGGGCATGACCGACAAGCGCATCGCCGTCATTCTGCTCGACGCGTTCGCCGACTGGGAAGTCGGCATGTTCGCGGCGGCCGCGCGCGCCTGGCTCGGCGCCCGCGTCGATCACCATACGCCCGGCGGCCGCGTCGTCCGCTCCATGGGCGGACTGACCGTCACGCCGGATGCACCGCTGGAAACGCTGGCGGTTGCGGAATTCGACGCGCTCTGCGTGATCGGTTCGTCCGGCTGGGAAGCGGCCGACGCGCCGGATATCGGCGCCGCCGTCCGCGAGATGCTGGCGGCCGGGCGTCCGGTCGGCGCCATCTGCGGCGGCACGCTGGCGGTCGGACGGGCCGGCGTGCTGAACCGGCGCCGCCATACCAGCAACGCTGCTGGCTATCTTGGCGATCGTCTGCCCGACTACGACGGCTCGCTCTACGTCGACATGCCGCGCGCCGTGGTCGACGACGGGCTGGTGACCGCGCCGGGCTCGGCGCCGGGAAGCTTCGCCACCGGCCTCCTCGGCTTGATCTGGCCGGGTCATCCGCTGGTCGGCGAACTGGCGACGATGATCGCCGCCGAGCATCGCCCTGCCTGAGCCATCCACTGCCGCGTCAGCCCCCGGCTTTGCGCCGCCGTCTCGCTTGCTCTATTGAGAAGCGATGACCCTCGTCGCCGAATCTGATCTCCGTTCCGAGTCGGCCGAACGGCGCGCCGTGCTCGGCGTCACCCGCTCGGCCACTGCGCGCCCGTGGCGCGACCGGCTCGATGCGCGCGGCGGCGCGCTGGCCCGTCAGATCGCCCAGGAAGCCGGATTGCCGGACGTGGTGTCGCGCCTTCTGGCCGCCCGCGACGTCGCCGCCGACGCCGCCGAGGCCTATCTCAACCCGCAGCTCAAGACGCTGCTGCCCGATCCGTCGCTGTTCACCGACATGGATGCCGCCGCCGCCCGCCTTGCCGACGCCGTCGAACGCGGCGAGAAGCTGGCCGTGTTCGGCGACTACGATGTCGACGGCGCCACCTCGGTCGCCGTCCTCGTCCGCTATCTGCGGGGGCAGGGGCTGGACCCCGCCGTCTACATCCCCGATCGCCTCGTCGACGGCTACGGCCCCAACCCGCGTGCCGTCGGTGAGCTGGCGGCCGGCGGCGCCACGCTGCTGGTGACGCTCGACTGCGGCACCTCCAGCTTCGAGGCGTTCGATGAGGCGAAGCGGCGTGGCCTCGACGTCGTGACGCTTGACCACCATCAGGCCGGCGTCGAGCTGCCGCCGACGCTGGCCCTCGTCAACCCCAACCGGCAGGACGACCTGTCCGGCCACGGCCACCTCGCCGCCGTCGGCGTCACCTTCGTGGCGCTGGTCGCCATCAACCGCGAACTGCGGCGACGCGGCTGGTTCGAGCGGCGCGGCACGCCGCCGCCCGACCTCCTGTCGCTGCTCGATCTGGTGGCGCTCGGCACGGTCTGCGACGTGGTGCCGCTCAAGGGCCTCAACCGCGCCTTCGTGGTGAAGGGGCTCACCGTGCTCAGGGCGCGCGGCAATCGTGGCCTTGCGGCGCTCGCCGACGTCGTCAGGCTGTCCGGACCGCCGACACCCTACAGTCTCGCCTTCATGCTGGGGCCGCGCATCAATGCCGGCGGCCGCATCGGCGACAGCGGCCTCGGCGCCCGCCTGCTGACCTCCGACGACGCCGTCGATGCCGGACGCATCGCCGTCGAACTCGACCGGCTCAACCGCGAGCGGCAGGCGCTGGAGGCCGAGGCGGTGGACGCCGCCGAGCTGATGGTGGCCGCCCGCCTCGGCGGCGAGGCGCCGCCGGTGATCGTCGAGGCGTCGGAGGACTGGCACCCCGGTATCGTCGGCCTGGTGGCCGCCCGCCTCAAGGAGCGCTACCGCTGCCCGACCTTCGCCATCGCCCTCGATCGTGACGGCGGCGCGGTCGGCTCCGGCCGGTCGATCGCCGGCGTCGACCTCGGCGCCGTGGTGCGCCTTGCCCGCGAGCGCGGACTGATCGCCAAGGGGGGCGGCCACGCCATGGCGGCCGGCGTGTCGCTGCCGGCGGCCGGCGTCGACGCCTTCCGCGCCTTCGTCGCCGCCGCCGTCGCCGACGGCGTTGCCATGGCCCGTGCCGCCGAGGCGCTGGAGATCGACGCGGCGCTGACCGCCGACGGCGCCACGCCCGACCTCGTCGAGGCGATCGGCCGGGTCGGTCCGTTCGGCTCGGCCCAGCCGGAGCCGCTGTTCGTCTTCCCCTCCCACCGGCTGCTCTATCTCGATGCCGTCGGCCGCAATCACCTGCGCCTGACGCTCTGCTCGTCGGCCGGCACCAAGCTGAAAGCCATGGCCTTCCGGGCTGTCGGCCAGCCGCTCGGCGACTTCCTGGCCGGGAGCCGGGGCGCGCCGCTGCATGTCGCCGGCCACGTCGATCTCGATTGGTGGCAGGGGGCGCCGCGCGTGCAGATCCGCGTCGTCGATGCCGCCGATCCGGCCAAGTCCCGTTTCTGAGACCGCCTTTTCTCAGTCCGCAGACATGGCCTTTGGCCGGGTTGCCGGCGGCTCGCTCTACGGGTATTCCTTGACGAGCTGTTTTATCTGGTTGCCTTTTGATCGATGTCATTGCCCGGCCGCTGCCGGCTTTCGGAGGGGTCTCCATGCTATCCGTTCGGCGCTTCGCGCGGCTTCTGTCGCTCGTCTGTCTGACTGCGGCAGGACTGGCTCTCGCCACACCGGGCGAGGCGGCCGAGCGGCGGGCGGTGATCACCGAGGGCGCCGACTATTTCGGCGAGGACATCGAGACGCTGAAGGGCGTCGATCTCGGCGACTGCGAAGCGGCCTGCGTAGCCGACCAGCGCTGCCTCGCCTTCACCTACAACACCAAGGCCCGCTGGTGCTTCAAGAAGAGCACCGTCGGCGATCTCCGCGTCTTCGCTGGCGCGGTGGCCGGCAAGATCGTCGCCTCGGAAGCGGTCGATCCCTCCGTCGCCGACAGCCGCCGCGAGGAACTGGGCTTCATCGGCCAGAGCTTCTTCGACGAGGCGCGCAAGCTCGAAGGCGCCATCGCCGACGAGCCGGCTGAGGGCAATCTTGACCGCCTCGTCGCCGACAGCGACAAGGCGATCGACGCCGGCGACAACCTGAAGGCCGCCGAGGCCCTGCGCAAGGCCATCCGCCTCGATCCCGATCGCAACGACCTCTGGTGGCGCTATTCCGATCAGGCGATCCTGGTGCCGGACGACAACGAGAAGCACGACACCTTCGTGCAGGAATCGACCGCCGCCGCCGTCAACGCCTATCTGCGCGCCACCGACGTCGATGAGCAGGTGGCCGCCCTCAACTCGCTCGCCAACTCCTTCGTGACGCGCGAGGACTGGAGCCTCGGCATCAAGACGTTGCGCCGCCGGCTGGCGCTCCAGGACGACCCCGACTGGCGTTCCGCCTACGACGACTGGATCGCCCAGCACGGTTTCCGCATCACCGACAATTCGATCGACACGCAATCGTCGACGCCGCGCATCTGCGTCACCTTCTCCGACCCGATCGCCAGGAACGATCCGTCGATCACCGGCTACCTGTCGGTCGAGGGTGGCGACCAGCTGGAGATCGAGGCCGAGGCCAACCAGATCTGCGCCGCCGGCGTCGAATACGGCAAGCGCTACCACATCACCGTCCGCAAGGGCCTGCCGGCCAGCGACGGCGAGGAGAGCCTGAACAAGACGGCCGAACTCGACCTCTACGTTCGCGATCGCGATCCGTCGGTGCGCTTCGTCGGCAAGGCCTACGTGCTGCCGAAGACGCCCAACGCCACCATTCCCGTCGTGTCGGTCAACATCGACACGCTCGATGCCCGCGTGCTGAAGATCGGCGACCGCAATCTCGTCAACGCCATCGGCCAGGACCGCTTCCTGAGCCAGCTCGACAAATGGAGCGCCGAGGCGGTTGCCGACCGCGAGGGGCGCGAGGTGTGGTCGGGCACCATCGCCGTCAAGCGCGACGTCAATCGCGAGGTGACCACCGCCGTGCCGGTGGCCGAACTGGTCAAGACGCTGGAGCCGGGCGTCTACGCCCTGGTGGTCCGCGACGTCAACAAGAAGGACGAATGGAGCGCCGACGCCACACAGTGGTTCATCGTCTCCGATCTCGGCCTCGCCACCATGACCGGCAACGACGGCCTCAACGTGGTGATCCACGCGCTGAGCAATGCCCAGGCGGTGGCCGGCGTCGATCTGAAGCTGATCGCCGCCGACAACGAGGTGCTCGGCTCGGCGACCACCGATGCCGCCGGCTATGCCCGCTTCGACGCCGGCCTCGTCAAGGGCACCGGCGGCGCGGCGCCGCAGCTTCTGCTGGCCACCAAGGACGGCGACTTCGCCTTCCTCAACCTCCAGAAGGCCCCCTTCGACCTGACCGACCGCGGCGTCGAGGGTCGCGATCCGCCCAAGCCGGTCGACGTGTTCATGACCACCGAGCGCGGCGTCTACCGCCCCGGCGAGACGGTCAACCTCACCGTGCTCGCCCGCGATCCCAAGGCCGCGGCGCTGCCCGACCTGCCGCTGACGCTGGTGGTACGTCGGCCCGACGGCAACGAGTTCATCCGCCGCCTTGCCGCCGACCAGGGCGCCGGTGGCCGCGCGCTATCCTTCGAGCTGCCCGGCGAGGCGCCGCGCGGCACGTGGCGCGCCGCCGCCTACACCGATCCCAAGGCCGATCCGTTGCAGGAGGCGACCTTCAAGGTCGAGGACTTCCAGCCCGAGCGGATCGACTTCACGGTGAAGACCGAGGCGAGCCTGCTGCACGCCGGCGAGAGCGCCGAGGCGACGCTCACCGCCGAGTGGCTCTACGGCGCCCCGGCCGCCGGCCTTGCCATCGAGGGCGAGGTCTACGTGACGCCGGCCGCCAGCATTCCCTCGGCGCCGGGCTATCGCTTCGGCCTTGCCGACGACGATTTCACGTCGGCCGTCGAGGACGTCCAGTCCGACGGCACCGACGAGGCCGGCGACGCCACGGTGACGCTGGTGACGCCGCAGGTCTCCGACACCACTCGGCCATTGCAGGCCGCCGTGCACATCCGCGTGCTCGACACCAACGGCCGTGCGGTCGAGCGTCGCCTGACGCTGCCGGTCTCCACCGGCCATCAGCGCATCGGCGTCAGGCCGCTGTTCCAGGACGCGGTGGAGGAGGGCGGCAACGCCGCCTTCGACGTCGCCGTGCTCGACGCCGACTATGCCAATGTCGCCGCCAAGGATCTGAGCTGGACGCTGTCGCGCGTCAACACCAACTATCAGTGGTATCAGAGCGACGGCTCCTGGGACTACCACGCCGTCAAGTCGACGACCCGCGTTGCCGACGGCAAGCTCGACGTCGAGCCCGGCCAGCCGGCCCGCATCGAGGCGCGCGTCGAGTGGGGCGAGTACGAGCTGACGGTGAAGAGCGGCGACGGCGACGTCATCCCGGTATCCACCACCTTCGAGGCCGGCTGGTACGTGCCGACCACCGCCGAAGAGACGCCCGACCTCCTGAAGATCACCCTCGACAAGCCGCGCTACAGGATCGGCGACACGCTGAAGGCGCACATCGAGCCGCGCTTTGCCGGCATTGCCGTGGTGTCGGTGGTCGACGACCGGCTGATCGCCATGAAGACGGTGGAGGTGCCGGCCGGCGGCTCCACCATCGAGCTGCCGGTCACCGCCGACTGGGGGCCGGGCGCCTACGTGACCGCCTCGCTGCTCAGGCCGCTCGATCTGGCCGAGAAGCGCATGCCGTCGCGCGCCCTCGGTCTTGCCTGGGCCGGCGTCGATCCCGGCGAGCGGCTGCTCGGCGTCGCGATCGACGCGCCGATGGACATGCGGCCGCAGACCGACCTCTCCGTCGCCGTCAAGGTGGACGGCGTCAAGGCCGGCGAGGACGCCTACGTCACCATTGCCGCCGTCGACGTCGGCATCCTCAATCTCACCGAATTCAAGGCGCCGGCGCCGGAGGACTGGTATTTCGCCCAGCGCCGGCTCGGCATGGAGTTCCGCGACCTCTACGGCCAGCTGATCGACACCACGCTCGGCGCGCTCGGCGAGGTGCGCACCGGCGGCGACGGCGGCGGCATCTCCCGCCTGATGGGACCGCCGCCCACCGAACGGCTGGTCGCCTTCTTCCAGGGGGTGACCAAGGTCGATGCCGACGGCGTCGCCCACGCCTCCTTCCCGATGCCCGACTTCAACGGCACGGTTAGGGTGATGGCGGTCGCCTGGTCGAAGACCGGTGTCGGCCACGGCTCGCGCGACGTCTTGGTGCGCGATCCCGTGGTGATCCAGGCGTCGCTGCCGAACTTCCTGGCGCCGGGCGACCGCTCGCGCCTCGCCCTCGACTTCACCCATGTCGAGGGTCCCTCCGGCGACTTCTCCCTCTCGGTGACGGCGGCCGGCGACTTCGTCGGCCTCGACGACAAGCTGGCGCACGCCAGCGTGTCGCTCACTGAGAAGGGCAAGGCCCGCGTGCTGATCCCGATCACCGGCCGGGCGGTCGGCGACGAGACGATCACCGCCGAGCTGAAGGCGCCGGACGGCAGCGCGCTCACCAAGACGCTGACGCTCGGCGTGCGCGACAACGAGCCGGCCGTCACCCGGGTCAGCGACTTCTCGCTGAAGCCTGGGAGTGGCGACCTGAAGCTGACGCCGGACGTGTTCGCCGGCCTGAAGCCGGAGACCGGCGTTGCGACGCTGACCGTCGGCACGGTGGCCGGCATCGACCTGCCGGGCCTCGTCCACGCGCTCGATAAGTACCCCTATGGCTGCTCGGAGCAAATCACCAGCCGGGCGCTGCCGCTCGTCTATCTCGATGACGTCATCCTGGCCGCCGGTCTGGACGGCGAGGAACCGGTGCGCGAGCGGGTGCAGAAGGCGATCGAGGCGCTGCTGGTCAACCAGGGCTCGGACGGCTCGTTCGGCCTGTGGGGGGCGGGGTCGGAGGATCTCTGGCTCAGCGCCTATGTCACCGACTTCCTGACGCGCGCCAAGGAGAAGGGCTACGAGGTGCCGCCGGTCGCCCAGGACATGGCGGTGACCAACCTCAAGAACCGCATCGCCTATGCCGCCGACTTCGACAACGGCGGCGAGGATGTCGCCTACGCCCTCTACGTGCTGGCCCGCAACGGCCGGGCGTCGATCGGCGATCTGCGCTTCTACACCGAGACCAAGATCGACGCCTTCGCGACGCCGCTCGCCCGCGCCCAGCTCGGGGCGGCGCTCGCCCTCTACGGCGACAGCCAGAAGGCGGCCGGTGCCTTCCGCTCGGCGCTCGATCTGCTGGAGGCGGCCAATGACAAGGCGCGGCCGTGGCGCGCCGACTACGGCTCCGACCTGCGCGACGGTGCCGCCATCCTGGCGCTGGCCGCGGAATCGAAGCTCTCCGCCTTCGACTACCAGGGCCTCAGCCGCGAGGTCGGCAAGCTCTACAAGGCCAGCGCCGCTACCTCGACGCAGGAGAAGGCGTGGATGCTGCTCGCCGCCCACGCCCTGCTGAAGGACGGCCTGAAGCCGGAACTGGACGTCGGCGGCACGCGGCACGACGGCGTGTTCACGGCGAAGTATGCGCCGGCCGACCTCGCCGCCGGCCTTGCGGTGAAGAATGTCGGCAAGGCGGTCGTCGACGCCCGGCTGACGGTGACCGGCATTCCCGAAACGCCGGAACCGGCCGGCGGCAATGGCTATGCCCTGACCCGCGCCTACTACGACCTCGACGGCAACGAGGTCGATCCGTTGGCGGTGAAGCTCGGCGACCGGCTGGTGGTGGTGCTTTCGGTCACCACGACGCAGTCCGGCTGGGCGCGCCTCTTGCTGAACGATCCGCTGCCGGCCGGCTTTGCCATCGACAATCCGTCGCTGATCCGGGCCGGTGATGTGGCGGCGCTCGACTGGCTGGCGCCGCTCGACAACGCCGCCCACACCGAATACCAGACCGACCGCTTCACCGTCGCCTTCGACCTGAAGGACACCACGGAGTTCCAGTTCGCCTACATGGCCCGCGCCGTCGCGCCCGGCAGCTTCAACCAGCCGGCCGCCACGCTCGAGGACATGTACCGGCCGGAACGGCAGGCCCGCACCGGTGCCGGCCACGTCGAGGTGATCGGCCCGCTGCAATGATCGGGGGAGGGAGGGGCGGCGCGGCGGCTGCCCCTTCTGCCCGAGGAAGCCGCGTCCTGCCCGTGATCGCCGCCTGCGCGGAGGGTGTAAATAAAAACAAAGAGATGGCCCGCGGAGGCGGGCCATGTCATGCCGGAAAGGGCGCCCTTAAAGCGCCAGCGTCAGGATCTCCGCCGCCGCCTCGGGCGTCACGTCGCGATGCTCGCCGAGTGGCACCGGCCAGTGCTGGCGCAGCTTCTCGGTGACGGCCGGAATGGCGGTGGCGTCGAGGCCGTAGTCGGCAAGCCTCGTCCTGACGCCCATCGCCTCGAAGAAGGCGCGCGTCCGCGCGATGGCGGCGTCGATGCGCGCTTCCTCGTCGCCCGTCGTGATGCCGAACACCCGTTCGGCATATTGCAGCAGCTTCCCGCGCTTCTGCGCCCGCTTCACCGTCAGCAGCGACGGCAGCACGATGGCCAGTGTCGCCGCGTGATCGAGGCCGTAGAGGCCGGTCAGCTCGTGGCCGATGCGATGGGTCGCCCAGTCGCCCGGCACGCCGCAGGCGATCAGATCGTTGAGCGCCATGGTCGCCGCCCACATCAGGTTGGCGCGCGCCTGATAGTTGGTCGGCTCGGCGAGGGCGACCGGCCCGTCCTCCAGGATGGTCAGCAGCAGGCCCTCGGCGAAGCGGTCCTGCACCTTGGCGCCAACCGGATAGGTGAGATACTGCTCCAGCACGTGCATAAAGCTGTCGACGACGCCGTTGGCGGTCTGGCGCGGCGGCAGCGAGAAGGTGGTCTCCGGATCGAGCACCGAGAAGCGCGGCAGCACGTGCACCGAATTCATCGGCAGCTTGTCCTGCGTGGAGGCGCGGGTGATGACGGCGTTGCGGTTCATTTCCGAGCCGGTGGCCGGCAGGGTGATGACGCAGCCGAGCGGCAGGGCGGCCGTCACGTTGCGGCCGCGCTCGACCAGGATGTCCCAGGGATCACCGTCATAAAGGGCTGCGGCGGCCACGAACTTGGTGCCGTCGGCCACCGAACCGCCGCCGACCGACAGCAGGAAGTCGACTTTCTCGGCACGCGCCAGCTTGGCGGCGTTCAGCAGCGTTTCAAAATGCGGATTGGCCTCGATGCCGCCGAACTCGAACACGGCCCGGCCGGCCAGCGCTGTCCGCACCTGGTCCATGACGCCGTTCTTCAGCACCGAGCCGCCGCCATAGAGGACGAGGACGCGGGCATCGGCCGGCACTTCGTCGGAGATGCGGGCGATCTGGCCCTTGCCGAAGTGGATGCGGGTGGGGTTCCAGTAGGTGAAGCTCTGCATGGCATCCTCGCGGGTTTGTGGGGCGAGTCTAGCGCGGCGCGGACCGGCCGACAAATCGGCATTGGCGATGGCTCTGGTCTCCGCCGCCGATCAGCTTCCGGCGCGCGGCTGGCCTGCCGGTGAACGCTTTCCGGAGGTCGATCGAAGCTGCTAGGCTCTCGTCAAAACCGAGGGAGATTTCCGATGGACTACACCAAGCTCGGCCGCACCGGCCTCGACGTTTCGCGCATCTGCCTCGGCTGCATGACCTATGGCGTGCCCGAGCGTGGCGCTCATCCCTGGACGCTGCCCGAGGAGGCGGCGCGACCGCTGATCCGCCAGGCGATCGAGGTGGGCATCAATTTCTTCGACACGGCCAACAGCTATTCCGACGGTACCTCGGAGGAAATCGTCGGCCGGGCGCTGCGGGATTTTGCCCGCCGCGACGAGATCGTGCTGGCCACCAAGATCTATTTCCCGCTGGCCTTCTCCGAGCGGGGACAGAGGACGCCGAATGCCTCCGGCCTGTCCCGCAAGGCGATCTTTCAGGGCATCGACGCCAGCCTCCGCCGGCTCGGCACCGATTACGTCGACCTCTACCAGATCCACCGCTGGGATTACGCCACGCCGATCGAGGAGACCATGGAGGCGCTGCACGACGTGGTGAAGGCCGGCAAGGCCCGCTATATCGGCGCGTCGTCGATGTTCGCCTGGCAGTTCGCCAAGGCGCTGCACGTCGCCGAGCGAAACGGCTGGACGCGCTTCGTCACCATGCAGAACCACCTGAACCTCCTCTATCGCGAGGAGGAGCGCGAGATGCTGCCGCTCTGCCGCGACGAGGGCATCGGCGTCATCCCCTGGAGTCCGCTGGCGCGCGGCCGCCTGACGCGCGACTGGGACAGCGGCTCGCGCCGCCAGGACCTCGACGCCTTCGGCAAGACGCTCTATCTCGGCACCGAAGAATCCGACCGGCAGGTGGTGGAGACGGTGGCGAGGATCGCCGCGGCGCGCGGCCTGCCGCGGGCGCAGGTGGCGCTCGCCTGGGTGCTCCAGAAGGCGGAGGTGTCGGCGCCGATCGTCGGCGCCTCGAAGCCCGGCCACATCGACGACGCCGTGGCGGCGCTCGACGTTCGCCTGACCGCCGAGGAGATCGCCGCCCTCGAAGGCCCTTACGTGCCGCACGCCGTGGCCGGGTTCAGTTGACGGCTCAGAGCAGCGCCACCGCCGCGTCGCCGGTCATGCCGGCCGCCTCGGCGATCAGGGCGATCGACTTCAGCCGCGTCCGGTGGTCGTAGACGTCGGACACCAGCATGATCTCGTCGGCGCCGGTCTCGCCGGCGAGGTCGGCGAGGCCGCGCCGCACCGTTTCCACCGAGCCGACGATGGAGCGGGCCAGCATGCGGCTGACCCAGTCCCGTTCCTCGGCCGTCCAGAAGGCGTCGATGTCGTCGATCGGCGGCTGCGACAGGCCGCGCGCGCCGCGCCGGATGCCGGTGAACGACATCTGCTGCGTCGTGAACAGGCGCCGCGCCTCTTCGTCCGTGTCGGCGGCGATGACGTTGGCGCCGACCATGGCATAGGGCCGGTCGAGCACGGCCGACGGCTTGAAGCGGCTGCGGTAGATGTCGAGGGCCGGCAGCAGCAGGTCGGGCGCGAAATGCGAGGCGAAGGCGTAGGGCAGGCCGAGTTCGGCCGCCAGCATGGCGCCGAAGTGGCTGGAGCCGAGGATCCACAGCGGCACGCGCGTACCGGCCGCCGGCACCGCCTCAAGGCGCTGGCCCGCGGCCGCCGGCTCGAAATAGGCCTGAAGCTCGATGACGTCCTCGGGGAAATGCTCGGCCGCCTCGGGCGGCCGGCGGATGGCGCGCAACGTCAATTGGTCGGTGCCGGGCGCCCGGCCGAGGCCGAGGTCGATGCGGTCGCCGTAGAGGCGGGCCAGCGTGCCGAACTGCTCGGCGATGATGTAGGGCGAATGATTGGGCAGCATGATGCCGCCGGCGCCGACGCGGATGGTCGAGGTGCCCTCGGCGATATGGGCGATGACGATCGAGGTGGCGGCGCTGGCGATGCCGGCGATGTTGTGGTGCTCGGCCACCCAGATGCGCCGATAGCCGAGACGCTCGGCATGGATGGCAACCTCGCGGGCATTGCGGAGGGCGCCGGCGGCGTCGGTCTGTTCGGTGACGCGGACGAGTTCCAGGATGGAGAGCGGCGGCATGGAGGTCTCCGTGAGGATAATCCTCCCATGGTGCCGCCGCTCGTCCGTGGCCGCAAGGGACGGAACCGCCGCCGCCGATGACAATCGCGCGAGCGAGCCTCGGCGGCGGACGGCGTCGACCGCTTACTCGGCCGGTGCGGCGGCGATGGCCAGCTTGCTGCGGCGGGCGCCGTAGAGGTAGTAGACCACCACGCCGAGGGCGCTCCACAGCACGAAGCGCACCCAGGTGGCACCCGGCAGGCTGAACATGATGATCAGGCTGCAGATGATGGCGAGCGGCGCCACCACCCAGGCCGCCGGGCAGCGGAACGGCCGCTCGAGGTTCGGATGGGTCTTGCGCAGGATCAGCACGCAGGCGCTGGTGATGATGAAGGCGAACAGCGTGCCGATGTTGCACATCTCCGCCACCAGACCGATCGGCGTGAAGCCGGAGATCAGCGCGATCACCGTGCCGACCAGGATGGTAGCGATGTACGGCGTGCCATACTTCGGGTGCACCTTGCAGATGCTCTCGGGGATCAGGCCGTCGCGGGCCATGGCGAAGAAGGCGCGCGTCTGGGCGTAGATCAGCACCAGGCAGACGGTGGTCAGGCCGGCGATGGCGCCGACGCCGACGATGGCCGAGCCGAAGTTGTAGCCGATCTTGCGCAGCACGTAGGTCACCGGCTCGGCATTGTTCAGCTCGGTGTAGGGCGCGACGCCGGTCAGCACCGCCGACACGGCCATGTAGAGCACGGTGCAAGCGACCAGCGAGCTGATGATGCCGATCGGCATGTTGCGCTGCGGGTTGACGGTCTCCTCGGCCGCCGTCGCCAGCGAATCGAAGCCGATGTAGGCGAGGAAGATGATCGCCGCGCCGGCCGTGATGCCCTGCATGCCGAACGGCAGGAAAGGCACCCAGTTCGTCGGGTTGACGGCCGGCGTCGCCAGCAGCAGGAACAGGAAGATGGCGCCGAGCTTGATGAAGACGAGGATCCGCGACAGACGGATGCTCTCCTTGACGCCGAGCACCAGCAGGAAGGTCAGGAAGGCGATGATCAGCACGGCCGGCAGGTTGATGATGCCGCCATCATGCGGCACGGCGGTCAGCGCGTGCGGCAGCTCGACGCCGCCGGCCTTCAGGATGCCGGTGAAATAGGCCGACCAGCCGGCCGCCACGGCGGAGGCGCCCACCGTGTACTCGAGGATCAGGTTCCAGCCGACCAGCCAGGCCACGAACTCGCCGGCGGCGGCGTAGCTGTAGGCGTAGGAGCTGCCGGCGGCGGGAAGCGCGGCGGCCAGCTCGGAATAGGCGAGGCAGATGAAGGCGCAGGCCACCGCCGAGAAGGCGAAGGACAGGATGATGGCCGGACCCGCATAGGTGGCCGCGGCGACGCCGGTCATCACGAAGATGCCGGTGCCGATGATCACGCCGATGCCCATCATGAACAGGTCGAAGGCGCCGAGCGTGCGCGGCAGGGCCTTGCCGCTCGCCTGCGCCATCAAGTCGGCGATGCTTTTCTTTCGCTTGAGGTTCAATCCAGCCCCCAGTGAATGTGTTTATTGCTGTCCACCGGCCTGATGCCGGGGAAAGTGGGTCTATGCCCGGGAGCCATCGCTATTATCTTTACCAGGCAGTCAAGAAACTTGGGAGAAATAACTAGAAGGCCATAAGGCCGTCGGATTTCGCAAGATTTCTCGAACAGTGCTCCAAAAGTCGCATTCTTTCCCGCCTGCTTTTCGCCGCATAGCGGGCGTCGGCGCCAGTGCGCATCTTTTGGTCGTTGGCTGCCGCGTGCTTCGTAATTGAATATACCTACTGGCGCCCCAATATGGCAGTAAGTCCGGCGACACCCGTGTCCGCGGTCCGCGGCCGCGCCGGAAAAGGAGACGAGACCGATGCCGGTCCGCGAGGGAACGTCTGGTTCCGCTTCGTCGGTGCTTGGCCGCATGGCCGCCGATATCGGCGGCCTCGAACGGGTGTCGATCGGCGACATCGTCCGCCGCCTCGGCCGCAACGGTTTCGATCTGGCGCTGATCGCCCTGGCGCTGCCGGCGATGATCCCCATTCCCGGCCCGTTCGGCATGGTGACCGGAACCTGCCTGGTGCTCGTTGCCTGCCAGATGCTGCTGGGCCGCCGCCGCCTCGCCCTGCCGCGCCTGCTCGCCGATCGCCATCTGGCGGCCGACGGCGTCAAGACGGTCATTGCCGGCGCCCTGCCATGGGTGCGCCGGCTGGAGGCGCTCATGCGGGCCGGCCGCTGGCGCTCGCTGACCGGCCGGGCGGGCCGACTGCTGATGGGCGTCCCGGTGCTGCTGCTCGCCGTGGTGCTGGCGCTGCCGATTCCCTTCGGCAATATCGGGCCGGTGATCAGCCTGCTGGTGATCGGCCTGTCGCTGATGACCCGCGACGGCCTCGCCCTCGTCGTTGGCCTGGTGCTGACGCTGGTGACGATGCTCTGGACGGCGGCCCTGATCGTCGCCGGCACCCATATCGCCGCCTGTCTCGGCGGCTTTCTGACCTGAGGCCGAAGTGGACCGACGCGCGCTCATCCTCGCCAATCCGCACAGCCGCTCGGCAGGCGCCGGCGTCGACGCCGCCATCGAGGAACTGCGTGGCGGCGGCATCGACGTGCTGCGGCCGGACTGGCACGAGGGCGAGGATCTCGCCGAGACCATCCGCCGCCACGGCGACGCCGTCGACCGGGTGGTGGTGGTCGGCGGCGACGGCAGCCTCAACGCGGCGGCGCCGGGGCTGATAGATACCGGCCTGCCGCTCGGCATCCTGCCGGGTGGCACCGCCAACGATCTCGCCCGCACGCTCGGCCTGCCGGTCGACATGGCCGAGGCGGCGCGGGTGATCGCCGCCGGCCGGACCAGGGTGATCGACGTGGGCGAGGTCAACGGCAAGCCGTTCTTCAACGTCGCCAGCCTCGGCATGAGCGCCAGCCTCGCCGATCGGCTGAGCCGCGAGACCAAGCGCCGCTGGGGGCGGCTGGCCTACGCGTTGACCGCCACCGAGGTGCTGATCGGCGCCCGGCCGTTCAGCGCGGTGATCCGCGCCGACGGCGGCGAGGAGATCGCCGTGCGGACGTTGCAGATCGCCGTCGGCAATGGCCGCCACTATGGCGGCGGCATGGTCGTCGCCGAGACGGCCGAGATCGACGACAGCCGCCTCGACCTCTATTCGCTGGAGTTCGAGGACGTCTGGAAACTGCCGTTGATGGCGCTGGCCTTCTGGGAAGGCCGGCACGGCCTGATGGACGAGGTGCGGACCCTGAGCGGAGAGGGCTTCGAGATCCGCACCCGCCGGCCGATGCCGGTCAACGCCGATGGCGAGATCGTTACCACGACGCCGGCCGTCTTCCGCGTCCGGCCGGGCGCCGTGACGGTGTTCGTGCCTGAGGTCAGCTCTTCTTGAACCACGAGAACAGCGAGGCGACGCGCGGCTCCTCCTTGCCGGCAAGGCGCGGCACCACCACCATCTGCCTGACCTCGCCGCGCTTGAAGGCGGCAAGGAAGCGCGCGTAGTCGCGGAAGGAGACGCAGCCGTTGGACTCGCCCGGCTTGCGCAGCATGTAGGTGTGGGCAAGCAGGCCGTCGCGGCCGAACGGCTTCTTGCCGTCGACGGGGGTGAGGCGGATCGCCTCGACGCCATGGAACAGGCTCTCGCGCATGGTCAGCTTGTAGGTACCGGGCGGGGTGGGGCCGCGCATCTTGACGTGGATGTAGCGCACGTCGTCCATCATGGCGCCGAGGCCGGAATGCGCCTCGAGCTTCTCGCCGTTCGGCATGTGCACGACGCCGGCCGCGATGTCGTAGATGGCGACGCCCGCCCGCATCGCCGGCGGCGCGATGGCGGCGATCTCCGCTCTCGGCTTGACCTCGACCAAGGCGGCGGCCGGCTTGTCCTGTTTCTGCGGCGCGGCCGGCGCCACGGCGGCCGGCGGCGGCGCCACGGCCGCGACTTTCGGCGCTTCGGCGGCCGGCTCGACGGGCTTGGCCGGCAGGGCCGGGCGCGGCACCGGCAGGGGCGCTTCGGCGATGGCCACCGGCGGGCGCGGTCCGGCGTCCGGCGCGGCGAGGCCGTCATGGCGGACGGCGAGCGCGAGGCGCGCCGCCGGCGCGGCGTTGGCCTGGAACCTGGCCTCGAACTGCTGCCGTCGGAATCCGGCGGCGGCTTCGGCGAGCCGCATGGCGACGGCGGCCGTGGCCTTGTTCTGGCGGGACAAGAGAATGGCGTCGGCGGTGAGATTGCCGGAGGTCGCGCCGGCGATCGGCGGCAGCTTTTCAAACTTGTCGGGCTTTCTCGCCGGCGGCAACGTCGCCGGCAGCGGCCGCACCGACAGGCCGGACTCGAAGATCGACTGGCGGGCGGCCGACAGGTTTTCGCTGACCGTGCCGACGGCGGTGAGGCTGAGCCCGATCCACAGGGCGGCGGCGGCGCTGACCGACAGGAAGGCCGCAGCGGCCGGCCACCCCGCAAGACGCAGCGGCAATCTCAGGGAGATCGGCTCGTACCCGCTCGAAAACGCTGCCAACGTCGCCATGCTTCAGGAACCCACTCAGTACCACCGGCCCGTTGCCCGGCCACATGGGAGCATTCGTCGCCCGGACGTCATCGCCCGCACGCCACGCGAACACCCTCGCGCGGAAAAGCTCCGTTTCGAGATCAGGATCGCAAGCTATGGTAAGGAAAGTCTTTACGGCGAGGTCATGGCGAGCGCCGCCAACTGGCCGGCCAAAGCCTCGACTTGGGCCCAATCGGTATATTCTATGATTGTGGAGGCGTCAGTCGGGCCACCGGAGATGTGCATGATCGCCTGGATCATCATCCGGTCGAACCAGCGGTAGGCGGGATAGTCGAGCTTGCCGGCGACGGCCGCCGACAGCGCCGGGCGGAGGCCGGCCCGCATCAGCCACTTGCGCAGGTAGATGTTGCCCTCGGCGGTCTGGCGGCCGGGCTTGCGGGCCGTCAGGTTGACCGACAGGACGGCGATGCGCCCGGCCGGCACCTCGGCCTGCAATCGCGCGAGGAAGCGCCGCGCCGCGGACAGATGGTAGCCGTAGCGGATGGCGGCGGCGACGAGGATGAGATCGGCCTCGGGATCGATGGCCGGCGACATCCCAGCCATCAGGTCGATGAGGGTGACGCCGACGTCGCGCCCGCCGAGATGCCCGGCGAGGCAATCGACGATCTTGCGGGTGTGGCCGTCGTGGCTCGCGAAATAGATGGCAATTCTCGGCCGCCCCGACGTCATGGCAGACTTTCCGCTCGGCGTTTCGATACGGCACGACTCGTGGCCGACCGGCGGCACCCTAGACCAGAAACCGGCGGCGCTGGATTGGTGTTTGTCACAAGTGGTTGTTTTACCGTAGTCTTTTCTTGGGGGCCATCTTCAGCTTTTCAGCCGGTCGCGCAGGCGCCGTGCCGCGTCGAGAAGCCCCAGTCTGTCCAGGGCGCGCTTCAGCTTCGGCTTGCCGTCGAGGAGGGCGAGCACGAGGCGGCCACGCAGCGTCAGCGGCTGAAGCAGCTCGCGAAGCCCGATGGTCTCGGCGCCGAACAGATCCTTGTAGGTTTCGTCGCCGATCGTCAGGTCGACGACGGTGAGGCCGAGCTTGGCGGACGCCTCGATGCAGCTCTCGACCATCAACAGGCCGGGCGCCCAGTTGGCAAACTGGGTATTGTAGGCAAGCACCAGGAGCAGGATGCGATCGCCCTCGATAAGGCCGAGGCAGCCGGCGGCCAGCTCGTCGTCGAGGCGCAACCGCCCGACCTTGGCCAGCGAGCCTTCCTCGACCAGCCGGTGGTAGAAGACGCTCTGGATGGCCGCCTGCGCCGGATCGTTGACCTCCTGAAACCGTTGCCGGCGCCAGTCGAGCAGGCGGTCGAGGTCGGGAAGGGCATCCGGACCGCTGACGAAATCGAAGGTCAGCTTTCCCTTGTGCTCCAGCTTGCGGCGATTCTTGACCAGCCGGCGACCGGTGGAGGGATCAAACCGCCGTTCGCGCAGCGTGGCGAAATCGGCGTCGATCGGCAGCGCGTGGGCCGAGCAGCACGACGGACGCATCCGGTGGGCGAGTTGCATCCGCGCCGCGTACTCGGGCGGCACGCGCTCGATCGAGATGAGATCGGCGGCCGGCAGCATCGCCACCAGCGCGCTCCAGAGGCGATCCATGGTCTCCGGGTCGGGCGCGAAGTCCGGGCTGACCAGCGCCGCGTGATAGTCGCTGATGCCGCCATCGGGCAGGGTGAGAACGGTGAGGCCGTAACGTCGTTCGCGCACCAGCGGCAGCACGAACAGCGGCCGGTGGTCGCTGGCCCGGCGGATGACGCCGAGGCAGCAGTCCATGCCGGACGGCTGCAGCACGGCAAACCAGACGTCGAGCCATCGGGCCGACTGAAAAGGCGTGCGTTGCAGATCGCCGGCAGCCAGGAGGGCGGGGATGGCGGCGGCGTCGGAAAGGACAGTAATCTCGTATCCAGACAAGCTGCCCATCGCGTCCCGCTCCGCCGCCCCATGCGATCGGCGAGAGACTAGGTTATACAACTGACCAAAGGGTTTATAAAGGCGCCGGGCAGGGGGCGCCGAACACCTTGGCGGCGAAGAGGAAGTTGCGGAGATGGCGGACCGGACATCGGGCGTGCCGACGCTGACGGCGGATATCCTGCTCAAGGCTTATGCCGTGGGCATGTTCCCGATGGCCGAAAGCGCCGACGACCCCAACCTGTTCTGGATCGAGCCGGAATGGCGCGGGGTGATTCCGCTCGACGGCTTCCGCGTGCCGCGCCGGCTTGCCCGCACCGTGCGGCAGGATGGCTTCGAGGTGCGCGTCGATACCGACTTCGACGGCGTGGTCGACGGCTGCGCCGCCCCGGCCGAGGGCCGCGAGAAGACGTGGATCAACGTCACCATCCGTCGGCTCTACGGCGAGCTGTTCCGGCGCGGTCATTGCCACACCGTCGAAAGCTGGCAGGACGGCCGGCTGGTCGGCGGCCTCTACGGCGTGTCGATCGGCGGCGCCTTCTTCGGCGAGAGCATGTTCTCGACGGTGACCGACGCCTCCAAGGTGGCGCTGGTGCATCTGGTGGCGCGCCTCAGGGCCGGCGGCTACCGGCTGCTCGACACGCAGTTCGTCACCGAGCACCTCGCCCGATTCGGCACCATCGAGATCCCGAAGCGCCTCTATGCCCAGCGGCTTCAGGCGGCGCTGGCGACGCACGGCGATTTCGCCGCCCTGCCGGCCCCGGTTTCCGGCGCCGAGGCGCTCCGCTGGTTGCCGGCGCGCGAGACCGGTGGCCAGAGCTAAAGCGGCATCTTCGGAAGATGCTGCAACCCGTTGCAACCACTTGAAGAAATATTACCCGGCTCAGAAACCGGTTTAGTCGAGAATCTGGCCCTCGGTGCCGTCTTCGGCGGGCGGTGGCTGATCGGCCGGCGCCGTATCGTCCATTATCATCGAGGAAGCAGCCGGCTTGTCGGGCGGAATGGGGATACCGCCGATAAAGGTCAATATCACCGGCGCGCCGTCGTCGACGTTGCCGGCGCCGCCGCCGGGCTGGTTGGAGACGGCGACGCGCACCTCGCTGCTGCCGGCCACCGGCGGCGGAATGTCACTGTCCATGTGGCAGCCGATCAGCCAGACGTCGTAGACCGGGTGCTCGACGGCGTTGAGGCCGGGACTGGCCGCGAACATCCAGCCGGAAAAGATGCGCTTCACCTCGTTGTCCAGCGTGATCTCTTCCACCTCGACGAAGCCGTCGGTCTCGGCCGCCTCGGTGGCCGGGCGGGTGTAGCAGACCTTGGGCGTTACCCGCAGCATGCCGAAACGCACGGTCTCGTCGACATAGACGTCGAAGTTGATGATCCGGCCGGTGATCTTGTCGAGGCCGGAGAACACGGCGACCTTGTTGGCGATCTTTTCGGCCGCCGCCGGGCCAGCGAGGGCGATCGTCAGGCCGATGGCGGCGAGCGGGAGGAGGGGTCTGATCGTCATGAGGCGGCTGTCACCGGAGTATCGGGGCGCGGCGCCGGCCGCGCCGGGGGCCTTCCGGCACCCAACACGGCAAATGCGGCAAGCTCTGGGCATCCCTTATCAGGGCAGGCGCCGGAATGCTTCCAGAATCAGCTCGAAGAAGCCGTCGGCGTCGATTTTGGTGATCCATGTGGCGTTCTTCTCGCGCCCGGTGACCGACCAGCGATCGACCACGGTCTGGCCGAAGCACAGGCCGGGCGTCGTCTCGATCTCGACGTTGACGAACCTGCCCTCGAACAGCTCGGGCTCCAAGAGCCAGGCGATGGTGGTCGGGTCATGCAGCGGGCCGCCGTCCGAGCCGTATTTCTGCTCGTCGAAGCGCTCGTAGAAGGAGAGGAGGCCGACGAAGGCCTTGGCCGCCTTGCGGTCGAGCTTGCCGAGGTCGGCGAGCCACGACTTGCGGATCAGCGCCTGATGGGTGACGTCGAGCGACATTACCACGAGGTCGGCGCCCGAGCGGAACACCCGCTGCGCGGCGTGCGGATCGACCCAGATGTTGAACTCGGCGGTGGGGGTCGAGTTGCCGCCCTCGATGGCGGCGCCGCCCATCAGCACGATCTTGTCGAGACGGGTGGCGACGCGCGGCTCCTTGGCGATCGCCAGGGCGACGTTGGTGAGCGGGCCGAGCGCCACCAGCGTCACCGACTTCTCCGGCCGGCTCATCACCGCGTCGACGATCCAGTCGGGCGCGAATTCCGAACGCAGCGGCGTCACCGGGTCGGGGAAGGTCCAGCCGTTGAGGCCGGTCTCGCCGTGGACGTATTCGGCGGTCTCCAGCTTGACGGCGAAGGGCGCCGAGGCGCCGGCGAACACCGGAATGTCGGCGCGGCCGACCAGCTCGATCAGCTTCAGCGCGTTGGTCGACGTCTTGGCGAGGCCAACGTTGCCGGCGACTGCGGTGATGCCCAGCACGTCGATCGCCTCCGGAAAGGCGAGCGCCAGCATGAAGGCGACGGCATCGTCCTGGCCGGGATCGGTGTCGATGATGATCGAACGCGCAGACATCGGGTGTTTCCTCTTTCCTGCTTGCCGCCCGGTGATCGTGATCGGATGGCTAACCTCTTTTAATCGCGACCCTATCCGCTTCGAGCCGGCGAGTCCAACGGCGCCGCGCGGCTGCGGGCTTCTTTCCCCCGCCAACGAAAAGCGGGACGGAAGGTTCCGTCCCGCGAGGGCTTCGTGGAGATCGCAGCGGGGCGTCCGGAGGTCAGGAACCGGGCGTCCAGGCGTCGTAGTCGCCGGTCACCGGCGGGCGCCCCTCGCCGGAGGCGAGCGATCCCTTCGGCCGATAGGCAGCCGCCGTGCCGGTGAGGTTGGGCTTGTGCGGCTTCTGCCAGTCGCGCGGCCGGTAGGATTCGCTGACCGGTGGCGCGGCGACCCGATGGTGCATCCAGCCGTGCCAGCCGGGCGGGATCTTCGAGGCGTCGGCCTCGCCGTTGTAGATCACCCAGCGGCGGGCGCCGTCCTTGCTCTCGTAATAGATGTTGCCCGTCTCGTCCTCGCCGACGCGCCGGCCCTGGCGCCAGGTGTAGAAGCGGGTGCCCATGGTCTGCCCGTTCCACCAGGTGAAGACTTCGATCAGCAGTTCCTTGAAGGTCATGATTCCCGCATCCCGGCGCGCCCCGAGAGTGCGCCATCCACGTAGTTGCGCGGACTATGGCGAGGCGGCCGGCCCTTGTCCAGAGCCCCGTTCGGTTTTTCGGGGAAGCGGCCTCACACCCGGCGGAGCGCCGTCCAGGCGGGCGTCACCGCCGGCCTCTGCGGCGCGGCGTCTTCGCCCGGCAGCAGCCCGGCCTTGCGCTCCAGCTGTTCCTTGGTCCGCAGGAAGGCCTGCCACTGTTCGGCGGCCGTCTCGCCGGCGATCGGCTCCCGGCCGGCCGGCGGCGCGTCGGGCTTGCGGACCGGCGACCGGCTGGTCGCCGCCTTGCGGACGGCGGCGGCGCGTTCCTTCTGGGCCATGATGGTTTCGCGCACCCCCTCGATCTCGAAGGCGCCGCGCGGCCCGAGCACCAGCTCGCGCTGGTCGCGCTGCAGCCAGCCGATGCGCTCCTGCAGCGAGGCCGGCGATATCGGCTTGACGACGATCAGGTTGGCGCCGGCCGCCATGGCTTTGTCGACGATGGCGCGGGTCGGCGTCGCCGTCATGATGATCACCGGCACGTAGCAGAGCGGTTCCATGAAGCGGGCCCGCACCATGCGGAGAAGCTGATGGCCGCTGACCAGACCGGCCCTCCATTCGCAGATGATCAGGTTGGGCGGCTCGTGCAGCATGGCGTGCAGGGCGCTCTCGGTGCTGTCGAACAGGCGCACCCGCCGCACCTTCATGGCGTTGAGCATGGAGCGGATGATGCCCTGCATGTTGCGGGAGTCGTCGATCACCACGACGTCCAGAAGCTCGTTGGGGACGGCGTAGCTGGCGTGATGGGTCATGACGCGGCGGCTCCGGAACTCGTTCACGCGGGCGCGCCTTGTCGAAGGGAGGGGCGCGCCGGAAAGGCATTACATCTTGAGGAGAGCACGAAAGCCTCAAGAACGGCTGAATCGATATGGTTGAGGACGCCTGAATGCGGTCGTCGCAAACCGACGCAAAAAGCGATCACATCTATATGTGGTGTCGACTGGAACTTTTCGTGCCACATTATGTTGTCATGACGGAGAGGGTGATCTAGCATTCTCCCTGGCGCCGGCGAGTCCCCCGCCGGCGTCGCGGGACGCCCCGGAAAACCGTGGGCCTCCTTCTCCGCCGGGACAGCGGGTGGCCTCGGCGCTTCCCCGCGACGGCGCGAATCGGTTGGCGGCGAAGCGCCGTCAAGACGAAATCCTTTCTCGGCATGTGAAATCCGGACTTGCCGGCGAAGGTTGTTGAAAGGTTCCGAAGTTTGGGGAAAACGCGTTTACACTTAATTTACGGAATCGGCTGAACCCTACATATGGGGTTCGATTGGGTCAGGTGAACACAACATGAAGTGCGGAGCCGGCAAATGCCTTGGAAATCCGCGCAAATGGGCAAACGGTGTCGCCGGACGTAAAATGGACCGGACAGGATGAACGGCAGCGCGCCACCGGCGTGTTCCCGGCGAATTTCAAGGGGCTAATCGATGTTGTTCCAGCGGCGCTTCACCAAGGAAGGGCGTTCGCCCTATGACGGGATCGAGTTCCGTCTGGCGGTCAGCGAGATTCGCAATCCCGACGGGTCCGTCGTCTTCCGCGCGGCCGACATCCACGTGCCCGCCGCCTGGAGCCAGGTGGCGAGCGACATCCTCGCCCAGAAGTATTTCCGCAAGGCCGGCGTGCCGGCGGTGCTGAAGCGCGTCGAGGAGAACGCCGTTCCCTCGTGGCTGTGGCGCTCGGTGCCCGACGAGGAAGCGCTCGCCAAGCTGCCGGAGGCCGAGCGCACCGTCGGCGAGACCGACGCGCGGCAGGTGTTCGATCGCCTCGCCGGCACCTGGACCTATTGGGCCTGGAAGGCCGGCCACTTCTCATCGGAGGAGGCCGCCCAGGCTTTCCATGACGAGCTGCGCTACATGTTGGCCACCCAGCGCGTCGCCCCCAACTCGCCGCAGTGGTTCAACACCGGTCTCCATTGGGCCTATGGCATCGACGGTCCCAGCCAGGGCCACTATTACGTCGACTTCAAGACCGGCAAGCTCGTCCGCTCGGCCACCGCCTACGAGCATCCGCAGCCGCATGCCTGCTTCATTCAGTCGGTCGAGGACGACCTCGTCAATGAAAGCGGCATCATGGACCTGTGGGTGCGCGAGGCGCGCCTGTTCAAGTATGGTTCCGGCACTGGCTCCAACTTCTCCAAGCTCAGGGGCGAGGGCGAGAAGCTGGCGGGCGGCGGCAAGTCGTCGGGCCTGATGAGCTTCCTGAAGATCGGCGACCGCGCCGCCGGCGCCATCAAGTCGGGCGGCACGACGCGCCGCGCCGCCAAGATGGTGGTGGTGGACATCGACCATCCCGACATCGAGCAGTACATCAACTGGAAGGTCAAGGAAGAGCAGAAGGTGGCGGCGCTGGTCACCGGCTCCAAGATCTGCTCCAAGCACCTCACCGCCATCATGGCGGCGATCACCGCCGAGGAGGCGACCGGCGACGACCGCTTCGACCCGCTGAAGAACGCCGGCCTGAAGCGCGAGCTGCGCGCCGCCAAGAAGGCGATGGTGCCGGAGAACTACATTCGCCGCGTCATCCAGTTCGCCAGGCAGGGCTATACCTCGATCGAGTTCCCCGTCTATGACACCGACTGGGATTCCGAGGCCTATCTCACCGTCGCCGGCCAGAATTCCAACAACTCGGTGCGCGTCACCGACGGTTTCCTGCGCGCCGTCGAGACCGGCGGCAAATGGAACCTCACCGCCCGCAAGGATGGCCGCGTCGTCAAGGAACTCGACGCCGAAGACCTGTGGGAGAAGATCGGCTACGCCGCCTGGGCGTCGGCCGATCCGGGCATCCAGTACCACACCACCATCAACGACTGGCACACCTGCCCGGCGAGCGGCGAGATCCGCGCCTCCAATCCGTGCTCGGAATACATGTTCCTCGACGACACGGCCTGCAATCTCGCTTCCGTCAACCTGCTGCCGTTCCTCAACGCCGACAAGAGCTTCGATGTCGAGGGCTTCCGCCATGTCTGCCGGCTGTGGACGGTGGTGCTGGAGACCTCGGTGACCATGGCGCAGTTCCCCTCGCGCCAGATCGCCCAGCTCTCCTACGACTTCCGTACCCTCGGCCTCGGCTATGCCAACATCGGCGGCCTGCTGATGTCGTCGGGCATTCCCTATGACAGCGCCGAGGGACGCGCCATCTGCGGCGCCATCACCGCGGTGATGACCGGCACCGCCTACGCCACCTCGGCCGAGATGGCCAGGGAACTGGGTCCGTTCCCCGGCTACAAGAAGAACGCCGCGGACATGCTACGCGTCATCCGCAATCACCGGCTCGCTGCCCACGGCAAGGCTTCGGGCTACCAGAAGCTCAACACGCCGCCGGTGCCGCTCGATCACGCCTCGATCAAGGACCAGCCGCTACTCGACGCCGCCATCGCCTCCTGGGACGAGGCGCTGGCGCTCGGCGAGAAGCACGGCTACCGCAACGCCCAGGTGTCGGTGATCGCGCCGACCGGCACCATCGGCCTGGTGATGGACTGCGACACCACCGGCATCGAGCCCGATTTCGCGCTGGTGAAGTTCAAGAAGCTGGCCGGCGGCGGCTACTTCAAGATCATCAACCGCGCCGTGCCGGAAGCGCTCCGCACGCTCGGCTACTCGGAAAGCCAGATCGCCGAGATCGAGGCCTATGCCGTCGGCCACGGCTCGATCGATCAGGCGCCGGCCGTCAACCCCGGCTCGCTCCGGGCCAAGGGCATGTCGGACGCCGCCATCGACAAGGTGAAGGGCAGCCTCAAGAGCGCCTTCGACATCAAGTTCGTGTTCAACCGCTGGACGCTCGGCGACGAAGAGATGAAGAAGCTCGGCGTCAGCGACGCCCAGATGAACGATCCGTCCTTCGAGCTTCTCGCCCACATGGGCTTCTCCAAGGCCGACATCGAGGCCGCCAACACCCATGTCTGCGGCGCCATGACGCTGGAAGGCGCGCCGCACCTCAAGGCCGAGCACCTGCCGGTGTTCGACTGCGCCAACCCCTGCGGCCGCATCGGCAAGCGCTTCCTGTCGGTGGAGAGCCACATCCGCATGATGGCGGCGGCGCAGCCGTTCATCTCGGGCGCCATCTCCAAGACCATCAACATGCCGAACGACGCCACCGTCGACGACTGCAAGGAAGCCTACATGCTGTCCTGGCGGCTGGCGCTGAAGGCCAACGCGCTCTATCGCGACGGCTCCAAGCTCAGCCAGCCGCTGAACTCGCAACTCCTCGCCGATGACGACGACGAGGCCGAGGACGCCGCCGAGGCGCTGGCCGCCCTGCCGGCCGCTGCGCGGGCGGCGCTGATCTCCGAGAAGATCGTCGAGCGCATCGTCGAGAAGCACGTGCGCGACCGCGAGCAGGAGAAGCTGCCGACCCGCCGCAAGGGCTACACGCAGAAGGCCAAGATCGGCGGCCACACGCTGTTCCTCAGGACCGGCGAATATGACGACGGCCGGCTCGGCGAGATCTTCATCGACATGAACAAGGAGGGATCGGCGCTCCGGGCTCTCCTCAACAACTTCGCCATCTCCGTGTCGCTCGGCCTCCAGTGGGGCGTGCCGCTGGAAGAATATGTCGACGCCTTCACCTTCACCCGCTTCGAGCCGGCGGGCATGGTGCAGGGCAACGAGATGATCAAGAACGCCACGTCGATCCTAGACTACGTGTTCCGCGAACTGGCCGTCTCCTACCTCGGCCGCTACGAGCTGGCGCACGTGGTGCCCGACGACCTGAAGCCGTCGGGCGGCGAGGGCAGGGACGTGAGCGGCCGCGGCGCAGAGACGGCGGTCTCCAAGGGCCTCGTGCGCGGCAAGCAACTGAAGCTCGTCTCGGCGACGCCGGAGCCGAAAGGCTCGGCCGGACCGGGCGCCACCGGCTCCAACGTCTCGGCCTTCGCCACGGCGCGGGCCGGCGCGGCGGTGACCGGCGTCGGCGGTTCGGCCGCCACCGCCTTCCGCCGCGACGCCGAGGAATCGCACGCGCCGTCGTCGGTCGGCTCGACGCAGGCCCAGCCCGACTACGCGACGCGCGTCGCCCACGCACGCATGAAAGGCTACGAAGGCGAGTCCTGCTCGGAGTGCGGCAACTTCACCATGGTGCGCAACGGCACCTGCCTGAAGTGCGACACCTGCGGCTCGACGAGCGGCTGTAGCTGAGGGCTGCCGTCGTTGTTGTTGGGATACGCAAAGTTCTGGAGAAACAAGCCTTTGTTCTGAACCAGAGCTTTGAAACCAAAAGATTTTTGAGGCGCGAAGTTTTCCAGTCGCGCCTCGGGAAACAGGAGCCGGACATCCTCGCGGTGTCCGGCTCAACTCGTGATTCTTAAGGATACATCGCATCGATGAGGTCTTTGCAGAATCGCATCGCTGTTTGAGCTAGATTGGGATCTGCAAAGTCCGCAGTGCCATGCTGCCAGTGATTACGGATCTCGGCAGCGGTCTTCGCTAGCGTCACTGGGGGCCGATAGCATTCCTTTAGGACGCCGCGGCTTACAAGGCTTTCGATGATGCGATACAGCCCATCATGGGCATTCGCGCTCAAACCCAGCCGAATTTTCCCTGCTAGCTCAAGCGCCATCAAAGCTTGTGATACGGCGACCGAGACTAAATCGTAGCAATACCAACCCAACAGGTAGGTATTTCTCGTCCGGTCCCACACGGTGTTGACATCAGCCGGCGCCGAACCTGCAAGCGCCAGACCCTTTATGTCTGTGTAGTGAGTTTCCAAGTTCATGGATTGGAACCCGTCACCGCATCCGAAATGCCGCCATCTGGTATCCGGAATGGTCATTTCGAGCAAAGGCTTAAGCATTCTGACAATCAATCCTATTTCTTTTGCGGCGCGAGTTAGTGAGTGAACTGGCGAATGTTCGGCATCGGGAGCGTCTAGTGCAGTTGCCAAAGCTTCTTCCGCTGTCCGGTGTGGCGACGGTCAGGGGTGTTTGCATTGTCATTACCGAACTGGGTTATTCAGCGCCAAGTCTCAGCCTCGTTGGTCTAGCTAACGCCCCCATCGGCTGTGCGAGACTGGTATTTTTCCGGGTTTTGCAGGCATTCTTCCCGAACGCGATCGTGTCCCAGGGCGTGGTGTAGCTTCGGCGCTCGCCGTGCCTTCCGGACAGAGCCGGGAACGTGTCAGCTTGCCGCTGGCAGGCTGATGAGCGGATCATCGCTCATCGTGGCGATGGTCTCAAGTGTCATGTAGCGGGACCGCTGGACGGCCCACTCGTCATTTTGTTCGAGCAGCAGCGCCCCGACGAGTCTGACGATTGCGTCATCGTTGGGAAAGATGCCGACGACCTCTGTCCGTCGTTTGATCTCGCCGTTGAGACGTTCGATGGGGTTTGTGCTGTGAAGCTTGGTCCAGTGCTGCCTGGGAAAGGTCATGTAGGCGAGCACGTCCTGCTCGGCGCTGTCCATG
>NZ_AULH01000014.1 GCF_000425185.1 Pleomorphomonas koreensis DSM 23070
CGTCCGCACGTCGATCAGCTCGATCGTGTCGGGCGCGTCCCTGAGCATGTCCCTGAGTTCGCTCCAGCCGATGATTGCGCAGGGTGAAGATGCGCGGTGAGCCGATGCCGGGGATCGGCGGCTTCAGCACCTCGGCGCCGGGCGACAGCAGCAGGCGATCGTAGGACTCGACCGTCTCCTCGCCGCTGTCGAGGTCGCGCAGCGTCACGGTGCGGGCGGCGCTGTCGATCGACAGCGCCTCGGTACGCGAGCGGACATCGACGTGGTAGCGCGCCTCGAACATCTCCTCGGAGGTGACCAGCAGCTTGTCGCGATCGGCAATGGCGCCGGAGATATGGTAGGGCAGTCCGCAGTTGGCGAAGCTGATGTAGGGGCCGCGCTCGACGAGCACGATCTCGGCCTGTTCGTTGGCGCGACGAAGCCGCGCCGCCTGCCATGCAGCCGGCGTGGGCCATTCCGGTTTCCTCACGAGGTGTCACGGCGCGGAGCGTATCCGGACAGGCCGTCCCGGCCATCGGCAGACACTCGGTATCAAGCATTCCCACGTCTTTCATTATGGGTGTATGCTCATAATTCGTCCGAATGTCCCTCGCGGCAACGATCGGGCGAGGTTACCTTCCAGTCAGCGGGAGCGTTCCATGAAGATCGTGTTCACCCTCAAAGGCGATGGCCGCGGCGGCCTCGTCGATCGCCGTTTCGGACGGGCCGAGACTTTCCTGGTCTACAACAGCGAAACGGGCGAACGGCGGCTGGTCGCCAACTCCGCCGTCGATGCCGCCATGGGCGCCGGTCTCAAGGCGGCGGAAGCCATCGTCGCGCTGGGCGCTGTCGCGCTGGTCACCGGCGAGTGTGGCGTCAAGGCCCTGCACGCCCTCCATCGCGCCGGCGTCAAGGTCTACTCCAGCGACAGCACCACCTTCGACGACGCCCTCGAAGACCTGCGGCAGGGCAACCTCCGCGAGGCGCAGCCGGCATGAGGATCGCCATTGCCTCGGGCACGGGCGGTACCGGCAAGATCCTGGTAGCGGGCAATCTGCCGGCCATCGCCGGCCGGTCCGTCACGCTGACCGGCTGCGCCATGCGCTGATCGTCATCGAACCGACCATGTCCGGCCTGCACGATCTCGACCGCCGTCTCGTCCTTATCAACCATTTCCCGGTGCCGGCCTCGGTCTGCCTCAACAAATGGGACATCGCCGCGGAGAAGAGCGCCGCGGAAGCCGTCGTCGCCTCGGCCGGCGACATCCGCGCGGTCCGGCAAAAGCCGGCCGGGACAACCGGCCTTTGACAGATTCGACGGATTGGCGGCCAAGACAGGAACAGCCAGGGCCGATGCCGCGCCTGATGGCCGCCCCGGCCTCATCGATCGGCGTGTCGCCGCCTGCATCCCTCCACCGGGCAGAGCGCTCGTTGCGTCGTGATCTCACCCGGTCAACACATCCGAAACAACTTGCCCGGAAGGCAGCCTTCCGGGCAATGCCAACGGACAAGAAAGCGGACGATACCGGCCTCAGGCGGTGACAGGCTCCGCGACGAGGCCATCCAGCACCCGCATGATGGATGCCCGGTCCGTCTGGATGGACCGCGTCACGACCTGACCATCCTTGGTGAACACGAAGGATGGCGGCTGGGCCGCCCCGAGGCGGGCGGACAAACATACGGACTTGTAGGTGTCGACCAGGCTGAGCTTGACCCGCCCGTCATAGTGCTGCTCGATCTCCTGAACCATCGGCAGCAGGTCGCGCGACGCTTCGTCGATGGCCGAATAGACGAAGACCAGCCCCGGCTTTTCCTTCTGCATCAACTGCTTTTCGAAGATGTGCATTTCCGCGACGTAGCGCTCCACTTCGTAGCCGGCGGTGGCTCCGTCGCCGACCGCCGTCGCCACCTGGCGCAGGCAGGTCTGGCGGACGTCGCCGGCCGCGAAGACGCCATCGACGTTGGTGCGCATATGCGGATCGGTGGGAATGTAGCCGCGGTCGGTGAGGTTGATCTGCCCCTTGAACATCTCGGTCGCCGGCAGATAACCGATGAAGTAGAAGCAACGATCGGCGTCGATGACTTCCAGCTCGTTCTTCTTGGTATTTCGCAACACCACCCGTTCCAGGCGTGCGCTGCCCTCGAAATGATCGACCACCGTGTTCCAGTGGAACTCCATCTTGGGGTTGGCCAGCGCTTCCTCCTGGGCGACGGCATTGGCGTCCATGTGGCCCTCTTCGTGCAGGACCGACATGATCACCTTGTCGGCGAACTTGGTGAGGAAGAGGGCTTCCTCCACCGCCGCGTCGCCGGAGCCGATCACCACCACCGTCTTGCCGACGCACTGGGCGGCGTCGCAGGTGGCGCAGAAGGAAATGCCCTTGTCGTAGAGATAGTCGCTCTCGCCGGGAACGCCGAGCAGGCGCGGCTTGCCGCCCGTCGCGATGATCACCGACCTGGCATGGTAGACCGTACGGAAGGTCTCGATCGTCTTGTCGTCGCCCGTCAGGTTGACGGCCTTGACGGGCGTGTTCTTGATTTCCAGGCCGAAGTGCCGGGCCTGGGCCTCGAACAGGTGCATCAGCTCGAGGCCGGTGGTGCCTTCGGGGAAGCCGGGATAGTTGACGATCTCGTTGGTGTAGGTGGCGAGCCCGCCGAGCAAGGCCCGTTCGAACAGGACGGCCTTGAGACGTGCCCGGCCGGCGTAGATTCCCGCCGTCAGTCCGGCCGGCCCACCGCCGATGATGACGACATCGTAGTGGAGATGCTGCTTTTCCATGGTTTTCGTCTTTCTGGCCGCACCGGGCCACCGTTTGGGGCCGGGGTCAGGACTGCGACGTCTTGCGCTTGTTCCACCAGTCGGCGGCGAGCCAGATGGCGAACAGCAACCCGAACTGGACCACGAGCGCCGGCAGGAAGCCGCCGAGCATGGCCGGCAGATAGACGGTGTCGGCGAGATTGACGCCGAGGAGGTCGCGCCAGATCGGCCAGCTTGCGGCGGCGAGGCCCGAGCCGGCAACGAAGGCCACCAGCGCGATCATGTTCTGAGCGTAGCCTTCGCCGACGCGCATCAGCGTACCCGACGCGCAACCGCCGGCGATGACGGCGCCGATGCCGAACAGGAAGGCTCCGATGGCGGTGTGAATGCCGACCGGCGCCAGATGGACGAGCTTCATGGCATCTGCCATGTCGCCGCTCTTGAGATAGGCGCCGAGTTGCAGGGCCGAGAAGCCGACGGTGCCGACGGCAAGGCCGACGACAACCGCCTTGGTGAGGCTGGTGCTGCCCGTCAGCACCGGATCGCGCATGGCGGCGGTGAAGCAGAACCGCGAGCGCTGGAGGGTCAGCCCGAGGGCGATGGAAATGGCCCAGGACAGGGCGAGCTTGGGCGAGCCGAGATAGAAGCCGAAGGCGATGATGGCGGCCAGCAGCAGCAGCGCGTAGGGGAGTTGCGACGGCGTGGGTTTGGCGACCGTCCGGGTCCGCTTGATGCGCGAGATGCCGGAGGTGTTGCCCGTGGTGGCGGTCATGAGGGTAGCCTCCGCTTCAGATGAAATACTTGACCAGCAGCCGGGAACCGACCGCCGCGCCGAGGAAGATGAAGACGATGAACACCCAGCCCTGGCCCGACAGCGACGGCAGGGCGGTGAACAGCGCGCCGATGTTGCAGCCAAAGGCCAGACGGGCCCCGAAGCCCATCAACAGGCCGCCGAGTATGGCAGCGACCGCCTGCTTGCCGGATTTCAGCCCCTTGAAGCGGGCCTGGCTGGCCAGCAGCACCGAGAGGAAGGCGCCGGCAATGATCCCCAGGTTCATGATCGAGGCGGGGTCGGTGAGGAAGTTGAAGCCCTCGCCGTTGAAGGCTTTGGCGACCTCGGTGAAATAGGCCCAGTTGTGGGCGTCGCCGCCGACGCCGTTCCAGATCCAGCCGGCCCAGTAGGCGAAGGCGGTGGTGACGCCCCAGCCCTTGCCGGTCGAGGCGATCAAGGCGATGTTCAGCAGCGCCAGGATCACCGCGCCGGTGACATAGGTCCAGGGATTGACGAACAGATCCTTGAAGACGGCGTTGTTGCGCAGGCCGCCCGATCCGGCGGCGTTGGCGTCCCGCCCGGTGGTGGAAGACAGATTTGTCATGAGGGTTCTCCCGGAAGTCAGCGACGACCTGCCGCCGCGGCCGGCTTCGCCCGACGTGCCGGGGAGGAGGCCGGCGGACATTCCAAGCCCAGGGCGCCGCGATGCAGCGTCGCCATCGGGTCATGAAGCTCGTTGCCGGTTTCCGATCGGTCTCGTTCGGGGAAGCGGTGCGCGTCGGTCAGTGCGCCTTTTCGATGACGATTTCCCAGCGGCCGGTTTCGACCTCATCGATCTCGAAGTTGTGGCCTTCCTTGTCGGCCCATTCGGGAATGTTCTTCATGGCGCAGGAATGGTCGATCTGAACGATCAGCACATCGCCGACCGCCAGGCCGGCGAGGGCCTTCTGGGTGCGGACCAGCGGCACCGGGCAGGCCTCGCCCAGGCAATCGAGAGTCTGTTCGGCCATGGTTCTTTCCTTCCGTGTCATGGGCCGGCGGCTCTTGCCGGCTTTGGGGATCAGCTCGTGAAGTCGATCCTACGGTGAGGAAATATCAGCCGAAATTGGGCTGATCCCCCTGGCGGTTAGGGGGTGGCGGCAGGCCGGCTAGAGGATGACGGCAATGCGTCTAGGGGTTACCCCCCAGACAGGACGAGAACAGGCGGGCGAGTTCGACGGCCGACCGGACTTCCATCTTTTCCATGACGTTGTGCCGGTGGACCTCGACGGTCTTCACCGAGATGTCGAGTTCGGCCGCGATCGACTTGTTGGGCTTGCCCGCCACCACGAGATCGAGAACGGCCCGCTCTCTGGGCGTCAGGCGGTTCCGCCTTGCCTCAACCTCGGCACGCCGCCGGCGAAGCTGGGTTGCGGCGATGCTTTTCCGGATGGCGTCGCCGATACGGTCGAGCAGCATCTGGTCGTTCACCGGCTTTTCCAGGAACTCGACGGCACCGTCGCGGATGGCGCGCACAGCCATCGGCACGTCGCCGTGACCGGTGATGAAGACGATGCCGAGGGTCGTCCCTTCCGCCTTGAGCGCCTGTTGCAGGTCGAGCCCGCTCATGCCGGGCATCCGGACGTCGACCACCAGGCAGCCGGGGCGGTCGCGCCGGCCGCCGGCAAGGAAAGCCTCGGCGGAGGGGAAGGCGACGCACTCGTGGCCGACGCCGCCGATCAGGAAGACCAGGGAATCCCGCATGGCGGGGTCGTCGTCGACCACGAAGACCACCGGAGAAAGATCGGGTTCCACGGCAGTTACTCCTGTGCGATGGGGAGCGAGAACGATAGCATCGTTCCGCCCTCCGGAAGATTTTCCCCGGTCAGCCGCCCGCCGTGCGCCTCGACAATGCTGCGGCAGAGCGACAGTCCCAGTCCCAGCCCCTCCGGCTTGGTCGTGTAAAAGGCCTCGAACAGGCGTTCGCAGGTCTCCTGCGACATGCCCGGTCCGGTATCCCGCACCGAGACCATGAGAACGCCGTCCACCACCGTCGCCGACAGGCGGACCTGCCGCTCGTCGGTATCTTTCACGGCATCGACGGCGTTCTGCAGCAGGTTGAGGAGAACTTCCTCGATCTGTATGCGGTCGGCATTGACGCGGGGCAAGGGCATCTCGCAGGCATAGTCGAGCGTGACGCCCTGCCGCTCGGCCAGCGGCAGAAAGAAATCGAGCGTCTCTTCGAGGATCTCGCCGATATTCACCAGGGACGGCGACGGCGGACGCTTGCGGACGAAGTCGCGCATGCGGCGGACGATGATCGCCGCCCGCTCGGCCTGGGCGACGATCTGGGTCATGCCCCCCTCGATCTCGGCCAGTTTGTGGCCATCGGCAAGACGGCGCTGGCAGCCGCGTGCATAGTTGACGATGGCCGCCAGAGGCTGGCTGATCTCGTGGGCGATGCTGCTGGCCATCTCGCCCATCAGCGACAGCCGGGCGGCGTGCTCCATCTTCTCGCGCTCCCGCCGGGTCTGCAGGTGGGCGGCATTGAGCTGCTGCGTCCTGAGGCGCACCAGATACTGCACCCTGGCGAGGCTGATCAGCGTCCAGGCCAGACAAAGGACGACCACCGCCACCCAGTGCCAGTTCTCCCTGGCCAACTGGTAGATGCTGCGCTGGCGCAGGTACTCGTAAGGGCCGATCTTCAGGGCACGGAACACGGCATGGACGGGCTGGTAGTCGACGGGGACCGTCCAGCTGAGGCCGTTTTCGCCGGCCGGCATGGCCAGCAGAGCCTGCGCGACGCGCTTGGCGAGCGAATCCGGCGTCGACGCCAGCTTGGCGAACGGCCAGTCCGGATAGAGCGGCGTCGACACCTGGCAGCGAAGCCGTTCGGGTGTCCGCCCCTCGATCGCCACGAAATCGTCGCCGCGCAGGCGTCCGGCGGCCACCAGCCTCTCGAGGTAGCAGCCTCGGGCGATGCCGACATCGGCCCTGCCGTCGCGAACGGCCGCAAAGACCTTTTCGACCGGCTCGCCGACGAACTCCATCGAGCCGGCATCGGTGAACGGGTCGAAGCCCTGCTCGGCGAACTCCTTCCAGGCAACGCGGAAGCCGCCGAAGAGATCGGGGGCGATGGCAACAAGCCGCTTGCCCCGGAGATTGGCGAAGGAGGGGATGTCGGCGCGGCCCGCCCTGGTGAAGACGAGGCTTCCGATGGCGCTCGACGGGGCAGGGCCGCCGGCAAACTCCACGGTGGCAATGCGCGACACGCCGAATTCCGCTTCCAGCTCGATGTACTGGGCCGGATTGCCGATGATGAAGTCGACGCCCCCGTCCGCCAGAATCCGGCGGTAGGCGCCCTGATCGAGAACCCTCATCTCGAAGCGATAATCGGGCAGCGAGATGGAAAGCTGATGGAGTGTCGCCCCCCAGCTGTATTCGGCGCCGTCGATGTCGCGCGGTGCAATGACGCCGATGCGGACCGTCGGCCGTTCGTCGGCCCACCCCGGTCCGACAGCGGCTCCCAGGCACAGAATCAGCAGCATGATCGTCAAGTTGCGCATGGCCCGACTTTATAGCGGGCGACGGGATTTGCCATGCGTCCGATCCCCAAGCCGGTGCGGACAGGCGGCAGCGCATGCGGCGATCATGTCGACGGCAAAGCCCCGACGACGGGCGGCGTTCCATGGCTGCGGACGGACAGGTGCGTGTCCGCGCCGATGAAGCTCGGCGAGCGCCGCCACGCCCGCAGACTGCTACCCGATTTCACGCCTTAAGCAGGGACCTCGCGTATCCACCAACAGAGTCACGGTGCTCCGGACAGCGCTATGGCTCGCCACTTCCGAATGCTTACACGGCGACCCCAACAGTCCATTCAAGCAAAAAGCGCCCCGAAGGGCGCTTTTTCGCAGTCGATTCTTGGAAAAATGGAGCGGGCGATGGGATTCGAACCCACGACCCTAACCTTGGCAAGGTTATGCTCTACCCCTGAGCTACACCCGCGCTCCGCTTTTCAGCATGCTCCGTCGCCGGAGCGAGGCGGTATATCGCCCAAGTCGGCGGCGAATGCAACAGCCTTTTTCGACTTTTTTCGCGGGCGCGGGATTTCCGCGGGGAAAAGGCCGCCTCCTTGCCGGCAAGGCACGGATTTTCCAACGATTTCGGCTTGCGCGCGCCGGCCGTTGCCTCAAATATCGGGGCCTTGCGGGCTGTTTCCCCGCCTGTCGCCGGAGGTTTGCCATGGCCGCGACGCGCGCCGATCTCTTCGCCTTTCTCGACCGTCTGGGTATCGCCCACCGGACGATCGAGCATCAGCCGCTGGCCACCGTCGAGGCGGCGATGGCCATCTGGGGCGGCCTGCCCGGCGGCTTTGCCAAGAACCTGTTCGTGAAGGACAAGAAGAGCCGGCTCTTCCTGATCTCTCTCCGCAAGGACGCCGCCCTCGACATCAAGCACGTGCAGGCGGCGATCGGCGCGTCGGGGCGGGTATCCTTCTGCTCCGCCGAGCAGCTCATGCAGCATCTCGGCATCCTGCCCGGCTCGGTGACGCCGTTCGGCGTCATCAACGACACGGAGGGCGCGGTGACGGTGGTGCTCGAGAAGGCACTCATGGCGCTCGACCCGGTGCATTTCCACCCGCTGGAGAACACCGCCACCACCGCCGTTTCGAGCGGCGGGCTCCTTGCCTTCCTGCGCGCCACCCGTCACGAGCCGCTCGTCGTCGACCTGCCGCTTCTCGCCTGACGGGCGGCTGTTAAACTTGTTGCCGCCGCCCTATATAGGGCAGACGAATTTTCATGCCGCCTCCCCCGGGAGGGGCCAGCCCCGAGTGAGACAATGAGCAGCCCGACCTTCACCTTCGGCAACGGTTTCGCGCCGACCGGCACCCCGGCGCCAGCGACTTCCCCGGCGCCGGTGGCGGCCGACGACATCGTCGAGACCACCACCCGCGATTTCGTCCGCGACGTGATCGACGCCTCCAAGGACAGGCCGGTGCTGGTGGACTTCTGGGCGGACTGGTGCGGCCCCTGCAAGCAGCTGACGCCGATCATCGAGAAAGTGGTGCGCGACGCCAAGGGCAAGGTGCGGCTGGTCAAGATGAACATCGACGACCACCCCGAGGTGGCCGGCCAGCTCGGCATCCAGTCGATTCCGGCGGTGATCGCCTTCGTCAAGGGCCGCGCCGTCGACGGCTTCATGGGCGCCCAGCCGGAAAGCCAGGTGCGGCAGTTCATCGAGCGCGTCGCCGGCCCGATGGGGCCGACCGAGACCGAAACGCTCATCGCCGCCGGCCAGGAGGCGCTCGCCGCCGGCACGCCCGAGGCGGCAGCCGACGCCTTCCTCGCCGTGCTCGACCGCGAACCCGATTCGCTCCCCGCCATCGCCGGCCTCGTCCGGGCGCTGACGGCGGCCGGCCAGCTCGAGGACGCGCGCACCGTGCTCGGCCGCGTGCCGGACCTCAAGGCCAACGATACGGCGATCGCCGGCGCCCGTGCCGAGCTGGAACTGGCCGAGCGGGCGGCCAGCGTCGGCGACACCGAGGCGCTGGCGCGACAAGTCGCCGCCGATCCCGCCGACCACCAGGCGCGCTTCGATCTGGCCGAAGCGCTGGCGGTGAAGGGCGACCGGCAGGCGGCCGTCGACCATCTGGTCGAGATCGTCCGCCGCGAGCGCGGCTGGAACGACGAGGCGGCGCGCAAGCAGCTCGTCAAGCTGTTCGAGGCCTGGGGCATGACCGATCCGTCGACGCTCTACGGCCGCCGCAAGCTGTCGTCGGTTCTGTTCTCCTGATAACGAAAGGCATTCGATGCAGGTCGGCAACGCAAGCTACGTCGGTCCCGCCGATCTCCCCGGCGAACTGCCCCTCTTCCCGCTGAAGGGCGTGCTGCTGCTGCCGCGCGGCCTGCTGCCGCTGATCGTCTTCGAGCCGCGCTACCTTGCCATGGTCGACGCGGCGCTGTCGGGCGACCGGCTGATCGGCATCATCCAGCCGCGTTTCGACGCCGACGACACGGTGGAGGAGGGGTCGGCGCCGCTCTGCGCGGTGGGAACCGTCGGCCGCATCACGGCGATCGCCGAGACCGGCGACGGCCGCTACCAGGTGACGCTGACCGGCGTCTGCCGCTTCCGCCTGACGGACGAGGCGCCGCCCGCCGGCCTGCCTTATCGGCTCGGGCGGGTGGTCTACGACTTCCCCGTCGATTTCGAGCCGCGAACCGGCGAGGATGAGGTGGACCGCGCCGCCTTCCTGGCGGTATTCGAGGCCTACCTCGACGCCAACGAGATGGAAGCGGACTGGGACGCCGTCGAGAAGGCGTCGACGGAGGCGCTGATCAATACGCTGTCGATGATGAGCCCCTACGGCCCGGCCGAGAAGCAGGCGCTCCTGGAGGCGCCCGACCTCAGGACGCGGGCCGAGACTTTGATCGCCATCACCGAGATCACCTTGGCACGCTCCGCCGATGGCGCGCCGCCGACCTTCAACTGAGGATGCCGCCATGCAGGAAAGCGATGGCCGGCGCGACGGCGAGATCGATCCGAAGCTCCTGGAAATCCTGGTCTGCCCGCTGACCAAGGCGACGCTGGAATGGCATCCCGAGCGGCGCGAACTGGTGTCGCGGCCGGCCCGCCTCGCCTATCCGGTGCGGGACGGCGTGCCGATCATGCTGCCCGACGAGGCGCGGGCGCTCGATCCCGACGAATAGCGGCGGGTGATCAGCAGGGAAGGCCGCAGGCCGCCCTGAGTCGCGCCTCGGCGTCTGGTCCGGCGGCCGCGAGGCGGATGGTCTTGAGGCGCGCCGTCGAGCCGGAAACCACGGCAGCCGCCGACTTCGGCAGGCCGGCGGCGGCCGCGAGCAGCGCCGCCACGGCGGCGTTGGCCTTGCCGTCCTCCGGTACCGCCCTGACTCGCGCCGCGACCACGCTCCGGCCGTCCGACAGCGCCTTCACGCCGTCCAGCCGGTCGGATCCGCCGCGCGGCGTCAACCGCACGTCGACGAGCAGATCGGCGCCGTCACGCCGGATGGGGCCGTCCGCCATGCTCTTATGCCAATTCGCGAAGATGCCGACGCATCCGCTCATTGAAGTATTGCCGATTTCTCATTTGCATCAGGGGCATGAGAAACCGGCAAGCGGAATACCAGGAGGCATTTTCGATGCCTCCCGGTATCAGAATACGTAAGGGTAGACGTAGCGGACGATGATCTGTTCCAGGAGGATGATGCCGAACCACAGCACCAGGAAGGACAGGTCGAGGCCGCCGGTGCTCGGCATGAAGCGCCTGATGGGGCGCAGCAGCGGCTCGGTCATGGTGTAGAGGAAGGAGGCGATGGCCGCCACCACCTGGTTGCGCAGGTTGACGACGTTGAAGGCGATCAGCCAGGACATGATCGCCGAGGCGATCAGGATGTACATGTAGAGATTGAGAACCTGCAAGAAAACGTAGAGGACGGCCTGCATGGATGGGTCTTTCGCGTCACGGGTTTTGCGAGATGTAGACACCGCGCCGGCAACCCGCAAGCCCGCTTCGCGGCGGCGGCCTCCAACCATCGCCGGACGTGGTAAAGGCCGGCACCGTCGGTCTCCGCCCTTTGGGCTGCAGGCCCCGCGAAAGGCTTGACAGCCTCGGCCCCTCCCCCTAAAAGCGGCTCACCCGACGCCGGGTTCGCGGCCGAGAAGCCGTGCCGGATGGGGCTGTAGCTCAGATGGGAGAGCGCTGCAATCGCACTGCAGAGGTCAGGGGTTCGATTCCCCTCAGCTCCACCAATTCCCGCTTTCGGGAATGGTGTTCAAAGCCTTCGATAGACTGATCAACCTCATCGGCGATGTTCGATCTGCGAGGTTGCCGCCAGCCAGATGAGGCCTGCGGCTCTCCTGGCTGGCCTGTGTTCCTTTACGTGAGCACGACGGAAATCGATTCTCCGCGATATTCTACCGAGAGTCCGGCGGCCGAGGTCATCGGCGAGACGCCCGGACCTGCGCGGCAGATCGTGAGGTTCCTGACCCGGGGCATTCCTGGGTAGGTTCCACGGCACGCTTCGATCCATAGAGTGTTTTGCGCGTCATCCCACCGGACCGGAATGCGGGCACATTCGCCTCGCTCATAGCCGAGGCTGAGGCCATCGTCCTCATAGAGCTCGATGGCGCCGTCACGGCCGGGAAAGACGTAGATCGTCAGTGTCTCCCAGGACAGGCTGGCGGTCGCCTGAACGACCGGGCCGACAGGGAGCAGGCTGCCCGCCCTTGCGTGAAGCGGAATGCGCTCCAGCGGGCTTGCAACCTCATGCGTCCGGCCGCCGGCGCGATGCTCGCCGGTCCAGAAATCGAACCAGCCGCCTTCCGCTTCGGGAAGATAGACCGGCCAGCTTTCCGCTCCTTCCGCAAGGATCGGGGCGACATGCAATGCTCGGCCGAACATGTAGCTATGGACTTCATCCAGCGCACGCGGGTCCCCGGCGAAGTCGAACACCAGAGGCCGCATCATCGGAATGCCGGTCGCAGCCGTTTCGGCGGCGGTGCCATAGACATAGGACAGAAGGCGATAGCGCAGTTCGAGATAGGTCCTTGCGATCGATTCCACCTTGTCGCCATAGCGCCAGAATTCGGTGTCGGTCTCGAAGCCGTGGACACGCTGCATCGGCAGGAAGGTGGCGTACTGGAACCATCTGAGGAAGCGTTCGCGGTAAGCTTCGTCCTCATATTGGCCGGGGCCAGGACGGAAAAAGCCACCGGCGTCGACGGTCCAGTAGGCATAGCCGGCCGCCGCTATGTTGAGCCCGGCGGCGATCTGGTTGCCGAGCGTTGCCCAATCGTTGCCGACGTCGCCCGACCAGGTGAAGGCCGGGTAGCGGTGCTGGCCTAGGAAGGCGCTGCGGGTCAGGATCAGTCCCCGCCTGTCCGGTACGGACGCCCGCCACGACTCCGACACGGCACGCGTGACCTCCAGAGGATAGACGAGCTGGACATGTTCGCCCCGGCCGGCGGCCGTCATCCGCCCGGCGAGATCGTCGTTCTCGGGCTCGGTGGCGTCCTGCCACCAGGCGTCGATGCCGAAGCGTCTCAGCCGGTCCTCCTGCTGAGCGGCGTAGAAGGCGGCTGCTTCGGGATTGAAGAAATCGACCCAGTCGGTACCCTCGATGAAATACCCGCGACGGGCAAACTCCTGGCCGAGTTCGGACGACGGATCTATGCGTGCCCAGACCGACAGCATGAAGCGCGCATCGCGCTTGTGAACCTCGTCGATGAGCTGTTTCGGATCGGGATATTGGGACTCATCGAAGCGCATGGCGTTCCAGCCGTGCGCGCCCCAATACTGCCAATCCTGCACGATCACGTCGAGCGGCAGGTTTCGCCGCCGAAACTCGTCGAGCGTCTCGATGATCTCGTTTGAGGAATGGAAGCGTTCGCGGCAGTGAACGTAGCCAAAGGCCCATATCGGCAGCATCGGCGTCGCGCCGAGGAGTTGGCGATACCCCGCCATGACCTCGGCAGCGCTGGGGCCGGCGATCACCACGTAGTCGATGGCGTCGGTGACGGGAGAGCGCCAAATGGTGCGATCGACGACAGGACCGTGATGGAGGACGGGGGCGTCGGCTTCGTCGGCCTCCACGGTCACCAAATGGGTTCCGGGCGCGAGGTCGGCGATAAAGCTCGTCGTCGGGGGGAGCCAGAAGTTGTCGTAGTCGGCGTAGATCCGGCCATCGATTTCCACCCGATAGCGTGTGCCCATTGTTCGGCCGATGTCGAGCAGCATCGCATGGCGCCCGCCTGTGGCGACCTCGATCCGCCCTTCGAACACGGCCGTGCGGCGTTCCACTGCGGCGCCACCCGACGTCGTCGAGACGGTTGCCACATGAGCCTGCCCGACCGAGCGCTTCGCCAGAACCATCCGGTTCGGCGGCGGGTTCAGTTCGCTGCGGCCGCGATGGTGCCAGATCAGCCCGTAGCCCTGATCGGACAGGATGAAGGGCAGGGCGATCTGAGTGTTGACTTGAGTAAGGCGACGCGGCAGGCCGCGCAGGTCGAGCGCGCCGTCCTGGAAGCAGCCGGTTCCGTAGAGATGCTCGGTGGGTGGGGATTCGAAGGCCTGTTCGGCTATGAGAATATGATCGCCGTCAAGCAGATCCGGCGACAGGCTGCGCCCCGCCTCGGCTTCGGCAAGCAGCAGCCGGCCGTCCCGCCCGAAGAAGCGCAGGCGCCCCGTGGCGTCGTCGATCTCGCAGGCAAGATGCGGCAGGTCCAGGCGGATGGTGCCGCTTCCGGCCCGATGGAGCGCGGAGATCGGAGGCAGGTCGCTCACCAGGATCCGGCTTTCCGGCATCGCTCCGTCCTGCCCGACCGGGGCGAAACGGACCCGGAAGGCCCGGTCGCTGAGGGTCGAGATGCAAAGCGTGCCGGTGGCATAGGCCTTGATGAAGTCGGGCCTGATGCCTGCGTGGGAAAGAGCGTTGTTGGTCATGATGCCCGGAATACTGATGTGTGATGGAGAAGTCGGATCGTCGCCGGCGGTTCATCCCTTGACCGAGCCGCTGGTCATGCCCGCGATGATGAAGCGCTGGCCCAGGAGGTAGATGACGACGACCGGAATGATGGTGAGCAGGATGTCGGCGGAGACGAGGTTCCAACTGCTCTGGTACTGGCCGAAGAAGTTGTAGACCGCGAGCGTCATGGGCCAGTTGGCGCTGCTGTTGAGGTAGTAGAGCGGTATCATGAAGTCGTTCCAGATATTGAGGAAGTTCAGGATACCGGCCGTGACGAGCACCGGCTTCAGCAAGGGAAGGATCACCAGGAAAAACAGTTGCGGCGGCCGGCACCCATCGATGATGGCGGCCTCATCCAGCTCGCGCGGAATGGTCTCGACAAAGCCGTAGATCAGAAAGATCGAGAAGGGCACCTGCAGGGCGGCATAGAGGATGATGACGCCGATCTTGGTGTTGATCAGGTGGGTCAGCTGCATCATCGTCGTCAGCGTGAAGAAGTTGATGGGCAGCGCGATGCCCATGATCAGGAACAGGTAGAAGAAGCGGTTGAGCCTCGTCCGATGGCGCGACATCACGAATGCCGCCATGGCCGACACCAGCGTGGCGATGACGGTGGCCGACGTGGCGTAGAGCAGGCTGTTGAAGAAGCTGCCAAGCAACTTTCCCTTTTCGATGGCGATCAGGAAGCTCTCGAGGTGGAGCTCGCTCGGCAGCTCCATGCTCATCGTGCTCGCCTCGCTCGACGATTTGAGCGCGTTGATGGTGATGAGGTAGACCGGCAGGATCATGATCAGGCTGGCCAGGAAGGCCGCGAGATGGGCGGCCGGTGCGCGCAGGTTGCCAGGCATCCGTGTTCTCCTCAATCGCGGTCCGATTGGCGTTCCATCACCCGGATGACCAGGTAGCCGGTGACGACCAGGATCAGGAACAGGATGCTGGAAATGGCGGTGCCGAGCCCGAACTGCCCCTTGGAGAAGGCCTTGAAGATCTCGGTCGAGAGAACCTCGGTCGCATAACCGGGGCCGCCGTTGGTCAGGGCGTAGACGATGTCGAAGACGCGCAAACCGTAGAGGACGTTGAGCACGGTGACGATCATCAGCGCGGGCATCAGCATGGGAAGGGTGATATGGCGAAACTTGGCCCAGGCGCCGGCACCGTCGATGGCCGCGGCCTCGTAGAGGTCCTTCGGAATGGTCTGCAGGCCGGCGAGCAGGATGACCATGATGTAGCCGATGCCCTTCCAGCTATCGACGCCGATCACCGAATAGAGTGCGATGCTCGGGTCGATGAGCCAGGGCAACGCGAGGGCATCGAGACCGATACCGCGCAGGAAGCCGTTGAGGAGCCCGGCGGCGGGGTCGAGAATGGACCGGAAAATCAGAGCTACGACCAATGTCGGCAGGATGACCGGAAGATAGATCAGCACCCGATAGCCGTTGACGAACCGCCGGACGCCCTGGTTGAGCAGCAAGGCGAGCGCCAGGCCGAACACCGTCTTGATAATGATCGTCCAGAAGGTGAAAAGCAGCGTGTTCCCGATGAAGGAAAGGTAATTCTCGTCCGGGGACAGGATGGTCCGATAGTTGTCGAGGCCGATGAACTCGGTCTCTTCGGAATAACTGCTCCAATCGGTGAACGAATAGGCGATGCCGCTAAGGCTCGGAATGATGAAGAACGTCACATAGAGGGCGAGCGCCGCGAGGATGAAATAGAACGGGTAGGGACTATGCGTTTTCATTGCGAATTCCGGTCGCTCGCAGTCGCACCCCCGGTCTTGGAGCCTTGCTCGGAAAGACCGGGGATGGACGCTGCCAAGTCCAGAGCTTTTCCGGCGGAGAACTCGCCGGAGCAGCTTTATCCACTCGTCAAGACGAAGCAGGGAGGAGTTACTTCTTCCAGGCGGGGTCCTTGGCGGCCTTGGCAAGATCGCCGCGGCGCTTGTCGATGTTGGCGAGCACCTTGGCCGGTTCCATCGCGCCGGTGAACATCGCCGTCAGATCCGCCCCAATGTCCATCCACTGCGGGTTCACGTAGTTGACGGCAGTTTGGTAGACGGTGCCGCGCGCGTCCTTGTGGGCATCGAACAGCGTTTGAACGTCGGCGCTGAACTTGCTCTTTGCTCCTTCGAAGGGCAGCGTCATCGCGGTCGGCGTGTTGTCGATGAAGTAATCTACGTTCTCGGGCTGGGCGAGGAAGTCGAGATATTGCTTGGCGGCGTCGATGTGGGCCGATCCCGAGTAGATGAAATGGGTGGGGCCGGCCGGATTGATATTGATCCTCTGATTGTCGGCAAGCGGCATCAGAAATACGCCGATGTCGGACGCCTTCATGTCGGGATAGTCGTGCTCCACTAGGGAAGCGAAGCCTGTGTTGGCGAGCACCATCGCCACTTGGCCGCTGGCCATTGCCTTGGAGGCGCCGGTGTAGACGTCGGCGAGAGCGTTCTTGCCCATGAAGCCGAGGTCGTACACTTCCTTGAGTTGCGTGACGGCCGAAAGCATCGTGGGATTGCCGGCAAAAGTGGCGGTGTTCGCGTTGAGGGCATCGGCCAGCCCCGGCGTCACCTCCTCGAAGCGCGGCCCGAGTTCCGGGAACCAGAGCACGTGGTGCCAGCCGTCGGCAACCGGTTCATAGAGCGGCTGGATGCCACTGTCGGCGAGCTTCTGGCACAAGGCCTTGAACTCGGCATAGGTCTTGGGGGCGGCAAGACCGTATTGGGAGAACAGCTTCTTGTTGTAGCTGATCACCCAGGTATTGCCGAGCACATCCCAGTAAGTGAGGCCATAGAGCTTGCCTCCCACCGTCGCCTGGGCGGTGACGAGCGGATCCATTTTGGCGGCCCAGGGCTCGCTCGTAAGGTCGACGGCGTTCTTCTCGACGCCATATTGAAGCTTGAGGTCGGTGACGCCGCTTTGCCCGCCGAACATGTCGGGACCTTCGCCCGAGTTCAGCTTGGCCTGGAGGACATTGAAGTACTGGCCCGATGGCAAGATCTGGAAATCGATGGCGATTCCGGTCTTTTCCTCGAATTTCTTGGCGAGCGCCTGTTCGGCGTCCTTCACCCAGTCCTGGCTTGCCATGTAGGTCAGCGTCACCTTGTCCGCTGCGAGGCCAGCCCCGCCCGTGAGGACAAGAGCCAAGCAGGTGGCGCCGGCAAGAGCCAGCGAGCGCATGGTGCCACTCGCGGCGTTTCGAGTGCTGTGTTTTGCAATCATGGTACCCTCCCTCTTTGCAGATCCAACCGAAGTGCGCCGCCTCCTGCGACGGCTTCGAGCCTGAGACCTTTGCCTGTCGCGGCGAGCGATCCGAATGTCGCCAAGACCCGCTCCGAAACCTCCCGATCTCCGGCCCGTCTCCTCATTGTAAGCGCTTACAATCGATGCGCTGTTCCTGGACTGCCGTCCTTCTCCCTCACGGACAGACTTGAGATAGCCATCATGTTACTGTAAGCGCTTACAATGCTAAGTTCGCCGCTGGATGTCTGTCAATGGGCAACGTGGAAGGTCGGAGGGTTTTATGAGAGGCATCGCCCGCCTGGCCCGGGAGCTCGGAGTTTCCACGGCCACGGTATCCCGCGCTCTCAACGGAAATCCCAACGTCAACGAAGAGACGCGCCGGAAGGTTCTGGAAACGGCGCAACGCCTTGGGTATGCGGCCAACCAGGCCGCCCGTTCGCTTGCCCAGGGCGTTACTCATTCCGTTGGTTTCATGATCGAGCTCGATCCGGAAAGCACCACCAGCACCGACTACTTTTTCATGGGCGTCGTCGAGGGTATGCAAGCCATTCTTGCCGCGCACGGCCTCGACCTCCTGGTGCTGCCTTGTGTCAAGAGCCAGGATACCTTCACGTTTCTTCAACGCTTCGTATCGCGTGGAGCCGTCGACGGCCTGATTCTCGCCGAAACACGGCGGATCGACCGGCGCATCGATCTGTTGCAGTCGTCGGGCCTCCCTTTCGTCACGCTGGGGAGAAGCGACAGCGGCGGCAACCACTCATGGATCGATCTCGACTTTGAGGGTGTCATGGCCACCGCCGTCGAACGCCTGGTTCGGTTTGGCCACCGGCGCATCGCCGTAACTCTGCCATCCAACGATGCCAACTACGGAGCCATCTTTGCACAGGCCTATCGGGACAATCTCGCGCGGCATGGTCTCGAACTCGACGAAGGATTGGTATTCTCTACCCGTCGGCAAGAGGACGACGGCGACAGTATCGTCGATGGTCTCCTAGATCGGCCTGATCCTGCGACGGCCATCATCCTGTTCTACGAAGTGACCGCCATCGGCATCTACAGGCGTCTTGCCGAACGCGGGCTCAAACCCGGCCGGGATCTGTCGATCATCGGTTTCCGCGGCGAAGAGTCGGTTCGTTTTCTCATGCCGCAGGTGACGTGTTTCCAGATGTCGCTCCACGATCTCGGGACCGCTGCGGCTTGCGCGTTGCTCGCTCAGATGCCTTCGACCGCGCCGGCCTTCTCCTCAAAGGTCGTACAATCCAGGGTGCCGCTGTCGCTGATGCCCGGCGAGAGCGACGGACCTGCCTTACAAAGCGGTTAGGACAAGGACAATCGGAGGCCGACGGAAGGCCTGGGAACTGCGTTTTTCTGCTCCTATCATGCCGTCTCTCGGTGCAGGCGAACACTCGCTCTCGGCGGAATGCACTTGATCGATCTTCGAAAACCTCCATATTGTTCCGAGGTCTATTGGCCCGGCCTGCCCGCGAGGTGAGTCACCCCCTGAAAATCCAGTTTCCCGGAGGCCTAGCATGCCGCATGACACGTCCCTTATTTCGACGATCGTCGGCGGCTTGGTTCTAGCCTTCATCTTCGGCGCGGTTGCCAATCGCTTCCGCCTGCCGCCGCTGGTCGGCTATCTGGTCGCCGGCATGCTGGTCGGGCCGCACACGCCGGGCTTCGTCGCCGACCAGACGCTGGCGCCGCAGCTGGCCGAACTCGGCGTCATCCTGCTGATGTTCGGCGTCGGCCTGCACTTTGCGCTGAAGGACCTCCTGTCGGTGCGCTTCATTGCCGTGCCCGGCGCCGTCGGTCAGATCGCCATCGCCACGCTGCTCGGCTGGGTGCTCGGCGAGGTGATGGGCTGGTCCTTCGGCGCCAGCCTGCTGTTCGGCGTCGCGCTGTCCACCGCCTCGACGGTGGTGCTGCTCAAGGCCATGCAGGACCGGCGCCTCGTCGACAGCGAGCGCGGCCGCATCGCCATCGGCTGGCTGATCGTCGAAGACCTCGCCATGGTGCTGGTGCTGGTGCTGATCCCGGCGGCGGCCAGCGTGTCGGACGGCGGCGTCAGCTCCTATTCCGATCCGCTCGCCGCCATGGCCAGCCGAATGGTCGGCATCGACCTCGGCGTCGGCGGCATCCTGGCCACCACCTTGTTCAAGGTGGCCCTGTTCGTCGGCCTGATGCTGGTGGTCGGCCGCCGGCTGATCCCGGCCATCCTGCACCGCATCGCCCACACCGGCTCGCGCGAGCTGTTCCGACTCGGCGTGCTGGCCATCGCGCTCGGCGTCGCCTTCGGCGCGGCCGAGCTGTTCGGCGTGTCGCTGGCCCTCGGCGCCTTCTTCGCCGGCATGGTGCTGTCGGAAAGCGAACTCAGCCATCGCGCCGCCCAGGAGAGCCTGCCGCTTCGGGATGCCTTCTCGGTGCTGTTCTTCGTCTCGGTCGGCATGCTGTTCGATCCGCGCATCCTGCTCGACGAGCCGTTCATCCTGCTCGCCACGCTGGCGATCATCCTGGTCGGCAAGACGCTCGGCGCCTTCTTCATCGTGCTGGCCTTCCGCCGGCCGGTGAAGACGGCGCTGACCATCTCGGCCAGCCTTGCCCAGATCGGCGAGTTCTCGTTCATCCTGGCCGAGATGGGCGTCGGCCTCGACATCCTGCCGGCGGAAGGGCGCGACCTGATCCTGGCCGGCGCCCTGATCTCCATCATCCTCAACCCCTTGATGTTCAACGTCAGCGACTGGCTGCGCCCCTATCTTGAAGCCTGGCTGCAGCCGCGCGTCGAGCCGGCGCCCGCCGCCGAGGCGCCGGCCGCCGCCGTCGAGGCCGAGGCGCCGCCGGCCGCCGCCGGCAGCGACGACGACGACGACGAGGAAGTCGAGCCCACCTCGCTCGCCGGCCATCTGGTGTTGATCGGCTACGGCCGGGTCGGCAGCGTCGTCGCCGACGATCTCGCCAGCCGGGGCGTGCCCTTCCTGGTGATCGAGGACGCCGAGGACCGGGTGCGCCGCCTGCGCGACAAGGGCATCGAGACCATCGTCGGCAATGCCGCCGCGCCGCAGGTGCTGGCGCTGGCCGGCCTCGAACGGGCGACGGCGCTGATGGTCGCCATTCCCAACGGTTTCGAGGCCGGGCAGGCGATCGAGCAGGCGCGCAAGATCAATCCGGGTCTTCTCATCGTTGCCCGCGCCCATTCCGACGAGGAGGTGGAGCACCTGATGCACCACGGCGCCACCCTGGTGATCATGGGCGAGCGCGAGATCGCGCTGGGCATGCTGAAGATGCTGGGCGACCGGTCGCCGGCGACGCCGGAGCCGGCCGCCGAGGCCGAAACGCCGCCGGCCGCGGCGGACGACGACGACGAAACGGAGGAGGGAAAACCGGCGGCGTGACAGCGGCGAGCGCACCCCATCCGACCGTCGCCGGGCGCCGCAGGACGGCGCCGGTGGCGGCTTGCGCCTTTTTCGCCAGCCTGCTGCTGCTGTTCCTCCTGCACGTCGGCTATGGGTTTGGCGGCGGCGGCTCGGCCTCGCCGCTGCTCGGCGCCGGCGACGCCACCGTCGCCCGCCATGCCGCCGTGCTGCGCGACGGTCCGCGACCGGTGGTCGCCGCCGAGCATGGCGACCGGACCTCGGCGCCGCCGCCGTCGTCGCCGGCCGCGCTCGTCTTCGCCGCCGCCGCGCCTTCGGCGCCTTCGGCTACCTTCCACGCCTCCTTCGCCGCCGCCGATGTCATCGTCGGCCGCCGCATCGCCGGTCACCGGCCGCGCGCCCCGCCCATCGCCGTCTGATCCTCCGAACCCGAGATCAGCATCCGCGACCGTCCGTCCGCCCTGGCGGCGGCGGCGCCCGGCATGGACAATCCGATGAAAACTTCCCGCTGGCTGGTGGCGCTCTATTCGGCCATCATCGCCCTCGGCATCCTCGTCACGCTTCCGAACGTGGTGCCGCAATCCGTCCTCGACGCCTTCCCCTCCTGGCTGCCGCGCGACAAGGTGTCGCTCGGTCTCGATCTCCGGGGCGGCTCGCATCTGGTGCTGGAGGTCGACGCCGCCGACCTCGTCAAGGAGCGCTTGCAGACGCTGACCCAGGACGCCCGCCGCGCCCTGCGCGAGGCGAAGATCGGCACGTCGTCGATCCGCCGTACCGGCGATGCCGTGGTGATCAACCTCGACGATCCGGCGCTGACGGCGCGTGCCGCCGAGGCGCTCGGCAAGCTGGCGTCCCCAGTCGGCAATCCCGGTCTCGGCGTCACGGCCAGCGATCTCGACATACGCCGCGGCAGCGGCACGGTGACGCTCGCCCTCACCGAGGCCGGCCTCACCGAACGCACCGCGGCGGCGGTGGAACAGAGCCTCGAAATCATCCGCCAGCGCATCGATCAGGTGGGCGTTGCCGAGCCGACCATCCAGCGGGTGGGCAGCGACCGCATCCTCGTCCAGCTGCCCGGCGTGCAGGATCCGGCGCGCATCCGCGAGCTGCTCGGCTCGACCGCCAAGATGAGCTTCCATCTTCTCTCCGATACGGCGACCGCCGATTTCGTGCCGCCTGGGGTGAGCATGCTCCGGGACGAGACGGGCCGCGTCTATCCGGTCGACGACCGCGTCGAACTCAGCGGCGACCGCCTCACCGACGCCCGCGTCGGCTTCGACCAGATGACCAACGAGCCGATCGTCTCCTTCCGCTTCGATACGGCCGGCGCCCGGCTGTTCGCCGAGATCACGCGGGCCAACGTCGGCCGGCCCTTCGCCATCGTGCTCGACGACAAGGTGCTGAGCGCGCCGGTGATCCGCGAGCCGATCACCGGCGGCTCGGGCCAGATTTCCGGCAGCTTCTCGGTCCAGAGCGCCACCGATCTCGCGGCCATGCTCAGGGCCGGCGCGCTGCCGGCCAAGCTGACGGTGATCGAGGAACGCACCGTCGGTGCCGATCTCGGCGCCGACGCCATCGAGATGGGCATCGTCACCGGCCTGATCGGCTTCGCGCTGGTGTTCGGCTTCATACTGCTGCTCTACGGCGCCTGGGGCCTGCTCGCCAACCTGGCGCTCGGCCTCAACGTCATGCTGACCTTCGCCGGCCTGACGCTGCTCGGCGCCACGCTGACGCTGCCCGGCATCGCCGGCATCGTGCTCGGCATCGGCCTCGCAGTCGACGCCAACGTGCTGATCAACGAGCGCATCCGCGAGGAGCAGCGCAAGGGCATGAGCGCCATCGCCGCGCTCGACGCCGGCTTCAAGCGCGCCTATTCGACCATCGTCGACGGCAACGTCACGGCGCTGATCGCCTCGGTGCTGCTGTTCTGGTTCGGCTCCGGCCCGGTGCGTGGCTTCGCCATCACCATGGGTCTCGGCATCGGCATATCGATGTTCACCGCCGTGTCGGTGGTGCGCGTGTTGATGATGGCCATCGTCCGGCGCAAGAAGCTGCGGAAGATGGACATCCGGCCGCTGTTGCCGATCCGGCTGATCCCCGACGGCACGAAAATTCCCTTCATGCGGGCGCGCTTCTTCGGCATCGGCTTCTCGGCCTTCCTGTCGCTCGCCTCGATCGGCCTGTTCATCTACCCCGGCCTCAACTATGGCGTCGATTTCCGCGGCGGCATCCAGATGCAGGTGGAGACGGCCGGCCCGGCCGATCTGGCCGCCTTCCGTTCGGGCCTCGACCGGCTCGGTCTCGGCGAGGTGGCCTTGCAGGCCTTCGGCGACGACCACCACCTTCTCGTCCGCGTTGAGCGGCAGGAGGGCGGCGAGGAGGTGCAGACGGCGGCCGTCGAGCGTCTCCGGCAGGAGATCTCGGCCATCGACGCCTCGGCCAAGGTGCTGGGCACCGAGGTGGTCGGCCCCAAGGTGTCGGGCGAACTCGCCAATGCCGGCATACTCGCGGTGATTTTCGCCAGTCTCGCCATGCTGGTCTACATCTGGGTGCGCTTCGAGTGGCCGTTCGCGGTGGGCGCCATCGCCACGCTGGTGCTCGACGTCACCAAGACCGTCGGCTTCTTTGCCCTGACCGGGCTCGATTTCAACCTCACCGCCATCGCGGCGCTGCTGACGCTGGTCGGCTACTCGGTCAACGACAAGGTGGTGGTCTACGACCGCATGCGCGAGAACATGCGTCTCTACAAGCAGATGCCGTTGCGCGAGCTGATCGACAAGTCGATCAACGAGACGCTGGCGCGCAGCCTCTACACCTCGGTCACCGCCTTCCTGTCGCTGCTGCCGATGGCGCTGTGGGGCGGCAGCGCGGTGGAGAGCTTCGCCGTGCCGATGATCTTCGGCATCGTCGTCGCCGCCTCGTCGTCGGTGTTCATCGCCGCGCCGATCCTGCTGTTCCTCGGCGACTGGCGGACGCGGCGGCGGGCGGCCCGGCCGGCCAAGGCCGAGGCGATTCCCGGAGCCTGACGAAAAGGCGGGGAGGCCGATGCCGGCCTCCCCGCCTCTTTAGAAAAAATCTGAAGTTCACGGGATTGTCCCGATACTCGGGGGCAAATGGCCGGGCTAGTCTTTCGGGGAGACCCGCGACGTCTCTCAAATCAAAAGAAAGACAGGCACCATGCCCACCACCACGGACAACCTCAAGGAAGCCTTCGCCGGCGAAAGCCAGGCCAACCGCAAGTATCTCGCCTATGCCGACGCCGCCGTGCGTGAAGGCAAGCCGGGCGTCGCCAAGCTGTTCCGCGCCGTCGCCGCCGCCGAGACCATCCACGCCCATGCCCACCTCCGGGCGCTGGGCGGCATCAAGACCACGCTCGACAATCTTGCCGACGCCATGGACGGCGAGAGCCACGAGTTCACCTCGATGTATCCGCCGATGATCGCGACGGCCAAGGCCGAGGGTCACAAGCGGGCCATCCGCTCGATGACCGAGGCGATGGAAGTGGAGAAGATCCACTACGGCCTGTTCGACGAGGCGCTGGAAGCGGTGAAGGCCGGCGGCGACCTCGGCGACGTGGTGATCCGCATCTGCCCGAACTGCGGCCACACGGTGATCGGCGACGCGCCCGAAGCCTGCCCGGTCTGCGCCTGCGCCGGCGAGCATTACAAGATCGTCGAGTGACCGCCTGACGATCGCCCCGAAGCGTCCCGACCTCCCGGGGGGCTTCGGGGCTGCGGCCCGGCCGGGCACCATTTTCGCGATCCGACCGGCGAAGCCGCCTTATCCCGGAAAAGCCGTCAGCATTTTGCCGGCCCGCGCCAACCGGTCGTCGTTCATCCGCGACGGAGTGCCATGGATGTCGACGAGCGGTCGTGCACGCTCGCCGCTGCCGGGCGTCGGCACCCCCGGCGCCGCCGCGATCTTTTCATCTGTCTCGAACAGTGGCGCGGCCTTGCCTCGTTCGATATTGCCGAAGGTCTCGCGGCAAACGCCGACCTGATCGGCAAGCTGCTCCAGCGTCCATCCCTTTGCCTTGCGATGATGGCGCACGGATGCGCACGGCCGACGCTGGCCTCTGGCGCCCGCTCCGGAGCGGACGGCCTTAGGCCATGGCAGCGTGATGGGAAAAGTGGTGCCGCACGACGGATTCGAACCGCCGACCCCATCATTACGAATGACGTGCTCTACCAACTGAGCTAGTGCGGCGCCGGCGCGGGAGGAGACCCCCGCGAGACCGGGCGTTGATACCGGCATCGCCGGCCAATTTCAAGCACCGCTTCGGAAGAAAATGAAGCGGCGTGGATCGCCTCAGGAGAAGGGCGACTGCGGCGTCAGGCTGCGGGCAAGGCCGCGGCCGTTGGCCGGGCCGGGATCGTCGGGCGGCGGCGGCAGCACCACCAGCGGTTCGGCCGCCGGCCTGACTTCCACCGACTTGGCGGCGATGACCGGTTTCGTCTCGACGGGCCTGTCGTCAGGCGGCGGCACCTCGGGCTCCGGCTCGATCGCCGGCGGCGTTTCGGCCGGCTCCGGTTCGGCGAGGATCGGCGCCGGCGGCGCCTCGGGCTCGGTGGCGGGCGATGGCGCTTCCGTCACCGCCTCCGGCGCCGGTGCCGCGACCACCATCGGAGGCGGTTCGACGACGGGGCGCGGCGCGGCGGCGATCACGGCGAGGTCGTCGCCGTCGATCTGGTGGATGGCATCGCGCTCGGCGGGCACCCGCCACTCGACGGCATCGAGCCGGCCCGACAGCGGCGACAGCGGCTGCCAGGCGTCGAGCACCAGGCCGTCGGCGGTCCAGGCGGCGTCGCGCGGCGCCCGTACGGCGCGGGCCAGCCACTCGCGGACGCGGCCGACGTCGCCGCTCTCGCTGTCCTCCAGCTCGGCCATCATCAGGCAGACGCGTTCGGTCGGCGCCTGCCTCAGCGCCTTGGCCAGCGCCTCGCGGGCGAGGTCGAACTCGCGGGCGTCGAGGGCGGCGCGGGCGACGGTGACGGCGCCTTCGGGATGCACCGGCTTCAGGTTCTCCAGCATGCGGGCGCGCTTCAGGCGGTCGCGCGCCGAATCGCCCGACCGCAGATGCAGATAGGCGGCGGCAAGCTCGGGATGCGGGGCGAGCCGCCAGGTGGCCTCCAGCACCTTGGCGGCGCGGCGGGTGTCGAGCGCGCGGGCCAGCGTACGGGCGGCGACGGTGGCGGCCGGCACGAAGGCCGGGGCAAGCTTGTGCGCTTCCAGCGCCAGGCTGCGTGCCTTGTCCGGCTCGCCGTCCTCGATCTCCAGGGCGCGAGCGGTGAGCAGCACGGCGCGCAGGCGGGCGGCCTCGTCCTTGTCGATCAGCCGGCCGGCGACGTTCTGCTCCAGCACGGCGAGGGCGTCGGCCCAACTGCGGTCGGCCGAGAGATAGTCCATCATGGCGGCGCCGGCCCAGGGCAGCGCCGGGTTCTCCTTCTGCGCCTCGGCGGCGAACTGGCGGGCGGCGGCCGTCTCGCCGGCCCGCGTCGCCTCGATGTAGAGGCCGCGCAGGCCGAGGAGACGCGTCTCCGGCGCCTTCAGCATGCGGGTGAAGGACTGACGGGCGGCGTCGCTGCGGCCTTCGAGCTGGGCGGCCTGGGCGGCAAGCAGCAGCACCAGCGGCTCGCCGTCCAGGAAGCGGTGCGCCTCGGCGGCCTCGCGCTGGGCAAGGCGGTAGTCGCCCGAGCCGACGGCGATCATGCCGCGCGACAGCGCCCGGTAGCCGCGGTCGCGGCGGCGGCCGGCGAAATAGGCGCGCAGGCCGGACGGGGCGCGCCAGAGGCCGGAAGCCAGCTTCCAGACAACGGTGAGGACGACGACGAACACCAGCAGCGCGACGACGACGACGCGCAGCGGCGGCGCCGCGGCGCCGCCCGGCCAGCTCACCGACACGGCGACCGGCACGCCGCCCAGCCAGTCGAAGGCGAGAACGGCGAGAAACAGCGCGGCGACCGACAGGAGAATGCGGATCATCTCGGAGCCTTTCCACGGGGGTCAGTCGGCGGTGGGCACCGACAGGCGGTCGACGAGGCGGGCGGAGAGCGCCTTGACGGCGGCGTCGGCGCGGACGCGGGCATCGAGGCCGGCGAGCCAGCTTTCGGCCGGCGGCCGGGCCCAGTCGGGCAGCGTGTCGGCGGCCGCCCGGGCGGCGGCGGCGTCGCCGCGCTGCAGCGCGGCGCGGATGCCTTCGACGGCGCCCGACGCCGGGTCGGCGGTCGTCTCGCCGGTCTCGCGATAGGCGACCAGCGACTTGGCGCTTTGCATGAGGCCATCCATCCAGCCGGCGCCGATCTCGGCCGGCCGGCCGGCCAGCATGGCATCGACCGGCAACGTGGCCAGCAGCCGGTCGCGGGTGGGCACGCCGGTGTCGGCGAGGGGTTTCAGGCCGTCGAGGCCGGGCAGGTCGGGCGCCGCGGCGGCGACCACCGCGAGATCGGCGGCGAACGGCAGGCCGGCGTCGATCTTGCCGCTAAGGCTGGTGACGGCGAGCGACAGCGCGGCGATCTCGCCGCCCTTCGGCGCCCTGGCCAGCCGCTCGTCGACGGCGGTGAGGCGGCGCGCTGCGTCGGCGCTTTCGGCCTTCAGCGCCTGGACGCTTGAAGCAAGTTCGGCGAGGCGGCCGTCGAGCGCGGCGATGGCGGCGGGATCGACCTGCGGCCGGGCGGCGGCCGTCTTCTCGGCCGCGTCGAGGCGGGCCGCGAGATCGTCGAAACGGGTGGTGAGGTCGTCGAGGCGGTTGCCGACCGGTCCGAGATCGACGGTAGGCGCCTCGCGACCTTCGAGGGCAGTAAGCCGGCCGGCCAGCGTCTCGGTTGCCGTCTGGCCCGCCGCGAGGCGGTCGGCCACTTCGCCGAGCCGGGTCTCCAGCGTCGCCGGATCGACGGCCGCCTGCGGCCGGTCGTCCGGACGCGGCAGCGCCACCAGCAGGATGGCGGCGGCGACGCCGCCGCCGAGCAGGGCGGCGGCGACGAGCGGGCCGGCGGTCCTGAGGAGGCTCGGGCGATCGGTGCGCGGCGGCACGGCGTCGGGCGGCGGCTCGATGACCGGTGCGTCGGGACCCGGCGGGTCGCCGAGCGGCGGCGCCTCGTCCGGCGGCTCGACCGGCGGAATGTCCGGGCCGGGCGGTTCGATCACCGGCTTCTCCGGCTCAGGCGGCTCGGGAGTGGGCGGCTCGGGAACGGGCGGCTCGGGAACAGGCGGCTCGTGCGGCGGCCGCGACGGTTCGGGCGGCTTGCCGACCTCGGTCGCCTCAAGGTCGATGACCGGCGCCTTGGGGCGATTCCGCCTGGTGTCGGCACTCTTGCGGTGGTCGTCGGATGCCATGGTCGAGGTGTCCTCCGCTGGTGGTGCGCGGTTGGCAGTTTCGCCCAGCCGGGCGGCAAGTGCAACGCTGGCTTCAACGAGGGCCGGGCCGGTCGGTTCCGTTGCCACCGCCACTTCGGCGACGCGACCGGCGAACGGGGTTACCGCCGCTTCCGACAATGCCGCCACGCCGAGCGGCGCCAGCCGGTCCGCCCAGCCCATGGCGCCGATGAGATCGACGAAAGCCTGCGACGAGCGCCGCGAGGCGACGACGAGGCCGGTGATGCGGCCCTCGGCGAAAGCGGCGGCCACGGCGGGCGCCAGATGCTGGCGCGGCTCGGCGCGATAGATCTCGGCCTCGGCGACCGTGACGCCGAGCAGGGCCAGCCGGCCGGCGACGTCGCCGGCCTTGTCGCGGCCGCCGGCATGGACGAGCCGCTGGAACCCGGCGCGCGCGACGAGATCGACGAGGTCGTCGGCATTGCCGTCGGCCGAGCGCACGTCGGCAAAGCCGGCGGCGCGGGCGTCGTGGGCGGTGCCGGCGCCGACGGCGATCACCGGCCGGGCGGTCAGCGGGCCGAGGCCGCCGGCGGCGCGCAGGATGGCCACGGTCTGGCGCGAGGTGAGGATGATCGCCTCGGCCTGGGGGTCGGCGGCCCGGATGCGGCCGACCGGATCGTCCGACGGCTCGATGGTCAGCATCGGTTCGGCCAGCGCCTCGACGCCGCGGCCGGCGAGCGCCGCCACCATGTCGCCCGCCTGCGGTTCCGGACGGAGGACGAGGAGAGCCATGGCTCAGCCTCCGCTGAAGAAGCCGGGACCGGCCAGCACGGCGAGGCGGGCGCCCAGCCGGTCGCCGACCGCTACAGGGTCGTCGCCGCTCTCCCGGCCCTCGTGGGCGACGCGGCCGTCCGGCGTCAGGATCAGCCCATGCAGGTCGACCCTGGCGCCGGTCACCGTGGCGTAGCCGGCGATCGGCGTGCGGCAGGAGCCGTCGAGCCGGGCGAGATAGGCGCGCTCGGCGGCAAGCGCCATGGCGGTCGGCGCGTGATGGATCGGCGCCAGGAGATCGGCGACGCGGGCGTCATCGATGCGGCTCTCGATGCCGATCGCCCCCTGGCCGACGGCCGGCGGAAAGGTTTCGATATCGAGGATGTCGGTGGCGACGTCGAGCCGGCCGAGGCGCTTGAGGCCGGCGACGGCGAGCAGCGTCGCGTCGGCGACGCCCTCCACGAGCTTCCTGAGCCGCGTCTGGACGTTGCCGCGATAGGGCACGATGGCGAGGTCGGGACGCAGCCGCCGGACGATGGCCGCCCGCCGCAGCGAGGCGGTGCCGACCACGGCGCCGGCCGGCATCTCGGCGAGCGAGGTGTATTTCAGCGACACGAAGGCGTCGCGGGCGTCCTCGCGCGGCAGGAAATGGGCGAGCGTCAGGCCGGCCGGCAGCACGGTCGGCATGTCCTTTGACGAATGGACGGCGATGTCGAGCGCGCCGCTGGTCAGACCCGCCTCGATCTCCTCGGTGAACAGGCCCTTGCCGCCGACCTCGGATAGCGGCCGGTCCTGGATGCGGTCGCCGGCGGTGCTGATCGTCACGATCTCCACCTCGGGCGCGCCGGCACCCCAGGCGGCCAGAAGCCGGTCGCGCACCTCATTGGCCTGGGCCAGGGCGAGCGGGCTGCCGCGCGTGCCGAGACGGATGGGTTTTGATTGCACCGCTGCGCTCCCCAGTGATAGAGCCATGAGACAAAGGCGCCGGCCGCCGCCACCGGCGAATCGGCGCATGCCTCACCTCGTCACGGCAACACTTGGACCATGGGACGCCGTGAGGCAACGTGTTCTTGGGTCTGCCCTTTCGGGCGGATGGGGTCTGCCCTTCCGGGCGGATAACGGTCGGAGCGAGGGTGCAGGATGGGCGTTTCCGGGGATATCATCGTTCTCGGCCTTGAAAGCTCCTGCGACGAGACCGCCGCCGCCGTGGTGCGCCGGCATGCCGATGGCAGCGGCGAAATCCTTTCCAACGTCGTGCTGTCGCAGATCGAGGAACACGCGGCTTTCGGCGGCGTGGTGCCGGAAATCGCCGCCCGCGCCCACGTTGAGGTGATGGACGGCCTCGTTCGGGCGGCGCTCGACGAGGCGGAGACGACGCTCGGCGGCGTCGACGCCATCGCCGCGACGGCCGGCCCCGGCCTGATCGGCGGCGTGCTGATCGGCCTCACCACCGCCAAGGCGCTGTCCTATGCCGCGCGGAAGCCGCTGGTCGCCGTCAACCATCTCGAGGGACATGCGCTGACCGCCCGGCTGACCGACGGCGTCGCATTTCCCTACCTGCTGCTGCTGGTGTCCGGCGGCCACAGCCAGATCCTCAGGGTCGACGGCGTAGGGCACTACAAGCGCATCGGATCCACCATCGACGACGCGCTCGGCGAAGCCTTCGACAAGACGGCCAAGCTGCTCCAGCTCGGCTATCCCGGCGGTCCGGCGGTGGAGAAGATGGCGACGGACGGCGATCCCCGCCGCATCGTCCTGCCGCGGCCGCTGATCGGCCGCGACGAGCCCAATTTCTCCTTCTCCGGCCTGAAGACGGCGGTGCGCCACGAGGCGGAAGCGCTGGCGCCGCTCTCCCGGCAGGATGTCGCCGACCTCTGCGCCGCATTCCAGCTGGCGGTGTCCGACGTGGTGGCCGATCGGGTCGGCCTCGCCGTGCGCCGCTTCGCCGCGACGCTCGACGGCCGGCCGCCGGTGCTGGTGGTGGCCGGCGGTGTCGCCGCCAACAAGGCGATCCGCGCCCGGCTCGATCAGGTGATGGCCGGCCTCGGCGGCCGTCTGGTGGTGCCGCCCGGCAACCTCTGCACCGACAACGGCGCCATGATCGCCTGGGCCGGCGCCGAGCGGCTGGCGCTCGGCTTCACCGACGATCTCGCCGTGGCGGCGCGGCCGCGCTGGCCGCTCGACGACATCGCCGTGCCGATGGTCGGTCACGGCCGGCTGGGGGCGAAGGTATGAGCACGATCGGCGTCTATGGCGCCGGCGCCTGGGGCTCGGCGCTGGCACTGACCGCGGCGCGGGCCGGCGGCGAGGTGATCCTCTGCGGCCGCAACGCCAGCGCGGCGGCCGAGCTGAACGCCACCCGGCGGAGCCGGCACTTGCCGGCCGCCGAATTCCCCGCTGCCGTGACGGCGAGCGCCGATCCGGCCGCACTCGCCGGCGTCGATCTGCTGCTGCTCGCCGTGCCGGCCCAGGCCTGCCGGGCGGCGGCGCAGGCGCTCTCCGATTTCGCAGGCCGCGACGCGGTGATCGTCTCCTGCGCCAAGGGCATCGAGCAGGCGACCGGCGACCGGCTCACTCAGGCGATCGCCGCGGCGCTGCCGGGCCGGCCGATCGCCGTGCTGTCGGGACCGGGCTTTGCCGACGACGTGGCGGCCGGCCTGCCGACGGCGGTGACCGTCGCCGCCGAGGACGCCGGCCTGGCTGACGCCATCGCCCGCCGCCTGGCCGGCCCCGCCTTCCGGCCCTATGCGGCCACCGACGTCGCCGGCGTCGAGCTGGGCGGCGCGCTGAAGAACGTGCTGGCCATCGCCGCCGGCATCGTCGCCGGCCGGGCGCTCGGCGCCTCGGCGCAGGCGGCGGTGATCACCCGCGGCTTCGTCGAGATGCGCCGCCTCGCCGCCGCCTTCGGTGCCGAGGCGGAAACGCTGATGGGCCTCTCCGGCTTCGGCGACCTGATGCTGACCTGCTCGTCGGCCCAGTCGCGCAACTTCTCCTTCGGCCTCGGCATCGGCCGCGGCGAGCCGCCGGCCCGCTTCGGCAAGCTTGCCGAGGGGGCGGCTACCGTCGGCATCGCCGTGCGCAAGGCGGCCGAATTCGCCGTCGAGGTGCCGATCATGGCGGCGGTGGCCGAGGTGATCGGCGGCCGCCTCTCCGTCGACGACGCGGTCGACCGGCTGATGGCCCGGCCGCTCAGGCGCGAGAACGTCATCTAGGTTTGCGCATCGTTGCATTTTGCAAGTGTGGTGGCGCGGCGCAGCAGGTGATATCAATATATGGTGTGTCGAACTTGATTTCGGCTCTATGTATTGAACTCGGCAAAAATGCGGCCGGAAACCGAATCGCAACCATGATCGGCGAAACTTCTCGGTGTCGGCATCAGGTCGCGCGTAGCCGGCCGGTCCGCATGGACACCGGGTTCCGCCCTCGTTCTGTCTCGCGTCGAGGGCGGCCCGAGCCCCGCTTTTCCTATCCCAGCAATTCCTTGAGCGGCTTCGTCTCGACGTCGGCGCGCGAGACGGCCTTGCCGGCTTCCAGCAGCTTCTTGGCGGTGACGAAGGCGGCCGGGAAGTTCAGCGCGTCGACGGCGATCATCCTGCCGCCGGCGAAATACCAGACGGCGTGGCTGCCGGGGCGCGGCCCGTCGGTCTGGAGCGTGTCGTCGTAGCCGTGGTGGAGGCCGGCGATCTGCAACTTGGCGTCATACTGGTCCGACCAGAACCACGGCTGCGGCTGGTAGGCGCCGCCGGCGCCGACCAGCGCCGCCGCCGCCGCCTCGCCCTGGTCGAAGGCGTTCTGCACCGATTCCAGACGGATCGAGCGGCCGCGATACGGGAAACGGGCGCAGTCGCCGACGGCGAGGATGTCGGGATCGGTGGTGCGGCAGACCTCGTCGACCAGGATGCCGTCGTCGACGGCAAGCCCGGCCGCGGCGGCCAGTTCGGCGTTGGGCGCGACGCCGATGCCGACCACGGCGAGGTCGGCGTCGATCACGCGGCCATCGGTCAGTTCGGCGCCGACGAGGCGGCCGCCGGCGCCGATCAGCCGGGCGACGGCGGCGCCTTCCAGGATGTCGACGCCGTGCTCGCGGTGCAGGGTGCGGACCAGATCGGCGGTGGCCGGGGCGGCGACGCGTTGCAGGATGCGGTCGGCCAGCTCGACGACGGTCACTTCCAGGCCGCGCGTCCGCGCCACCGCCGCCGTCTCCAGGCCGACATAGCCACCGCCGACCACGATCAGCCGTCGTCCCGGCTGGAAATCGGCCATCAGCGCGTCGGCGTCGGCCTTGCCGCGCAGCGTGTAGACGCCGGCCAGATGTCCGCCGATCGCCGCCGGCAGGCGGCGCGGCGTGGAGCCGGTGGCCAGCACCAGCGTCGCGTAGGGCAGTTCCTCGCCATCTTCGAGCCGGACGAGGCGGCCGGCGCGGTCGATGGCGACGGCCCGGCGGCTGGTCAGCATCGTCACGGCGTTGGTCTCGTACCAGGCCGGCGGCTTCAGGAGCAGCCGGTCGAAAGCAGCCTCGCCGACCAGGTATTTCTTGGACAGCGGCGGCCGCTGGTACGGCAGCACCGGCTCGTCGCCGACGATCGTCAGCGGCCGGTCGGCGCCGAGCATCCGGAGCTTGCCGGCGAAGGCGGCGGCCGCCTGGCCGGCGCCGATGATGACGATGGGGTCGGACATGATGGTCTCTCGCGCAGACGGGCCGGGGCGGCCCTTTCCCAAGCTATAGCCAACTCGGCGGGCCCGAGGGAAGCGATCGGCGCGGGAGATAAGTCATATCGCCGATCTCATCGGCTCTTGCCACCCGCCTTGAATCGACACAACATGGGCTGAAACAACAAGAGGCCGCCGCTTTCCGTCGGGAAGCGGGCGGCCCTGAGGAAACGCCAAGCCGCCGCGCCGGATCGTATCGGCCGCCGGCCAACCGGGAGTGGTGATCTCTATGTTCCGTCTCGACGAAAAGCTGGCCCGCATTCGGGCGGGCGCCTATACGCGCGCCGATTTCATCATCGCTGACGCCAAGGATCCGGACATGGGGCCGTCGATCCCCGGCGCCGGCCCGCTGCGCGACAAGGACGGCACGCTCGGCCGCTTCCGGACGCGGCCGGAGTTCCTCGACAGCGTGCGCGCCATCGTCGAGCAGGACATCGTCGACATCATGCTGACGTCGGCCTCCAGCCTGGAGCTGCTCAACGAGGCAGGCGTCTACCAGGACTCCAAGGTCAAGCCAGCCATCCGCGCCAACGACACCACCGACATCTGGTTCGTGCGCGGCGGCATCTATCCCAAGAAGCCGTCGCGGCCGTTCCGCACCTCGTCGCTGTCGCGGGTGACCACCGGCACCATCGATCCGGCGCCCGGCGCGCCGCTCACCGGCACCGACCTCGGCCTCTACTCGATCACCTTCAACAACGACCTCGATCACGACATCGAGTCGCTCGACGCCTTCGCCGACTTCCGTTACGAAGCGTCGCTCAACGATTTCAAATACTTCCTCGAAGTGTTCAATCCCAATGTCGACACCGGCATCGATCCCGAGCTGGTGCCGCACTACATCAACGACTGCATCGCCCGCTGCCTGGCCGGCGTGACGCGCGCCGACCGGCCGCAGTTCCTGAAGATCGCCTACAACGGTCCGCGCGCCATGGAGGAACTGGCCGCCTACGATCCGACGATCATCATCGGCGTGCTGGGCGGCGGCGCCGGCACGACGCGCGACTGCTACGAGCTGATCTTCCAGTCCGAGAAATACGGCGCCCGCATCGCCCTGTTCGGCCGCAAGATCAACCTCGCCGAGGATCCGCTCTCCATGGTGCGGCACATGCGGGCGGTGGCGAACGGCGACCTCTCGCCGGCCGAGGCGGTGAAGTCCTACCACGGCGATCTCGCCAAGGCCGGCATCACGTCGATCCGCGCGCTCGACGCCGACCTCGAGGTTACCGAGAAGCCGCTCAAGGCCGGGCTCGCCTGATCATGGCGGCACGACGCGGCATCGTCACCGGCGGCACCTGGTGCGTCGACAACAACCGCGTGATCAGCTTCTGGCCGGAGGAGGACGGCATCGCCGAAATCCTCTCCCAGGAGCTGGCCGGCGGCGGCTCGGGCTGCAACCTCGCCGTCGACATCCGCCATCTCGATCCGGCCCTGCCGGTGGAGACCATCGCCATCGTCGGCGACGACGAGGGCGGCCGCTTCCTGAGAAGCATTGCCGAGGAAGCCGGCATCGACCATCGGCAGATGCACGTCGACGGCTTGCTGCCGACGCAGTTCACCGACGCCTACGCCTCGGCAACGACGCACCGCCGCACCCATCTGTTCGCCAAGGGGGTGGCGGCGTCGCTCACCCCCGACCACTTCGACCTCGCGGCGACCCATGGCCGCATCCTGCACCTCGGCCTGCCGGGCTTCCACAAGCAGCTCGACGGTCCGTGGGCAGGCGGCGACAACGGCTGGGTGACCATCCTGAAGAAGGCGCGCGGCCTCGGCCTCAAGACCAACATCGAGCTGGCCAGCCTGGCGCCGCGCATCCTCGCCGATGCGGTGATGCCCTGCCTCGGTCATCTCGATTACGTCGTCGTCAACGACGCCGAGATCGGCGCGCTGGCCGGTCTTCCCACCGTCTGCCACGGCGTCACCGACGCCGGCCTCTGCGAGGCGGCGGCGCGGGCGGTGCTGGACAGCGGCGCCATGGAACTGGTGGTGGTGCACTGGCCGCAGCACGCCATCGCCGTCGCCCGCGACGGCACGGTCGCCAGGAAGGCGTCGGTGGCCATTCCGCCGGAGCTGGTGGTCGGCGCCAACGGTGCCGGCGACGCCTTCGCCGCCGGCATGGTCTACGGCCTGCACGAGGGCTGGCCGCTCGACCGCTCGCTGGCGCTGGCGCACGCCACGGCGGCCTGCTCGCTGCGCTCGGTCACCACGTCGGGCGCGATGGTCGGCTGGCAGGAGACGCTGCGGCTCGCCGACCAATGGGGCTGGCGGACCTGACGATTCTCTCCGGCGGGCGACCGCCGGAGATTTGCCTCAGCGCAGGCCCGAGCCTGGCTCGGCCATGCGGCGGTGCCGGCGGGCCAGCGTTTCCGGCGACATGAAACCGGCCATCGCCGTCTGCAGCTTGTTGGTCCAGCCGGTGACGATATCGGCCTCGCCCTCCATCATCGCCTTGTAGCCCGACTGCGCGACGTAGCCGGCGTCGTCCTTTTCGGCCTGGCCCATCTCGGTGTCGAGCAGGTTGGCGCGTTCGAAGAACTCGGTTTCGGTCGGGCCGGGCATCAGCACGGTGACGCTGACGCCGCTGTCGCGCAGTTCCTCGCGGAGCGCGTAGGCGAAGCTGTCGACGAAGGCCTTGGTGCCGTTGTAGACGGCCTGGAAGGCGCCCGGCATGTAGCCGGCGATCGAGCCGGTGAGCAGGATGCGGCCGAAGCGGCGCTCGCGCATCCGCCGGCCGATCCGGTGCACGACGTCGAGCGTGCCGGTGACGTTGGTATCGACCACCTTGCGGATGTCGCCGAAGGATTGGTCGAGAAAGGCGTGGCCGAGGCCGCGCCCGGCGTTGGCCATCAGCAGTTCCACCGGACGGCCGTTGGCGTCGATGGCGGCGATCAGCTGGTTGATGCCCTCGGGGGTCGACAGGTCGGCCTGGATGTCGCTGATGGCGACGCCATGCTCGCCGAGCCGGTCGGCGACGTCGTGGATCGCCGGCTCGTCGGCGGCGATGATCAGGTCGTAGCCGTCGCTGGCGGCGCAGCGGGCAAGCTCGAAGCCGATGCCGCTCGAGGCACCGGTGACGACGGCGAGGCCGCGGTCGAGATAGATCTGGCCCATGAGTGTGCTCCTCGGGTTCGCTCCGCGGGATCGTTCCGCGTTACCGGAGAACTTCTCGGAGGAGAGCGATGTTCCCGAACCGGCCGGACGGGAACAATCGGCGCGGCGCGCGGTTGTCCCCGACGTTTCCGGACATCCCAGGAGGCCGTCATGAACGACAATGGCAAGATCAAGGACACCGAGCATCGCGCCGAAGATCCGGCGGAAGGAGCGCGCGACATCATCGACCGCGAGCTGAAACGCCAGGACGACAAAGCCGGGCAGAAGGCGGCGGCCGGCAAGCCGGCGGACCGCTCGACGGACAGCGGCCGGCCGCGCTGAGGCCGCTCACCAGCCGCTGAAGGCTGCCCGCGCCGCGTTGAACGGCTTCAGCGCCGCATAGAGCGCGCGATACTCGCCGTAGATGAAATCCATGCGCGCCCGCCGCGCCGGATTCGGCTCGAACAGCCGGTCGGTGACCACCAGTCGCCCGGCTGCCGCGGCGATCGACGGAAAGGCGCCGGCGCCGACGCCGGCCAGGATGGCCGCGCCGAGCACGCCGGCGTCGAGCGCCTTCAAGCGGCGGATCGGCCGGCCCAGCATGTCCGCGCGGATCTGGCACCAGGGGTCGGCGGCGGCGCCGCCGCCGGCCATGGCAAAGCCGGTGGCCGGCCGGCCGGCCGATGCCTCCAGCGCTTCCAGAAGCCAGCGCACCGAGGCGGCGACGCCCTCGAACACGCCGCGCGTCAGTTCGGCCGGCCCCATGGCGGCGTCGAGGCCGATGAAGGCGCCGCGGGCGCCGATGTCCCAGATCGGCGCCCGCTCGCCCTGGAGATGCGGCAGGAACAGCGGCGTCGGCCGCTGCGGGTCGCCGCCGGCGGCCAGTGCCGACAACTCGGCCGGCGACCGGCCGGTCAGCGTCGACAGCCAGCCGAGCGAGGCGCCGCCCGATTGGGTCGGGCCAGCATGCAGGGTGATGCCCTCGCAGGTCGGAAAGGCGACGACGCCCGGCGCCGGATGGCGCGTCTTCGAGACGAGGCCGACGATCTCCGAGGTGCCGGAGAGATACATGCAGTCGCCATCATCGAGGGCGCCACAGCCGACGAGGCCGGCCCAGGCGTCCATGGCGCCGGTCACCATCGGCGTGCCGGCCAGCGGCAGGCCCGGCCGGATGCGGCCGGCCGCTTCTGTGAAGCCGCCGAGCGGCGGCAGTTTTTCGGCGACGCCCGGCACCAGGTCGAGAAGGCGCGGCACGTAGGTCAGCGACTGGTCGATCAGGCCGAAGGCGGTCATCGGGTCGGCCGTCGCCTCGTCGGTCAGCTGCAGGATGCAATAGTCCTTGGGGGCCATCAGCCAGCGCGTTTTCTCCCAGACGTCCGGGCGGCGGCGCTTCACCCAGAGGGCGCGGGCCAGCGGGTGGCTGGCGTCGATGGTGAGCGGCGCGCCCCACCAGCCGATGCGCTCTTCCGTGGACACCTGCGCGTCCAGTTCGGCCGCCTCGGCGCCGGCCCGGCCGTCCTGCCAGGTGATGGCCGGCATCAGCGCTTCGCCGGCCGCGCCGACGAAAACGTGCGTGTTGACCTGACTGGTCAGGCCGACGCCGGCGACGGCGCCCTCCGGCAGGCCGCTGGCCAGCGCGGCCAGCGTCGCGGTCACCCGGCTGGTCCAGTCGGCCGGGTCCTGCTCGGCGAGGCCGGGGGCCGGCCGCGCCATCGGATAGGGGCGGGCGAAGGCGCGCAGCGCCGTGCCATCGGCATCGAACAGGCTGGCCTTGATCGAGGTGGTGCCGACGTCGATGCCGACGAGAAGGGGCGTCTTCATGGAAGGGATCCGGTAGAGGCGGGACGGCCGAGATCACCACGCCGGCCGCCGCCTGTCCATCTGGTTTCTCTTCCGTTTCAACTGCCGGCGAGCCTCCGGCCCCCGGGCTTCCGTGGCGCTGGAAGCCGCCTCGCGGCGGCTTCTCCGTGTTGAACGCCGCCCCTCCGGCTGCTAACTGTTTCTGGCCAGCGCCTTCGGCGACCGGCGCCAAGAAAAAACGGGGAACGCACACATGACAGCTTCGTTCCGGACGCGGGCCTTCGGCGCCGCGCTCCTTTTGTCCGCCGCGCTCGCCGCCGGCACCGCCATGGCGGCCAAGGTGGCGGTGATCACGCCCTATCTCGCCCAGCCGGGCACCCAGTTCTACGTCGAGGCCTTCGAGGCGGCGGCCAAGGACGAAGGTTGGGACGTCAACGTCATCGACACCAAGGGCGACGTCGCCGCCGTCATCGCCCGCCTTGAGGACGCGGCGACGCAGAAGGTCGACGCGGTGGTGATCAACGTCGATCCGGCGCAGGTCGAGGCCGGCCTTGCCGCCGTCAAGGACGCCGGCATCCCGATCGTCGGCATGGACGCCGGCGCCAGCCCCTATCTCGTCACCAACGTCACCTCCAACGGCTATGCCATGGCCGCCGACACGGCGGCCTATGTCGCCAACCGCATCGGCGGCAAGGGCAACGTCGTCATGTTCGTGTTCGACGCCTTCCCGCCGGTGCAGGTGCGCGGGGTGATCGCCGACGCGGTGTTCGGCAACAATCCCGACATCAAGGTGCTCGACCGCGTGACGCCCGACGTCTCGGACGGCGGCATCGCCGACAGCCGCGCCAAGATGGAGGCGATCCTCGCCGCCCATCCCGACAAGGGCTCCATCGCCGCCGTCTGGGCGGCCTGGGACCAGCCGGCGCTCGGCGCGCTGCAGGCGATCGAGGCGGCCGGCCGTGAGGACGAGGGCATCGTCATCACCGGCATCGACGCCAACCCGCAGGCCCGCGAAGCGATCGCCGCCGGCGGCAACTTCGAGGCGTCGATGGCGCAGGATTTCCACGGCATCGGCAAGGCGGCCGCCGAGGCGGTGGCCCAGACGCTCGGTGGCAAGCCGCCGAAGTCGTCGGTGATCTACGTGCCGACCAGGCTGATCACCGCCGGCAACGTCCAGGACTGACGGCATTCTCCAACGGCGGACGGCGCAGCCGTCCGCCCCCGGGCGGTATTTTCCATGACGCTTCTCTCCATCCGCGGCCTCGATAAGAGCTTTGCCGGCGCCCGCGCGCTGGCCGGCGCCGCGCTCGAGGTGCGGGCCGGCGAGGTGCATGCCCTGATGGGCGAGAACGGCGCCGGCAAATCGACGCTGATCAAGGTGCTGGCCGGCGTGGTGAAACCGGACGCCGGGGTGATCGAGATGGCCGGCATCCCCGTCGCCATCGCCACGCCGGCCGACGCGCTCAATCTCGGCCTGCGCTTCATCCATCAGGAACTGTCGGTGGTGCCGCATCTGTCGGTGGCCGAGAACATCTTTCTCGGTCGCGACTATCCGCGCCGCTGGGGCCTGATGATCGACTGGGACGGCCTCAACAACGCCGCAGCAGAGGTTCTCTCCGGTCTCGGCGTCGACCACATCCGTCCCGGCCGCAAGATGGCCCGCCTGACGGTCGGCGACCAGATGCTGGTGAAGATCGCCGCCGCCTTCGGCGACGCCGGCCGGACGGCGGCCCGGCTCTACGTGATGGACGAGCCGACGGCGGCGCTGTCGGCCGAGGAGTCGCGGCGCCTGTTCGCCGTCATCCGCCGGCTGCGCGCCGAGGGCGCCGGCATCATTTACGTATCGCACCGGCTCGACGAGGTGATGGAGCTGGCCGACCGCCTCACCGTGCTGCGCGATGGCGCCACGGTGGCAACGCGTGAGGTGGCCGGCCTCGACAAGCGCGAGGTGATCGAGCTGATGATCGGCCGCAGCCTGGCCGAGGGCTATCCGCCGCGCCTTGCGGCCATTGCCGAGGACGTGGCGCTGAAGGTCGAGCATCTCTCGACCGGGATGCTCGACGACGTGTCCTTCGAGGTGCGGAAGGGCGAGATTCTCGGCTTCGCCGGTCTCGAAGGCGCCGGCCAGAGCGAGGCCATCAGGGCGATCGCCGGCGCCGACGGCGGTCACGACGGCACCGTCAGCCTCGCCGGCAAGCCGGTGAAGATCCACGAGCCGGTGTCGGCCTGGGCCAAGGGCCTCGCCTTCCTGCCGCGCGAGCGGCAGCAGGAGGGGCTGGTCGCCTCGGCCTCGATCGCCGGCAACGTGTCGTTGCCGCATCTCGACGACCTCCTGCGCTTCGGCCTGGTGCTCGACCGCCGGGCGGAAGCCGAGCAGGCGGTGGAACTCGGCCGCAAGGTGAAGCTGAAGGCCAGTGGTCCGCGCCAGAAGGTGCGGGAACTCTCCGGCGGCAACCAGCAGAAGGTGGTGTTCGCCAGGGCGATCGCCGGCGACCCGCAAGTGCTGCTGCTCGACGAGCCGACGCGCGGCGTCGACGTCGGTGCCCGCTACGACATCCACACGCTCCTGAGGCAGCTGACCGCCGAGGGCAAGGCGGTGGTGCTCGCCTCGTCCGACCTGCCGGAACTCGTCTACATGGCCGACCGCATCGTCGTGTTCCGGGGTGGCAAGGTGGCGGCCACCGTCGCCACCGCCGGCCTCGATCAGGCGACCCTCGCCGCCCTCTGCTTCGGCTCCGCCTGAAGGATTTTCCCGTGCTTTCCGCGCTCAAGACCTACGGCACGCTGATCGGCTTCCTGCTGGTCGTCGCCTTCTTCGCCATCGAGATCCCCGACACCTTCATGACGGCGAAGAACTGGCTGAACATCAGCCAGCAGGTATCGATGCTGGCCGTCGTCGCCTTCACCATGACCATCGTTATGGCGATGGGCGACTTCGATCTGTCCGTCGGCTCGATGGCCTCGCTCGCCGGCATCGTGGCGGCGCTGGCCTTCCGCGACGGCCAGGCGGTGTGGATGGGCGTCATGCTGGCGCTGGTCGTCGGCCTGCTGGGCGGCCTCCTCAACGGCGCGCTGATCGCCTATGTCGGCATCCTGCCCTTCGTGGCGACGCTCGGCACGCTGACCGTCTACAGCGGCCTCGCCTTCCTGGTCTCCGGCGGCAAGACCATCTTCGGCCGCGACATCCCCCAGGTCTTCTCGGGCTTCGCCCGCGCCGGCCTGCCGCTGTCGGGGACGGTGAGCCTGCCGGCCCTGACCATCCTTGCCGCGCTGGTTCTGGCCGCCGTCTGGTTCACGCTGGAGCAGACCGCCTTCGGCCGGCGGCTCTACGCCATCGGCGGCAACAAGGAGGCGGCGCGCCTTGCCGGCATCCGGGTGAAGCGGCTGCGCTTTCTCGCCTTCGGCCTCAGCGGCCTCGGCGCGGCGACGGCCGGGCTGATGTACGCGAGCCGGGTGGCCTCGGCCAACCCGACCCAAGGCTCGGGGCTGATGCTCGACGCCATCGCCGCCGTCTTCCTCGGCATGACGATGAGCGAGGAGGGCGAGCCGCACGTTCTCGCCACGCTGGTGGGCGTGATGATCCTCGGCGTGCTCGGCAACGGCCTGACGCAGATGAGCATCGACAGCTACGTGCGCGAGGTGCTGATCGGCACCATCATCGTGCTGGCGGTGGCCTCGTCGTCGCTCGGCAAGGCGAGGGGATAGCTCCCCTCAGACCTTTATTCCATCGGTCATCAGGCCGCGGACCAGACTGCCGGAGGTCGGCAGCAGCGGGATCAGGCAGGCCTGGACCGAGTGGTAGATGTCGGGCCGGCCGTAGAACGGGTTGGTGGCCGGCCGGTTCTCGGCATCGAGCTGCGGGATGAAGGCGCCGGTCGTCCGGTCGATCAGATGGTCGGAGGTGAAGTCCCAGATGCGGCGATACCACTCTTCGTAGAAGGCGTCGCCGGTGATCGAGGCGAGGAAATGGGCGGCGCCCAGCCCCTCGCAGCAGGGCCACCAGAAGCGGTCGGGCACCGACGGCTTGCCGTCCCAGCCGACGGTGTAATAGAAGCCGCCCCGCTCCTTGTCCCAGCCCTCGTCGACGGCGAGGCGGAACAGATTCTGCGCCGCGTCGGGCAGCCAGCCGAGCTTGCGGCCGCCCAGCTCCCAGAGCTGCAGCAGGAGTCGCGCCCATTCCAGCCAGTGGCCGGGCGTCGAGCCATAGGGCTTGAACATCGGGTTGCCGACATAGTCGAGCGTGACGTTCCACTTGCCGTCGAAATGCTCGGGCAGCCTCCAGCCGTTGCGTGAGGCGAAGCGGTCGACGATCAGCTCGGCGATGCTCTCGGCCCGGCGGAGATAGTCGGCCTCGTCGGTGACCTCGTAGGCGGCCATCAGCGATTCGGTGAGGTGCATGTTGGAGTTCTGGCCGCGATAGTCGCCGATCGGCTGCCAGTCGGCGGTGAACTCCTCGGCGACGGCGCCCGGCCGCGCCTCCCAGAAGCGGTTGACGAGGATGTCGGTGACGTCGGCGAGCAGCCTGTCGGCGTCGGGGTGGCCGGCCGCCCTGGCGGTGGCGGCGGCCAGCAGCACGTGGGCGTGGCCGTAGGCCTGCTTGGTCGGATCGGTCAGTGTGCCGTAGCCGACGCCCCAGTGATAGCCGCCGTTCGTCGCGTCGCGATGGCCGTTCCAGAGGAAGTCCATGCCCTGGTCGACGACCGAGGCGGCGCCGGGGCGGCCCATCAGGCTGGCGATGCCAAAGGCGTGCACCAGACGGGTGGTGATGTGGAGGTTGCGCGACGGCATGAGGCCGCCATCGGCACCCGGCGCCATCGGCCGGCCGGCTTCGTCGAGTTCGAAATAGCCGCCGAGCGGGTTGCGGCAGCCGGCCTCGAAGAAGGAGAACAGGGCGTCGGCGCGGCCGAGCAGCCAGAGGCGGTGAGGTGTGCGCTCCACCCAGCGGCGATCGGCGGCGGGTTTCTGGTCCCTGAGCATCTGTTGTCCTCCAAGCGCAATCGCTTGAAAGCGATTGCTTTCTTTCTTTTCTCGCCTCAGTCGCCGGCGGACCTCCGGTCCTTGGCTTCCGCTTCGCTTTCCGTCTTTCGGGGCTTCGTCCCAAAAGACCCGCTGCGCGCGGCGCCGCTTGGCGCCGGAAGCCGCGTCCCGCGGCTTCGCGCGGTTGCCGTGCCGCCCGTGATGAGACGCTCCATCCCTCCTTCTTAGCACCGCCGGCCATCGGGACAACTTCAGGAGATCACTAAGCTATCAGTCTTTCGGCGTGTCTGGTTAACCAGCCGGCACGAGTTCGAGAAGGATGGCGGTCTCCGGCCGCTGCATGGGTAGCGGCAGGCCGGCACTGGCCAGCGCTGCGGCGCTGAAGGCCATCTCGCCGCTCAGCAGCCTCGTCTGGCCGTCGCTCATGCGGAAGAAGCCCGAGGGGCAGTCGCCGTGCGCGGCGGCGATGCGCCAGCGGCGATCGGGGGCGCCCGGCAAGCGAACGACCAGCGGCTCGGGCTGCTCGGCGATCATCGACGGCCCCTGCGCCACGAAGACGGCGGCGTGCTCGGCCGTCGCGGCACCCCAGACGTAGCGGCCGTCGCGCGGGTCGAGGTTGAAATTGGCGCCCGGCGCGTGCAGCAGCGGCCTGAGGCGCTTATGCAGGGCGATGAAGCCGGCGAGTTCGGTGCGCTCGGCGGCGGTCATGTCGAGCGGGTTCAGTTCGACGCCGAGATGATAGGCGAGCGCCACCAGCGCCCGGAAGGTCAGCGACAGCGTCCGTCCCGTCTGGTGGTTAGGATTGGCCGAGACGTGGGCACCCATGATCTCCGGCGGCAGGAACAGGCTGGCGCCGCGCTGGATCTCCAGCCGTTCGAGGGCGTCGGTGCCGTCGGAGGTCCAGACGCGCTGGGTGTTGGCCAGCGCGCCGTAGTCGGTGCGGCCGCCGCCCGAGGCGCAGCTCTCGATCTCGACATGCGGGAAGGCGGCGCGGACGCGGGCCATCAGCGCGTGGACGGCGCGCGTCTGGGCATCCGTGACCGCCCGGCCGTCGGCGCCGCCGGCGTGGGTGATGTCGCGGTTCATGTCCCACTTGACGTAGGAGACGGCCAGCGAGCCGAGCACCGCCGACAGCCGGTCGAACAGGTAGTCGGCGACCTCGGGCCGGGTGAGGTCGAGCACCTGCTGGTGGCGGGCGCGCAGGAAGGGCCGGCCCTCCACCTTCAGCGCCCAGTCGGGATGGGCGCGGTAGAGATCGGAATCCTCGTTGACCATCTCCGGCTCGAACCACAGGCCGAACTGCATGCCGAGCGAGGTGACGTGGTCGACGAGCGGTTTCAGGCCGTCCGGATACTTGCGGCGGTCGACCGTCCAGTCGCCGAGCGAGGAGGTGTCGTCGTCGCGGCGGCCGAACCAGCCGTCGTCGAGCACGAAGCGTTCGATGCCGAGCGCGGCGGCGGCGTCGGCCTGCGCCTTCAATTCCTCCAGCTTGTGGTCGAAGTAGTTGCCCTCCCAGGTGTTGAGCATCACCGGCCGCGGGCTCATGGCGCCGCCCGGCCAGGACAGGATCTCGGCACGGACGAAGGCGTGCAGCGCGGCGGCGTCCCAGGCGGCATAGGCGACCGGGCTCTGATAGCTGTCGCCCTTCTGAAGCCGGATCTCGCCGGGCTCGAACAGCGCGCCGAGATGAACGAGGCGGCGGCCGTCGTCGAGCGTGTCGACGGCGATCCTATGGTTGCCGCTCCAGCCGAGATGGAAGGCGAAGCGGACGTCGCCGACGCTGACGCCGAGATAGGGCTGGCGGTCGTGGCTGGTGCGGCCGCGCCGGCTCTCCTGGAGCGTGAGACCGGGGGCGAGGGTGTGGCGGCGGATCTGGAACTCGCGGCCCCACATGCCGGCGAAGCGGGTGGCGACGGCCTCGCCGGACGGCAGCAGGAAGCTGCCGGCCATGCAGCGGTCAAGCGTGTAGACGCCGTCCTTCACCGAGGTCAGGCGGGTGGAGAGACCGAAGACACCGGCGTCGCTCACGGTGATGGCGATCTCGATGTCGAGGCCGGCAACGGCGTCGCTGGCCGCAAGCCGCGTGGTGGCGCCGTCGCGGCGGGCGGTCCAGCCGGCGAAGTCGAGGAGGAAATCGCGGCCGTCGCGGTGGCCGGCGATGGCCGGCCAGCCGAAGGCGCCGAGGCCGGCGACCGGCGACAGCACCGCCGAGGGGACGTCGACGTCCATGCCATTGATGCGGCTCGACCGCGGCACGTCCGGCCAGAAGTCGGGCGCCGCCGCGCCGCGGCCGAAGGCGAGGATCTCCGGCATGCCGCGCTCGGGCAGACCGAGAACGAGGAAAAGCGGACCGGCTGAAAGGGTGAGGGTGGACGGCATGGACGGACCCCGGCTGTTGGAATTCGGGAGGGGCGGCGGGGGCACAGGATTCCCTGCCGCGCGTTCCCTGCCGACATGTCGCCGGTATAGTCCGTCCAGAGGTCGCCATTCCAGAGGCGTTTTCCGGAAATCAACCTTTTGAGCCGGAATTCCCTGCCATAAGCACGAAATTCCTGATGCCGGCGTCTCAGGGCTTGGGCGCCAGCGCCTCGGCCAACGTCTTCACGTTGTAGCGGATCATCTCGACATAGGTCGGGGCGGGGCCATCCTTGTCCGACAGGGCGTCGGTGTAGAGTTCGCCGCCGACGACGGCATCGGTCTCGGCGGCGATCTGGTCGATCAGCCGGCGGTCCTTGATGTTCTCGACGAAGATGGCCGGCACGGCGTCGGCGCGGATCTGGCGGATCAGGGCGGCGACGTCGGCGGCCGAGGCTTCCGCCTCGGTGCTGATGCCCTCCGGCGCGGACAGGCGGAGGCCGTAGGCGGCGCCGAAGTAGCCGAAGGCGTCGTGGCTGGTGATGATCTTGCGCCGTTCGGCCGGCAGGGTTGCCAGGGCGGCGCGCACCTCGGCGTCGAGCGCCTCCAGCTCGGCGACATAGGCGGCGGCGTTGGCGTCGTAGGTGGCCTTGCCGGCGGGGTCGGCGGCGTCGAGGCCGGCGGCGATGTTGCGGACGTAGGTGACGGCGTTGGCGACGTCCTGCCAGGCGTGCGGGTCGATGCCGTGATGGTCGTGACCTTCGGCGTCGGCGTGTTCCTCCTCGACGATCTCGCGCGGCGCCACGCCCCTGGAGGCGACGACCACCGGACCGGTATAGCCGGAGGCACCGGCGAGGCGGTCCATCCAGCCCTCGAAGCCGAGGCCGTTGACGACGAGCAGCCTGGCGGCGGCGACGGCGCGGACATCGTCGGGCGTCGGCTCGTAGACGTGGGCGTCGCCGTCCGGCCCGACCAGCGTGGTGACGGCGACGCGGTCGCCGCCGACGCGGGCGGTCATGTCGCCGAGGATGGAGAAGGAGGCGACCACCGGCAGGCGATCGGCGGCGAGGGCCGGCGCCGGCAGTACCAAGGCAAGCGCCGACAGGAGGCAAAGACGGAGACGGGACATGGCAATCTCTCTGTTACGTTATAACATAACAATCAGTGGACCGGCCGAGGGGCGGCTGTCAAGCGGCAACGGCAGGACGGACAGGTCGACAGGCGCCCGGCGGCGGTGCCCTTTTCCCTCACCATGTGAATCCGCGCCGGCTTTCTCCCGTAAATACAAGGGCTCGCTTAACCTGCGCCTCGCCCGGACGTGGCCGGCGTCATCCCTTCTCGATGACGAAATGCAGCACCTCGCCGTCGCGGTCGCTGGCGACCAGGCGGTGTCCCTTCTGACGGCAGAAATGCGGGATGTCGATCGCCGCCATCGGATCGGTGGCGCTGAGCCCCAGGAGATCGCCCGGCGACAGGGCGATCAGCGCCTTCGCCGCCTTCAGCACCGGCAGCGGGCAGTTGAGGCCCTTAAGGTCGAGGTCGAGGCGGCGCGGCATGATCAGGGCAGGGCGGCGCGGCAGAGGTCGACGAAGGCGCGCACCTCGTCCGAGCCGACCGAAAGCGCCACGCCGAAGGCGATGACGGCGATGGGCAGGGCCAGCGAGGCAAGATGGTCGGAAAGCCGCGACGCCTTCCGCCCGTGCTTGTCGGTGCCCTGCTCCCCGCTCATCGGCTCAGCTCCCGGCGATCAGCGTCTTCAGCTTCTGAAGCGCCGTCTCCTGTTCCTCCATGTAGGCGATGGTGCCGCGGTAGCGGCCGCCGGCATCGAACAGGAAGCTCGACGCCGTGTGGTCCATGCCATAGTCGCCGTCGGTGCCGGGCACCTTGCGGGCGTAGACGTTGAACGCCTTGATCATCGCATCGACCTGGGGGCGGCTGCCGGAGAGGCCGAGCACCACGTCGCCGAACGACGACAGGTAGTCTTTCAGCACCTCGGGCGTGTCGCGCTCGGGATCGACGGTGACGAACAGGAGGTCGATCTTGCCGGCGTCCGGGCCGAGACGCTCCTTCAGCGCCGCGTATTCGCCGAGCGTCGTCGGGCAGACGTCGGGGCAATGGGTGTAGCCGAAGAACACGACATGCGGCCGGCCGGCGAAGGTCGCCTCGGTGACGGCGCGGCCGTTCATGTCGACGAGGCTGAACGGGCCGCCGACCGATGCCGTCTGCGTCGCCGCGCCGAAGAAGGGCAGCCGGCCGCCGAACACCAGCCAGCCGGTGGCGGCGAACAGCACGGCCACCAGCAGCCAGACGACGATGCGCACGGTTTTCATGGCGTTTCTCCGGGAGGGTCAGATCAGCGCGTCGCGGCGGGCGACGACGCCGCGCCAGCTCATGACGCCAACGAACAGCATCGACAGCGTGTCCCAGCCGGCGAACGACAGGCCGAACAGGCTGATCGATGCTTCCGAGCAGGAGACAAGGCGGGTGCGGCTCACCGCCGCCATCAGGTCGGCGGCGCTGTTGACGATGGTCGCCGCGCCACCGCAGTCGGACGGGCCTTCCCAGAGCTTCCACTCGGCGCCGGTATGGTAGCCGGCGAGCACCGAGCCGGCCAGGAAAATGGCGCCGCCGACGAAATAGAGAAGGCGCGCGAGGCGCGGCACGCGGCGCGACAGCAACAGGCCGGCGATCAGCACCGGCAGGCCGACGTAATAGAACATGCGCTCCTGAAGGCAGAGCTTGCACGGCAGGTAGCCGCCGATGATCTCGAAGCCCCAGGCGGCGATAATGGCGAAAAGGCCGGCCAGGACGGCGAGGCCGGGAGCGCGGATGGCGGCGGGAGCGGACATGAAGCACCTGAACGACGAAAAACGGCTCGTCCGGCCTAACAGCTTGGGACGAGCCGCGCAATCGTCGATTGGGGCGCCCCCGGCCGCGCCTCGAAAGGCGCAACGCCGGCGGTGACGAATTCCGGGGGGCTGGGGGGCTGGATTGAGCCGGAACCCGTCCGCGGCGTCCTTGCCGGGGGACGAAGGCATCCTGCCGGCCTCGCTTGGCGACGCCAAGGCAGGATTGGGGCCAAACTGTGAAAGGCGATCAGGGCTTCGTGATGGGGTCCGGAGACCGTTTCCGACATTCGCGTCCGGGATGTGCTGGCCCGGCTTTCGAGCACCGGAAGCCTCGACACTTCGGGCCGGAGGTGCCGCCGGAGCCGATTTTCACGACGTCCTTCAGAAGTCGGCGGCGATGCCCTTCACTTCCCAGTCGCCGTAGCGAACCGGTTCCGGGCCCTTGCGGCCGCCGATCTCCGTCGGTCGGTCCGTCGCCGTGGCGCGGCGGCGCTCCTCGGCCTCGGCCAGCGCGCGTCGGGCGGCCGGCGAGAGCTGCCGCTCGGGCGGCGGGGCGGGGCGGTCGGGGGTGTCGGTCATCGCTTGTCCTCGGGCGCGATCCTTGATGGCGGGCGGGGCGCGCCCCATCTTTTCTCACGAAAATCCGGACCAGCATACCCACCGGAGATCGGAAGGACAGATGAATTTCTTCAAGACCTCCCTGCTGCTCGCCGCGATGACGGCGATCTTCATGGGTGCCGGCTATCTGATCGGCGGCCGGGGCGGCATGGTGATCGCGCTGCTCGTCGCCACCGGCATGAACCTCTTCTCCTACTGGAACGCCGACAAGATGGTGCTGGCCATGCACCATGCCCGTCGCGTCGACCGGGCCAGCGCGCCCGAGTATTACGCCATCGTCGAACGGCTGGCCGCCAACGCCGGCCTGCCGATGCCGGCCGTCTACGTCATCGACAACCCGCAGCCCAACGCCTTTGCCACCGGCCGCGACCCCGAGCATGCCGCCGTCGCCGCCACCACCGGCCTTCTGCAGATGCTCGACCGCGAGGAGCTTGCCGGCGTCATGGCGCACGAACTCTCGCATGTGCAGAACCGCGACACGCTGATCATGACGGTGACGGCGACCATCGCCGGTGCCGTCTCGATGCTGGCCAACTTCGGCCTGTTCTTCGGCGCGGCGGGGCGCGACAGCGACAACCGCAGCCCGCTCGGCGGCATCGGGGTCGTTCTGGCCGCCCTATTGGCGCCGCTCGCCGCCATGCTGGTGCAGATGGCCATCTCCCGGACGCGCGAATATGCCGCCGACCGGCGCGGCGCCGAGATTTCCGGCAATCCGCTGGCCCTCGCCTCGGCGCTCGACAAGATCGCCGGCGCCGCCCGGCGCGTACCGAACATGACAGCGGAGCAAAATCCTGCTACGGCGCATCTGTTCATCATCAATCCGCTGTCCGGCGCCAGGATGGACAACCTGTTCTCGACCCATCCGGATACCGCCAACCGCATCCGTGCCCTGATGGCCATGGCGGACGACGGCGTCCGGCGGCCCGCCCCCCAACCGGTGGCGGACGGTCCCTGGAGCCGCCCGCGCGGTCCATGGGATGGAGGGGGGTCCTCTGGCACCGGACGGCCGCCGAACCGTGGACCATGGGGATGACCGCAGACAAGGGTGGCCGCAAGGGCGGCAAAGCCGGCGATACCGCAAGGCCGGCACGCCGCGAGGGACGGCCGAACAATGGTCAGGGGGGCGGCTTCAAGGGCGCTTCCGGTGCCGGGCGTCCGCCGCAGGCCGGCCGCCGGCCGCCGCGGCCGCAGGGCCTCGAAGCGCGCGCCGTCGCCGTGCAGCTTGTCGACGGCGTGCAGAAGGGTCGCCTTCTCGACGCGCTGCTCGACAAGGGGGCGGTGGCCGAACGCTACCAGCGTCTCGACCCGCGCGACCGGGGCCTTGCCCGCGCCATCGTCGGCTACGCGCTGCGCCGACACGGCCAGATCGACGACGCGGTCGGCCGCTTCCTCAACCGTCCCCTGCCGGACGACGCCGGCACGCTGAAGGCGGTAATCGCCGTCTCGGCCGCCCAGATCCTGTTCATGGACGCCGCCGACCACGCCGCCGTGGCACTCGGCGTCGAGCTGGCCGGCACCGACAAGGGCGCGCAGCCGTTCAAGGGTGTCGTCAACGCCGTGCTGCGCCGCGTCTCGGAGAACAAGGCGGCAATCCTCGCCGAGCAGGACGCCGTCGCCCTCAACACGCCCGCCTGGCTGATGGCCCGCTGGAGCGCCGCCTATGGCGAGGACACCGCCCGCGCCATCGCCGAGATGAACGCCATCGAGCCGACGCTCGACCTTTCCGTCAAGTCCGATCCCGAGGGATGGGCGACCCGGCTCGGCGGCGTCAGGCTGCCGAATGGCTCGGTGCGCGTCGCCGTCACCGGCGCCATCGAGAAGATCGACGGCTACGAGGAAGGCGCCTGGTGGGTGCAGGACGCCGCCGCCACGCTGCCGGTGCGCCTGCTTGGCGACGTCTCGGGCAAGAAGGTGATCGACCTCTGCGCCGCGCCCGGCGGCAAGACCGCCCAGCTGGCGGCGCTCGGCGCCGACGTCACCGCCCTCGACGTCTCCTATCACCGCCTGCAGCGGCTCGAACGCAACCTCCACCGGCTCGGCCTCAAGGCCAACCTCGTCAAGGCCGACGCCACCGAATGGCTGGGCGGCACCTTCGACATGGTGCTGCTCGACGCGCCCTGCACGGCCACCGGCACGCTGCGCCGCCATCCCGACGGCGCGGTCAGCAAGAAGCCGGCCGACGTGGCGACCATGGCCGCCCTGCAACGTAGGCTGATTGACCAGGCGATCCGCATGCTCAGGCCGGGCGGTCTCCTCGTCTACGCCACCTGCTCGCTGGAGCCGGAGGAGGGGCCCGACCAGATCCGCCGCCTGAAGCTGATCGAGGCGCCGCTCGACGTGGTGCCGGCAACGGTGGACGAACTTTTCGGTCTTGCCGAGATCGTCACGCCCGACGGCTTCGTCCGCACGCTGCCGTCGCATCTCCAGCTTGAGGACCGGCGGCTTTCCGGCCTCGACGGCTTCTTCGCCGCCCGCCTCCGCCGCCAGTGACGGCAGGGCGGGCCGGGCGACGGCGCAAATTTGATCGGCTCCGCACACCAGTTGGTAACCAAGGCGGGCGTCTCATCCCATCATGAGCGTCTCCGGCCCGGCCGGAGGGCGGTGATTCCAGCTCCAGCCCGGAAAGGGGGCCCGACCATGCGCGCACAAGTCGCCGGCACGGCCCGGCTGGCGCTTTTCGCGACCGAGCTGGCCCTGCGCCGGGCGGTGACGGCGCTGGAGCGAGGGCCCTTCTCGCGCTGGCGCTGGCCGGGCTCGACGCCCGAGCGGCTGGTGATCGCCCCGCAGGACATCCGCACCACCGACCCGACGATCGCCGCCGACATCTACGCCGGCGTCTATGCTTTCGCCGGCAAGGTGGTGGAGACGGGCGGCCGCTCGCCCTTCGACATGCCGTCGCCGTCGCAGGAGTGGACGCGGGCGCTGCACGGCTTCTCCTGGCTGCGCCATCTCCGGGCGGCCGAGAATGCGCTGGCCCGCCAGAACGCCCGGGCGCTCACCGCCGACTGGATCGCCCAGGAGGCACACGCACCGCCCGAGGCTTTCGAGACCGAGAACATGGCGCGGCGGGTGATCGCCTGGATCACCCAGTCGCCGCTGATCCTGAAGGACGCCGATCGCGCCTTCTACCGCCGCTTCCTGCGCTCGCTGGTGCGTCAGGTGCGCCGGCTGCGCGGCCGCCAGGCCGACGCCGTCGACGGCTATCCGCGCCTTGTCGCCGCCATCGCCGTCAGTTTCTTCGCCCTCTCGGCCGACAATCAGGGCCGGCTCGCCCGCCAGGCCGGACAGCGGCTCGAACAGGAACTGAAGCGGCAGATCCTGCCCGACGGCGGCCATATCAGCCGCGACCCCTCGGTGATCGCCGATCTGCTCACCGACCTATTGCCGCTGCGTCAGGCCTACTCCAATCGTGGCGTCAACCCGCCGCAGGCGCTGCTGGTCGCCATCGACCGCATGATGCCGATGCTGCGCTTCTTCCGCCATTCGGACGGCAGCCTGCCGCACTTCAACGGCATGAGCGTCAGCCACGCCGGCCAGCTGGCCACGCTCAACGCCTATGACGACACGCACGGCCGGCCGGTGGAGAACGCCATTCATTCCGGTTACCAGCGGCTCGAAGCCGGCGGCACGGTGATGCTGATGGATACCGGCCCGGTGCCGCCGGTCGGTGTCAGCCAGAAGGCGCACGCCGGCTGCCTGTCGTTCGAGATGTCGAGCGGCTCCAACCGCTTCATCGTCAACTGCGGCGCCGCCGACGATCCGCGCTGGCATTCGGCCGCCCGCTCGACGCCGGCCCACTCGACGCTGTCGATCGAGGAGGTGTCGTCGGGCGCCTTCCTCGACACGCCGCGCCTCGTCCGCCGCCTGGGGCCGGTGATGATCGACGGCCCGCGCCAGGTGCCGGTGGTGCGCGAGGACCGCGCCGACGTCATCGCGCTGGTGGCCAGCCACGACGGCTACATGGCCCGCTTCGGCGCCGTCCACGAGCGGCGCCTCGTCATGCGCGCCGACGGCGGCGAGATCGTCGGCTCCGACCGGCTGACCTTCTCCGGCCGCAAGCCGCGCCACGACCGCTTCGCCATCCGCTTCCACCTGCATCCGCTGATCAAGGCGACCCGCACGGCCGGCGGCGACGTGCTGATCGTCGCGCCGGACGGCGAGGCCTGGACCTTCACCTGCGGCCTGATCGCTCCCGAGCTTGAGGACAGCGTGTTCCTGTCCGACACGCTCGGCCGCCGCAAGAGCCTGCAGATCGTGCTGCCGGGCCGGGCACGGGTGACGCCGGAAGTGGCCTGGGCGCTGACCCGCACCGCCGAAGGCCAACGCGGCCGGCCGCGCGGCCGCGACGTCCGACCGGGGCCGGATCTGTTCGCATCCACCTGAACAAAGTGCTTTTCGCGCCGGCAAGGCGGCCAAATCGATTGGGCGCGGGTTCCGTGGCGCGGCCAATCGTGCTATCGCGCCGCCATCCCCACCCGCCGGAGAACCCACCATGGCTGGCCATCCCGATCGCGTCGCCCCGAAGCGCGCGCTGCTTTCCGTTTCCGACAAGACGGGCCTCGTCGATTTCGCCCGGGCGCTCGCGGAGCGCGGCGTCGAGCTGCTGACCACCGGCGGCTCCAAGAAGCTGCTGTCGGAGGCCGGGGTGCCCGTCACGGAAGTCGCCGACTTCACCGGCTTCCCGGAGATCATGGACGGCCGCGTCAAGACGCTGCACCCGAAGGTGCACGGCGGCCTCCTGGCGGTGCGCGACGACGCCGGCCACGCCAAGGCGATGGCCGAGCATGGCATCCAGCCGATCGACATGCTGATCGTCAACCTCTACCCGTTCGAGGAGACGGTGGCGCGCGGCGCCGGCTATGACGAGACCATCGAGAACATCGACATCGGCGGCCCGGCGATGATCCGCGCCGCCGCCAAGAACCACGCCTACGTGACGGTGCTGGTCGAGCCGGCCGACTATGCCGGTGTCCTCGCCGAGATCGATCAGGGCGGCGTCACCTTCGACAGCCGCAAGCGGCTGGCCGCCAAGGCCTATGCCCGCACGGGCGCCTATGACGCGGCGATCTCCGGCTGGTTCGCTACTGTACTCGGCGGCAAGACCGGCGACTTCGTGGCGGTCGGCGGCAAGCTGGCCGAGGACATGCGCTACGGCGAGAACCCGCATCAGTGGGCGCGCTTCTACCGCTCGACCGAAGTCCGGCCCGGCGTCTCCACGGCGACGCAGCTGCAGGGCAAGGTGCTGTCCTACAACAACATCAACGACACCGACGCCGCCTTCGAGCTGGTGGCGGAATTCGACCCGGCGGTGCCGACCGTCGCCATCATCAAGCACGCCAACCCCTGCGGCGTCGCCACCGGCGCCACGCTCGTCGACGCCTACGTCAAGGCGCACCGCTGCGATCCGGTGTCGGCCTACGGCGGCATCGTGGCGCTGAACCAGACGCTCGACGCCGACACGGCGAAGAAGATCGTCGAGATCTTCACCGAGGTGATCATCGCCCCGTCGGCGACCGACGAGGCGATCGCCATCGTCGGCGCCAAGAAGAACCTGCGCCTCCTGGTCACCGGCGGCCTGCCCGATCCCAAGGCGCCCGGCCTCACGGCGAAGACGGTGGCCGGCGGCCTCCTGGTCCAGTCGCGCGACAACGGCGTCGTCACCGCCGCCGACCTCAAGGTGGTGACCAGGCGCGCGCCGACCGACCAGGAGCTTTCCGACCTGTTGTTCGCCTTCAAGGTCTGTAAGCACGTCAAGTCCAACGCCATCGTCTACGTCAAGGACGGCGCCACCGCCGGCATCGGCGCCGGCCAGATGAACCGCGTCGATTCGGCGCGCATCGCCGCCATCCGGGCCGGCGAGGCGGCGGAGACGGCCGGGTTGCCCGAATCGCTCGCCAAGGGCGGGGTGGTGGCCTCCGACGCCTTCTTCCCCTTCGCCGACGGCCTCGAATCGGCGATCGCCGCCGGCGCCACGGCGGCCATCCAGCCGGGCGGCTCCATCCACGACGCCGAGGTGATCGCCGCCGCCGACAAGGCCGGCATCGCCATGGTGTTCACCGGCATGCGCCATTTCCGGCACTGAGCGGGTCACAACCAGCGGAGAAGCAGTCATGTTCAACGCCTTCGGCGGCCGTCGCCGCTTCTCCGACCTCAACGAGCAGGAGATCCTAGCGCTCGCCATCTCCAGCGAGGAGGACGACGCCCGCATCTACGCCAGCTACGCCGAAAGGCTGCGCAAGGACTATCCGGCGACGGCGGCGATGTTCGACGAGATGGTCAAGGATGAGGACGGCCATCGCCGCTTCCTGATCGCCGAGCACCAGCGGCTGTTCGGGCCGGTGATCCCGCTGATCCGCCGCGAGCACGTCGCCGGCTACTACGCCCGCCAGCCGGTGTGGCTGGTGGAGAACCTCGGTGTCGAACGCATCCGCGAGGAAGCGGCGCGCATGGAGGCGCAGGCCTACGCCTTCTATTCCGAGGCGGCCAAGCGCGTTTCCGACGCCGGCGTCCGGCGTCTGCTCGGCGATCTCGCCGAGCAGGAGCGCCACCACATGGAGGGCGCCGAGATCGCCCGCGAGGAGAACGTCGGGCCGTCGGCCGAGGAAGAGGAGGCGCGGGTGGCCCGCCGCCAGTTCATCCTCACCTATGTCCAGCCGGGTCTCGCCGGGCTGATGGACGGCTCGGTGTCGACGCTGGCGCCGATCTTCGCCACGGCGTTCGCGACGCAGAACTCCTGGACCACCTTCCAGGTGGCGCTGGCCGCCTCGGTGGGCGCCGGCATCTCCATGGGCTTCACCGAGGCCGCCCACGACGACGGCGTCATCTCCGGCCGCGGCTCGCCGGTCAAGCGCGGCCTCGCCTCCGGCATCATGACGGCGCTCGGCGGCCTCGGCCACGCGCTGCCCTACCTGATCCCGCAGTTCTGGACCGCCACCGCCGTGGCGCTGGCCATCGTCTTCGTCGAGCTGTGGGCGATCGCCGGCATCCAGAACAAGTACATGGAAACGCCGTTCTTCCGGGCGGTGATCCAGGTGGTGATCGGCGGCGCGCTGGTGCTCGCCGCCGGCATCATCATCGGCGGCGGCTGAGGAAAAATCCGGTCCAGCCCGGGATGGCTCCTGCATGGACCATCCCGGCCGGATCGGACGTCCGCCGTTCCTTCTCAGGCGTGCCGGTTCTGGCGGTGGTCGATCAGGTCGGTGACCACCGACGGATCGGCCAGCGTCGAGGTGTCGCCGAGCGCGCCGAAATCGTCCTCGGCGATCTTCCTCAGGATGCGGCGCATGATCTTGCCCGAGCGCGTCTTCGGCAGGCCGACGGCAAACTGGATCTTGTCGGGCGAGGCGATCGGGCCGATCTCCTTCCTGACCCATTGCGTCAGCTCGGCGGCGAGCTGGTCGGTCGGCTCCTCGCCCTCCATCAGCGTGACATAGGCATAGATGCCCTGGCCCTTGATGTCGTGCGGGTAGCCGACGACGGCCGCCTCGGCCACCTTCGGATGGGCGACCAGCGCGCTCTCCACCTCGGCGGTGCCCATGCGGTGGCCGGCGACGTTGATGACGTCGTCGACGCGGCCGGTGATCCAGTAGTAGCCATCCTCGTCGCGGCGGGCGCCGTCGCCGGTGAAGTACATGCCCTTGTAGGTGGAGAAATAGGTCTGCACGAAGCGGTCGTGATCGCCGTAGACGGTGCGCATCTGGCCGGGCCAGCTGGCCAGCAGCACCAGATTGCCCTCGGTCGGCCCCTCCAGCACGTTGCCGAGCGCGTCGACGATGGCCGGCTCGATGCCGAAGAATGGCCGCGTCGCCGATCCCGGCTTGAGGCGGGTGGCGCCGGGCAGCGGGGTGATCAGGATGCCGCCGGTCTCGGTCTGCCACCAGGTGTCGACGATCGGGCAGCGGCCGTCGCCGACCACCCGGTGATACCAGAGCCAGGCCTCCGGGTTGATCGGCTCGCCGACCGAGCCGAGGATGCGCAGCGACGCCCGCGAGGTACGCTTCACCGGCTCCTCGCCGGAGGCCATCAGCGAGCGGATGGCGGTCGGCGCGGTGTAGAAGATCGTCACCTTGTGGCGGTCGATCACCTCCCAGAAGCGCGAGGGATCGGGATGGCTCGGCACGCCCTCGAACATCAGCGTCGTGGCGCCGTTGGCGAGCGGGCCGTAGAGCACGTAGGAATGGCCGGTCACCCAGCCGACGTCAGCGGTGCACCAGTAGACGTCGTCGTCATGGCAGTCGAACACCCATTGATGGGTGAGCGAGGCGTAGACCAGATAGCCGCCGGTGGTGTGCAGCACGCCCTTGGGGCTGCCGGTCGAGCCGGAGGTGTAGAGGATGAACAGCGGGTCCTCGGCGCCCATCGGCGACACCGGGCAGTCGGGGGCGATGCCCTTGGCCGCCTCGTCGTAATAGACGTCGCGGCCGTCCTGCATGGCAACGGGGCGGCCGGTGCGGCGCACCACCAGCACCCTCGCGACGCCCGGGCATTTTTCCAGCGCCGCGTCGACGTTGGCCTTCAGCGGCACCTTGCGGCCGCCGCGCACGCCCTCGTCGGCGGTGATCACCAGCGTGCTGCCGGCGTCGCGGATGCGGCCGGACAGGCTGTCGGGCGAGAAGCCGGCGAACACCACCGAATGAACGGCGCCGATGCGCGCCACGGCCAGCATGGCGAAGGCGGCCTCCGGGATCATCGGCAGGTAGATGGTGACGCGGTCGCCGCGCTTGACGCCGGCCGCCTTCAGCACGTTGGCGAAGCGGCAGACCTCCTCCTGCAGCTCGCGATAGGTGATCGCCCGCTGCTCGGCCGGATCGTCGCCCTCCCAGAGGATCGCCACCTTGTCCGGCGTGCGGTCGGCGTGGCGGTCGACGCAGTTGTAGGATGCGTTGAGGATGCCGTCCTCGTACCAGCGGATCGACACGTGATGCGGATCGTAGGAGGCGTTCCTCACCCGCGTGAATGGCTTGATCCAGTCGAGCCGGCCGCCCATCGACGCCCAGAAGCCCTCGGGGTCGTCGATCGAGCGCTTGTAGAGTTCCTGATATCTGTCGTTGTCGATGAAGGCCGACGCGGCGAGCGCCGCCGGCACCTCGAACACCTCTCCGGACATTGAAAATCCTCCTTCGCGCGCGACCCTCCTCGGCCGCACGCCAACCGGCGCCAATATGGTTCGTCAAAACACGTAAATCCATTAGCCGCCCGGCTAAGCGGCGAGGCTTATCGCGTTGGAGGCAGCGGTCAGATGAAGCGCCAGACGCGGGTGGTGCGGATGTCGCGGTCCTCGATGGCGCGCGGCACCGGCACGTCGTAGACGGCCAGCGGCTCGATGCCGGCGGCCGGCAGGTAGGCGCGGCCGGGGTCGCCGAACAGCACGGCGGCACCGGCGCCCTGCGCGGCGCGCAGGAAGGGCTCGACGCGGGCGGCCATCGGCCGCTCGTAGAAGACGTCGCCGGCCAGCACCACGTCGAAGCCCCCGGCGCCGTGGTCGAGGTAGTCGACATCGGGCGCCGCGATGGTCACGCCGTTGTCGGTGGCGTTGATCAGGATGGCGGCGCGGGCATAGGGGTCGATCTCGGCGGCGACGACTTCGCGAGCGCCGGCCAGCGCGGCGGCGATGGCGACGAGGCCGGAGCCGGCGGCGAAATCCAGCACGCGGGCGCCGCGCACGATCTCCGGATGGTCGAGCACGTGGCGGGCGAGCGCCTGGCCGCCGGCCCAGGCGAACGCCCAGAAGGGCGGCGGCAGGCCGGTCCGCCCAAGGTCGGCCTCGGTGGCCTGCCAGAGGTCCATCGCCTCGTCGGCGAGGTGCAGCCGGATCTCGGGGACGAGCGGCGGCGCGGCGCGGCGGGTCTCGCGCTTGACGAAGGCGCTTTCGCGGGAGGGATCGCTCACCGCTCGGCCATGGCGAGCACGGTGGCCCATTCCGCGTCGGTCACCGGCTGCACCGACAGGCGCATGGAGGTGACCAGGCTCATCTTCGACAGCGCCGGCTCGGCCTTGATCTCGGTGAGCGTGACGGGGCGGGGAAGGTCGCGCACCGCCTTGAGGTCGACGCACGTCCAGCGCGGATCGTCGGTGGTGCTGTCGGGGTGGGCGAGAGCGATCACCTCGCAGATGCCGACGATCTCCAGGCCATCGTTGGAGTGATAGAAGAAGCCCTGATCGCCGACCTGCATCGCCCGCATGTTGTTGCGGGCCTGGTAGTTGCGCACGCCGTCCCATTCGGTGCCGGCGGCGCCGCGTGCCTTGAGGTCGGCGAAGGAGAACTTGAAGGGTTCGGACTTGAACAGCCAGTGGGCCATGGGGCTCCCCGTCGCGGCGTGGCGTCAGCCGGGCGCGCCGATCACCCACTTCCACGGCTTGATATCGACGCTCTCGAACAGGCCGGCGCGGGCGTAGGGATCCTCGGCCAGCACGGTCTGCAGCGTCTTGAGGTCGACGGCCTCGGCGATCAGCAGCGAGCCGATCATGTTGCCGCCCTCGTCGAGATAGGGACCGCCGACCAGGATGGTATCGGCGTTGGCCTTGACGTAGTCGAGATGGGCGGCGCGATTGGCCTGCCGGACGGGCAGGTGACCCGCCTTGTCGATGCAGCTGACGACATAATGCATGGTTCGCCTCGGTTGCCGACGATAGGACGAGGCGGACCCTAAGCTGCGGATGGGGCCGACGCAAGTGGCCCCGGCGGGAGAGCCGCCGGGGCCACGAGGGGGTGGACGTCTGGGGTCGGGAAGAAGCCGTTCAGCGTTCCGGGGCGGCGGCTCAGATGGCGACCAGTTCGGGCACGGCCGAGGTGGCCGACGCGCCGAGCGCGTTGCGGTAGGCGGCGCCGATGCCGCCGATGAGGCCGGGGGCGAACACGTCGATCACCTCGGCGCGCAGGCGGGCGGCATAGTCGCCGGCCACCGACAGGAAGGTGAGCGGCGGAAAGACCAGGGTCCGCTCGGTGGAGCTGACGGTCGGCGCGGCGACGGCGGCCATCATCACCGACTTCGGGACGTTCATGTTGAAGGCCGAGGCGCCGGAGACGGAGACGGCGATCAGGGCGGAAGCGGCAGCGAGGGTGACGACGAGGCTTTTCATATTGCAGGACTCCGGAACGCTTGTTGCCTCCCTTCTAGCAGCGCCGGTTGAAGGCCCGGTTCCGGCATAAACGGCAATTCTCTCGTTTCCGGCAGGCTTTCGTTAACCCGTCAGGCGCCGGCTTTAACCAGCCGTTCACCATGGCGGTGCTGTGTTTACAGTGACCTGGCGGAAATGGCGCTTCTGAGCGGTTTTTGCGGTGAACGGCGGTTAAGAATCGTGAATATTCCGGTCGCCTTAATTGTTACTACGTATGAAGTCCCCCTCGACAGCGGTGGTAAGTCTTCGTTGATGATGTTTCGAGGTTTTCGCCGATGACGTCGCCGCGGCTGCTCGCCTATCCCGATCCGCGCCTCCGGGCGGTCGCCGAGCCGGTGACCGTCTTCGACGACGGGCTGGCCGGGCTGTTCGCCGACCTCGCGGCGGCCGTGCAAGCGGCGCCGGCCATCGGCCTCGCCGCGCCGCATATCGGCGTGCTCAGGCGGCTGATCGCCGTGCGGCCGGCGACGGGCGGGGCGATCCGGCCTTACGTCAATCCTGTCGTCGAATGGGCGTCGGCCGAGATCATGGCGAACGAGGAGGGGTCGGTGGCCATGCCCGGCGTCACCGCCGCCGTCGAGCGGCCGCGGGCGGTGCGCGTCCGCTATCAGGGTCTCGACGGCGCGCCGGCCGACGAGGAGGCCGAGGATTTCCATGCCGCCGTGCTCCAGCACGAGATCGACCAGCTCGACGGCATCTTCTGGATCGACCGGCTGTCGCGCCTGAAGCGCGAGCGGCTTCTGAAGCGATATCAGAAGCTCGGCGGCCGATCGGCGTCGTCCGCCATCTTGCCGCCGTGAAGTTCGTCGATTGACCGCTACACTGACGCCATGCCACTCGCCTTGGGAAAGCCATGCTGATCGATCGTCAACACGCCATCCTGGACATCGCCCGCGAAGTCGGCCGCGTCCTCGTCGACGATCTCGCGGCGCGCTTCGAGGTGTCGCCGCAGACCATCCGCAAGGATCTCAACGAACTCTGCGACCGCCGGCTGCTGGCCCGCGTGCACGGCGGCGCCGTGCTGGCCTCGACGGTGAAGAACGTTGGCTACGAGGCGCGGCGGCAGATCGCCGCCGCCGAGAAGCGGGCGATCGGCGAGGCCGCCGCCGCCCTGGTGCCCAACGACGCCTCGCTGTTCATCAACATCGGCACCACCACCGAGGCGGTGGCGCAGGCGCTCTTGCAGCATTCCGGACTGATGGTGATCACCAACAACATCAACGTCGCCAACCTGATGCGCGCCTACCCAAGCATCGAGGTGGTGATCGCCGGCGGCCAGGTGCGCCATGCCGACGGCGGCATCATCGGCGAGGCGGCGGTCGACTTCATCCGCCAGTTCAAGGTGGATTTCGCCATCGTCGGCACCTCGGCCATCGACGAGGACGGCGCGCTCTACGACTACGACTTCCGCGAGGTGAAGGTGGCGCAGGCGATCATCGCCAACGCCCGCCGGGTGATCCTGGTGGCCGACGAGACCAAGTTCGAGCGCACGGCGCCGGTCAGGATCGGCTCGGTGGCCCAGGCCGACGTGTTCGTCACCGATCGCTGCCCGCGCGACAGCGTTCGCCGCCTCTGCGCGGCCGAGGGCGTCGACCTCGTGGAGACCGCCGCCGCTCATGGCGGGCATGCGGGCGAGGCTGTATAATTTCGATGACCGGCGGCGTATGCTTCTGTTCACCATCATGCGGGTCTGGTATCCACATGAGTGTTGGAATCCAACGGGGTAAGAAACATATTCGGCAAGCGGGACGAGCCGGCGCCGCCTCGCTTGCGGCGTGGCGGGAACTTTGTTTCCGGCTCGCAGTTTCGCGCCCATGTGTAAGCCTCTGTGAAGCCGCGGGTCGGCAATGACGAGTGGAGCCGCTGTGGACCTTTCTGTCGGGAATCCCATCAATCCCATGATCGATCGCCGCGATTTTCTGGCGCGGGCGCTGACGGCGGTGGGGGCCGTCGTGGCGGCGACCGGCGTGCCGGCGGCGGCCTGGGCGGCGACGCAGCAGCACCAGTTCGCCGTGACCGGACCGTTCACCCGCTCGACGGTGGCCGAGATCGCCCGCGCGTTGTCCAAGAAGCCCTATGAGGCGCCGGACGCCAGCCTGCCGTCCGTGCTGGAGACGCTGACCTACGACCAGTATCGCGACATCCGCTTCCGCCCCGAGGCGGCGATCTGGGCCGACAAGGGCCTCCCCTACCAGATGCAGCTGTTCCACCGCGGCTCCTACTTCAAGGAGCCGGTGGAGATGGCGCTGGTCGACAACGGCCAGGCGACGCATCTCGCCTACGACCCGAGCCTGTTCAACTACGGCCCCCTGGTGCCGCAGCCGATCCCGGCCGAGGACATCGGCTTCTCCGGCTTCCGCCTGCATGCGCCGATCAACAAGCCCGACGTGTTCGACGAGGTGCTGGTGTTCCAGGGGGCGAGCTATTTCCGCTCGCTCGGCAAGGACCAGACCTACGGCCTGTCGGCGCGCGGCCTGGCGCTCAAGACCGCCGATCCCGAGGGCGAGGAATTCCCGCTGTTCCGCGCCTTCTGGGTGGAGACGCCGGCCGCCGGCTCGGACACCTGCGTCGTCAACGCGCTGCTCGACAGCCCGTCGGTGTCGGGCGCCTATCGTTTCACCGTCCGGCCGGGCTGGCCGACCACCATCGACGTCGAGGCGCAGCTGTTCCCGCGCGCCGACCTCGACAAGGTCGGCCTGGCGCCGGGCACCTCGATGTTCTACTTCTCGGCCAACGGCCGCACCGAGATCGACGACTTCCGGCCGGAGGTGCATGATTCGGACGGCCTGCTGATGGTCACCGGCCGCGGCGACCGCTGGTGGCGTCCGCTGGCCAATCCCAAGGAATTGCAGATCTCCGGCTTCCAGGACCGCAGCCCGCGCGGCTTCGGCCTGATCCAGCGCGACCGGGCCTTTGCCTCCTACCAGGACCTCGAAGCCGCCTACCAGCGGCGGCCGTCGCTATGGATCGAGCCGGTCGGCGACTGGGGCGCCGGCGCGGTGACGCTGGTGGAGATTCCCACCAATTCGGAGATCCACGACAACATCGTCGCCTACTGGTCGCCGCAGGACAAGATTCCGGCCGGCACCGAGTTCTTCTTCGCCTACCGCCTGTTCTGGGGCGGCGATCCGGCGCTCGCCGCCGGTGCCGCCTATGTCGCCGCCACGCGCTCGGGCCGGGCCGGTGTCGGCGGGCCGACGCCGGTGCGGCTGTTCGTCATCGACTACGGCTATTTCGAGGGCGTCGATCCGGTGAAGCTCGGCAACGCCAAGGCGTCGGTACAGGCCTCCAAGGGCACGGTGAAGAACGTCGTCGTCGCCGCCAATCCGGAGACCCAGGGGCTGCGTCTGTCCTTCGAACTCGATCCCGGCAACGAGACCCTGATCGAATTGACGGCAGCGCTCGCCTTCGAGTCCGGCCAGACGGCGGAGACCTGGGCCTTCCGATGGACATCATAGTTCGCGACGTCGCCGTCAGCGGGCGATATGCCTCCGGCATGCCGCCGGAGCAGCCGGCCGACATGCCGGCCCAGGATCTGAGGCGCTTCCGCCGCAAGGATCGGCGCAAGCTGGTCGATCCGCGCAGCCGGTCGTCGTTCCTGAAGCGCTTCGCGGTGATCGGCGGCACGGCGGCGCTGCTCGCCTATGCCGTCAACGAGATGTACGCGGTGCTGGCGCTCGGCGATCTCACGCCGATCGAGCGCATCGTGCTGGGGCTGTTCACCGTCACCTTCGCCTGGATCGCCCTGTCGTCGGTCGCCTCGGTGTTCGGCTTCCTGAAGATCGTCAGTCGCCGCTTCGGCAGGCCGGCGCCCGCCTCCGACGAGCCGCTGCGCAAGCGCACGGCCATGCTGATGCCGACCTACAACGAGGACCCCTCGCGCATCTTCGCCGCCATCGAGGCGATGGCCCGCGACGTCGAGTCGCTCGGCCAGAGCCACGCCTTCGACTGGTTCGTGCTGGCCGACACCACCGACCCCGAGGTGGTGTTGCAGGAGGAGGCGGCTCTCCTGGCCGCCCGCGAGCGCATCGGCGGCTTCACCCGCGTCTACTATCGCCGCCGGCGCAACAACACCGCCAAGAAGGCCGGCAACGTCGCCGACTTCTGCAAGCGCTGGGCGAGCGCCTACGACCACCTCTTGGTGCTCGACGCCGACAGCCTGATGGAAGGGCGGACCATCGTCGAGCTGGCCCGGCGCATGGAGGCCGACCCCGACGCCGGCCTGATCCAGACCATCCCGATGCTGGTCGGCGGCACGACGATCATGGCGCGGCTGCAGCAGTTCGCCGGCCGCGTCTACGGTCCGGTGGTCGGCACCGGCCTTTCCTGGTGGGTGCAGAAGGAAGGCAACTTCTGGGGCCACAATGCCATCATCCGCACCGAGGCCTTCCTGACCTCGGCCGGCCTGCCGGAGCTTTCCGGCAAGCCGCCGTTCGGCGGCCACATCATGAGCCACGACTTCGTCGAGGCGGCGCTGATCCGCCGCGCCGGCTGGAACGTCATCATCGCCGACGATCTCTCCGGCTCCTACGAGGAAAGTCCGCCGTCGCTGGTCGATCTGGCCATCCGCGACCGCCGCTGGTGCCAGGGCAATTTGCAGCACCTCAAGGTGATCGGCGCGCGCGGCCTGCACTGGGTATCGCGCTCGCACATCCTCACCGGCATCATGAGCTACCTCGCCTCGCCGCTGTGGCTGCTGCTGATCCTCTCCGGCCTGGCGCTGACCTTGCAGGCCCACTACATCCGGCCGGAATACTTCAAGGACGAGTTCCAGCTGTTTCCGTCCTGGCCGCGCATCGACGCCGAGCGCGCCTTCTCGCTGTTCGCGCTGACCATGGGCGTGCTGTTCCTGCCCAAGGTGCTCGGGCTTCTCGCCTTCTTCTTCCAGCCGCGCGAGCGCAAGGCGGCCGGCGGCGTGCTCGGCCTCGTTCTCTCCTTCCTGTTCGAAGTGGTGGTGTCGGCGCTGGTCGCCCCGATCATGATGCTGATCCAGACCGGCGCCGTCACCGAGATCGTCATGCGCCGCGACGCCGGCTGGAAGCCGCAGCGGCGCGACGACGGCGGCCTGCCGCTCTCTGACCTGTTCGTGCGCCATCGCTGGCATGTGCTGGCCGGCATCGCCCTGGCCTGGGCGGCGATCGCCGACAGCTGGGTGCTGTTCGCCTGGCTGTCGCCGGCCATTCTCGGCATGATCTTCGCCGTGCCGATCTCCGGCCTCACCGGTTCGACCGCCATCGGCCGCGGCGTGAAGTGGCTGGGCCTCCTGAAGATTCCCGAGGAGACGCTGCGGCCGGCCATCCAGAGCCGCATGGACGAGGCGCGGCCGGCCTATGTCGAGGCCGTCGCCACCGCGCCGAACCTCGTCGACATCGTCGCCGATCCCGATCTCCTGATGCAGCATCTGGCGCTGATCGATCGCATGGCGCCGCGGCCGCCCGGCCGGGTCGACCCGGTGTCGGCGCTGGCGCTGGCCAAGATCGGCGAGGCCGAGACCATCGAGGAGGGCGTTTCCTTCCTCGACGCCAAGGAGCGGGCGACGCTGATCGCCACGCCGCGCATCCTCGAAGCGCTGGCGCAGAAGCCGCTCAACCGTTCAGTCCTGGTGTCCGCCGCCGTCAGGACCGCCTGAGCGGCATCGGCCCGGCCGCCGCCATGCGCGGCGGCAAAAGCCGGTATGCGTCTTTTGCATGACCCATTCTGGACGCGACTGATGCAGCGGGCATCTGCCGGCCGTAAGTGGCGGTGAAATCTTACGAATCTAAATCGGTTTGACCGATGGGCCGCCAGCCGGCCGCCGCAGGCTCCGTCCAAAGAACGAGAGCGAAAATCATCGTTCCCATATGACATTAGGCGTTGAGCCTGCTAGGGAAACCCTGGCCGTATTTCCACTTATGGGGCTTCCGTGATTCATGGGATCGCGGTAGCTCTTCATCCGCCAGATTTCACGCAATTGCGGGGAGCCGCTTTCCTCCTTTCCCGGAATTGCCCGAGGAGCCTGCCGTGCCGATCACCAAGGTACTTGTCGCCAACCGATCCGAAATCGCCATCCGCGTATTCCGCGCCGCCAACGAACTCGGCCTCAAGACGGTCGCCGTCTTCGCCGAGGAGGACAAGCTGGCGCTGCACCGCTTCAAGGCCGACGAGGCCTACCAGATCGGCGCCGGCCTCGGGCCGATCGAGGCTTATCTCTCCATTCCCGAGATCCTGCGCGTCGCCAAGGAATCGAAGGCCGACGCCATCCATCCCGGCTACGGCCTGCTGTCGGAGAGCCCGGAATTCGCCGAGGCCTGCCGCGACGCCGGCATCACCTTCATCGGCCCGTCGCCGGAGACCATGCGCCAGCTCGGCAACAAGGTGGCGGCGCGCAACCTCGCCGTCGAGGCCGGCGTGCCGGTGATGCCGGCCACCGATCCGCTGCCCGACGACATCGAGGTGGTGAAGGCCGAGGCCAAGCGCATCGGCTATCCGGTGATGCTGAAGGCGTCCTGGGGCGGCGGCGGCCGCGGCATGCGCGTCATCCGCGACGAGGCGACGCTTCTCCGCGAGGTGGTGACCGCCAAGCGCGAGGCGATGGCCGCCTTCGGCAAGGACGAGATCTATCTCGAAAAGCTGGTGGAAAGGGCCCGCCACGTCGAGGTGCAGGTGCTCGGCGATACCCACGGCAACATCGTCCACCTCTTCGAGCGTGACTGCTCGGTGCAGCGGCGGCACCAGAAGGTGGTGGAGCGGGCGCCCGCCCCCTATCTCACCGACGCCCAGCGCGCGGAGATCACCGGCTACGGCGTCACCATCGCCAGGGCCGCCAACTACTACGGCGCCGGCACCGTCGAGTTCCTGATGGACGCCGACAGCGGCGCCTTCTACTTCATCGAGGTCAACCCGCGCATACAGGTCGAGCACACCGTCACCGAGGAGGTGACCGGCATCGACATCGTGCGCGCCCAGATCCGCATCCTCGAAGGCGCCCGCATCGGCGCGCCTGAGTCGGGCGTGCCCGTCCAGGAGGAGATCCGCCTGCATGGTCATGCGCTGCAATGCCGCGTCACCACCGAGGACCCCGAGCAGAACTTCATCCCCGACTACGGCCGCATCACCGCCTATCGCGGCGCCACCGGCTTCGGCATCCGCCTCGACGGCGGCACCGCCTATGCCGGCGCGGTGATCACCCGCTTCTACGATCCGCTGCTGGAAAAGGTCACTGCCTGGGCGCCGACGCCGATCGAGGCGATCAACCGCATGATGCGGGCGCTGCGCGAGTTCCGCATCCGCGGCGTCGCCACCAACCTGACTTTCCTCGAAAGCATCATCTCGCATCCGAAGTTCCAGCAGAACCGCTACACCACCCGCTTCATCGACGAGACGCCGGAGCTGTTCCAGCTGGTCAAGCGCCGCGACCGGGCGACCAAGCTCCTGACCTACATCGCCGACGTCACCGTCAACGGCCATCCGGAGACGCGCAGCCGGCCGCGGCCGGGCGAGGGGCCGAAGCCGGTGGTGCCGACCTTCTCCGGCGCCATGCAGCCGGGCACGCGCGACCTCCTGACCTCGCGCGGGCCGGAGGCGCTGTCGAAGTGGATCCGCGAGCAGCACAACGTGCTGGTCACCGACACCACCATGCGCGACGGCCACCAGTCGCTGCTGGCCACCCGCATGCGCACCTTCGACATCGCCGGCATCGCCGAGGCATATGCGCGCGGCCTGCCGCAGCTGTTCAGCCTGGAATGCTGGGGCGGCGCCACCTTCGACGTCGCCATGCGCTTCCTGACCGAGGACCCGTGGGAGCGGCTGGCCAAGATCCGCGAAAAGGCGCCCAACATCCTGATGCAGATGCTGCTCAGGGGCTCGAACGGCGTCGGCTACAAGAACTACGCCGACAACGTCGTCCGCTATTTCGTCAGCCAAGCGGCCAGCGCCGGCGTCGACGTGTTCCGCGTCTTCGACTGCCTCAACTGGATCGACAACATGCGCGTCTCCATGGACGCCGTGCTCGACGAGGGCAAGGTGCTGGAGGCGGCCATCTGCTACACCGGCGACATCCTCGATCCCGACCGCGCCAAGTACGACCTCAAGTATTACGTCAACATGACGCGCGAGCTGGAGCGGGCCGGCGCCCATATCATCGCCATCAAGGACATGGCCGGCCTCCTGAAGCCGGCGGCGGCGCGCGTGCTGTTCCGGGCGATGCGCGAGGCCACCGACCTGCCGCTGCACTTCCACACCCACGACACCTCCGGCATCGCCGCCGCCTCGGTGCTGGCCGCCGTCGACGAGGGCGTCGACATCGTCGACGCCGCCATGGACGCCTTCTCCGGCAACACCTCGCAGCCCTGCCTCGGCTCGATCGTCGCGGCGCTCGACGGCGGGCCGCGGCCGACCGGCCTCGACGTCGAGGCCATCCGCCGCATCTCCTTCTACTGGGAGGCGGTGCGCAACCACTATGCCGCCTTCGAGAACGACCTGAAGGGGCCGGCGTCGGAGGTCTATCTCCACGAGATGCCGGGCGGCCAGTTCACCAACCTCAAGGAACAGGCGCGCTCGCTCGGCCTCGAAACGCGCTGGCACGAGGTGGCCAAGATGTATGCCGACGTCAACCGGATGTTCGGCGACATCGTCAAGGTGACGCCGTCGTCCAAGGTGGTCGGCGACATGGCGCTGCTGATGGTCTCCTCGGCCCTCACCCCGGCCGAGGTGATGGACCCGGACAAGGACGTCGCCTTCCCCGATTCGGTGGTGGAGATGTTCCACGGCGACCTCGGGCAGCCGCCGGGCGGCTGGCCGAAGGAGCTGCAAGCGAAGATCCTGAAGGGCGCCGAGCCGATCACCGTGCCGCCGGGATCGCTGATCCCGCCGGTCGATCTCGAAGCCATGCGCGCCGAGCTGACGGAGAAACTGGCCGAGCCGCCGACCGACCGCGATCTTGCCAGCTACCTGATGTATCCCAAGGTGTTCCTCGACTTCGCCAAGTCGCAGGAGAGCTACGGCCCGACCTCGGTGCTGCCGACGCCGGTCTATTTCTACGGCATGCAGGCCGGCGACGAGCTGACCATCGAGCTGGAGCGCGGCAAGTCGCTGATCCTGATCTGCCAGGCGATCGGCGAGCCCGACAACGAGGGCATGGTCCGGGTGTTCTTCGAGCTGAACGGCCAGCCGCGCATGGTGCGGGTGCCCGATCGCTCCAGCGCCGCCTCGGCGCGCACCCAGCGCCGCAAGGCCGACGACGGCGATCCCGGCCACGTGGCGGCGCCGATGCCGGGCGTCGTCTCGACGCTGGCGGTGAAGCCGGGGCAGGCGGTGAAGGCCGGCGACGTGCTCTTGTCCATCGAGGCGATGAAGATGGAGACGTCGATCCACGCCGAGCGCGACGGCACCGTCGCCGAGGTGCTGGTGTCAGCCGGCGCCCAGATCGACGCCAAGGACCTCCTGGTGGTGCTGAAGGACTGAGGCTCATCCTGCCCGAGGTCTCCCGCTTTCGCGGGAGGCCTCGGATTCTGCACCAAATTCAGCGTTATGGCCGCAGAGGCCGGCCATCTCGGGCAGGACGTGGCGCGCTTAGTTCCCCCTGAGCGCGGCGGCGAGCGCTGTCCAGCTTGCCGCATCGGGCGTCATCAACAGGCCGCCGGCGCGGAGGTCGGGACGATAGGGCGTGCCGTCGATGAGCGCCGAGTGGCCGCCGGCCTCGCGGTGGATCAGCCAGCCGGCGGCGTGATCCCAAGGCGACAGCTTGTGGTAGTAGCAATAGTCGATGCGGCCGTCGACCAAGAGCCGCATCTCCTGGCCGCCGCAGCGGTAGTTCATGACGTTGGAGACCTGCTTGAGGCCGTCGAGCAGCCGGTCGCGCTCGTCGGCGTCGGCATAGTACCAGCCGGCGCAGCCCTGCATCTCCGATAGCGGCGCGGCCGGTGCCACGCGGAGCGGCCGGTCGGGCCGGCCTTCGCCGGTGAGGAAGGCGCCGCCGTCGCGAATGGCGCATGCCGCGTCGCGACGCAGCGGATCGTAGATGATGCCGCCCGTTACCTCGCCGTGCTCGACGACGGAAATGATCACCGCGAAGGCCGGCACGCCATTGGCGTAGTTGAACGTGCCGTCGATGGGGTCGACGACGACGGCGCGCGGCGCCGCCATCAGCTGGTCGATCAGCGTCGGCTGGCGCTCCATCACTTCCTCGCCGATGAACAGGAAGTCGTCGCCCCAGGCGGCGCGGACCTGCCGCTCGATCATCTCCTCGGCGGCGACGTCGGCGACGGTGACGAAGTCGGAGGCGTGCGCCTTGGTCTTGATGTCGGCGGCGGTGAGATTGGCAAAACGCGGCATGATCTCGACGTCCGCCGCCGCGCGGGCGGTGGCGACGAGGAAATCGATGTCCTGACGGGTGACGGTCATTTCAGGCTCCGGAATTTGAGGCGCCATCGATGCACCCAAAGCGCCGCCGGGGCAAGGGCGCGGCGGGCATGGCCGTTCTGCCCGACGATCAGGGTGGATTGCAGCGTCAGATTGCAGCCGGCCCTTGCATTTGCCGCCATTTCACCCACCTTGACGGCATAACGGAGGATTGCCGTGCGGGCACTCGGACGCCTTTTCGGCCCGTTCTGGCGGGCCGCCCTGACCTTCAACGCCGCCGACGGCTGGGCCATCGCCTCGCACGTGGCGCTGTCGACGCTGATGGCCATCTTCCCCTTCCTGATCTTCCTCACCGCCATCGCCGCCTTCTTCGACCTCAGCGCGCTGTCGAACACCGTGGTGACGCTGATCTTCGACAGCGTGCCCGAGCGCATCGCCGCGCCGATCGCCGGCGAGGTCAGGCGCGTGCTGCTGGTGCCGCGCGGCGATCTTCTGACCATCGGCGTGGCGCTCGCCCTGTGGTTCGCCTCCTCCGGCGTCGAGGCGATGCGCGTCGGTCTCAACCGTGCCTACGGCAAGGTCGAGAATCGCAATTTCCTCTGGCTCAGGCTGGAGAGCATCGGCTTCGTGCTGGTCGGCTCGCTGACCTTCCTGACCATCGCCTTCCTGCTGGTGCTGGCACCGGTCGCCTGGACGGCGTTCGTCCATCTGGTGCCGGCGATCGAGGATTTCGCCTGGCCGCTGACGCTGCTCCGCTACGGCCTGACGCTGGTGATCGCCGGCAGCGGCCTCATCGTCTCCCATCTCTGGCTGCCGGCCGGCCGCCGGCGCATCGTCGACATCCTGCCCGGCGTCGGCCTGACGCTCGGCGCCTGGATCGCCGGCGCCTACGGCTTCTCGCTCTATCTCGCCGACTTCGCCAACTATGCCTCGACCTATGCCGGCCTGGCCGGCGTGATGACCGCCATCGTCTTCCTCTACATGATGGCGTTGATCCTGCTCTACGGCGCGTCGCTCAACGCCGCCCTCGGCGAACGACGGCAGGTTGCGACGGCCAAGGCTTCGCCGGAGGAACCATTGACATCCCCCGAGCCATAGTGGAAGCCGTAGGCTCTCGGCAGGCTGCCTCGGCCGCCGACGCCAATCCTCGAAGCATCCGTCCGAGCCTTCGCCCGGACAACAGGGAGACAGCCATGTACACGCTCGAAATCGCCGGCATCGCGATCGCCACCACCGACGCCGACGAGGCGGAAGCGCGGGAGATCTTCGAGAGCGAGGACTTCCTCGACGACATCCGCGGCTTCACGAGCGGCGGCACTGCCATCTGGGACGGCGCCTCCGCCTTCGTCATCCGCCCGGCCAACGAGGACGAGATCGACGCCTTCGCCGAGATCGACGACCTCGAGGAGGAGTTCGAGGAGGAGGACGACGACGCCGAGGACGAGGATGGCGCCAACATCATGTTCCTCGTCGACATCGATCAGTTCGACGACGAAGACTGAGCCTTCCGCGTCCGCAACAGCGCGAATTGGAATTGCCCCGGCGACCGGCTTGACTGGCCGCCGGGGTGTTCGGGCGGTGCCACGGGAGTGGCGCGGCGGCGGAGGCCCGACCGTCCGGGCCGTCGGGAGTTGTCGATGAAGCGCGTGATGGAAGTGCTGAAGGAGGCCCGTCTCGACGAGGCGGCCGATCTCGCCGCCGGCGGCGTCAGGCCGGAACTCGCCGGCTTCCTGAAAACGCTCTACGGCAAGGGCGCCGCCGAGGACGTGGTCGCCTATACGGCCGGCGAACTCACCGCCTTCGCCGAGGGGGCGATGTCCAGCCTGTCGCTGCGCGTGCCGGGCATCCACTCGATCCGCATCTACAATCCGGTCTGGGACGACGACGCCAGCCACCGCAAGGCGGTGACGGTGGTCGACATCCTCAACGACAACATGCCGTTCCTGGTCGATTCGGTGATGCAGGAGCTGACCGACGCCGGCATCGAGGTGCGGCTGATGGTCCACCCGATCTTCCAGGTGGTGCGCGGCATGAGCGGCCGCCTGTTGTCGATCGGCGACGACCCGGACGCCGGCCGCGAGAGCTTCATCCACATCCACATCGCCCGCCTGCCGGACGCCATCGCCGCCGCCCAGCTGGAGACGCGGCTCGACGGCCTGTTGACCGAGGTGCGCGCCGCCGTCGACGACTGGCCGCGCATGCAGGCGCTGATCAAGTCGGTGATCAACGTCTACCGGCACACGCCGCCGCCGCTGCCGCCCGAGGCGGTGGCCGAGGCGGCCGAGTTCCTGAACTGGCTCAACGCCGACAACTTCACCTTCCTCGGCCTCAGGGAATTCGCCATCGGCGGCGGCGAGGGCGAGGAGCCGCACTCGCTGACCCCGAGCGGCGGCTACGGCCTGTTGCGCGACCCGGCGGTGCGGGTGTTGCGGCGCGGCCGCGAGCTGGTGCAGGTGACGCCGGAGATCACCGAGTTCCTGCGCCAGGCCGAGCCGCTGATCGTCGCCAAGGCCAACGTCAAGGCGCGCGTTCACCGCCACGCCTATCTCGACTATATCGGCATCAAGCGCTACGACGCCACCGGCCGGCTGCTCAGCGAGGTCAGGCTGCTGGGCCTGTTCACCTCGTCGGCCTACACCCGCTCCACCCACTCCATCCCCTATCTCCGCCGCAAGGTGGGAACGGTGATGGCCCGCGCCGGCTTCGACCCCGAGAGCCATTCCGGCCGGGCGCTGCGCAACATCCTCGAAAGCTATCCGCGCGACGAGCTGTTCCAGGTCGATCTCGACACGCTGCTCGAATTCTCGCTGGCCGTCCTGGAGCTTGGCGAGCGGCCGCGCATCCGCGTGCTGGCCCGCCGCGACCGCTTCGACCGCTTCGTCTCCATCCTGGTCTACGTGCCGCGCGACCGCTACGACACCGACGCCCGCCACGCCATCGGCGACTATCTGGCCCAAGCCTTCGCCGGCCGCGTGTCGTCGGTCTATCCGTCCTTCCCGGAAGGGCCGCTCGCCCGCGTCCACTACATTATCGGCCGCGACGAAGGGCCGACGCCGGCCGTCGCCCAGACCGAGCTGGAAGCGGCGGTCGCCCGCATCACCCGCGACTGGTCGGACGGATTCGCCGACGCCTGCCGGGCGAAGTTCGGCCCGGCGCGCGGCCGCAAGCTGATCGAACTCTACGGCCGCGCCTTCCCCGAGGCCTACCGCGCCAGCTACGACGCCGAGACGGCGGTGGCCGACGTGGCGCTGCTCGAGCTGTTCGTCGGCACGCGGCAGGTGGCGGTCGACCTGATCGGCGGCAGCCTGCCGTCGCCGCGCGTCGCCATGCGCCTGATGAGTCGCGGCGGTCCGGTGCCGCTGTCGGCGCGGGTGCCGGTGCTGGAAGCCATGGGCTTCACCGTGCTCGAGGAGAAGACCTTCGAGATCGACCGGCCCGGCGAAGTCATCGTGCTGCACGACATGGCGCTCCGCCGCGCCGATGGCGCCGATGTCGACCTTGCCCGCGACGGCGACCGGCTGAAGGCGCTGTTCATGGCCGTCTGGCTCGGCGAGGCCGACAGCGACCGCCTCAACGCGCTGACGCTCAACGCCGGCCTCGGCTGGCGCGAGATCGCCATGCTCCGGGCGCTCGCCCGCTATCTCAGCCAGATCGGCGTCGCCTACGGCCACGCCTATGTCGCCGAAGCGCTGGTGCGCAACGCGCCGATCGCCGCGCTGGTGACGGCGCTGTTCACCAGCCGCTTCGACCCGACCTTCACGGGCGACCGCGAGGCCCGCCTTTCGCGACTGCGCGGCGAGCTGGAGGCCGGTCTGCGCGACGTGCCGATCCTCGACGACGACCGCATCCTCAGGCGCCTCGTCAACCTCGTCGAGGCGACCAGCCGCACCACTTTCTTCCAGATCGGCGCCGACGGCGGCCCGCATCCGGTGATCGCCTTCAAGTTCGACGCCGCCCGCATCGACGGATTGCCGGCGCCCAGGCCGTTCGCCGAGATCTGGTTGCACGCCCCCGATGTCGAGGGCGTGCATCTGCGCTTCGGCAAGGTGGCGCGCGGCGGCCTCAGGTGGTCCGACCGTCCCGAGGACTTCCGCACCGAGATCCTCGGTCTCGTCAAGGCGCAGCAGGTGAAGAACGCGGTGATCGTGCCGGTCGGCGCCAAGGGCGGCTTCGTCGCCCGCCGGCCCGGCGCCGATCGGGGGGCGGCCGGCGTCGCCGCCTATCAGCGCTACATCGGCACGCTGATCGACCTCACCGACAACCTCATTGGCGATGCCGTGGTGCCGCCGGCCGCCACCGTCCGCTACGACGGCGACGACCCCTACCTGGTGGTGGCCGCCGACAAGGGCACCGCCAGCTTCTCCGACGTCGCCAACCGCATCGCGCTCAGCCGCCGCTTCTGGCTGGCCGACGCCTTCGCCTCCGGCGGCTCGGCCGGCTACGATCACAAGAAGATGGGCATCACGGCGCGCGGCGCCTTCGAGGCGGTGAAACGGCATTTCCGCGAGCTGGATCTCGATGCCGCCGCCGATCCCTTCACCGCCGTCGGCGTCGGCGACATGTCGGGCGATGTGTTCGGCAACTTCATGCTGCTGTCGCCGTCGCTCAGGCTGGTCGCCGCCTTCGACCACCGCCACATTTTCATCGACCCCGATCCCGACGTCGAGACGGCGCTGGCCGAGCGGCGGCGGCTGTTCGCGCTGCCGCGTTCGAGCTGGGCCGACTACGATCCGGCCAGGCTGTCGAAGGGCGGCGGCGTCTATCCGCGCAGCGCCAAGTCCATCGCGCTGTCCGGGGAGGCGCGGGTGGCGCTCGGCATCGAGGCATCGACGCTCAGCCCGGACGCTCTGGTTTCCGCTATCCTCGCCGCGCCGGTCGACCTGCTGTTCTTCGGCGGCATCGGCACCTTCGTGCGCGGCGACGGCGAGAGCGACACTGACGCCGGCGACCGCGCCAACGACGCCGTCCGCATTGCGGCCGGCGAAATCCGGGCGCGGGTGGTCGGCGAGGGCGCCAATCTCGGCGTGACGCCGCGGGCGCGCGTCGACTTCGCCCGGCGCGGCGGCCGGATCAACTCCGACGCCATCGACAACGTCGGCGGCGTCGCCACCTCCGACGCCGAGGTCAACATCAAGATCGCCCTGGGACGGGCGGTGGCGGCCGGCCGGCTGACGCTGGCCGAGCGCGACGAACTGCTGGCCGGGATGACCGACGACGTGGCCGGCGGCGTGCTCAGGCTGTGCCGCCGGCAGGTGGTGGCGCTGTCGGTGACGCGGGCGCGCGGTCCCGGCGAGTTGCCGCGGCTGATGCGCCTCTCCGCGATGCTTGCCGAGAAGGGTCTCCTCGATCCCCGCCGCGAGGGCCTGCCCGACGCCGCGGCGGCCGGCCGGCTGGCCGCCGCCGGCGAGACGCTGTCGCGGCCGGAGATCGCCATCCTGATGGCCCACGCCAAGCTGATGCTGGCCGACGAGCTAACGGCCGGCCGGCTGATCGACGATCCGGCGCTCTCCGACTGGCTGACCCACGCCTTCCCGGCGGCCATGCGGGCGCGCTTTGCCGAGGACATCGCCGCCCATCGCCTCGCCCGCGACATCCTGGCCACCCGCATCGCCGGGGCGGCGGTGGACGCCGCCGGGCCGACCTTCGTCAGCCGGCTCGGCGACGAGGCCGGCGTCGACGCCGAGGACGCGGTGCGCGCGCTGGTGGTGGCCGCCGCCGCCTTCGGCACCGACGCGGTGACCACCGGCATCGATGCCCTCGAAGGCCGGATCGCCGGCGCCATCTGGGTGGAACTGCGCCGCCGCGTCGCCGATTTCCTGACCGACGCCGCCTTGTGGGTGGCCGAGAACGGTGCTGCCGAGGGCGACCTCGCCGCGGCCATCGAGCGGCTGGCCGCCGGCATTGGCCGCTTCCGCGACAGCGCGCCGGCCGGCGCGGCCGATCCGGCGCTCGTCGCCGCCGGCGTGCCCGAGGAGCTGGCGGCCCGCATCGCGGCGCTGCCGGCCGAACTCGGCAGCCTCGACCTGATCGTCATCGGTGAAGCGGCGGGCCGTTCCGTCGACGAGGTGCTGCCGGTGGTGACGGCGATCGACGAGGCGATCGCCGCCGATCTGGTCGCCGACCTCGCCGAGACGGTGCGGCCGGCCGATCTCTACGAGGGACAGGCGGCGGAGATCGCCCGCCGCGCCTTCGCCGCCGCCCGCCGCCGCATCGTCGCTGAGGCGATCGCCGAGGGCGGCGCCGACCTCTGGACGACGGCGCGCGAGGCGCGCATCGGCCGGCTGCGCCAGCTGGTCGGCGACCTGCTGGTCGGCCCGCCGACGGTGGCCAAGCTGACGGTGGCGGCCGGGCTCGTCGCCGAGCTTGCCGAATGACGGGGCTTGGGTGTTGCGTCGGCCGCCGCCAGAGGCAAAGATGACGGCGACATGACGATCGCGGCCGGGAGGCGCGCTTGAGTGGCGATACCGACGACGGGGCGGGCGAACCCGCCAATCTGATCGCGCTGGCGCGCGGGGCTTCCCGGACGCCGGCGCCCGACGGCATCCGTGCCGCCGCGCCGGTCCCGCGCGAGAAGGACTATGTGGCCTTCGACCGGCACGAACTGTCGGAAATCCTCAAGGTCTACGGCCGCATGGTGGCGGCCGGCGAATGGCGCGACTATGCCATCGACCATCTGCCCGACCGCGCCGTGTTCTCGATCTTCCGCCGCTCGTCGGAAATGCCGCTCTATCGGGTGGAGAAGAACCCCAAGCTGGCCCGCCGGCAGGGCGCCTATTCGGTGATCGCCCAGACCGGCATGATCCTGAAGCGCGGCGGCGATCTCGGCCGCGTGCTGCGGGTGCTCGACAAGTCGTGGCTCAGCGTCGCCGAATAATGCCGGGAGGCATTGAAACTGACTGCCGGGTCTTCCGCTTGCCAATGTCTCACGCTGCGGATGCGTCAGCATCTTCGCCAATTGGTATAAGCCATCTCACGGGCAGGGATTGCCGAAGCGTTGATGCAGGTCGTCGACGGCCGCCTGCATTTCCGCCGTCCAGGCAAGATGCAGGGCGGCGAGGTTGCTGTCGAGCTGGTCCGGCGCGCTCGGGCCGATGATCACCGAGGCCACTGTCGGCTGGTTCAGCGCGAAGGCGAGGGCGAAGGATACGGGATCGGCGCCAAAATCGTCGGCAAGGTCGACATAGGCGGCGATCGCCGCGTCGGCATGCGGCTTCTCGTAGCGTTGCAGGCGGTTGAACAGCGCCTTGCGGCTTCTCGCCGGCAGCGCGCCGCAGAGATACTTGCCGGTCAGATAGCCCTGGGCCAGCGACGAGTAGGGCAGAAGGCCGATCTCCTCGCGCAAGGCGATCTCGGCAAGGCCGCCCTCCCATGTGCGGTTGACCAGGCTGTAGGCGTTCTGCACCGAGACGGGGCGCGGGCCGATGCCGCGTTCGGCGGCGTCGAGGAAGCGCATCAGGCCGTAGGGGCTCTCGTTGGAAAGGCCGAACTGGCCGATCTTGCCGGCCCGCATCAGGTCGGCGAAGACGGCGGCCGTCTCCCCGATGGCCGTCTCGTCGGCGGCCGGCGCGAACGGCTTGAAGCGCGCGGGCACCGTGCCCCATGCCGAGGTGACGCGGTCGGGCCAATGGATCTGGTAGAGGTCGATGTGGTCGGTGCCGAGCCGGCGCAGCGATTTCTCCACCGCCTCGACGATCTGCGGCCGGGTGAGCCGGGTCGGCGCGCCGTCGTCGCGGAACCAGTCGTTGCCGCTGCGGCCGCAGACCTTGGTGGCGAGAAGCACCTCGTCGCGGCGGCCGTGCTGCTTCAGCCAGGCGCCGACGATGGTCTCTGTCGCCCCTTGCGTCTCGCGCCGCGGCGGCACCGGATACATCTCGGCCATGTCGAGGAGATTGATGCCGGCGTCCACAGCGCGGTCGAGGATGGCAAAGGCGTCGGCCTCGCCCGTCTGCTCGCCATAGGTCATCGTGCCGAGCGTCAGCGGCGCCACGAGGAGATCGGAACGGCCGAGGCGGCGCTTCTGCATGGGAAACTTTCTGGTGGGTCAGCCGGCGTCGGGGATCAGCGCCAGCAGATCGGTGACGCCGACGTCGATGCCGGCCTGGAAGAGCAGCGTCGTCACCTGGCCGCGATGGTGGGTCTGGTGGTTGAAGATGTGCGACAGCACCGACGACAGCACCTTGCGCTGGCGCGTGCCGTCGGTGCGGCGATAGTCGAAGACGCCGCCGATGTCGGCCTCGGTCAGGCCGTCGACGAAGCCGACGATCATGCGGTCGAGGCGCTCGCGGGTCGGCCGCAGGCCGGCGAGGTCGTCCGCCACGGTGAAGCGGACGCTGGTCGGCTCGGGCAGGCCGGCGAGGTTGATGCGGCCGGACAGCGGCGGATGGTTGGCAAGGCGGCCGAACCAGATCAGGTCGGAGGCGACGAGATGGTTGAGCGTGCCGAGGATCGAGCCGAAGAAGGCGCCGCGATCGCGGGCGATCTCGTCGGCGGTCAGCCGCTCGGCGGCAACGTAGAGGCGGGTATTCATCCAGGCATTGTAGGGCGCCATCAGCCGGAAATGGTCGAGGCTGCTCATGTCGTTCCTTTCCTGCCGCCGTTCTGGCTCCGTCTGTTCCGGGCGCAAAGCCGGTTCCCGCTCCTGCCGGACGTGCTCTAGCTGCGGCCGTCGATCCGCGCGATCAGCGCCTCGACCGACGGCAGCATGCGCCCGACGATCACGTCGACGCCGGCGGCGTTGGGATGCATGCCGTCGCTCTGGTTGAGGCCGGCGTCGGAAGCGACGCCGTCGAGGAAGAAGGGGTAGAGGAGCGCGCCGTATTTGCCGGCCAGCTCCGGGTAAATCGGGTTGAAGCGGGCGGCATAGTCGGCGCCGAGGTTGGGCGCCGCCATCATGCCGGCGATCAGCACCGGCGCGCCGGTGGCCTTGAGGCGCGACATCAGCTTGTCGAGGCCGTCGCGGACGCTGGCCGGGTCGTGGCCGCGCAGCATGTCGTTGGCGCCCAGCTCGACGATCACCCCGTCGGCGCCGCCCTCCAGCGCCCAGTCGAGGCGGGCAAGCCCGTCGGCCACCGTGTCGCCGGAGACGCCGGCGTTGACGATCTCGACGTCGTGGCCGCGCTTGGCCAGCGCCGCCTCGAGCTTCTTCGGAAAGGCGTCCGTCGCCGTGACGCCGTAGCCGGCGGTCAGGCTGTCGCCGAGCGCGACGATCCGCATGGGTTTGGCCTCCGCGCCGACGACACCGGCGAGGAGGGCGAGGACGAACGCGACGATTGGCTGTCTCACGGCCTTTTGACCCGGCTTGCTATGGTTTACCAACCACGCATATGACAGGCTCGGGCTTTCTTCGGCAAGCCCCGCCAAAGTCACGTCGGCCCGAACCTCCGGAAAGCCCTCCTTGCCCGATCCCGCCATCGTCCTCTCCGACGTCGATCTGAGCCTCGGCTCCGGCGCCGCCCGCGTGCATATCCTGAAGCGTCTCAGCTTTGCCGTCGAAGCGGGCAGCAGCGTCGGCATCGTCGGTCCCTCGGGATCGGGCAAGTCGACGCTGTTGATGGTGCTGGCCGGCCTCGAACGGGTGGACGACGGCACGGTGACGGTGGGCGGCGAGCGGCTCGACCGCATGGACGAGGATGCGCTCGCCCGCTTTCGCGGCCGCTCGGTCGGCATCATCTTCCAGTCCTTTCACCTGATGCCGACCATGACGGCGCTGGAGAACGTCGCGGTGCCGCTGGAACTCAGCGGCCGGCGCGACGCGTTTGAACGGGCAGAGGCCGAACTCAAGGCGGTCGGTCTTTCGCACCGGCTGCACCACCATCCGGCCGAGCTGTCGGGCGGCGAGCAGCAGCGCGTCGCCATCGCCCGGGCGCTCGCCCCGGAGCCGTCCATCCTGATCGCCGACGAGCCGACCGGCAACCTCGACGCCGATACCGGCCGCGACATCGTCCGCCTGATGTTCGAGGCGCGGGCCAGGCGCGGCGCCACGCTGCTGCTGGTCACCCACGACCGCACGCTGGCCGCCGCCTGCGACCGCCGCATCGTCATGCGCTCCGGCGAGATCGTCGAGGACGTCGTGGCGGAGACCCTGTCATGAGCGGCAGCTCGCCAGGCTGGCGGGTCGCCGGCCGTCTCGCCGCCCGCGAGGCGCGCGGTGGTCTCAAGGGATTTCGCATCTTCATTGCCGCCATCGCGCTGGGCGTCGCCGCCATCGCCGCCGTCGGCTCGACCAGCCGGGCGATCACCGAGGGCATCGCCTTGCAGGGGCGGGAGATCCTCGGCGGCGATATTGCGGTCCGTTTCGGCAGCGAGGTGCCGCCCGAGGACGTGCTGGCCGCGCTGGGCGCCCGCGGCAGGCTGTCGACGGTGACGCTGGTCAACTCCATGGCCCGCCGTATCGACGGCGGCGCCCAGGCGCTGGTGCGCATCAAGGCGGTGGACGACGCCTATCCCCTGGTCGGCGAGCTGCGGATCGAAGGCGGCGGCTGGCTGGCCGACGCCCTGGCGCCGGGCGCCGACGGATCGATCGGCATCGTCGTGGAGCCGATGCTCGCCGACCGGCTCGACGTGAAGGTGGGCGATCGCCTGGCCATCGGCCGGGCGACCGCCGAAGTGCGGGGCCTGATCGAAAAAGAATCCGACCAGGTCGGCACCGGCATTGCCTACGGACCGCGGGTGATGATGAGCCGGGCGGCGCTCGCGGCGACCGACATCGTGCAGCCGGGCAGCCTGGTGGCCAACACCGTCCGGCTGGCTTTGCCCGACGGCGCGACCGACGACGCCGTGGCGGCGGCCGCCGACGAGATCAAGGCGGCGCAGTCGGAGAGTGGCCGTCTCGTGTCCACCCGGCTCGACGCGGCGCCCGGCCTCGAGCGCAACGTCGACCGTTTCTCGCAGTTTCTGACGCTGGTCGGCCTCACGGCGCTGATCGTCGGCGGCGTCGGCGTCACCAATGCGGTCAAGGCGTTCATCGATCGCAAGCGCGATACCATCGCCACCCTGAAGGCGGTGGGCGCGCCGGGCGGCTTCGTGGTCGCCGTGTATCTGATCGAGATCGGCGTCATTGCCGGCATCGGCGTGGTGCTCGGGCTGGCGCTGGGCCTGTTGCCGCCGTTCTTTGCCGGCGGACTGATCGCCTCGGCGCTCGACCTGCCGATCGAGATCGGCGTCTATCCTGGCGAACTGCTGCTCGCCGCCGCCTATGGCTTCCTCACCGCCTTCGCCTTTGCCATCTGGTCGCTCGGCCGGGCGCACGACGTGCCGGTGAGCGCGCTGTTCCGCGACAAGGTGGCGCCGGAGCGGCGCCTGCCGCGCCGGGCCTATGTCGCGGCCACGGCGATCGCCGTCCTGCTGCTGGCCGCGTTGGCCGTCGCCTCGGCTGCCGATCGCTTCGTGGCGGTGGTTTTCGTGCTGTCGATGGCGGCGATCTTCCTCGTGCTGACCGGCGTGGCCGCACTGATCCGCCGCCTCGCCGGCCGTCTGCCGGCGGTGGGCTCGGCGGAGTTCCGCCTGGCGCTGCGCAACATTCATCGTCGCGGCGGCCTGACGCTGTCGGTGGTGCTGTCGCTCGGGCTCGGCCTGACGCTGATGGTGGCGCTGGCGCTGATCGACACCGGCCTCCGCCGCCAGCTCACCTCGACGCTGCCGGCCAAGGCGCCCACCTTCTTCATTCTCGATATCCGCTCGAACGAGTTCGACGCCTTCGCGCAACTGGTCAAGGCCACGGTGCCGGGCACCGAGTTGCAGACCGTGCCGATGCTGCGCGGCCGCATCACGGCGCTGAAGGGAACGCCGGTCGACAGGATCGACGCGCCGGAAGGCGCGCGCTGGGCGCTGTCGGGCGACCGCGGCATCACCCTGTCGGCCGAACTGCCGGACAACGCGACGCTCGCCTCCGGCGCCTGGTGGCCGGCGGATTACAGCGGCCAGCCGCTGGTGTCCTTCGAGGACAAGCTGGCACAGGAGTTCGGCCTGAAGATCGGCGACACCGTCACCGTCAACGTGCTCGGTCGCGAGATCACCGCCAGGGTCGCCAGCACGCGCAAGGTCGAGTGGCAGTCGCTCTCCATCAATTTCGTGATGGTGTTCTCGCCCAATACCTTCGCCGGCGCGCCCTATTCGGTGCTGTCGACGGCGGCCCTGCCGCCAAGCGGCTCCGCCGCCGGCGACCGCGACAACGAGGCGCGGCTGATGAGGGCGGTGGTCGCCGCCTTCCCGACGGCGACGCTGGTGCGGGTGAAGGACGTGCTGGCCACCGTCAACGATCTCGTGGGATCGCTGACGCTGGCGATCCGCGCCGCCGCCTCGATCGCGCTGGCCGCCTCGGTGCTGGTGCTGGCCGGTGCGCTGGCTTCCGGCCACCGCCAGCGCGTCTACGATGCCGTGCTGCTCAAGACCTTCGGGGCGACGCGCGCCCGCGTCCTGCTCGCCTTTGCCCTGGAATACGCCGCCCTCGGCTTTCTCACCGCCATCTTCGCGCTGATGGCCGGCGCGGCGGCCGCCTGGGGCGTGCTCACCGGCATCATGGACGTGCCGGTCGATCTCAATCCCTGGGTGGCGATAGGCGCGGTGGCCGTGGCGCTGCTCCTGACCATCGGCCTCGGCCTCACCGGCACCTTCCGGGCGCTGTCGGCCAAGGCGGCGCCGGTGCTGCGGAATCTTTAAATCTTCGTCATGTTGGCGGGGTGGCCGGCCGGGCTCTTGAGCTTTCACGCCCGTACGCCCATATTGCTTTTTTGAGCGGGGGAGGCTCGCCTTCCCCATGACTTCGCACCTTAGGAAGGATCGAGGCCACAGATGGCATTCCCTGAACGCAACATCCCCTCGGGTTACGGTTCCCGGGCCTATTCCGCGGAGATCGATCAGGGTCTCCGCAGCTACATGCTGCGCGTCTACAATTACATGGCGATCGGTCTCGCGGTCACCGGCGGCGTCGCGGCGATGGCCGCCAATGCCGCCGTGGCAAGCTGGGAGCCGCTGACGCTCAGCTCCTTCGGCGCCGCCCTCTACACCAGCCCGCTGCAGTGGCTGGTGATGCTGGCGCCGCTCGGCCTGGTGCTGGTGTTCTCCTTCGGCATCCAGCGGCTTTCCATGCCGGTGGCGCAGGGCCTGTTCTGGGCCTTCGCGGCGCTGATGGGCCTGTCGCTGTCGTCGATCTTCCTGGTCTACACCGGGCAGTCGGTGACGCAGGTGTTCTTCATCTCGGCCGCCGCCTTCGCCGGTCTCAGCCTCTACGGCTACACGACGAAGCGCAACCTCAGCGCCATGGGCTCGTTCCTGATCATGGGCCTGTTCGGCCTGATCATCGCCTCGCTGGTCAACCTATTCATGCAGTCGTCGGCGATGCAGTTCGCCATCTCGGTGATCGGCGTCGGCATCTTCGCCGGCCTCACCGCCTACGACACGCAGACCATCAAGGAGATGTATTACGAGGGCGACGACGCCGCGACGTCCGGCCGCAAGGCGATCATGGGCGCCCTCAACCTCTACATGGACTTCATCAACCTGTTCCTGATGCTGCTGCGCCTGATGGGCGACCGCCGCTGACGGTTGGTGAAATCGAGCGACAACGCGGCGCCGGGGCAACCCGGCGCCGTTTTCGTTTGAGGGCGGGGTAACCGCGTGGCATGTAGGGACGCCCCGCCATGCCGTTCCGGATCCCCGCCATGCTGACCATCCGCCCCGCCCGCGCCGCCGACATCCCGGCCATTGCCGGCCTCTACCGCGCCGCCGTCGAGACCGGCACCGCCACCTGGGAGATCGATCCGCCCGACGAGGCGGAGATGCTGCGGCGCTTCGAGGCGACCACCCAGGGCGGCTATCCCTATCTCGTTGCCGAGGCGGGCGGCGCGCTGGCCGGCTACGCCTATGCCGGCGCCTACCGGCCGCGCCGCGCCTACCGCTTCACCGTCGAGAACTCGATCTACGTCGATCCCGCCCAGCAGGGGCGGGGCATCGGCAGGCGCCTCCTGCAAGCGCTGATCGACGACTGCGCCCGGCGCGGCTTCCGGCAGATGGTGGCGGTGATCGGCGACAGCGACAACGTCGGCTCGCGCAAGCTGCACGCCGCGCTCGGCTTCACGCTGATCGGCGTGGCGCCGTCGCTCGGCTACAAGTTCGGCCGCTGGCTCGACCAGGTGCTGATGCAGCGGCCGCTCGGGACCGGCGACGCCTCGGCGCCCGACTGAAACGAAACGGCCGCCGCAAGGGAGATCGTGGCGGCCGGCAAACGGCGACTGTGAGAAAAGACCGTCAGGCGGCCTTCTTCGGCTTCAGGAGGCCGCGGTTGATCAGCACCTCGGCGATCTGCACGGCGTTGAGCGCGGCGCCCTTGCGGAGGTTGTCGGAGACCACCCACATGGTGAGGCCGTTCTCCACGGTGATGTCCTCGCGGATGCGCGAGATGTAGGTGGCGTCCTCGCCGGCCGCCTCGTAGGGCGTGATGTAGCCGCCGGGCTCGTGCTTGTCGATGACCAGGCACCCGGGCGCCTCGCGCAGGATCGAGCGCGCCTCGTCGGCGCTGATCGGCTTGTCGAACTCGATGTTGACCACCTCCGAATGGGAGACGAACACCGGCACGCGCACGCAGGTGGCGGTCAGCTTGATCTTCGGGTCGAGGATCTTCTTGGTCTCCGCCATCATCTTCCACTCTTCCTTGGTGAAGCCGTCCTCCATGAAGATGTCGATGTGCGGAATGAGGTTGAAGGCGATGCGCTTGGGAAACTTCTTCGCCTCGACCGGATCGGAGACGAAGATGGCGCGGGTCTGGGTGAACAGCTCGTCCATCGCGTCCTTGCCGGCGCCCGACACCGACTGGTAGGTCGAAACGACGACGCGCTTGATCGACGCCTTGTCGTGCAGCGGCTTCAGCGCCACCACCAGCTGGGCGGTGGAGCAGTTGGGATTGGCGATGATGTATTTCTTGGTGAAGCCGGCGGCGGCGTCGGCGTTCACCTCCGGCACCACCAGCGGCACGTCCTCGTCGTAGCGCCAGGCCGAGGAATTGTCGATGACGACGCATTTCTGCGCGCCGATCTTCGGCGACCACTCCTTGGAGATCGAGCCGCCGGCCGACATGACGCAGATGTCGACGTCGGAGAAATCGACATGCTCCAGCGCCTGCACCTTCAGCGTCTTGTCGCCGAACGACACCTCGGTGCCCTGGCTGCGGCGCGAGGCGACGGCCACCACCTCGTCGGCGGGGAAGCCGCGCTCGGCGAGGATCGAAAGCATTTCCCGGCCCACGTTCCCGGTGGCACCGACGACTGCGACCTTGTAACCCATGTTGGACTGACCTTCTGATTGCGGCATGTCGCCGAAAGAGCCGTTCCCCGTCCTGTTCGGCGGCCGGTCGCTCTAGTCTGTCAGGGAGACGTTCGAGGAGGCCACCATCCGCCTCCCCGGACCCCGGGGAGAACGATGCGGGGCGAGGAAGCGTCGATCACGTCGTGGTCGTTTTCGTCGTCGCCGTTTTCGTCATGGCAAGGCCGGCCGGGCGGAAACCCGAGGCACTGGCAAACCGACGAAGACCATTCGCGAACGACATGGACCATTCCTCTCTCGAATGTCGGGCTTTATGGCCGAAAGGTGGGGGCGGGTCAAGGCTTTCGCGCGCCGCCCGCATCGCCCGGAGATCTGAGGCGGCCGCCGCCGGCAGGATGCGCGGCCGGGAGAGAAGAGAGTGGTTGCTCTTAAGCATAATTAACCTCAGGTTGAATATGTAGTATAACGTACAGGCATTTCTCAACCGGGGAGGGGAAAATGCCTTTCAAACTATTCGTTTTATTGTCGATTTCTGGTTGTCTGCTCGGCATGCCGGCTCATGCGCAGACCGAGGACAGTGCCGGCGATACCGGCATCGAGGTCTTTCCCGACCGCATACAGCGGATGATGGAGGCCGACGCTTTCCTGCAAACCACCCAGGAGCTGGTGAACAGCGGCGATCTGGAGGATTCCTTCATCAGCACCGCCAAGCTCTGGGCCAGTCTTCCCATCCGCGTCTGCTTTTTCGGCGGTTCGGTCGATCTCCGCCGGTCGATCGTCAAGACGGCCGCCGCCTGGGAACTGGCGGACAGCAGCATTCGCTTCGACTTCGGCAACCGGAACGATCCTCGCCTCTGCGACAAATTGCAGTCGGCCATCCGCGTGGGATATTCGGAGCCCGGCAACTGGTCGCTCGTGGGGCAGGACAGCATCGTCTATGCGACCCAGTATGAGCAGAGCCTCAATCTCGGCCGCTTCGATGTTGCGCCGCCGTCGGGGTCGGAATTCCAGCGTCTCGTCCTGCACGAGTTCGGGCACGCCCTCGGGCTTCGCCACGAGCACCAGAACCGGGAGGGCAATTGCGAGCAGGAATACGACTGGCCCGCCGTCTACAGCTATCTCGGAGGGCCGCCCAACTACTGGCCGAAGGAGAAGGTGGACAGGAACATGAAGAGCGTGGCCCTGGCCAAGGGCGACGTCACGACGCCCTTCGACGTCAAGTCGGTCATGCTCTACTCCTTCCCCGCGAAATACTACAAGGCGGGCGCCGCGAGCCGCTGCTATACGGCCGGCAACAACGGCCTCTCGACGGACGACAAGGCGGTCATTCGCCGCTTCTATCCGATCGGCGAGGCATCGCCGATGGTTGCCGAGGCCGGGCAGCGGATCATCGAGGCGGCGGCCGAAGCAAACGTGCCGCAGGAGGAGCGGTCGATCATCGCCGAACGGCTGGCGGCTCTCCGGAACGGCGACCCCGTGCGGACGCTGACGCTCGGTCCCGCCAGGGCCGACTACATCGATGTCGATATCTTCGCCTGCCAGCCGACGGAAGCGGCGCGACGCCTCGCCCTCGATGCCGCCGCCGTCATATCCGAGCAGCCCGGCATCGGCCGGCTGCGGGTCCGCAACGAGCCCTATCCCGGCGGCGGCCGCTTCGACAGCGGCCTCAACGTGATCGCCGACGCCGGCCATCCGGAGGTGTCGGAGGCCAAGGCCATCGTCGACAGGCTCAACGCCCGGAATGACGGCACCGCCCGCCTGATCGACAATCGCGGCGGCGTCAGCCGCTGGTATCTGTCGGTCGCCGCCTGCGAGTGAGCGGCATCATTGTCGCGAACGGGAATGCTGGAGCGGCGGGCGTCCGGGCATGTCCGGGCCGCCGCTCCAGCCTCTTGTTGCGCAACGGATTTTCCGAAGGCCCGCCCCGTTCCGGGCCGATGGTCTCGCCGGGGCCACCGACGGGCCGACACCGCATGCGCGTTCTTGCTTAGGCGAACGGGGTGCCGGAGAACTTGAGGAACAAGCAATCCTTTACCCTTCGGGTTGTAGATTTCCTTGAGACTCCCTTCTGAGGGAAAATACCGAGACAAAGCTACGAGGCAAGCATGCCGCTGTTCGGACGCAAGACTTCTTCGGAGAAGGTCAAGGTGATCTTCTTCGACAGCACGCCTGATGCCGTCATGGTCATGGCCGACGGCAAGTTCATCGAATGCAACGCCGCCGCCGTCAAGATGTTCGGCGCTTCGTCGAAGGATGCGCTGATGGCCATGACGCCGGCCAAGCTGTCGCCGCCGACCCAGCCGGACGGCCAGCCGTCGGGCCAGAAGTCCGAGGCGCTGATCGGCGAGGCAATAGCCCAGGGCTACAAGCGCTTCGAATGGATGCACCGGCGCGCCGATGGCAGCGACTTCCCGGTGCTGGTGACGCTGATTCTGTCCAAGGTCGACGGCCGGCCGGTGGTTCTCACCAATCTCGCCGATCTCACCGAGGCCCTGCGCGAGCGCGAGGCGCGGCGCGAGGAGGAGGCGCGCAGCGCCAAGGCCTCGACGCTGCAACGCCTGGCCGGCGAGTTCGACCACGACGTGGCGGCGGTGCTCGGCACGGTGAGCGAGGTGGCCGACCGGCTCGAATCGGCATCGCAGGCGATGTCGGGCTCGGCCGAGCAGACCAACCGGCAGATCACCGAGCTGGCCGCCGCCTCCGAGCAGGTGTCGGCGGCCGTCTGCATCGTTGCCGAATCGGCTGGCGAACTGTCGGACTCGATCGCCGAGATCGGCCGGCAGGTGCACCAGTCGAGCACCATATCGAGCGTCGCCAACGAGGAGGCCCGCCACACCAACGATATCGTCAAAGGTCTTGCGGAAAGCTCGGCCAAGATCGGCGAGGTGATCAGCCTGATCAACGGCATCGCCAGCCAGACCAACCTGCTGGCGCTCAACGCCACCATCGAGGCCGCGAGAGCCGGCGAAGCGGGGCGCGGCTTCGCCGTGGTCGCCCAGGAGGTGAAGGCGCTCGCCAACCAGACGACGCGCGCCACCGAGGAGATCGGTGCCCAGATCGGCGCCGTGCAGGCGGCCACCACCCAGGCGGTCGGCGCCATCGGCGGCATCGCCACGCGCATCGGCGAGATCAACGAGATCGCCGGCGTCATCGCCGCGGCGGTCGAGGAGCAGTCGCGCGCCACCGCCGGCATCGCCAGCAACATCCAGCAGGCGTCGACGGCCAGCTCCAAGGTGTCGGCCAATACCGGCGGCGTCGCCCACGCCTCGGTGGAGACGCGCAAGGCGGCCGAGGCGGTGCTGAGTTCGGCCAAGGCGCTGTCCGGCGAGGCCGGCGGCCTGCGCGCCACGGTCGACCGCTTCCTGCAAGGCGTGCGGCGGGCCTGATCCGGTCTTCAGCCCTGAAATGAAAAGGCCCAGCCTGATGGCTGGGCCTTTTGCTTGTCTTGTGGGGCCTCCGGCTCAGGCGGCGAGCTGGCGCAGCACGTAATGCAGGATGCCGCCGTTCTTGTAGTAGTCGAGTTCGTCGAGCGTATCGATGCGGCAGAGCAGCGGCAGGTCGAAGGTCGTGCCGTCGGCGCGGGTGACCTTCGCCGTCAGCTTCTGGCGCGGCTTGACGTGGGCGATGCCCTCGATGGTCACCGTCTCGTCGCCCGCAAGACCGAGGCTCTGCCAGCTGGTGCCGTCCTCGAAGGTCAGCGGCACGACGCCCATGCCGACCAGGTTGGAGCGGTGGATGCGCTCGAAGCTCTCGGCGATCACCGCCTTGACGCCCAGGAGGTTGGTGCCCTTGGCCGCCCAGTCGCGCGACGAGCCGTTGCCGTATTCGATGCCGGCGAACACCACCAGCGGCACGCCCTCTTCACGATAGCGCATCGCGGCGTCGTAGATGTACATGCGGTCGCCCGAGGGATGGTGGATGGTCCAGCCGCCCTCGACGACGTTGCCGTTGTCGTCCTTCACCATGTAGTTCTTGATGCGGATGTTGGCGAAGGTGCCGCGCATCATCACCTCGTGGTTGCCGCGCCGCGTGCCGTACTGGTTGAAGTCGGCCGGCCGCACCTGATGGCTGGTGAGATACTGGCCGGCCGGGCTGGCCGCCTTGATCGAGCCGGCCGGCGAGATGTGGTCGGTGGTGATCTTGTCGCCGAACAGGCCGAGGATGCGCGCTCCGAGGATGTCGGTGACCGGCGGCGGCGTCATGGTGATGCCGGCGAAATAGGGCGGGTTCTGCACGTAGGTGGAACCCATGTTCCAGCCGTAGGTCTGGCCGATGCCGGCCTCGACGGCCCGCCAGCGGGCGTCGCCCTTGAATACGTCGGCGTATTTCTCCTTGAACATCTCGGCGGTGATGTAGGTGGAGATCGTCTCGTTGACCTCGCGGCCGGACGGCCAGATGTCCTTGAGATAGACCGGCTCGCCGTCGACGCCGGGGCCGATCGGCTCGCTTGACAGATCCTTCTGCACCGAACCGGCCAGCGCGTAGGCGACGACCAGCGGCGGCGAGGCGAGATAGTTGGCCTGCACGTCGGGGCTGACGCGGCCCTCGAAGTTGCGGTTGCCCGACAGCACGGCGGCGGCGACGATGCCGTTGTCGTTGATCGAGCGGGAGATCGGCGGCGGCAGCGGGCCGGAGTTGCCGATGCAGGTGGTACAGCCGAAGCCGACCAGGTTGAAGCCGAGGGCGTCGAGGTCCTCCTGCAGGCCGGACTTGCCGAGATATTCGGCCACCACCTGGCTGCCGGGGGCGAGCGAGGTCTTCACCCAGGGCTTGACGCCGAGGCCCTTCTGGCGCGCCTTGCGGGCCAGGAGACCGGCGGCGACCAGCACGCTCGGGTTGGAGGTGTTGGTGCAGGAGGTGATGGCGGCGATCACCACGTCGCCGTGGCCGAGGTCGAAGTTGCCGCCCTCGACCGGATAGCGGGTGGCGATGTCGTCGGCCTTGCGGTACTCGCTCTGCATGGCGGCGGCAAAGCCGGCCTTGGCACCGGAAAGCGACACCCGGCCCTCCGGCCGCTTGGGGCCGGCCAGCGACGGCACGACGGTGGACAGGTCGAGTTCGAGGACGTCGGTGAACACCGGGTCGGGCGTGTCGGCGGTACGGTAGAGGCCCTGGGCGCGGGCATAGGCGTCGACGAGGGCGATGCGATCATCGGCGCGGCCGGAGAACTTCAGGTAGCGGATGGTCTCCGAATCGACCGGGAAGAAGCCGCAGGTGGCGCCGTATTCCGGGCTCATGTTGCCGATGGTGGCGCGGTCAGCCAGCGTCAGGCTGTCGAGGCCGGGACCGAAATACTCGACGAACTTGCCGACCACGCCCTTCTTGCGCAGCATCTCGGTGACGGTCAGCACCACGTCGGTGGCGGTGACGCCCTCGGCCACCTTGCCGATGAACTTGAAGCCGACCACCTCGGGGATCAGCATCGATACCGGCTGGCCGAGCATGGCCGCCTCGGCCTCGATACCGCCGACGCCCCAGCCGAGCACGGCGAGGCCGTTGACCATGGTGGTGTGGCTGTCGGTGCCGACGCAGGTGTCGGGATAGGCGAGAGTGGCGTTGCCCTCCTCGGCGGTCCACACCGTCTGGGCCAGGTATTCGAGGTTGACCTGGTGGCAGATGCCGGTGCCCGGCGGCACGACGCGGAAGTTGTGGAAGGCGTTCTGGCCCCACTTCAGGAAATTGTAGCGCTCGACGTTCTGCTCGTATTCGCGGGCGACGTTCTGGGCCAGCGAGGAGGCGGTGCCGAAATAGTCGACCACCACCGAGTGGTCGATCACCAGATCGACCGGCACCAGCGGGTTGATCTTGCGCGGGTCGCCGCCCAGGGCGACCATGGCGTCGCGCATCGCCGCGAGGTCGACGACGGCCGGCACGCCGGTGAAGTCCTGCATCAGCACGCGGGCCGGGCGATAGGCGATCTCCTTGTCGACCTTGCCCTTGTTGTCCAGCCAGGCGGCCATGGCGCGGATGTCGGCCTCGGTCACCGAGCGGCCGTCCTCGAAGCGCAACAGGTTTTCGAGGATCACCTTCAGCGAGAACGGCAGGCGCGAGACGCCGGTGAGGCCGTTCTCCTCCGCCGCCTTCAGGTCGTAGTAGACGTAGGTCTTCGAACCGACCTGAAGTTCCCTCCTGGACTTGAAGCTGTCGAGCGACGGCATGCGCGGGGCCCCTTTCCATGCCGGGGGCGCCTTGCGCCGACGGTGGGCGACGGCGCGCCGCGCATCCGTTCGGGCAGGGTCTCGCCACCGGCGAGCTGTTTGACGTTTACGTAATGGTCATGATGGCGACCGAGACTTCCATGCGCCTTATAGAGAATAAGGCGCCGGCTCACCAGACCTTGCGTACGAAATTCTACCATATGGCGGCTGATCCTGTCGCCGCGCCAAGGTTGCAAAGCCTCGTGCCGCGAAAGCGGCTTACGCCGCCGGCCGCGATGCTCTATTGGGAAGCAAACCGCCCGCGCCCGAAATGCCCGTGAGGATGCCCGTGAGCCAGCCCTTCCCGCCCTTCCGCCTCGCCGTCCGCGGGCTCGGCGTCGATCGCGGCGGCCGGCGGGTGATCGAGGCCATCGATCTCGATATCAATGGCGGCGAGACGGTGCTGGTCACCGGCCCCAACGGCGTCGGCAAGTCGACGCTGCTGCGCGCCGTCGCCGGCCTGGTGCGGCCGGCCGGCGGCACGATTGCCTTCCTGTCCGATGGTATCGACGACGCCGACGAGGTCGGCCGGCACGTCCACTATCTCGGACATCGCGACGCGGTGAAGCCGGCGCTGACGGTGGCTGAGAACCTCGCCTTCTGGCGCGACTTCCTCGGCGACGAGGGCGGCGTCCCGGTGGGGGAGGCGCTGGAGACCGTCGGTCTTCTCGACCTTGCCGCCCTGCCGGCCGGCTATCTGTCGGCGGGCCAGCGGCGGCGCCTGGCCATCGCCCGGCTGATCGCGGCGCGCCGGCCGCTATGGCTGCTCGACGAGCCGACCGCCGCCCTCGACGCTGCCTCGGAGGCGCGGCTCACCGGCCTGATGGCCGAACACGTGGCAAGCGGTGGCGCCGTGGTCGCCGCCACCCATCTCGCCATCGGGATCGGCGCCGCCCGCTCCCTGCGCCTCGTTGCCGGGGAGACCGTCTGATGCGGAGCCTTGCCGCCCTGTTCGTCCGCGAGCTGCGCCTCGCCGTCCGCATCGGGGGCGGCGCGCTGATGGGCGTGTTGTTCTACCTGATCGTGGTGACCACCTTCCCCTTCGCCATCGGCCCGGACCTCAACCTCCTGTCCCGCCTCGGCCCAGCCATCCTGTGGATCGGCGCGCTCCTTTCGACGCTGCTCGGGCTCGACCGGCTGTTCGAGGCCGACCGCGACGACGGCACGCTCGACCTGATGGTGATCTCCGGCCGGTCGCTGGAGCTGCTGGTGATCGTCAAGGCGACGGCCCACTGGACGGCCACCGGCCTGCCGCTGGTGATCGCCGCGCCCTTCCTGTCGCTGCTTCTGGCCATGCCCACCGACGTGACGCTGGCCACCGTGGCGACGCTCCTGGTCGGCACGCCGGCGCTGACGCTGCTCGGGGCGATCGGCGCCGGGCTGACGGTGTCACTGAGGCGCGGCGGCCTGTTGCTGCCGATCCTGATCCTGCCGTTCGCCGTACCGGTGCTGATCTTCGGCGTTGCCGCCTCGACGGCCGTCGCCTACGACGTGGCCGCCTTCCGCACGCCCTTCCTGCTCACCCTCGCCATGACGCTCTCGGCGGCGGCGATCTCGCCGATCGCCACCGCCGCCGCGCTCAGGAACGGTATCGACTGACGAAGATCACGCTGCCCGGATGGTGGCGAGGAAGCTCTGAAGTTCCGACTGCAGCCGCTCGGCCTGAGCCGACAGCGCCTCGGAGGCGTGCAGTACTTCCTGGGCGGCAGCGGCCGACTGGCTCGCCGCCTCGCCGACCTCGCCGATATTGCTGGCTACCGTGCTGGTACCGCCGGCCGCCTTCTGCACGGAATCGGCGATCTCCTGCGTTGCCATGCCCTGGTCGCGCACCGAGCCGGCCACCATGTTCGACACCTTGGAAATGTGGCCGATGGTCTCGGTGATGCGCATGATGGCGTCGCTGGAATCGGCGGTCGACGCCTGGATCGCCGCCACCTGGGCGCCGATCTCGCTGGTCGCCTTGGCGGTCTGGTCGGCGAGCTGCTTCACTTCCGCCGCGACGACGGCGAAACCCTTGCCGGCCTCGCCGGCCCGCGCCGCCTCGATGGTGGCGTTGAGGGCGAGGAGGTTGGTCTGGCCGGCGATGGTGTTGATCAGGTCGACGACGGCGCCGATCTTCCTGGCCGCCTCCGACAGCTCGCGCACCTTGGCGGCCGTCTCCGAGGCGTCGCGCACCGCCTGCGAGGCGACTTCCGTCGATTCGTTGACCTGGCGGCCGATCTCGGAGATCGACGAGGCCAGCTCCTCGGCGGCGGCGGCCACCGTGCCGACGCCGGCCGACGCCGCCTCGGAGGCGGTGGCGACGGTCGATGCCTTCTGCGTCACGTCGGCGGAGGAATGGGACAGCGTCTGGGCCGAGCCGTTGAGCTGGCCGGCGGCGGCGGCCAGCGACGAGGCGATGCCGCCGACCGTCTGCTCGAACATGTCGGCGAGCTGCCGCACCTCGGCGCGTCGCAGTTCGGCCTGGGCGGCGGCGTCGGCCTCGCGGGCGGCGCGCGCCCCGGCGGCCTGGGCGAGGCCGGTCTTGAACACCTCCAGCGCCTCGGCCATGGCGCCCACCTCGTCCTTGCGGCCGAGGCCCGGCACCACCGTGGCGAGATCGCCGTCCGACACCTTTTCCATGGCGCGCGAGATGGCGACCACCGGCCGCGAAATCGAGCGGCCGATGACCAGCGCCAGGGCGATGGCGCCGAACAGCGACACGGCCGCGACGATCAGCAGCATGCGGCGGATGGTCTCGATCAGCCCGGTGGTGGCGACGCCGATCGACGTCGATTCGATGGAGGCGGCGGAGCGCACGCCAGCCACCTTGTCGGCGATGGCCGTCGAGGCGTTGGTGAGGTCCTTGGCGGTCAGTGTCCGGAGGTCGGCGGCGATCTGGTTGGCCTGACGATAGGCCTCCTGATAGGTGGTGGCCGACTTCAGCACCTTGCCGAGCGTCGCCGCCTCCTGGCCCTCGCCGACCGCCTTGATCACCAGGTTGAGGCGCTGGACCAGGCCGTTGAAGCCGGCGTCGGCCGCCTTGAGGTCATCGGCGGTGCCGCTGTTCATCAGCTTGTAGACCGCCAGACGGCCGGCATTGTACTGCTCGGTGGCCTTGGTGGCGATCGGCAGCAACTCCGGCTTGCCGAGCTTGTCGACCTTGGAGGAGAAGAACAGCATGTCGTTCTTCAGCTTCTCGCCGAGCGGCTCGACGCTGTCGCGGATGATCTTCTGCTGGCCGGTCTTGAGGTCGATGAGCCGGTTCAGCACGCCGCCGTAACCCTCGAACAGCGAGGCGATGGCCGCCATGTCGTCCTTGCGGGCGCCGCTTTCGATCTTGCTGACGGCGCTGGCGATCGAGGCGCGCGTCGTTTCGGCCGCCGCCTTGGCGTCGGAGAGCGCCGTCTCGCTGCCGGAAACGAGATAGGTATCCACCTTGGCGCTGAGATCGCGGAAAGCGTAGTCGATGTCGCGCGTCAGCTCCACCTCGTCGACGCGCTGGCGATGCTGGGCGAAGGAGCGTTCGAAGGAACTGAGCGAAAAGAGAGAAAGGCCGGCGCAGGCGATCAGCAGCGCGATGATCAGCGCGAAGGCCACGAATACCTTGGAGCCGATGGACAGATTGTTGAACAGACGCGCCATCGCTTCTTCCCCCGAATTGCCGGCAAACCGTCCGGCCCGCGTGCCACCGGCCGCGACAAGATGCGGCGGCGCGAGGCCGAACCGCGGGCGACCTTGCGTATCGAGCGATAATAGGGGAGCGCTGTTAAAGTTTTCCAAACAATAGGCGGGCCGCCTTGCCGATTAACCCATGTAAAAAATAACAATAAACACCGGCATTCCCGCAGGCCGGACCGCCGGTGTCGCCGAAGCCTCGGCAAGACGGAGACCGGACGGCAGCGTTCATCGCCGCCGTTTGAGCACGGCGCTCGGCAGCTCGTCGCCGGCGAAATGCGCCGCGAGGTTGGCGCGCACCAGCGCGCCCATCGCCTGGCGCGAGCCCAGCGTGGCGCTGCCCTGGTGGGGTGACAGCACGACGTTGTCGAAGCCGGCAAAGCGCCGGTCGATTCTGGGCTCGCCCATGAAGACGTCGAGCCCGGCGCCGCCGATGGCGCCGCTTTCGAGCGCGGCGATCAGCGCCGCCTCGTCGACGGTGCTGCCGCGCGAGATGTTGACGAACAGGCCGTCCTTGCCGAGGGCGGCGAGCACGGCGGCGCCGATCAGGCCGGCGGTGCCGTCGCCGCCGGCCACCGTCACCACCAGGATGTCGGCCCAGGCGGCCAGCGCGTCCAGCGTCGGGAAGGCCCGCCAGGGGGCGGCCGGCTTCGGCGAGCGGTTCCAATAGCCGATCTCGGTGTCGAAGCCGGCGAAGCGGCGGGCGATCGCCTCGCCGATGCGGCCGAGCCCGACGATGCCGACCTTGCGGCCGGAGATGCCGCCGGTGGCGAGCGGCGGGGTGCCGGTCTCCCAGGCGCCCGACCGGACGAAGGCGTCGCCCGCCACGATGCGGCGGGCGAGCGCCAGCGTCAGCGCCAGGGCGAGGTCGGCGACGTCGGCGGTGAGCACGTCGGGCGTGTTGGAGACGGCGATGTTGCGCCGACGGGCCGCGTCGAGGTCGACCTTGTCGTAGCCGACGCCGTAGACGGCGATCAGTTCCAGCGCCGGCAGCGCCTCGATCAGCGCCGCGTCGACGCGCTGGCCGCCCGAGGCGACCAGCGCCCGCACGCCGGAAAGCGCCTGCATCCGCCCGTCGGCCGGCGGATCGACCAGCCGGTAGGCGGCGCGCATCGGCGCGAGATCCCACTCGGGCATCGGCGACAGCAGCAGCACCTCGGGGCGGGACGAAGGGATGACGGACATGGGAAGACTCCGGCGGCGGACGGCGAGCGAGGGGGCACGAGGCGGTTGCCGCGTCCTTGACGCCCTCCATTCGTATGACAATAGTGCCGTCGTCGCGCAAGCCGACACGGGCGAAGATTGCCCGCGGCCGCGCCGGGGAGGACAGCATGGCCGACTACGAAGCCTTCGACGACCGTTTCTGGTCGCTGGTCATCGGCAGCGCCGCCATCGAGCAACTGTGGTCGGGCGGCCGCTGGGTGGAGGGGCCGGTCTACGTGCCGGCCGCCAAGGCCGTCGTCTGGTCGGACATCCCCGAGGATCGGTTGATGCGCTACGACGAGACGAGCGGCGCCGTCTCGGTGTTCGAGCATCCCTGCGGCTACCACAACGGCCATGCGCTCGACGCCTTCGGCCGCATCGTCGCCTGCGAGCACGGCGGCCGCCGCATCTCCCGCCTCGGTTTCGACGGCCGATGGCAGACGATCGTCGACCGCTTCGAGGGCAAGCGGCTCAACTCGCCCAACGACGTGGTGGTGAAGTCGGACGGCAGCATCTGGTTCTCCGACCCGAGCTACGGCATCGACAGCGACTACGAGGGCCACGCGGCAGAGAGCGAGATCGGCGCCTGCCACGTCTACCGCCACGACCCGGAGAGCGGCGAGACGACGGCGGTGATCACCAGCCTTTCCAGACCCAACGGCCTCGCCTTCTCGCCCGACGAGCGCATCCTCTACGTCTCCGACACCGGCGCCACCCATGTGTCCGGCCATCCCAGGGCGATCCACGCCTTCGACATGACGGCCGACGGCCGTGCCGTGGCGGGTGCCGGGCGCCCCTTCGCCACCGCCGACGCCGACCTGTTCGACGGCTTCCGCGTCGATACCGCCGGCAATATCTGGACGTCCTGCGGCGACGGCGTCCGCATCTACGCCGCCGACGGCACGCTGCTCGGCCGCATCAACATTCCCGGTCCGGTCTCCAACCTCTGCTTCGGCGGCGCCAAGCGCAATCGTCTCTACATCACCGCCAAATGGTCGCTCTATGCGGTCTATGTCCACGCGACGCCGGCCGGCTGGGCGAGATCGTCGGCCTGGCAAGGAGCAGCCTAGTCCAAAAGTAGTGAACAACGATAAGTGTTACCACTTAACCAGATGTGATGACTGCGGTTTCCAGGACGCAGACCTGCATGCTGGAAGCGTTCCTACCCAAGAAAACTGTCGACAGGCCCGGCAGAATCGATATTGAACTGAGGCAATCGACAGTCTCCGGAGTTGACCCAACGTGGGCGATGATCGTGCTCGGCTCAACCTGAAAAGTCTGGCCCGCCACCTCGACCTGTCGATTACAACCGTCAGTCGAGCCTTGCGCAATGGGCCGGAGGTTCGCAAGGAGACCATCGAGCGGGTCCAGAAGGCGGCGGCCGAGCTGGGCTACGTCCGCGACTTCGGCGGCCTGACGCTCCGCACCGGCCTTTCCTATTCCATCTGCGTGCTGATGTCGGCGGTGCCGCCTGATGACATCGCCGACACCGGCTCGGTCGGCCTGTTGCAGGGCGTGCACGAGGTGGCGCAGGCGGCCGGCTACGCCGTCACCGCCGTGCCGCTCGCCCCCGGCGCCGATCCGATCGACGCGCTGAAGACCATCATCGACGGTCGCCGCGCCGACGGCCTGATCTTCGACCACACGCTGCCGATGGATCCGCGCGTCCGCTTCCTGCTGGAGCGCGACTTTCCCTTCGTCACCTTCGGCCGCACCGAGCTGTTCACGCCGCACGCCTGGTTCGACATCGACGACGAGGATGCCACCTTCCGCGCCGTGCACCATCTTCTCGACAGCGGCTACCGGCGCATCTGCCTGATCAACCCGCCGACCGAGTTCATGTTCTCGCAGTACCGGCTGCGCGGCTATCGCAAGGCGCTGGCCGAGGCCGGCATCGAGATCGACCCGCGGCTGATCCTCGACCTCGACCTGACCGCCCGGCGGACGCGCGCCTCGGTCAAGGATATGATGCTGCAGGAGAGCCCGCCGGACGCCTTCATCTGCGTCAACGACATCACCTCGCTCGGCATGATGACCGGCCTGCGCGACATCGGCCTCGATCCCGCCGACTTCGGCTTCTGCGCCTCCACCACCACGCGGCTGATCGAATATGTCGAGCCGACGCCGGTCAGCTTCTATTTCCCGCTGCAGGAGGCCGGCCGCCGGCTGACCCGGCTGATGCTGCGCCGGCTGGAGGGTGAAACCGATATCACCCAGCTCCAGGAACTGGCCGCCGCCGAGATGCATGTACCGGCCAAGCGGTAGGTTTTCCGCCTCGTCACGGCTCCGGCATCGTTTCAGTTGCCCGGTCCGGGTCGCCGGGCTATGCTTCCGTGGTTTTCCCGCGTCCGCCGCTCCGTGGGAAAAGGGATGCTGATTCCTGGGGAGCAGCGGCCTCCGACCTCTTCAGGACTGCCATGGCTGACCTCGTCAATCGCGCCTCCGCGACCGACCTCGCGGGAAACTGGACGCTTCACTCGGCGGATGAATCGATTTCCGTGCCCTTGCCGCTGCCGGGCGACGGGCTGTCGGCGCTGATCGCCGCCGGCGTGCTCCCCGATCCCTATGTCGGCGAGAACGAGCTGGCGTCGCGCTGGCCGGCCGAGCGCGACTGGATCGCCCGCCGGACCTTCTTCATCGACGCCGAGGCGCTGTCCCACCCCTGGGCGATCCGCGTCGACGGCCTCGACACGGTCGCCGAGATCAGGATCAACGGCCGGGCGGTGCTGTTCGCGGCCAGCATGTTCCGGCCGCACCGGGCCGAGCTTGCCGAAGCGCTGGAGGCCGGCGACAACACCATCGAGATCGTCTTCCGCTCCAATGCCGCCGCCGCCGTGGCCGCCGCCGCGACGCAGCCCTACGAGCAGCCCTACAGCGCCCAGATGCAGGCGTTCGCGCACATCAATCTTCTCCGCAAGGTGCAGTGCCACGCCGGCTGGGACTGGGGCATTGCGCTGATGCCGTTCGGTCTCTATGGCGCCATTCGTCTCGAACGGGATGATTTGCCGCGGATCGCCTATGTCCAGCACCGCCAGTACCATGACGGGGAGAGCGGCGCCGCCCTGGTGGAGGTCGACGTCAGGATCGAGGCGTCCTCGGACGGCGAGGAGTTGCTGACCGTCGAGTTCGCCGGCCAGCGGCACGCCCGCACGGTCGCCTATGCCGCCGGCAGCACGGTGGTCACCGCCGCCTTCCGGGTCGAGGAACCGCGCCTCTGGTGGCCGGCCGGCTCGGGCGGCCAGCCGCTCTACGATCTCGAGGCGAGCCTCGGCGACAGCGTCGTCCGCCAGCGCATCGGCCTGCGTCAGATCGAGGTGGTGATCAAGCGCGACGCCATCGGCGTGCCGCTCACCGTGCGCATCAATGGCCGCGACCTGTTCTGCCGCGGCGCCAACTGGATTCCCGCCGACGCCCTGCCGTCGCGCATCACGCCGGAGGCGGTGCGGCCGCAACTCGAGGATGCGGTGGCCGTCGGCATGAACATGCTGCGCATCTGGGGTGGCGGTCAGTACGAGCCGGACTGGTTCTACGACCTCTGCGACGAGCTCGGCATCCTGGTCTGGCAGGACATGATGTTTGCCTGCGCTCTCTATCCGGCCGACGAGCCCTTCCTCGCCGAGGTCGACCGGGAGATCGAGCACCAGGTGCGGCGGCTGTCGCACCACGCGTCGATCGCCCTCTACTGCGGCGACAACGAGGTGATCGGCGCGCTGACCTGGTTCGAGATCGCGCGGCAGAACCGCGACCGCTACCTCGTCGCCTACGACCGGCTCAACCGCACCATCGAGCGCGCCGCCCACCGGGCCGATCCCGACCGGCTGTTCTGGCCGTCGTCGCCGTCCAAGGGGCCGCTGGACTTCGGCGACGCCTGGAAGGCGGAAGGCTCCGGCGACCAGCACATGTGGGACGTCTGGCACGGTGCCAAGTCGTTCTCGGCCTATCGCGACGTGCGGCCGCGCTTCGCCTCGGAGTTCGGCTTCCAGTCCTTCGTGTCGCTGTCGACGCTCCGCCGCTACATCGCCGAGGAAGATCTCGACATCGCCTCGCCGGCCATGGAACTGCACCAGAAGAACGCCGGCGGCAACGCCCGCATCGTCGAAACCATCTCGCGCTACTTCCGCTTTCCGAAGAATTTTGAAAACGTCGTCTATCTGAGCCAGGTGCAGCAGGGCCTCGCCATGAAGACCGGCATCGACTTCTGGCGGTCGATCAAGCCGGAGTGCATGGGCGCGCTCTACTGGCAGCTCAACGACACCTATCCGGTGGCCTCCTGGTCGTCGATCGAATACGGCGGCCGCTGGAAGCTGCTGCACTCGATGGCCCGGCGCTTCTTCGCCGCCGTCAACGTGGTGGCGATCCCGTCGCCGGACGGCACCAGCGTCGAGCTTGTGGCCGTCAACGACACGCCCTCCGAGGTGGTGGTGTCCGGCCGGGCCTTCTGGCTGGCGACCGACGGCGGCCGCCGGCCGGCCGGCGAATTCATGCGGACGGTGCCGGTCGACCGGGCGGTGCCGCTCCTCAGCGTGCCGGCCGACGGCGGCCGCGAGGCGGTGCTGGCCTTCGCCTGGAGCGATCCCTTCGGCGACCACCTCGATCATCTCGCCGTCACGCCCTACAAGGCGCTGCGCCTTGTGGACCCCGGCCTGACGGTGTCGGCGCAGAAGACGGGCATCGGGCAATGGCGCTTCACCCTGAGCGCCGAGGCGCCGGCCTTCTATGTGGCGCTGGAAGCGGCGCCCTACGGCGTCTTCTCCGACAATGCCGTGCTGGTGACGCCGGATGCGCCGGTCTCCGTCATCTGGACGTCGCGCTCGGGCGACGTCGATCCGGTCGATGGCCTCGTCGTGCGCGACCTCTGGTCGAGCTACCGGCCGGCCGGGATCGTCGTCCGTAAAGAGTGAGGGATCATCCGGTGCCGCCGCCTCAGCGCGTCGGCACCGGCGTCGGGCCGCGATAGTCGTAGAAGCCGCGCTGCGTCTTGCGGCCGAGCCAGCCGGCCTCGACGTATTTCACCAGCAGCGGACAGGGGCGATACTTGCTGTCGGCGAGACCGTCGTGCAGCACCTGCATGATGGAGAGGCAGGTGTCGAGGCCGATGAAATCGGCGAGCTGCAACGGTCCCATCGGATGGTTGGCGCCGAGCCGCATGGCGGTGTCGATGGAATCGACCGTGCCGACGCCCTCGTAGAGCACGTAGATCGCCTCGTTGATCATCGGCAGCAGAATGCGGTTGACCATGAAGGCCGGGAAATCCTCGGAGACGGCCACTGTCTTGCCGAGCTTGGAGACGAAATTCCGCGCTGCCTCGAAGGTCTCGTCCTCGGTGGCGATGCCGCGTACCAGCTCGACGAGCTGCATCACCGGCACCGGGTTCATGAAGTGGATGCCGATGAAGCGCTCGGGACGGTCGGTGGAGGCGGCGAGGCGGGTGATGGAGATCGACGAGGTGTTGGTGCCGATCATCGCCTCGGGCTTCAGCTCCGGACAGAGCCGGCTGAGCGCCTTGCGCTTGATGGTCTCGTTCTCGGTCACCGCCTCGATGACCAGATCGGTGTCGGCGAAGCCGTCGAGGTCGTCGAGCAGGCGGATGCGGGCGAGCGCCTCGCGCCGCTGCTCCTCGGTGATCTTCTTGGAAGCCACCTGCCGGCCGAGGTTGGCGGACACGACCTCGAGGCAAGCCTCGAGCCGGTCGCGCGCCGTGTCGTGGAGCGCCACGTCGAGACCGGCGAGGGCGCAGACATGCGCAATGCCGGAGCCCATCTGACCCGCGCCCATGACGCCGATCGACTTGATTTCAATCATTGAAGTCCTCGACCCTCTCGGATGGCGCCGGCCGGCGGCGCCCCCTCTTGACACGTATCAGGTCATTCTAGCTCAACCAAGCGCCTTCGTCAGCTCCGGCACGATCTCGTTGAGGTCGCCGACGAGGCCGAAGTCGGCGATCTGGAAGATCGGCGCCTCGGGATCCTTGTTGATGGCGACGATCACCTTGGCGTCCTTCATGCCGGCGACGTGCTGGATGGCGCCGGAGATGCCGATGGCGACGTAGAGGTCGGGCGACACCGCCTTGCCGGTCTGGCCGACCTGCCAGTCGTTGGGGGCGTAGCCGGCGTCGACGGCGGCGCGGCTGGCGCCGACCGCCGCGCCGAGCCGGTCGGCCAGCGGCAGCAGCAGTTCGCGGAACCGCTCCTCCGAGCCGAGCGCCCGGCCGCCCGACACCACGACGCGCGCCGAGGTCAGCTCCGGCCGGTCGGCCTCGGAGAACTGCTCGCCGACGAAGGCGGACAGGCCGGGATCGGCCGGCACGGCCACCGCCTCGATCGGCGCCGGCGCCCGTTCGGCGCCCGGCGTCGGCCGGAAGGAGGCGGTGCGGACGGTGACGACGCGGATCGGATCGGCCGAACGCACGGTGACCACGGCGTTGCCGGCGTAGGTCGGCCGCTCGAAGGTGTCGGGGGCGAGCACGGCGGTGACGTCGGACAGCTGCATGACGTCGAGCAGCGCGGCGGCGCGCGGCAGGGCGTTCTTGAAGGTCGAGGTCGCGGGTGCCAGCAGCACGCCATAGGCCGGGGCGAGCGACACGAGGAGCGCGGCGAGCGGCTCGGCCAGTTCGTGGGCGAGCTGCGGCGCCTCGGCGGTCAGTACGCGGACGACGCCCGGCAGCCGCGCCGCCTCGGCGGCGGCGCCGGCGACGCCGTCACCGGCGAGGAGCACGTGGATGTCGTCGCCGACGGCAAGCGCGGCGGTCAGCGCCTTCAGCGTGGCGTCCTTGAGGTGAGCGCCGTCGTGGGCGGCGACGAGAAGGGTGGTCATGGCTTTAGCATTCCCCCGAAGGCTCAGATGACGCCGGCGGCGTTCAGCCGCTCGATCAGTTCGGCGACCGAGCCGAGGCGGACGCCGGCCGGCCGGGCCGGCGGCTCGGCGGTTTTCAGCACGGTCAGGCGAGGCGCCAGATCGACGCCGTACTGGCCGGCGTCGCGGACATCGACCGGCTTCTTCTTCGCCTTCATGATATTGGGCAGCGAGGCGTAGCGCGGCTCGTTGAGGCGGAGGTCGGCGGTGACGACGGCCGGCAGCGTCAGCCGCACGGTCTGGAGGCCGCCGTCCACTTCGCGCGTCACCTCGATGGCATCCGTGCCGAGGGCGAGCTTTGATGCGAAGGTGCCCTGCGGCCAGCCGAGCAGGGCGGCCAGCATCTGGCCAGTCTGGTTGCTGTCGTCGTCGATCGCCTGCTTGCCGAGGATGACGAGGCCGGGCGCCTCCTCGGCGACCACAGCCTTCAGGAGCTTGGCGACGGCCAGCGGTTCCACCGGGCCGGCCGCCTCGATGACGATGCCGCGATCGGCGCCCATGGCCAGCGCCGTGCGCACCGTCTCCTGCGCTTCCTTCGGACCGATCGACACGGCGACCACCTCGGAGGCGGCGCCCGCCTCGCGCAGACGCAGCGCTTCCTCGACGGCGATCTCGTCGAAGGGATTCATCGACATCTTGACGTTGGCGAGATCGACGCCCGAACCATCGGCCTTGACGCGGATGTTGACGTTGTAGTCGACGACCCGTTTGACGGGCACCAGGATCTTCATCGGAACCATCTCTCCGGAGAGCGGGGCGAGGGCCGAAACGGCCGGTGGCGGGCGGATTTGACGCGCGAGGCGAGACCGTAGCGGCCGTCCGCGCCGTCGTCAACGGCGGGCTGAAGCGCGTTTTTTGCCTGCCTCAGGCGCCGGAAGCCGCTGGCGCGGCTGCCGGTTTTCTGCCTCGGTCGCCGGCGGACCTCCGGTCCTTGGCGTCCGCTCCGCTTTTTCGTCTTTCGGGGCTTCGTCCCGAAAGACCCGCTTCGGGCGCCGCCGCCTGGCGCCGGAAACCGCTGGCGCGACCTTCAGGAGACTGTTCTGCGGGCAGGGGCCTTGAAGCGGTCAGAAGGGAGCGATCAGCCGGCGGAGATAGTCGAGTTCCAGCGCCGGGCGGCCGGGATCGGCATAGCGGCGGCGCAGCTCCTCCAGGAGCTTGCGCGCCCGCTGCACCTCGATCTCGCCGGGCACGCGGGTGCTGTCGCCGAAATCGGGGCCACGCCGGCCGGTCGGCCGGCCGAGCGGATCGGTGCCGCCGTTGGCCAGGCCGCCGGGCTCGCCGCGGCCCTGCATCAACTGGCGGGCGCCGCGCCGCAGCGCGTCGAGGGCGGTGCCCTGGTCGCCCACCGCCGTTTCGGCGTCGCCGGAACCGAGGCTGCGGCCGGCGTCCTGCATGGCGCGGCCGGCGCCCTGCAGGCCGTCCTCGCCGCTACCCGGCTGGCCGCCGGGCAGGCCGGCCATCAGCTCGTTGAGGCGGCGAGCCAGTTCCGCCTGCTCCCTGGCGAGGCCGTCGAGCACCTGCCGGTCGCCGCTGTCGTCGCCGAATTCCTCGCCGGCATAGCCGTCGGGCGTCAGCTTGTGGGTGCGGTTCTGCAGGTCCTGCTGGCGGCGGATGATGTCGGCGAGCGCGTCGAGCGTCGGATCGCTCTGGCTGCCGGACTGCGGCCTGGCGACCTGCAGGCCGGACAGGATGTCGTCGAGCCGCGACAACAGCTCGGCGGCGGCGTCGCGTTCGCCGAGCTTGCCGAGTTCGCGCATGCGGTCGACGAGGTTCTTGAGATCGTCGCCGGTGACGCGCTGGCCGCCCCGCTGCTCGAGGTCGCCGAGGCGGGAGGGATTGCCGGCCGCCGTCTCGGCCATCGCCTTCAGATAGTCGTCGAGGGCGGCCTTCAGTTCGTCGGCAAGGCGGGCGATCTCCTCGGGCGGGGCGCCGCTCTCCAACGCCGTCTTCAGCGCGTCGCGGGCGGCGGCGAGGCGCTGTTCGACCGGCGCCAGATCGCCGGCCTCGATGGCCAGCGCCATCTGCCAGAGATAGTCGAGCGCCGACTTCAGCTCGGCATCGTCGCGGGCGAGCAGGATGCGGTTGCGGGCGACGCGCAGGCCGAGCACCTCGCCGGCGCCGCTGAGGAAGGGCGCGCCGAGGTCGCCCAGCGTCTCGAAGGTGGCGGCCACCTCCTTGGCGCGGTTGGCGTCGCCGGCCAGCAAGCGCCGCTGTTCGGCAATGGCAGCGGCGAGCGGGTTGCGGAACGGCCGGGCCGGCAGGTCGATGACGAGCGGCGGCGTCTCGGCCACCTGGCCGGCGTCGTCGCGCGCTTCCAGCGTCAGGCGGACGCGGCTGCCGGCCAGCGGATGGGTGGTGAGGTCGGCGGTGGCGACGGCGCGCGTCTCGCCACGGCGCGGCAGGGCGAGCGGCACGTCGGAGAGGGCAACGAGCGGCCGGGCGCCGGCCGGCAATTCGGGCGCCAGCACGGCGCGGGCGGCGGCGACGCCGTAGTCGTCCTCCGCCGCGTAAGTGAGGCGGAGGGCGCCGCGGGCGGTGGCGGCCGGCTGCTCCAGGAGGCGAATCTCCGGTGGCTTGTCGGCCGTGATGGCGATCGGCAGATCGAAGGGCGACAGGCCGCCGCCCGACAGCGTCAGCCGGCCGGAGGCGGCGAGGCGATACTCGTAGGCGATCTGCCCGGCCGTCGGCGACCGGCCGGCGAGGGTGACCGGCGGCTTGTCGGCCTCGGCGAAGGCGACGGCCGGCGAGCCGACGCCGGCGAGCCGCACAGCCAGCATGGTGCCTTCCGGCAGCACGACCGGCGCGGCGGCGGCGCCGTTGGCCGTCACCAGGGCACGCGGCGACAGGTTTGTATAGGCCGGCGGGCTCGCCCAGACGTCGACGCGGATGTCGGATGGCGCGGCGGCCGGCAGGCGGAAGGCGGCGGCGAGCGGTCCGAGGTGGTCGGCGGTGGCGAAGAAGCCGACGATGACCGCCAGGAAGACGGCGGCCCGCAAGGCGTAGGGATCGGCGCGGTCGAGACGCGGCGACGGCAGCCGGGGCCGCAGGGTGGTCAGACGTGCCAGGAGACGCCGGCGGTGAGCCTGCCACAGCGCGTCGGCCGTGGCGTCGCCGGGCATTGCCGGCCGGTCGAGGAAGGCGCTGAGCGGCCGATGCGGCACGCCGCGTTCCAGCCGGTCGGCGGCCTGCCGGCGGTCCGGCCGGGGCGTCCGCAGGAGATTGACGAGAGCGAACAGCAGGGCGACGGCGAACAGGCCGGCGGCGGCGAGACGGAGGGCGGCGGGCAGCCGCTCGAAGGCGCCGAGCCAGGCGAGCGCCAGGAAGGCGCCGGCGATCGACAGCAGCAGCGCCAGGCGCGGCCACAGGCCCTCCCAGACGAGCGCCAGACCGGAGAGCGCCACGGCGCGCGACGCTTCGGGCGGCAGGCCGTCCCGGTGGTCGGGCTGGTGCGGTGCGTCTGTCATCGAGCCTTCCCTGGCTGTGTCCTGTGGGTCACTTTAGAGGTGAATTGGGCCGAAGATAAGGGTGTCGCCGCATTCTGGCCGCCTTCGGGGGACAACGGGTAAGCGCCGGCCGCGCCGCCGCCTTTGCGGAAAGCGCGACCTTCGGCTAAGATCACTGGTCCGTGGACGACCGTTTTCCGGGAAGAAAGCCTTGCCGACGATATCCGGCCCGCGTGGCCGCGCCCGCCGTCTTTTCCGCCTCGCCCTGGCGCTGCCGCTGTTCCTGAGCCTCGCCGGCGGCGCCGGAGCCGCTCCGTATCTCGCCGTCGACCTCGCCACCGGCGCGGTGCTGGCCGAGAACCAGAGCTTCGATCCCTGGTATCCCGCCTCGATCACCAAGCTGATGACCGTCTACGTGACGCTCTCCGCCATCAAGGCCGGCGAGCTGAAGGGCGATTCCGGCGTGGTGATGACGCCGGCCTCGACGCGCGAGCAGCCCTCGAAGATGGGCTTCAAGCCGGGAACGGTGCTGACCATCAACACGGCGCTCCGCATCATCATGGTCAAGTCGGCCAATGATGTCTCCTATGCGCTGGCCGAAAGGGTGGGCGGCGGCCTGCCCGGTTTCGTCGCCCGCATGAACGCCGCCGCCGCCCGCCTCGGCATGACCGGCACGCATTTCAACAACGCCAACGGCCTGCCCGACCCCGGCCAGTGGACGACGGCGCGCGACTACGCGCTGCTCGCCCGGGCGCTGATCAGCGAGTTCCCCGGCTATCAGGAGCTATATCGCACCACGGCGCTGTCGCTCGGCGGCAAGATCATCCAGAACCACAACAACCTTCTCGAGCGCTATCCGGGCTCCGACGGCATGAAGACCGGCTTCATCTGCTCGTCCGGCTTCAACGTGGTGGCGACGGCGACGCGCAACGGCCGCCGGGTGCTGACCATCGTGCTGGGCGGCAAGACGGCCAGGGAGCGCGACGAGCTGGCGGCCAACCTGCTTGAAGCCTCGTTCCGTACGCCGGCCACCGCGGCGTCGGTGACGCTCGACCGCCTCACGCCGCGCGGGCCGGTGGCGACCACCGTCGCCGACATGCGCGACCTCGCCTGCCCCAAGCGCAAGAAGGGCGCCAAGGCGCCGGTCGGCGAGGATCTCGGCGACGGCGACGACAACCAGCCGGCCAGCTACCTGGTGCCGCGCTTCAAGGTGATGGACCCGATCCCCATCAGCCTCGGCGGCGCCAGCGACATGCCCGACCCGGTGGAGCCGGTGGTCGAGGCCAAGGCCGACAAGCCGGCCGTCGCCGTGCCGCTGCCGCTGCCGAAACCCGCCCGCTGACCCCTTGCCGAGGACCGAGGCCGTGCCCGAAGCCGTGACCGAAACCGAGCGCCCGCGCGGGGCAAGGCCCGCCATCCCCGTGACGATCCTCACCGGCTTCCTCGGGGCCGGCAAGACCAGCCTCATCAACCGTCTGGTCCACGATCCGGCGCTGGCCGGCACCGGCTTCATCATCAACGAGTTCGGCGAGATCGGCATCGACCACCTGCTGGTCGAGGCGGCCGACGACGGCATCGTCGAGCTGTCGTCGGGGTGCCTGTGCTGCACGGTGCGCGGCGAACTGGTGACGACGCTGGAGAATTTCCTGCGCGGGCTCGATAACGGCCGCATAGAGACGCTCTCCCGCATCGTCATCGAGACCACCGGCCTCGCCGATCCCGTGCCGGTGCTGGCGACGCTGACCGCCCATCCCTACCTGTCGCTGCGCTATGCGGTGGACGGGGTGATCACCGTCGTCGACGCGGTCAACGGCGAGCGCACGCTCGACGAGCATCCGGAGGCGGTGAAGCAGGCGGCGGTGGCCGACCGGCTGGTGATCGCCAAGGCCGACCTCGCCGAGGGCGCGGCGCGGCTGCCGGCATTGACGCGGCGGCTGAAGGCGCTCAATCCCGGCGCGCCGCTGGTCGACGCCGCCGCGGCCACGCCGGCCGACCTCCTCGATTGCGGCCTGTTCGATCCCGCCACCAAGACGGCCGACGTGCGGCGCTGGCTCAATGCCGAAGCCTTCGAGGCGCACACCCATCATGATCACCATCATCATCATGGGCACCATCATGACCACGACTGCGCCGGCGAGGCTTGCGACCATCCGGACCATCATCACCACCATGGTCATGAGGATGGCGGGCATGACCACAGCCGACACGACGGCGTCCGCGCCTTCTCGCTGGTCGCCGACCAGGCGGTACCGGCCGGCGCCGTCGAGATGTTCCTGGAGCTATTGCGCGCCGCCCACGGGCCGAAGCTGTTGCGCCTCAAGGGGGTGATCCGGCTGGCCGACGATCCCGACCGGCCGCTGGTCGTCCATGCCGTGCAGGAGCTGTTCCATCCGCCGCTGCGTCTCGCCGCCTGGCCGGATGCCGATCATCGGACGCGGCTGGTGTTCATCACCCGCGATCTGCCCGAGGATGAGGTGCGGCGGCTGTTCGACGCCTTCTGCGGCGTGCTCGCCCCCGACACGCCCGACCGCGCGGCGATGACCGACAGTCCGCTGTCGCTTTCCGGCTTCACGCCGCCATCGCGGCGAGCCTGAGGCGCCGTCGGCTAATACGTTGTTTTACGCATGACGGCATTCCGCCGCTTCCGCCTGGCAAGTCGGGAACGCGGAAAGACACAGTTTATCCACATTTTTTTATGGGCGCGCTGTTGCTAAAATTTTTTCATATCATTGGCAAAATTGCCATTTCCGGAGGTAATTTTCATTGTTTACCAACGGTGGCAAACTTGCAACGCGGCGCTGTTAATGATCCGTTAACCATAACGGTTCGATCCTTGGAACCGGAGTGGTCGGGCGTCTCGGGGCGCGCTACGAACTCCCGACCAAGACGGGATTGAGAACGTGTTGACCATGCTTGCCAAGCCGGAACCGTTCCTGTTTTCGTGGATGGACGGCGACCACGTGGTGGTCGTCCGCGTCGTCGAGGTGTCGCACCAGCGGGCGCTGGCTCGCTTCCGCGCCATGAGCACCACCGAACGCCGCAAGGCGACGGTCACCCGCCGCGAGGGCGACGTCGACCATCTCGACCGCCTCACCGGCTGGTTCGAGCGCCAGTTGCCGCGCGTCGGCTTCCCCCGCCGCAGCCACGCCTGACTGCGTTCTCACTGCGACCTGACTGCCGCCTCGACGAGCGCCAGCGCCGCCGGCGAGTCCCATTGCGCCGGGCCGGCCAGTGAGGCCAGCGCACAGCCGTCGCGATCGACTACGAAGGTGGTCGGCAGACCGAACACCAGCCCCTTCGACTTCAGCGCGTTGAAGGCGGCCATCTCCGGGTCGCGCAGGTCGATGAGCGACGTGGCGCCGATGTCGGCGAGAAAGCGGCTCGGCTTGTCCGGTCCGCCGACGTCGACGTTGAGGGCGGCCACCGCGAAGTCGCCGCCGCCCCGCTTCTCCTGAAGGGATTGAAGGTGCGGCATCTCGGTGCGGCAGGGCACGCACCAGGTCGCCCACATGTTGAGGACAAGCGTGCGGTTGCCGAGGTCGGCGAGGCGGCGTTCGCCGCCGTCGGGGGCGCGGAGGACGAGGGTTGACAGGTCGGCCGGCCGGTCGGCGACCAGCAGCGCCGACAGGTCGCCGGTGGCGAAGGGCTTTAGCTTCGCCGCGGCGGCCGCCTTGGCGGCGCAGCGGCCGCCGCTCTCGACAGCGCCCCTCTCCGTCACGTATACCGCAGCGAGGCCGGCGGCCACCGCAACGATCGCCATCGCGGCGAAGGCGCGGCGGGAAGGCTTGAACGGCATCGATCGATCCTCGTTTCCTGGAGTGCACCCGATGAGCAACCGCATGTGGGGCGGCCGGTTTTCGGCTGGGCCGTCCGCGATCATGGAGGAGATCAACGCCTCCATCGACTTCGACCGGAAGCTCTACGCCCAGGATATCGCCGGCTCCAAGGCGCATGCCGAAATGCTCGCCGCCCGCGGCATCATCTCCGAAGGCGACGCCGGCAAGATCGCCGAAGGTCTCGACGCGATCAAGGCGGAAATCGACGAGGGACGCTTCACCTTCTCGCGCGCCCTCGAAGACATCCACATGAATGTCGAGCAGCGCCTCAAGGAGCTGATCGGCCCGGCGGCCGGCCGCCTGCACACCGCGCGCTCGCGCAACGACCAGGTGGCGACCGATTTCCGCCTCTGGGTGCGCGACGGCCTCGACCATCTCGACGACCAGCTTGCCGAGCTGATGGGCGCCCTGGTGGCGCGGGCCGGCGAGCACGCCGGCACCGTGATGCCCGGCTTCACGCACCTGCAATCGGCGCAGCCGGTCACCTTCGGCCATCATCTGCTCGCCTATGTCGAGATGCTGGCCCGCGACCGCGGCCGGGTGCAGGACGCCCGCCGGCGCCTCAACGAATGCCCGCTCGGCGCGGCGGCGCTGGCCGGCACCTCGTTTCCGATCGACCGCCACATGACGGCGGCGAGCCTCGGCTTCGACCGCCCCACCGCCAACTCGCTCGACAGCGTCTCCGACCGCGACTTCGCGCTGGAGGCGATGGCGGCGGCGTCGATCGTCGCCGTGCATCTCTCCCGCCTTGCCGAGGAGATCGTCATCTGGTCGTCGGCGCAGTTCGGCTTCGTGCGCCTCTCCGACGCCTTCTCGACCGGCTCGTCGATCATGCCGCAGAAGCGCAACCCGGACGCCGCCGAACTGGTGCGTGCCAAGGCCGGCCGCATCATCGGCGACATGAACGCGCTGCTGATCGTCATGAAGGGCCTGCCGCTCGCCTACCAGAAGGACATGCAGGAGGACAAGGAGCAGGTGTTCGACGCCTTCGAGAGCCTGTCGCTGGCGCTCGCCGCCACCACCGGCATGGTGGGCGACCTCCAGCCCGACATCAAGCGCATGGCGGCGGCCGCCGGCTCGGGCTTCTCCACCGCCACCGACCTCGCCGACTGGCTGGTGCGGGTGCCCGGCCTGCCGTTCCGCGACGCCCATCACGTCACCGGCCGCCTGGTGGCGATGGCCGCCGAGCGCGGCGTCGAGCTGGCCGACCTCTCGCTTGCCGACATGAAAACGGTGCATGACGGCATCACCGAAGCGGTCTACGATGTGCTCACCGTCGAGAATTCCGTCAGGAGCCGCACCTCGCACGGCGGCACGGCGCCCGACAACGTGCGGGCGGAAGTCAAGCGCTGGCAGGCGCTGATCGGCTGACGACGGCGTGAACCCCTTCGGGGCCAAGGGATCGGGGAGATGATGGTGCTGCGTCTCGGGATGATATCGCTGATGGTCTGCCTCGCGCTCGCCGGCTGCGGCCGCAAGGGATCGCTCGAAGCGCCGAAATCGACGGTCGAGGCAGCGCCGGCCGCCACCGCCGATCCCGGCGCCGTGACGCCCGCCGCAAAGCCGGCAACGCCCGACAAGCCCTTCATCCTCGACGGTCTCATCTGAGGAGCTGCCGTTGCATCATTTCAGCTATCGCGGCGGCGTGCTCCATGCCGAGGACGTCGCGGTGCCGGCCATCGCCGCGGCGGTGGGCACGCCGGTCTACATCTATTCGTCGGCCACCATCGCCCGCCATTTCCGGGTGTTCCGCGAGGCACTCGGCGATGGGCGCACGCTGGTCTGCTACGCGCTGAAGGCCAATTCCAACCAGGCGGTGATCGCCACGCTGGCCCGGCTCGGCGCCGGCGCCGACGTCGTCTCGGAAGGCGAGCTGCGCCGGGCGCGCGCCGCCGGCATTCCGGCCGACAGAATCGTCTTCTCCGGCGTCGCCAAGACGGTGCGCGAGATCGAATACGCGCTCGTCGAGGGCATCAAGTGCTTCAACGTCGAGAGCGAGCCGGAGCTGGAGCGTCTCTCCGCCGTGGCGAGCCGCCTCGGCGTGACGGCGCCGGTGTCGCTGCGCATCAATCCCGACGTCGACGCCCGCACCCACGCCAAGATCTCCACCGGCAAGGCCGAGGACAAGTTCGGCATCCCCTGGAAGGAAGCGGTGCGCGTCTACGCCCGCGCCGCCGCGCTGCCGGGTCTCGACGTCGCCGGCATCGACATGCACATCGGCTCGCAGATCACCGATCTCGACCCGTTCGACGCCGCCTTCGGCCGGCTCGGCGAACTGGTGGCGGCGCTGCGTGCGGCTGGTCACTCCATCCGCCACGTCGACCTCGGCGGTGGCCTTGGCATTCCCTACCGCGCCGACAACGCGCCGCCGCCGCACCCCGCCGCCTATGTCGACATCGTGCGCAAGCACACGCAGGCGCTCGACGTCGAGGTGCTGATCGAGCCCGGCCGCTTCATCGTCGGCAACGCCGGCATCCTCGTCACCGAGGTGCAATACGTGAAGCGCGGCAAGGCCAAGACCTTCGTCATCGTCGATGCCGGCATGAACGACCTGATCCGGCCGACCCTCTACGACGCCCATCACGAGATCAGGCCGGTCGACCAGCGGCCGGCCGGCACGGACGAGGAGAAGGTCGACGTGGTCGGCCCGGTCTGCGAGAGCGGCGACTATCTGGCGCGCGGCCGCAGCCTGCCGGTGGCGCGGCCGGGCGAACTGCTGGCGGTGTTCTCGGCCGGCGCCTATGGCGCGGTGCAGTCGGGCACCTACAATTCGCGGCCGCTGGTGCCGGAGGTGCTGGTTGACGGCGACCGCTGGGCCGTGGTGCGGCCGCGCCCCTCCTACGATGAGCTGATCGGCCTCGACCGCCTGCCCGACTGGCTCGGCTGAGGGCCGATTCGCAGACTTTCCATGCCGGTTGTCGCGCCCGTCCACCACGCCGGCGTCGCGGCGACGACGTTCGCCGGCCTCGCGCCGATGGCGGCGGCCCTTGCCTCGGGGGCGCTTTTGGCTAAGCTCGGCCGCAAGCCCGCCGCTCCGACGCCGAGGACCTCATCATGATCACCGCCACCCGCCTCCTGCCCGCCGGCACCTGGACCGGCACGCCCGCCGACACGCTCGCCCTCGAGCGCGACGATCGCCACCGCCGCCGCCTCGTCATGCGCTGCGTCGGCAAGACGGTGTTCCTGCTCGACCTCAAGGACGCCACGGTGATGAAGGACGGTGACGCGCTGGAGCTGGAGGACGGCCGGCTGATCGTCGTCCAGGCGGTGCCCGAACGCCTCCTGGAGATCGTCGCCGGAGACCCGGCCGGGCTCGTCCGCATCGCCTGGCACCTCGGCAACCGCCATCTGCCCGTCCAGTTCCTCGGCGACCGGCTGCGCATCCGCTACGATCACGTCATCGAGGACATGCTGAAGGGGCTCGGCGCCACGGTGACGCCGCTGCTCGCCGCCTTCGACCCGGACGGCGGCGTCTCCGGCGAGGCGCACGATCACGACCACGGTCATGCCCACGAGCACGGCCCGGAGCGCCATCATCATGAGCACGAGCATGGGCACGACCACGGCGAGGCCTGCGGTTGCGGCCACCACCATCACGGGCACGCCCATGCCCATGACGACGACCACGGTCCTGAGCACTCCCATGATCACGACCATTCCCACGGCGATGATCACGAGCATCGGTGAGTCGTCTAATCCCATGCCTGGGTAGATTCATTGCTTTGGTGAACGATTTTCGGCAACAAAGGCCTATTTCGTAAGCCAAAGTTAACGAGCGGGTCCTAAATGGGAATCATCCCGGTTTGCCGGATGGTACCGTTAGGGCTCGCTGCCATGTTCAACATCCATTCCGTGTCCGCCAAGATCGCCGCCATCGTCGTGCTGGCGATCGCCGGCCTGTCGGCGATCGGCTATCTCGGCTACGCCGATCTCCGCTCCGAATTGATGACGCAGAAGAAGCTGTCGCTTCAGGACCAGGTCGAAACCGCGCGGTCGATGATCGAGGGCTATCGCGACCGCGCCGCCAAGGGCGAGATGAGCGTCGAGGAGGCCCAGGCGGCCGCCAAGGCGGTGCTGAGGCCGGTGCGCTTCGGCGCCGACAAGAACTACTTCTTCATCTACGGCGCCGACGGCCAGAACATCCTCTTGCCGGGCAAGCCGGAGCTTGAGGGCAAGAGCCTGATCGACATGAAGGACACCAACGGCAAGCCGATGATCCGCGACATGCTGGCCATCGCCAAGGCCGGCGGCGGCAATTACGAATACATGTGGGTGAAGCCCGGCGACAAGGACGCCTCGCTGAAGCTCGCCTACACCGTCAACATCGACGGCTGGAACTGGATGCTCGGCACCGGCTTCCATGTCGGCGACATCGAGGCATCGCTGTCGGCCAGCACCCGCCGCGTCGGTCTGGCGACGCTGGCCGCCCTCCTGCTGCTCGGCGGCCTGTCGGCGGCGGTGGCGCGCGGCATCACCCGGCCGCTCGCCCGCCTCACCCGCTCCATGGACCGGCTGCAAGGCGGCGACCTCGACGCCGAGATTTCCGGCGCGACGCGCAAGGACGAGATCGGCCTGATCGCCCGGGCGGTCGCCCGCTTCCGCGACTTGCAGCGCGAGCGCATCGCCGTCGAGGCCGACGCCGAGGCGGCGCGCGCCGCCGCCATGGACCGGGCGCGCCGCGACGCGCTGACCGGGCTTGCCGACGGCTTCGACCGGTCGTTCCGCCAGACGTCGGCCGGCATCGAGAATACGGCGGCCGGCTTCGAGCGTGTGGCCACCGACCTGCTCGCCGTGTCGAAGCACACCCGCCGCCAGGCCGAGACGTCGGCGGAGGCCGGCCGGCAGGCGCAGGACAACGTGCAGGCGGTGTCGAGCGCCGCCGAGGAACTGTCGGCGTCGATCTCCGAGATCGTCGCCCAGGTCGACAAGGCCGCCGAGATCTCCAGCGGCGCGGTGCGCGAGACGGCGCGGGCCACCGAGGTGATCCGCGGCCTCGACGAGGCGTCGGGCGAAATCGGCAAGGTGGTGGCGCTGATCCAGGAGATCGCCGACCAGACCAACCTCCTGGCCCTCAACGCCACCATCGAGGCGGCGCGGGCCGGCGACGCCGGCAAGGGCTTCGCCGTGGTGGCCACCGAGGTGAAGGCGCTGGCCGCCCAGACCTCCAAGGCCACCGACGAGATCTCCCGGCGGATCGGCGTCATCCAGTCGGCGACCGGCGAGGCAGTGGCGGCCACCGGCACCGTCGAACAGTCGATCGAGCGGGTCAACGTCGTCGCCTCGTCGATCGCCGCCACGCTCGACCAGCAGAACGCGGCGGTGTCGGAGATCACCCGCGCCATCTCCTCGACGCTCGCCGCCGTCGGCGGGCTGGCCACCGACATGGCCCGGATGATGGAGAATGCCGAGGCGTCGGACGTCAAGTCGCAGGAGGTGGCCGTCGAAGCCCGCCGGATGCTCGCCGACAGCAAGGCGCTGCAGGCCGAGGTCGATCGGTTGATGACCGAGATGCGCGCCGCCTGAGGCGGCGCCGTCCGGTCAACGATGGGCTGATCAATAATGGGGCGGCGGCGGCTCGCGGCCGGCGCTGGCCCGCTGCGCCAGCTCCATCTCCTTGACCTCGTCGAGGAGGCTCGTCACCAGGCGGCGCAGCGTGTCGATCTCCTTCCACTGGCTGGTGACGGCGGTATCGAGGTCCTCGATCGTCTGCTCCTGGTAGGCGACCTTTTCCTCCAGCGCCATGATGCGCGCCTCGTTGGTATCCGCGGTCATATGTCTCGCCTCGGTTATTCAGGGAAGGAACGGCTGGCCGACGCCTCGCCCAGCGTGCGGCCGAAGGTGGTGCCGCGGTCGCGGGCGGTGGCCGTCCAGCGGTAGCGGTGCGGCCCGGCCGGCGGGCAGGGACCGAGATAGCGGAAGGCACCGGCCGGCACCAGATCGTCGCCGGCGTAAGCGACGGTGCCGCCGCCGTGGCGGAAGTCGGGAGCGGCGAGGTCGATCATCTCGAAGACAATGACGCGCGTGCCCGGCGGCACGCCCTCGAGGCGGAATTCCGGGCTGGCCACCACGGCCGGCCGGCCGCCGGAACAGGCCGGCGTGGCGCCCCAGGCAAACGACAGCTCGAAGGCGGCGGCCGGCAGGACGGAACCGACGACCAACGCGACCACCGTAGCGAGACGTGCGAGCAAGGCGTCCTCCTTCGTCAAGAGCGCGGCGCAGTGTGTCATTCGCCCCCCGCCGAGGCAAGCGACAGAGACGAGCGAACCGATCCGCATTGCTTCGGCCTTGCCGGCGGCGTGGCGGCCGGAGTAGGCAGAAAGTCTAAGTCCCGCCCGCCGATTTCCGACGCGCCGTCGCGGCCGCCGGCCTCCGGGTCAAAATGTCCGGTTGCCGCCCGTGATCGAAATCGCCCTCGACGTCCTGCCCATCTTCCTGCTGATCCTGATCGGCTATCTGCTCGTCCGCTTCGGCGTGATGAAGGCCGACGTCGGCGACGCCCTTTCAGACTTCGTGTTCACCATCGCCATGCCGACGCTCTTGTTCAAGACGGTGGCCGGCGCGCATGTCGAGGGCAGCTCGCCCTGGACGATCTGGGTGGCCTATTTCGCCGGCGTCGCCGTCACCTGGGCGGCCGGCCATCTGGCGGTGACGCGCCTCTTCGGTTGCGACGCCCGCATCGGCGTGCTGGCCGGCGTCTCCTCGGCCTTTGCCAACAACCTGTTCATCGGCCTGCCGCTCGTCCAGCGCATCGTCGGGCCGGACGGCGTCGTCGCCCTCTCCATCCTGCTCTGCGCCCATCTGCCGGTGATGATGATCGCCGGCACCCTCCTGATGGAGCAGGCCGAGCGCCGCACCGGCGGCCGGCCGCCCCAGTCGGTGGCCGCCGTGCTCAAGCAGGTCGGCCGCAACCTCGTGCGCAACCCGCTGGTGGTCGGTCTGGCGCTCGGCTCGGCCTGGCGCCTCGCCGGCCTGCCGCTCACCGGCGTCGTCAAGACGGTGGTCGACGACATCGGCGACATCGCCGGCTCGGCGGCGCTGATCTCGCTCGGCATGGCGCTGATGAAATACGGCATCTCCGACGGCGTCCGGCCGGCGCTGGTCACCTCGCTGTTCAAGCTGTTCCTGCTGCCGGCCTCCGTCTATGCGGCGAGCCGCCTCATCGGCCTCGACGGCACCTGGACGGCGGCGCTGGTGCTGACCGCCTCGGTGCCTACCGGCATCAACGCCTGGCTGATCGCCAACCGGTTCGGCGTCGGCCACGGCCTCGCCTCGTCGTCGATCACCATCACCACGGCGGTGGGCGTCGTCACCACCACCTTCTGGGCCTGGCTGCTCGGCTGAGATTGCTTTTCCTTTGCGCGACCGCCATGCCTGCCGTATGACGGGCGCCGGTATTTTAGAGGCGTTGCCATGTCCGACCTCCGTTCCAAGCCCGTCCCGCGCGGCGGTATCCTCGACATCGACCTCTACGTGCCCGGCGGCTCCAAGGCGGCGCCGGGCAAGAAGCTCCACAAGCTGTCGTCGAACGAGACGCCGCTCGGACCGAGCCCCAGGGCGGTCGAAGCCTACGGGCGGGTGGCCGGCAAGCTGGAACTCTATCCCGACGGCTCATCGACCGAACTCAGGCAGGCGATCGCCGAGACCCACGGTCTCAACGCCGACCGCATCGTCTGCGGCAACGGTTCGGACGAGCTGCTGCACCTCATCGCCGAATGCTATCTCGCGCCCGGCGACGAGGCGATCTATTCCGAGCACGGCTTCCTCGTCTACCGCATCTCCATCCTCGCCGCCGGCGCGACGCCGGTGGTGGCGAAGGAGACCGCCCACACCACCGACGTCGACGCCATCCTCGCCGCCGTGACGCCGAAGACGCGCATGGTGTTCCTCGCCAACCCCAACAACCCGACCGGCACCTACATCCCGATAGCCGAGGTGCGGCGCCTCGCCGCCGACCTGCCCAGCAACGTGCTGTTGGTTCTCGACGCCGCCTATGCCGAATACGTCCGCCGCAACGACTACGAGAGCGGCGTCGAACTGGTATCGGCCAGCGACAACGTGGTGATGACGCGCACCTTCTCGAAGATCCACGGCCTCGCCGCCCTGCGCATCGGCTGGCTCTACGGGCCGAAGGCCATCGTCGAGGTGCTGGAGCGGGTGCGCGGGCCGTTCAATCTCAACGCGGCGGCCATCGCCGCCGGCGCCGCCGCCATGGCCGACCGCGCTTTCGTGGACGTGGCGGTGGAGCACAATCTCCGCTGGAGCGCCTTCCTCGCCACCGAACTGGAAAAGCTCGGTCTCAAGGTGACGCCGTCGGTCGCCAACTTCCTGCTGGTGCATTTTCCCGAGACTGGCAAGACGGCCGATGCCGCCGACAAGGCGCTGCTTGCCGAGGGCGTGGTGGTGCGCAAGGTGGCCTCCTACGGCCTGCCCAACGCGCTGCGCGTCACCGTCGGCTCCGAGGAAGCCTGCCGCAAGCTCGTCGACGTGCTTTCCGTCTTTCTGCGAGGGCCGGCATGAGCGACGCCATCTTCTCCCGCCTCGCCATCGTCGGCATCGGACTGATCGGCTCGTCGATCGCTCGGGCGGCCCGCCAAAACGGCCTCGTCGACGAGATCGCCATTGCCGACCTGTCGCCGGTCATCCTCGAGCGGGCCGAGGAACTCGGCCTCGGCGACAGCTACCATGCCTCGGCCGGCGACGCGGCGGAGAGCGCTGACCTCGTCATCGCCTGCGTGCCGGTCGGCGCCGCCGAGGCGGTGGCCAAGGCGATCGCGCCGCATCTCAAACCCGGCGCCATCGTCTCCGACGTCGGTTCGGTGAAGGGCTCGGTGGTCAGGCAGATGCGGCCGCACCTGCCGGACAACGTCCAGTTCATTCCCGCCCACCCGGTGGCCGGTACCGAATACTCCGGTCCCGACGCCGGCTTTGCCGAGCTGTTCGTCAACCGCTGGTCGATCCTCTGCCCCGACGAAGCCACCGACGTCCGGGCGCTCGACCGCCTCGTCGCCTTCTGGGCCGGCATGGGCGCCAACGTCGAGTGCATGAGCGCCGAGCGTCACGACCTGGTGCTGGCCATCACCAGCCATCTGCCGCATCTGATCGCCTACAACATCGTCGGCACCGCCGCCGACCTCGAGAAGGTCACCGAGTCCGAGGTGATGAAGTTCTCGGCCGGCGGCTTCCGCGATTTCACCCGCATCGCCGCCTCCGATCCCACCATGTGGCGCGACGTGTTCCTGCACAATCGCGACGCGGTGCTGGAGGTGCTCGGCCGCTTCCAGGAGGACCTGTTCGCGCTGCAGCGGCAGATCCGCTGGGGTGAGGGCGACAAGCTCTACGACCTGTTCACGCGGACGCGGACCATCCGCCGCGGCATCCTGACGCTCGGTCAGGACGCGCCGGAGGCCGACTTCGGCCGCGCCCACCGGCCGGTGCCGAAGGCGCCCTCAGAATAGTGGAGCGATCCGGCCGATCTCGCGGCCGTTGGCCGAGACGACGCCGTCCTCGACGCGCAGGCCGATGACGCGGCCGCCGTCGTCGCTGGCCGTGCCCATGAACAGGAAGGCCATCACGAGGCCGGCGACTTCCGGCGTCAGGCCGCCGCCAGCCGCCGCCGCTGCCGGCAGGGCGTTGAGCTGATGGCCGGAGATCTGGCCCTGCGCCTCGACGAGGCCGGCCTCGGTCACCGTCGCCTCGCCGGTCAGCGTCAGCGAGGCGCCGCCGAGTTCGGCCGAGAGGCGGTGCAGCGCCAGCTTGCCGCCGGCTGCCCGCCAGCCGGCCAGCGCCGCCGGACCGGCGGCGGCCATGTCGGCTTCGGCGAGCGTGGCGGCGAGCGTCAGGTGCACCGGCAGCGGCGCCAGCGCGACGCCGCCGGCGCTGAGGGCGAGGTCGTCGATGGTGGCTGCGACGTCGGCGTCGGCGGGCCGGCCGTCGGCGCGCGCCAGCATCAGTTCGCCATGGCCGGCCGTCAGCCGGCCTTCGCTGCCGCCGGCCAGCGGGCCGCTGACCGTCAGTTCGGCGGCGCGGACGGCCAGCCGGTCGGCGCGACCACTGGCCAGGCCGAGGCTGGCCGAGAGGTCGCTGGCCGCAAGATCGAGCCGCCGGCCGTCGGGGGCGGTGTAGGAAATCGGCGCGTCGAAGTGGAAGTCCAGCCGGCGCGGATCGAGCACCGAGCCGCGGCCGTGGGCGCCGGCCGCCGACAGCTTGCCGCCGTCGGCGAGGTCGATGCCGAGACCGCCGCCGCAGGTGACGGTGAGCGCGACGGGCCAGCCGCCGATCGTCTCGCCGGCGCAGTCGACGGCGACGCCGTTCCGCGCCGAGAGGTCGGCCTTCGCCCGGTCGATGGTGTCGCCGAGCCACCAGCGGGCGCCGAACCAGGCGCCGGTCCACAGGATGGCGACCGCGACGATCGTCCAGAGGCTCCACCGCAGCGTCCGCATGTTGGTCTTCCTCGCAAGGCATCGGCGCCCCGTGGACGCACTGTTCACCGTCCATCCACTAGAGCAATGTGGCGAAAGATGGAATCGTCATCGCCGGCCGTTGCATTCGCCGGCCGGAATGCTACCCATCGCACACTTTCAGGAACGGACCGGAGGCGGCATGGACGCGACCATCTGGGTGTTCGGCTACGGCTCGCTGATGTGGAACCCCGGCTTTCCCCATGTCCGGGCGGTGCCGGCGCGCATGCACGGCGTGCGGCGGGCGCTGTGCATCCGCTCGACGCATTATCGCGGCACGCCGGAGCGCCCCGGCCTGGTGTTCGGGCTCGACCGCGGCGGCTCCTGCCACGGTGTCGCCTTCGAGGTGGCCGAGCCCGACCGCGAGGCGGTGGTCGCCTATCTTCGGGCGCGCGAGCAGATCTCCATGGTCTATCACGAGGTGGTGCGGCCGGCCCGGCTCGCCGGCGGCGAGACGGTGGGGGCGCTGGTCTATGTCGCCAACCAGGGCCATCCGCAATATGCCGGCGGCCTCGGTTTCGAGGAGATGCTGGACATCGTGCTGGCCAGCGCCGGCGAGATGGGACCGAACGCCGACTATGTCACGGCGACGCTGAAGCGGCTTGAGGACATGGGCATCCGCGACCGGGCGCTGGAACGGCTGGTCGATGCCCTCAGGACGCGGGAGCGCCTCGGCTGAGTTCGGCGACGCGGGCGCGCGCCGTCTCCGGCAGGTCGTCGCCGCGCGCCGCCGCCTCGACCAGCAGCCGGTCGCAGGCCGCCTCGATGTCGGCTTCGAGCCGCTGGAACATGTCGCGCGGCTTGAGGCCGGGCGGGATCGGCTCCAGGAACTCGACGACGATGGTGCCGCGGCGGTGGACGCGCGCCTTGCGCGGCCAGACGGTGCCGGCATTGTGGGCGACCGGCAGCACCGGCACGTCGAGCGACTTGTAGATCTGGGCGATGCCCTGCTTGTAGTCGGGCTTCGCCCCGGCCTCGGCGCGGGTGCCCTCGGGGAAGATGATCACCTGCCGGCCGGCGGCGACGGCGGCGCGGGTGCCTTCGATCACCTTCCTCAGCGCGGCGGTGGGGCTGCCGCGATCGATGGCGATGTTGCCGGCCAGCTTCAACCACCAGCCGAAGACCGGGATCCAGGTCAGCTCGCGCTTCAGGATGAAGGCGGGATCGGTGAGCAGCGGCACCAGCGCCAGCGTCTCGAAGGTCGACTGATGCTTCGACGCGACGATGCAGCCGCCCGGCGGGATGCGCTCGAGGTGACGGTATTCATGGCGCGTGCCGGTGATCAGCCGGTGCAGGCCGATCAGCGTCGACGTCCAGGCCTTGACGACGATCATCACGCCCCGGTGGCCGAACAGGGCGAAGGGCGCGCCGAGAACCGCCATGACGGCGGTTACCGAGAAGAAGGCGATGCTGTAGAGGAAGGAGCGGATCGGCATGGGTCGTCTTCCGGGGTGGCAATCATTCTGTGTGATGCATCCGCCTGTCCGAAAAGCGCCAGCACTTTTCGGTGGATGCTAGCCGAATGCGCCGCTGATCAGCTCGGCGAGGCCGTCGATGCCGCCGAGCGACAGGCGGAGGCGCGTCGCCGTATACTTCAGGTATTCCTCGAGGAGAAGCAGGATCACCGTCCGGTCCTCCGACCAGTTCTCCAGCGTCAGGCCGGGCCGCGTCACCGCATAGGGGATCAGGCGGATGCCCGGCATGGCGTGCGACAGCTCCAGCATGGAGCGCGGCATGTGGTAGGCGGAGGTGACGACGATCAGCGACAGGAAGCCGTTGCGCCGCGCCCACTTGGCGGTCTCCAGTGCATTGCCGATGGTGTTGGCGGCGCGGTGGTCGAGGTCGACGCAGCAGGCCATCAGGTCCGGCTCCGCCTCGACCATGCGGCCGAGCCGGGCAGCCGAGGTGTCGGGATGGACGCCGGAGATCAGCAGCCGCCGCGCCTTGCCGGCGGTGATCAGTTCGACGGCGCCGGCGATGCGCTCGGCGCCGCCGGTCAGCACGACGATGCCGTCGGCGGCGAGCGGCGACGGCGTCTGATAGCCGGCGACGGTGTCGGCGAAGCGGAAGAAGCCGCCGAAGAAGAAGCCGACGCCGATCAGCAGCGCGGCGGCGAGGAGAACGCCGATCGCCCGGCGGGCGCGGGTGCGCTCGCCGGCGCCCTCGTCCGGTCCGTAGGCCGTCTCTCTCGGAGGGGCGGGCGATTCCATCATGATTTCATTCTAGGAAATCGGCCGGCGCTTGACAAATCGCCACAAGGACCGGCCGGCCGGGCACCGGAAACAGCCGGGGAAGCCGCGTTTCCGGCGTTCAGTCGAGCGCCGACAGCGAGCGCCGCACGGCGAGGCGCGAGGTGAGGGCGGTCAGGAGCGCCACCGCCGCCACCAGCCCCAGCACCAGGCCGTAGGCCGAGGCCGGCAGCTCGAAGCGGCCGAACAGCGCCTCCAGCTGGTCGGCGCCGGGCCGGCCGGCCGAGCCGCCGATCGCCCAGGCGGCGGCCGCCATGGCGACCAACGCCAGCGCGCCGCCGATGGCGCCGCCCTCGATGCCGAACAGCAGGAACCGGCGCTGGAACTGGCCGGCGATGAAGCGATCCTCGGCGCCGCAGAAATGCAGCACCTCGATGACGTCGCGATTGCCCGCCATGGCGGCGCGCGTCGCGAACACCACGGAGAGCACCAGCGCCACCAGCATCAGCGCCATCAGGCCGATGCCGGCAAACACCATGGAGGCGGCCATGGCCGAGAGACGGTCGACCCACAGCGCGTGGTCGTCGACGCTGCCGCCGCGGATCTCCTTGCCGACGGCGGCGGCCAGCGCCTTGACGTCGAAGGCGGCGGGATCGTCGATGGAGACGACGACGAGGCGCGGCACCGGCAGGGCGGACAGGTCGGCACCCGGCCCCAGCCATGGCTCCAGGAGGCGCTGCGTCTCGGCGTCGGAAAGGCCGTGGGCGCCGCCGACGCCGGGGAATTCCTGGGCCAGCGCCACCGCCTTCTCCACCTCGGCCTCGGCGGCGACGCCGTCGAGCGGCCGCACCTCGACGGTCACCTCGCGGCCGATGTCGGAGGCCCAGGCGTCGGCGGCGCGGTCGATCACCGAGACGACGGCGATGGTGAAGCCGGCGAGGAAGGTCATGATGGCGATGACCAGGATCAGCGTCCGGCCGGCGATGGCCTGCGGCGGCACGATCGGCGAGGCGCTCGTCTCCGGCCGGCCGGACGGACGGGCGGGGGCTGCCTTGGCGGTCTTGCCGCTGTTGCCGTGTTTTACGGGCGCCGTGGTCATTCGTAGATCTCGAGATGGCCGCCTTCGAGGACCAGCCGGCGGGCGTCGAGCTGGTCCATCAGGCCGATGTCGTGGGTGGCGATGACCACGGCGGTGCCGAGGCGGTTCAGCTCCAGGAACAGGCGCAGCAGGCGGCGGGCGAGCGGCGGATCGACGTTGCCGGTCGGCTCGTCGGCGAGCAGGAACTCCGGCTTGGTGATCAGCGCCCGGGCGATGGCCGCCCGCTGCTTCTCGCCGCCCGACAGCACCGGCGGATAGACGTGCTTGCGATCGCCGAGGCCGACCCAGTCGAGCAGGTCGGCGACGTCGGCGCGATAGCTCGCCTCGTCCTTGCCCAGCACGCGATAGGGCAGGGCGACGTTCTCGTAGGTGGTGAGGTGGTCGAGCAGGCGGAAGTCCTGGAACACGACGCCGATGCGGCGGCGCAGCGCCGGCATGTCGGAACGGCGCAACAGCGCCGTGTCCTTGCCGAAGATGGAGATCAGGCCGCGTGTCGGCTTGAGGTTGAGGAACAGCAGGCGGATCAGCGTCGTCTTGCCGGCGCCGGAGGGACCGGTCAGGAACTGGAACGAATGCGGCGCGATCGAGAAGGTGAGATCGCTCAGCACCTCGCGACCCGTTCCATAGCGGAGACCGACATTCTCGAACCTGATCATATATTCTCAGCCTCAATCGCCGGCGGGTTTGTTGGCCGCCTCCGTCGCCGGCGGGCCTCCGGCCCTTGGCTTTCGCTCCGCTTTTCGTCTTTCGGGGCTTCGTCCCGAAAGACCCGCTTCCCACGCGGCGCCGTTCGGCACCGGAAGCCGCTCTGCGGCTTCTTCTCCTCTCACGCCCTCATAAATGATGTTGCCGTCCTTGTCCTTAACGTTTCATTAAGCATGTTGCCGCCATCCCTTGGAAAAGGGCGGCGACGCAGAAGGCGCGCCGCCCGCCTTCCGGACGCGCTCTCCCCGAAGGAGCCGGGCCGGCGGTCGATCGGGGGCCGAAGATGAGAATTGTCTGCCCCGCCTGCGAGACGGGGTATCAGGTTGCCGACGGCACGCTCGGCGTCACCGGCCGCAAGGTGCGTTGCGCCCGCTGCGGCACCGTCTGGCATGCCACGCCCAACGACTATCCCGAAGCGCCGCAACCGGCGCCCGCCGCGCGGCCGGCATCCACCGCGCCCGAGCCCAGCGAGGACGAGTGGCGCGACGCCATCGCCGGCGAAGGTCCGCAAAGCACGTTCGACAAGGACGCCGCCAGCCCGGCGGCCGAAGGCAACGACCAGTCGGCGATCGACGACCTGTTCGCGTCCGGCCCGGCCGAAGAGGCCGAAGCCGAGGCGGCGGACAGCGGCAACGACCAGTCGGCGGTCGACGACCTGTTCGCCGCCGGTCCCGTCGCGGACGAGCCGCCCAGGGACGAACCCGCCGAGACGGCCGCCGCCGACGAGGCGCCGACCATCGATGCGCCGCCGGCCGGCTTTGGCAGCAGCCGCAGGAGGCGCGACAAGGCGAAGCGGCGGGGTGCCTCGGCGCTCAGCCTGATCGACCGGCATCTGTCGACGCCGGTTGCCTCGGCGCTGCTGATCGGTTTCCTGGTGCTGTTCTGCGGCGTGGCGGTGGTCGGCCGCGAGACGGTGGTGCGGGTCCTGCCGGATTTCGCCGGCATCTACCAGCTGATCGGCCTCAAGGTCAATTTGCGCGGCCTCGACTTCTCCGAGGTGGCCGCCCACCGCGAGATGGATGGCTCGACGCCGGTGCTGGTGGTGGAGGGCGACATCGTCAACCTCGACGACCAGTCCAAGCCGCTGCCGGCCGTCCGCGTCACGCTGAAGTCGTCGACCGACCGCGACGTCTACGCGTGGAACTACATGCTGCCGCAACTCAACATCGACCAGCGGGGCAAGGTACACTTCAAGACGCGCCTGCTGGCGCCGCCCGAGGCGTCGACCAGCGTGGAAGTCCGGTTTACAGATATGCGTCCGCCGTAATATAGCTCCGGCCGAATGCGCCGGGGCTCTGCGACGGTTCCGGATGCGCGCCCCGCCATTGTCGGCGGATCGAGGCTCATCGGCCGTCGCGACCGCGCTAAGGAGACCGGGATGACGGGCAGGACCATCGACGTGCTGTTTTCGGAGGAGACGATCGCCGCGCGCGTCGACGCCATGGCCAGGGAGATCGCCGCCGCCCGCCCCGACGACCTGATGGTGATCGCCATCCTGAAGGGCAGCTTCATGTTCGCCGCCGACCTGCTGCGCGCCCTGCACCGCGAGGGGCTGGCGCCGCAGGTCGAGTTCATGATGCTGTCGAGCTACGGCACCGGCACCACCTCGTCGGGTATCGTCAAGATCATCCGCGACATCGACACCGACGTCGCTGGCCGCTCCGTGTTGATCATCGACGACATCCTGGAATCGGGCCGGACGCTGGCCTTCGCCAAGCGCCTCACCGAGGACCGGGGGGCGAAGGAGGTCAAGGTGGCGGTGCTGCTCGACAAGCCGGGCAAGCGCAAGGCGCAGATCGACGCCGACATCGTCGGTTTCTCCTGCGCCGACGTGTTCGTGGTCGGCTACGGCATGGATGCCGCCCACGCCTACCGTCAGTTGCCCTTCGTCGGCGTGGTCACCGACTGAACGAGCCTGCCGCAAAGCGTTTGCCCTTGTCGGAAAGGCGGATGGCCGGATGGCGCGGCCTCCGCGTCGATCGGCCGGTCCGCGCGTGAGTTGCGGTGTCTGGCACGCCGGCCCGGCTTATGCGACAATTGGGTGAAACACGTCCCGATTCCAAAGGGATTGCCGGGGGGCGGCCATGGCGCGCATTCTGCTGACCGAGGACGACGCATCGGTTCGGGCCTTCGTGAAGAGGGCGCTGGAACTCGACGGCCATGAGATCACCGAGGCCGAGGACGGCGGCATCGCGCTGGAGATTCTCGGCGAGCGGCCCGAGGGCTTCGACCTGCTGCTGTCCGACATCATGATGCCGGTGATGGACGGCATCGCGCTGGCGCTCAGCGTCGCCCGCGATCATCCCGGCCTCGCCATTTTATTGATGACCGGCTTCGCCGACCAGCGCGAGCGCGCCTTCGGTCTCGACAGCCTGGTCAGCGACGTCGTCTCCAAGCCGTTCACGCTGGCCGAGATCCGCGCCGCCGTCGGCCGGGCGCTCGACGGCCGCTCGCCGACGAGCCGGATCGCCTGAGAGCTGCCACGAAAGGTTCAGTCGCGATATTCCCGGTTCTGCCCGGGCACCCAGATCACATCGCGGCCGCCGAGGTCATTGGCCCAGCGGCTGGCCACGAACAGGAAATCCGACAGGCGGTTGAGATAGCGCACCGCGTCCGGGTTGACCTGCTCGCCGGTCGTGCGGGCCAGTCGCACCGCCGCCCGCTCGGCGCGGCGGCAGACGGCGCGCGCCACGTGCAGATGGGCGGCGGCCGAACTGCCGCCCGGCAGCACGAAGCTGGTCAGCGGCGCCAGGCCCCGGTTGAGATAGTCGATTTCCTTCTCCAGCCGTTCGACCTGCGTCGGCAGGATGCGCAGCGGCTCCGTCCCGGTCCCGGTTTCCGATGCCGCGCCGCGGGCCGGCGTGGCGAGGTCGGCGCCGAGGTCGAACAGGTCGTTCTGGATGGCGCCGAGCATCAGGTCGAGGTCGGGATAGTCGCCGATCGACAGGCGGGCGACGCCGATCGCCGCGTTGGTCTCGTCGACGCCGCCGATCGCCTCGAAGCGCAGATCGTCCTTGAAGCGGCGTTCGCCGGTGGCAAGACCGCTCGAACCGTCGTCGCCGGTGCGGGTGTAGATGCGATTGAGCCGAACCATGCTGCCTCCGGGCGTCCTGCTGGCCGGCCATACTCGCGTGGATGCGGCGGCGGCTCAATCCGTCATTCGGCTTTCGCCGTCATTGCCCGCCGGGCAGATCGATGCCAAGCGCCTCGGCGATGGCCCTGAGGCCAAGCACCAGCCCCATGCGGTCGATGCCGTGGCCGAGGCCCGGCGTGAGATGCAGCGCCACCGGCAGGCCGGCGGCGGTGAGCGCGGCGGCAGCGAGGCGGCTGCTCTCGACCGGCAGCACCTGGTCGGCGGTGCCGTGGACGAGCAGCACCCTCGGCCTGGCCGAGATCTCGCCGAGATGCTCGGGACCGGCCAGATAGCCCGAGTAGCCGACGATCAGCGCCGGCGCCACCTCTCGCCGCAGGCCGACGTGCAGGGCCATCATGGTGCCCTGGCTGAAGCCGACCAGCACCAGCCGGTCGGCCGGCACGTCCCAGCGCTCCAGTTCGGCATCGAGGAAGCGGTCGAGCCCGGCGCTGGCGGCGGTGACGCCGGTCCAGCGCTCGGCCTCGCCCTGCATGGTCAGCGGGAACCACTGGCGGCCGCCCGGCGCCATGGGACAGGCATCCGGGGCGTGCGGCGAGGCAAAGGCGACCGACGGCAGGAAGGGCGCCCAGCTCTCGGCGATGTCGTAGAGGTCCTCGCCGTTGGCGCCATAGCCGTGCAGCAGCACGACGAGGGCATCGGCCTTGCCGGCCGTGGGTTCGAGGCGCGGTCCGTCGATAGCGGCCATGGGCAGGCTCCTTCCGGGATGGGGGTCAGACCGGGAGGACGTTCCTGCCCTGTCGCATCGCCTTGTAATAGGCCCAAAGCAGCTTTGCCGCAACGCCGCGCCAGGGCGACCAAAGCTCTGAAATCGCCCGCAGTTCCTTCTCGCTGGGCCGGCCTTCGAGCGCCAGCGCCTCGGCGGCGGCCACCTGGAGGGCAAGGTCGCCGGCCGGCAGCACGTCGGCGTTGCGGGCGCAGAACAGCAGGAAAATCTCCGCCGTCCAGCGGCCGATGCCGGGGATGGCGATGAGCCGTTCGGTCGCCGTTTCCGGCGATTCGGCGGCGAGGCCCTCGAGGTCGAGGCCGGCGACGGCCGCCTCGGCCAGCGCGGTGAGCGTCCGGACCTTGCCGCGCGACAGGCCGGCGGCGCGTAAGGAATCCTCGCCGTGACGGAGGTAGTTGTCGGCCGTCGCGACGCCGAGCAGCGTCTCGAAGCGGCCCCAGATGGCGTCGGCGCTGGCCACCGAGAGCTGCTGGGCGACGACGATGCGGGCGATCCCCTCGAAGCCGGGCGGCCGGTAGCGGATGTCGACCGGTCCGGCGGCGGCGCGCACCGGGCCGAGGCGCGGGTCGACGCTTTCGAGATAGTCGAGGCCCTCGGCCATGTCGGCATCGGTGAGGATGAGGCGCATCGGGGTCTCCTTCAACGAGACTTCAGCATTGGAAAGCTATACTGTCCAGCCCGCCAGAAGCCGGCAGCAGCGCTGGCTTGTTCCCGCCGAGACCGATGACCGTTCCCGTCTTCCGCTTCGCGCCGTCGCCCAACGGGCCGCTGCACCTCGGCCACGCGCTGTCGGCCCTCCTCAACGCCGACATGGCCAGGCGGACCGGCGGCCGGATGTTCCTCCGCATCGAGGACGTCGACGGCACGCGCGCCCGGCCCGAATATGAACGGGCCATCCTCGACGACCTCGACTGGCTGGGCATCGCTTACGAGACGCCGGTGCGGCGGCAGTCGGAACACGCCGACGACTATGCCGCCGCTCTCGATCGGCTCGCCGCCCTCGGGCTGGTCTACCGCTCCTTTCTGAGCCGCACGGAGATCGCCGCGGCGATTCGCCTCGAAGAGGCGCGAAGCGGCCGGCCGTGGCCGCGCGACCCGGACGGCGCGCCGCTCTATCCGGATATCGACCGCGTCCGCCCGCCGGCCGAGGCCGAGGCGCTGGCCGCCGCCGGCCGGCCGCATGCGCTGCGACTCGACATGGCGAAGGCGGTCCGCCTCGCCGGGCCTCTCGCCTGGGAGGAATTGGGCGACGGCCTCGACGGGCCGGGCGAGACAATTGAAGCCGATCCCGCCGCCTGGGGCGACGTGGTGCTGGCCGGAAAATTCATGCCGGCCGCCTATCACCTCGCCGTCGTGGTCGATGACGCCTTGCAGGGCGCGACGGACGTGGTGCGCGGCCGCGACCTTTATTTCGCCACCGCCGTCCATCGTCTCCTTCAGACGCTGCTCGGGCTGCCGGCGCCGCGCTATCACCATCACCGGCTGATCGTCGGCCCCGATGGCCGCAAGCTCTCCAAATCGAAGGGCGCTGCCGGCCTTTCGGCACTGCGGGAAGCGGGGGCGACGCCCGCCGACGTCAGGCGGATGGTCGGGCTTGCGGAACCGGTCGCCGCCGGCCAATACTCGCCCGGCCCGCCCTGAAGACGGGCCTCCGGGAGCGTTCCATGCGCGCGCTGCTTCTTGCCTTCCTCCTCGTCGTCTCGGGCCTGCCGACCTTGGCCGCCGACGGCGTGCCCGTTTATGCCGATCTTCTCGCCGACTGCGCCAAGTCGCCCGATCCGGCCTGCGCCGGCCAGCAGGCGGCGCTGGCGCCGCAATGGCCGAAGGCGCTCAGCGGCAGCCCGCTGGCGCTTCGCAACTTCGCCTTCTGCCTGGCCGATGGCTGCTACGGCGCCCTGAAGGTCGATCCGGTGAAGGCCTGCGCGCTGCGCATCGTCGTCGCGGTGGCCATGGGCGGCGACATCGGCGCCGAGGACCGCGACAATTTCGATCAGGCCTGCGGTCCGCTCGGGCCGGAAGACCAGGATTCAGCCAAGATCCTGGCGCGCGAGGTGGTGCGCGCCATCCGCCGGGGCGGCTCCTGAACGATCTTCTCCGGCAGCCGGTCCGGCGATTTCCTTGACATTTGCCGTCCCCCTTCCGATAGCTAACCACCTTCGGGCGGCGGGCAGGACGCGCCGCCGCCGCTGCCGGATGCCGAAACAGACGATGCTGGACGCCCCCCTTACCGAGACCGACGCGCAGGAAGCCCTGCGCCGCAGCGAGGCCGACAACCCGTCCAGCCTCGTCATGCGCTTCGGCACGGACGCGCCGCTCACCCTCGACGCCGGCCCGGCCATCGCCCCCTGGCAGATCGCCTACCAGACCTATGGCGAACTCAATGCCGACCGCTCCAACGCCATCCTGATCTGCCACGCGCTGACCGGCGACCAGCATGTCGCCAGCACCAATCCGGTGACCGGCAAGCCGGGCTGGTGGACGCTGATGGTCGGCCCCGGCCGGCCGATCGACACCGACCGCTTCTTCGTGATCTGCTCCAACGTGCTCGGCGGCTGCCTCGGCACCACCGGGCCGGCCAGCACCAACCCGGAGACCGGCCGCCCCTACGGGCTCGACTTGCCGGTGGTGACCATCGCCGACATGGTCAGGGCGCAGGCCATGCTGGTGACGGCGCTCGGCATCGATCAGCTGTTCGCGGTGGTCGGCGGCTCGATGGGCGGCATGCAGGCGCTGCAATGGGCGGCGAGCTATCCGACCCGCGTCTTCTCGACGGTGGCGATCGCCACCAGCTATCGCCATTCCTCGCAGAACATCGCCTTCCACGAGGTGGGCCGGCAGGCGGTGATGGCCGATCCCGACTGGTGCGGCGGCCGCTATCTCGAAGCCGGCCGCAACCCCAAGAAGGGCCTCGCGGTGGCGCGCATGGCCGCCCACATCACCTACATGTCCGATCGCTCGCTGCACCAGAAGTTCGGCCGCAATCTTCAGGATCGCGAAGCGGTGGCCTTCGGCTTCGACGCGGATTTTCAGATCGAAAGCTACCTTCGCCATCAGGGCATGAGCTTCGTCGACCGCTTCGACGCCAATTCCTATCTCTACGTCACCCGCGCCACCGACTATTTCGACCTCGCCGCCGACCATGGCGGCGTGCTCGCCAACGTCTTCAAGGGCGCGACGACGCGCTTCTGCGTGCTGTCGTTCACCTCCGACTGGCTCTATCCGACCTCGGAAAGCCGGGCGGTGGTGCATGCTCTCAACGCCGCCGGCGCGCCGGTCAGCTTCGTGGAGATCGACAGCGATCGCGGCCACGACAGCTTCCTTCTCGACATTCCCGAGCAGTTCCGCATCGTGCGCGGCTTCCTGACCGGCGCGGCGCGGGCGCGCGGCATCGCCGGCCCGGCGGCGGAGGTGAGGCCATGACCGATCTCGCCGACCTCGCCTCCGACGTGCGCGTCGACCTCAGGCTGATCGCCGGGCTGATCGCGCCGGGGTCGCGCGTGCTCGACGTCGGCTGCGGCGACGGGGCGCTGCTCGAACTGCTGGAGCGGACGCGCGGCGTCGACGCCCGCGGCATCGAGATCAGCCAGGAGGGCGTCAACGCCGCCGTGTCGCGCGGCCTGTCGGTGATCCAGGGCGACGCCGACAGCGATCTCAAGCAGTATCCCGACCAGTCCTTCGATTACGTGGTGCTGAGCCACACCATCCAGGCGACGCGCAATGCCCGCCACGTGCTCGACGAGATGCTGCGCATCGGCCGCCGCGTCGTGGTGTCGCTGCCGAACTTCGGCCATCTCGACGTGCGCTTCCGCCTGATGTTCCTCGGGCGGATGCCGGTGTCGAAGCGCCTGCCGTATTCCTGGTACGACACGCCCAACATCCACTTCTGCACCATCCGCGACTTCGTGGAGCTGGCCGGTGACGTCGGCGCCCGCGTCGAGCAGGCGATCGTTCTCGACGGCGCCGGCAAGCGGCTGCCGTTCAGCCTGCCGTGGATCGTCTGGAACCTCCTCGGCGCGCAGGCGGTGTTCCTGCTGTCGCGCGACGGCGCCGCCCGCCGCAGATAGTGCTAGCTATTGTTAATATTCCTGACCTAACCTCATTCCGGAACCGCCAGCGGATGGCGGCGGAGGTTGGTCGAGCGGTAAAATGACACTGTTTTTCTGGCACTCGAGTTTTGAGACGGGCAATGCCCGGATCGACGAGCAGCACCGCCGTCTGTTCGCGCTGACCAACGAGCTTGCCGGAGCCATCTGCGACGTCGGCTCGTCGCTGGATGTCGACCGGCTGGTCGCCGAACTCCGCGATTACGCGGCGACCCATTTCTGCGACGAGGAGAAGCTGATGAGCTGCTCCTCGCTGCCGGCCGTCGAGCAGAAGCGACACGCCTGCGTGCATCGGCAGTTTCTGGACCGGGTGGAAGCCTTCGTCGCCCGGCACGCCGCCGGTGATCCCGACGCGCTGGCCGGTTGCCTCGATTTCCTGGTCGACTGGCTGGTGCTGCATATCCTGAAGATGGACCAGCGTATCGTCCGTGCGCTGCCGGACGCGCCGGTGAGCGGCCCGCCGCCGGCCGTGGCGCGCGTGCTGATCGGCGCGCTGGTCGAGACCGAGCGCCGCTTCCGGCTGCTGTCCGACGAGGCGCCGACCATGATCTGGGTGTGCGGCCAGACCGGCGTCGTCGATTTCGTCAACAAGGCCTGGCAGACCTGCCTCGGCCTTGACGCCGCCGCCATCGCCGCCGCCTGGCCCGATCTCGTCCATCCCGACGACCGGGCGCGCTATGGGCAACGCATCGCCGAACTGCTCGCCGCGCCGGCGACGGCCGAGATCGAATACCGGGTTTGCAAGGCCGATGGCGACTGGATCTGGGTGCTGGAGCGGCTGTCGCCCCGCTACAAGCATGGCACGTTCATCGGTCTGGTGGCCGCCGCCTCGGATATCACGCCGATCAAGCAGTCCGAACTGATGCTGACCGAGACCAACCGGCGGCTTGAACACGAAGTGGAGCTGAGGACGGCGCAGTTGCGCGAGATGGCCGACACCGACGCGCTGACCGGCGTCGCCAACCGGCGGCGCGTCCTGCATCAGCTTGCCAGGGCCATGGCGCGGGCCGATGCCGACGGCAGCGAGCTGACGCTGCTCTATCTCGACATCGACCATTTCAAGAAGATCAACGACGGCTACGGCCACGCCGCCGGCGACGAGGTGCTGGTCGCCTTCGTCAAGACGCTGCGGGCCTGGCTGAGGCCGGCCGACGCGATCGGCCGGGTCGGCGGCGAGGAGTTCCTGGTGATCCTGCGGTCGACCGGCCTCGACGAAGGCACGCTGATGGCGGAGCGGCTGCGGCAGGCGGTCGAGCGGCTCACCGTCGCCGGTCTCGGCGGCCGGGTGACGGTGTCGATCGGCGTCGCCGGCCGTATTCCCGGCGAGGGCCGGGACGCGCTGGTCGCCCGCGCCGACCATGCCCTCCTCGCCGCCAAGCGCGGCGGCCGCAACCGCCTGCGCGTGGCGCTGGCGCCGGCATCGGTCGCGGCGACGGGCTGAGGTTCGGCCGTCAGCCGCCGGATCGGCCGTGATGCGGGCTGGGCAGGCCGGCCGGCGCCGGCAGCAGCACCGGCCGGATGGCCGGCGAGCGGACGCGGCGCACCACCGGCACGCCGTGATAGAGATGCTTGGTCGCCTCGACCAGGATGACGCCGGCAAAGGCCGGCCACAGCCGGGCGCCGATCGCCTCCCAGCGGGCGCTGGCATGCAGGAAGCGGCGGCGCGGCACCGGCATGACGTAGAGCGCCTCGTCCCAGGCGGTGGGCGAGAAGGAGGTCTCGCGCAGCAGCTTGGTGATCTGGCCGCGCGAGAACGGCCGGCCGTAGCCGAAGGGCGAGGTGTCGACGCGCGCCCAGAGGCCGCGCCGGTTGGGCACCACGGCCAGCACCCGGCCGCCCGGCGACAGCACGCGCCAGGCTTCCTTCAGAAGCTCGGCCGGGTCGTTGGCCATTTCGAGGGCATGGACGATCAGCATGCGGTCGATCGAGGCGTCGGGCAGCGGCAGCATGTCGTCGCAGACCAGCGCCGACGCCGACGGACCGCCGGCCGGCCAGTTGACCGCCCCCTGGGCGGCCGGCATCAAGGCCAGCGTGCGGTCGGCCTCGCCGATGAACGGGCCGAGGTAGGGCGTCGGAAAGCCGAGGCCGGCTAGCCGGTCGCCGGAGACGTTCGGCCACAGCTTGCGAAGATGGCCGGCGAGGATGGGCCGGATGACGTGGCCGAGGTCGCTCGAATAGAAGTCCCTGAGATCGACGACGTCGAGAAACATGCTCAGCTCCGGCGGCACCCTTGCCCTTTCCGCCATATTGATCGACTGTCGGGTTGTCGCAATGGGTGCCGCCGGTTTTTTCGGGCCGGCGACGAAGGGAGCCTGCCGATGGTCCGGACAATCGACGTCGTCGCCTGTCTTGGCGACAACTATGCCTATCTCCTCCGCGACGCGGACAGCGGCGGCGCCGTGGTGATCGACGCGCCGGAGGCGGCGCCGATCCTCGCCGCCGTCGAGGCGGCCGGCTGTCGGCTCGACGCCGTGCTGCTCACCCATCACCACGGTGACCACATCGAGGGCGCCGCCGAGATCCGCAAGCGCACCGGCGCGCAACTGGTCGGCGCCGCCGCCGACGCCCACCGGCTGCCGCCGCTCGACCTGATGGTGGCCGACGGCGAGGAGGCCGCCATTGGCGGCTTCCGCTTCCGCGTGATGGCGACGCCCGGCCACACGCGCGGCCACGTCGTCTATCACGCGCCCGAGGCGTCGGCGCTGTTCTCAGGCGACACGCTGTTTTCGCTCGGCTGCGGCCGGCTGTTCGAGGGCAGCGCGGCGGAGATGTGGGATTCGCTCCTCCGTCTCGCGGCGCTGCCGCCGGAGACGGCCGTCTGTCCGGGCCACGAATACACCGCCGCCAACGGCCGCTTCGCCCGCAGCGTCGATCCCGACAACCCGGCGCTCGCCGAGCGGATCGCCGAGGTGGAGCGCCTCAGGGCGGCCGGCCGGCCGACCGTGCCGGTGGCGCTCGGCACGGAACTGATGACCAACCCGTTCCTCAGGGCCGGCGATCCGGCCATCGCCGCCCGGCTGGGCCTCGCCGGCCGGCCGGCCGTCGAGGTGTTCGCTGAACTGCGCCGGCTGAAGGACGACTTCAGGTGACGGCCCGGCGGGTGCGACGGCGGAACGGCAGGGCATCCCAGGCGGCGACCACGGCGCCGAGGGTGACCAGGGTGCAGGCCGCCGCCGCCGTCCAGGTGAGCGAGCCGTAGCCGGTGAGCGTCAACAGCAGCGTCGACAGCACCGGCGTCGCATAGGCGGCGGTGCCGATCAGCTGGATGTCGCCGTGCTTGACGCCGTGGTCCCAGACGAAGAAGGCGAGGCCGACCGGCAGAGCGCCCAACAGCAGCACCATCGACCACTGAAGCGCGTTGGCGGGCAGCACCGTCTCCTCGAAGGCAAAATGGCAGATCAGGCTCAAGGCGGCGGTGGCGAGGCAGAAGCCGGCGACCGCTTCCGACGGCACGCCGGTGAAGCGGCGGGAGATCACCGAATAGCTGGCCCAGACCACGGCGGCGAGGAAGGCGGCGAGATAGCCGAAGGCGTAGCCGCCGTCGAGCGACAGCGAGCGGCCGGCCGTCACCAGCAGCGCGGCGCCGGCGAAGCCGATCAGCACGCCGGCGACGTGGTGGACGCCGAGACGCTCGCCCGGCAGCAGGCCGGACAGCAGCACGATCAACAGCGGCCAGAGATAGTTGAGGAGGCCGGCTTCGACCAGCGGGGCGTTGCGCAACGCGGTGAAGTAGAGCGCATGGTAGCCGAACAGGCCGAGCGTGCCGACCGCCCACACCTTCGCCGGCTGCCTGAGCACGCCGGTGCGGCGGCGGGCGATCAGCCAGGCGGTGGCGACCGAGCCGGAGAGGCCGAAGCAGAGGGCGTTGAGCAGGAAGGGCGGCACGGCGCCCGAGCCGCCGGTGAATACGCCGAGCAGCGACCACATCAGGATGGCGGAAAGGCCGATCAGCGTGGCGCGGTTCCGGTTCGGCATGGTGTCGCCTTGCGTTTTTCCCTGGTCGGGAGAGGATCCGCCGGATCCGTGTTTTTGCGAATGAGTGGCGGCGGAATTTGCGAGGCTTTAACGGTATCCGTTTAATCTGCCAAGACAGAACCAATGGATCATTGCCTTGATTTTTGCCAATCGCCGCTGGATGGAGTTCGTCTTCGGCGTGGTCGTGCCGACCGCGCTGACGGCGCTCGCCGCCGCGGCGGTGGTCTATCTCGCCATGGGACGCATGGCGGCCGAGGTGAACGCCATCGATCGCGACGGCGTCGCGCGAGTGATCGAGGTGATGAAGGACGAGACGCTCGGCCAGATGGGCCGCGCCGCCAGCGAGGTCGCCACCTCTCCTGCTGCCATTGCTGCACTCGGGCGCGGTATCGATGCCCCTTCCGTCGATGCCGGTCTGCGCCGCCCCACCGAAAGCGGCCGCTTCTTCGACACGCTGCTCGTCCTCGACGCCGACGGCACGCCGCTGCGCGCCTTCCACGCCGGCCGGCCGGCCGGACCGGACGGCGATGGCATCATCAGCCGGGCCGACATCGTCGCGCTGATTGCCGCCGGGCGGCGGACGCCGCAGGGGGCGGCGTCCGGCTTCGTGCCGTCGCGCTTCGGCCCGCTCTCCGTCGGGCTGCACCGGATCGAGGGGCAAGACGGCCTCGAAAGCGGCGATCCGCCGCTCTATCTGCTGGTCGGCCGGCCGGTGATCGGCCCCCGCTTCCAGAGGCTGGCCGACGCGCTCGGCGTGCGCAATCTCAGCTTCGGCCCGGTGCCGGTCGGCATGGACGGCGTTATGCTGACATCGGTGTCGGGCGTTCCTCTCGGTTCGATCGGCTGGGAGCCGCACGTCTCCGGTTCCGAGGCGATGGAGCGCGCCCGCCTGCCGGTGCTGGCCGTGCTGGCGCTGCTGTTCGTCGTCATGGGCGTGCTGGTGGTTACCATCTGGAAGATGCTGAGCGGGCTGCGCCACGACGAGACGGCGGCCCGCCACGCGGCGAGCCACGATCCGCTGTCCGGCCTGCCCAACCGCGCCTCCTTCCATCAGCGGCTCAGCGAGGCCTATGAGCGGCCTGACGGCGGCATCGCCGTGTTGTTCGCCGACCTCGACGGCTTCAAGGAGGTCAACGACACCTACGGCCACGATGTCGGCGACCGACTGATCCGGGCAACGGCGGCCGGCTTCCGGACGCTGGTCGGCGACGACGGCGCGCTGGCCCGGCTCGGCGGCGACGAGTTCGCGGTGGTCGTCGAGGGCGAGGGGGCGGCCGGACGGGCGCGCGCCCTCGGCCAGAGCTTCGTCGACTTCCTCGACGAAGCCTTCGATTTCGAGGGGCGGACGGTGAAGGTCGGTTGCTCGGTCGGCGTCGCCGGCGACGAGCGTGGCCGCCTGACGCCGGGCGAACTGGTGCGACGGGCCGACGTCGCCATGTACGTCGCCAAGGCCGGCGGCAAGAACCGCGTCGACCTCTACGATGCCGGCATGGACGCCGATCGCCAGGCGCGGGCGGCGCTGGCCGCCGATCTGCGCGCCGCGCTCGCCCACGACGATCTTCAGGTCCACTACCAGCCGGTGGTCTCGGCGAAGACCGGCGGCATCTCGGCCGTCGAGGCGCTGGTCCGCTGGATCCGGCCCGGAACCGGGCCGGTCAGCCCGGCGACGTTCCTGGCCGTCGCCGAGGAGGCGGGCATGACCGACCTGATCGGCACCTACGTGCTGCGCCGCGTCGCCCGCGATGCGCCGGCCTTCGGCGACCTCAAGGTGGTGGTCAACGTGTTCGCCGCCCAGTTCCGCGATCCCGGCTTCCCCGAGGCGCTGAAGGCCATCCTCGACGAGGCGGCGATGCCGCCGGAGCGGCTGGAGATCGACATCACCGAGAGCTTCCTCGCCGCCGAGCCCGAGCGGGCACGCCGCAGCATCGAGGCGCTGCATGCGCTCGGCGTGTCGGTGGCGCTCGACGACTTCGGCACCGGCTTCTCGTCGGTCGCCTATCTCCGCCGTTTCGCCTTCGACAAGGTGAAGATCGACCGTTCGGTGGTGATCGACGTCATCCGCGATCCGGCGTCGCAAAGCCTGGTGCAGGCGGCGGTGGCGCTGGCCGAGACGCTAGGCGCCGAGGTGACGGCCGAGGGCATCGAGATGGCCGAGGAAGCCGAGGCGCTGAAACAGGCCGGCTGTCACGAGTTGCAGGGCTACTATTTCGGCTCGCCGACCGTCTGCTCGGAGATCGTCCGCCGCCTCGCCCGCGAGCACGAGGCGGCCGGACAGAAACGGGCTTGAGCCGTCACGGATCGAGTTCGACGTCCCAGTAGAGGAAGTCCAGCCAGCTTTCGTGCAGGTGGTTGGGCGGGAACAGCCGGCCGTTGCGGTGCAGATCGTGGACGGTGGGCGCGAAGGCGCGGCCGTTCAGCTGCATGCCGACCTCGGCCGGCGTCTTGTCGGCCTTGCGGAGGTTGCAGGCCGAGCAGGCGGCGACGACGTTCTCCCAGGTGGTCTGGCCGCCCTTGGAGCGCGGCAGCAGGTGGTCGAAGGTCAGCTCGTCGCGGCTGCCGCAATACTGGCACTCGAAGCGGTCGCGCAGGAAGACGTTGAAGCGGGTGAAGGCCGGCTGGCGCGACGGCCGGACGAAGGTCTTCAGCGAGACGACCGACGGCAGGTGGAACTCGAAGCTGGGGCTGTGGACCAGCACGTCATATTCGGAAACGATGTTGACGCGGTCGAGGAACACCGCCTTGAGCGCGTCCTGCCAGGACCACAGCGACAAGGGGAAATAGCTCAGCGGACGGTAGTCCGCGTTCAGCACCAGCGCCGGGTGTGCATCCGGCGAGACGGCGATCGTCACCTCGTGCTCTCCTTCACCGAGGCGGCGTTCGGGCCCGCCCCGCGCGCAGATACTCTACGCCGATGATGTCGATGATGTGAAGCTGAAAGCCTTGGTTTTCCGCCTGATTCGCATGGCGGCACACCGGCGCCGGCACGGTGGCCGCCATCAGGGCAAGTCCTTGTCGAACCTCGTCAATTGCCGGCCTTCGCCGCCCGATGCAGCAGGGCGACGAACAGCGACGCCGGTAACAGATGCTTGACCACCGCCGCCCCCTTGGTGAGCCAGGTGATGCGGTAGTAGGGGCGCGGCCGGGCTGATTCGCAGGCATGCACCAGGCAGTCGACCACCGCTTCCGGCGGCTTGCGGAACACCGAGGCTTCGGGCGGCCGCCGCATGTCGTCGAGGCGCTGGCGATAGCCGGCCGCGTTGGCCGAGCCCTCGACGTCGACGTTGTCGCGGAACTGCTTCATCGACGTCGCCACGAAGTTGGTGGCGATCGGGCCGGGTTGCAGCGTCGCCACGTGGATGCCGGCGTCGATCAGCTCCAGGCGCCAGCTGTCGGCAAGTCCCTCGACGGCGTGCTTGGAGGCATTGTAGGCGCCGCGATAGGGCATCGACAGGAAGCCGAGGATCGACGAGCACATGACGATGCGGCCGGCGCCGGCCTGGCGCATGGCCGGTACGAAGCGGCGCGTCAGGTCGTGCCAGCCGAGCACGTTGACTTCGAACACCTGCCTCAGCACCTCGGTGGAGATGTCCTCAAGCGCGCCGGGCTGGCCGTAGGCGCCGTTGTTGTAGAGGGCGCCAAGCCGGCCACCGGTCGCCTCCAGCACCGCCTCGGCGGTGGCGGCGATCGAGGCGGGGTCGGCGTAGTCCATCAGGAGCGGCGTGACGCCGGGCAGGGCGGCGAGCCGCTCCCGGTCTTCCTCCTTGCGCACCGTGGCGAATACCTGCCAGCCGCGGCCGGCCATGATGGTGGCGGCGGCAAGGCCGATGCCGGAGGAGGCGCCGGTGATCAGGATGCTGCGGTGGACGGCGGGGAAGCGCATGGCGGGCCTCGGGCTCGGGACGATGGCTGCCCGGCGACAATCAGTCTTTCTCCGGACGGCGCGGCCGACTATATACTGCATCAGGCGTTTGGAGAGACCCTTGCTCGACGATTCCGACCACGATCATCAGGCCTGCCGCAGCCGCGCCGTCGCCCGCGCCGAGGAGCGTTGCCGGGTCGAGGGGCTGCGCCTTACCGCCCAGCGGCGGCAGGTGCTGGAGGCGATGCTCGAAAGTCATGCGCCGGTGTCGGCCTACGAGATCATGGACCGCATCGCCGAGGGCGCCCGCCGGCCGAGCCCGATCTCGGTCTACCGCGCTCTCGACTTCCTGGTCGCCAACCGCTTCGCCCATCGCATCGAGAGCCGCAACGCCTTCCTCGCCTGCATCGAGGAGCACGGCCATGCCGCCGGCCCGGAAGCGCCGCTGGTGTTCCTGCTCTGCGAGCGCTGCGGCTCGGCGACCGAGGCCGAACCGGCCGAACTGGCGGCGCTGCTGTCGGGCATCGCCGCCGCCGAAGGCTTTCAGCCGTCGACCTCGGTGCTGGAGATCCGCGGCCTCTGCGCCGCCTGCCAGACATCGGAAGCGCCCGACGGCCACCTTCACGATCACCCGCACAGCCACAACTAGGGATCACCTGCGCATGTCCAGTTCCTTCGGTCCGGCGCCGCGCCGCCGCTCGGTTCCCGTCGCCGTCGGCAAGGTGACGATCGGCGGCGACGCGCCGGTGGTGGTGCAGTCGATGACCAACACCGACACCGCCGACGTCGACGCCACGGTGGCGCAGGTGATGGCGCTGGCGCGGGCCGGCTCGGAACTCGTCCGCATCACCGTCGACCGCGACGACAGCGCCGCCGCCGTGCCGCGCATCCGCGAGCGGCTCGACCGGGTCGGCGTCGACGTGCCGCTGATCGGCGATTTTCATTTCATCGGCCACCGGCTGCTCGCCGACTTTCCGGCCTGCGCCGAGGCGCTGGCCAAGTATCGCATCAACCCCGGCAACGTCGGCGTGCGCGCCAAGCGCGACCGGCATTTTTCCGACATCGTCGAGATCGCCGCCCGTCACGGCAAGGCGGTGAGGATCGGCGTCAACTGGGGCTCGCTCGACCAGGAACTGGCGACGCGGCTGATGGATGAGAACAAGGCCAAGGGCTCGCCGCTGACGGCGCAGGAGGTGATGCGCGAGGCCATGGTTCAGTCGGCGCTGCTCTCCGCCGCCCGCGCCGAGGAGATCGGCCTTTCCCGCGACCGCATCGTGCTGTCCGCCAAGGTCAGCCAGGTGCAGGACCTGATCGCCGTCTACGGCGACCTCGCCACGCGCGGCGACTACGCCCTCCACCTCGGCCTCACCGAAGCCGGCATGGGCACCAAGGGCGTCGTCGCCTCGGCGGCGTCGATGGGCTACCTGCTGCAACACGGCATCGGCGACACCATCCGCGTGTCGCTCACCCCGGAGCCGGGCGGCGACCGCACGCGCGAGGTGATGGTGGCGCAGGAACTCTTGCAGGTGATGGGCTTCAGGAGCTTCGTGCCGATCGTCGCCGCCTGTCCCGGCTGCGGCCGCACCACCTCGACGGTGTTCCAGGAACTGGCCAAGACCATCCAGGACCAGATCCGCGCGGCGATGCCCGAGTGGCGGCAGCGCTATCCCGGCGTCGAGGCGTTGCAGGTGGCGGTGATGGGCTGCATCGTCAACGGCCCCGGCGAATCCAAGCACGCCGACATCGGCATCTCCTTGCCCGGCACCGGCGAGAACCCGGCCGCTCCCGTGTTCATCGACGGCGAGAAGGCGGCGACACTGCGCGGGCCGACCATCGCCCAGGATTTCCAGAAGCTGGTGCTCGACTATATCGAGCGGCGCTACGGCGACGGCAACAATCGCCTGCCGGCGGCGGAATGATCAGCGTCGCCTGTCGGCGACGAAGCGGGCGGCGGCGATCAGCATGTCGGAGCGCTGCCCCCAGGGAGCGAGCAGGTCGGCGGCCTCGGTGACCAGCCGCTCGAGTTCGGCGCGTGACGCGTCGACGCCGTGCAGCCCCACCAGCGTGCCCTTGCCGTGGGCGGCGTCTTTGGCCACCGCCTTGCCCATCTCCTCGGTGGTCGACGTCACGTCGAGGAGGTCGTCGGCGAGCTGGAAGGCGAGGCCGATCACCTCGCCGAAGCGGCCGAGCCGGATAATGTCGGCGTCCTTGCCGCCGCCGAGGCGGGCGCCCATGACGATCGCGGCGCGAATCAGCGCGCCGGTCTTCATCGCCTGCAACTGGCGGATGCCGGCTTCGTCGGGATCGGCGCCGGCCGTGCCGAAGCGTCCCTCGGCGGCGAGGTCGAGCATCTGGCCGCCGACCATGCCGCCCAGACCGCCGGCCCTTGCGAGGTCGAGCACCAGCGCCGCCCTGACCGCCGGATCGGCGTGACAGGCGGGGTCGGCGAGGAGATCGAAGGCGAGCGTCAGCAGGGCATCGCCGGCGAGGATGGCCGTCGCGTCGTCATAGGCGACGTGAACGGTCGGCCGGCCGCGCCGGAGCGCATCGTCGTCCATGGCCGGCAGATCGTCGTGGACCAGCGAGTAGCAGTGCAGGCACTCAACGGCGGCGGCGGCCGGCATCAGCGCGGCGGGCGTCAGGCCGGGATCGACAAGGCGGGCGGCCTCGACCAGCAGGAAGGGACGCAGCCGCTTGCCGCCGGCCAGCACGGCATGGCGCATGGCGGCGAGGAGGCGCGGCGGCCGGACGATCTCGCCGGGCCGGGGCGCGGCGTCGAGACGCGCGGCCAGGTCGGCCTCGAGCGCGCGGGCGAAATCGGCAAGGGCGGCTTCGAGGTCGGCGGTCATGGCTACTCCGGACGATGCGGTCCTGTGGTAGCACCGGCCCGGCGGCGGGGTCAAGGCGAGGCTTTCATGTCGGCGGGCGAAGAGGCTGACGCGTGCGCTCGCCGTGAGGCCCGCCGATTTCCCATGTGCGTCAGAGGCATGAGACACCGGCGAACGGAATGGCGACGATCCTTGCAAGGGCTCGTCGTCATACCGGCAGCACGGTGGTGTTCTTGACCTCCTCCATCACCGGGTAGGTATGGGTCTCGCGCACGCCGGGCAGCGTCATCAGCACCTCCGACAGGAATTCGCGATAGGCCTCCATGTCGCGGACGCGCGCCTTGACCAGATAGTCGAAGCCGCCGGCGATCAGGTGGCATTCCAGCACCTCCGGCGCCTTCTTCACCGCCGTCGCGAAGGTGGTGAACACCTCCGGGTTCATGCGGTCGAGCTTGATCTCGACGAATACCAGGAGGCCGCGTTGCAGGTGGGTGGGGTCGAGGCGGGCGGTGTAGCCGACGATGAAGCCGTCGCGCGTCAGCCGCTTGACGCGCTCGGCGGTGGCGGTCGCCGACATGCCGATGCGGTCGGCCAGTTCCAGGTTGGTGATGCGGCCGTCGTCCTGCAGCGCGGCGAGGATCTTGCGGTCGATCCGGTCGAGGCCGGGAATGTCCTTGCCGTGATAAGAGCGGTCGCCGGTGAATGTCGCGGCCATCGCAGGGCCTCCAGAACGGGCAATTCAGGAAAAATCACGAAAACAAACGGTTCATTCCGCGAAGAACCCCGATTCTATACCGCAATAAGGAGAGTGTCACCGAAAGGCCCGCGCTATCCTGCGGATTATAAACAGAAGCCGCCGGCCAAGGCGGCAACCTTCCGGAGACCAGATGTCAGCGCTTCTTTCCGGGCCCGAAAGGGCTCCCGTCTTTGCGCCGCCCTATGCCGAGGACGAGACGGCGGTGGTCCGCCGCCTCATCTCGGCGCTGCCCGACGACGCCGCGGCGCGAGCGCGCGTCGACGCCCACGCCAGCCGCCTGATCGCCGCCATCCGCGACGGCAAATCGGCGATCGGCGGCGTCGAGGATTTCCTGAAAGCCTATTCGCTGACGACGCGCGAGGGCCTCGCCATCATGGTGATGGCGGAAGCCCTGCTGCGCGTGCCGGACGGTGCCACCGCCGACCGGCTGATCGAGGACAAGCTGGCCTCGGCCGCCTTCGGCTTTCATGCCAAGGGGGAGGACCCCTGGCTGGTCGCCGCCTCCGGCTGGGCGCTCGGGGTGACCACCCGCGTGCTCCAGCCGGGCGAGACGCCCGACAACGTCGTCACCGGCCTCGTCAAAAGGCTCGGCATGCCGGCGGTGCGTGGCGCGACGCGCCAGGCGATGAAGATCATGGGCCACCAGTTCGTGCTGGGCACCTCGATCGGGGCGGCGCTTTCCCGCGCCAGGAGCCTTGCCGGCAAAGGCTACCGCCATTCCTACGACATGCTCGGCGAGGGCGCCCGCACGGCGGCCGACGCGACACGTTACTTTGCCGACTATGCCCGGGCGATCGAGGCGATCGGCAAGGCGGCTGGCGCCGAGGCGCTGCCGGCCCGGCCGGGCATTTCGGTCAAGCTGTCGGCGCTTCACCCGCGCTACGAGGCGGTCAACGCCGAGCGCGTCATGGCCGAACTGGTCCCGAGGCTGATCGAGCTGTCGCGGGCCGCCAAGGCCCACGACCTCAACCTGACCGTCGATGCCGAGGAGGCCGATCGCCTCGCGCTGTCGCTCAAGGTGATCGCCGCCACGGCGGCCGATCCGTCGCTTGCCGGCTGGGACGGCTTCGGCCTCGCCGTGCAGGCCTACCAGAAGCGGGCGACGGCGGTGATCGACTGGCTGGTCGATCTCGCCGACGGCCTCGACCGCCGCTTCATGGTCCGTCTGGTCAAGGGCGCCTATTGGGACAGCGAAATCAAGCGGGCGCAGGAGCGGGGCCTTGCCGACTATCCGGTGTTCACGCGCAAGGCGTCGACCGACCTCAGCTATCTCGTCTGCGCCCGGAAGCTCTTTGAGGCGCCGCGCCTCTATCCGCAGTTCGCCACCCACAACGCGCTGACGGTGGCCGAGGTGTCGGAGTTGGCCGGTGCTGGCCGGCGTTTCGAGTTCCAGCGCCTGCACGGCATGGGCGACACGCTCTACCGCGAGGTGACCGAGAAGGACGGCCAGCCCTGCCGCATCTATGCGCCGGTCGGCGGCCACAAGGACCTCCTTGCCTATCTCGTCCGGCGCCTGCTGGAAAACGGCGCCAACTCGTCCTTCGTCGCCGCCGTCGGCGATCCGAACGTGGAGATCTCGACCTTGCTGATCCGTCCCGCCGACGTGCTGGAAGGCGGCGCCCGCGCCCGCCACGCCCGCATTCCGCTGCCCGCCGACATCTTCGGCTGCCGCCGCAACTCGCGCGGCGTCGAACTGGCCGACGCGGCGGCGCTCGAACCGCTGCGCGCCGCCATCGCGGCGGCCGGTACGGATTTCGGCACCGCCGCCTCGATCATTGACGGCGAAGCGGCGGCCGGCCCTTCGCGTCTCCTCCTGTCGCCAGTCGACGGCAAGACGACGATCGGCCGGGCAATCGACGCCGACGCCGCGACGGTGGAGAAGGCGGTGACGGCCGCCGCCGCCGGCTTCCGCGCCTGGGCGGCGACGCCGGTCGAAGCGCGCGCCGCCGCGCTGGAGACGGCCGCCGATCTCCTTGAGGAGCGGTTGCCGCGGTTCCTGGCCCTCCTGGCGCTCGAAGCCGGCAAGACGCTTCCCGACGGCATCGCCGAGGTGCGCGAGGCGGCCGACTTCTGTCGCTACTATGCCGCCGAGGCGCGACGTCTGTTCGCCGAGCCGATCGTGCTGCCCGGCCCGACCGGCGAGGACAATCGCCTCGCTTACCGGGGCCGCGGCGTGTTCGCCGCCATTGCGCCGTGGAATTTCCCGCTGGCCATCTTCATCGGCCAGACGGCGGCGGCGCTGGCCGCCGGCAACGCCGTGGTGGCCAAGCCGGCCGAGCAGACGCCGCTCGTCGGCGCCGCCGCCGTGAAGCTGCTGCACGAGGCCGGCGTGCCTGTTGCCGCGCTTGCCCTTCTCATCGGCGACGGCACGGCCGGCGCGGCGCTCACCGCCGATCCGCGCATCGCCGGCGTCGCCTTCACCGGCTCCACCGACACCGCCTTCGCCATCAACCGGGCGCTCGCCGCCAAGGCCGGGCCGATCGTGCCGCTGATCGCCGAGACCGGCGGCCTCAACGCGATGATCGTCGACGCGACGGCGCTCGGCGAGCAGGTGGCCGACGACGTCGCCGCCTCGGCCTTCCGCTCGGCCGGTCAGCGCTGCTCGGCGCTGCGCCTCCTGCTGGTGCAGGAGGACGTCGCCGATCACATGATCGGCCTCGTCAAGGGCGCGGCGGCCGAACTCAGGCTGGGCGACCCGCGCCGGCCGGATACCGACGTCGGGCCGATCATCGACGCCGCGCAGCGGCAGAAGCTGGCCGTCCACGTCGCCGCCTGGCAGGGCGATGTGCTGTTCTCGGGCGAGGTGCCTGGCGGCGAGCTGGCCGGCGGCTGCTGGTTCCCGCCCACCGTCATCGCGCTGCCCGAGGCGGCGGCGCTCGAGCGAGAGGTGTTCGGCCCCGTGCTGCACGTCGTTCGCTACAAGGCTAGGGATCTCGACCGGGTGCTCGACGCCATCGCGGCGACCGGCTACGGCCTGACGCTCGGCATCCACTCGCGCATCGAGGCGACGGTGAAGAAGATCGTCGAGCGGCTGCCGGTCGGCAACGTCTACGTCAATCGCAACATGATCGGCGCCGTGGTCGGCTCGCAGCCGTTCGGCGGCTCCGGCCTCTCCGGTACCGGCCCCAAGGCGGGCGGGCCGAACTATCTGACGCGCTTCGCGCTCGAGCAGGTGGTGTCGGTCAACACGGCGGCGGTCGGCGGCAATGCCACGCTGGTCGCCATGGGCGATGAGTAAAGCAGAATAAAGCAGGGGGCGAGGGAAGGGCCGGGGAGCGATCCCCGGCCTTTTCGTTGGGAAGCCCGCGCAAAAAAACAGGCCGGGGTTACCGGCCTGAGTTCTGGGAGGAAAGCTGGAGTGCCCCATGGATCAGGAGGAGATCCAGACGGAAACCCGACAAGGCAGCGCTCACAATTCAAGGGTCTCACGTTGCCTCAATTCGCGCCATGTCAAATTTTAGGCGCGTCCGGTCAATTTGCGGGCAGTTGCCGATTTAGGCGGCGTTTTGCGCTGGTCGGAGAGGGAAAAGCTCTCGCCGCTGCGGCCGGCCGCCGTCTTTTCCCTTGTTTGCCGGGCCGACGGCGTTGGATTATGAGACAACGGCAAGGCGGGTGGGCATGAGCGATCTTGGCGAGGCAACGGCGGACGGACCGGTGGCGGACGATGGAGGGACGGCGGCGGTGCGACGGACGGGCTGGCGGATCTGGCTCAGGCGGCTGACGACGGTTGCCGCGGTGGCGGTGCTGCTGCCCCTGGTGCTGACGCCGCTCTATCTGGTCGTCCGGCCGGTCTCGACGCTGATGGTCTGGGACCTGCTGACCTTCCAGGGCTACAGCCGCCAGTGGGTCGACCTCGACGACATCTCGCCCAGCATGAAGCAGGCGGTGGTGATGAGCGAGGACGGCCAGTTCTGCTTTCACGACGGCGTCGACTGGGGGCAGCTGAAATCGGTGCTGAGCCGCGACGGCGGCCCCAACCGTGGCGCCAGCACCATCACCATGCAGACGGTGAAGAACGTCTTCCTGTGGCCGTCGCGCTCCTACATCCGCAAGGGCTTGGAAATCCCGCTCGCCCTCTATGCCGATCTCGTCTGGTCGAAGCGGCGGACGCTGGAGATTTATCTCAACATCGCCGAACTCGGCCCCAACATCTACGGCGTCGAGGCGGCGGCACGCTATTACTTCAAGAAGCCGGCGGCGAAGCTCGGCCGGCGCGAGGCGGCGCTGATCGCCGCCGCCCTTCCCAATCCGGCCATCCGCAATCCGCTGAAGCCGAGCCGGGCGCAGGCGCGGCTGTCGCGCGTCATCGAACGTCGCATCGTCCAGTCGGGCGCCTATGTCGAATGCCTTCAGCGGTGAGCGAACATCGGGATTGCGACGGAGCGGCGCACTTTTTTGCCGGCAGGCTATGGCAAAGTGGCGCCACACTCTGTATAAGGCCGCATCTTTAGGAACGAGCGCCCGCGCGCCCGGACGGTGAACCGTTGCGGTCCCTGTCCGATACGGGCGATGGAGTAGAAGACAATGGCAGTCCCCAAGCGAAAGACCTCGCCGTCCAAGCGCGGCATGCGTCGGTCCGCCGATGCCCTGAAGCAGCCGACCTACGTCGAGGACAAGACCTCGGGCGAGCTGCGCCGTCCCCACCACGTCGATCTCAAGACCGGCATGTACCGCGGCCGCCAGATCCTGGCGCCGAAGGAAGCCTGATCTCCGGCCGCGCGGCGGCCGGATCGACTTAAAAAAAGGCCGGTGCTTCGCGCCGGCTTTTTTGTTTTTCGAGGAAGCGTCAGGCTCAGTATTCGGCGGCGCCGAAGAAGCCGGGCTCGAGGTCGGTGACGCGGCGATAGCCGTCGCGATAGAGCGCGTCGGCGCGGGCGGCGATCTGCGCGGGATCGCGGCGGACGCGGCGCTCGCCGGTCATGGCGTCGCCGAGGCCGAGCGCGGCGAGCTGGGCCAGGAAGGGCGTCGAGGCGGCATCGCCGGCCGAGGCGGCACGGCGGCCGGCCGTTTCCTCGCGGCGCGTGGCCCTGATCTCGACGACGGCGGTGGACGGCGTCCGGTCGCCGGCTGCCTCGACCGGCTCGACGTAGCGGCCGGCGGCGCGGGGACGGGCAACGCGCTCGCTGCCGAGGCTCTGTCCGATGGGGCCGACCGATCCGATCATAGTCGCGGGCCTTTCAGGAGGCTGTGCCGTTCCGGCACGGAATGAACCGACGCGAGAGAAGCCGAGCAACCGCCGCGCCACCCTCCGAGAATGATTAACAAAGGGTTAACGCGCAAGAGGGGACGCCGGAAAATCGCCGGCCGCGCCGGCGTCGGCGACGGGGCGAGGCGAAATCGCGGGTTCCCGTGGCCGCGTCGTTGCGCTAGGTGTTCCAAAACGGCGAGGACGGCGGCAGATGGAAGACGATGTCGGTCCAGCGGAGGGACAGGGGCTCGGCGGCGGCGCGGTCGGCGCGGCGATGGCGGCGGCTGGCATCGCCGCCTATCAGCACGACTACGCCGAGGACCGGCTGCACTGGTCGGCCAACGCCGGCGAGGTGCTCGACCTGCCGGTCTACGAGGTGCCGCTGTCCGGCCGGGCGCTCGGCCGGCTGATCGGGCCGCAGGCGGCGACGCTGCGGCTTGCCGCGACGCCGCCGCCGGTGCTCTCCGCCGACCGCATCGGCCCCGACTATCGCGTCGTCTACGATCTCAGCCCGCGCGGCGGCAAGCCGCAGGGCGTGCGCGTCGAGGAAAGCGGCCGCTGGTTCGGCCCGCCCGGCGGGCCGGCGCTCGGGGCGCGCGGCACGGTGCGCGTGCTGCCGCGCGACAACGAGACGGCGGCGCCGGCCCGCCTCTACGGTCCCGACCGGCGTCTCGACCGCGACGAACTGCTGCAAACCCTCGACGACCGGCTGAAGCTGCTGGAGGCCGAGGGCGGCCGGGCGGTGTTCCTGATCATCGCCGTGCTGGATATCGGCCGCATCAACGCCAACTTCGGCTACGAGGCCGGCGACCGGGTGATCGACGCCGCCGGCGAGCGCATTCTGAGGCGCATGCGGCAGGGCGACGTGTTCGGCTCATTCTCCGGCCACAAGTTCGGCGCCATCCTCTACGACTGCGACGAGCACGCGCTGGTCATCGCCGCCGAGCGCTTCCGCGAGGCGGTGCGCGACGGGGCCATCGACGGCGACGGCGCCGCCGTGCGCGCCGACATCGCCATCGGCGCGGTGATGCTGCCGCACCACGCGATCACCGGCGCCATGGCCGCCAACCGCGCCGAGGAGGCGCTCGGCGAGGCGCGACGCGACATCGACCGCTATCTCCACCTCTACGAGCCGTCGGCGGCCCGCGACGCCGCCCGTCGCCGCAACGTCGAGATCGCCGAGGCGATCCAGCGCGGCCTTGCCGAGGATCGCTTCGTGCTGGCCTATCAGCCGATCGCCCGGACCGGCGATCGCGCCATCGTCTCCTACGAGGCGCTGACGCGGCTGGTGCTGCCGTCGGGCGAGATCGTCTCCGGCGGACCCTATGTCGAGGCGGCCGAGACGCTCGGCCTGATTCGCCGGCTCGACATGCGGGCGCTGGCGCTGGTGATCGCCGACCTGCACGCCTCGCCGGCCCTGCGCCTCTCCGTCAACGTGTCGCCGGAGACGCTGGCCGATCCGGCCTGGCTGTCGCTGCTGGTGGCCGGCGCGCGGCGCGGCGGCGACGCCTTGAAGCGGCTCACCATCGAGATCACCGAGACGGCGGCGCTCGGCAGCCTCGACGACCTCCGTCACATGGTGGCGACGGTGCGCGACATCGGCTGCCGCATCGCCATCGACGACTTCGGCTCCGGCCACACCTCGCTCAGGATGCTGCGCGACCTCAAGCCGGACTGGCTGAAGATCGACGGCGCCTTCATCCGCGACATCGGCCGCGACGGCGATGCCGTGGTGTTCGTGCGCGCGCTCTCGACGCTGGCCGCCCACTTCGGCATCCGCACCGTCGCCGAGTTCGTGCAGGACGAGGCGTCGGCGGCGCTGCTGGCCGATCTCGGCATCTCCGCCTTCCAGGGCCGGCTGATCGGCGAGGCACGCCTCCGGGTGGGGCCGGAGCCGAGCCTGCTCGACGACCTCGACGAGCCGGCGGACGGCGGCTGGCTCAGGGGGGCGCTCGTCGTGGCGCCGGCCTGAAGATCATCGTTCCCTGGGGCGTCATTCGGGTGCGAGACGGTCGAGCCGCCGCCGCATGGCCTCCAGCTCGCCGCGCAGCGCGTCGATGTCGGCGGCGCGGCTTTCCGGTTCCGGCGCCTCGCCGGGCAGGGCGGCGCGCACCGCCCGCTCGAAGGATTCGGCGTTGAGACGGGCCTGCTCGCCCAGCTTCTCGCCGAGCGCCTCGCTGGCGATGCCGCGCATCTTGCCCTGCTCGCGGGCGAACTGGCCGATGGAGTATTCGAGGAAGGCCGGCACCATGGCCTGCAACTCGTCGCCGTAGAAGCGGATCAGCTGGCGCAGGAAATTGACCGGCAGGAGATGCGGCCCGCGCGTCTCCTCCTCGAGGATGATCTGGGTCAGCACCTCGTGGGTGATGTCGTCGTCGCTCTTGGCATCGATCACCACGAAGTCGACGTCGGCGCGCACCATGGCGGCAAGGTCCTGCAGCGTCACGTAGCTGGAACTGCCGGTGTCGTAGAGCCGCCGATTGGCATACTTCCGGATGACGGTGCTCTGCCGCATCTTCGACATGGAGCGCTTCCCTCGACGCGCCGCGTCGCCCACGCGGCACCGCCACCATAAAAGCAATGATGTGCCGCGGCCAAGCCTTTTGCGCTGCGGGAAAGGCTTCTCCCATCGGCTAAGGGCGCAAGGGTTCCAAACGTCGAAAGGACTGGTATTGTGGTGCCTTGCGCCGGAGCCGGGGGAAAGGCGCGGCGCGCGCCGACGAGGTTCGGGGGATCGGCATGCTTCGCGTTGTGACGGCCTTGTCGGGGCTGGTGCTGGTCGTCCTGGTTCTCCGCCTGGCGATGGCGCCGGTGTTTCCGCTCGACAAGTTCATGGCGCCGGCCATCGCCGCCTTCGAGGCCGACACCGGCACGGCGGTCAGCGCCGGCACCGTCGATCTCGATCTCTTGCCGACGCCGCGCGTCGTCGCCAGCGACGTCAGGATCGAGTTGCCCGACGGCCTCGGCGAGGCGCGCGCCGACCGGCTGGTGCTCTCCCTCCGGACGCTGCCCTTCCTGTCCGGTTCCGCCGAACTGTCCGGCGTGGCGGTGGAGCAGCCGGTGCTGCGCCTGACTCTCCGGGGCGGCGACCTCGATCCGGCCAAGGCGGTCGCCACTTTGACCGGCCTCGCCGGCAGGGCGGCGACGCGGCGTTTCGCGGCGACCGGCGGACGGTTGGAGCTATCCGCCGACGGCCGCGACTGGCGCCTCGACGATGTCACGGCGTCGGCGCTGCGGACCACCGACGGCGACCGGCTGGCCATCGGCGCGGCACTGTCCGGCACGCCGCTGTCGCTGATCCTGGAGACCGGCGCCACCGGTGCCGTCCGCCTGCGGCTGGCCGCGCCGGCCGGCGGCCTCGACCTCGACGGTGGCCTGACGAACGGCGCATTCGCCGGCCGCCTGACGCTGTCGGCGCCGGATGTCGCGGCGTCCGGCCCGGCGCGCGTCGCCGGCGCCGCCATCCTGACGCCCGGCCGCGTCGAGCTGGTGGATGCCGACGCCACCCTTCTCGGCGGCACCGGCCGGCTGTCGGCCGCCCTCGACCTGACGGCGCCGCGCGCCGCCGTCGATCTCCATGCCGCCTTCAAGCGCCTGCCCGTCGATGGCCTCGCAGCGCTCGCCCGCCTTGCCGCCGGTCTCGGCTTCGATCCGGCGGCCGGGGCCGCGCCCATCGATGCCGGCCTCGACCTGAAGCTTGCCGAGCTGGCCTTTCCCGGTGGCGGCGTCCGCGACGTCCGCCTGACGGCGGTCGGCCGCGACGGCCGCTTCGGCGCGGTGCTCGACGGCGCGGCGCTCGGCAATGGCAGCCTGTCGGGCCGGATCGATCTGGTGCCCGATGCCGGCGGCCGGCGGCTCGGCGGCACCCTGGTCGCCAAGGAAATCGCCCTGCGCGACGTGGCGGCGCTGGCCGGCGCCGCCACGCCGCTGGCCGGCCGGATATCGGCCGATCTCCGTCTGTCGGCGCGCGGCCGGTCGGCGGAGGAGCTGGCGGCGACGCTGGCGGCCGACGGTGCCGCCACGCTGCGCGACGGCCGCCTGGCCGCGCTGCCGCTGATGGGCCTCGAACTGCCGGCACTGACCCGGCTGGCCGCCGACCTGACGCTGTCCGGCCTGGACGAGCCGGCCCGGCTGAGCGGCCGGGGAATGGCGCCGTCCGGCGCCGTGACGCTGGACGCCGCGGTGACGCCGCGACGGCTGTTCGACGGCGGTGCGGCGCCGGTGGTGCTGCATGTCGACGGCGCGACGCTGTCCGCCGCCTTCGACGGCGGCGTCGATCCCATTGCCGTCACGGCCGAGGGCACTCTCTCGTTGACCAGCCGCCGCCTGTCGGCACTCGCCGGCGTCACCGGCCTGACCGACAGCGCCTCGCTGGATGGCCGTCTCGAGGCGGGCATCGGCCGCCTTGCCCTCAGCGGCGCCCGGCTGATGCTCGGCGACGCCGCCTTTGCCGGCGTGCTCGATCTGACGACCGCTGGCGACCGCCCCCATCTGGCCGGCCGGCTGAGCGGCGACACGGTCGACGTGGCGGCGCTGGCCGGCGCGCTGGCGCGGCTCGGCAGCCTGGCACGCGGCATCGACGCCGATCTTGGCATCGAGGCGGCCCGCATCGCCGCCGGACCGGTGGCGGCGGCCGGCGGGCCGGTCGATCTCCGGATCGACGACAAGGGCGCCGAAATCGGCCTCGACAGGCTGTCGCTCGGCGGCGGCAGCGGCGCGGCGACGCTGCGCGTCACCAACGGCGAGCGGCCGGCTTTCGCGCTGAAGGGGAAAATCGACGGCACGCGGCTCACCAGTCTGGCGCCGCTGATCGGCAGTCGCGCCGATGGTGAGCTGACGCTGGCGGCCGACGTCAATGCGACAGGGACCACCGCTGCCGAACTCCTCGCCTCGGCCGGCGGCAGCGCCGACCTCACCCTGTCGCGCGGTGTGCTCGACGGCCTCGATCCGGTGGCGTTGCTCGGCCGGCTGGCCCGGAGCGTGCAGACCGGCTTCGGGTCCGATCCGCGGCGCGTCGCCTTCGACCGGCTGGCCGGCCAGCTCGCTCTGGCGGCGGGCACCATCCGGAGCGGCGATCTGGCCTTCTCGGCCGGCGATCTCCAACTGTCGGGCGCCGGCAGCCTGCGTTTTACGGACGGCGTCCTCGACCTGAAGCTGAAGCCGCAATTGAAGGGCTATCCGGATTTCGAGGCGCCGGTGGCGGTCAAGGGGCCGCTCGCCGCGCCGCGCCTTTATCCCGACCTGCCCGGCCTCATCGACGACCCCACGGTGGGATACGCGCGGCTTGCCGCGATGACGGGCGGCTTCTCGCGTCTCCGGACGGGCGCGGCACCGGCGCTCGAAGCGGTCAGGCCGGACGCCGTGACCTCGATGATCGACACGCTGACCGCCCCGGCCAAGCCGGCGGCAACGCCCGTGGGAGCGTCGGCCAGGCCGACGGAACCTCAGGAGGAAACGCCGGCCGAACCGGCCGTGGCGGCGCCGTTGCCGCCGCTTCGTCCGGCCGGGCGGGTTGCCGCGCCGCGCCGCCCCGCCGCTCCGCCGCCGGCGCTGGCCGACGGGCCGCTCGATCTCGGCGCGCTGGGCCGCTCGCCGGGCGACATCGTGCCGGCGAGAACGCCGTCAGGCGCCTGCCAGCCGGGACGCGACGGCCGCTGCATTCCCTGAGAGCGTCAGTCCTTCGGCATGGCGACCGGCGGCAGCTTGGGCGCCCAGCGGGTGAGCAGGCCGGCGTTGGTCACCACCGACACCGAACTCATGGCCATGGCGGCGCCGGCCAGCGCCGGCGTCAGCAGGCCGAAGGCGGCGAGCGGAATGCCGATCACGTTGTAGACGAAGGCCCAGAACAGGTTCTGCCGGATCTTGCGCGAGGTGGCGGCGGCGATGTCGAGCGCGGCGCCGACGAGGCGCGGGTCGGGGCGCATCAGCGTGATTCCAGCCGTCTCCATGGCGACGTCGGTGCCCGAGCCCATGGCGACGCCGACGTCGGCGGCGGCCAGCGCCGGCGCGTCGTTGACGCCGTCGCCGACCATGGCGAGGCGGCGGCCGGCGGCGCGCAGAGCCTCGACCTCGGCCGCCTTGCCCTCGGGCAGCACGTCGGCCCGCCAGTCGTCGAGGCCGGCGGCGCCGGCGATGGCGCGGGCGGCGGCCGGCCGGTCGCCGGTCAAGAGCAGCGTGCGGATGCCGCGCCGGCCCAGCTCGGCAACGGCGGCCGGGGCTTCCGGCCGCAGGGCGTCGGCATAGCCGAACAGGCCGATGGCCCGGTCGCCGGCCGTCACGTAGGCGAGCGTCATCTCCGGCCCGAGGCGGCCGAGGCCGGCCTTGTCGAGGTCGGCGTGATCGATGCCATGCTCGTCGAGCAGCGCGGCGGTGCCGATCAGCACCGTCTCGCCGTCGACGCGGGCGGACAGGCCCTTGCCGGGCACCGCCCTGACGTCCTCGGCGGCAAGCGGCGCGACGCCGTCCCGCGTCGCGCGGTCGAGCGTGGCGCGGGCCAGCGGATGCTCGGAGCCGGTCTGGGCGCCGGCGGCGAGCGCCAGCAGGCGGGCCGGATCGACGCCGTCCGAGGCGACCAGCGCCTGCAACTCGGGACGACCGGCGGTCAGCGTGCCGGTCTTGTCGAACACCACGGTGCCGACATGGGCGGCGCGCTCCAGCACCTCGATATCCTTGATCAGGATGCCGGCGCGGGCGGCAGCGCCGGTGCCGGCGACCAGGGCGGTCGGCGTGGCGAGGCCGAGGGCGCAGGGGCAGGCGATCACCAGCACGGCGACGGCGGCGGCCAGCGCCTGCTCGAGGCCGCCGCCGAAGGCCAGCCACAGAGCGAAGGCGAGGACGGCGACGGCGACCACCACCGGCACGAAGATCGCCGACACGCGGTCGACGAGGCGCTGCACCGGCGCCTTGCCGGACTGCGCGTTCTCGACCAGGCGGGTGATGCGGCCGAGCGTCGAGTCCTCGCCGACGGCACCGACCTCGACGGTGACGGCGCCCTCGCCGTTGACGGCGCCGGTCACCACCGGCCCGCCGACCGCCCGCAGCACCGGCAGGCTCTCGCCGGTGATCACCGCCTCGTCGAAATGGCTCTCGCCGGTGAGGATGACGCCGTCGACCGGCACGCGCTCGCCGGGGCGGACCAGCACGCGGTCGCCGGGCAACAGGCGCGTCACCGGCACGGTTTGGTAACTGCCGTCCTCGGCCAGCTGGGTCGCCGTCTCCGGGCGCAGCGCCATCAGCGAGCGCACGGCGCGGGTGGTGGACGCCTTGGCACGCTCCTCGAGGAACTTGCCGAGCAGCACCAGCGTCAGCACCACGGCCGACGCCTCGAAATAGAGATGCTCCTCCACCATGTGGTGGACCGTCGCCATCTGGTAGACCGAGAAGCCCCAGGCGGCGGTGGTGCCGAGCGACACCAGCACGTCCATGTTGGCGCCGCCGCCCCTCAGCGCGTTCCAGGCGCCGCGATAGAAGCGGCGGCCGGCCAGCACCTGCACGGCGGTGGCCAGCACCAGCTGCAGGTAAGCCGGCAGGATATGTCCGAAGCCGGCCATCATGGCGATCATCGCGACGATGAAGGGAGCGGTGAGCAGGGCCGAGACGGCGAGCAGCCGGCCGGTGCGGCGGCGGGCGGCGGTGGCCTCGGCCTCGCGCGCCTCGCGTTCGGCGCGGGCGACGACGGGGTCGTCGGAGCGCAGCGTCGCCGAGAAGCCGGCCCGGTCGACGGCGGCGGCGATCGTCTCGGGCGTCACCGCCGGCTCGACGGCCACGTCGGCCCGCTCCAGCGCCAGGTTGACGCGGGCATCGAGGATGCCGGGCGTCTTCTTCAGCACGCGTTCGAGGCGGGCGGAGCAGGCGGCGCAGGTCATGCCGCGGATATCGAAGGAACGGACGGAGCTTTCAGCGGAACTGGTCATCACACACCTCTGCACTCGCTATAGCAGATGGTGGCTGCCGGCCGCCCCGTCCATGTTCACTTCATCGTTCAACTATCCGGCACGTGTCCGGCGCGTCAGGCGCGCCAGTGCCGGCCGTCGAGGCGCAGGCCGAAGGTGTCCGGCCGGCGGGCGAAGTCGACGAGGCCGGCGAGGGCCGGCCGGTCGTGGACGATGATCGCCGTCGGCAGGCCGGCCATCAGCGCCTGATGCGGATACTTGTCCTCGAAGGCGGCGCGGAAGCCGCCCTGCTGCAGCACCTTGACGAGACGGGGGGCGATGCCACCGGCCAGATAGACGCCGCCGTGAGCGAGGAAGGTGAGCGCGAGGTTGCCGGCGATGCGGCCGAGATGTTCGGCGAACAGGGCGACGGTTTCGACGGCCAGGGGATCGCCGGCCTCGGCGGCGGCGGTGACGGCGGCCGGCGTATCGCAGGCGGCGAGCGACTTGTTGGCGGCGGCCACCGCCTTGTAGAGGCGAAGGAGGCCGGAGCCGCAGATGATGGTCTCGCCGGTGACGCGGCCGCCGGCCCGCTCGATGTGCGGCCAGATGGCGTAGTCGCGGGCGGTGACCGGCGCGAGGTCGATGTGCCCGCCCTCGCCGGGCACCGGCACCCAGAGGCCGGCGGCGTCGACGAGGCCGGCGGCGCCGAGGCCGGTGCCGGGGCCGATCACCACCTTGGTGCCGCGCGCCTGCGGCAGGGCGCCGCCGACGGCGACCAGATCCCTCGCCTTGAGGCCGGGCAGCGACAGGCCGAGCGCCTCGAAGTCGTTGAACAGGATGACGTGGTCGAGCCCGAAGCGCTCGACCAGTTCCTTGGGCGTCACCACCCAGGGGCAGTTGGTGAGCTGAGTGCTCTCCTCGCCGATCGGCCCGGCCAGCGCGAAGACCAGCGAGCTTGGCTGCGGCGCGCCGGCGTCGATCACCGCGCTCTCTATGGCATCGCCGATGGTCGGGAACAGCCGCGTCTCGACGGTGTCGAAGTGCCGGATGTCGGCGTCGGGATCGGTGAGAAGCGCGAATCGGGCGTTGGTGCCGCCGATGTCGGCGAACAGGACCGGAAAGGTGACGACGCTGGGGACGCTCTGGGACATCGTGATCTTCGCTCAGTCGGAGGGAACAGGGGCGGCGGAAACGGCGGCGGGGCGGGCGAAACCGCCGGCGCGGATCAGGAACTCCGCCGTCGAACGGTTGAGAGCCATCGGAATGTTGTAGACGACGGACAGGCGGGTCAGCGCCTTGACGTCGACGTCGTGCGGCATGGGCGACAGCGGATCGATGAAGAAGATGAGGCCGCCGAGCCGGCCCTCGGCGATCATGGCGCCGATCTGCTGGTCGCCGCCGAGCGGGCCGCTCTTCAGGCAGGTGACGTCGAGCGTCGGGCAGGCGCCGCGGATGCGGCTGCCGGTGGTGCCGGTGGCGAACAGGCGGAAGGCGGCGAGCCGCGCCTCGTGGGCGCGGGCGAAGGCGACCATCTCGTCCTTCTTGGCATCATGGGCGACGAGCGCGATGGCCGGGACGGCGGCTGCGGCGGTGTCGGTGCGTACGGTCATCGCATCCTTGACGACTGGAACTCGATCGGCACGCTCTTAGCGCCTTTCCCCCTGAAACGGTATCGATTTTGCTGCGCGCTCCTCGGAAATTTCGCCCGGCGGCGCGGCGAGGGTCGCCGGAACGCCGTCCCGATCGGGGCAAATACGTAAGGGGGTGGTTCGCCCTGGCCGCCGGCAGCCTTGCGCGGCGCTCGGCCGCGGCGTTCCAAGGGCGCGATTCCGCGTTTGCCGGCGCTTTGCCCGGTGCCGTCCGACATAGCCGAAAGCAGCATTCGACAATATTGTCCATTTGGTCAAAAACTGAAGAAAGGCGATGCAAACCGGCGGAAAGCGTGCTTAGTATGCGCCACTCGGGGGAGGGGCGTTTTCAACCGGATTTCCTCCGCCGACCAGCCCGAACGGGGGCTCCTTCCAAAAGGGGTGAGGAACACGATGATCAACAAACTGATCGGCGCTACCTTCTTCGCAGCCGCGCTGTCCAGCACGGCCATGGCGGCCGACATCAAGCCGGCGCTCGTCTACGGAACCGGTGGCAGGTTCGACAAGTCGTTCAACGAGGCGGCCTACACCGGCGCCGAGAAGTTCAAGGCCGAGACCGGCATCGACTATCGCGACTTCGAGCCGACCGGCGACACCCAGGGCGAGCAGGCGATCCGCAACTTCGCCTCCAAGGGCTTCAACCCGGTGGTCGGCGTGTCGTTCGCCTGGACTTCGGCCATCGAGAAGGTGGCGGCCGAGTTCCCCGACACCCAGTTCGTCATCGTCGACGCCGTGGTCGACAAGCCGAACGTCCGCTCGGTGGTCTACAAGGAAGAGGAAGGCTCCTTCCTGGTCGGCACCGTGGCCGGCCTGTTCTCCAAGACGGGCAAGGTCGGCTTCGTCGGCGGCATGGACATTCCGCTGATCCGCAAGTTCGAATGCGGCTACGAGCAGGGCGCCCGCGCCGCCAATCCCAAGGCCGACGTGCTGCAGAACTGGATCGGCACCACCGGCGCCGCCTGGAGCGATCCGGTGCGCGGCGGCGAGCTGGCCAAGGGGCAGATCGACCAGGGCGTCGACGTTGTCTACGCGGCGGCTGGCGCCTCCGGCATCGGCGTGCTGCAGACGGCCGCCGACCAGGGCAAGTATTCGATCGGCGTCGATTCGAACCAGAACTACCTGCATCCGGGCTCGGTGCTGACCTCGATGGTCAAGCGCGTCGATCTCGCCGTCTACAACGCCTTCTCCGACGTCAAGAACGACAAGTTCACCCCCGGCGTGCAGGCGCTCGGCATCAAGGAAGACGGCGTCTCCTGGGCTTATGACGACAACAACAAGCCGCTGATCACCCCGGAGATCCTGGCGGCGGTCGAGAAGGCCAAGACCGATATCGTCTCCGGCGCGGTCAAGGTGCACGACTACATGACGGACAACTCCTGCCCGAAGTGATGCCCCACTGACGAGGGCGCAAGGCTTGGCCGGTGTTCGGGCTCGCCTTGCGCCCTTTTTCGTATCCGGAGCCATGAAGCCGTGAGCCCATCCCCGACGCCCGCCATCGAACTCAATGGCATCGACAAGAAATTCGGCGCCGTCCACGCCAACAGGAACATCCATCTCACCGTCGCCAAGGGCTCGATCCACGGCATCATCGGCGAGAACGGCGCCGGCAAGTCGACGCTGATGTCGATCCTCTACGGCTTCTATCACGCCGACGCCGGATCGATCCGCATCAACGGCAAGGACACCGTCATCCACGACAGCCAGGCGGCGATCTCGGCCGGCATCGGCATGGTCCACCAGCACTTCATGCTGGTCGAGAACTTCTCGGTGCTGGAGAACGTCATCCTCGGCGTCGAGGGCGGCGCGCTGCTCGGCAAGGGCGTCACCGGGGCGCGGGCGGCGCTGAAGCGGCTCGAAGCCGACTACGGCCTCGAAGTCGATCCCGACGCCATCATCGAGGAACTGCCGGTCGGATTGCAGCAGCGCGTCGAGATCCTGAAGGCGCTCTATCGCGGCGCCGAGATCCTGATCCTCGACGAGCCGACCGGCGTGCTGACGCCGGCCGAGGCCGATCATCTGTTCCGCATCCTCGGCGTGCTGCGCGACCAGGGCAAGACCATCCTGCTGATCACCCACAAGCTGCGTGAAATCATGGCGATCACCGACACCGTGTCGGTGATGCGGCGCGGCGAGATGGTGGCGACGCGGCGGACCGCCGAGACGACGGTGGAGGAGCTGGCCGAGCTGATGGTCGGCCGCCGCGTGCTCTTGCGCGTCGACAAGGGGCCGGCGGCGCCGAAGGAGGTCGTGCTGTCGGTCAGGAATCTCACCGTCAAGGACGGCCGCGGCGTCACCATGGTCGACAACGTCTCCTTCGACGTCCGGGCGGGCGAGGTGGTCGGCATCGCCGGCGTCGCCGGCAACGGCCAGTCGGAGCTGCTTGAGGCGATCACCGGCATCCGCAAGCCGGCCTCGGGCGAGATTCTGATCCACGGTCAGCCGGTGGCCGGCTTCGACGCCGCCCGCCTCAGGGCGCTTGGCCTCGGCCACATCCCCGAGGACCGCCACCACATGGGCCTCGTCCTGAATTTCGAGGAGAGCGAGAACTCGGTGCTCGGCTACCATCGCGACGAGCGCTATGGCCGCGGCCCGCTGCTCGACCTCGACGCCTGCCGCGACGACGCCAAGGCGAAGATCGAGAAATACGACATCCGGCCGCCCAACTGCCGGCTGAAGACCGCCAACTTCTCCGGCGGCAACCAGCAGAAGATCGTCGTCGCCCGCGAGATCGAGCGCGACCCGGCGCTCCTGGTGGTCGGCCAGCCGACGCGCGGCGTCGACATCGGCGCCATCGAGTTCATCCACCGCCGGCTGATCGCCATGCGCGACGCCGACAAGGCGGTGCTGCTGGTGTCGGTGGAACTCGACGAGATCCGCTCGCTGTCCGACCGCATCCTCGTGATGTTCGCCGGCCACATCGTCGGTGAGAAGACGCCGGACACCGGCGAACAGACCCTCGGCCTGATGATGGCCGGCATTGCCGCGTGAGGCCGAGATGAGCACCGCGTCCGTACCGCTTCCCAACTGGATCACCTACGGCCTGATGCCGTTCCTCAACCTCGTGGTGGCCTTCCTGATCTCCGGCGTCGTCGTCTGGATCATCGGCGAGAGCCCGCTCGACGCCGTGACGCTGCTGCTGCAAGGGGCGCTCGGCAACGGCGAGGGCATCGGCTTCACGCTCTATTACGCCACCAACTTCATCTTCACCGGCCTCTCGGTCGCCGTCGCCTACCACGCCGGCCTGTTCAACATCGGCTCCGAAGGTCAGGCCTATGTCGGCGGCCTCGGCGCGGCGCTCGCCGCGCTCGCCCTCGACCACTACGTGCCCTGGTACGTGACCATGCCCTTCGCGGTGGCCGGCGCGGCGATCTTCGGCGCCGCCTGGGCGCTGATCCCGGCCTGGCTGCAGGCCAAGCGCGGCAGCCACATCGTCATCACGACGATCATGTTCAACTTCATCGGCGCGGCGCTGATGGTCTATCTCCTGGTCCACGTGCTGATCGTGCCGGGCAAGATGGCGCCGGAAACCCGCGTCTTCCTGCCCGGCGGCCAGTTGCCCAAGCTCGACTGGCTGATCGCGCTGTTCGGCGGCAAGCTCGGGGCGGCGCCGTTCAACGTCTCGTTCCTGATCGCGCTCGTCATGTGCGTGGCCGTCTGGCTGCTGATCTGGCGGACCAAGCTCGGCTACGAGATCCGCACGCTCGGCGCCAGCCCGACCGCCGCCGTCTACGCCGGCATCCCCTATGTCAAGACGGTGATCATCACCATGCTGATCTCCGGCGGCCTCGCCGGCATGATGGCGCTCAACCCGGTGCTCGGCGCCTCGGCCCGCCTGCAGGTGGAGTTCGTCGGCGGCGCCGGCTTCGTCGGCATCGCCGTGTCGCTGATGGGGCGGTCGCATCCGGTCGGCATCGTGCTCGCCGCCATCCTGTTCGGCGTGCTCTACCAGGGCGGCGACGCGCTGAGCTTCGACATGCCGAAGATCACCCGCGACATGATCGTCGTCATCCAGGGTCTGGTGGTGCTGTTCGCCGGCGCCCTCGAATACATGTTCCGGCCGGCCATCGTCCGGATCTGGCAGCGGCTCGGCAAGGCCTGAGGAGCGCGTCAATGGAAAACCTCGACCTGATCTCGATCCTCGGCTCGACCATCCGCCTGTCGATCCCGCTGATCTTCACCGCGCTGGCCGGCCTCTTCACCGAGCGGGCGGGCGTGTTCGACATCGGCCTCGAAGGCAAGATGCTGTTCTCCGCCTTCGCCGCCGCCGTCGCCGCCTTCATGACCGGCTCGCCGTGGATCGGCCTTCTGGCCGGCATCACGGTGTCGGTGCTGATCTCGCTGATCCACGGCTTTGCGGCGATCACCAACCGCGGCAACCAGATCGTCTCCGGCGTCGCCATCAACTTCCTGGCCTCCGGCCTCACCGCCGTCCTGGGGCAGGCCTGGTTCAGCCAGGGCGGGCGGACGCCGCCGCTCGCCGCCACCGCCCGCTTCACCGAGATCGTCTTTCCCTACGCCAACGAACTCAGGGACAGCGGCATCCTCGGCCGCTTCTACGCCAACGTCATCTCCGGCCACAACATCCTGACCTATCTCGCCTTCCTCGCCGTGCCGGCCTCCTGGTGGGTGCTCTACCGCACCCGCTTCGGCCTGCGCCTCAGGGCGGTCGGCGAGAATCCCGGCGCCGTCGACACGGCGGGCATCTCGGTCACCTTCCTGCGCTACCGGGCGACCATCTGCGCCGGCATCCTGTGCGGCTGCGCCGGCACCTATCTGTCCGTCGCCCAGTCGGCCGGTTTCGTCAAAGACATGTCGGCCGGCAAGGGCTTCATCGCCCTCGCCGCGCTGATCTTCGCCAAGTGGCGGCCGGTGCCGGTGATGCTGGCCTGCCTGCTGTTCGGCTTCCTCGACGCCTTCGCCAACTTCATGCAGGGCAAGAGCGTGCCGGGCATCGGCGAGGTGCCGGTGCAGATCTTCCAGGCGCTGCCCTACGTCTTGACCTGCGTGCTGCTCGCCGGCTTCATCGGTGTCGCCCGGCCGCCCAAGGCGGGCGGCGTACCCTATGTCAAGGAGCGCTGAGATGGCCGATTTCGATACGCTGTTCGCCGCCGCCAGCGCGGCGCGGCAGAAGGCCCACGCGCCCTATTCGCGCTACGCGGTCGGCGCCGCCCTCCTCGCCGACGACGGCCAAGTCTATGCCGGCTGCAACGTCGAGAACGCCTCCTTCCCCGAGGGCTGGTGCGCCGAGACGACGGCCATCGGCCAGATGGTGGTGGGCGGTGGCAGACGCATCGTCCGCGCCGTGGTGGTGGCCGCGCGCATCGACACGGCGTCCGTCGCCGGCGGCCGCTTCTGCACGCCCTGCGGCGGCTGCCGCCAGCGACTGGCCGAATTCTCCGGCGCCGACACCGAGGTGTTCGCCGCCGATCCCGATGGCGCCAGTCAGCGCTTCACCATGGCCGAGCTGCTGCCGGCCGGCTTCGTTCTGGAGGAGTGAACGATCATGACCGAAGTCTCCAACGCCGCCCGCGCGGCGGCGCTGATCGCCGGCAAGACCGACCTGAGGCCGATCGTCGGCATGGTGCTCGGCTCCGGCCTCGGCTCGTTCGCCGACAGCGTCGAGGACGCCGTCCGCTTTTCCTTCGCCGAGCTGCCGGGCTTCCCGGTCTCCACCGTATCGAGCCACAAGGGCGAGCTGGTGATCGGCCGCCTCGCCGGCCAGCCGGTGGCGGTGCTGTCCGGCCGCGGCCATTATTACGAGCACGGCGACGCGGCGGTGATGAAGACGCCGATCGAGGTGCTGAAGCTGATCGGCTGCCGCGCCGTCATCCTGACCAATGCCGCCGGCGGCCTGCACCTCGAAGTCGGGCCGGGCGAACTGATGCTGATCACCGACCACATCAACTTCACCGGCTCCAACCCGCTGGTCGGCACGCTCGGCGACGAGCGCTTCGTCGGCATGTCGCAGGCCTACGACCTCCGCCTGCAGGCGCTGTTCCGCGAGGCCGCCGCCGCCGAGGGCGTCACGCTGCACGCCGGCGTCTACGTCTGGTTCACCGGCCCGTCCTTCGAGACGCCGGCCGAGATCCGCGCCGCCAAGATCCTCGGCGGCGACGCGGTGGGCATGTCGACGGTGCCGGAGGTGATCCTCGCCCGCTACATGGGCCTTGAAGTGGCCGCCGTCTCCACCGTCACCAACCCGGCCGCCGGCCTGACCGACCAGGAGCTGAGCCACGAGGAGGTGAAGGAGGCGGCGCCGAAGGGGGCGGAGAAGCTCCGCCGCATCCTGCCGCGGGTGATCGCCGCCTACGGGGCCGCATCATGAGCTTCCTGCCGCAGGAGATCATCCGCAGGAAGCGCGACGGCGCCGCGCTTTCCCGCGACGAGATCGCCTTCATGGTCGAGGGCCTGACGGCCGGCTCGGTCACCGAGGGGCAGGTGGCGGCCTTCGCCATGGCCACCTTCTTCCGCGGCATGACCACCGACGAGCGGGTGGCGCTGACGCTGGCGATGCGCGATTCGGGCACCGTGCTCGACTGGTCCGACCTGCCGGGGCCGGCGCTCGACAAGCATTCGACCGGCGGCATCGGCGACACCGTGTCGCTGATGCTGGCGCCGGCCGTCGCCGCCTGCGGCGGCTTCGTGCCGATGATCTCCGGCCGCGGCCTCGGCCACACCGGCGGCACGCTCGACAAGCTCGACACCGTGCCCGGCTACAGGACGCAGCCGGACAACGACACGTTCCGCAAGGTGGTGCGCGAGGTCGGCTGCGCCGTCATCGGCCAGACCGCCGACCTGGCGCCGGCCGACAAGCGGGTTTACGCCATCCGCGACGTGACGGGGACGGTGGAGAGCATCGACCTGATCACCGCGTCGATCCTGTCGAAGAAGCTGGCGGCCGGCCTCACCGGCCTCGTCCTCGACGTCAAGACCGGCACGGGCGCCTTCATGGCGACGCTCGATGAGTCAAGGGCCTTGGCGGCCAGTCTGGTCAGCGTTGCCAACGGCGCCGGCCTGCCGACCATCGGCCTGATCACCGACATGAACGAGCCGCTCGGCACGGCGGCCGGCAACGCGCTCGAAGTGCAGCTCGCCGTCGACTTCCTGACGGGAAAACGCATCGACCCGCGCATGTGGGAGGTGACGGTGGCGCTCGCCGCCGAGATGCTGGTGATCGGCGACCTCAGGCCCGACGTCGCCGAGGCGCGCGTCGCCATCGAGGAGGCCTTCACCTCCGGCAAGGCGGCGGAGATCTTCGGCCGCATGGTGACGGCGCTCGGCGGCCCCGCCGACTTCGTCGACAAGGCGGACACCTATCTCGCCAAGGCGCCGGTGGTGCGGCCGGTGATGCCGCCGGCCGCCGGCACGGTGGCCGCCATCGACGCGCGGGCGATCGGCGTCGCGGTGGTCGGGCTCGGCGGCGGCCGCACCCGGCCGCAGGACGCCATCGATCCGGCCGTCGGCTTCTCGGGTCTCGCCGGCCTGCGTGACGACGTCGGTTCCGACCGGCCCCTCGGCTTCGTGCATGCGGCCAGCGAATCGACGGCCGACGCGGCGGCGGCGGCGCTGGTCGCCGCCTACACGCTGGGCGACCGGCCGGAGCGCGGCCCGGCGGTGATCGAGCGGCTGGGCGGCTGAAGGGTTTTCCGGGACGGTCGCGGACGGCGGCGCGCCCCGGCTTCACGAGAACAGGATGAGGCGCCCGGCGGGCGCCGGGGAGGATTCATGAAACGGGCCATCGTCATCGTGCTCGACAGCTTCGGCATCGGCGGCGCGCCGGACGCCGCCCGCTTCGGCGACGAGGGATCGGACACGCTCGGCCACATCGCTGCCGAATGCGCGGCCGGCCGGGGCGACCGGGCCGGGCTGCGGTCGGGGCCGCTCAGCCTGCCCAATCTCGAACGGCTCGGCCTTGGTCTCGCCGCCGAGCTGGCCACCGGCGTCCGGCCGGCCGGTTTTTCGCGCGAGACGGCGGAGGGCCGCTATGCCGCGCCGGCCGAGCAGTCGAGCGGCAAGGACACGCCGTCCGGCCACTGGGAGATCGCCGGCGTGCCGGTGCCCTTCGAGTGGGGCTATTTCCCGCCGGAGCCGCCGAGCTTCCCGGCCGAGCTGATCGACGCCTACGTGCGCGAGACCGGCGTGCCCGGCATCCTCGCCAACTGCCACGCCTCGGGCACCGAGGTGATCGCCCGCTTCGGTGAGGAGCACATCCGCACCGGCAAGCCGATCGTCTACACCTCGGCCGATTCGGTGATGCAGATCGCCGCCCACGAGACGCATTTCGGCCTCGACAAGCTGCTGGCCGACTGCGAGATCGCCCGCCGGCTGGTCGACCCCTACCGCATCGGCCGGGTGATCGCCCGGCCCTTCGTCGGCGAGACGAAGGACACCTTCAAGCGCACCGCCAACCGGCGCGACTATGCCGTGCCGCCGCCCGAGCCGACGCTGCTCACCCGCGTCGAGGCGGCCGGGCACAAGGTGTTCGGCATCGGCAAGATCGGCGACATCTTCGCCCACCAGAACGTCACCATCACCCGCAAGGGCAAGTCCAACGACGGCAATCTCGACCTCGGCATCGCCGCGCTGCGGGAAGCCGAGGGCGGCGATCTCGTCTTCGTCAACCTCGTCGACTTCGACACCGAATACGGCCACCGCCGCGACGTCGCCGGCTACGCCGCCTGCCTCGAAGCCTTCGACCGGCGGCTGCCGGAGGTGGAGGCGGCGATGGGCGACGGCGATCTCCTGCTGATCACCGCCGACCACGGCTGCGACCCGACCTTCCGCGGCAGCGACCACACGCGCGAGCGGGTGCCGGCGCTGTTTGCCGGCAAGGGCGTCCGGCCCGGCCCGGCCGGCCGGCCCGACAGCTTCGCCGACATGGCCGAGAGCGTCGCCGCCTGGCTTGGCCTCGCGCCGGGCTTGCACGGCCGCTCGCTCCTCTGACAGACACTTTTGAAAGACATTTCATGACCGAACCGACCGCCGCGCCTCCGGTGCCGAAGGCCGAACTGCACGTCCATCTCGAAGCCGGCGCCGCGCCGGCGCTGGTCCGCCGCAACGCCGACCGCTACGGGGTGGACGTGTCGCGCCTGTTCGACGACGAGGGCCGCTATCTCTGGACCGATTTCACCACCTTCCTCACCGCCTACGACCTCGCCGCCTCGGTGTTCCGGACGCCGGAGGACTTCGCCGGCCTTGCCGAGAGCTATCAGCTCGACGCGGCGGCGGCCGGCTCGGTCTACACCGAGTTCTTCGTGTCGCCCGACTTCGGCAACCGCTCCGGCCTCGGCTACCGCGCCTATCTCGACGGTATCGTCGAGGGACTGCGGCGAGCCGAGGCGGCGGCCGGCATCGTCGGCCGGCTGATCCCGCTCATCGAGCGCCACTACGGGCCGGAGCGCGGCGTCGAGGCGGCGCGGGCGGCGGTCAACAATCTGGTGCCGGAGGTGGTCGGCTTCGGCATGGCCGGCGAGGAACGGCTCTATGCGCCGCACGAGTTCCGCCCCGCCTTCGAGGTGGCCGCCGAGGCCGGGCTGCCGCTCACCTGCCACGCCGGCGAATGGTGCTCCTGGGAGGGCGTCGCGGCGACGCTCGACGCGCTGCCGGTGAGGCGCATCGGCCACGGCGTCCGGGCGATCGAGAACGCCGACCTCGTCCGCCGCATCGCCGCCGAGGGCATCCACCTCGAGATCTGCCCGGTGTCCAACGTGACGCTCGGCGTCTACGGCAGCTACGCCGACCATCCGCTCCTGAAGCTGCGGGCGGCGGGGGTGCGGCATTCGCTCAATTCCGACGATCCGCCGTTCTTCTGGACCTCGGTCGGCCACGAGTACCGGGTGGGACGCGACACGTTCGGCCTTTCCGATGCCGAGCTTGCCGGCGTCACCCGCATGGCGATCGAGGATGCCTTCTGCGACGAGGCGACGAAGGCGCGGCTCTTCGCCCGGCTGTGAGGGGGAATTCCGTGGAGATCGGGGTTTTTGCCGGTTTCGGCGGCGCGTCCGAGTCTCTATGGTCGCCGAAACGTCCATCCCCCGCGAGGAACCCATGAGCGTCAAGGTCATCGATCATCCGCTGGTGCAGCACAAGCTGACCATCATGCGCAAAAAGGAAACCTCGACGGCGAGTTTCCGGCGGCTGCTCAGGGAAATCTCGACGCTGCTCTGCTACGAGGTGACGCGCGACCTGGCGCTGACCGAAGTGGAGATCGAGACGCCGATGCAGCTGATGTCGGCGCCGACACTCGAAGGCAAGAAGCTGGTGTTCGCCTCGGTGCTCAGGGCCGGCAACGGCCTCCTCGAAGGCATGCTCGACCTGGTGCCGGCCGCCCGCGTGTCGCATATCGGCATCTACCGCGACCACGAGACGCTGCAACCGGTGGAATATTACTTCAAGGCGCCGGCCGATCTCTCCGATCGCCTGACCATCGTCGTCGATCCGATGCTGGCCACCGGCAATTCGTCGATCGCCGCCGTCGACAAGCTGAAGGAGCGCGGCGCCCGCGACATCCGCTTCGTCTGCCTGCTGGCCGCGCCCGAGGGCATCAAGCACTTCACCGAGGCGCATCCAGATGTGCCGGTGTTCACGGCGGCCATCGACAGCCACCTCAACGAGAAGGGCTACATCGTGCCCGGCCTCGGCGACGCCGGCGACCGCATGTACGGCACCAAGTAAGGTATTTTTCCGCCACGCATGACGAGGCCCCGGCCGCCGGCCGGGGCCTTTGTCGTTTTCGGGGCGGTTCAGTGCATCGAGGTGATCTTGATGATTGCCGGCGCCATGATGACGGCGAACAGCACCGGCAGGAAGAACACGATCATCGGCACGGTGAGCTTGGGCGGCAGCGCCGCCGCCTTCTTCTCGGCCTCGTTCATGCGCATGTCGCGGTTTTCCTGGCTGAGGACGCGCAGCGTCTGGCCGAGCGGCGTGCCGTAGCGTTCCGACTGGATCAGCGCCAGACACACCGCCTTGACGCCGTCGAGGCCGGTGCGGTTGGCGAGATTCTCATAGGCCTGCCGGCGGTCGGACAGGAAGGACAGCTCGGCGGTGGTGAGGCTCAGTTCCTCGGCCAGCGCCAGCGACTGGCTGCCGATCTCCTCGGAAACGCGGCGGAAGGCGATCTCGATCGACATGCCGCTCTCGACGCAGATCAGCAACAGGTCGAGGGAATCGGGGAAGGCGCGCTTGATCGACTGCTGGCGCTTCTGGAGCGCGTTGGAGACGAAGATCACCGGCAGGTAAAAGCCGATATAGGCGATCACCAGGCAGATGCCGACCTTGAAGGCCAGGGGGCGATCGATCTTCAGCACCACGAAGACGTAGAAGATGGCGACGGCCAGGAAGCCGAAGGGCAGTACGAAGCGGGCGAACAGGAAGGTGGTGGTGGCCGCCTCGCTGCGGTAGCCGGCCTGCTTCAGCTTCTCCTCGCCCTTGTCGTCGAGCAGCGCCTTCCTGAGCGACAGCTTCTCGACCAGGCTGCGCATGTAGGCCTTGGATTCCTTGCCACGCAGCGAGCCGCGCCCCTCCTCGGCGAGCCGGGCCCGTTCGCGCTGGCGGATCTTCTCGCGCTCGTCGGCCACCGCCTTCATGCGGGCCGGCAGGCGGTCGCTGGATAGAAGCGGCATGGTCAGGCTGAGGACGGTGGCGAAGATGGCCAGCGACACCAGGATGGCCATCAGCGTCACCGGATCGCGCAGGATGTTGATGATCGCGCCCATGAACGGCTCCTCAGAAGTCGAAAGCGATCATGCGCTTCATGATGAAGACGCCGACGGCCATCCACAGCAGCGAAACGCCGAGGACGATCTGTCCGATCGGCGCCGTGAACAGCACCATGATGTAGTCGGGGCTGGTGATGTAGACGAGTATGGTGACGATGAACGGCAGCGAGCCGATGATGCCGGCCGAGGACTTGGCCTCCATGCTCATCGCCTGGATCTTGGCGCGCATCTTCTTGCGCTCGCGCAGCACCTTGGCGAGGTTACCGAGCGCCTCGGAGAGGTTGCCGCCGGCCTTCGACTGGATGGACAGCACGATGCCGAAGAAGCTGGTCTCGGGCAGCGGCACGTGCTCGTACATGCGGCCGACCGCCTCGTCGATCGGCATGCCGAGCTGCATCGCCTCGACCACGGCGCGGAACTCGCTCCTCACCGGTTCCTTGGCCTCGGCGGCGATGGTGCGAAGGCAGTCGTTGAGCGGCAGACCGGCCTTGACGCCGCGCACGATCACCTCGACGGCGTTGGCGAGTTCGTCGACGAAGGCGGCCTGGCGGCGCTTGCGCTTGAAGTTGACGACGAAGCGCGGCAGGCCGACGGCGCCGACGAAGCCGGCGCCGAGCACCAGGAGCAGCGGCAGGCCGGCGATCAGGCAGAGGAAGGCGACGACGAAGCCGGTCAGGCCGCTGTAGAGATAGAAGCGGCCGATGGGCAGGCTGAGGCCGGCCTGCTGGAGGCGGAGCTGCAGGGGCGGGTTGGTCGACTTCGACGCCCGGTGCTTCTGCTTGATCTCCAGGTCCTTCAGCGTCTCCTGGACGTTGCGGCGACGGGCGGTCGGGGCCGCCGGCTTGGCCCGGTCGACCTCGGGCGCCGGTGCCGCCACCAGCGTGCGCCGCCGCTCGACCGCCGCGTCGCGCTCGATGCGGCCGTAGAGGAAGCCGTAGAGCAGCGCGGCGATCGAGAAGCCGACGAGGCCCATCATCGCCAGGACGCTGATATCTATGCCGAACAGCATGCTGCCTCTCCGGTGTCGCCGCCGGGCCGGCGGCCTTGTGCGATCAGGCGTAGGCGCCGGTCGGCGCCGGCGCCTCGGAAGCGTCGAGGGCGGCGGCGAGACGCCGCTCCTCGCCGTAGTAGCGGGCGCGATCCCAGAACTTCGGCCGGCCGATGCCGGTCGAACGATGGCGGCCGATCAGCCGGCCGTCGCTCTCCTCGCCGATGATGTCGTAGACGAACAGATCCTGGGTGATCACCACGTCGCCTTCGAGACCGACCACCTCGGTGATGTGGGTGATGCGGCGCGAGCCGTCGCGGAGACGCGCCGCCTGGATGACGACGTCGACCGACGAGACGATCATCTCGCGCACCGTCTTGGCCGGCAGCGTGTAGCCGCCCATGGAGATCATCGATTCGACGCGGCTGATCGCCTCGCGCGGCGAGTTGGCGTGCAGCGTGCCCATCGAGCCGTCGTGGCCGGTGTTCATCGCCTGGAGGAGGTCGAAGGCCTCGGGTCCGCGCACTTCGCCGACGATGATCCGCTCGGGGCGCATGCGCAGGCAGTTCTTGACGAGATCGCGCATGGTCACCTGGCCCTCGCCCTCGAGGTTGGGCGGCCGGGTTTCCAGGCGCACGACATGCGGCTGCTGCAGCTGGAGTTCGGCGGCGTCCTCGCAGGTGATGATGCGCTCGGTTGGCTCGATGTAGGCGGTGAGGCAGTTGAGCAGCGTCGTCTTGCCCGAGCCGGTGCCGCCGGACACCAGCACGTTGCAGCGGCTCTTGCCGATGATCTCCAGGATGGTGGCGCCCTCGGGGGTGATCGAGCCGAACTTGACGAGCTGCGGCAGCGTCAGCTTGTCCTTCTTGAACTTGCGGATGGTCAGCGTCGGGCCGTCGATGGCGAGAGGCGGCGCGATGACGTTGACGCGGCTGCCGTCGGGCAGGCGGGCGTCGCAGATCGGCGACGCCTCGTCGACGCGGCGGCCGATCTGGCTGACGATGCGCTGGCAGATGTTCATCAACTGCACATTGTCGCGGAAGCGCACGCCGGTCTTGACCATCTTGCCGGCCACTTCGATGAAGGTGGCATTGGCGCCGTTGACCATGATGTCGGCGATGTCGTCGCGGGCGAGCAGCGGCTCCAGCGGGCCGTAGCCGAGCACGTCGTTGCAGATGTCGTCGAGCAGTTCCTCCTGCTCGGCGATCGACATTACCACCGCCTTCAGCGAGATGATGTCACCGACGATGTCGCGGATTTCCTCGCGCGCCGTCTCGATGTCGAGCTTGGCGAGCTGGCTGAGGTCGATGGTCTCGATCAGCGCCGAGAAGATCGACGACTTGGTGTCGT
>NZ_AULH01000015.1 GCF_000425185.1 Pleomorphomonas koreensis DSM 23070
GCCACCAACGGCCCGCTGAAGGGCGTGCTCGGCTTCACCGACCAGCCGAACGTCTCCAGCGACTTCAACCACGACCCGCGTTCGTCGATCTTCCACCTCGACCAGACCAAGGTGATGAACGGCACCCTCGTCCGTATCCTCTCCTGGTACGACAACGAGTGGGGCTTCTCCAACCGCATGGCCGACACCGCCGTCGCCATCGGCAAGACCCTCTGAGCTAGACCGAACCGCTAAGAGCCCGCTCTCCGGCTGCCCCACGCGGGGCCGCCACCGGAGGGCGGGCTCGACCGCCTCTTACCGCGGCCGACCGCCCCTATGCCGCATGCGCGGACCAGCGCACCCGGCAGGCGGCGCACGAAGCGAGGACCCCCCATGAGCAGCTTCAAGACCATCGATGACGCCGACGTCGCCGGCAAGCGCGCCCTCGTCCGCGTCGACCTCAACGTTCCCATCGAGAACGGCGTCGTCACCGACACCACCCGCATCGACCGCATCGTCCCGACCATCCGCGACCTGTCGGAAAAGGGCGCCAAGGTCGTCCTGCTCGCCCACTTCGGCCGCCCGAAGGGCGAGCGCAAGGCCGAGGACAGCCTGAAGCCGATCGTCGCCCCGCTGGCCAAGGCCATCGGCAAGCCGGTCGCCTTCGCCGACGACTGCATCGGCGAGACGGCCGAGAAGGCCATCGCCGCCCTCTCCAACGGCGACATCCTGCTGCTCGAAAACACCCGCTACTACAAGGGTGAAGAGAAGAACGACCCGGCGCTGGTCGACGCTCTCGCCAAGCTCGGCGACCTCTACGTCAACGACGCCTTCTCGGCCGCCCACCGGGCCCACGCCTCGACCGAGGGCCTCGCCCACAAGCTTCCCGCCTATGCCGGCCGCACCATGCAGGCCGAGCTGACCGCCCTCGGCGCCGCCCTCGGCACGCCCAAGCGGCCGGTGCTGGCCGTGGTCGGCGGCGCCAAGGTGTCGACCAAGATCGACCTCCTCGAAAACCTCGTCGCCAAGGTCGACATCCTGGTGATCGGTGGCGGCATGGCCAACACCTTCCTGGCCGCGCAAGGGGTCAACGTCGGCAAGTCGCTCTGCGAGCACGACCTCGCCGACACCGCCCGCCGCATCCTGGCCAAGGCCAAGGAGACCGGCTGCGAGATCGTGCTGCCGGTCGATGCCGTCATCGCCCGCGAGTTCAAGGCCGGCGCCGCCAACGAGGTGGTCGACGTCAACGCCGTTCCGGCCGACGCCATGATCCTCGACGCCGGCCCGAAGTCGGTCGACGCCGTCAACGCCGCCATCGACAAGGCCAAGACGCTGGTCTGGAACGGCCCGCTCGGCGCCTTCGAGATCGAGCCCTTCGACAAGGCCACCGTTGCCGCCGCCAGGCACGCCGCCGCCGCCACCAAGGCCGGCAAGCTGCTGACGGTCGCCGGCGGCGGCGACACCGTCTCGGCCCTCAACCATGCCGGCGTCGCCGACGACTTCACCTACATCTCGACGGCCGGCGGCGCCTTCCTCGAATGGATGGAAGGCAAGGAACTGCCGGGCGTCAAGGCGCTCGAGGGCTGAGCCTCGGTCGCCAGGCTTCCGCGCTTTCCGCGCGGGCGTCGCTGACGCGGCGTCGCGGAGCCGGACGGGTTGGTTCCTCGTGAACATCTTTGTGCTATGAAGCGCCCCGTGCCCCTTTCGGGCACGGGGTTTCCTTTTCCGGAGGTCAAGTTGCGCGCCCGCCTGTTCCTGATCACGCCCCGCGCCGTCGACGCCGCGACCTTCGCGCCCCGGCTCGAAGCGGCGCTCGCCGCCGGCGACGTCGCCTCGCTGCTGATCGCCCCGGACGTTGCCGGCGGCGCCGAGTTGCAGGCCATCGCCGAGGCGCTGGTGCCGATCGCCCAGCGCCACGACGTCGCCGCGCTGGTCGTCGGCGACAGCCGCGTCATGGGCCGCGCCCACGCCGACGGTCTCCACATCGAGACGGGCAGCGCGGCGCTGAGAGAGGCCGTCGAGGCGTTGCAGCCGAAATCCATCGTCGGCGCCGGCAACCTCCGCGCCCGCCACGAGGCGATGGAGGCCGGCGAGGCCAATGCCGACTACGTCTTCTTCGGCCTTCTCGACCTCGACGAGAGCGACGAGCCGCACCGCAAGACGATCGACCTCGGCGCCTGGTGGGCCGAGCTGTTCGAGCCGCCCTGCGTGCTGCTGGCCGGCCGCTCCATGGCCTCGGTCGAGACCTGCGCCCGCACCGGCGCCGATTTCGTCGCCCTGCGCGCCGCCGTCTGGGAGCACCCGGACGGACCGGCCGTCGCCGTCACCGAGGCCAACGCCATCCTCGACCGCGTCGCCGCCGCCTTTCCGGACGACTAGCCGCACCCGCCCGAAAAGGTGCGGCCGTCTCCGATCGGGCGGATGCGCAAGACAGGTTGGAGCCAAGGCCGGACCAGCCGTTGCTCCGACCGCCGCAATCCCGGCCAACTTGGCCGCTAACCCTCTCCCACGACCCACCAGAGCCGAAGCCCGCGATGCTGATGCCGCCTGAAGTCCGCGCCACCCGTCTCGTTGCCGCGCTTGGCCTCGCCCTCCTCGCCGCGCCGGCCGCGGCGGTCGAATCCGCGCCGGTGCCGCCGGCGCCGCCGGCCGCAGCGCCGGCCGTTCCGGACCTTCTGGCCTCGCTGCCCGACAACGACAAGATCGACTACGCCTTCGGCGCCTTCCAGCGCGGCTTCTACCTCACCGCCTTCGAGATCGCCGTCGAGCGGGCCAAGCTCGGCGACGCCAAGGCGCAGAGCCTGATCGGCTATCTCTATGCCAACGGCCTCGGCCTGCCGCAGAAGCCCGAGGAAGCGGTGATCTGGTACAAGCTGGCCGCCCGCGACGGCGACCCGCAGGCGCTGGTCGAGCTGGCCAACCTTTCCGCCCTCGGCATCGGCGCGCCGGTCGACAAGAAGCAGGCGGCGAGCTACCTCGAAGAGGCGATCGGCAAGGGCGTGGTCGAGGCCAACTACTGGCTCGGCCTCCTCTGCATCGACCCTTCCTCCGGCATCACCGACTTCACCCGCGCCGCTGCCCTGTTCAAGGCGGCCGCCGCCGAGGGCAACGTCGACGCCGTCTACGCGCTCGCCGCCCTCAACCGCGAGGGCCAGGGCGTGCCGAAGAACGACACCGAGGCGGCCCGGCTGATGGGCGAGGCGGCGCGCGCCGGCCATGTTGCCGCCCAGGTCGAATATGCCATCATGATGTTCAACGGCACCGGCGTCGCCCGCGACCAGAAGACCGCCGCCGCCTGGTTCAAGCTGGCGGCCGGCGCCGGCAACCCGGTGGCCGAGAGCCGCCTTGCCCGCCTCTACGCCACCGGCGAGGGCGTGCCGCGCGACCTCGACGCCGCTCGCCGCTGGCACGGCCGCGCCGCCGCCGCCGGCCTCGCCGATCCCTGGCTCGACAAGCTGCTGGCCGACGAGGCGCCGAAGGCCGGCGACAAGCCCCCCAATCTGCCCGGCGTCGACGCCGGCAACTGAGCGGCATAAAAACCGCACTTGCGCTCCGCGGCCGTTTGTGATGGCTACGCGGGCAAGCGCTTTTCCCTGAAGGTATCCCGAAAATGGCTCGTTCCGCCCTCCTCAACGTCATGGTCCAGGCCGTCCGCAAGGCCGGACGCGGCCTCACCCGCGATTTCGGCGAGGTCGAGAACCTGCAGGTGTCGCTGAAGGGGCCGGGCGACTTCGTCTCGGCCGCCGACAAGCGCTCCGAGCAGGTGCTGTTCGACGAGTTGAAGCGCGTCCGCCCCGCCTACGGCTTCCTGATGGAGGAGCGGGGCGAGGTGGCCGGCGACGACGAGCAGCACCGCTGGGTGGTCGACCCGCTCGACGGCACCGCCAACTTCCTGCACGGCATCCCGATCTTCTCGATCTCGGTGTCGCTGGAGAGGAATGGCGTGCCGGTGGCCGCCGTCGTCTTCAACCCGGCCACCGACGAACTCTACACCGCCGAGCGCGGCGCCGGCGCCTTCGTCAACGATCGCCGCCTGCGCGTCTCGGCCCGCCGCGACATGCCCGAATGCGTCATCGGCACCGGCATCCCGCATCTCGGCCGCGGCAACCACCCGCGCTATCTGGCCGAACTGCGGCAGGTGATGGCCAACTGCGCCGGCGTCCGCCGGCTCGGCTCGGCCGCCCTCGACCTCTGCTACGTCGCCGCCGGCAAGTTCGACGGCTTCTGGGAGGACGACCTCAACCCCTGGGACACCTCGGCCGGCTGGCTGATGATCAAGGAGTCCGGCGGCTTCGTCACCGACAAGGCCGGCAAGGACGACATGCACGCCTCGCGCACGCTGGTGGCCGGCAACGAGGCGATCCACGCCCAGCTCCTCGCCGCGCTTCGGAAGGCCTGACCGCCGGTCGGTCCGGCTTCCCCCGAAAAATGCGCGGGATGGGGTCGGGCACCTTGCTCTTTTCGCCTTAAATCGCGTTTACTGTGCGCCGCGACCAGCGAGAGCAAGCGACAGAACCATGGCCAAAGACGCGTCCGGCATCAAGCTCACCAGCCCCCAGGTGTATCTCTGGCGGATGGCGGTGTTCCTGGTCATCGCCGCCTTCGTCGGCCTTCTCCTGTCGCGGCAGCTGAAGACCGCCTTCATGGCCAACCCCGGCCTCAACGGCCTGATCTTCTCGGTGGCGCTGGTCGGCATCCTCCTGATCTTCCGGCAGGTGATCCGCCTGTTCCCCGAGGTGCGCTGGGTCAACACCTATCGCTTCGGCGAACCCGGCCTCGAAGTGCGCAAGCAGCCGGTGCTGCTCGCCCCGATGGCGACGCTGCTCGGCGACCGCCTCGGGACGCGGGCGATCTCCGCCTCGGCCATGCGCTCGCTGCTCGAATCGATCGCCACCCGCCTCGACGAGGCGCGCGACATCTCGCGCTACATGACCGGCCTCCTGGTGTTCCTCGGCTTGCTCGGCACCTTCTACGGCCTGATCTCCACCGTCAATTCGGTGGGCGCCACCATCCAGGGCCTCGACGTCGGCTCGGGCACGGCCAGCGTCATCTTCGAGGACCTGAAAAGCGGCTTGCAGGCGCCGCTCGGCGGCATGGGCACCGCCTTCTCGTCGTCGCTGTTCGGCCTCGCCGGCTCGCTGATCGTCGGCTTCCTCGACCTCCAGGCCGGGCAGGCGCAGAACCGCTTCTACCTCGACCTCGAAGACTGGCTGTCCACCCAGGCCGAACTCGATTCGGCCGGCGACGTCGGCGATTCCATCCGCAACGCCCAGAACATCGACGATCTCCGCGGCGCGCTCGACCGGCTGTCCAAGCAGATCCAGGAGGGCGGCAGCGGCGGCCGCTCCAGCCAGGCGATGGCCAACCTCGCCGAGGGCATCCAGGGCCTCGTGCAGCACATGCGCGCCGAGCAGCAGCTGGTGCGCGCCTGGGCCGAGAGCCAGGGCGAGCAGCAGAAGGAAATCCGCCGGCTGCTCGAACTCCTCACCGGCGCCGTCGAGCGATCCGACCGCTCCTGAGCATCGAACGGAGAGGTTGACCGACCATGGCCCTCGGACGCCGCAGGTTCACCACCCAGCAGGATTACTGGCCGGCCTTCGTCGACATGCTGACCACGCTGGTGCTGTCGATCATCTTCCTGCTGTCGGTGTTCTCGCTGGCCCAGTTCTTCCTCAGCCAGCAGATCACCGACAAGGATACCGTGCTCGGGCGCCTCAACGCCCAGATCGCCGAGCTGACCGAGCTGCTGGCCATGGAGCGCGCCTCCAATCGCGACCTCCAGGACAACGTGGCGCTGCTGGAATCGAACCTCAAGGACGCCCAGGCCGCCCGCGACAATCTGCAGGGCCTGATCGCCAGCCAGTCGGGCGCCACCGACGCCGCCGACACCAAGGTGCAGGCGCTGACCACCCAGCTTTCCGACGAGAAGCGCGCCAGCCAGCGGGCGCTCGCCCAGGTGGAGCTGCTCAACCAGCAGATCGCCGCGCTGCGCCGCCAGATCGCCGCCCTCGAGGACGCCCTCAACGCCTCCGAATCGCGCGACCGCGAAAGCTCGGCCAAGATCGCCGACCTCGGCCGTCGCCTCAACGTGGCGCTGGCCCAGCGCGTGCAGGAACTGGCCCGCTACCGCTCCGACTTCTTCGGACGCCTGAGGGAAATCCTGTCGCAGCGTTCCGACATCCGCGTCGTCGGCGACCGCTTCGTCTTCCAGTCGGAGGTGCTGTTCGACAGCGGCGCCGCCGACGTCAACCCGGCCGGCCAGGGCGAACTCGACAAGCTGGCCGAGGCGCTGTTGCAGCTCGAAGGCCAGATCCCGCCGGAGATCGCCTGGGTGCTGCGCGTCGACGGCCACACCGATGCCCGGCCGCTCAGCGGCTCCGGCCGCTTCCGCGACAACTGGGAGCTTTCGGCCGCCCGCGCCATCTCCGTGGTGAAATACCTGATCGGCAAGGGCATCTCGCCCAACCATCTGGTGGCCGCCGGCTTCGGCGAGTTCCAGCCGCTGGAGCCGGGCGACAGCGACGAGGCCAACGCCAAGAACCGCCGCATCGAGCTGAAGCTGACCGAGCGCTGACCCGGCGTAACAGTCTTTCACAATATTTGACCGGACAGCGTTCACCGGCCGTTTATCATCCTGCCCGCAGAAATGGTCAGGCGCCGGGCGTGCGCCTTTTGAGGAAAGCGCGGACGGACGACATGGCACGCAGATTTTTCGGAACCGACGGCATCCGCGGCACGGCGAACAGCTGGCCGATCACCCCGGAGATCGCCCTCAAGGTCGGCATGGCGGCCGGCCTCGCCTTCCATCGCGGCGACCATCGCCACCGCGTCGTCATCGGCAAGGACACCCGCCTCTCCGGCTACATGATCGAGCCGGCGCTGACCGCCGGCTTCACCGCCGTCGGCGTCGACGTGTTCCTGACCGGCCCGGTGCCGACGCCGGCCGTCGCCATGCTGACGCGCAGCTTGCGCGCCGACCTCGGCGTGATGATCTCCGCCTCTCACAATCCCTTCGCCGACAACGGCATCAAGCTGTTCGGCCCCGACGGCTACAAGCTCTCCGACGAGGTGGAGCTGGCCATCGAGGAGATGCTGGACGGCGATTTCACCGGCCGCCTCGCCGCCCCCGCCGACCTCGGCCGCGCCAAGCGCGTCGACGGCGAGCGCGCCCGCTACGTCGAATCCGCCAAGCGCACCCTCTCCCGCCACATCTCCTTCGAGGGCCTGCGCGTGGTGGTCGACTGCGCCAACGGCGCCGCCTACAAGGTGGCGCCGGAAGTGCTGTGGGAGCTGGGCGCCGAGGTGGTGGCGCTCGGCGTCGAGCCCAACGGCCTCAACATCAACCGCGACTGCGGCTCGACCAGCCTCGCCGCCATCACCGACAAGGTGCGCGAGGTGAGGGCCGACATCGGCATCGCGCTCGACGGCGACGCCGACCGCGTCATCATCATCGACGAGAAGGGCCAGGTGGTGGACGGCGACCAGTTGATGGCCGTTGTCGCCGCCTCCTTCAAGGAGGACGGCCGCCTCGCCCGGCCCGGCCTCGTCGCCACCGTCATGTCCAACCTCGGCCTCGAACGCTATCTCCAGGGCATCGGCCTGGAACTCGTCCGCACCAAGGTCGGCGACCGCTACGTCGTCGAGGCGATGCGGGCCGGCGGCTACAACGTCGGCGGCGAGCAGTCGGGCCACATCGTGCTGTCCGACTACGCCACCACCGGCGACGGCCTGGTCGCCGCCTTGCAGGTGCTGGCCGTCGTCAAGCGCTCCGGCAAGCCGGTGAGCGAGGTCTGCCATCGATTCGAGCCGGTGCCGCAGCTTCTGAAGAACGTCCGCGTCAGGGGCGGCAAGCCGCTGGAGGACGAGGCGGTCAAGGCGTCGATCCTGGCGGCCGAGAGCCGGCTCGGCGCCGGCGGCCGCATCCTGGTCCGCGCGTCGGGCACCGAGCCGCTGATTCGCGTCATGGGCGAAGGCGACGACGCCGACCTCGTCGCCGCGGCGGTCGGCGACATCGTCGAGGCCATCGGCAAGGCCGCCGCCTGAGCAACCGATGCTCCCGCGATGGAAAACGCCCCGGCAGCCAGACGCGGCCGGGGCGTTTCTTTTGCGCCGCCGCGCCACCGATGGTCGTTTTCATCTTCCGTCAAGGTTAAGCAACGTAGTTAAGTCTGGATTAACCGACTTGCCCTAAAGATCGATCCGACAGTGATGAAGACCGGCGGCCCGCCGCCTCGCGATCATGCTTCTCGCGGAAGGATCGAACCATGCGCAGTCTCACAACGAACCTCTCCCTGGCCATGGCTGCGACTTTCGGCCTCGCGGCCCTCTCCGGCGCAGTCCGTGCCGCCGACATGCCGGTGGAATATCCGCCGATCATCGAGGCGCCCGAGCCGATGCCGCTGCCGGCCATTGGCGGCTGGTATCTCCGTGGCGATATCGGCTACAAGTATTATCAGGCACCCAAGGGGTCGGTGGGCAATGTGAACTTCGGTGGCGGCCAATACGCTACCGGCGGTCATGATCAGATGATCAAGGAAAAGATGCTGGGCGCAGCCGATTTCGGTGTCGGCGCCGGCTACAAGTTCAACGACTATCTCCGCACCGACCTAACGCTCGACTATGAGACACCCGCCAAGTTCAGGGGCTCGTTGTGGTGCCAGACATCTTGTGGCAGCGGTAACTATTACGATACCGAGCGTGTCAAGATCAGTGCCTGGAGCGCCCTCGCCAACGTCTACGCCGATCTCGGCAACTTCCACGGAATCGTCCCCTATGTCGGCGCCGGCGCCGGCGCGTCCTATCTCAGGACGAGCAGCGTCGAAACGAGCAACAAGGACGCAAGCGGCCCCAATCCCAAGGGCGACGGCAAGTGGAACTTTGCCTGGGCGCTGATGGCCGGTGTCGAATATCCGATCAACGACCAGCTCAGCCTCGACCTCGGCTACCGCTACCTCAACCTCGGCGACGCCAGGACGGGGTATGTGGACGACGGCGCTGGCAACAGCACCCACATGAATTACAAGGATATCACCGCCCACGAGGTGCGTGTCGGCCTGCGCTACTATCTCAACTGAGACATCTCCAGGCGATCATCCGGCGGCGGGAGGACCTTGTCCTTCCGCCGCTTGCTTTTCAGCAACACCTTCGCCTCGCCGCGCTCAACCCGGCTTGACGACGCACTACCTTTCCGATAGCTCAGGCGGCGGGACACTCCTCCCCACCGAGGAGCACCTATCTGAGAGGATAGTTACATGACTGACGCCCCCGCCGCGCCGGCTCTGAAGCCGGCTAATCCTCGTTTTTCCTCCGGCCCCTGCGCCAAGCGCCCTGGGTGGACCGTCGAGGCCTTGTCGGGAGCGCCAGTCGGCCGCTCCCATCGCGCCAAGATCGGCAAGACCAAGCTCGCGGAAGCCATCGACCTGACGCGCAAGGTGCTGCGCGTGCCGGCCGATTACCGCATCGGCATCGTGCCGGCCTCCGACACCGGCGCCGTCGAGATGGCGCTGTGGTCGCTCCTGGGCGCCCGTCCCGCCGACATGCTGGCCTGGGAATCCTTCGGCGCCGGCTGGGTGACCGACGTCGTCAAGCAGCTCAAGATCGACGCCCGCGTCCTTGAGGCGCCCTACGGCGACATCGTCGACTTCGCCAAGGTCGATTTCGACCGCGACGTGGTGTTCACCTGGAACGGCACCACCTCCGGCGTGCGCGTGCCGAACGGCGACCTGATCCCGGCGGACCGCCAGGGCCTCACCATCTGCGACGCCACCTCCGCCGCCTTCGCGCAGTCGCTCCCCTTCGACAAGCTCGACGTCGTCACCTTCTCCTGGCAGAAGGTGCTGGGCGGCGAGGGCGGCCACGGCATGCTGATCCTCTCCCCGCGCGCCGTCGCCCGCCTCGAAAGCTACAAGCCGGCCTGGCCGCTGCCGAAGATCTTCCGCCTGACCTCCGGCGGCAAGCTGATCGAGGGCATCTTCAAGGGCGACACCATCAACACGCCGTCGATGATCGCCGTCGAGGACTATATCGACGCGCTGAAGTGGGCCGACGCCATCGGCGGCCTCGACGCGCTGGTCGCCCGCGCCGACGCCAACACCAAGGTCATCGCCGACTGGGTGGCGAGGACGCCGTCGGTCGCCTTCCTGGCGAAGACCGAGGCGATCCGCTCCAACACCTCGGTCTGCCTGTCCTTCGTCCACCCGCAAGTCGCCGCGCTCGACGTCGAGGGCCAGCAGGCTTTCGTCAAGTCGCTGACCGGGCTTCTGGAGAAGGAAGGCGTCGCCTTCGACATCGCCTCCTACCGCGACGCCCCTCCCGGCCTGCGCATCTGGTGCGGCGCCACCGTCGAGACCGCCGACGTCGCCGCCCTGACGCCGTGGATCGACTGGGCGTTCGACAAGGCGCTGGCCGGCCTCGCCAAGGCCGCCTGACCCGACGCGTCCGGAGACGGGCGAGCCTCCGGCTCCGCCCGCTCCCTCTCCCTTCCCCGAAGCGGGAAGCCAACCTTCAGCCGCAGCGACATTCCATCCGGCGCCACCGGTCTCTTTCCGCATCTCCTCTCCTTGAGGGGCGGGAAACGGGCAAGGTTGAGGCGCCAGCCAACCAGGATGACTCCCATGGCTCCTCGCGTTCTCATTTCCGACAAGCTGTCCGCCACCGCCGTCCAGATCTTCAAGGACCACGGCGTCGAGGTCGACTACCAGCCCGATCTCGGCAAGGACAAGGACAAGCTGGCCGAGATCATCGGCAACTACGACGGCCTCGCCATCCGCTCGACCACCAAGGTCACCGAGAAGCTCTTGGCCAACGCCAGGAATCTCAAGGTGATCGGCCGCGCCGGCATCGGCGTCGACAACGTCGACGTGCCCGCCGCCACGGCGCGCGGCGTCATCGTCATGAACACGCCGTTCGGCAACTCGATCACTACCGCCGAGCACGCCATCGCCCTGATGTTCGCGCTGGCCCGCGACATTCCCGAGGCCAACGCCTCGACGCACGCCGGCAAGTGGGAGAAGAACCGCTTCATGGGCGTCGAGCTGACCAGCAAGACGCTCGGCATCATCGGCTGCGGCAACATCGGCTCGATCGTCGCCGACCGCGCCGTCGCCCTGAAGATGCGCGTCATCGTCTACGATCCGTTCCTGTCCAACGAGCGCGCCGTCGAACTGGGCGTCGAGAAGGTGGAGCTGGACGACCTGTTCCGCCGCGCCGACTTCATCACGCTGCACGTGCCGCTGATCGAGAAGACGCGCAACATCATCGACATCTCGGCCATCCTGAAGATGAAGAAGGGCGTCCGGATCATCAACTGCGCCCGCGGCGGCCTGATCGTCGAGGCCGACCTGAAGGCGGCCCTCGATTCCGGCCACGTCGCCGGCGCCGCCCTCGACGTGTTCGAGACCGAGCCGGCCAGCGCCCATCCGCTGTTCGGCCACCCGAAGGTGGTCTGCACGCCGCATCTCGGCGCCTCCACCACCGAGGCGCAGGAGAACGTGGCGCTCCAGGTGGCCGAGCAGATGTCGGACTATCTGATGAAGGGCGCCGTCTCCAACGCCCTCAACATGCCCTCGATCACCGCCGAGGAGGCGCCGCGCCTCACCCCGTTCGTCAAGCTCGCCGAACTGCTCGGCTCGTTCGCCGGCCAGCTCACCGAAACCGGCCTCAAGGCGATCCGCATCGAATACGAGGGCGAGGTGGCCGGCATGAACACCCGCGCCCTCTCCGCCGCGGCGATCACCGGCGTCCTGAAGCCGCTCCTGCAGTCGGTCAACATGGTGTCGGCGCCGGTGATGGCCAAGGAGCGCGGCATCGCCGTCGCCGAGGTGCGCAACAACGCGTCCGCCAACTTCGAGAGCCTGATCCGCCTGACGCTGACCACCGACCGCCAGGAGCGGTCGATCGCCGGCACCGTGTTCGCCGACGGCCATCCGCGCATTGTCGAGATCAAGGGCATCAAGATGGACGCCGAGTTCGCGCCGTCGATGATCTACGTCACCAACGAGGACAAGCCGGGCTTCATCGGCAAGTTCGCCGGCCTGCTCGGCGACGCCGGCATCAACATCGCCACCTTCGCCCTCGGCCGCCTCGAACAGGGCGCCGACGCCATCTGCCTCGTCGAGGTCGACGGCGACGTGCCGGCCGAGGTGCTGGACAAGGTGAAGGCCATCCCGGTGGTGCGCCAGGTGAAGGCGCTGAAGTTCTGATCGGCACCGCCAAGGCAGAACCGTGAGGAAGGGGCGCCCCGAAGCGCCCCTTTTTCGTTTCTGGCCTCCGCATCGCGTGAGGCCGTTCCGTGTTCGGGCCCCTAGGTGCCTTCCGCCGGCAAATGATCGAGCGGCAGCGGCGCCTGCGCCTTCACGGTCTGGATGGCGAAGTTGCTGCGTATATCGCTGACCCCCGGCAGCTTGAGAAGCGTGCCGAGCAGGAAGCGCTCGTAAGCGGCGAGATTGGGCAGGACGACCTGCAACAGGAAATCGGACTCTCCGGAGACCAGATGGCAGGAAACGACCTCGGGCAACGCGCGTACGGCTTCCGTGAAGGCCGCCGCCGAGTCGTCGTGATGGCGCTCGACCTTGACCCCGACGAAGACGGTCAGGTCGAGGCCGAGACCGCCGCGATCCAGGGCGGCGTGATAGCCGCCGATCACCCCGGCCTTCTCCAGAATCCGAACCCGGCGCAGGCACGGCGACGGCGACAGTCCGACCTCATCCGCCAGTTGCACGTTGGTAAGGCGGGCATCCCGTTGCAGCGCGCCCAGAATCCGGCGGTCGATGGCATCAAGCTTCACGATTGGCATATTTGGGAGATCTCAGAGCCTCTTTTTGGCATGACATGCTAATCCAGTGCCGGCTTGAAGCGCAACACGCAAGGACATGCCCCGGCTTCAAGCGCTAGCTTTCAGGCGAAAAGGCGCGAGGAGAAGCACATGGGGCTCGTCGATTTCTGGATGTTTGCCGGCGCGCTCGCCGTCGCCTATCTCGTCCCCGGACCGGACATGGTGCTGATCCTGCAAACCAGCCTGCTCAAGGGGCGGACGCAAGCCCTCGCCGTCGCGGCCGGGCTCGCCATTGCTCGCGCGACCCACGTGTTGCTCGCGGCCGCCGGACTGGCGGCACTCCTCAGGACGATGCCGGCCGCTTTCGATGTGGTGCGGGTTGTCGGGGCTGCCTATCTCATGTGGCTCGGCGTAGGCATCCTCCGCTCTTCGTCGCCCTCCTCGGGCCTCTCCGGACCGGAGGCCCGCGATGAGGGCCGATCCTGGCTGCGCGCCGCGCTGCGTGGCCTCCTGACCAATCTTCTCAATCCCAAGGCGCTGCTGTTCTGCTCGGTTCTCCTGCCGCAGTTCGTCCGGCCGGAAAACGGAAGCGTGTCGGGGCAGTTTGCGATGCTTGGGACGATCCTCGTCGCCATCGGCCTCCTGTTCGATATCGCTTACGCCGGCGCGGGCGCGACGCTCGACCGATGGACAGGCCGGCGTCCGCTCGCGCAGGGTCTCCAGCGATGGGCATTCGCAACGCTGCTGGTCGGCTTCGGCCTGCGCCTTGCCCTGTCGCAACGGCCGTTGTGAAGGCAACCGGCCGACTCCGGGCTGTCGGGATCAGGCCGCGGCGCGCTTCCAGCCGGCCGCGAGCAGGCCGGCGCCGATCATCAGCGAGCCGCCGGTCCGATTGACCAGCCTCTGGACCCGCGGCTTGCGGATCGTCTTGCGCGCCATCGCGGCCAGAAGGCCGTAGACGGTGGCGTTGGTGGCGGCCAGCCCGAGGAACGTCGCCTCGAACACCGCCATCTGAACCATGAGCGGCTCGGCGTGGTTCAGGAACTGCGGCAGGAAGGCCACGAAGAAGATGATGCTCTTGGGGTTCAGCGCCGTGACGACATAGGCATGCAGGAAGATGCGCAGCGGCCGCTCCCCGGCAGGCGAACCGGTCCCCTCGGCTGCCTCGTGGCGCGTCACCGGCGCGCGCCAGAGCCTGATGCCGAGATAGATGAGATAGGCGGCGCCAACCCACTTCAGCACGGCAAACAGCGCGGCGGAGGTGGCGAGCAGGGCTCCGAGACCAAGCATCGAAGCCGTCATCGCCGTGAAGTCGCCCAGGGCAACGCCCGCCACGGTCGCCATGCCGGCGCGCTTTCCGTGACTGAGCGCGTAGGAGATGACCAGAAGAACGGTCGGCCCGGGAATGGCCAACAAGATGGCGGATGCCGCGACGAAAGCCAGCCAGAGTTCGATGGACATGATCGCCTCCACGTTTGCGAGGAGAGAGCAATCCATGAGAACGGCCGCAAGGCAAGCGGAACCCTGAAGACCGGTCGGCGCCTGAGGTCAAAGGCAGAAGCCGCCCTCAGGCGGCTTCCGGCGCCGGGCGGCGCGGCATTCGAGGCAGGAACCGCCTCGAATGCGTCTGGCGAAACGGAGCCCCGTCGGCGACCGGGGTCAGCCCAGGGCCGCCCTCAGCTCGCCGGCGATATCCGGATGGATGTCCATCCGCTCGCGGCCGTAGGCGATGTTGGCCTTCAGGAAGCCGAGCTTGGTGCCGGTGTCGAAGGTGGTGCCGCGGAAGCGAACGCCGTAGAAGGCCTCTTCCTCGGCCAGCCGCAGCATGGAATCGGTGAGCTGGATCTCGCCGCCGGCGCCGGCGGCCTGCGTGCCCAGCAGTTCGAAGATGCGCGGTTGCAGGATGTAGCGGCCGGAGATGTAGAAGTTGGACGGCGCCTCGGCCGGCTTGGGCTTCTCCACCATGCCGGTGATCTCGTGCACGTCGGGGCCGAGCGTCTTGCCGAGGGCGACGATGCCGTAGGACGACGTCTGGGCCGGATCGCATTCCTCGAGGCTGACGATGTTGCCGCCGCTCGCCTCATAGGCGTCGACCATGCTCTTCAGGCAGGGCACCGTGTGCTTCATCAGCATGTCCGGCAGCAGCACGGCGAACGGCTCGTCGCCGACGATGTCGCGGGCGCACCAGACGGCGTGGCCGAGCCCGAGCGGCTCCTGCTGCCGGGTGAACGAGGTGGTGCCGGCGGCCGGCCGCTCGGCGCGCAGCTCTTCGAGCGCCGCCGTCTTGTGGCGGGCGGCCAGCGTCGCCTCCAGCTCGTAGGCGAGATCGAAGTGATTCTCGATCACCTCCTTGCCGCGGCCGGTGACGAAGATGAAATGCTCGATGCCGGCCGCCTTGGCCTCGTCGACGACATACTGGAGCGCCGGCCGGTCGACGACGGTCATCATCTCCTTCGGCACGGCCTTGGTGGCGGGAAGAAAGCGCGTGCCGAGGCCGGCGACGGGGAAGACGGCTTTGCGAATGCGTTTTGACATGGAGCACTCCTGGGCGGCAATCTCGATGACGATCCGGACCCTCGGACGTCGGCCGCGTGGGCGGCACCATCAATAGCGCAAAAATGTCTAATTTGGGATTGCGGAAACCGGTGACGGGCTCCGCCGCGTGCAATCGGCGGCGAAGCGATCGGGCCAGCGCGGAGGCCGACAAATCCATGCCCGAATTAACCGGTCGTTTACCAAGAGTCCCGTCTCTGAAGGAGACTGCCAGATGGAAAGGAGCGCGCCATGCGGACCCTGTCACGGATCGGCCGGAGCATCGCCCTCCTGACGCTCGCCGGGCTGATCGCCGGCTGCGCCATCCTCGGCGATTTCGGCCCATCGGGCGAACCCGGCCTGCCGCCGCTCGCCGACGGCCCGATCCCGCCGGAGTTCACCGCCTTCGTCGAGAGCCAGTGGCCGGCCGCCGAGGCGCGCGGCGTCTCTCGCGCCACCTTCGTGCGCGCCTTCCAGGGCGTCGGCCCCGACAACGACGTGCTGGTCAGGGCGACCAGCCAGCCGGAATTCTCGCGCGCCATCTGGGACTATCTCGACGACATGGCGGCCGAAAGCCGCATCGCCACCGGCCGCGACATGCTGGTCCGCCACCGTGACCTGCTCGACCGCATCGAGGCGACCTATGGCGTCGACCGCGCGGTGGTCGTCGCCATCTGGGGCATGGAGAGCAGCTACGGCGCGATCCTGCGCGATCCGACCAAGGTGAAGAACGTGGTGCGGGCACTGGCGACGCTCGGCTGGCGCGGCGGCTCGCGCGCCGCCTACGGCCGGCAGCAGCTCAACGCCGTCCTGCGCATCCTGGAGCACCACGACGTCGACGCCCGCCACATGACCGGCTCCTGGGCCGGCGCCATGGGCCAGACGCAGTTCATTCCCACCACCTATCTCGGCTATGCCGTCGATTTCGACGGCGACGGCCGCCGCGACATCTGGACCTCGGTGCCCGATGCGCTGGCCTCCACCGCCAATTATCTGAAGAAATCCGGCTGGCAGGCCGGCGCCACCTGGGGCTACGAAGTGATCCTGCCGCCCGGCTTCGACACCTCGCTGGAAGGCCGGTCGGCAACGCTCGCCGACTGGACGGCGCGCGGTTTCGCGCGCGCCGCCGGCGGCGCCTTCCCGCGCCCCGGCGATCAGGCGACGCTGCTGCTGCCGGCCGGCCCCGGCGGCCCGGCCTTCCTGACGCTCCGGAACTTCCAGGCGATCAAGCGCTACAACAACGCCAACGCCTACGCGCTGGGCGTCGGCCATCTCGCCGATCGCCTGAAGGGCGGCGGCCCCTTCGTCACGCCCTGGCCGCGCGGCTACACGCCGCTCGACGAAGACGGCCGTGCCGAGTTGCAGTCGCGCCTCCGGGCGATCGGTTTCCCTCTCGACAAGATCGATGGTAAGGTCGGCCCGCAAACCGTCGCCGCCATCCGCGCCTATCAGGCGCAGCGCGGCCTTGCCGTCACCGGCCACGCGTCGCTGGAGCTGTTGACGCTGCTCCGCGGCGGCTGAGGCCGGCGGCCGGTGCGTTCGGCTGGAGGTCCAGGCGTGTTCCGAAACTATGCGAGACTGCTGGCCATCGCCATCCTCGCCGCCGCCGTACCGTTGGCGACGCCAGCGCCGGCGCAGATCTTCAAGCCGCAGCAGCAAGGGCAACCCGACAACCGGCCGTTCCTGATGCGCCTGTTCGGCTTCGGCCAGCCCGAGGTAGTCCGACCGCCGCCGTCCGGCGGCCCACGCATCATCAAGGTACCACCGGACGGTACGCCACAGCGGCGCAAGCCGCCGCCGGCGGTCGCCGCCAAGCCGCCGCCGCCCGTCAAGAAGGACGACGCCCGCGTCGTGCTGGTGATCGGCGACCGGCTGGCCGCCGACCTCGGCCGCGGCCTCGACGTCGCCTTCGCCGACCGGCCGGACGTGGCGATCGAGACCAAGACCCTCGACGACGCCGGCCTCGCCGCCACCGCCGACATCGACTGGAAGGCCTTTCTCGAAACCCGCCTCGCCGCCAGGCCGCGGCCGGCGGCGGTGGTGGCGATGATCGGCCGCGCCGACGGCCGGCCGATCGAACTCAACGACCGCAGCGTGGACTTTCCATCGGCCGACTGGGAAACCATCTACAAGGCGCGCCTCAACGAGCTGATGCGCGTTGCCCGCGAGCACGCCGTGCCCTTTCAGTGGGTCGGCCTGGTGCCGGTCGCCGACCCCGGCGCCACCAACGACATCACTTACATCGACGGCGTCATCCGCGACGAGGCCAGCGAGAAGGGCGCCACCTACATCGACGTCTGGGACCCATTCTCCCAGAACGGCGCCTTCGCGGCGAGCGGTCCCGACCTCGACGGGCAGGTGCGGCAGCTGCGCCTGAAGGACGGCATCGGCTTCACCCGCTCCGGCTCCCGCAAGCTGGCCTTCTATGTCGAGCAGACCTTGCGGCCGGCTCTCGACGTCGCCGCCCCCACGGCCGAGCTGATGCAGAAGGTGTCCGGCGAGGGGCTGGTCATGCTGCTCAACGACCCCGGCGCCACCGGCGAGGACCGGCTGCTCGCCGCCGCCGACCTCAAGCCGCCCAAACCCGGCACCGCCCTCCACCGCCTCACCGTCGAGGGCCTGCCGCTGGAGCCGGTGGCCGGCCGCTACGATTCCGCCGCGCTGCGGTGACAGGAAAGCGGCCGGGCTCCCGAAGGAACCCGGCCGCCGCGTTTCCCGGCCGGCAGGGCCGGCCGCCATCCTGCTTCAGGCGATCTTGGGATCGCCGGCATTGGGGCCGAAGTGCTTGAGCATGACCAGCGGCTCGACCTTGCTGAGGTTGACGATGGTCAGGCCGGCCTTGGCCGCCGGCTCGCTGACGAAATACTCGTCGGCCGACAACTGGCCGTAGCGCAGCATGGTCGCCGTCTCGGCGTCGAAGACGCCGACCTTGCCATGTCCCTGGGTGAGCACGCAGCCATAGGCCGCCGCGTCGCGGATGGTGACGCTGGCGCCCGGATAGACCGTCAGCTCCTTGGCGGCGATGTAGCCGGTGGCATAGACGACCCACTTTTCGACGTGCTGCTCGCTTTCCGAGGCGATCAGCGGCGGCCGGAAATAGGTCTTGCGATAGGACGGATCGACGTTGGCCTCCCAGTCCATCAGGCTCATGACATAGTCGAGGTCTTCCTTGCTTTCCTCGGGGCAGTTCTCGACCAGGAACTCGTACGGATAGACCTCGTGGTTGACGATGTTCTCGTAGACGCTGTTGACGTCGCTGTTCCACTGCGGCTCGTAGGTGAGATAGGAGCCCGGCGCATGGACGACGCCCGGCGGCGTGTACCAGCCGGTGCCGAGCTGGATGCGATAGGCGCGCGACAGCTCGGTGACGCGATTGTCAGTCTGCCGGTAGAGCGCGAGGCGCGCCCGCACCTCGTCGCGGCTCATGTCCGGATCGAAGCCGAAATAGGTATGCGGGAACAGGCCCGGATGGTTGTTGAGCTGGGGCGGGAAGTAATAGGCTTCCGGCTTGCCCTTGCGGCCGACTCGGCGGGCGTCCTCCTCGCGGAGGTGCAGGTGCAGGAACAGCGGCGCGTTGTAGTCGAAGAACTTGGAATACATCGGCCAGGTGCCATACTTGGCCTTCAGTTCGGCGCCGATGATGTCGGCGCCCAGCTCGGCGATGGCGTCGCGGAACAGGAACTTGTCCTCGATCCGGCCGGTCGGGTCGACGTAGCTCATGCCCTCGTCGGCCGGCGCCAGCGGGCCGTTCATGGCGGCGATCACCGAGGAGAACCAGCGCTCCTTGATCGAGCCGCGCGCCGTGCCGAGCGCGTAATAGTCGTCGGGATGCAGGCGCAGGCGCTGGCCGGCCGACGAGAAGCGGCGCGGAACGAACACGGGCGCGAGACGCAGCACCCCCTCGCCTTCCTCGAAAGCGTCTCTGATTTTGGACAAAGCAGTCACGTCGACCTCCTTGGATCGTTGTTCAGTCGGTTCGATTCTGGATTGGGGTGGCCCCGGCGCGGGGTGTCAGCCTGTCGTCATCTGTGACAAACCGAGTCGCGCACGACGAGTTCGGGCCGCACGACGACGCGCGTCGGCCTGGCATGCCCGTGCTCGATACGCTCGATCAGCAGGCGCACGGCGTGCTGGCAGATCTCGCGGAACGGCTGGCGTATGGTGGTCAGCGTCGGCCGCACCATCTCGCCGAGCTGGATGCCGTCCATGCCCATGATCGACACGTCCTCGGGGATGCGCATGCCGAGCCGGGCCAGTTCCTGCATGGCGCCGATGGCCAGGAGATCGCTATGGGCCCAGATCGCCGTGAACTCGCAGCCCTGCCCGAGCAGCTTGCGCACCATGGCGATGCCGGTCTCGAATTCGAAGTCGGGGCCCGAGACGTGCTGCACCTCGATGCCCTTTTCGGTCAGGAAGCTGCGGAAGCCGTCGAGCCGCTCCCGCGACAGGCTGACCGTCTCCGGACCGCCGATGCAGGCGACCTTGCGGTGCCCCATCGAGTAGAGATAGCGGGCGGCGATCTCGCCGGCCTCGCGGTTGAACACCACCACCCGGTCGGCGTCCTCGTCGTCGGGCGCCCGGTCGATGCCGACCACCGGAATGCCGAGCCGGTTGAGGCTCTTGACCACGGCGCTCTCGTCGGAGACCTGCGACACGATGACGCCGTCGACGCTCATGCCGATGAAGTTCTTCAGCACCCGCTCCTCGGCCTCGGCGTCGGCCTGGGTGTTGCCGAGCAGCATGGTGAAGCCTTGGCTGACGCAGGCTTCCTCGACGAAGTAGATGAAGTTGGCGAAGGTCTCGTGCAGGATGCTCGGAACCATCAGGCCGATGCTCTTGCGGGACTTGTTCCGGAGGCCGCGCGCCAGAAGATTGGGCCGGTAGTCGAGCGTCCGGATCGCCTCCAGCACCCGCTCCCGCGTTTCCTCGTCGACCGGACGGCTGCCGGTGATGACCCGCGATACCGTCGATGGCGAAACGCCCGCAGCCTTGGAAACATCCTTGAGTGAAGCCAACCTTCAAATCTCCCGTTGCGCGGGGGTATCCCCCGCCGAGCGACCCGGCGGCCAGGCCGCCGGATCGCCGTCAGTTTTACCTTACTTCAAGCTGTCGACGTTTTCCTTGGTGATCAGCTTGAAGGGGATGTTCACAACCTTGGGGACTTCCTCGCCGTTCAGGATCTTGACGGCCATCTCCACCGCCGTCGCGCCCTGGCCGTGCGCATCCTGGAAGACGGTGGCGGCCATCTTGCCGTCCTTGACCGACTTCAGCGCGTCGGCGATGGCGTCGACGCCGATCACCGGGATGTCCTTGGCCTTGCCGGCCGCCTCGACCGCCTTGTAGGCGCCGAGCGCCATCTCGTCGTTCTGGGCGACGATGGCGTTGAGCGGACGGCCAGTCTGCAGCCAGTTCTCGGTGAGGCTCAGCGCCTGGGCGCGGTCCCAGTTGGCGGTCTGCTCGAACAGCACCTTGATGTCCGGGTAGTTCTCAAGGACCTGCTTGTTGCCCTCGGTGCGCTGCACCTCGGCCGAATGGCCGTTGGGGCCGTGGATGATGGCGATGTTGCCTCTGCCCCCGAGGAGATCGGCGATGTACTGCATCTCGATCCGGCCGGCCTCGATGTCGTCGGAGCCGACATAGGTGTTGGCGAGTTCGACGTTGGCGACCTGCGCGTTGAACACCACCAGCGGGATCTTGGCGGCCACCGCCTTCTGCACGGCCGGCGCGCAGCCTTCCTTGTCGAAGGGAATGAGCAGGATGGCGTCGACATGCTGGGCGATGAAATTCTCCACCTGGGAGATCTGCACCTCCGCCTTGCCCTGGCCGTCGCTCTCGATCAGGGTCACGTCGAGCTCCTTGGCCTTCTCCTCCACCGCCTTGGCGATGTTGACGATGAATTCGTTCTGAAGGTTCTGGTAGGTGACGCCGATCCGGTAGCCGGCCGACGCCGGCGACATCAGGCCGCCGACCATGGCGAACGCCGCGCAGAACATGAGAGATTTCTTCATTTACGTCTCCTCCTATACTCGGTCTGTTTGCTGATTGACCGATTCCCAAAGCCGTCAGCGCGAGTTCTTCGTGTACTGGTCAAGAAGAACCGCGGATATGATGATGATTCCCTTGACGATCTGCTGGAAGTACGAAGAGACATTCAGCAGATCGAGGCCGTTGTTCATGGTGCCGATGATCAGCGTGCCGATGACGGTGCCGAGGATGGCGCCGGTGCCGCCGGCAAGGCTGGTGCCGCCGATGACCACCGCCGCGATGGCGTCGAGTTCGTAGCCGGCGCCGGCGGCCGGTGAACCGGTCATGACGCGGGACGACAGGATGATGCCGGCAAAGCCGGCGAACAGCCCGGCCAGCGTGTAGACGCCGATCTTGACGCGGCCGACGTTGAGGCCGGACACGGTGGCCGCCAGCTCGTTGCCGCCGACCGCGTAGACGTGCCGGCCGAACTTGCAGAAATGCAGCAGGAAGGCGCCGATCAGCACCACGGCGATGAACAGGAACACCGGCAGGGGCACGCCCCACAGGTAGCCGCCGCCGATGGTGTTGTACTCGTCGCTGAGGTTGATCACCGGCCGGCCGTCCGACATGACCAGCGAGGCGCCGCGAACGATGGTCATCATGCCCAGGGTGACGATGAACGGCGCGATGCGCCCCTTGGCGATGATGAAGCCGTTGACGCCGCCGCACAGCGCGCCGACCGCCAGGCCGACCAGGATGGGCACGATCACCGGATAGCCGTCGGGATGGGCCATCGACGAGGCCGACACCGCCGCCAGCGCCACGATGGCGCCCACCGACAGGTCGATGCCGCCGGTGATGATCACCAGCGTCGCGCCGACGGCGATGATGCCGTTGATCGAGCACTGGCGCAGGATGTTGAGGATGTTGTCGAAGGTCAGGAACCAGGGCGACCACACCGACAGGAAGACGAACATCACCGCGAAGGCGATGTAGATGCCGTAGCGGGCGGCGACTTGCCTGACCTTGGTTCCGTAGCCGTCGGCGCCGGCCAGAGATGCCATGCTCATTGTTTTCCTCCTGAAGCATCGGCGGCGAAACGGACCGCCGGCAATGCTCTAACCCGTTGTTTTTAGGCAGCCCCCGGCGCAACGCCGCGACGGGCCCTGTCGGTCGCGCGTCAATGGTTGCCGGTGGCGGAGGCCATGACCGCTTCCTGGTTGAAATCGGCCCGCGCGTATTCGCCCGTCACCTCGCCGTCATGCATGACGAGGATGCGGTCGCTCATGCCGAGAACCTCGGGCAGCTCCGATGAGATCATGATGATCGCCTTGCCCTCCCTGGCGAGCGCCACCATGATCTTGTGGATCTCCGACTTGGCGCCGACGTCGATGCCGCGCGTCGGCTCGTCGAGGATGATGATCTCGGGATCGGTGAGGATCCACTTGGCGATCACCACCTTCTGCTGGTTGCCGCCCGACAGCGTGTCGACGATCTGCCGGTAGGACGACACCTTGATCTTGAAGCGATCGATCTGCCGGCGGACGACGTCGACCTCCTGACGGGCGCGGATGACGCCGCCGAGATTGCAGTAGCGGCCGAGATCGATCAGCGACACGTTGTCCTTCACCGAGGCGCGGAGGTTGAGGCCCATCAGCTTGCGGTCCTCGGACACCAGCGCGATGCGGTGGCGGATGGCGTCGCGCGGGCTGGCGATGGCAACCGGCCGGCCGTCGATGCGGACCTGTCCGGCCGACGCCTTGCGGATGCCGAAAATGGTCTCGACCAGTTCGGTCCGGCCGGCGCCCATCAGCCCGGCGATGCCCAGAATCTCGCCGCGCCTCAGCTCGAAGGAGACGTTCCGGACCCGGCCGGCCTGCGTGAGGCCGTCCACCGACAGCACCACCTCGCCGAGCGGCACGTCCTCCTTGGGGAACATCTCGTCGATGCGGCGGCCGACCATCATCGAGATGAGGCTCTGCGGCGTCAGCCTGTCGGTCGGCTGGGTGTCGATGTAGCGGCCGTCGCGCATCACCGTCATCTCGTCGGCGATCTGGAAAAGCTCGTTCATCTTGTGGGAGATGTAGATCACCGCCTTGTTGGCGGCCTTCAGCGTCCGGATGATCTCGAAGAGCTTCTCGACCTCGCGGTCGGTGATGGCCGACGTCGGCTCGTCCATGACGATGATTTCGGAATCGAAGGAGATGGCCTTGGCGATCTCCACCATCTGCATCTCGGCCACCGACAGGCTCGACAGCCTGGCCGACGGGTTCATGTCCAGCCCGAGCGTCTCGAACAGCCGGCGGGCGTCGGCATTCATCTTGCGGCGGTTGACGACGCCGGAGCGGCCGTAGACCGGCTCGCGGCCGATGAAGATGTTCTCGGCGACCGTCATGGCCGGAATGGGATTGAGTTCCTGGTAGATCATCGAGATGCCGAGATCGAGCGCGCCCTTGAGGCCGTTGATCTGCACCGGCTCGCCGCGCAGCCTTATTTCGCCGGCGTCCGGACGGTACATGCCGTTGAGCACCTTCATCAGCGTCGACTTGCCGGCGCCGTTCTCGCCGATCAGCGCGTGGACGCTGCCGGCGCGGACGCGCAGGCAAACGTCGTCCAATGCACGGACGCCAGGAAAGCTTTTTGAGATTCCAACCATCTCGAGAAGCCAGTCTGAAGCCATCTCTCTCCCCTCCCGCTGGCACGTCGTGCAATCGTTGTCCTAAACAGACCAGCAATCGACTTGAACCGGGTTATGATCCGAACTCAAAAGCCTGTCAATCCGCTTCCACGCGAATATGAGGGCACGACCGCAGCCGAAAGCGCCGGCAAAAATCGATTAAGCATTGCATTATTCGATGGTTAGCCAGTCGATTTCGAGCAACTCCAATCAGGCAAACGTTTTCCTCGAACTTGACAAGCCACAATGGCAAGCCGATAGAGGGACAATCAGTTCGCGGGAATTCCGCGCGAGTATGCCCAGGGAGCCCAGGATGCTTATCGGTATTTCTCCTTATATATCTCCGGAGCTGCTCACCGCCATTCACCGAATGGGCCATGGTGATGAAATCGTTCTTTCGGATGCTTTTTTCCCCGGCGACACGTTTTCCCAGCGCGTTATACGCGCCGACGGCATCGGCATCCCGGACTTGCTGGACGGCATCCTGCGGCTGATCAATATCGACGACTTCGTCGACGATCCGGTCATCATGATGGAAGCCGTGCCGGGCGACAGCCTCGACCCCGAGGTCGAGAAGTCCTACCGCGCCGAGATCGACAGGCATTGGCCGGCGACGCCGCCGATCCGCCGCATCGAGCGCTACGCCTTCTACGAGCGGGCCCGCCGGGCCTATGCCGTGGTGGTGACCGGCCAACGCGTCAAATACGGCAACATCATCCTGAAGAAGGGCGTCGTGCCGGTCGCCGGGTAACGCCGCCGCCGCACGGCGGTCGGACGGCGCCGCCCGCCCCGCCCGGCCGCCATCGGCGCCACGGATTTGCGAACCGGCGGCGGGCAGCGCCCGCCGGACAACAACCAGAGCTTTCCCGGAGGAACGCCAGCATGCCCCATTTTCTCGGAATCGACATCGGCGGCAGCGTCATCAAGAGCGGTCTCTACGACGAGACCGGCCATGAGGTGGGCGTGGCGTCGATGAACGACGCGGCCATCGTCGAGCACGTCGGCTGGAGCGAGCGCGACATGGACGCCATGTGGCGCTCGGTATGCGGCACCATCCGCCAGCTTCTCGACCGGACCGGCACGCCGCCGGCCGATATCTCCGGCATCAGCTTCTCCGCCCACGGCAAGGGCCTCTATCTGGTCGACCGCGACGGCAAGCCGTTCCGCAACGGCATCATCTCCTCCGACAACCGGGCCATGCCCGAGGTGCGCGCCCTCAGGGCGGCCGGCGTGCCGGCGAAGATCCATCCCATGAGCTACCAGCAGCTCTGGCCGAGCCATCCGGCCGCCATCCTGCGCTGGTTCAGGGACAACGACGCCGAGGCCTACGGCCGCATCGGCCACGTGCTGATGGCCCACGACTGGATCCGCTACCGGATGACCGGCCACCTCGGCTGCGAGATCACCAACATCTCCGGCAGCAACCTGCTCGACGTCAACACCGGCACCTACGATCCGGCATTGCTGGCGCTGTTCGGCATCGAGGACATCGGCGACCGCCTGCCGGCGCCGGTCGGCTCCACCGAAAGCCCGGCTGGCCTCACCGCCGCCGCGGCGGCCGAAACCGGCCTTCGCGCCGGCACGCCGGTGTTCGGCGGCTTCTTCGACGTCGTCTCGGCCGCCGTCTGCTCGGGGCTCGCCGACGACAGCCGCATCAACGTCACCATGGGCACCTGGACCATCGCCACCTGGACCGCCGACCACATTCCGGCCAGCGACTATCCCTACACCTGGGGCCGCTACTGCATCCCCGGCCGCTATTTCGTCCACGAGGGCAGCCCGACCAACGCCGCCAACCTCGAATGGTTCGTGCGCACCTTCATGTCCGGCCACGACAGGCCCTATGCCGAATGCGACCGGCTGCTCGGCACCGTCCCGCCGGCATCGACGTCCATCCAGTTCCTGCCCTATCTGTTCTCCTCCAACCTCGGCGATAACCTGCAAGGCGGCTTCCACGGCCTTGCCAACGCCTACGGCCTCGGCGAGGTGGTGCAGGCGGTCTACGAAGGCATCTGCTTCTCCCAGCAGGTGCATCTCGACCGCATCCTGGCGCTGTCGGGCCGCGACCGCCGGCTGCGTCTCACCGGCGGGCCGGCGAAATCGCGCCCCTGGATGCAGATGGTCGCCGATATCGCCGCGCTGCCCATCGAGGTCGTGCATGTCGAGCAGTCCGGCTGCCTCGGCGCCGCCGTGGCGGCTGCCGTCGGCTCCGGCGCCTATCCCTCCTTCATCGACGCGATGAACGCCATGTGCCCGGCCGCCAGCCCGATCGAGCCCAACCTCGCCCTCGCCGAGCCCTACCGGCGGAAATACGAGCGCTTCCTGGAGCTTGCCGCCGCCCTCGACCGCCTGCCGGCCGCTGTCTGACGGCCCCGTCATCGAGGAGGATTTTCAATGCGCAAGCATCCGCTCGGCATCTACGAGAAGGCGCTGCCGCCCGGCCTCTCCTGGCCGGAGCGGCTGGCGCTCGCCAAGGCCTGCGGCTTCGACTTCGTCGAGATGAGCGTCGACGAGACCGACGCCCGCCTCGCCCGCCTCGACTGGACCGTCGAGGAGCGGCTGGCGCTGACGCGCGCCACCGTCGAGACCGGCATTTCCGTGCCGTCGATGTGCCTCTCCGGCCACCGCCGCTTTCCCTTCGGCAGCCACGATCCGGCCGTCGCCGGGCAGGCCCGCGACATCATGGACAAGGCGATCCGCCTCGCCCGCGACTGCGGCATCCGCACGATCCAGCTCGCCGGCTACGACGTCTATTACGAGGAGCAGGACGAAGGCACCCGTGGCCGCTTCGAGGCCGGCCTGCAATGGGCCGTCGAGCGGGCGGCGGCGGCACAGGTGATGCTGGCCGTCGAGATCATGGACACGCCGTTCATCAACTCGATTACCAAGTGGAAGGCCTGGGAGGCGCGTATCCGCTCGCCCTGGTTCACCGTCTACCCCGACGTCGGCAACCTCAGCGCCTGGGGCAACGACGTCGCCGCCGAGCTTGCCATCGGTATCGACCGCATCGCCGCCATCCATCTGAAAGACACCAGGGCGGTGACCGCCGACTTTCCCGGCGCCTTCCGCGACGTGCCGTTCGGCGACGGCTGCGTCGACTTCACCGGCATCTTCGGCCGGCTGAAGGCGCTCGGCTATCGCGGCGCCTTCCTCCTGGAGATGTGGACGGAGAAGGCCGAGGAGCCGGTGGCCGAGCTGATCACCGCCCGACGCTTCATCGAGGCACGCATGCGCGACGCCGGCTTCGACGCCTGACTCCGCCAAACGCGACAACGGCCGGATTCCCTCAAGGAATCCGGCCGCCTGCCTGAAAAATCCGCCGCTCCCGGCGGGTGCCGCTCAGCGCGGCAGCACGGAAGCGCCCATCAGGAACTCGTCGATGGCGCGGGCGGCCTGCCGGCCCTCGCGGATCGCCCAGACGACGAGGCTCTGGCCGCGCCGCATGTCGCCGGCCGCGAACACCTTGTCGACCGAGGTGCGGTAGTCCTTCTCGGTGGCCTTGACGTTGCCGCGGCCGTCCTTGTCGACGCCCAGTTCGTCGATCATGCCCTCGTGCACCGGATGCACGAAGCCCATGGCGAACAGCACCAGCTCCGCGTCGATGGTGAATTCCGTGCCGGGGACCGGCTGGAAGCGCGGGTCAACCTTGACGCAATGCACCTTGGAGACGACGCCGTTCTGCCCCTCGAAGGCGGTGGCGGTGACGCCGAACAGCCGCTCCGCCCCTTCCTCGTGGCTCGACGAGGTGCGGAGCTTCAGCGGCCAGTTCGGCCAGGTGGTCAGCTTGTCTTCCTTCTCCGGCGGCTTCGGCATGATCTCCAGCTGGACGACGCCGGCGGCGCCCTGTCGCACCGAGGTGCCGATGCAGTCCGAGCCGGTGTCGCCGCCGCCGATGACCACGACGCGCTTGCCCTCGGCGGTGATCGGCGCCACTTCGCCAAGCGGCTCGCCGCCGACCCGGCGGTTCTGCTGCGGCAGGAACTCCATGGCGAAATGGACGCCCCTCAGCTCGCGGCCGGGCACCGGCAGATCGCGCGACTTCTCCGAGCCGCCGGCCAACAGCACCGCGTCGTGATCCTCCCGGAGATCCTCGACCTTGATGTCGACGCCGACGTTGACGTTGAAGTGGAAGACAACGCCTTCGGCGACCATCTGCTGCACCCGCCGCTCGACGATGTGCTTGTCGAGCTTGAAGTCGGGGATGCCGTAGCGCAGCAGGCCGCCGGCCTTGGCGTTCTTCTCGAAGACGTGCACCTCGTGGCCGACGCGGGCGAGCTGCTGGGCGGCGGCGAGGCCGGCCGGTCCGGAGCCGATGACGGCCACCTTCTTGCCGGTCCTGACCTTGGCGATCTCCGGCTGCACCCGGCCGTCCTTCCAGGCCCGCTCGGCGATGGTGTATTCGATCTGCTTGATCGTCACCGGCGCCTCGAACAGGTTCAGCGTGCAGGCCGCCTCGCAGGGCGCGGGGCAGACGCGGCCGGTGAATTCGGGGAAGTTGTTGGTCGAGTGGAGGTTGCGCGCCGCCCCCTCCCAGTCGCCGTTGTAGACGAGGTCGTTCCAGTCGGGGATCTGGTTGTTGACCGGGCAGCCGCGATGGCAGTAGGGCACGCCGCATTCCATGCAGCGGGCGCCCTGGGTCTGCATGTCGCTTTCCTTGGGCGGCACGGTGAATTCGTTGTAGTGGCGGACGCGGTCCTCCACCTTCTGGTACTTGAGTTCCTGACGCTCGAATTCGAGAAAGCCGGTGGCCTTGCCCATCTTTCACTCCGTCTCGTCTTGTCTGCGGGTCCGCCTCGCCGGCCGCGGGCGCCTTGGCGCCGCGCACGGGGGTTTGCGGGACCCTTCCTTGTGTCGGTCGGGGCGGGACGGCCCTGAGGCCGTCCCCTGAGGATCACTCGGCGGCGATGCGGCTCGCCTCGATGGCTTCCAGCGCCTTGCGGTACTCGGTCGGCATCACCTTGACGAACTTGCCGCGCCAGGCCGCCCAGTCGTCGAGGATGGCTCTCGCGCGCGGCGAGCCGGTCCAGGCGTGGTGCCGCTCGATCAGCGCCTTGAGGCGTTCGCAGTCGTGGCGCGTCATGTCGCCACGGATGTCGACCACGCCGCCCTCGCCGAGCGGCAGCGCCAGCTCGTCCTCGATCATCTCCTCGAACTCGACCATCGCCATGTTGCAGCGCCGGTTGAAGCTGCCGTCCTCGTCGAGCACGTAGGCGATGCCGCCGGACATGCCGGCCGCGAAGTTGCGCCCCGTGCTGCCGAGCACCACGACGATGCCGCCGGTCATGTATTCGCAGCCGTGGTCGCCGACGCCCTCGACCACCGCGATGGCGCCGGAGTTGCGCACCGCGAAGCGCTCGCCGGCCACGCCGCGGAAGTAGCACTCGCCGTCGATGGCGCCGTAGAGCACGGTGTTGCCGACGATGATCGACTTCTCCGGCACGATCCGCGACTTGGGGTTCGGCCGCACCACGAGGCGGGCGCCGCTGAGGCCCTTGCCGACATAGTCGTTGCCGTCGCCGACGAGATCGAGCGTCAGGCCGCGGGCGCCCCAGGCGCCGAACGACTGGCCGGCGGTGCCGGTGAGCCGGACGCGGATGGTGTCGTCCGGCAGGCCGGCGTGGCCGTAGCGCTTGGCGATCTCGCCGGACAGCATGGCGCCCACCGAGCGGTTGACGTTGATCACCTCGCTGTCGATCCGGACCGGCTCGCCCCGTTCGAGGGCCGGCGCCGCCGCGGCGATCAGCTTCCGGTCGAGGATGTCGTCGATCGGATGCTTCTGCACCTGGGTGTGGCGCATCTCGGCCGGGTCCGCCTTCGGCAGGTAGAACAGGCGCGAGAAATCGAGGCCCTTGGCCTTCCAGTGGTCGATGCCGGCCTGCTTGTCGAGGATGTCGGTGCGGCCGGTGATCTCTTCGAGCTTGCGGAAGCCGAGCGCCGCCAGAAGGCGCCGGACTTCCTCGGCGACGAAGAAGAAGTAGTTGATGACGTGCTCCGGCTGGCCGACGAAGCGCTTCCTCAGCACCGGGTCCTGGGTGGCGATGCCAACCGGGCAGGTGTTGAGATGGCACTTGCGCATCATCAGGCATCCGCTCGCGATCAGCGGCGCCGTGGCGAAGCCGAAGCCGTCGGCGCCGAGCAGCGCGCCGACGATGACGTCGCGGCCGGTGCGGACGCCGCCGTCCACCTGCAACTCGACGCGCGAGCGCAGACCGTTGATCACCAGCGTCTGCTGCGTCTCGGCGAGGCCGATCTCCCACGGCGAGCCCGCGTGCTTGATGGAGGTCAGCGGCGAGGCGCCGGTGCCGCCCTCGAAGCCGGAGATGGTGATGTGGTCGGCGCGCGCCTTGGCGACGCCGGCCGCCACCGTGCCGACGCCGACCTCGGACACCAGCTTCACCGACACTTCGCCGGTCGGGTTGACGTTCTTCAGGTCGAAGATGAGCTGCGCCAGATCCTCGATCGAGTAGATGTCGTGGTGCGGCGGCGGCGAGATGAGCTGCACGCCGGGCGTGGCGTGACGCACCTTGCCGATCACCTTGTCGACCTTGTGGCCGGGCAACTGGCCGCCCTCGCCGGGCTTGGCACCCTGCGCCATCTTGATCTGCATCTGGTCGGAGTTGACCAGATATTCGGTGGTGACGCCGAACCGGCCCGAGGCGACCTGCTTGATCGCCGACCGCAGGCTGTCGCCCGACGGCAGCGGCACGAAGCGGTCGGCCTCCTCGCCGCCCTCGCCGGTGTTGGAACGGCCGCCGATGCGGTTCATGGCGATGGCGAGGTTGGTGTGCGCCTCGCGGCTGATCGAGCCGTAGCTCATGGCGCCGGTGGCGAAGCGCCGGACGATGTCCTTGGCCGGCTCCACCTCGTCGAGCGGCACCGGCGCCCGGCCGATCTCCTCGGCGGACTTGATGCGGAACAGGCCGCGGATGGTCATCGCCTGCTCGCTCTGGGCGTTGATCGCCTCCGAGAATTCCTTCTGGAACTGCTCGAAGGAGTTGGTGCGCACCGCGTGCTGCAGGCCGGCGATGACGCCCGCCGTCCAGACGTGCGCCTCGCCGCGCATCCGCTGGGCATACTCGCCGCCGACGTCCAGCATGGAGGCGAGCGTCGGGTCGGCGCCGAAGGCGCGGGCGTGGCGGGCCACCGTCTCCTTGGCGACCTGATCAAGACCGACGCCTTCGATGCGGGTGGCCGTGCCGAAGAAATACTTCTGCACGAAGCGCGACGACAGGCCGACGGCGTCGAAGATCTGGGCGCCGCAGTAGGACTGATAGGTCGAGATGCCCATCTTCGACATGATCTTCAGTAGACCCTTGCCGATCGACTTGATGTAGCTGTAGACGATCTTGTGCTCGTCGAGCCCCTGCGGCAGCTTGTCCTTCATGGCGATCAGCGTGTCGAAGGCGAGATAGGGGTTGATCGCCTCGGCGCCGTAGCCGGCGAGGCAGGCGAAATGATGCACCTCGCGCGGCTCGCCCGATTCCACCACCAGGCCGGCCCGGGTCCTGAGGCCCTTGCGGATCAGGTGATGGTGCACGGCGGCGGTGGCGAGCAGCGCCGGGATGCCGATGCGCTCGCCGCCGACCATGCGGTCGGAGAGGATGATGATGTTGTAGACCTGCCCGGCCGCCGACATGCGCACCGCCGCCTCGGCCTGGATGCAGATCGCTTCCAGCGCCGGCCGCATGCCGGAGGCGCCGTTGGCCGCCGGATAGGTGATGTCGATGGTGATGGTCTTGAAGCCGGAATCTTCCACCGCCTCGATCGAGCGGATCTTTTCCAGGTCCTCGTTGGTGAGGATCGGCTGCCGCACTTCCAGGCGCTTGTGGGCGTCGTCGCCGCGGTCGAACAGGTTCGGGCGCGGGCCGATGAACGAGACGAGGCTCATCACCAGCTCCTCGCGGATCGGGTCGATCGGCGGGTTGGTCACCTGGGCGAAGTTCTGCTTGAAATAGGTGTAGAGCAGCTTCGACTTCGACGACAGCACGGAGATCGGCGTGTCGGTGCCCATCGAGCCGATCGCCTCCTGGCCGGTGACGGCCATCGGCGCCATCAGCACCTTCAGGTCTTCCTGGCTGTAGCCGAAGGCCTGCTGCAGGTCGAGGAGGTTCTCGCCCGTCTTCGGCACGCGGGCGCGCACCGCCGGCAGGTCTTCCAGCACCATCTGGGTGTCTTCGATCCACTTGGCATAGGGCTGCGCCGTCGAGATCGTCTTCTTGATCTCGTCGTCGGAGATGATGCGGCCCTCGACGAGGTCGATCAGCAGCATCTTGCCGGGTTGCAGGCGCCACTTCTGGACGATCTTCTCCTCGGGGATCGGCAGCGTGCCGCTCTCGGAGGCGAGAATCACCCGGTCGTCGTCGGTGACGACATAGCGGGCCGGCCTCAGGCCGTTGCGGTCGAGCGTCGCGCCGATCTGCCGGCCGTCGGTGAAGGCGACGGCGGCCGGCCCGTCCCACGGCTCCATGATGGCGGCGTGATACTCGTAGAAGGCCTTGCGCTCGGCATCCATGCTCTCGTTGCCGGCCCAGGCCTCGGGGATCAGCGTCATCACCGCGTGCGGCAGCGAGTAGCCGCCGCGCAAGAGGAACTCCAGCGCGTTGTCGAAGCAGGCGGTGTCCGACTGGCCCTCGTAGGAGATCGGCCAGATCTTGTCGATGTCCTCGCCGAACGCCGTGGAGGTGGTGGTCGCCTGGCGGGCGTACATCCAGTTGACGTTGCCGCGCAGGGTGTTGATCTCGCCGTTGTGGGCGACCATGCGGTAGGGGTGGGCCAGCTTCCAGGACGGGAAGGTGTTGGTCGAGAAGCGCTGGTGGACGAGCGCCAGCGCCGATTCAAAGCGCGGGTCGGAAAGGTCCGGATAGTAGCGCTTGACCTGATAGCTGAGGAACATGCCCTTGTAGACGATGGTGCGCGAGGAGAAGGACACCACGTAAAAGGCGTCCTGGCTGCGCTTGGTGGCGCCGTTCCAGTCGGCTTCGTAGACCTCGCCGGACACCACCTTGCGGGCGGTGTAAAGGCGGCGTTCCAGCACCTCCTGGTCGGAGATGCCCGGCAGCATGACGAACAGCTGGCGGTGCACCGGCTCGGTGGCCTTGACGCCCTCGGAGAGGCCGGAGTTGTCGACCGGCACCTTGCGCCAGCCGAGGATGGCAAGACCCTCGGCCCTCACCGCCCGCTCGACGATCTCAATGGCGCGGCGGCACTCGGCCTCGTCCTGCGGCAGGAAGAACTGGGCGACGCCGTAGCGGCCGGCGTCCGGCAGCTCGAAGCCGAGCGCCCGACACTCCTCGAAAAAGAAGCGGTGGGGGATCTGCACCAGGATGCCGGCGCCGTCGCCCATCAGCGGGTCGGCGCCGACGGCGCCGCGATGCTCGAGGTTTTCGAGCACGTAGAGCGCGTCGGTGACGGTCTGGTGGCTCTTGCGGCCCTTGATGTCGGCGACGAAGCCGACGCCGCAGGCGTCGTGCTCGTGGGCGGCGCTGTAGAGGCCCTCCGCCCCGGCTTTCGCCCGGACGTCGGCAATCGTATCGGCCGTCGTGCGCGGGGTAGCGTTCGGCGCGGCGGGCACGAGGATCGGTTGGTCGAGCGTCTTCATGGCGAAGTCCTCATCATGGGCGGCGGACGGATGGCCCGCCGTGTGGTCTTTCTCCGGACGGCCACGCTTCGGGGAACGCCTTAGTATACCCGCAAGCAGCGCCGCTATTCATCACTTGTCCGCTTCGGCGGCGCGATCCGGCGGGCGGCCGGACGGCGCGACAGCGACAGCCATCGTCCTCGTGCCGCGCGAAGGCGGAACAAGGCGACAGCTTCGATTGCCGTTTCGCCAAGAGATTCCGGAGCCTGCCCTTCCGCCGCTCTCCTCGGTCCGGCCTCCCCGCCCCTGCCCGAAAGGGCAAGCGGACAGCCGCGGACGATAGAATCGGCAAGATGTGCGGCCGTCCTTTCCTCCGAAAAGCCGACCCGAACCTCCGAAACCGCCCACTCGGAGCCAAACTATCGCGGTCCCGAATGTGCGATGCGTTATTTGCATAACCTTGCGGTCCCGTCAACCATCCTGACCCATTATTTTGGATCGTCATTTCGGATGGAATTCCCCCGTTGACGGCGGCATGAGCGGCCTGCATGGGTGGTGCGCAAACTCGGCGGCTGTCGCGCGGGTTCGACGAGGCTAAACTGCGCTCCATGTATTTTGCCAGCGACAACTGGGCCGGCGCCTCGGCGCAAGTGGCCAACGCCCTTATGAATGCCGGAAACGGCGTTGCCCCGGCCTATGGCGCCGACGACCAGACGCGCGTCGCCGTCGACTGGTTCTCGGAGGTCTTCGAGCACGACGTCTCCGTGTTCTTCGTCGCCACCGGCACGGCCGCCAACTCGCTGTCGCTCGCCTCGGTGATGAAGCCGTCCGGCATCGTGCTCTGCCACGAGGGCGCGCATATCGCCTGCGACGAGGCCGGCGCGCCGGAGTTCCTGTCGGGCGGCCGTCTGGTCACCGTGCCGGGCGCCCGTGGCAAACTGACGCCCGACGCGCTGGAGGCGGCGATCTCCCGCTATTTCCCGGCCGCCGTCCACCACGGCCGGCCAGTCGCCGTGTCGCTCAGCCAGTCGACCGAATGGGGCACCGTCTATACGGTGGAGGAAGTGTCGGCGCTGGCCGCCGTCGCCCACGCCTACGGCCTCAAGGTGCACATGGACGGCGCCCGCCTCGCCAACGCCCTTGCCTCGCTTGGCTGCCAGCCGGCCGACATCACCTGGAAGGCCGGCGTCGACGTGCTGTCCTTCGGCGGCACCAAGAACGGCTGCTGGTGCGCCGAGGCCGTGGTGTTCTTCAACGGCAAGAAAGCCGACGACTTCGGCTATATCAGGAAGCGCGCCGGCCAGCTGTTTTCCAAGAGCCGCTTCGTCGCCGCCCAGTTCCAGGGCTATTTCGACCACGGCCACTGGCTCGACAACGCCTGCCACGCCAACACCATGGCGCGGCGCCTTGCCACCGGCATCAGCCAGCTGTCGACGGCCCGCGTCCTCTGGGAGCCGGAGGCCAACGAGGTGTTCGCCGTCTGGCCGAAGCCGGTCAGCGCCCGCCTCAGGGCAGCCGGCGCCCAGTTCCACGAGTGGGTTCCCGACGGCCTGTCCGATGCCGAGAAGCCGGCCGACGGCGAGGATCTCGTCCGCCTCGTCACGTCGTTTGCCACGGCGGCGCACGAGGTCGACCATTTCCTCAAGGCGCTCGGCAAGTAAGCCCGGCACCAACGACACGCGAAAAGGGCGTCCCTTTCGGGACGCCCTTCGTCATTTGATGGCCTCAGCCGATCAGTTGAGCGTCGCCTCGATCTGCGGCGCGGCCTCGCCCTTGCCGATCGGGATGGTGCGCGACCGCTTGCTCTCGGGGATGTCGCGCACGAGATCGACGTGCAGGAGGCCGTGCTCCAGCGAGGCGCCCTTCACCTCGACATGGTCGGCAAGCTGGAAGCGCCGCTCGAAGGCGCGGGCGGCAATGCCGCGATAGAGCACCTCGCGGCCGCTATCCTCGGCTTCGGGCTTCTTCTCGCCCTTCACCGTCAGCGTCGCCTCGCGGGCCTCGATCGTCAGCTCGTCTTCGGAGAAGCCGGCGACGGCGATGGTGATGCGGTAGGCGTTCTCGCCGGTGCGCTCGATGTTGTAGGGCGGATAGGACTGGGCCGACGCGTCGCTGGTCGACACCTGGTCGAGCAGCGAGAACAGGCGATCGAAGCCGATGGTCGAGCGATAGAGCGGGGAAAGGTCGAAATTACGCATGATGTCCTCCGGTTGAGCGACAGTCTTGGGTTGGCCGGCCGGTCTTCTGTTCCCCTTGGCAAGGCGGAACACCCGGCGGCCACGGACCCCGTCGGGGCGTCCGTGACCATGGATTTAGGGCGGGCGGACGGCTTTTCAAGAGGCCGGCAAGTCGCGTCTTTCTCCGCCTTGCGGCGATGGCGCCGCCGGCGGCCGGCGTGCTAGAGAAGACGCCCATGGACCTCGTCGACCTCGCCAACAACCCGATCCCGGCCGGCTGCCGGCTGGAGATGATCTCCACATCCGACGGCATCCGCCTGCGCACCGCCCGCTGGCCGGCGCCGCCCGGCGCGGCGCGCGGCACCGTCTGCCTGTTCCCCGGCTGGTCGGAGACCATCGAGAAGTATTTCCACGTCGTCGAGCGTCTGAGGCAGCGCGGCTTCGCCGTGGCCATCCTCGAATGGCGCGGCCAGGGCGGATCGAGCCGCCTCGCGGATGACCCGCTGAAGGGCCACGTCCGCTCCTTCCGCCACTATCTGCGCGACATCGAAGCCTTTCGCCGCAAGGTGGTGCTGCCCGACTGCCCTCCCCCCTATTTCGCGCTGGGGCACTCGATGGGCGGCGGCATCCTGCTGTCGGCCGGCCGTTTCCTTGCCCCGACCTTCGAGCGGCTGGTGCTGACGGCGCCGATGCTCGGCCTGCCGCAGCCGGCCGCCGCGCCGGGCTTCCGCCGGTTCTGCCTGCGCCTTGCCGTCTATTGCGGCGCCGGCGGCCGCTATATCCCCGGCCAGCGCCGGCGGACGGCCTCGGCGAGAACCTTCGAGCGCAACCCGCTGACCTCGGACCCCGAGCGCTACCGGATCAACGAGGCGATTTCCGCCGCCCGCCCGGTCTGCCGGCTGGCCGCGCCGACGCTCGGCTGGGTGGCGGCGGCCACGCGCATGTTCGATCGCCTCGCCGCGCCCGGCCTCGCCGAGGCCGTGCCGGCGCCGGTGATGCTGGTCAACTCGGGCGCCGACACGGTGGTGAGCCGCCTTGCCATCGAGACCATGGCCCGACGCCTGCGCAACCCGGCCTACGTGCTGATCCACGGCGCCCGCCACGAGGTGATGATGGAGCGCGAGGTCTACGCCGCCCAGTTCTGGGCGGCCTTCGACGCCTTCATCCCCGGCTCGTCGGAATGAAGCCGGACATCTCCGGGGTTTCCGACGCCCCGAGCGCTAGCTGCTTCAGCACCTCGTCGTGAAGGCGAGGGTCGCCGCTCGCCACCACCTGGCCGCCGTTGGCGGCGCTGCCGCCGGTCCAGCTGGTGACCACGCCGCCGGCACCCTCGATCACCGGGATCAACGCCGTGATGTCGTAGGGTTGCAGGCCGGCCTCGACGACCACGTCGGCCTGTCCCGCCGCCACCATGCAGTAGGCGTAGCAATCGGCGCTGTAGCGGACGAGCCGCGCCCGCTGCTCGACCGACAGGTAGGCCGCCCGCTCGGAATCGGAGAATGGCCTGAGCGAGGTGGTGAACAGCGTCGCCGCCGACAGGTCGGCGCAGCGGCGCGTCCTGAGCGGCCGCTCGCCGCCCGGCCCGCTGTAGACCGCCGCGGCGCCGTCGCCGTAGAAGCGTTCGCCGGTAAACGGTTGCGCCATCATGCCCTGCACCGGCCGGCCGTCCCGGCGGAGGCCGATCAGCGTGCCCCAGAGGGGAATGCCGGCGATGAACGAGCGCGTGCCGTCGACCGGATCGAGCACCCAGACATGCTGGCGGTTAAGCCCGGTCGTGCCCAGCTCCTCGCCGAGGATGCCGTGGTCGGGATAGGTCGCCTCGATCAGCGCCCGCATCGCCGCCTCGCCGGCCCGGTCGGCCACCGTCACCGGATCGAAGGCGTCCTGCAGCTTGTTTTCCACAGCCAGTTCGGTGCGGAAATGCGGCATGACCGCCGCCGCCGCGGCATCGGCCAGCCGGTCGAAAAACGATTTTGAGATGGCTGTGATCTGCATGGCTGATATGTTCCCGACAGGCCGCGGGGCAGGACGCAACGTTACGATCCCACCGTGAGCGGCAGTTCATCCCATTGTTTTTATTTTTGGATTCAAAGAAAAGCAAATCTTCTTTCCGCGACGGCCACTTGCATCGGCGCCGTCATCTCCCATCATGACGCGAAATTGGGCGAATCTGCTACCGCGCAGGGTTGACCAATACGACGAAAGTAGGCATTTTAGAGAGGTACAGCGCGGCTTCCGCGCTGTCCGCCCTCCTTGGGCGTTTCCTCCCTAAGACTTGGGCCGCCGCATTCGCGACGGCCCCTTTTCTTTTCGGAGACGACCGATGGCCGGACGGCACCGGCGGCAGCTATTTCTGAAAACGTTTCAAGTCCTGCCGCTCACTCCGCCGCGAAGCGGCCGGGCGACGGGCAGACCAGCTCGATCGGCAGCCGCGTCAGGCCGTCGATGAAGCCGCCCAACTCGGCGGCGAGGCGGACGAAGCCGGAATGCGGCTCCAGCGTCCGCTCGTCCATGTAGAGCGCCCGGTTGACCTCGATCTGCATGGCGTGCAGCCCCTTGGCCGGCCGGCCGTAATGCTCGGTGATGAAGCCGCCGGCATAGGGCCGGTTGATCGCCACCTTGTAGCCGAGCGCCGTCAGCGCATTGGCGGCGTGGTCGATCAGCGCCCGCGCCGCCGAGGTGCCGTGGCGGTCGCCAAGCACGAAGTCCGCCCGTCCGCGGCCGTCCTGCCCCCGCGCCGACGACGGCATCGAGTGGCAGTCGATCAGCACGGCGCGGCCAAAGCGCACGTGTGTCTGGGCGAGCAGGCGGGTCAGCGCCGCGTGATAGGGCTTGTAGAGCGTCTCGATGCGGTCGAGCGCCACCTCCACCGACAGCGGCCCGGCGTAAATCTCCTCGCTGTCGGAGATGATGCGCGGCACCGTGCCGAGTCCGCCGGCCACCCGGATGGAGCGGACATTGGCAAACGGCGGCAGCCGCCCCTCGAACATGCGCGGATCCAGCTCGTAAGGCTCGCGGTTGACGTCGAGAAAGGCGCGCGGGAAATTCGCCCTGAGGAGCGGCGCCCCGACCGTCACCGCGTGCATGAACAACTTGTCCACATGCGCGTCCTCGGAGAGGCGGATGCGGCGGCTGTCGAGGCGGCTGGCGGCGAGGAAGTCCTCGGGATAGGCGGCGCCGGAATGCGGCGAGTTGAACACCAGGGGATGCGTCTGCTCCGGCGGCGCAATGATCTCGAAGGGCGGTTCCGAGCGGAAATCGGTGACGACGCGCATCCTTCTCCAGTCCGTCAGGGGCCCAATCGGGGCCGCGACCGGCCCGCCGGCGGGCCAAAAACAGGGCTTCGGCACTCCTGATTCTGCAGCCTGCCCTGTTTTGCCGCCCCTGTCCATTGTCAAGGTGGCCTAGAAACCTCCGCTGGCGGACCGGCCGGCCCGATGTCAAATTCGCTCGACTACGGGGTTTGAACGCCCCGGCAAAAAGTTCTAAACAGGGGAAAAGGGCCCGGAACGCCGTCGCGCTTACGGCAAATTTACCGTGATGGGCCTCTTATCGAGATCAATGGACATCCGCGCGGCCGTTGCCGCCCCTTCTGACCGGAACAGCAAATGAACCGTATTCTCCTGGCCGAAGACGACAACGACATGCGCCGCTTCCTCGCCAAGGCGCTCGCCAACGCCGGTTACGATGTCGTCTCCTACGACAACGGCCGGAGCGCCTACGAGCGGCTGCGCGAGGAGCCGTTCACGCTGCTGCTCACCGACATCGTCATGCCGGAGATGGACGGCATCGAACTGGCCCGCCGGGCGACCGAACTCGACCCCGACCTGAAGATCATGTTCATCACCGGCTTCGCCGCCGTCGCCCTCAATCCCGACAGCCAGGCGCCCAAGGACGCCAAGGTGCTGTCCAAGCCCTTCCACCTCAAGGACCTCGTGCGCGAGGTGGAGAAGATGCTGGCCGCCGCCTGAACGACCGGCGGCTTCGGCATGGAAACAGGTTTCCAGCCAAGGACTTGAAGGGGAATTCGGAAAAGCGCTCCGAACCCCTTGCACGGGGCGGGAAAGGACGCTATATCCCCGCCCACGCCGCCGATGAGGCGGCCCCGCAAGGAAAACCGGGCGTGTAGCTCAGCGGGAGAGCACTACGTTGACATCGTAGGGGTCACAGGTTCGATCCCTGTCACGCCCACCATTCCTGAAAAGGGCCTGGCGAGCAATCGCCGGGCCCTTTGCCTTTCCGGCGATGCCGGATCTCCGGCGGTATCGGCAAACCACGGATCGGCCACAACGCCCTTCCTGCCCTCGATCCCGACCGGCGGAGCGCCCCTCGGCGGGCACCGACCCTACCCTCGACGACCGCCGAAGCAATCTCTCCAGACCCGCCCCGCCGCGGCAACGCCTCCTGTGGCAAGGGCGTGAACGTATATAAAAATGACAATCTGATGCAGACTATTACCAATAGAAGAACTTACCATGATAGTTTCAGCGAATCCCGGATGAAAATCCAGTTAACATTTAACTATGAAAATATTCCGGCGGGATCTCGGATGAATGGGCCGCAAGCAGACGGATATCTTCTCAGTATAAAGTATTTCCATATTCTAAACTCATAAATATCGGTTAATATCAAGAAATACTTCGTTTACGGAAATGATTAATTCATAAAGATATCGGAATGTTATTTTGAGTTAACATGTTATTAACTATCATCAAGCAAATTTGAATGAGACCCAGGCAAGACGAATCAGAAGAACCTTACATTTTCTGTATGGCGAAAGACTTGGGCAGGGCCGATCTTAGGAAGCAACGAACATGACAACGCAACTCCAGGCCGCCGGCCTCCGGCGTTCCATGAACATCTCTGTCCGCATCGGGCTGGGCTTTGCCGCCATCCTGCTCATCCTCGCCATCACCGCCGGCCTGTCGCTCAGCAGCCTGTCGAGCACCGGCGGCACCGTGCGGGCGCTCTTCACGCAGATCGACACCATGGACAAGGCCAACGCAGTCGAGGCCGCCTTCCTCGAATACCGGCGGGCGGCGCGCGAGGTCATCTACACCACGCTGGCCGACACCGAGGCCGCCGCCGCCGAACGGGCCGCCACCATGCGCGCCGCCCTCGCCGACGGCCTGAAGGCGACCAGCGACGCCGAGGAACTCGAACATCTGAAGGCCATGCAGGCGGCGTTCGAGACCTATGACGGCCTGCTTGCCGACCTCATCAAGACTCGCGCCGAGGTGAAACGCCTCAACGACGAGCAGCTCGAACCGCTCGGCGCCGCGCTCGGCGGTGATCTCGAGGCGGTGCTGGCCGAAGCCGGACAGGGAACGGCGGCGGCAACCGCCACCGACAAGGCGCTGCGCCTGATTCTCTCCGGCCGCATCTTCGCCGCCAGGGCGACCGCCGGAACCATGGCCGACGCCGAGAAGAACGCGCTCGCCGCCTTCCACGACGCCGACGCGGCGCTGGGCGAGGCCATCGCCACCTCCCCGTCCCTCAGCGCCAGGCTCGGCGCGATCCGCGACAACGCCCGGCACTATGTCCAGGTCTTCACGGACAGCCTCGCCCTCATCCGCGGCATCGAGGAGCAGGCGGTGAGGATGCGCGTCTCCGTCGGCAAGATCGCCGACGAGTTCGCCGCCTTCCAGTCGGCCGCCCATGCCGCCGAGAAGACGCTACGCGAAGGCGCCGAAGCGTCGCAGGCCGCCACCACGACCCGGCTCTGGGGCTTCGCCGGCGGCGGCCTGCTGCTCGGCCTCGTGCTGGCCGCACTGATCGGCCGCGGCCTCTCCCGGCCGATCGTCTCGATCACCCGCGCCATGCAGCGGATTTCCGAGGGCGACCTGACGGTTGCCGTGCCCGGCCTCGGCCGCAGCGACGAGGTCGGCACCATGGCGGCGACGCTCAACGTGTTCAAGGAGAGCCTCGGGGAGAACCTCCGCATGCGCGCCGAGCAGGAGCGCGCCAAGGCCGAAGCCGAGGCGCGCCGCCATGCCGAGATGCAGGGCATGGCCGACGCCTTCGAGACGGCAGTCGGCGGCGTGGTCGAAACCGTGGTCGGCGCCTCGACGCAGCTGCAGTCGGCGGCCCAGTCGATGTCGGCCGCCGCCGAGGAGGTGTCCAACCAGTCGATCACCGTGGCCAGCGCCGCCGAGGAAGCCTCCACCAACGTCGAGACGGTGGCCGCCGCCGCCGAGGAGCTTGCCACCTCGATCGCCGAGATCAAGCGGCAGGCCGACGAGAGCACCGAGGTCGCCTCCCGCGCCACCACGGACGCCCAGACCACGGCGGCGCGGGTGCGCGAGTTGGCCGACAGCGCCAACCGCATCGGCGAGGTGGTCGACCTCATCGACAGCATCGCCGCCCAGACCAACCTCCTCGCCCTCAACGCCACCATCGAGGCGGCGCGGGCCGGCGAGGCCGGCAAGGGCTTCGCGGTGGTCGCGGCGGAAGTGAAGCAGCTCGCCGACCAGACGTCGCGCGCCACGTCGCAGATCTCCAGCCAGATCGGCGAGATCCAGTCGTCGACGCGCTCGTCGGCCGAGGCGATCGTCGGCATCACCGGCGTGATCGAGCATCTGAACCGCATCGCCACCTCGATCGCCTCGGCCGTCGACCAGCAGGGCGCCGCGACCGGCGAGATTGCCCGCAACGTCAACCAGGCGTCGATCGGCACCCACCAGGTATCGCAGAACATCGTCGGCATCACCCAGGCCGCCTCCGAATCGTCGAGCGCCGCCTCGCAGGTGCTCGCCTCGGCCAACGATCTCGCCCGCCAGTCCGACACGCTGCGGCGCGAACTCGACACCTTCCTCTCCGGCTTCCGGGCCGGCTGAGGACAGGCGGCGCGCGCCCCCGCGCCGGGCCTGACAACGACATATCCGTGGGAGAACGTCATGGCGCACAGCGTCGAACTGGGAAATCTCGAGAAGGTGGTCGATCGGCTGGTCAAGAGCGGCCGCTACAACTCCAAGAGCGAGATCCTACGCGAGGGCATCCGCCTCATCGACGAGCGCGAGAAGCGTCTGGCGATGCTCGACGCGGCGCTCTCCCGCAGCCTGGATGAAAAGGCGCGCGGCCGCCTGCGCAGCGCCGATGAGGTGCTCGGCGCCGCCCGGACGCACTACGCGAGGATGCTGCGGGACCCGAAGGAATGAGGCTGCTGGTTACCGAGGAAGGATGCGGCGACATCTGGCGGATCGCCGGGCGGCTGGCCGGAGCCTCGCCGGCCGCCGCGCTCGCCTTCATCGACGAGTTGGAGGCCGGGTTCGCCCTGATCATCCGGCGGCTCAAGGGCGCAGCCGCCAAGCCTCCCTGCGACCTCGACGAGGTCCGCCACGCTGCCCAGGGCCGTTACCTTCTTTTCTACTGCGCCTCGGCGGCCGAACTCGTCCTGCTGCACGTCTCGGAGGAGGCGGCGGAGATCGACCCGCTGCTTGCCGAGGACGGCTGGGGACGGCGGCCGCCTCACTTCGGCGCGACGGGCGGCAAGTTCCAGTCCCAGCGCATGGCGGCAAGGCGCAGCAGGATGGCCACAGCGCTGCCGGCGATCGCCACCAGCACGCTCGGCAGCAGGTAATAGTCGCCATACGCCACTACCAGCGCGCCGAGCAGCGCCGCCAGCGCGTAGATCTCCTTGTGCAGCACCATCGGCGTCTGCGCCGCCAGGATGTCGCGGCCGATGCCGCCGCCGATGGCGTTGACCATGCCGAGCACCGCCGCCATCAGCGGCGACAGGCCGGCGTCCATCGCCTTGCGCGTGCCGACCACCACGTAGAGCCCGAGCCCCAGCGCGTCGAACACCGCCACCGGTGCCGCCACCTTGGCGATCAGGCCGTTGGCGAAGATGCAGGCGAGGCCGGCGGCGCAGGAAATGGCGAAATAGTGCCAGGTATCGAAGGCCACCGGCGGCACGGAGCCGATGATCACGTCGCGGATGATGCCGCCGAAGGTGGCGGCGATGAAGGCCAGGAACATGACGCCGAACGGATCGAGCCGCCGCTCCACGGCGCGCGTGCCGCCGCTCAGGGCAAAGGCGAAGCAGCCGAAGAAATCAACCAGGGTGAGGAACATGGTGCGTCCACCGGTCTGCCGGACGGAGCTAACCTGTCCGGGGGATGATGAGGTTGGCCGACTTCTCGCACGATGGAGCGCCGGACGGAAGAGCAACACGGCAGACCACCCATGCCGTTGCGCCGGCGGCGGCGCCCCGGCATGATCGGCCGCCGCCCCGGAGGAAACCGTCCATGCTTCGCCTTCATCGCATCCTTGGCCTTGCCATGCTCTGCCTTGTCGCCGTCGCCGGCGCTGCCGCTGCCGCTGCGGCGCCGGTGCTGAAGCGCGGCATCAACTTCGAGGTCTGGCAGACCTGGATCGGCCGCGACGCTTTCCTCGCCCCGGATTTCGACCGGGCGAACTTTCCCGACTGGCGCTCCCGCGTCGACGACCGGCAGCTTGCACGCCTGAAGGCCGAGGGCTTCGACTTCGTCCGCCTGAACCTCGACGCCGCCGCCATGCTGTGGGCCGGCGACGACGGCGCCGGGCCGCTGATCGACGGCGCCGTCTCGGCGACGCGGCGCCTGCAAACGGCCGGTTTCGCGGTGATCGTCGACCTGCACCTGCTGCCGGCCGACGAGGAGCGGCCCGGCGGCCTCGAAGACGTCATCGGCACCGGCGGCCACGCGCCGGCGCTCTGGGAGCGCTATCTCGCGCTGGTGACCCGCGTCGCCGGCCGCCTCGCCGGCCTGCCGCTCGACCTGACGCTGCTCGAACCGATCAACGAACCCGACCAGGACTGGAACTCCTATCTCGCCCTGACCGACCGCTGGCCGGACCAGCTTGCCGCACTCCGGGCCGCCGCCCGCGCCGCGGCGCCTGATCTGACGCTGGTGCTGACCGGCAGCCGCTCGGGCGGCATCGCCGGCCTCGAACGCCTGGATCCTGCACCCTTCGCCGACGACCCCAACATCGTCTGGACCTTCCACTATTACGAGCCGATGGCGGTCAGCCACGCCGGCCGGCCGTGGATCGACGATCCCTCGCGCTACCTCACCGGCCTCCCCTACCCGGCCGCCCGCCTCGACGACGCCAAGGGACAGCGGCTGCTGCGCGACGCCCGGCAGCGCATCGCCGGGGATGTCACGGACAACAAGCGGCGCAAGGCGCTGGACGCCGGCGTCGGCAAGGCGCTCGACGCCTATCGCGCCTCGGGCGCCGGCCCGGAGACCGTCGCCGCCGACTTCCGGCGGGTCGGCGACTGGGCGGCGAGGAACGGCATTCCGGCCGGACGGATCCTGCTCGGCGAATTCGGCGTCTACCGCGAGGGCGCCGATCCGGCCGCCCGCCTCGCGCTGATCGACACGACGCGGACCGCCGCCGAGGCGGCCGGCTTTGCCTGGGCGGTTTTCACCGCCGGTCTGACCGCACCCGGCCAGGCCTTCGCGGTGGTCGGCGACGCGTCGACGCTCGCCCTCGACCCCGAGATGAAGGCGGCGCTCGGTCTCCGTTGAGCGATCAGGAACGGACCAGCCGCTCGCCGACAAACAGGCAGCCGACGGCAACGACGATCAGGATCGGCAGCGCCGCCATGGCGGCGGCGAGGCCGGTCTGGTCGGCGAGCGCACCGATCGCCCAGGGGACGATCAGGATGGCGAGGCCGCTGGCCAGCGAGCCGCGCGCCGTCGCCAGTTCGCCGAACGGGCCGGCGGTGACGATCGCCTTGGTCAGCGTCAGCGGATATTGCAGCGCGCAGCCGAGGCCGAGGGCGAACAGCCCGATCACCGCGATCGTCAGGCCGGGAGCGCTCCAGAACAGGAAGAAGGCCGGCACCGTCAGGAGCGCCGACAGGTAGAGCGCCCGCGCCGCCGTCACCCGTTGCAGCACCATCGCCGACGACAGGCGGCCGACCAGCATGCCGACCGAGAAGGCGCCGGCGGCGATCGCCGCCGAGGCCACCGGCACGCCCTTGACGCGGGCCAGGAACTCCGTCGCCCACACCAGCACCGACTGCTCGACGCCGACGAAGGCCATGATGGTCAGCCAGTAAAGCCAGTAGGCGGCCGGCAAGCGGCCGCCGCGTTGACCTTCCTGAGCCACCGGCGCCGGCCTGGGTGCCGCCGGCAGCGGCGTGCCGCGCAGGAAGACGAGCAGCAGGCCGGCGAGGATCACCCCGAGGAGCAGCGCCGACCGCCAGCCGAGGCCGACGGCGACGAACAGCCCGACGGCCATGGCCGCCATCAGCGAGGCGACGTAGGAGATGCCGTTGGCCTCGCCGATCGCCACCGAGCGGTTGGCGCCATGCCATTCGGCGAGCAGATTGGGCACGACGATCAGCACCAGACAACCGACCGCGCCCATCAGGAAACAGCCGAAGATGCTGACCGCCGGGTGCGGCGCCACGACGATCAGCAGCGCTCCGGCGATCAGGCCGACGAGGCCGGCCGCCACCGACCAGCGGCGGCCATACCGGCGGGTCAGCCGCTCACCGAACAGACCGCAGACGATCAGCCCGGCCGCCACCGCCGCCGGATGCAGCGTCACCAGCCGGTAGCTGAGGTCGAACTCGTCCTTGAGGAAGGGAATGATGTTGCCCTGAATATTCAGGAAGAAGGTGAACTGGGCGAGCGCCAGATAGGCGACCCAGGTCACCCGGTCGCGGCTGAGCGGCGTCGGGGCGGACGCGGAACGGGAAGGGGCGGTCATGGGATCCACATGAAGAAGGCGCCCACCGCCACCGGTCATCGACCGACGGCGCGACGCCTTCTTTGAAACGATACAGAAGACTAGGTCCGGCCCACCACGCTGTCAAGCGCAGAGAAGAGGCAGAGCACGGTCAGGCCGCCTTGCGGCAGGGCGTCCGAGGCTGCGCATCCCCTCGGCCGACCGTCACCGGTATCCGGCCAGCGCCGCCTTTGGTGCGGCATGACCGGCCGTCGCGGGTCGCTCGCGAGATTTATGGGGTCGAGAGACTTACCACCCCCGCGGCAGATGGAGGATATCGGGCCGAAGGGGGAGCGCGGCGGACGTCAAGCGTCCGCCACAGGCAAGGCGCCGGTTGCCGCCTTCGGCCGGGGCGCTTGTCACACCATGCCCAGGGCGTTCATGTAGAGTTCGAGGATGGCTTCCGCCTCCTGCCGCTCGTCGGGGTCCTGCTTCCTGAGCTTGAGGATCGCCCTGACCGCCTTGACGTCGTAGCCGCGGCCCTTCAGCTCGGCCATCACGTCCTTGATGTCGTCTTGCAGCGCCGCCTTCTCCTCCTCGAGCCGCTCGACGCGCTCGATGAACTGCCGGAGTTCGCCCGCCGCGACGCCGCCCTGCGATTCCGCCGTTTCCATGCTCATGGGATACCTGTCCTGCCAGTGCTTACGATGCGGTCCGGGCGGGGTCGCCGCCCGTGAGGCCGGCATGAAGTCCGAAGTTGGCGGGGCCGTCAACCGTTTTTAGCACGATCCAGCCCGCCGGCCCGCGAGCCGAAGAAGGCGGCCTGCCGCATCTCCGGCCGCGTCAGAAGCGGCATCACCACCTCGGCGATCGTCTCGGCCCAGCGCTCGGCGCCGGCCGCCTCGGCGATATGGTCCTGCCGCACCTCGATGAGCAGATGCGGCAGGCCGCGCGCCGTGGCGTGACGATAGAGCGTGTCGTTGCGGAGCGCCCCGTCATAGGGCTCGTTGTCGCCGACCGTCAGGCCGCGCGCCCGGAAGGCGGCGAGCGCCGGCCTGACCAGCCGGTCGTCGCTGTCCCAGAGGATCGCCATGTCCCAAGGGCGGGACACGCCCTTCCAGGCCGGCGTGAAGGAGTGGACGGAGAGGATGGCCGGCAGCGTGCCGGTCGCGATCATCCTGTCGATGAGGCCGGCGATCGCCGCGTGATAGGGGCGGTGGAAGCGCTCGATGCGCCGCTGCCGCTCGGCCGCGTCGACACCGGCGTTGCCCGGCACGATCGCCCCGTCGGAGAGGCGCATCACCAGCGTCGGGTCATCCTCGCCGCGATTGGCATCGATGAGGAGGCGCGAGAAACGCGTCACCAACGCCGGCGCGCCGGTCAGCGCGGCGAGGCGCCGCACCAGCGTCTCCACGCCGATGTCGTAGGCGATGTGCCGTTCCAGCTCGGCGGCCGGCAGGCCGAGGTCGCCATAGGGCGGCGGCACCCGGTTGGAGGCGTGGTCGCCGAGGATCAGCAGGCCGCCGGCCTCGTTGCCGGCAAGAAAAGCGAAGGGGGCGTCGTTGGTGGGGTCCTGCATGGCGGACGATCCTAAATGCTGCTATCGGTCGGATAAAGTCGAGATCCGTCCATTGACGACGCCGGCCGGCCGACCGTTGCACATCCGCCGCGGTCGGCAAGCCGCCTCCCTTCAGGTCCGTTCATGTCGCTTGCCAAATCGCCGCCGCTCGCCGCCCGCCCCGCCGAGGTCGTAGCCTTCCTCGCCCTCTGCCTCGGCGCCGTTGCCATGGGCGTGTCGCCGGTGTTCGTCCGCCTCGCCGACGTCGGTCCGTTCGCCAGCGCCTTCTGGCGCGTCGCGCTGGCCGTGCCGGTGCTGGCGCTGTGGGCGATGAGCGAGGGCGGCGGCCGGGCGCTTGCCTCCGCCTTCCGCTCCAGGGCCATCTGGCTGGCCGGCGTCTTCTTCTCGATCGACCTGTTCTTCTGGCACCTGTCGATCCTGCATACGTCGATCGCCAACGCCACCTTCCTGTCGTCGATGGCGCCGATCTGGGTGCTGCTGTTCTCCGGCTTGTTCATCGGCGAGAAGGTCGGCCGCCGCGAGGCGGCGGGCGTCGTGGTCTGCATCCTCGGTGGCGCCGTGCTGCTCGGCGGCTCCTACACGCTCGATGAAAGCAAGCTGATCGGCGACCTCTACGGCATCGGCACCTCCTTCGGCTTCGGCACCTATTTCCTCGCCGTGCGCGCCGCCCGCCGCGAGCACACCACCGGCACCGTCACCTTCGGCGCCACCACGGTGACCGCCCTCTGCCTGTTCGTCGTCGCCCTCGCCTTCGAGCCGAAGCTCTTGCCCTCCTCGCTGGCCGGCGCGGCGACGCTCGCCGCCCTCGCCTATGTCAGCCACATCGGCGGCCAGGGCCTGCTCGCCTTCGCCCTCGGCTATCTTTCCGCCGCCTTCTCCTCGCTGGTCATCTTCATGGAGGTGATCGCCGCCGCCCTGCTCGCCTTCCTGGTGTTCGGCGAGGCGATCGGCTGGAGCCAGGGGCTGGGCGGCCTGATGATCCTCGGAGGCATCTGGATCGCCCGGCCGAGATCATGAATGCTGTCTCAGGACACGACCAAAGACTGGAGCGTAAGCCCTTGACGATGCGTGCTAATGTTTGGACGGCGGTGGACACGGCGGATCGGCGCGGGCCTTTCCGTAATTATACGTTGACATTTTGCCGTAGGTCACGCGATAAGGCGGGGCATTCTCCGATGAGCACCGGACCAGGATCGTTGGCTGACGGTACACCGATGGCGGCACGGAAGGGACCGGCACGACGGACACGTCCGGCGGTTACGGCCGCGGCCCTGTCGCTTCTCCTCCTCGCTGCCGCGACGCCGGCGAAGGCCGATCTCAGGCTCTGCAACAAGACCGACGGCACCATCTCCGTGGCGATCGGCTACAAGGCCGAGGACGGCTGGCGTTCCGAGGGCTGGTGGAACATCGGCGGATCGAAATGCGGAACGCTGCTCTCCGGCGCGCTCGGCTCCCGCTATTACTACCTCTACGCCGTCGACAGTCAGCACGGCGGCGAATGGGGCGGCAAGGCGTACATGTGCACGAGACGCAAGATGTTCACCATCAGCGGCGTCGAGAACTGTGTCGCCCGCGGCTACGAGCGGACGGGCTTCTTCGAGGTCGACACCGCCGAGCAACGCAGCTGGACCGTACACCTCTACCAGCCGACCCAAAAAGGAAACGGGGCGAAATGAGACGAAACCGCAAGGTCAAGATACTTGCAACCCTAGGCCCCTCCTCCTCCGACAAGGACATGATCGCTCGGCTCCACCAGGCGGGTGCGGACTGCTTCCGCATCAACATGAGCCACACCAATCACGAGAAGCTGCGCTACTACGTGTCGACCATCCGCGAGGTCGAGGCCGAGGCCGGCCGGCCGATCGGCATCCTCGCCGACCTGCAAGGCCCCAAGCTGCGCGTCGGCACCTTCGCCAATGGTCCGGTGTTCCTGGAGATCGGCTCCAAGTTCGCCTTCCATCGCGACAAGGTCGACGGCGACGTCACCGGCGTCACGCTGCCGCATCCGGAAATCATCGACGCGCTGGAACCCGGCCACCGCCTGCTGATCGACGACGGCCGCCTCAGGCTGCGCATCGTCGAGAACGACCGCAAGGTGGCGGTCGCCGAGGTGGAGGTCGGCGGCAAGATCTCCGACCGCAAGGGCGTCAGCCTGCCCGACACCATCCTCACCTCCGGGGCGCTGACCGAGAAGGACCGCGCCGACCTCACCGCCGCCCTCGACGCCGACGTCGACTGGATCGCCCTCTCCTTCGTGCAGCAGCCGGAGGACCTGATGGAGGTGCACGAGATCGTCGACGGCAAGTGCGGCGTCATGGCCAAGATCGAGAAGCCGCAGGCCGTCAAGCGCTTCAACGAGATCCTCGAACTCTCCGACGCCATCATGGTGGCGCGCGGCGATCTCGGCGTCGAGCTGCCGCTCGAGCAGGTGCCGAGCGTGCAGAAGAGCATCACCCGCACCACGCGCAAGGCCGGCAAGCCGGTGGTGGTCGCCACCCAGATGCTGGAATCGATGATCCAGTCGCCGGTGCCGACCCGCGCCGAGGTGTCCGACATCGCCAACGCCGTGTTCGAGGGCGCCGACGCCGTCATGCTGTCGGCCGAGTCGGCGGCCGGCGCCTATCCGGTCGAGGCGGTGCAGACCATGAGCCACGTCGCCGAGGAAGTGGAAAGCTCCGAGCACTTCCACTCGATCCTGGCCGGCCAGCGCGGCGAGCCGGACGCGACGCCGGCCGACGCCATCTCCGCCTCGGCCCGCCAGATCGCCGAGACGCTGGGCATCGCCGCCCTGGTCTGCTTCACCGCCTCCGGCGCCACCGGCCTCCGCGCCGCCCGCGAGCGGCCGTCGACGCCGATTCTCGCGCTGTCGCCCAACCGCTCGATGGCCCGCCGCCTGGCGCTGGTCTGGGGCATCCACTCGGTGGTGACCGACGACGCCCGCTCGCTCAACGACCTGGTGCAGCGGGCGAGCCGCATCTCGGCCGAAGAAGGCTTTGCCGCCCCCGGCGACCGCATCATCATTACCGCCGGCGTGCCCTTCGGCTCGGCCGGCGTCACCAACCTCCTGCGCATCGCCACCATCGGCGCCGACGGCAAGTCGGGAATCTGAACGCGCAATCAGCCTGGGAAGAAAGGGCCGGAGCGATCCGGCCCTTTTCTTTTGTCAGATGTCCCGGCCATGGCTGCCGGCGACGATCGCCTCGATGGCGTCGTCGAGGCCGTCGAAATGCGGGTCGACCGCCTGAAGACGCCGAAGCACCGCCAGCGCCCGTTCGTGCTGGTCGAGATCCTCCAGCACCGAGGCAAGCTCCTTCATCGCCAGGAAATGGCGCGGCTCGATGCGCAGCACGGTCTGGAAATCGCCGATGGCCGGCGACAGACGGCCGGCCAGCAGATGCAGCGTGCCGCGCCGATAGTAGGCTTCGGCAAAGGCCGGCAGTCGCACCGTCAGCTCGTCGAGGATGTCGAGCGCGCCGGCGGCGTTGCCGGCCGCCACCGCCTTTGCCGTCCAGGACAGCAGGAGATCGGCCGTGGCGCTGCCGCTCGCCGCCCAGCGGCGACGGATGTCGGCCTCGATGCCGGCCGCCTCGGCGCGGCTGCGGGCGGCGGCAAGGGTGGCGAACAGACGGTCGAGATCGGCGGCGGCATCCGCCGGCACCACAGACACCAGCCGCTCCCGCCCGTCGGCGGGAGGCGGCGGCAGGTCGGGGCCAGCCGCGGCGACCGGGCCGGCGGCGATCAGCAACAGAACAACCAAGGGCACAAAAACACGCATACCCGGGAAGGTACCTTCCCGGGCAGCGATCGTCGAGTGCATCCTGGCGCCGGGGCGGGCCGAAGACCCGCCGGCCGTCAGCCCTGGCGGGCCTTGTAGCGCGGATTCTTCTTGTTGATGATGTAGATGCGGCCCTTGCGGCGGACCATGCGATTGTTGCGATCGCGGGTCATCAGGGCCCGGAGAGAATTCTTGATCTTCATTTGGTCCATCCTTGCCGGCAGGCCGCCGCGGCGTCGGCGCCTTGACGACGCGCCGCCGACGGGACGATGCCCGACGTGGTCAATCCCGATGCCAGAGAAGCTGCCGCCCCCTTGCCCGAATTCGGCGGGACCATACGGACCGACCTCGCCGATGTCAATTGCGCGATGACCGACTTTTCGGGGAAAGCCGGCCGGCCGCGCACGGGAAAGACGCTGTCGCCCGCTCGGTGGCGCCTCAGCGGGATTCGCTCTTCTCCTCGGCCACTTCCTCAAGTTCCTCGGCCTTCTCGGCGAGCGCCTCGCTGACCTGCCGAATCTCCTCCTCGTCGAGCTTTTCGATGCCGATGAACTTGTTCTGCGCCTCTGATGTCAGGATCAGTTCGTCGATCTTGGCCTGCAGCGCCCGGCCGTCGCGATTCTGGGAATTCTGCAGCACGAACACCATCAGGAAGGTGACGATGGTGGTCGCCGTGTTGATGACCAGTTGCCAGGTTTCGGAAAAGCCGAAGATCGGTCCGGTGACCGCCCAGAGAAAGACCAGGCTGACGGCGAGAGCGAAGGTGACGGGCCGCCCGGCCAGTTCGGACATCGTCGAGGCAAAGCGGGAAAACAGATGCGACGCCGAGGACCCCTTCATGATCACCTCATTTCCCCTGCAAGGCGTCGGATGCCGCCCCGATGACAACGGTTTCGGCGGCGGGCGGTTCCGCGTCGGCCAAGGGATCGGGCGCCGAAAAAAGCCAACCCGGCGGCGGCCAGAACGCCCTGATCGTCGGCCTTGCCCTTTTCTTGCCGCCATTCCACTGTTATCGCGAGGGACGCCGAGCCGCGGGGGGTGTCCCCCCGCGTCGCCGGACGATGGGACGCCATGATCATGCCGGGACAGTTCGCCAGCCTTTCCCGCCTTCTTGACGGCGTCGGCCGCCTCGTCCGGCTCGGCCGGGCGCCGGATGCCGTCGCCGCCTCGGCGGCATGCGACGGCTGCGATCTCATCCGCGTCGCCAGCTACAATATCCACAAGGCCATCGGCAACGACGGCACCTACGACCCGGCGCGCACCATCGCGGTGATCGCCGAGATCGACGCCGACATCATCGCGCTGCAGGAGGCCGACCGCCGGCTCGGCGACCGCAAGGGCCGGCTCGACCTCGCCACGCTGGAGCGGGAGACCGGCCTTTCGCTGGTGCCGGTGGCCGCCCGGCCGACCAGCCACGGCTGGCACGGCAACGCCCTGCTCTACCGGCGCGGCAAGGTGATCCGCGCCGAGCGCGTCCACCTGCCGCATGCCGAGCCGCGCGGCGCCGTGCTGGCCGAGTTCGACATCGACGGCCGCCCCTTGCGCGTCGTCGCCGCCCATCTCGGCCTGCTGAGCCGCACCCGTCGCCAGCAGATGGAGCGGCTGCGCGCCTATCTCGAAGCGCGCCAGCCGATGCCGACGCTGCTCTGCGGCGATTTCAACGAATGGCGGCCGGGCCGGGCCAACTCGCCGCTTGAGCGGCTGTCGCCGCTGTTCAGCACCACCGACGCGGTGCCGAGCTTCCCCTCGCGCCGGCCGGTGTTCCCGCTCGACCGCATCTTCGGCTGGCCCGACGGCCTGGTCGCCGATTTCTCCGTCCACGACAGCCCGGTCGCCCGCCGGGCCTCCGACCACCTGCCGGTCAAGGCGGTGATCGACCTCAGGTCGACCGCGGAGCTGCTGGAGGCGCCGTCAGCCGGCCTGTCGCGCCGCGAGCGCGACGCGGGCGGCGGCCAGATCCTCGACGGCGAGGCCGACCGACTTGAACACCGTTATCTCCTCGGCTGAGCGCCGCCCCTCCACCCGGCCGCCGCAGAGATCGTAGAGCGTGCCGGCGATCTCCCTCAGTGCGCCCGAAGCCATCGGACCCTTGATGTCGCCCGATTCGATGGCCGCCGCCGGCCCGTCGAGGAACACCCGGCCGCGTGCCGTCACCACATCGTCGGTCTCGCACATGTGCGGCAGGAAGGAGCCGACAAGGTCGAGATGCTGGCCCGGCTTCAGCCAGTCGCCCCGGATCATCGGTGCGGTGGCGAGCGTGGCGCAGGAGACGATGTCGGCCTCGCCAACCGCCGCTTCGAGATCGGCGCGCCGCTCCGCCGCCACGCCCTGTTGCCGCAGATGCTCGACCAGCCGCTCGGCGCGGGCCGGCGTGCGGTTCCAGACCAGCACCCGGTCGATCGGCAGCACGGCTCGGTAGGCCGCCGGCATCTCCGATCCGACGTGACCGGCGCCGACCACCAGCAGCGTGCGGGCGTCGGCGCGCGCCAGACAGGAGGCGGCGAGCGCCGAGGCCGCCGCCGTGCGCCGGCCGGTCAGCGCCCGGCCGTCGAGCAGCGCCAGATGCGCGCCGGTGGTCTCGTCGAACAGGAGATAGCTCGCCGTCACCGCCGGGAGGCCGCGCGCCGCGTTGCCCGGCACGACGTTGACGATCTTGACGCCGCCGTGGCTGGCCTCGCCCATCCAGGCGGGCATCAAGAGGAGCGCCGCGTCGGGTTCGCCGGCCCGCGGCAGGCTGTGGACGTGGCGGAGCGGCGCCGCGACGCCGGCCGCGAACATCTCGCGGAGGCCGGAGATCAGCGCCGGATAGTCGAGGGCGGCGGCGGTGGCGGCGGCATCGAGAACGAGCATGGCCGGCTCCCCGGAGGCGGTATCGGAGAGGCAGCATAGTCCTCAGGTCGCCGATTGAAAGCCTCGTCTGGCGCCATCCGCCCGCCGAACGGGCAGGCGCGGAGCCTACGAGCCGATGTCGCGGACGATCTCGGCGGCGAGCGAAGCGAGGTCGCGGCCCTTCGCCCAGGCGAGGCAGATCGGCAGGTCGAAGGCGGCGGGCAGCGCCACCGCGTCGATGCCGTCGATGACGCCGTCGACCGACAGCTGCGGCAGCACCGAGAGATAGCCGTGCTCGCGCACCAGGTTGACGATGACCGGAATGGAGTCGATCTCGGTGAAGTTGGCCGGCGTCTGGTCGCCGCGCACGCCGGCCGCCTCGAACAGGTCCTTGACGGCGCGGCGCAGGCCGGAACGGGCGCTTGGCACCGCCACCGGCTCGCGGCTGAGCGCCTCGACCGGATCGCCGCAGCGGTCGCGGAAGCCGGCCGGGCCGACCACGGCAAGGCGCGACCGGCCGATCTCGATGCCGTCGAGGCCGGCGCCGGCCGCCGCCATGTCGATCAGCACCAGGTCGAGCCGGCCGGCCTTCAGCTCGGAGATCAGTTCCTCGGCGGTGGCGCTCTTCAGCATCAGATGGCCCGGCCGGGCCGGTCGTCGCCAGGCGGCGACGAGGTCGGCCAGCATGCGGGCGATGCGGCTCTCGTGGCCGAGCGGCACGACGGAGCCCAGCCGGAGCGTGGCGATCCGCCGCCGGAAATCGCGGGCCGCCGTGCCGGTGAGCGCGCTCCAGCCGGCGAGGAGATCGGCGATCAGCACCGCCGCCCGGTCGCCGGCCGGGGTCGGCCGGCAGCCGCCGGCGCCGCGCTCGATCAGCCTCGTCCCGAGCTTCTCCTCAAGGCGCGCGAGCTGGCGCGTGAGCTGCGGCTGGCCGACGCCGATGCGTCGGGCCGCCGTGCGGATGCTGCCGGCGTCGAGCGTGTCGAGGAAGTGACGCAGCGACAAGAGCGACAGCGGCCGGACCGCCGCCCGCCGCCGCTCGTCCTCGGCGCCGCCGGCCAGCGCCGCGGCGAGATCGGCCAGCCGCTGGAGGTCCGGCCCGATGCGCCGCGCCTCGAAGGTGAGGGTGAGGCCGGGGCCGGCGGCGAAGGCCAGATCGACGGCCAGCGCCGCTTCCACCCGGCGGAAGGCCGCCGCCACGCTGACGACCGGCCGGCCGAGCGCCCGCGCCGCGCCCCTGAGCGAGGCTTCGCGCAAAACGCTATCGCAAATGACGAGCGCTGCTGTATCCATATATGAGGCAGATCCGGCGGATTTGACTAAGGCCGAGGCAGAGACGGGAGATCGGCATAGGCTGTACGGATAAAGGGATATCCCTCTACCCGCAACCTTGGCCTATTCTTTCCGGCGAAAGGTGACGAAGCGTGTCCGAATTGTCTCCTCCCGAATTTCCAGGCGGAACGTCGACCGGCCTCGCCGTGCTCGAAGCGGTGGCGGCCGGCGTCGGCGCCGTCGTGCTGGACGGCAAGCCGCTGGGCTTTTCCGCGCTGCGGCGCCTCTCGGCCGGCGTCGACGCCGCGGTGATCGACGAAACCGCGCTCGCCGCCGTGGCCGCCGCCCGCACGGCCTTCGAGGAGGCGCTCGCCTCGGGCGCCCTTGTCTATGGGGCGAACACCGGCGTCGGCGCCATGAAGGACTGGACGCCGTCGCCCGAGGACCTCGCCCGCTTCAACGCCGACCTGGTGCTGGCCCACGCCTTCGGCGTCGGCACGCCGCTCTCCGTGCCGGTCACCCGCCTCGCCCTGGCGATCCGCGCCAATACCATGCTGGCCGGCCACACCGGCTCGACGCCCGATCTCGCCCGCCGGCTGGTCGCCTGGCTCAACGCCGGACTGACGCCGGTGCTGCGGCCGGTCGGCTCGCTCGGCACCGCCGACATCGGCCTGATGGGACAGGTCGGCGCCGCGCTGGCCGGCGACGGCGAGGCGATGCTGGCCGGCGAGACGCTGCCGGCGCTGGAGGCGATGTCCCGGGCCGGTCTCCAACCCTTCGAATGCGGCGTGAAGGACAGCCTGGCGGCGCTGAGTTCCAACGCTGCCGGCGTGGCGCTCAGCACGGCGGCGATCGGTCGTGCCGCCGGCACGCTGCGCACGCTGATGGCCACCGGCCTCGCCGCCGCCGCGGCGGCCGGCTCGCTGCCGGCGCCGGCGCTGGCCGCCACCGTTCTCGGCACGCCGCGCCAGGCGGAGATCGGTCGCTGGATCGACACCGCCCGCACGGACTCGGCCGTTCCGCCCGGCCACCGCCTGCACGATCCGCTCAGCCTGCGCATGATGCCGCAGGTGTTCGCCGCCGCCGTCGACGCCGTCGAGGCGGCCGGCCGCGTCGCCGTCGCCGACACCGCCCGAAACGACGACAATCCCGTGGTGCTGGGTGGCGCCGTGCTGTCGTCGGGCGGATCGCTGCCGCTCGACCTGACGCTGGCCGTCGAGGGTGCCACGCTGGCGCTCGCCCATCTGGCGCGCAACGCCATGAACCGCTGCATCCTGATCGTCAACGGCCGTCTCGTCGGCCTGCCGGTCAATCTGGTGGCGCCCGGCACCACCATGACCGGTTTCGGCCCCGTGCTGAAACTGGCCGGCGAGCTGTTCGCCCGCGTCCGCCATCTCGCCGTGCCGGTATCGACGGAGCCGCTGACCGTCGCCGACGGCATGGAGGACGAGGCGACCTTCCTGCCGCTCGCCGTCGACAATCTCAGCCGTGCCCTCGACGCGCTCGATCTGCTCGCGGCGCTGGAAGCGCTGATCGCCGCCGCCGCCTTCGACGTCGCCGGCCTCAAGCCGAATGGCCTCGCCGGCTGCGTCCATGCGGCCGTGCGCCGCCTCGCCGAGCCGCACCAGCGCGACCGGCGGCTGTCGCTGGAGATCGAGGCGATCGCCGCCGACCTTGCCTCGCCGGAGCGGATCGCCGAACTGGCGAAAGCCGCGCCACTGACAGATTTCGACAATTTTTTTGCTATCTTCGACCTCGCCTGAGAATTCCATGCCTCTCAAAGGCGGGAAAACGCTGAAAAAATAGAACGGGATTACCCGCAACCAGTCAGGAGAACAGTCACATGAAAGCTCTGAAATACGCCGCCGCCGCGCTTGCCCTCGGCCTCTTCGCCGGCACCGCCGACGCCAAGGTCGTGGTGTCCTCGAAGATCGACACCGAGGGCGGCGTCATCGGCAACCTCATCCTGCTCGCCCTTCAGAACGCCGGCATCGAGGTCGAGGACCGCATCCAGCTCGGCGGCACGCCGGTGGTGCGCCAGGCGATCACCGCCGGCGAGATCGACATCTATCCCGAGTACACCGGCAACGCCGCCTTCTTCTTCAACAAGGCCGATGATCCCCTGTGGAAGGATGCCGCCAAGGCTTATGAAGAGGCCAAGACGCTCGACTACGACGCCAGCAAGATCGTCTGGCTGACGCCGTCGCCGGCCAACAACACCTGGGCCATCGCGCTCCGGAAGGACGTGGCCGACGAGGCCGGCGTCAAGACGCTCAGCGACTTCGGCGCCTGGGTCGCCAAGGGCGGCAAGGTCAAGCTGGCCGGCTCGGCCGAGTTCGTCAATTCGGCCTCGGCGCTGCCGTCCTTCCAGACCACCTACGGCTTCAAGCTGACGCCCGACCAGCTCATCGTCCTCTCCGGCGGCGACACGGCGGCCACCATCAAGGCGGCGGCCGACCAGACCAACGGCACCAATGCCGCCATGGTCTACGGCACCGACGGCGCCATCGCCCCGTCCGGTCTGGTGGTGCTCGACGACGACAAGGCGGTGCAGCCGGTCTACCAGCCGACCGCCATCGTCCGCGAGGAGGTGCTGAAGGCCAATCCGGCCATCGCCGACACGCTGAAGCCGATCTTCGAGAGCCTCGACCTTGTGACGCTACAGACCCTCAACGCCCGCGTCCAGATCGGCGGCGAGCCGGCGAAAGCGGTGGCCGAGGACTACCTGAAGTCCAAGGGCTTGCTGAAGTAACAAACCTGCCGGCGGCGGGGCCTGCCCCTCCGCCCCTTCCCTACCCGAGGACCGCCATGACGATGCTTGCCGACGCTGGACCGGACGAACCCGCCGCATCGTGGCGGATCGACCGGCTCGGCGTCGTCATCGCCCTGCTGCTCGTCGTGGCGCTGGCCCTGCCGTTCGCCACCTTCCGGGCCACCCGCATCGCCTCCGGCACCGGTCTGCTGCTGCACGAAGCGCTGCCGGCGCCGGCCGCCGCGGCGGCGGCGGCCGCGCTTGTAGCCGCCCTCGCCGGCGCGGTGACCCTTCGCCGTCCGGCCCTGCGCCTCGCCGCCGGCGTGCTGGCCCTCGTTGCTCTGGCGCTCGGCGTCGGCGCCGCCGCCGCCTTTCTCACCCCGGCCGACAACCCCTATGCCCGCATCGCGCCGGGCAGCGGCTTCTGGGTCGGCGTGTTCGCCGCCGCCATGCTGGTCACCGACGCCATGGTCCGTCTGAGGCTCGGCCCGGCCGGCCGGCTGATCGCACTTGCCATGACCGCGGCGCTGATTGCCGCGTTGCTGGCTTCCGGCGCCTGGAGCCGGCTGTCGCTGCTGGCCGAATACCGCAGCCGCGCCGACGTGTTCTGGCGCGAGGCCAACACCCATGTCATCCTTGCGGCCGGCTCGCTGGCCGCCGCCGTCGCCGTCGGCCTGCCGCTCGGCATCCTCGCCCACCGCGTCCGCCGGCTGCGCGATCCGATGATCAATGTCCTCAACGTCATCCAGACCATTCCGTCGATGGCGCTGTTCGGCATCCTGATCGCCCCGCTCGGCTGGATCGCCGCCAATGTGCCGGGCGCCCACGCGCTGGGCATCCGCGGCATCGGCATGGCGCCGGCCTTCCTGGCGCTGTTCCTCTATTCGCTGCTGCCGATGGTCGCCAACACCATCGTCGGCCTCAACGGCGTGTCGCGCGCCGTGGTCGACGCGGCGCGCGGCATGGGCCTCACCGGCCTTCAGCGCCTCTTTCAGGTGGAGATGCCGCTCGCCTTGCCGGTGATCCTCACCGGCATCCGCATCGTGCTGGTCCAGAACATCGGCCTCGCCACGGTGGCGGCGCTGATCGGCGGCGGCGGCTTCGGCGTCTTCCTGTTCCAGGGGCTCGGCCAGACGGCGACCGACCTCATCCTGCTCGGCGCGCTGCCGCCGGTGGCGCTGGCGTTTGCCGCCGCCGTCGTGCTCGACGCCGTCATCGAGATCTCCGGCAGGGGCAAGCCATGATCGAACTCAGCCACCTCACCAAGGTCTACGGCGACATCCCCGTCGTCAACGACGTCGACATGACGATCGCCACCGGCACCATCACCGTCATCGTCGGCACCTCCGGCTCGGGCAAGTCGACGCTGCTGCGCATGGTCAACCGGCTGATCGAGCCGACCGAGGGCCGCGTCTTCATCGAGGGACGCGACGTGTCGCATCTGCCGGCGCACGAACTGCGCCGCTCGATCGGCTACGCCATCCAGAACCACGGCCTGTTCCCGCACTGGACGGTCGCCCGCAACATCGCCACCGTGCCGCTGCTGCTCGGCTGGGACCGGGAGAAGGTACGGGCGCGCGTCGCCGAGCTGATGGAGCTGTTCCAGCTCGATCACGACCAGTTCGCCGACCGCTACCCGCACGAACTCTCCGGCGGCCAGCAGCAGCGCGTCGGCGTCGCCCGCGCCATGGCGGCGCGACCGGCCCTGCTGCTGATGGACGAGCCGTTCGGCGCCCTCGACCCGATCATCCGCGCCAAGGCGCAGGCCGACCTCAAGGCGATCCAGCGCCGCACCGGCACCACCATCCTGCTGGTCACCCACGACATGGCCGAGGCGATCCACCTCGGCGACCGCATCGCCGTCATGGACGGCGGCCTTCTCAAGCAATACGCGCCGGCCGCCGACATCCTGGCCCGGCCGGCCGACGCCTTCGTCGACGACCTGATCGGCGTCGTCGACCGGCCCTTCCACTACCTGACGCTCGGCACGGTCGGCGCGGCCGTCGAGCCGGGCGAGGCCGACGGCGCGCCGCTCAACGCCGACGCCAGTCTCTACGAGGGCCTCGGCGCGCTCTTGTGGTCCGGGCGCAAGGCGGCGCCGGTCGTCGACGCCGCCGGCCGGGACGTCGGCCGCGTCAGCCTCGACAGCATCGCCGAACGGGCGGCGCGCCCGACATGATCCGCGATACGATCCGTCCCGGCACCATCCTGCGGGTTCTGGTCCTCGTGGCGCTCATTGCCTTTCTCGTGGCACCGGAGCGCTTTGCCGGCCTTCTCGCGCCGCTCACCACCAACAACGCGCCGCCGATCTACAACCAGGGCAGCCTCGTCGACCTGACGCTGTCGCATCTCTTTACCGTGGCCATCTCGACGCTGGCCGCCGCCGTCGTCGCGGTCAGCCTCGCCGTCTTCGTGACAAGGCCGGCCGGCCGCGAGTTCCTCGCCCTGTCGCGCGCCGTCGTCAACATCGGCCAGACCTTCCCGCCGGTCGCCGTGCTGGCGCTGTCGGTGCCGGCCATGGGCTTCGGCGAGGCGCCAACCCGCATGGCCCTCTTCCTCTACGGCCTGTTGCCGATCTTCGAGAATACGCTTGTAGGCCTGTCGACTCTGCCGCCGGCCGTGGTCGAGGCGGCCTCGGCCATGGGCATGACCGGCCGCCAGCGGCTCCTGAAGGTCGAGCTGCCACTCGCCATGCCGCTGATCCTCGAGGGGCTGCGCCTTTCGGCCGTCATCGGCCTCGCCACGGCAACCATCGGCTCGACGGTGGCCGCCAAGGGCCTCGGCGAGGTGATCATCGCCGGCCTCCTCTCCAACAACCTCGCCTTCATCGTCCAGGGCGGCGTCATCACCGGCGTGCTGGCCGTGCTGATTTCCGACGGCTTCCAGGCCGTGGCGCGACAGGCGGCGAAAAAGAGCGGCACCCGGCCGCAGACGGAGACCTGACATGTCCGATTTCGACCTCGTCCTCGCGGGCACGCTGGTTCTGCCGGACGCCCTGGTGCCACGCGGTTTCGTCGCCGTGCGGGACGGCAAGGTGGCGCTGGTCGGCCGCGGCGCCGCGCCGGCCGCCCGTGAGCGGCACGACCTCGGCGAAGCGCTGATCCTGCCCGGCGCCATCGACGCGCAGGTGCATTCGCTCAGCCAGAAGGGGCAGGAGGACTTTATCTGGTCGACGCGGGCGGCGGCGGCCGGCGGCGTCACCACCATCGTCGACATGCCCTATGACGAGGGCGACGTCGTCAACTCGGCCGACGCGGTAAAGCGCAAGATCGCCCACGCCGAAAGCCAGGCGCGCGTCGACTTCGCGCTGCACGGCACCATCGACCCGGCCGAAGGCGCGAGCCGCATCCCCGAGATGATCGCCGCCGGCGTCGCCGCCTTCAAGTTCTCGACCTTCGGCACCCATCCGACCCGCTTTCCGCGCATTCCGCCCGAACTGCTCTACGACGCCTTCGCGGCGATCGCGCCCTATGGCCTTGTCGCCGGCGTCCACAACGAGAACCACGAGGCGGTCGAGGCCCACATGGCCAGGGTGAAGGCGACCGGCATCACCGACTGGCGGGCGCACGGCCTCTCCCGGCCGCCGATCACCGAGACGCTGGCCATGGCCGAGATCTACGAGATCGGCGCCGCCACGGGCTGCGACGCTCACGTTGTCCACTGCTCGGTGGGGCGCGGCTACGAACTGGCCGCCCGCTACCGCGCCGAGGGCCACGTCGCCACCGCCGAAGCCTGCATCCACTACCTCACGCTCGACGAGGAGCACGACGTCGCCCGCCTTGGCGGCAAGGCCAAGATCAACCCGCCGATAAGGCCGCGCGCCGAGGTGGAGACGCTGTGGCGCCACGTCGCCGCCGGCAACGTCTGGCTGGTCTCCACCGACCACGTCGCCTGGTCGGAGGAGCGCAAGACCGATCCCGACATGCTCAAGAATGCCTCCGGCGCGCCCGGCCTCGAAGCGATGCTGCCGCTGTTCGTCAAGGGCGCCATCGAGCGCGGCGTGCCGCTCACCTGGGCGGCAAAGCTGATGGCCGAGAACCCGGCCCGGCATTTCCGCATCGATCACGTCAAGGGCGCGCTGACGGTCGGCCGCGACGCCGACATCGTGGTGATGACGCCCGAGCCCTTCGTCTACGACGCGGCAAGGAGCGGCAACACCGTGGTCGGCTGGTCGCCCTACAACGGCATGACGCTCCCCTGGCGCATCGCCGCCACCTACAACCGGGGCGAACAGGTCTACGACGGCACCAAGGTGCTGGCCGAGCCTGGCCGCGGCCGCTTCGTGCGGCCGCCGATGACGCGGGTGATCGCGCCATGACCGCCCGCCCCGACCGCATCGCCGCCGACATCGACGCGCTCGCCGCCCTCACCGATCCCGACCGTCCCTGGACGCGCCGCGCCTTCACGCCGCGCTTCCTCGACGGCCGGAAATACATCGCCGAGGCGATGGCCGCCGCCGGCCTCGCCACCCGCATCGACGCCGCCGGCAATCTGATCGGCCGCCGGCCGGGACGCCGGCCGGGCAAGGTGCTCGCCGTCGGCTCGCATTCCGACACCGTGCCGGACGGCGGCCGCTTCGACGGTATCGCCGGCGTCGTCGCCGGGCTGGAGATCGCCCGCGTTTTCAATGAGACCGGCCTCGTCCTCGACCACGACTTCGAGGTGATCGACTGCCTGTCCGAGGAGGTGTCGATCTTCGGCGTCTCCTGCGTCGGCTCGCGCGCCATCGCCGGCGTGCTGCCGGCCGACTGGCTCGGCCGCGCCGCCGACGGCCTGACGCTGGCGGACGGCATCGAAGGCGTCGGCGGCGATCCGGCCCGGCTCATCAAGGCCAAGCGCACCGACATCGCCGCCTTCCTCGAACTGCACATCGAGCAGGGGCCGGTGCTGGAGGCCGGGCGCCGCGACGTCGGCGTCGTCACCGCCATTTCCGGCATCACCCGCGTCGAGATCGTCGTGGAGGGCCGCGCCGACCACGCCGGCACCACGCCGATGACCGCCCGCGCCGACGCGCTGGTCGCCGCCGCCGACCTGGTGCTCGGCATCCGCGCCTTGGCGCTGGCGCGGTCGCGCGGGCCGGCGCATTTCGCCGCCACGGTGGGCGAATTCTCCATCCTGCCGGGCGCCGCCAACGTCGTGCCGTCGTCGGCCCGGCTGCTGATCGATGCGCGCGCCGAGAAGCGCCCCGACATGGATGCCTTCCTCGTCGATCTCAACGGCCTTTCGGCCGAAGTCGCGGCCCGCCACGGCGTCGCGGCGACGCCGCGCCTCGTTTCCGACAATCAGCCGACGCCGGGCGATCCGCGCCTTCTCGAAGCGCTGGAAGCCGCCGCCGACGCGGTCGGCGCCAGCCATCGCCGCATGGCCTCGGGCGCCGGCCATGACGCCGCCTTCTTCGCCAAGGTGGCGCCGGCCGCCATGGTCTTCGTGCCCTGCCGCGACGGCCGCAGCCATTCGCCCGACGAGTGGGCCGAGGCCGCCGCCATCGCCCGCGGCGCCGACGTGCTGATCGAAACCATCCGCCGCCTCGACCGGCGCCAAGACACGGAGTGACACCATGGGCCGCATCCTCACCGAACGCGACGTCGAGGCCGCCGTGCGCGGCGGCTCGGTCTACGCCGCCGGCGGCGGCGGCTGGGTCGATCACGGCCGCATGCTCGGCGGCGCCGCCGTGCGCATGGGCAAGCCGGAGCTGGTCTCCGTCGACGAACTCGACCCCGAGGCGATCGTCGCCACGGCGGCGGCGATCGGCGCGCCGGCCGGCACCACGCCCTGGGAAATGCAGGGCGTCGACTACGTCAAGGCGGCGCAGTTGCTGCAAGAGGCGCTGGGTAAGAGGATCGCCGGCTTCATGGTCGGCCAGAATGGCCGCTCGTCGACGCTGAACGGCTGGCTGCCGGCCGTGGCGCTCGGCGCCAAGGTGGTCGACGCGGTCGGCGACATCCGGGCGCATCCGACCGGCGACATGGGTTCGATCGGCCTCGCCGGCTCGCCCGCCCCGACCATCCAGACCGCCGTCGGCGGCAACCGGGCCGACAACCGCTACATCGAACTGGTGGTGCGCGGCGCCACGGCCAAGGTGTCGCCGATCCTCCGCACCGCCTCGGACATGTCGGGCGGCTTCATCGCCTCGGCCCGTGCGCCCGTCACCGCCGCCTACGTCAAGGCCAACGCGGCGCTCGGCGGCATCTCGCTGGCGCTGGCGCTCGGCGAAGCCATCCTCGACGCCGAGGAGAAGGGCGGGCCGGCGGTGATCGACGCCATCCTCAAGGCGACCGGCGGTACAATTCTCTCGGAAGGCCGTATTACGAGTAAGGCCGTCGCCTATACCAAGGAAGCCTTCGACATTGGCACCGTCACCCTCGGCGAGGGCAAGGCGGCGACGACGCTGCACGTCATGAACGAATACATGGCCGTCGACGATGCCGAGGGGCGGCGCGTCGCCACCTTCCCCGACGTCATCACCACCCTGACCCCGACGGGCGAGCCGCTGTCGGTCGGCCAGCTCGAAGAGGGCATGACCATCCTGGTGCTGCACGTGCCGAAGACGCTGATTCCCTTGGGCTCGTCGGTGCTCGATCCCACCGTCTATCCGCCGGTGGAAAAGGCGATGGGCATCGATATCGCCCGCTACGCGCTCAGTGCCGACGTCTGACCGGAGGAAACACCATGGCCAATCCCCGTTTCCCCGTGCCCGGCGGCCCGACCTTGCGGGCAAAAGGCTGGCGGCAGGAGGCGCTGCTGCGCCTTCTCGAAAACGTGCTCGCCGTCGGCGAGGACCCCGACAACCTGATCGTCTACGCCTCGCTCGGCCGCGCCGCCCGCAACTGGGCGGCGCACGCCAAGATCGTCGAGACGCTCACGACCATGGACGAGGACCAGACGCTGGTCATCCAGTCGGGCAAGCCGGTCGGGCTTCTGAGGACGCACCCGCAAGCGCCGCTGGTGATCATGGCCAACTGCAACATCGTCGGCCAGTGGGCCAAGGCGGAAGTGTTCTACGAGTTGCAGGAAAAGGGCCTGATCTGCTGGGGCGGCCTGACGGCCGGCGCCTGGCAGTATATCGGCAGCCAGGGCGTCATCCAGGGCACCTACGAGATCTTCATGCGCATCGCCGAGAAGCGGTTCGGCGGCACGCTGGCCGGCCGCTTCGTGCTGACCGCCGGCCTCGGCGGCATGGGCGGCTCGCAGCCGCTGGCCGGCCGCATGGCCGGCGCCGCCATCCTCTGCGTCGACGTCGATCCGGAGAGGGCGGCAAAGCGCAAGGCCATCGGCTATCTCGACGTGATCGCCCCCGACCTCGACGCCGCCCTCGCCCTGGTGCTGGCGGCGAAAGCCGAGGGCCGGGCGCTGTCGGTCGGCCTCGTCGCCAACGCCGCCGACGTCTACCCGGAAATCCACCGGCGCGGCATCATCCCCGACGTCGTCACCGACCAGACCGCCGCCCACGACCTCGTCTACGGCTACGTGCCCAACACCCGCACGCTCGACGAGGCGCGGGCCATGCGCAAGACCGACCCGGCAACGCTGATGGCCGAGAGCCGCGCCGCCATCGCCGTCCATGTCCGCGCCATGCTGGACTTCCAGCAGGCCGGCGCCGAAGTGTTCGACAACGGCAACCTCATCCGCACCCATGCCCGCGACGGCGGCGTCGCCGACGCCTTCGACATCCCGATCTTCACCGAGGCCTATCTCAGGCCGCTGTTCTCCAGGGCCATCGGCCCGTTCCGCTGGATGGCGCTTTCCGGCGATCCCGAGGATATCCGCAAGATCGACGACAAGGTGCTGGAACTGTTCCCCGACGACCGCATCGTCGCCAACTGGATCCGCCTTGCCCGCGACAACGTGCCCTTCGAGGGCCTGCCGGCCCGCATCGCCTGGCTCGGCCATGGTGCGCGGACGAAGCTGGCGCTGGCCGTCAACGCCATGGTCCGCGACGGCGCGCTCACGGGGCCGGTCGCCTTCTCGCGCGACCATCTCGACGCCGGCGCCATGGCCCATCCCAACATCATGACCGAGAAGATGAAAGACGGCTCCGACGCCATCGCCGACTGGCCGCTCATCGACGCCATGACGCTCTGTTCGTCGATGGCCGACCTCGTCGTAGTCCATTCGGGCGGCGGCGGCTATGCCGGCTTCATGACCTCGGCCGGCGTGACGCTCATCGCCGATGGCACCGACGCCGCCGACCGCCGCCTCGGCCTGTCGCTGACCAACGACACCTCGCTCGGCGTCATCCGCTATGCCGACGCCGGCTACAGCGAGGCGGTCGACGAGGCGGAGAAAAAGGCGGTCGGCTGGCTGGGGCTCTAGGCTTTTCAGCGGGAACCGCCTGAAAATTCGCGTCAGACGGCCGCCGGAGTTGACTTTCACCGCCAGCCGCGGCCGCGCTCGCGGCTATGGGCGACGGCCGCCAGCACCCGCAGGCGGGAGAGTTCGAGCAGCCGGCGCATCGCCGCTTCGGCCCGTTCGCCGTCGCGCGCCAGGATGGCCGACAGCACCTCCTCGTAGGGCGCGAGATCGATCGGCGTGCCGCTGGCGTCCTTCTGCGTCAGGCTGAACGAGGCCTTCAGCGCCGTCTTCACCGCGCCGCCAATGGTCACGAACAGGCCGTTGTGGGTCGCCGCGATGATCGCCAGATGGAACTCGCTCTCGGCGCCGGCGGCCAGCGGCGCCTGATCGAGCATCGACACCATGTCGGCATAGCGCCGACAGATGCGGTCGTGGTCCTCGGCGGTGGCGTAGCGGGCGGACAGATAGCAGGCGCGCGGCTCGAAGCACTGCCGCACCTCGTAGAGATCCTCGATGATCCTTTCGTCGAACTGGGCGCTGAGCCGCCAGGACAGCACGTCGGGGTCGAGGAGGTTCCAGTCGGCGAACGGCAGCACCCGCGTGCCGAGCTTGGGCGCCACCTCGATCAGCCGCTTGGCGGCGAGATTCTTCACCGCCTCGCGCACCGTCGATCGGCTGACGCCGTATTCCTGACAAAGCTCCGCTTCGATCGGCAGCGAGTCGCCGGGGCCGAACTCGCCCGAGACGATGCGGGTGCCGATGATTCGCGCGACCTGGGCGCTCATGGTGCCGATGGTGGAATCTCTTTCGAACATGCTCTTCTTTCCCGGAGCTTCCGCCGATCGGCCCGATCCGGCCTGACCGAAAGCGGCTCTTCAGCCAACACCATTCGGAGCGTCGTCCGCCGGCCCAACCTCCGGGCCGTCGCTCGCTCTGGGGCTGCTCCCGACCGGGAAACGCCCCCTGTTCAAGTCCTTGCGCATATCCCCCGTCCCGGATCACTCCCATCCGGGCCGAATATGCTCTGGCCGTCCGGCCGACGCCCCGCCGGCTCCGGCGACACGCCCGTTCGAGGCTCCGGCGCGGGAAATATCCCGGCAAAACCCGCGCCTTCCAAGGGGCCGCGAGCCAGTTCTTACCTTTTACTCGCCGAAAATGTCCAACGCGAGGATTGACAAGCTCCCGGCTCGCCGTACAATCTTATCATCATACCATAAGAAGAAAACTGGTTTTGTGGAGGAGAATGCAGGTGAGCAGCATCGAACTGGATTCGGTGTCCAAGCGGTTCGGCTCCGTCGAGGTGATCTCGGAGCTGTCGCTGACCATCCACTCCGGCGAGTTCATCGCCTTCCTGGGGCCGTCGGGCTGCGGCAAATCCACGCTGCTGCGCATGATCGCCGGGCTGGAGACGGTCGATGGCGGCGAAATCCGCATTGGAGGGGAGCGTGTCGACAACCTTCCCCCCGGAGCGCGCGGCGTCGCCATGGTGTTCCAGCACTATGCACTCTATCCGCACATGACTGTCGCCGATAACCTGGCTTTTGGTCTCAGGAACATCGGCACGCCGAAGGACGAAATCGCCCGCCGCATTGAGGAGGCCGCCCGCATCCTGGAGATCGGCCATCTGCTCGCCCGCAAGCCGGGCCAGCTCAGCGGCGGCCAGCGCCAGCGCGTCGCCATCGGCCGCGCTCTCGTCAAGGACCCCAAGGCCTATCTGTTCGACGAGCCGCTCTCCAACCTCGACGCCGCCCTGCGCGTTCGCACCCGCGTCGAGCTGGCCCGCCTGCACCAGCAGACGCGTGCCACCACCATCTTCGTCACCCACGACCAGGTCGAGGCCATGACGCTGGCCAGCCGCATCGTGGTGATGAACGCCCGCAAGGTCGAGCAGGTCGGCTCGCCGATGGAGATCTACGGTCGCCCGGCCACCGAATTCGTCGCCCGCTTCGTCGGCTCGCCGGCCATGAATTTCCTGCCGGTGCAGATCCGCGACCGTGGCGGCCTCGCCACCGCCGCCCTCGGCGACGGTTCGATCGTCGAGACCGACGTGCCGCTCGCCGGCCTGCCGTCCGGCGGCGAGCTGCGGGTCGGCGTCCGCGCCGAGGCGATCCACGTCCGCGAGGACGGCAGCGTTCCCGGCCGCGTCGAGGTGATCGAGCGTCTCGGCGACCGCACCCACCTGCACGTCCGCCTGATGGATGGCTCGACGCTGATCGCCGAGGACAAGGGGTTCAGCCGCATCCAGCCCGGCGACACCGTGCATCTGGCCTTCGAGGGTGCCACCGCGCATCTGTTCGACGCCGCCGGCCTTGCCTATCACGCGCGCCAGTAACGGAGGGACAGATGACCGACGTCACGCTTTCCTCCGCCCGGCCCGTCGCCGCCAAGCGACCCGGCGGCGCCTCGATCGGCCCGCGCTGGACCAATGCGCTGTTCGTGGCGCCCTATATGGTGTTCTACGTCCTGCTGCTGGTTTATCCGCTGTTCAAGGGCATCTGGATGTCCTTGCTGCAGTCGGACATGTTCGACGACACGTCGAAATTCTCCGGTCTGGCCAACTACTACCGCCTGTTCAACGACAAGGTGTTCATCGGCACCGTCTGGAACACCGTGCTGTTCGTGGTGATGACGGTGCCGGTGTTCGTGGTGATCGGCCTCCTCCTGGCGCTCGCCCTCAACCGCAGCGACCGCACGGCGGCAGCCTTGCGCGCCATCTTCTTCGGCACCTCGGTGCTGTCGGTCACCATCGTCACCATCATCTGGAAGATGATGTACATGCCCGGCAATGGCGCCATCGCCAGCGTCATGCGCTACTTCGGTCTGGACCCGATCGCCTTCACCACCACGGCGTCGCTGGCGCTGCCGGCCATCGCCATCACCACCATCTGGTGGATCATCGGCCTGCCGATGATGCTGTTCCTCGCCGCCCTGCAGCAGATTCCCGGCGAACTCTACGAGGCCGCTGCCCTCGACAACGCCAGCCGCGCGCGCTCCTTCTGGTCGATCACCCTGCCGTCGATCCGGCGCACCATGCTGGTCGTCGTCATCTACGAGATCGTCGCCCAGTTCCAGCTGTTCGGCCAGGCCCAGCTGCTCACCCAGGGCGGCCCCAACAACGCCTCGCGCCCGATCGTCCAGTTCATCTACGAACAGGGCTTCCGCTCGTGGAATCTCGGCTACGCCGCCGCCGCCTCGGAAATCCTGTTCGTGATCATGGCGGTCGCCGCTCTTGCCCAGTTCTTCGCATCCCGCAAGCGCGTGGAGGAATAAGCCATGGCTGCCAGTGAACACATCGTCGGCCGCGGCATCGGCAACAAGCTGATCCTCTTCACGGTCATCCTCGTCGCCGTCTTCTGGATGCTGCCGATCGCCTGGACGCTTCTCCTGTCGTTCAAGCCCAACTCGGAGCTGATGATCTCGACGGCCTCGGCCTTCCAGCCGCCCTACACGCTCAAGAACTACACCGACATCTTCCAGTCGTCGGGCGTGTTCCGCTGGCTGTGGAACAGCGCGGTGGTGTCGGTGGGCGTCACCGCCGGCATCCTGATCCTGTCCTCGCTGGCCGGCTACGGCTTTGCCCGCGCCGAGTTCAAGGGCCGCGACGTCATCTTCATCCTGGTGCTGCTCGGCCTCGCCGTGCCGGAGCAGGCGGTGATCATCGCCCGCCACCAGATCTTCTCCGACCTGAAGATGCACAACACCTATCCGGCGATCATCCTGCCGGGCCTGTCGAGCGCCTTCGGCGTCTTCCTGATGACGCAGTATTTCAAGGCGATCCCCAAGGACATCGACGAAGCGGCGATGCTCGACAACGCCTCGCGCTTCAAGATCTTCTGGAAGGTGCTGTTGCCGCTGACCATTCCGGCCCAGGCCACCCTCGGCATCTTCTCTTTCCTCGGCGCCTGGAACGACTATCTGTGGCCGTTGATCTCGGCGACCAAGCCGGAAATGTTCACCATCACCGTCGGCATGGCCTCGACCCAGACCAACTTCGCCCAGTCCGAAGGCCTCGGCTTCCTGATGGCGCAGGCGATCTTCGCCGGCCTGCCGGTGTTCATCGTCTACCTGTTCTTCCAGAAATACATCGTCCGGGCCGTAGCCGGCGCGGCGATCAACTGATCCCCCGGAGGAGGGGATCGGGTTAGCGGAATCCAGCGCATATCCGGCCGAGCGCGAAGGATTTATCGACAGAGATCGGCCGTATTGGAGGAGGTCCAATGAGAAAGCTTTCCACCGTCCTGCTGGCGGGTCTGGTCGTCACGGCCGGCGCCGGCACCGCGCTCGCGGCCGACAAGACCGAGATCTCCGTCTCGCGCTTCTTCGGCGCCTGCGAAGCGGACTACGGCTCCGTCACCGACGTGACCAAGGCCAACGGCGAGTGCGGCATCATCACCGCGCTGATCAACAAGTTCAACGCCGAGAGCACCACCACCGTCGTCAAGCCGGAAATCGTCGAGTGGCCGGGCTACGACCAGCTCACCGCCCGCATCCGTTCGGGCGAGCCGCCGGTCATCTCGGTCATGCACGAGGCCGTCATCTCCAACTACTCGTCGCGCGGCCTGCTTGAGCCCCTCGACGAGGACTTCGCCAAGGCCGGCATCGACGTCAACGACATGACCGACGCCGCCCGCCAGGGTGTCACCAAGGACGGCAAGATCTTCGCCATGCCGTTCGACACCCACACCTGGCTGTGGCACATCAACATGAACCTCTTCAAGCAGGCCGGTCTCGTCGACGAGGCGGGCAAGCCGATCCTGCCGAAGAGCACCGAAGAGCTGTTCGCGCAGGCCGAGCAGTTCAAGCAGAAGACGGGCAAGCCCTACTTCATCTCGACGCTGGCCAACGAGACGGCCTTCTACACCCGCACCTTCGACACGCTGCTCTACCAGCAGAACGCCGACTTCTTCGCCGATCCGAACAAGGTGAACTTCTCCTCGCCGGAAGCGAAGGGCGCCCTGCAGCTGCTGTCCGACATCTACACCAAGGACTACACCACCAAGAACCAGGACTACGCGGCGTCGGTGTCGAGCTTCGCGGCCGGCGACGGTGGCGTGTTCATCTGCGGCACCTGGCTGGTCGACACCTACGACCAGGAAGCCAAGAAGGAGGGCGTCGCCCTCTCCAACGGCTACGCCGTGATGCCGTTCCCGCAGATCTATTCCGGCAGCCCGCGCGTCTGGGCCGACGGTCATAGCTGGGTGCTTCTGAAGCAGGATCTCTCCGACGCGCAGCGCGCCTCGGCGATCGAGTTCATGAAGTTCCTCTGGGACAACAACTACGAGTGGGCCCGCACCGGCCATCTGCCGATCCGCAAGTCGATCATCGACAGCGATCAGTTCAAGGCCCTGCCGTTCCGCGCCGACCTCGCCCCGCTTGCCGTCAACGGCACCGCCCTGCCGTCGGCCGTCAAGCTGCAGTTCTCGATCCAGGACATCGAGGGCGAGGAAGTCGGCTCCGCCATGCGTGGCGACAAGCCGGTCGATCAGGCTCTGGCCGACGCCGAGAGCCGCATCAACGAGCTGCTCGCCAACGCGAAGTAAGCCACGACACCCTGCCCGGCCGGTCGTTCGCGACCCGGCCGGGCGGCACCCACCGGAACCGTTCGACCAGCCGCCCGCCGGCTCCCGGACGACGACCGGCGCCGCCTGCGGCACGACCCCGGGAACGCGGCCGCCCTCCCCCGATCGCGGCGCCGCAACCTTCCGAGACCAATCAAACCCGAAAGCTGAAAGCTCATGACGTCCGCTCGTCTAATCGTCGACGCCGATTTTGCCATTTCCGATCTCGACCGCCGCGTGTTCGGCACCTTCGTCGAGCATATGGGGCGCTGCGTCTATACCGGCATCTTCGAGCCGGGCCACCCTTCCGCCGACGAGAACGGCTTCCGCCAGGACGTCGCCGAACTCACCAAGGAACTCGGCGTCACCATCGTCCGCTATCCCGGCGGCAACTTCCTGTCCGGCTATAACTGGGAAGATGGCGTCGGTCCCAAGGAGCAGCGGCCGCGCCGCCTAGACCTCGCCTGGTTCTCGACCGAGACCAACGCCTTCGGCACCAACGAATTCATCGACTGGTGCCGCCAGGTCGGCGTCGAGCCGATGTTCGGCGTCAACCTCGGCACGCGCGGCATCGACGATGCCCGCCGCTTCATCGAGTATTGCAACCATCCCGGCGGCACCGAGCTTTCCGAGATGCGCAAGAGCCACGGCTACGAGAAGCCGCACGACATCAAGTTCTGGTGCCTCGGCAACGAGATGGACGGCCCCTGGCAGATCGGCGCCAAGACGGCGGCCGAATACGGCCGCGCCGCCCACGAGACGGCCAAGGTGATGCGCTGGGTCGATCCGTCGATCGAGCTGGCCGCCTGCGGCTCGTCCAACCGCGACATGGCCACCTACGCCCGCTGGGAATACGAGGTGCTCGACCACTCGTTCGACCACGTCGACTTCATCTCGCTGCACACCTACTTCATGAACCCGCATGACTCGACCGAGGAGTTCCTCGGCAACGTCGAGCTGCTCGACTATTTCATCAAGGAAGTGGTGGCCATCGCCGACGCCGTGGCGGCCAACCGCCGCTCGCAGAAGCGCATCATGCTGTCGCTCGACGAGTGGAACGTCTGGTACAAGGCGCGCGGCCACGACGACCTCAGGAAGCCCGGCTGGCCCGAGCATCCGCCGCTGATCGAGGAGGTCTACAACACCGAGGACGCCCTGCTGATCGGTGGCGCGCTGATCACGCTGCTCAACAACGCCGACCGCGTCAAGTGCGCCTGCCTTGCCCAGCTGGTCAACATCATCGGCCCGATCATGACCGAGCAGGGTGGCCCGGCCTGGCGCCAGACCATCTTCCACCCCTTCGCGCTGACGGCGAAATACGCCCGCGGCCGGGTGCTGCGGACGCTCGCCACCTCCGGCAGCTACGCCGGCAAGACGGCCGAGGAGATGCCCTACCTGATCTCGGCCGTCACCGAGGACGAGAGCACCGGCGAGGTGGTGATCTTCGCGCTCAACCGCAATCTCGTCGAGCCGATGGACCTCAAGGTCGAGTTGCGCGGCTTCGGCGGCACGCGCGAGGTAGCCGAGGCGCTGCAGGTCTATCACCCCAACATGAAGGCGGTGAACACCAAGGACGCGCCCAACACGGTGGCGCCGGCGCCGATCAAGTCGGTCGGCATCGAGAACGACACGCTGACGGCCAAGCTGATGCCCGGCAGCTGGAACGTCATCGTCACCAAGAAGGCCTGACGCGGGGCACCGGGCGGCGGCCGCTTCCCCGGCCCCGCCTCGCCCGCCGATCGTCCGCCGCGGCGCTCCGTGTCGCCGGCGGCCGATCCGCCGGCCGGCCGTCATCGGCCGGCCAGCCCGCAGGAACGCCGCGGCCTCCCCCGGTCGCGGCGTTCGTCGTTTCGGAAGGCGGGGCAGCCGCCGGACCGCCCAGCACAACGACGAGTGCCGGCGCCGCGCCCGGAGGGTTACAAATCGCCGGCGGTCGGGATATGCATAGACGGCGCCACCGAACTTCGAGACCAACGTGAAACCGCGCACGACAATCCGTGACGTTGCCAGCAAGGCCGGCGTGTCCGTCGGCACGGTGTCGCGGGTCGTCAACGGGCACCCATCGGTCACCGAGGCCAAGAAGCGCGCCGTGCTTGACGTTATTGCCGAGCTGGGATTCCAGCCGGACGCCGCCGCGCAGAGCTTGCGACGGGGCACCAACCGCACGCTCGGCGTGGTCATTCCCGACCTGCGCAATCCGTTCTTCGCCGAACTGATGCAGCACATCGAGCTGCGCGCCAAGGAACACGGCTACAGCGTGCTGTTCGCCAGCTCCGACGAGCAGGCCGACAGCGAGGCGGAGTTGATCGCCAACCTGGTGCGCCGCAAGGTCGAGGGCGTGGTGCTGGTGCCCAGCAACCGCGCCGAGACGATCGCCAATCCCGATGGCGTGCGGCTCGTCGTCGTCGATCGGCGCGTCGCCGGCCACCCCTTCGTCGCCGCCGACCACCGGGCCGGAGCACGGATGGCCAGCGAGTATCTGGTGTCGCTCGGCCACCGGCGCATCGCCTGCATTTCCGGCCCGGAAAACTCGTTCGTCGCCCGCGAGCGGCTGGCCGGTTTCATGGATGTGATGGCCGGCCGCCTCGCCGAATCCGGGCTCGATCCGGCATCCTGCGTCATCTCCGCTCCCTTCGACTACAACGGAGGCCGCGAGGCGGCCAAGGCGCTGCTGGCCGACGGCGGTCCGCAACCGACGGCGATCTTCGCCTGCTCGGACCAGCAGGCCATCGGCGTGCTGCGCGCCGCCTTCGACCGTCGCATTGCCGTCCCGGACCAGCTGTCGGTCATCGGTTTCGACGACATCCTGATTTCCGATCTGGTGGCGCCGCGCCTGACGACGGCCGCACAGCCGGTGGCGTCGATCGCCAATTGCGCCACCGATCTGCTGATCGGCGGCGAGCCGCTCGATGCCAAGGCAAGCTATATCTTCCCTTGCACGATGGTACGGCGCGAGACCTGCGCCCCGCCGCATCGAGACAAGTAACAATCGCGGCCGGACCAACGCGCCCTGCTTTCCTTGTAAATATTGAGTATTTCCGCCCGCCTCGACTTTGGTCGGAAGGCTCCCTCTTGCCTTGATGCCGCTGTTCCATACTGATATCGTCATTTGGAAACGTTTCATCGGGCCGTACATGGGTCTGGCTCAAAGAAAACGTTCGCTTGGGAGGACATGATGACTTCATTTTCTTCGGACGGCCGGACTCTGTTCGGCGTAAGCCGCCGCCAGTTGCTGGTGGCCGGCGCCGCCGGGTCGCTGGTTCTGGTCTCGGGTGCGCTGCCGGTGTTCGCGGCGGACAAGAAGCCCAAGGTTGGCCTGGTGATGAAGTCGCTCGCCAACGAGTTCTTCAAGCAGATGCAGGCCGGCGCCGAGAAATACGCGGACGAGAACAAGGACAAGTTCGACTTTAAGGCCGTCGGCATGAAGGACGAGCGCGACTTTGCGGCCCAGGTGGATGCGGTCGAGAATTTCGTCACCCAGAAGTACGACATCATCGTCGTCGCCCCGGCCGATTCCAAGGCCATGGTCACCCCGCTGGCCAAGGCGGTGAAGGCCGGCGTCGTCGTCATCAACATCGACGTCGAGCTTGATCAGGAAGCCAAGAAGAAGGCGGGCATCGATCTCGCCTTCTTCGGGCCCGACAACCGCGAAGGCGCCCTTCTGGCCGGCAATGCGCTGGCCAAGGACCTCGGCGAAGGCGGCAAGGTGGTCATCCTGGAGGGCAATCCGGAGGCCGACAACGCCCAGCAGCGCAAGAAGGGCTTCGACGACGCCGTCGCCGCTGGCAAGCTGCAACTGCTCGACAGCAAGACGGCCCATTGGGAAACCGAGGAAGCCAACACGCTGATGACCAACTTCCTGACGAAGTACAACGACATCCAGGGCGTCATGGCCGCCAACGATTCCATGGCCCTCGGCGTCGTCAAGGCGCTCGACAGCGCCGGCCTCGCCGGCAAGATCAAGGTGGTCGGCTTCGACAACATCCCCGCCGTGCAGCCGCTGATCAAGGCCGGCAAGATGCTGGCCACCGTCGAGCAGTACGGCGCCAAGATGGCCGCCATGGGCATCGACTACGGTCTGCGCCAGATGGCCGGCGAGACGTTCACCGGCTGGGTCAAGACCGACATCAAGCTGATCACCGCCGCCGATCTCTGACCGGTTGCCGCTGGTACGATCTCCGGCCCGGCGCGGGTATTCCCCGCGCCGGGTTCCGTTCCCGGCGCGTCGGCGCATTCAGCGTGCTTCATCCATGACCACAGACCTCAACGAGACGGCGCCGGACGCCGATCACCTCTCGGCGGCGCCGGGGCAGGACAGAACCGCCGGGCCGATCCTCAGGCTCCAGGGCGTCGGCAAGCGTTTTCCGGGCGTCGTCGCCCTGCGCGACGTCAGCTTCGAGGTCCGGCGCGGCGAGGGGCACGTCTTGCTCGGCGAGAACGGCGCCGGCAAGTCGACGCTGATCAACCTGCTCGGCGGCCTGTTTCCGCCCGACGAGGGGAGCATCTGGTTCGATGGTGCGCCCTATCGCCCGGCCTCGCCGCTCGAAGCGTTCAGCAAGGGCATCCGCGTCGTCCACCAGGAACTCAATCTGCTCTCCAACCTGACGGTGGCCGAGAACCTGCTGTTCGAGCGGCTGCCGAGCCGGCGTGGCCTCGTCAATTTCCGCGAGATGAATCGCCGCGCTACCGAACTGCTGTCGGAGGTCGGCCTGGACATCTCCCCGTCGACCCTCGTCAGCCGGCTCGGCGTCGCGCAGATGCAGCTGGTGGAGATCGCCAAGGCGCTCGCCCATGAGAGCAAGTTGCTGGTGCTGGACGAGCCGACGGCGACGCTGACCTCGAAGGAGGTCGACCGGCTGTTCGAGATCCTGCACCGCCTCAAGGCGCGCAACGTCACGACGCTCTACATTTCGCATCGCCTGCAGGAGATCTACGAAGTGGGCGATCGCGTCACCGTGCTGCGCGATGGCCAGCATGTGACGACGCGGCCGCTTCAGGGGCTCGGCATTCCCGATATCGTGCGCCTGATGGTGGGCCGCACCATCGAGGATCAGGGGGTGTTTCGCGACGACGTCCAGCCGTCGGGCGAGGCGCTGGCCGTCGAGAACCTTCGCCTGACCGAAACCAGCCCGCCGATCGGCTTCTCGGTACAGCGGGGCGAAATCGTCGGCATCGCCGGTCTGGTCGGCAGCGGCCGCACCGAAGCCGTGCGGGCCATCTTCGGCGCCGATCCCAGGGCGGCCGGTACCATCAGCGTCGGCGGTCGCCCCGTCACCATCGCCTCGCCCAAGGATGCGGTCGCCGCCGGCATCTGCCTGATGACCGAGGATCGCAAGCAGCAGGGCCTGCTGCTCGACATGAGCTGCGCCGAGAACATCACCATCACCGATCTCAGGCGCCTGTCGCACCGGGGGCTGCTCGACCGCGCCGGGGAGAACGCCGCCTCGAAAAGACTGGTCGCCGGCCTGCGCATCAAGACGCCGAGCGTCTTCCACAAGGTCGGCACCTTCTCGGGCGGCAACCAGCAGAAGGTGGTGATCGCCAAGTGGCTCTACCGCGGCTCGAGCGCGCTGATCTGCGACGAGCCGACGCGCGGCATCGACGTCGGCGCCAAGGCCGAGATCTACGAGTTGATGGGGCGCCTCGCCGCCGAGGGCAAGGGCATCCTGGTGGTGTCCTCCGACCTGCCGGAGCTGATGTCGATCTGCCATCGCATCCTGGTCTTCTCCAAGGGGCGCATCGCCGGCGAAGTGCCGCGCGCCGAATTCGACCAGAACCGCATTCTCTCGCTTGCCTATGAGGAGTATGGACGTGCCCGAGGGAACTGAACGCGCCGACGGGCGCAAGACCGGATCGGTGTGGGACAACGTCCTGCGCATCTCCATGCGCGAAGCGGGGGTTGCCATCGCGCTGGTGATCATCGTGCTGTTCTTCTCGGCAACCGCGCCCTATTTCGCGACCCCGGAAAACTTCCTGAAGATCTTCGTGCAGATCGCCATCAACACCGTGCTGGCCGCCGGCATGACCTTCGTCATCCTGACCGGCGGCATCGATCTGTCGGTCGGTTCGGTTCTGGCATTGTGCACGGTGATCGGCGCCACCATCATGGTCGACGAGAGCCTGTCGCCCTGGGTATCGATCCCGCTGGCGCTTGTCGCCTGCATGGCCACGGGCGCCGCCTGCGGTGCCGTCAACGGCTGGATCTGCGAGACCTGGAAGGTCCCCTCCTTCATCGTCACGCTCGGCATGCTCAACGTGGCGAGCGGTCTCGCCCGCGTGGTGTCGGGCAACTCCACCATCACCGGCCTGCCGCAGTCCTTCGTCGATTTCGGCAACGAGATCTACTTCGGCGTCTTCCCGTCCATCTTCCTGGTGGCGATCATCGTCATCCTGATCGGCTGGTTCATCCTGCGCTTCACGGTGTTCGGCCGGTTCGTCTTCGCCATCGGCACCAACGAGGAGGCGGTCCGCCTGTCGGGCCACAATCCCCGCGTCTTCAAGATCGCCGTGTTCACGCTGAGCGGGCTGACCGCCGGCATCGCCGCCATGGTCTACCTGTTGCGCCTCAATGTCGGCAGCCCGATCGCCGGCAGCGGCTACGAACTCAACGCCATCGCGGCGGTGATCATCGGCGGCACATCGCTGTCGGGCGGCAAGGGCTCGATCATCGGCACGCTGGTCGGCGCCTGCATCCTGCAAGTGCTGGCGACCGGCCTGCAGTTGCTCGGCGCCGAAGACAACGTCAAGCCGATCGTCATCGGCACGGTCATCGTCCTCGCCGTCGTCCTCGACACCTATCGCAACCGCCTGCTGCGCGTGCTCGAGTCGCGCTGAGGAAATCCCGGCCGCGACGGCATCGCTCACACCGAACTCCACGGCCGAAAGGCCGGACGGAGCCAATAGGTTCGCCGCCATCGCGGCGGTCCGAAACGGGCAATGAAAACCGCCGCCGACCGCATCGGCCGACCGCTCTTCATCGCGTCGATCTGAGTGAAATGTTTGGCACTCCCAACCGGACTCGAACCGGTGTTTTCGCCGTGAGAGGGCGACGTCCTAGACCGCTAGACGATGGGAGCGCGGTGCGCTTTTGCAAGCGTGGGGCGGATATAGCGAAGCCCGTGGGAGAGCGCAAGCGGGAATTTCATTTTCCGGCCCGGCTTTCCAAGGCGATTCTCCAAGGATCTGATCCTGCTGCCGGTTTGCCGCTCCGACCGGTGGTCGGAGCGCGGATTGCCGTCTTTCGCCCGCAGCTCCAGCCGGCGTCATTCCCCCGCCCGGCCGACTTGCCGCTGGACATCGGCGCCGCCAGCGGCCATAACAGGCCCGTTCCGAGGGGTGTCCTCCATCCGGGAGGGCTGAGATGATCCGCGTGGCGGATCGAACCCTTCGAACCTGATCCGGGTCATACCGGCGAAGGGACGGAACCTCATGGCCCCGCCGCGCTGCTCGCGGCCCATCGGCCATGCTTCCCCCGACGCCGCCGGCCCGCCGCCCTTTGCGGGGCGACATGTGACGGGGGGTCCGATGGCGCGCTCAAAGACTGTCCTGGCGACCGGCCGCGGCGTCGCCGTGCAGGCCCTGCTGTCCTTCGGCGTCGTGCTCGTCCTCTGGCAAGCGGCGGCGAGCGCCCTGGCCCTGCCCGCCTTTCTGCTGCCATCGCCGGCCGATGTCGTCGGTGCCTACGCCGCCTACGGCTCGCGCCTTGTTGCCGAAGCCGGCGTCACGCTGCTGGAGACGCTGATCGGCCTTGTCGCCGGCGTCGCCTTCGGCATCCTCGCCGGGCTCGCCACCTCCGCCTCGCCGCTCCTCCATCGGCTGCTGTCGCCGATCCTGGTGGTCAGCCAGGCGCTGCCGGTGTTCGCGCTGGCGCCGCTCCTGGTGCTGTGGTTCGGCTTCGGCCTCGCCTCCAAGGTGGTGATGACCAGCCTGGTCATCTTCTTCCCCGTTGCCTCGGCCTTCGCCGACGGCCTCCGCCGCACGCCGCCGCACTTCCTCGACCTCGCCCGCCTCAACGGCGCCGGCCGCCTCAGGACGCTGCGGCTCATCCGCGTGCCGGCGGCGCTGCCGGCGCTCACCACCGGCATCCGCGTCGCCGCCGTCTACGCGCCGATCGGCGCGGTGATCGGCGAGTGGGTCGGCGCCTCGCGCGGCCTCGGCCTTCTGATGGTGCAGGCCAACGCCCGCATGCAGACGCCGCTGTTGTTCGCCGCCCTCGGCATGCTGGCCGCCGCGACGCTGCTCCTCAAGATCGCCGTCGACCGGCTGATGCTCCGCCTCATTCCCTGGATCGAGAAAGACTGACACAAGAAAGGACTTCGCCCGTGCGCCTTCTCCCCGCCCTTGCCGCTCTCGTGCTCGCCGCGGCACCGGCCGCCGCCGCCGACAAGCTGACCGTGCTGCTCGACTGGTTCGTCAACCCCGACCACGCGCCGCTGGTGGTGGCCGCCGAGAAGGGGCTGTTCGCCGCCCATGGTCTCGACGTCGACCTCGTCGTTCCGGCGGACCCGTCGGCGCCGCCGCGCCTCGTCGCCGCCGGCAAGGCCGACGTCGCCCTGCACTACCAGCCGAGCCTCGCTCTCGACGTCGACGCCGGCCTGCCGCTCGTCCGCTTCGGCACGCTGATCGAGACGCCGCTCAACACGCTGATCGTGCTGAAGGACGGCCCGGTGAAGACGCTCTCCGACCTCAAGGGCCGCACCATCGGCTATTCGGTGTCCGGCTTCGAGGATGCCATGCTCGGCCAGTTCCTGAAGAGCGCCGGCCTCAAGCTCGACGACGTGACGCTGGTCAACGTCAATTTCGCGCTGTCGGCCTCGCTGCTGGCCGGCCAGGTCGACGCGGTGGTCGGCGGCTACCGCAATTTCGAACTCAACCAGATGAAGATCGAGGGGCACGAGGGTCTGGCCTTCTACCCCGAGGAACACGGCATGCCGGCCTATGACGAGCTGATCTACGTGGCGAACCGGGATCTTGTCGGCGACAAGCGCCTGCCGGAGTTCCTCGCCGCCGTCGAGGAGGCGACCATCTACCTCACCAACCACCCGGACGACGCCTGGGCGCTGTTCGTGAAGGCCCACCCCGACCTCGACGACGACCTCAACCGCCGCGCCTGGGCCGACACGCTGCCGCGCTTCGCCAAGCGTCCGGCGGCGCTCGACGCCGGCCGCTACGACCGGTTCATGCGGTTCATGAAGGATGCCGGCCTCGTCAAAGAGGTACCGCCGGTCGAGACCTACGCGGTGGAACTGAGGTGAGGCTCACACCTTGCCGACGGCCTGAAACCTGATCGGCGCGGCGCAGCCGGTGTCGTGGCGACACACTTCAGCGTCAGCGCCGCCGGGCGGCTCGAAATCGGTGTCGATGGCGAAGCGGACGCCGGCCAGCACGTCGTCGATGCGCGGACGGGCCATCGGCATGGTCTGGACCATGCCGGCGTAAAGGCGGCCGTCGGGCTTGATGAAGAACATCGCCGGCTCGACATACCAGTCGGGCTCCTCGACGCCGTCGATGATCTTGCCGTGTCCTTCGCTGAGATAGAGGCCCCAATCGCGCGCCTGGTCGAGCGTCAGCCCCCAGCAGACCGTCAGTTCGTCGAGATGCCAGTCGCGCGCCGCCTGCTCGGCCCGCTCGAGACTGTCCGCCGAGATGGCCAGCACGCGCACGCCGAGCTTGCGGAATTCCTCGTAACGCGCCTCGTAGGCCTGCAGCTGCGCCTTGCAGAAGGAGCAATGCAGACCGCGATAGAACAGCACCAGCGTGAAATGCTTGGGCTTCTGGTCGCACAGCCGCCAGCACGGACCGCCGACGGTCTCCACCCTGAGCGGGGGAACCGGATGGTTCGGGATGAGACGGGCGGAGGTGGACATCGGAACGCGCTACTCGCAGGGCTTGCCGCATGGGTATACGACAGGAATGGCGCCAATCGCCACTCTTGGCAACCGTTCTAATCTGCTAATTGCGCGTTCACGGGGAAAGAAGCCGGCCATCACGTTTCGCGGAGGATGCCGGAAAATCGGCATAAGTCTTGCGTTGGAGCCTGAAAACCGGGCAGAGGCGGCCGATCAGCCGGCGAGGCCGGGGATATCCAGCCCGAGGGCGATGGCCACCAGGATGGCATTGAGCGCCAGCACGGCGGCGGTGGCCGCGATGGCGAGGCCGTCGGTCAGCCGGCTGTTGGCATAGGGGCCCATGATGTCGGCGCGGCGGGTGAGCAGCACCAGCGCGATCATCGGCACCGGCAGCGACAGCGACAGCACAACCTGACTGATCACCAGCGCCTCGGTGGCGTTGACGCCGGCCGCCACCACCGCGAAGGCCGGCAGCATGGTGACGAGGCGACGCAGGATCACCGGGATCTCGATGCGGACGAAGCCCTGCATGATCATCTGCCCGGCCATGGTGCCGACCACCGACGAGGAGACGCCCGAGGCGATCAGCGACACCAGGAATACGGCGGCGGCGGCGCCACCCAGCAGCGGGGTCAGGGTGTGATAGGCGGTTTCGATCTCGGCAACGTCGCTGTGGCCGGCGTGGAAGGCCGAGGCGGCCATCATCACCATGGCGATGTTGACGAGGCCGGCCACGGCGAGGGCGGCCACCACTTCGATGTTGGAGAACTTCAGCACCTTCTTCCGCTCGCCCTCGTTGCGGACGGGCGCCCGGTGCTGGGTGAGGCCGGAGTGCAGGTAGACGGCGTGCGGCATGACGGTGGCGCCGATGATGCCGACGGCCAGCGTCAGGGCACCGGCGTCCGGCAGCACGGGGGTGATGGCGCCGACGCCGGCCGCCGCCCAGTCGACCGGGGCGATCACCATCTCGATCAGGTAGCTGACGCCGATGACGCCGACGAGGCCGCCGATGATCAGTTCCATCGGCCGGTAGCCGCCGCGATCGAACATCAGGAGGGCATAGGTGACGACGGCGGTGATCGCCATGCCGGTGAGGAGCGAGGTGCCGAACAGCAGCGACAGGCCGATCGCCCCGCCCAGGAACTCGGCGAGGTCGGTGGCCATGGCGGCGATCTCGGCGACGATCCACATGACGACCACCACCGGGAAGGGGAAGTGGTCGCGGCTCATTTCGGCGAGGTTGCGGCCGGTGACGATGCCGAGCTTGGCCGACAGCGCCTGGAACAGCATGGCGACGAGGTTGGCCAGCACCACCACCCAGATCAGCGCGTAGCCGTAGCCGGCACCGGCGGCGATGTTGGTGGCGTAGTTGCCGGGGTCCATGTAGGCGATCGAGGCGATCACCGCCGGGCCGACGAAGGCCAGCATCGCCCTGGGTCCCTTCAGCCGGCCGGCCAGCACCTCGCCGATGACGGTCGATGTGCGATTGGTCATTCCGGTGGGAAGAGTACCAAGGGTGGACTGGGAAACGACGGACATCGCGAACACCTAGGGAGTTACCTACGCCCTGAAATATAGCAAAGGCTACATTTCCGTCAAGCGAATTGCGAGTGACTTGCAATAAAAACTGTGCCGTTCGCCGATGGTTCCCTGGAGGGCGTTGGCTCGATGACGGACAGGCCCGGCAGGTCCGTGCTACGCTCGCCTTCGACGGAACCTTGAGGGTCCGCGCCCTGCCCGCCTCCGACGAGGCAGGGCGTCGGCGACGTGGGTGCCATGCCGACGCCACCACAGCGGCGGCTGGAGCAAACGCTCCGACCCGACGAGGTCGGCGATTCCGCGCGCATGCCGCCTCCGCTCGCCTCGCTGCCACCTCCACCCCGACCGTTACCACCTTTGTTCTACCGCCGCCCTTGCCCCCTTGCCTCTGATTGTCGATTGCAAATCGTAGCCGGGGCTGCATAGTGTGCCACCGGAAGGAAGCGAGGCGATTCCGCCGGGAGGGAGCGGAGAAAATCCGCCGGCAACGAGGACCGAAGCCATGTCGAAGGAAGATCTGCCCGCCTCCGAAGAGGACACCCCGCCGGGGGCGAGCGACGCCGACCGCTTCACCAACGCCCGCGCCAACCGCTCGACGGCGCTGTTCGAGGACTATACCGAGCTGATCGCCGACCTCGCCGAGGAGTTCGGCGAGGCGCGCATCACCGACATCGCCCGCCGCCTCGGCGTCACCCATCCGACGGCCAACAAGGCGGTGCTCCGGCTGAAGCGCGAGGGCCTCGTCGTCTCCCGTCCCTATCGCGGCGTGTTCCTCACCGAGGCCGGCGCCGCCATGGCGCAACGGGTGAAGGCCCGCCACCGGCTGGTCGTCCGCCTGCTGCTCGCCGTCGGCGTGCCGCCGGAGGCCGCCGAGATGGACGCCGAGGGCATGGAGCACTACGTCTCCGAGACGACGCTGAAGGCCTTCGAGGCCTATCTCGCCGGCAAGGACTGAGGCGGCCGGCCCCGGCATTGACAACCACCCCGCGAGGTTCTACTTCCCCGTCCGGTCGCTGGCGCCGGCCGCCCGCATCAATGGTGAAGCCAGCCTTTCGTCTCCATCGGTCTTCGCGCTCCGACGTGCGGCAATGCGGGCCCCTCATCTCGTTGCTGGAGCGCACCAGGAGGCGAGGTCATGTCCGACCGAGACCAGACGAATCCCTATCTCCACGGCTCGCTGACGCGGGTCTTCCTGCGCACCGCCGCGCCGATCGTGCTGTTCATGACGGTGAGCGGCCTCTACACCGTGGTCGACGCCCTGCTGCTCGGCCGCCTCGCCGGCCCCAAGGCGCTGACCGCCGTGACGCTGATGTTCCCGGTGATGATGCTGATCGTCGCCTTGCAGAGCATGGTGTCGTCGGGCATGGCGTCGATCGTCGGCCGCCGGATCGGCGCCGGCGACATCGGCGCCGCCGAGGGCAGCGTCAACGCCGCCAGCCTCATGGCCGCCGTCGTCTGCGGCCTGCTGATCGTCGCGCTCATCTTCGCCGGCGGACCGCTGACGGGCGCGCTGTCGGAGGGCGATCCCGAGATCGCCCGCATGGGCTTCGTCTTCACCGCCATCATGGTGGTGTTCTCGCCGATGAGCTTCTTCCTGTCGATCCAGGGCGACGCCCTGCGCTCGGAGGGCAAGGTCGGCACCATGGCGCTGGTGGCCATCGGCGTGACGCTGCTCAACATCGTCTTCAACTACATCCTGATCGGCCCGTTCGGCCTCGGCGTCGCCGGTTCGGCCGCCGGCACGGTGCTGGCGCAGACGGTGGCGATCGCCGTCGTCGTCTGGCTCCGCCTCACCGGCCGGACGCGGCTGCCGCTCTACGCCCGCGGCACCGGCTCGCTGATCGGCAACTGGAAGGAAATACTCGCCCTCGGCGCGCCGCCGTCGCTGGGCCTTCTCGGCATCAGCCTGTCGAGCGGCCTGATCATCGCCGACATCCAGCTCTGGTCGACCGCCGATCCGGCCGCCACGGTCGCCGCCTACGGCGTCGTCACCCGCATCATGACCTTCGCCTTCCTGCCGCTGCTCGGCGTCTCCATGGCCTGCCAGTCGATCGCCGGCAACAACTTCGGCGCCGGCCGCGGCGACCGGGTGCGGGCGACGCTGAAGATCGCCTTCGGCGCCGCCGTGGTCTACGCCGCCGCCTTCGAGGCGGTGTTCGTGCTGCTGGCCCGGCCGGTCGGCGGCTGGTTCGTCGACGATGCCAGGGTGATCGCCGAGGTGGCGCGGGTCATGCCGATCACCACGGTCACCTACGTGCTGTCGGCGCCGCTGATGATCCTCGGCGCCTACTACCAGGCGCTCGGCATGGCCGGCAGCGCGGCCATCCTCAACCTCGTCCGCACCTATGTCATCGGCCTGCCGCTCCTGGCGCTGTTGCCCTTCGCGGCCGGCGAGATCGGCATCTGGATCGCCTATCCGGTCGGCGACGTCGCCATGCTGGCCGTGGTGGCGGCGCTCCTCGTCTGGAACGCCCGTCGCCGCCGCCTCGCCTGGGGCCTCTTCCACGCGACGGCCGCCTGAGAAACGAAAGGGCCGCCGCGGGTTGCCGCGACGGCCCTTCCTCATCTCAATTCGTCGCGCGCCTCATTCGAGGTTCTTGACGATGTTCTCCACCATCTTCTTGGCGTCGGCGAACAGCATCATGGTGTTGTCGCGGAAGAACAGTTCGTTCTCGACGCCGGCGTAGCCCGAGCCCATGCCGCGTTTCACGAACAGCACGGTGCCCGCCTTCTCGACGTCGAGGATCGGCATGCCGTAGATCGGCGAGGTCTTGTCGGTCTTGGCGGCGGGGTTGGTGACGTCGTTGGCGCCGATGACGAAGGCGACGTCGGCCTGCGCGAACTCCGAGTTGATGTCCTCAAGCTCGAACACCTCGTCATAGGGCACCGACGCCTCGGCGAGCAGCACGTTCATGTGGCCGGGCATGCGGCCGGCCACCGGGTGGATGGCGTATTTCACCTCGACGCCCTCGGCCTTCAGCTTGTCGGCCATCTCCCTGAGCGCGTGCTGGGCCTGGGCCACCGCCATGCCGTAGCCGGGCACGATGATCACCTTGGAGGCGTTCTTCATGATGAAGGCGGCGTCCTCGGCCGAACCCTGCTTGATTGGCCGCTGCTCCACCGCGCCGGCCGGCCCGGCCGTCTCGCCGCCGAAGCCGCCGAGGATCACCGAGATGAACGAGCGGTTCATGCCCTTGCACATGATGTAGCTGAGGATGGCGCCCGACGAGCCGACCAGCGCGCCGGTGACGATCAGCGCCGTATTGCCCAGCGTGAAGCCGATGCCGGCCGCCGCCCAGCCCGAGTAGCTGTTCAGCATCGACACGACCACCGGCATGTCGGCGCCGCCGATCGGGATGATGATCAGGCCGCCGAAGGCCAGCGACACCAGCACGATCGCCCAGAACACCAGATGGCTCTCGGTGTTGACCAGCACGACGATCAGCACGACGAGGAGCACGGCCAGCGCCCCGTTGATCACGTGGCGGAACGGCAGCATGATCGGCTTGCCGCTCATCCGGCCGTCGAGCTTGAGGAAGGCGATCACCGAGCCGGTGAAGGTGACGGCGCCGATGGCGACGCCAAGGCTCATCTCGACCAGAGCCTGGCCGTGGATCGAGCCGGGCAGGCCGATGCCGAACGCCTCCGGCGCATAGAGCGCGGCGGCGGCCACCAGCACGGCGGCGAGGCCGACGAGCGAGTGGAAGGCGGCGACCAACTGCGGCATGGCCGTCATGGCGATCTTGCGGGCGATGTAGGCGCCGGCGCCGCCGCCGATGATCAGACCGACGACGATCAGCGCATAGGCGCCGAACGACGGCTTGATCGAGGCGAGCGTCGTCAGGATGGCGATCGCCATGCCCAGCATGCCGAGAAGATTGCCGCGCCGGGCCGTCACCGGGCTGGAGAGGCCGCGCAGCGCCAGGATGAACAGGGCGCCCGAGACCAGATAGAGGACGGCGGAAAGATTGGCTGTCATGACCGTCCCCTCAGTGCTTCTTCTTGTACATGGCGAGCATGCGGCTGGTGACCAGGAAGCCGCCGAAGATGTTCACCGAGGCGAGCACCACGGCGACGAAGCCGAAGCCGCGCGACACGCCGGTGCCGGGCGCCATGAACTCGACGCCGACCGCCAGAAGCGCGCCGACGATGATCACCGAGGAGATGGCGTTGGTCACCGCCATCAAGGGCGTGTGCAGCGCCGGCGTCACCGACCACACCACGTAGTAGCCGACGAAGATCGCCAGCACGAAGATGGAGAGGCGGAAGACGAACGGGTCGATGACGCCGCCCGACAGGGCGTGGGCGGCGGCGCCGGCCGCGTCGGCGGCGGCGCCGGCCTGGCCGGACGCCACGGCATCGGCGGCGGCATTGGCGGCGGCTTCGGCGGCGCGTGCCGCCTCGGCGGCGGCGCGGGCGGCCTGTCGCGCCTGTTCGAGGGCCTGATCGGCCGTGAGAATCGAGGACATCGGATGGTCTCCGCGTCAGTTCAGGAAAGCGGGATGGATGACGGCGCCGTCGCGCGTCAGCGCGGTCGCCTTGACGAGTTCGTCGTCCCAGTTGACGGCGAGAACCTTCTCCTTCTTGTCGATCAGCGTCTCGACGAAGGCGAAGAGGTTCTTGGCGTAGAGCTGGGAGGCGGTGGCGGCGATGCGGCCAGCGACGTTGCGGTGGCCGACGATGCGGATGCCCTCCGGCGTCGTCGTCACCTCGCCGGGCTTCGAACCCTCGACGTTGCCGCCGCGCTCGACAGCGAGGTCGACCAGCACCGAGCCGGGCTTCATCGACTTCACCATGTCGGCGGAGACCAGGCGCGGCGCCGGCCGGCCGGGGATCAGCGCCGTGGTGATGACGATATCCTGCTTCTTGATGTGCTCGGCCACCAGCGCCGCCTGCTTGGCCTGGTATTCGGCCGACATCGGCTTGGCATAGCCGGCCGCCGTCTCGGCCTGCTTGAACTCCTCGTCCTCGACGGCGACGAACTTGGCGCCGAGGCTTTCCACCTGCTCCTTGGCGGCCGGGCGGACGTCGGTCGCCGTCACCACGGCGCCGAGCCGGCGGGCGGTGGCGATCGCCTGCAGGCCGGCGACGCCGGCGCCCATCACGAAGACGCGGGCCGCCGGCACGGTGCCGGCCGCCGTCATCATCATCGGAAAGGCGCGGCCGTATTCGTAGGCGGCGTCGATCACCGCCTGATAGCCGGCAAGGTTGGCCTGGCTCGACAGAACGTCCATCACCTGGGCGCGGGTGATGCGCGGCATGAACTCCATGGCGAAGGCGGTGACGCCGGTGTCGGCCATCGCCTTGATGGCGGCATCGTCGCCATAGGGGTCCATCATGGCGATGGCCAGCGCCCCCGTCTTGAGATGGGCGAGCACGTCCTGCGACGGCCGCCGCACCGTCAGCACGACGTCGGCCTCGCGCACCGCGTCGGCGGCCGTTTCGGTCACGACGGCGCCGACCATCGAATAGTCGAAATCGAGAATGAGCGACCTCAGCCCCGCCCCGGTCTCCACCAGCACCGTGGCACCGAGGCCGATGAATCGCTTGGCCGTTTCGGGGGTGATGGCGACGCGCCCTTCCTCCGGATCGGGTTCCTTCAACACCGCAATCTTCATTGATCTTCTCCAGGGTGTCTCGCTCTACCGGCACCGAAGGGAACCGCCTTGCGGGGCTTCCCTTCCCCCACGCTCTCCTTCCCAGGAACATGGGCCGGGGCCGGCCGGACCTCCGCAAATCCTCCTAGAGCCTTTTCCTTGCGTAATGCAACGTAACATTCGGAACATTCGGAGGCACCCCAAGAGCGGGAGGCGGCACTCAGGGCGACGACAGACCGTAATCGATTGAATGAAAAGGGAAAACCCGCCGGTCGCCCGGCGGGTTCATCGGTTTCCGCGCGAATACTTATATACGCCGCGCCGCCACTTCCGGGGCGGATTTACCCTTGCCGGGCGATTTCCGCGTCGAGCGTTTCGAGTTCGCCGATCATCCGCTCGATCACCGAGAGGCCCATCTGCCAGAAGCCGGGGTCGCCGGCGTCGAGGCCGAACGGGGCGAGCAGTTCCTTGTGGTGCTTGGTGCCGCCGGCCTCCAGCATGGCGAAATACTTCGCCTGGAAGCCGGCCTCGGCCTGCTGGAACACCGCGTAGAGCGAGTTCACCAGGCAGTCGCCGAAGGCATAGGCGTAGACGTAGAACGGCGAGTGGATGAAATGCGGGATATAGGCCCAGAAGGTCTCGTAGCCCGGCCCGAAGGTGATGGCCGGCCCGAGGCTTTCGCCCTGCACGGAGAGCCAGGCCTCGTTGATCCGCTCGGCGGTCAGCTCGCCCTCGCGGCGGGCGGCGTGCACCTTTCGCTCGAAGGAATAGAAGGCGATCTGCCGCACCACGGTGTTGAGCATGTCCTCGATCTTGGAGGCCAAGAGCGTCCGCTTCTCGGCCGGCGTCGCCGCCTTGTCGAGCAGCGCCCGGAAGGTCAGCATCTCGCCGAACACCGAGGCGGTCTCGGCCAGCGTCAGCGGCGTCGGCGCCATCAGCGCCCCCTGCCGGCCGGCCAGCACCTGATGCACGCCGTGGCCGAGTTCGTGGGCGAGCGTCATCACGTCGCGGGTGCGGCCGAGGTAGTTGACGAGCACGTAAGGATGCGCCGACGGCACGGTGGGATGGGCGAAGGCGCCCGGCGACTTGCCCGGCCTGACCGGCGCGTCGATCCAACGCTCGTCGAAGAAGCGGCCGGCGATGGCCGCCATGTCGGGCGAGAAGCGGCCATAGGCGTCGAGCACCGTCGCCTTGGCCTCCGGCCACGACACGTAGCGGGTGACGGCGCCCGGCAGCGGCGCGTTACGGTCCCAGTAGGGCATGCTGTCGCCGCCCATCCACTTGGCCTTCAGCTTGTAGTAGCGGTGGCTGAGCCGCGGATAGGCCGCCCGCACCGCCTCGACCAGCGCGTCGACCACCTCCCGCTCGACGCGGTTGGCGAGATGGCGCGAATCGGCGATGTCCTTGAAGCCGCGCCAGCGGTCGGAGATTTCCTTGTCCTTGGCCAGCGTGTTGGTGATGCGGGCGAAGATGCCGATGTTCTTGCCGAACACCTCGCCGAGCGCTTCCGCCGCCGCCTTCCGCTTGCCGGGGTCGGCTTCCTGGAGGAGGTGCAGCGTCGGCTCGATGGTCAGCTCCTCGCCGCCGACGGGGAAGCGCAAGGAGGCGATCGTCTCGTCGAACAGGCGATTCCAGGCCGAATAGGCGGTGATCGACTTCTCGTGGAACAGCTCCTCCACCCGGTCCTCAAGCTGGTAGGGCTTGTCGAGGCGGATGTCGGTCAGCCACGGCCGGTAGTGGGCGAGCGCCGGGTCGGCGAAACCGGCCTCGATCAGGCCGTCGTCGATGCGGTTGATCTCCAGCTCGAAGAACAACAGGCCCGAGGAGATGGCGGTAATCTTCTCCTGCACGTCGCCGTAGAACTTCATGCGCTGGGGATCGGTGGTGTCGCCGGAATAAAGGAGGCCCGCATAGGACATCACCCGGCCCATCAGGTCCTGAAGCGTCTCGTAGTCGGCGATCAGCGCCGCGAAGGCGGCGGCACCGCCCGAGGTCGCCAGGAGACCGGCCAGCTTGCCCTTGGCCCGGCCGGCGAGGTCGCGGGCGGCGTCGGCCGCCAGCCCGAGGTCGCGCTCGATGGCCGGGTCCTCGGGCGAGGCGTAGAGCGCCGTGAGATCCCATTCCGGCAGCGCCTCGGCGGCGGCGCCGACGTCGGTGGGATGGAACAGCGGACGGGGGAGACGGGAACGGATCATCGAACGACAACTCCAGGTTTGGCGCAACGCGCCCATGCGCAAGACTACGTGCTATGCCCCTCGTCAATCAACCGTCAGGACGGCGAAAAACCGGTGGGCGGCGGCCGGCGCATAACCTCCCCTTAACCCTTCGCCGGGCACAGTGCCCCGAATTGGCACAGCCGCGGAAGGACGGACTAACGCATGGCCGGTCGCATTCTGATCGTCGACGACGATCCGATCCAGCGCCGTCTCCTGGAGGAGGCGGTCAGGCGCTTCGGACACGAGCCGGTCACCGCCGACGGCGGCGAGGCCGGGCTCGCCATGCTCGCCGCGGCGCGGGGCGACTTCCAGTTGATGATCCTCGACCTCGTCATGCCCGACCTCGACGGCATGGCGGTGCTCGAACGCCTCGCCAAGGCCGGCGAGACGCTGCCGGTGATCGTCCAGACCTCGCGCGGTTCGATCGACACGGTGGTCGGCGCCATGCGGGCCGGCGCCTTCGACTTCATCGTCAAGCCGGTCAACCACGAGCGGCTGGCCGTCTCCATCCAGAACGCCTTGAAGGTCACCGCCCTCGAAGGCGAGATCCGTCGCGCCCGCCGGCCGGTCGCCGCCGGCCTGACCTTCCGCGACATCATCACCCGCAGCCCGGAAATGGCCCGCGTGCTGCGCCTCGGCGAGCGCGCCGCCACCTCCGGCATCCCGATCCTGATCGAGGGCGAGAGCGGCGTCGGCAAGGAGCTGGTGGCCCGCGCCATCCAGGGCGCCTCCGACCGGAAGACCAAGCCCTTCGTCACCGTCAACTGCGGCGCCATCCCCGAGAACCTCGTCCAGAGCACGCTGTTCGGCCACGAGAAGGGCGCCTTCACCGGCGCCGTCGACCGCCACACCGGCAAGTTCCAGGAGGCGCACACCGGCACGCTGTTCCTCGACGAGGTCGGCGAGCTGCCGCTCGAAGTGCAGGTGCAGCTGCTGCGCGCCATCCAGGAGGGCGAGATCGAGCCGGTCGGCGCCCGCCGCAGCCAGAAGGTCGATTTCCGGCTGATCTCGGCCACCAACCGCCGCCTCCTCGACATGGTGAAAGAAGGCCGCTTCCGCGAGGACCTCTACTACCGGCTCAACGTCTACCCGATCTTCGTGCCGCCGCTCCGCGACCGCCGCGAGGACATCCCGCTCTTGGTCGAGCACTTCGTCTCCCGCTTCGCCGCCGAGGAAGGCAAGCGGCGCATCGCCGGCATCCGGCCCGACGCCGTCGCCATGCTCTCGGCCTTCAACTGGCCGGGCAACATCCGCCAGCTCGAAAACGCCGTGTTCCGCGCCGTCATCCTCTGCGACGGCGGCGAACTGACTGTCGACGAGTTCCCGCAGATCGCCGCCCAGACCGGCCATGTCTCGGCCATCCGCCGCGTCGAGGGCGCCGACGCGCCGCCGCCGGCCGAGCCGATCGTCGTGGAAACGGCGAGCCCGCCGGCCGCCGCGCCGGTTTCCGACGCCGGGCTGATCGGCGTCGCCGTGCCGGTGTCCGACCATCGCGACCCCGCGCCCTTCGGCTTCATGCGCTCGCTGGCCGACGACGGCCACGTCCGGCCGCTCACCGAGATCGAGGAGGAGATGATCCGCCTCGCCATCGACCACTACGGCGGCCGCATGGCCGAGGTGGCGCGCCGGCTCGGCATCGGCCGCTCGACGCTCTACCGCAAGCTCAAGGAATACGGGCTTGCAACCGGCGACGACGACGCGGGTGTGGCCGCCGAGTAACAAAAAGCACGTAATCGACTTTTGACGCTGTTGCGGCCTTGCCGACGCAGCGCCGAAACGCCAAACAAACTTAAGACGTCCCAACCGGCCTCGCGCCGCGCGGGAATCGGCCGTGGTGAACGTGATGACCTCCTCGCTGTCCAGACTGCTCCTGTCCACCGCCGTGATCGGTGTCGGCCTTGCCCTGCCGGCCGCCGCCGAAACGGGTTTCGACCCGCTCAAGGCCAAGGCCCCGACAGAGACGGCGGCGCCGGCGGCGGTCGAGACCAGGCCGCTGCCCGAAGCGGCGACGGCGCCCGCCCCCGCCGTCGAGGCGCCGGCTCCGGTGGTCGAGACACCGGCCGCCGTTGCCACACCCGCCCCCGTCATCGAGACACCCGCTCCGGTCGTTGAGACACCCGCCGCCACCGTCGTAACGACGCCGGCCGCCCCGGTCGCCGAGGCGATCGTCGCCGAGATCGGCAAGGTGATCGCCTCGGCGACCGGCGATGCCCGCCGCCGCGCCGATGCCGTTGCCAAGGTCTACGCCGCCCGCGGCAACCAGCCGCTCTGGGTGGTCGGCGACCACTATTCCGACAAGGCCAGGGCGGTGCTCGCCCGTCTGTCAGACGTGATCGAGGACGGCCTCAATCCGATCGACTATGCCCTGCCCGCGGCCGATCTCGCCGCCCCCACCGCCGAGCTGGTCGCCAACGCCGACCTGCGCGTCTCCATGGCGGTGGCGACCTTCGCCGAGCAGGCATCCGGCGGCCGCGTCGCGCCGTTGTCCATCTCCAAGGACATCACCCGCAAGCCCGAGCGCATTCCGGCCGACAAGGCGCTCGCCACGGTGGCCGACGCCACCGACGTCGCCGCGGCGCTCGACGGCTTCAACCCGCCGACCGACGGCTTCCGTCGCCTGAAGGCCATGCTGGCCGAGGTCCGCGCCTCCAAGGAGAAGGACGCGCCGGCGCCCGAGCCGGTGGAGTTGTCGAAATCGCTGAAGCCCGGCATGAGCGATATCGGCGTGCCGGCCCTGCGCACGCGGCTCGGCGTTGCCGCGCCGGAGGCGGAGGCCGATCCCGAGGTCTACGATACGGCGCTGGTCACCGCCGTCGAGGCTTTCCAGAAGGACAACGGCCTCTCCGCCGACGGCGTCGTCGGCAGCCGCACGCTGGCCATGCTGAACGGCGCCCATCGCGACGTCGAGGGCGACATCATCGCCAACATGGAAATGTGGCGCTGGATGCCGCGCAACCTCAGCCAGGACTACGTCTTCGTCAACATTCCCGAGTTCAAGGTGCGGGTCATCCGCCACGGCCAACAGGTGCACGAGGCGCGTGTGGTGGTCGGCAAGACCACCAACCAGACGCCGGTGTTCAGTGGCGAGATGCAGTATCTCGTCGTCAATCCCTATTGGCACGTGCCGGAATCGATCAAGATCAAGGAGATGCTGCCGGCCATCCAGGCCGATCCGGCCGGCTACTTCGCCCGCCACGGCTACGAGGTGACCTGGGACGGCCAGTTGATCGACCCCACCCGCGTCATCTGGGACGAAAACGCGGTGAAGGCGGTCGGCATCCGCCAGGTGCCCGGCGAGGCCAACGCCCTCGGCAACATCAAGTTCATGTTCCCGAACCAGCACGCCGTCTACCTGCACGACACGCCGCTCAGGAGCCTGTTCAACCGCGACGTCCGCGCCTTCAGCCACGGCTGCGTGCGCGTCGACGACCCCATGGCCTTCGCCAACGCGGTGCTGGAGGGCGACCCGGAGTGGACGGTGCCCAAGCTGCAGGCGATGTTCGGCGGCAACGAGCGGCGGGTGGATATCGCCACCCATCTCAAGGTGCACCTCGCCTATTTCACCGCCTTCGTCGACGACGCCGGCAAGCTGCAGATCCGCGACGACATCTACGGCCACGTCCAGGCGATCAAGAAGGCGCTCGGCATGTCGCAGGTCTGAGGCGGCCATCCCACCATCGCCCTGGCGATGATGCCCGGCTCCCCTGGAGAGCCGGGCGTTTTGGCATGTCTGCCATGCAAGAAACTACCCACTTGGCCTTTCGGCCGGTCGCGGCTATTGTACGCCCCGTGAAAAGGGGACGCTTCCGATCACAGGAACCGAAGCCGGCGGCCGCCGATCCGCGACCATGGCCGTACGGTAAACCGTTGCTTAATTCTCTCCGCCAATAATCCGAACCGGCTGGAGACGATAGCAATCGGACGAAGACGCGTGAACACCCGGACAACGATCACCACGGCAGGCAGAGGAATCGCTTCGATGAAGGCAGCCAGGGCTTTCGGCGCAAAGGTGGGCGTCTCCCCGTCCCATCGCGCCCTCGCCGTCGGCCGTGCCGCGCTCGGCACGTTCGTCGGCGCCGCGGCGGCGCTGGCGATCCTCGCCTCGGCGGCGGCCGCCGCCGACAACCGCACCCTCGACCTCTACAACGTCCACACCAAGGAACGGCTGACCATCACCTTCAAGAAGGACGGCCGGTTCATTCCCGCCGCCCTTGGTGAACTCAACCGCTTCCTGCGCGACTGGCGCCGCAACGAGGCGACGCGCATGGACCCGCGCCTGTTCGACACGGTGTGGGAGCTTTATCAGAAGTCCGGCTCGCGCCAGCCGATCCACGTGGTCTGTGGCTACCGGTCGCTGGCCACCAACAACGCGTTGCGGTCCCGTTCGTCGGCCGTCGCCAAGCACAGCCAGCACACGCTCGGCCGGGCGATGGACATGAACATTCCCGACGTATCCGTCGACAAGCTGCGGCTGATCGCCGTGCAGATGCAGAACGGTGGCGTCGGCTGGTATCCGTCGGCCAACAGCCCCTTCGTGCACATCGACGTCGGCTCGGTGCGCGCCTGGCCGCGCCTCAGCCGCACCCAGCTGGTCGGCCTGTTCCCGGACGGCAAGACCGCCCACATCCCGACCGACGGCAAGCCGCTGCCCGGCTACCAGCAGGCGCTCGCCGAACTGCAGCGCGACAAGGGCGCCGCGCCGGTCGCCATGGCCTCGGCCGCGCCGACCACCGGCAAGTCCGGCAAGGGCGGCGGCCTCCTGGCCATGCTGTTCTCCAACGACGAGGAAGACAGCGCCGAGGAGATCGGTGCGGCCGGCAGCGGCGAGGATGCTCCGGCCGTGGCCGTCAAGCCGGCTCCGGCCGCTCCGAAGGTCGCTCCTCCGGTCGCCGTGGCCGCCGCCCCGCCGGCTGCCGTGGCGCCGCCGCCGGCGCCGGTGCTGACCGCCGCCTTCGCGCCGCGTCCGGCCGCCGCGCCCGAACGGCCGGTGACCAGCCTTGCCGAGGCAACGCTGCCGGCCGGCCTCGAGCCGGTCGTCGTGCCGAAGCTCACCGGCGCCGACCGCCTGGCCATGGACAACGTGCCGCTGCCGCAGGCCAAGCCCTCGGAGATCGCCGGCGGCACCGTCGAACTGGCCATGCTGTCAGACCCGGTGATGCTGCCGCCCGACAAGCCGCCGGCTCCGGTCGAGGCGCCGCTGCCGCCGGTCGCCGCCCGTCAGGATGCCATCGCTGCCCAGCTGGCTTTGGCCGAGGTGGCCCAGGAGGAGGCGCCCACTCCGGCCGCCCTGTCCTTTGCCGCGCCGGCCGACATGCCGCTGCCGCCGGCCGCCGCGCGATCCGCCCAGCAGATGGCCGCCCTCGTTCCGGCCGTCCGCAAGGCCGCGCCGCCGACGCCGACCTCCGAGCTGTCCCGGCCGCTGATCGACGGCGGCAAGAGCGACATGTTCGGCAATCTCGAACTGCCGGAGATCGCCTCCGAGGACGGCCCGCTGCTGCTCGACGGCGGCCAGTCCGTCTACTGGGGCCGCTTCCGGACGCTGATCCATCCCGACCAGTTGCACCTCGCGGCGCTGTTCGAGGCGCCGGTCCGGGTGGAGGGCAGCGCCTTCTCCGCCCAGCCCTACGGCGCCCTGGTATCGACGCGCTTCGCCGGCCCGGTGACGGCGCCGACCGAGATCATCGACTTCACGCCGCGCCAGCTCGCCATGCGCTGAGGATCGGCGTGACGAAACGAGAAACGCCGGCCCAAGGGGCCGGCGTTGTCGTCTCAAGGCCGGCGGCGCGGCGCGCTTTCACTCGACGATCGCCGCCTCGCCATTGAAGACGCGCAACACCGTGAGACGGCCGGTGGCGAAGGCGCCGGTGTCGATGCCGATGCGCCCTGCCGCGAACACCGGCTCCTTGCCGGGCGTGTGGCCGTGCACCACGGTGACGCCGAGCCCGTTCGGCTGGCTGACGAAAGGTTCGCGGATCCACATCAGGTCGTCCTCGGCCTGCTCGTCGAGCGGCACGCCGGGGCGGACGCCGGCATGCACGAACAGCACGTCGCCGAAGCGCACCGCCGCCGGCAGGCGGCGCAGCAACTTGACATGCGCCTCGGGCACGACGTCGCGCAGCGCCTCTCCGAGGCCGGCGAGGCCGTTGCCGCGGCGGGCAAGGCGCAGCATGTCGACGCCATAGGATTCGAGCGTCTCCTCGCCGCCGAACTCCAGCCAGCCGGGATTGGCCTGGGGATCGTCGAGGAAGGCGAGGAAGGTCTCGTCGTGGTTGCCGCAAAGCGACAGGCGCTCGAAACCGGCTGGCGGAGCGCCGGTCAGGTGGTCGAGCACGTCCGCCGACTGCGGCCCGCGGTCGACGAGGTCGCCGAGGCAGAGAATGATCCGGCGCGTCGCCGGCAGGCGGGCGGCATCGGCGACGATCCGCCGCTCGGCCGCCTTCAGCTCGGCAAGGCAGCCGTGCACGTCACCGATGGCATAGACGACGGTATCCTCGGGATCGATGACGAGGCGGTCGCGACCGACCGGCGGCGGAGCCGGTTCCGATTTCCTGCCAAGACCGAAAAACGATCGAACCGCTGTGATCAACGCCAGGCTTCCTCTCGCAGGCCGACGAACGGCCCGCTCCGTATGATGGCTACCACCGAATTGCCTTGTCCTTACGTATTTATCCGGTCTAGGTTCCACAAGGTCCAGCGGTTTCTACCTGGCGAAGGTGAATTTGCGCGAGACGGTTAAGGTGGTTCGCGCTAGAGAGGTGGCCGGCTGCCGCCGCGCCTGACAATGGCCTGGGATGGAGTGTTGGGGATGTTGTCGCTGAAGCTGTCCGCGCCCGTCATCGGCCTGTTCTCGGCCGGCCTGCTCGCGCTCGGGCTCTACGGCATGAGCATCGAGTCCAGGCCCTTCCTCAGCACCACCGGCACCGCCGCCGACCGGCTGGCGGCGGCGACGGACGACTCGGATGTCCCGTTCCTCACCAGCAAGCGGGCGCTCAGCGTCTACGACCTCGACTGCCGCACACTTGCCTTTGGTCAGATTGCCGACACCATTCCCGCCGAGGACCGTCCGCGTCTCGACCAGGCCTGCTTCGAGCGCGCCCGCTCGCTGCTGGCGGTGGCGCCGGGCAACGCCCGCCTATGGCTGACCTTTGCCCAGTTCGCCGCCCGGCAGGCTGGTGCGCGCGATCTCGTCTTCCACGCCATCGCGCGCAGCCGGGCGCTCGGCCCCTGGCAATACGCCTTCGCCATCGACCGGATCAGGCTGATCGACACCCTGCCCGACGCGCCGCCGGACATCCAGGCGATCATCGATGCCGACATCGAGACGCTGGGCGCCAGTTGGCGCGGCCGCGAGGCCCTGGCCGAGCGTTACGTCGCCATGCCCGAGCAGCGGGAGCGGATCACGGCAGCCATCGAGAAGCTGCCGCAGATCCAGCAGCGGCAATTCCTGAGCCGCGTCCGGCGCGCTTTTCAGTAGCGGCCAGGCGTCAGCGCACCACCCGCCGAACGTCGGCCAGCACCCGCGGCAGCAGCGGATCGACCTCGTTGCGGGTCATGCCCGGCCGGATGCGCCGGTCGTAGAGCATCGACACCACCGCCCGGTCGAAGGGCATGAAGCGATCGTGCCGCGAGCTGTCGTTGAACACCGAGGCATAGAGCGCCGCGTTGTCGTTCATCGGGCCGAGGCCCTGCAGGATTTCCTCGACCATGCAGCGGCGGAACAGGCTGTCGCCCTCGTCGGAGACGATCACCGCCGTTGAGCGGACGATGCCGAGCGAGCCCGGATAGACGCGCACCAGGCACTGGCCGGGCGCCGCGCCATGCGTCGAGCCGATCACGTCGGAGCGAACGGTGGCGACATAATCGGCGCGGTCGACGACGTAGACGGTGAAATTGGCATTGTCGCGCGGCCCGGCCATGCGGATGTCGAGCCCCTGCACCAGGCGCGGCAGACGGGCGACGAAGCCGGCGATCTCCCGCTGCCGGTCCTTGTCGGCGAGGTTGACCACCTTGATGCGCACCGGGCCGGTGAATTTCTTGACGCCACGCCCCGCCAGCTCGCCGCCGTATTCGACGCCGAATACCGTCTTCTGGAAGCCGTCCATCAGTTCGTTGTCAGAGAAGCCGGCGATGCTCTCGGCCCGGACCGGAGCGAGAAGAAAACCGCCAAACGCCACCAACGCAGCCGCTAACAGCAGCAGCCGCGACATCGTCCACAAAGCCGTCATGACCACCTCGCCGTGAGGAATAGAAATGCCTGGCCCCCGCGTGAAAGAATTAACCGGTCGTTACCGCCGGTCAATGCGGACGATCACGCGGACGTGAGTTAATTGTGATCATTGACGACCAACAAATGATCACATTCCCCATGCTTCGGCGGTGGTCGTCGCCGGCCGTTTCCCGTCATGCTTGGCAATGGCGCCCCTTTCGTGCAAAACGAAAGGCGAACGGATGGCGCCGGGCGCGCCGAGTCGGAGATGATCGGACCACCATGAGCGAACCAAGCCGCCTCGTCTCGGGCGACAAGCGCGACGAGGACGTCGAGCAGTCGATTCGCCCCGGTGCGCTCGCCGAATTCGTCGGCCAGGCGTCGGCCCGCGCCAATCTCTCGGTGTTCATCGAAGCGGCCAAGACGCGCCGCGAGGCGCTCGACCACGTGCTGTTCGTCGGCCCGCCCGGCCTCGGCAAGACGACGCTGGCCCAGATCGTCAGCCGCGAGCTGGGCGTCAATTTCCGCGCCACCTCCGGTCCGGTGATCGCCAAGGCCGGCGATCTCGCCGCCCTGCTGACCAACCTCGAGGAGCGCGACGTCCTGTTCATCGACGAGATCCATCGCATGAGCCCGGCGGTGGAGGAGATCCTCTATCCGGCCATGGAGGATTACCAACTCGATCTGATCATCGGCGAGGGCCCGGCCGCCCGCTCGGTCAAGATCGACCTCGCCAGGTTCACCCTGGTCGGCGCCACCACCCGGCTCGGCCTGTTGACCACGCCGCTGCGCGACCGCTTCGGCATTCCGATCCGCCTCGAATTCTACACCGTCGACGAGCTGGAGCTGATCGTCCGGCGCGGCGCCCGCATCTTCGGCATCGGCATCACCGACGACGGCGCCAACGAAATCGCCAAGCGCTCGCGCGGCACGCCGCGCATCGCCGGCCGCCTGCTGCGCCGGGTGCGCGACTTCGCCATCGTCGACGGCGCCGAGGCGATCACCGCCGCCATCGCCGACCGGGCGCTCTCGCGGCTCGACGTCGACCCGATCGGCCTCGACGCCCTCGACCTGCGCTACCTCAACACCATCGCCCTGAGCTTCGGCGGCGGCCCGGTCGGCATCGAAACCATCGCCGCCGCCATCGCCGAGCCACGCGACGCCATCGAGGACATCGTCGAGCCCTATCTGATCCAGAAGGGCTTCGTGCAGCGCACCCCGCGCGGCCGTCTGTTGACGCCGCACGCCTTCCGCCACCTCGGTCTCGCCGTGCCCAGGGCCGCCGAGGAGGCGCAGTTCACGCTGTTCTCCAGCGGCGAGGAGGAGTGAGATGAGCCGCGCCCTCGTCATCATCGACGTCCAGGCCAACCTGTTCGACGAGCCGCGCGCCGACCGGATCGGTGAGGTGGCCACAATCCTCGAACGCAAGGCCGCCGAGGCGCGGGCCGCCGGCGCGCCGGTGATCTTCGTCCAGCACGAGGAGGCGGGCTGCGAATGGGAGCGCGGCACGCCCGGCTGGGAATTCCACCCCTCGCTCAGCCCGAAGCCCGGCGACACCGTCGTCGCCAAATCCTTCTGCGACGGCTTCCGGGATACCGACCTCGCCGCCGTGCTCCAGCGGCTCGGCGTCGATGGCATCGTGGTCGGCGGCTACGCGTCCGACTTCTGCGTTGACACCACCATCCGCGCCGCCGCCTCGCGCGGCATTCCCGCCACGGTCATCGCCGACGGCCATACCACCTCGAGCCGGCCGCATCTCCCGGCCGCCGACGTGGTGCGCCACCACACCTGGGTGTGGTCGCGATTCGACGCGCTGGTGTCGGTCGCTCATGCCGAGGATATCGTGTTTTGACCATCCACCACCTCGCCGTCCGCGTCTACTTCGAGGATACCGACGCCGGCGGCATCCTCTACCACGGCAGCCACATGCGTTTCTTCGAGCGCGGCCGCACCGAGTTCCTGCGCGACCTCGGCATCAGCCAGAGCGCCAGCGCCGACCGCACCTCGCCGGAGGCGCTGCTGTTCGTGGTGCGCAAGTTCACGATCGAATACTTCAGGCCCGGCCTGCTCGACGATCTCCTGACGGTGGAGACCGAGATCGCCGCCATCACCGGCCCCCGCTTCAACGTCGCCCAGCGCCTGAGGCGCGGCGAGGAACTGCTCGCTTCGGCCGACGTCGAGGTGGTGGCGATCGGCGGCAACGGCCGGCCGCGCCGCCTGCCGGCCGACATGGCCACGCGCATCGCGGCGGCGTCCTGAAAGCGGCCGCTCCGTTAAACTCTTCCTTAACCATACCATAGGATGACAGGACAGGGACGCCGGTGCCTGTGGCGCCAAAACGCGTCCCGGCGGCAGAGGGGCGAAATCCCTCGGTTTTCCTGACCGTCAAGTCCCGTTTTCGCCAAATTTGGGCGGCATGTGGAGCCCTGGGGATACCCGGAACGCCGCCACAGCCCGCCCCGGCCGAAGCGGGCTCGCGCCAGGAAAAACGTCGCCCCATCCTGAGGACAACGGAATACGCCCATGAATGCGGTCGAACTGACCCAGAACGCGCTTGCAGCTCCGGCCGTCGAGGTGTCCGTCTGGGCGCTGTTCTGGCAGGCGAGCTTCGTCGTCAAGGCGGTGATGCTCGGCCTGCTCGCGGCGTCCATATGGTGCTGGGCGATCATCGTCGACAAGATCATCGCCTACAATCGTGCTCGCCGGTCGATGGACCGCTTCGAGAAGGTGTTCTGGTCCGGCCAGTCGCTGGAGGAGCTGTACCGTTCGCTGACCGCCCGCTCCAACGAGGGGCTCGCCGCCATCTTCGTCGCCGCCATGCGCGAATGGAAGCGCAGCCACGAGGCCGGCCGCGTCTCCTTCCAGGGCATCACCGACCGCATCGGCAAGGTGATCGACGTCACCATCTCCCGCGAGATGGAGCGCCTTGAGGCCCGCCTGATCTTCCTCGCCACCGTCGGCTCGGCCGGCCCGTTCATCGGCCTGTTCGGCACCGTCTGGGGCATCATGAGTTCGTTCCAGGCGATCGCCACCTCCAAGAACACCTCGCTCGTCGTGGTGGCGCCGGCCATCTCGGAAGCGCTGCTCGCCACCGCCATGGGTCTCGCCGCCGCCATTCCGGCGGTGCTCGCCTACAACAAACTCTCCGCCGATGCCGCCAAGCTCGGCTCGCGCATGGATGGCTTCGCCGACGAGTTCGCCGCCATCCTGTCGCGCCAGATCGACGACAGGAGCTGAGCCATGGGCATGGGTGTCGCAGGAGGAGCCTCGCAGGGCAGCCGGCGCCGCCGGCGGCGCCACGCCAGCGGCGTGATGAGCGAGATCAACGTGACGCCGATGGTCGACGTCATGCTGGTGCTGCTCATTATCTTCATGGTGGCGGCGCCGCTGATGACCGTCGGCGTGCCGATCGACCTGCCGCAGACCGCCGCCAAGCCGATGGAAGGCCAGACCGACCCGATCAACATCTCGGTCGACGCCACCGGCAAGGTGTTCATCCAGGACAGCGAAATCACCCTCGAAGAACTGGTGCCCAAGCTGATGGCCGTCGCCAAGAACGGCGTCGAGGACCGCATCTACGTGCGCGGCGACAAGTCCGCCGACTACGGCACGGTGATGCGCGTCATGGCCCGCATCTCGGCCGCCGGCTTCAAGAAGATCGGTCTCATCACGCAAGAGGAACAGGGGACGGCCGCGGCGCCGTCCGGCTGATACATGCGCATAGGTCTCACGACATCCGTCATCGGTCACGTCCTGCTGTTCGCCTGGGGATTCGCGTCCTTTTCCGGCGCGAAGCCGTTCGACACCCAGCCGATCGACGCGTTGCCGGTCGATCTCGTGCCGATCGCCGATGTCTCGAAGATCGCCGAGGGCACCAAGACCGCGCCAAAATCCGATAACGCTTCGCAGGCCAAGGTGAAGACACCGGCGCCGCGCCCCGAATCGCAGCGGGCCGGCGCCGCCAAGGTCGACCAGGCGGCGCCAATCACCGAGAAGGCCACCGACGCCGCCGCCGCCAAGTCGGCCGAACCGCCGCCGCCGCCGCCCAAGGCTGCGCCGCCGCCGAAGCCGGTGGAGACGCCGCCGCCGGTGGAAAAGCCGGCCGAGACCAAGGTCGCCACGGCCGAGGAAGCGCCCAAGGCCGACACCGGCGAGATCGCCGAGAAGATCAAGGAAGCCGACAAGCCGAAGCCGGTGCCGCCCAAGCTGCCGCCGGTGAAGCCGAAGCCGCCGGCGCCGACGCCGGCCGAGACCGCCGACGACGCGCCGGACAAGCCCGACGCCAAACCGGCCAAGGAAAAGCCCAGGCAGACGCAGAAGGACTCCAAGAGCGAGACCTTCGACCCCAACGAAATGGCCGCCCTGCTCAACAAGGTCGATCCGTCGGGCGGCGGCGGCAAGGCATCCGACAAGGACGCCTCGCTCGGCTCGGAAAACCGCACTGGCCCGGTGGCCGAGATGAGCCAGAGCGAGCTTGACGCGCTGACCGCGGCAGTGACCGCCTGCTTCAATCCGCCGGTCGGCGCCGACGGCGTCGACCAGATGGTGGTGCCGCTGCGCGTCACCTTCACCGTTGACGGCGACCTCGCCGGGCCGCCGGAGATCCGGTCGGTCCCGGCCGGCCCGGCCGGTCAGGCGGTGGCCGAGGCGGCCGTACGCGCCGTCCAGCGCTGCGCGCCCTACCCCTTCCTGCCCAAGGACAAATTCGACAGCTGGCAGGTCGTGAACATGAATTTCACCCCGCCGTCGTCCTACTGACCGCGGCGAACGACGAGTCGAACCGGACTGCCGCATCGCCCGATCGGGGCAGGTCCGGACCATCCGTTTGGGAGCACCTCAGGATGCGAAAACTGTTCCGCAATCTCCTCGCCGCCCTGGCGACCGTCGCCGCCCTCGCCGCGGCGGCGCCGTCGAGCGCCGAGATCACCATCAACATCAACGGCGGCAACATCCAGCCGCTGCCGATCGCCATCCCCAACTTCGTGGGCGGCGCCGACACCGCCGCCGTCGGCCAGCAGATGGCCGGGGTGATCGCCGCCGACCTGCAGCGCTCCGGCCTGTTCCAGGTGCTGAACCAGGCGTCCTACGTCGACCGCATCACCGACCCCAACGCGGTGCCGAACTTCCAGAACTGGCGGGCGATCAACGCCCAGGCCCTCGTCTCGGGCGGCATCGTCCGCGCCGCCGACGGCCGGCTGCAGGCCGACTTCCGCCTGTGGGACGTCTTTGGCGGCACCCAGCTCACCGGCCAGCAGTATTTCACCACGCCGGAGAACTGGCGCCGCATCGCCCACATCATCGCCGACGCCATCTATGAGCGGCTGACCGGCGAGAAGGGCTATTTCGACACCCGCATCGTCTTCGTCGACGAGAGTGGCCCCAAGGGCAACCGCGTCAAGCGCCTCGCCCTGATGGACCAGGACGGCGCCAACGTCCGCTTCCTCACCAACGGCCGCGACCTGGTGCTGACGCCGCGCTTCTCGCCGACCTCCCAGCAGGTCACCTACATGTCGTTCGGCGCCGCCGAGCCGCGCGTCTACCTCCTCAACATCGAGAGCGGCCAGCGCTCGCTGGTCGGCAACTTCCCCAACATGACCTTCTCGCCGCGCTTCTCGCCCGACGGCAACTCGGTGGTGATGAGCCTCGAACAGGACGGCAACGCCAACATCTACGCCATGCCGATCGGCGGCGCGCCGGTGCGGCTGACCAACACGGCGGCGATCGACACCTCGCCCTCCTATTCGCCCGACGGCTCGCGCATCGTCTTCGAGAGCGACCGCGGCGGCAACCAGCAGCTCTACGTGATGAGCGCCGGCGGCGGTGGCGCCACCCGCATCTCCTTCGGCAACGGCCGCTATTCGACGCCGGTCTGGAGCCCGCGCGGCGACCTGATCGCCTTCACCCGCCAGTCGGGCAGCGGCTTCGCCATCGGCGTGATGAAGCCGGACGGCTCGGGCGAGCGCATCCTCACCGAGGGCTTCCACAACGAAGGCCCGACCTGGGCGCCCAACGGCCGCGTCATCATGTTCTTCCGCGACGCCGGCGGCCCCAACGGCGGCCCGCAGCTGTGGTCGGTCGACCTCACCGGCCGCAACGAGCAGCGCATCCCCACGCCGAACTTTGCCTCCGACCCGGCCTGGTCGCCGCTTCTGAAGTGACGAGATCGCCGCGCCGGATGCCAGTCCGGCGCGCGTTTACCATCGAAAAGCCGGAAATTCGAGATTTCATCCTTCGTTAACCACGTCTTTGAACGCCAGCTTAACCAAAGCCGTTTACCAAGACTCTCGAAACATCCGGTCAGAACGTATTCGAGGATTACCGGGATCATGACGACAGCCACCAGACTTTTCAGCCGCCGAAGCGCGCTTGCCCTCGGCCTTGCCCTTCTCGCAGCAGCCTGCGCCAAGAGCCCGAGCGAACTCGACGGCCAGCTGGCCGGCGGGGCCGGCGGCGCCGGCGCCGCCACGCCCGGCAGCGCCCAGGACTTCGTGGTCAACGTCGGCGACCGCGTGTTCTTCGACACCGACAGCACCTCGCTCAACGCCGAGGCCCAGAGCGTTCTCGGCCGGCAGGCCCAGTGGCTGGCGCTCTACCCGCGCTACACCGTCACCGTCGAGGGCCACGCCGACGAGCGCGGCACGCGCGAATACAACCTCGCTCTCGGCGCCCGCCGTGCCAAGGCCGCCCAGGACTTCCTGGTGGCCCGCGGCGTCACCAGCACGCGCATCAGGACGATCTCCTACGGCAAGGAGCGCCCGGTCGCCCTCTGCGATCAGGACAGCTGCTGGGCGCAGAACCGCCGCGCCGTCACCGTGCTGAACACCGGCGGCTGACCTCCGCCCGCAGGAGCCATTGCGGACGCAGAACCGGCTTCCACTCTTGCCGGACTTGCTCCAGGCCGCCCACCCCAGGCGCGATCATCCCGACCTTCCCGCGCGGAAGGCCGGGATTTTCGCGTCATGGCCGCAATACCGCCGAAGTCCGGGGCTTTATGTCGGGAAACGACCGGACCGCCGGCGGCCATTCTCCGGGTTGCACCGACGGCGGCATCATGGTCCTGTCCGTCACGACGGCGTCCACCGGACGGACGCCGCGACAATCGCCTGGGGTACCCGCGCCAATGAGCCGCCTCTTCCGTCCGCCATCCCGTTTCCACCGCGCCGCGCTGGCCGCCACGCTTGGCGCCGCCCTTGTCGCCGCCGCGCCGGCCTCGGCCGGCTTCTTCGGCTCCGATCCGACGCCGCCCGCCGCCATCCCCGGCCAGGCCGACGCCGCCCAGCAGGCCGTCCGCATGGACGACATGCAGCAGCAGATGCGCGTCCTCAACGGCCGCCTCGACGAGCTGACCCATCAGATCGAGCAGTTGCAGAACCTCCTGAAGCGCGCCCAGGAGGACAACGAGTTCCGCCTGAAGGCGCTCGAAGGCGGCAAGGCGCCGCAGAAGCGCTCCGAGGCCGCACCGGCCGCCACTGCGCCGCCCACCGCCGCCACGGTCGCGACCGAGGCGCCGATGGATCAGGTCGGCGACGGCGGGCCGCTGCCGGCCGGCTTCGCCATCGACGCGCCCGGCGCGGTGGCCACCACGCCGCCGGCCGGCGGCGTCGGCGCGCCGCCTGCCCCGCTGGGCACGCTGCCGGGCAGCATGGCCGAGGCCGCTCCGCCGTCGGCCAGCGCCGTCGGCGGGCCGCTCGACCTGTCGGCGATCGCCCGTGGCGAGTTCATCCCGGCCGATACCGCCATCGCCACCTCCGGCGGCCTGGCCGCCGCCGCCAGTCAGGATCTCGCCGTCGGCGCGCCGCCGGCCGTGGTGCCGGCGCCCGAGCAGATGGCCGCCATCGCGCCGGCCACCGTCGATCCCGGCGCCGACTACGACCGCGCCTATTCCTCGATCGTCGGCGGCGACTATGCCGCCGCCGAGGCCGGCTTCAAGAAGTTCCTGACCGACTTCCCCGGCGATCCGCGCGCCGCCGACGCCCAGTACTGGCTCGGCGAGAGCTATTATTCGCGCCATCAGTACCGCGACGCCGCCACCTCCTACCTCGCCACCTACAAGAACCATCCGACCAGCCAGAAGGCGCCCGACAGCCTGTTCAAGCTCGGCCTGTCGCTGGAGGGCCTTGGCGAAGCCACCGCCGCCTGCGCCACCTATGGCGAGCTGAGCAAGAAGTTCCCCAAGGCGCCGGCCGGCCTGGTGTCGCGCGTCGCCACGCAGAAGCAGAAGCTCGGCTGCAGCTGACATGCTTGACCCCGCCTCGGGCATCGCCTTCCCCGAGTTGTCGCCGGCCAAGCTCGCCGCCCGCTTCTCGCCGCTCGCCGGCCTCGCCCGCCTCGGCGTCGCCGTATCGGGCGGCCCCGATTCCACCGCCCTGCTCATTCTCCTCGACCGCTGGCGGCGCGAGGGCGCTGTCCCCCCGGCCCTCGTCGTGCTCACCGTCGACCACGGTCTCCGGCCGGAAGCCGCTCGGGAGGCCGACGCCGTCGTCGCCCTCGCCACCCGCCTCGGCCATGCCGCCGAGAAACTGATCTGGCGCCATGCCGGCCCGCCGCCCGTCAGCGGCATCCAGGCCGAGGCGCGCGCCGCCCGCTATCGCCTGCTCTGCGAGGCGGCCCGCCGCCACCGGCTCGACGCCGTGCTCCTTGCCCACACCCGCGACGACCAGGCCGAGACGCTGCTGATGCATCTGGCGCGCGGCTCCGGCGTCGCCGGCCTCGCCGCCATGCCGGCCGAGCGGACGTTTGACGGCGTGCGCTTCCTGCGGCCGCTGCTCGACGTCGCCAAGGCCGACCTCGTCGCCCTGCTCGATGCCGCCGGCATCGCTTACGTCACCGATCCCTCCAACGCCGCCGACCGCTACGCCCGCGTCCGCGTCCGCAAGGCGATGCCGGCGCTGGCCGGCCTCGGCCTCACCGCCGACCGCCTCGCCGGCACCGCCCGCCGCATGGCCCGTGCCGAGGCGGCGCTCGCCGCCGCCACCGACGATCTCCTCGCCCGCTCTGCCGTCGATCACGCCGGCGTCTGGTCGGTGGACGCGGGCGTGCTGGCCGCCGCCCCGGACGAGATCGCCCTCCGCCTGATCGTCCGGCTGATCCGCGCCATCCGCCCGTCCGAGCATCCGCCGCGCGCCGAGGCGCCCGAGACCTGGCACGCCGCCTTCCGGGCCGGCGCTGCGCCGCGCCGCGCCACCATGGCCGGCGTGGTGCTGCATCTCCGGAGCGATCGCCTGTGGCTCTATGCCGAGGCCGGCCGCCGCGGCTTGCCGGAAACGCCGGTCGACGGCGACGGCATCCACCTCTGGGATGGCCGGCTCGGCGTCTCCATCGCCGGCTCGAATGGACGACGCCTGATCATCGGTCCCGGCGGCGGCGACCCCGGCGGCATGCCGGCCGCCGCCGCCGCCAGCCTGCCGGCGGTTCGCGCCGCGGACGGCGCCGATCTGCCGGCCGGGCTGACGATCGATATCCGGCCGATCGGTCCGGAATCCGTCGGACAGGACGAGGATTACCTACCCATGGCTTGGCAAGGCGGCGCCGACAACCTATCTTAACCCGACATGGGCCATGATGGCGCCGGGCCGAGCCCGGTCTCCCGGCACCTCCCGCATCCCGCGATGCGCCGCAAAGGTCGACGATGAACGCTAATTTCCGAAATTTCGCCCTCTGGGTCATCATTCTCCTGCTGCTGGTCGCGCTGTTCCAGCTGTTCCAGGGCTCGGACACCCGCCAGCCCGGCAACGATGTGGCCTTCTCCGACTTCCTGAAGAACGTCGACCAGGGGTCCGTGCGCGACGTGACCATCGTCAACCAGACGATCACCGGTCACATGCAGAACGGCGCCACCTTCCAGACTTACGCGCCCTACAACGCCGACTATATCAGCGACCTGACCAAGGCCGGCGTCACCATCGTCGCCCGGCCGCCCACCGAGAGCATCTCGCTGATCGGCATGCTGCTCAACTGGCTGCCGATGCTGATCCTGCTCGGCCTCTGGATCTTCTTCATGCGCCAGATGCAGGGCGGCGCCGGCGGCAAGGCCATGGGCTTCGGCAAGTCCAAGGCCAAGCTGTTGACCGAGGCGCACGGCCGCGTCACCTTCGACGATGTCGCCGGCATCGACGAGGCCAAGGAGGACCTGCAGGAGGTCGTCGAGTTCCTGCGCGACCCGCAGAAGTTCCAGCGGCTCGGCGGCCGCATCCCGCGCGGCGTGCTGCTGGTCGGCCCGCCCGGCACCGGTAAGACGCTGACCGCCCGCGCCGTGGCCGGCGAGGCCAACGTGCCCTTCTTCACCATCTCCGGCTCGGATTTCGTCGAGATGTTCGTCGGCGTCGGCGCCAGCCGCGTCCGCGACATGTTCGAGCAGGCCAAGAAGAACGCCCCCTGCATCATCTTCATCGACGAGATCGACGCGGTCGGCCGCCATCGCGGCGCCGGCCTCGGCGGCGGCAACGACGAGCGCGAGCAGACGCTGAACCAGCTCCTCGTCGAGATGGACGGCTTCGAGCAGAACGAAGGCGTCATCATCATCGCCGCCACCAACCGTCCCGACGTGCTCGACCCGGCCCTGTTGCGTCCCGGCCGCTTCGACCGCCAGATCACCGTGCCGAACCCCGACGTCAACGGCCGCGAGAAGATCCTGAAGGTGCATGTGCGCAAGGTGCCGATGGCGCCCGACGTCGACCTGAAGGTGCTGGCGCGCGGCACGCCGGGCTTCTCCGGCGCCGATCTGATGAACCTCGTCAACGAGGCCGCCCTCCTGGCCGCCCGCCGCAACAAGCGCATCGTGACGATGGGCGAGTTCGAGGACGCGAAGGACAAGGTGATGATGGGCGCCGAGCGCAAGTCGCTGGCCATGACGCCGGAGGAGAAGCGCAACACCGCCTATCACGAGGCCGGCCACGCCATCATCGCGCTGGTGCTCGACAAGACCATCGACCCCATCCACAAGGCGACCATCATCCCGCGCGGCCGGTCGCTGGGCATGGTGATGACACTGCCCGAGAGCGACCGCTACAACTGGACCTACGAGAAGGCGGTCGCCCGCCTGACCATGCTGTTCGGCGGCCGCGAGGCGGAGATCCAGACCTTCGGCCCGGAGAAGGTCACCACCGGCGCCGCCGGCGACATCCAAATGGCCACCAGCCTCGCCCGCTCGATGGTGATGGAATGGGGCATGAGCGAGAAGCTCGGCCGCGTCCGCTACCGCCCCAACGAGCAGGAGGTGTTCCTCGGCCACTCGGTCAGCCAGTCGACCAACATGGCCGACGAGACCGCCAAGCTGATCGACGAGGAGGTCCGCCGCTATATCGAGGAGGGCGAACAGAACGCCCGCCGCATCATCACCGACAACCACGACAAGTTCGTCGCCATCGCCGAGGCGCTGCTGGAGTTCGAGACGCTGACCGGCGAGGAGCTGCGCGGCATCATGGACGGCCGGCCGCCGGTGCGCGACGCCTTCGACGACACGACGCCGCCGCGTGGGTCGGCGGTGCCCGCCACCAAGCCGCGCCCCAAGGGCGAGGAGCCCGACGGCGCCGCGCCGCAGCCGTCGACCTGAGCGGCCGACGATCGCCATCGACAAGGACGCCGGGAAGCCGTTTCCCGGCGTTTTTCATTGGCGGGCCGTCAGTTCCCTCCGGCGATCCTGCCGATCAGATCGATCCGCCCGCAGCTACCGGTGGCCGGGACGATCTCCAGGCGCTCGCCGACCTCGAAGCGGTCGCGCGGCGTGCCGATCTCGAAGGCGTGACGGCAGGCATGGGTTCGGCCGTCGCGGTCGGTCCGCTCGAAGCGGAGGTCGGCCATCGTCACCGTCTTCGGCCCGTCCCGGTCATGGCGCTGTTCCTCCCACACCGCTTCGATGCGGGCGACGGCATGATCGAAAGATCTGAGCCGCCAGAAATAGAGCCCACCCAATCCAAGCCAGAACAGCAGGCCGCCGAACAGCAGCACGATATTCAGCGTCCGGAGCTGCCGCCTCACCCTGTCGTCAAGCTCCCGTCGCCTCATGAAATCTCCTGCCGGCGCCGGCGTCCGCCGGCCCGCCCTTGCGCCAAACGGCAATCTGCACCCATGCGCGGCCTGGCGAAAGCGTCGGCCGTCGGGAAAGGCAAAACGGCCGCCGGTGCTCCGGCGGCCGTCTGCAATCTCTCGCCGGAAAGGCGGGGGCCTTATCCCTGGGGGGTGCTGAGCGCCTGGCGCGCCGGCCCGTAGCCCGGCTTCAGCACCAGCGCCCGGTTGATCGAATCGCGGCCGGTCTGCGCGTCGCCGGTGCGGATCTGGGCGATGCCGAGGTTGGTCCAGAATTCGGCCGACTGCTTGTTGCGGTTGACCGCCGCCGCGAAGTCCTGCAACGCGTCCTTCAGCTTGCCGACCTGCATGCGGCTGAGGCCGCGGGCGTTGTAGGGCTCGGCGGCATTGGCGTCGAGCGCGATGGCGGCGTCGAGGTCGGCGATGGCGCGGATGTGGTTGCCCTGGCTCTGGTAGATCAGCGCCCTGTTGTAATAGGCCTTGGCGTCGGAGGTGTTCAGCGTCACCGCCTGGTCGAAGTCGGCCATGGCGAAATCGAGCTGGCCGGACTGGCGGTAGAGGATGCCGCGGCCGAGATAGGCCGGCTGGTAGCCGCCGTTGAGGCTGATCGCCTGATTGTAGTCGGCGAGCGCCGCCTGAGCCTGATTGAGCTGGCGGTAGATCAGGGCGCGGTTGTTGTAGGCCTGATAGAAGCCGGGATTGAGCTGGATCGCCATGGTGAAGTCGGCGAGTGCCGACTGGAACTGCCCGGCCTGACCGTAGGCGGAGCCGCGCACGTTGTAGTTCATCGCGTTCTGGGGATCGCGCTGGATGGCGGCGGTGAGCGAACCGATGTTGGCGGTGGAGCCGGCATTGGGATCGACCACCCAAGTCGTCGCCTCACGCCCCGAATCCGAAGTGGTGCAGGCGGCAGCCAGGAGACCGAGGGCGAGCGCGCCGGCAAAACCCCGAAGACGCGAAGAGTTCGCATGAAACCGCATCAATCCATCCCTTTCAGGCAAGGCCGCCGGCCCGGCGGGTTCGGCCTTCGGGCGGCGCCCCGATCGGCGCCGTTCGCCGGTCCGGACGGAAAAGGCCTCGCCGCCCGCCACCGGCATAACAAAAGAGACGGTCGACTCGCGTGACCGTCCCTCGACTTCGACAAACAACTGCGGGCGACGGTGCCCGGGGTATCAGTGGGTGCGGCCCTTGACCGACACCAGACCCTCGCGCTGCGCCCGCTTGCGCGCCAGCTTGCGCGACCGGCGAACGGCCTCGGCCTTCTCGCGCGCCTTCTTCTCGGACGGCTTCTCGTAATGGCCGCGCAGCTTCATCTCGCGGAAAATACCTTCGCGCTGCATCTTCTTCTTCAGCGCCTTGAGAGCCTGGTCGACGTTGTTGTCGCGAACGAGTACCTGCACGCCTGTTCTTCCCGTGTCCGGTCGCCGTGAAACCCGTCTCGCCGGGGCGGACCCACCCGCGGCAACGCATCTCAGGCGACATGATGAAACCAATCTCGCGGAAACGACGAATCTCCGCCGCAGCGCACCGGGGCACCGCAAGAGTGGTGGTTCTCTAGCAAATCGAGGCCGGCCTGTCCACAGCAGATCGGCGGATAGGCCGGAAAATGCGCCCGTCGCCCGGCGCGGCGCTTCCAGGATGCGGCCTCGGCGCCCCGGCGCACCAACCGTCCCGCCGCCCCGAGACTTCCGCGCCGATACCGGAAACCGCGTCACCCGGCTCGGGGTGATTGCCTATCCGAGGCCCGGTAGCGCATGGTTAACGCATTTTCGCCAAGATGCTCGGCATGGGATTTGCGAGAGGGACTCCGGGCCGGAGGCACGGTCCGCCCTTGATGAATGCCTGTGCGTCGGGATTGTCCTCACCATGTGCCGTTGGCTCGCCTATTCCGGTCGTCCGATCTTTCTGGATACCCTGGTTTCCAAGCCCTGCCATTCCCTGATCCACCAGAGCCAGTCGGCCACCGAATGCCTTGCCGCCACCAACGGCGACGGCTTCGGCCTCGGCTGGTACGGTGCCTGGGAGGAGCCGGGCCTCTATCGCGACGCCATGCCTGCCTGGAACGACGACAATCTGAAAAGCCTGACGCATCAGATTTCATCACCGCTGTTCTTCGCCCACGTGCGCGCCTCCACCGGCACGCCGACGACGCGCGTCAACTGCCACCCCTTCGTCAGCGGCCGCTGGATGTTCATGCACAACGGCCAGGTCGGCGGCTGGGACCGCATCCGTCGCCGTCTGGAGGCGCGCCTCTCCGACGCCCGCTACCGCGAGCGTTGCGGCTCCACCGATTCCGAAGCGCTGTTCCTGCTGCTCGACGCCGAAGACCTCGCCGCCGATCCGATCGCCGCCATGCGGGCGATGCTGGCCGAGACGCGCCGGGCAATGACCGAGGCCGGCGTCGACGAGCCGTTGCGCCTCACCGCCGCCCTCACCGATGGCAAGCGCCTCTACGCCTTCCGCTACTCCTCCGACGACCGGCCGCCCAGCCTCTACTGGCGGCAGGGCGACGACGGCATCACCGTGGTGTCCGAGCCGATCGACGCCGCCCACGAACAATGGACGGCCGTGGCGCCCAACAGCGTGCTGACGGTGGAACCGGGCGGCCGCGTCCGCCTCGGAAGCTTCGAGGTGGAGACCAGTCGCCGTCTCGCCACCCGCGTCGCCTGAGCCTTGTTCAGACGTCGACCCGGTTGACGTGACCCATCTTGCGGCCGGGCCGGCTCTCGGCCTTGCCGTAGAGGTGCAGCCGCGCGCGTGGGTCGGCGACGATCTCCGCCCAGGCATCGGCGTCGGCGCCGATCAGGTTTTCCATCACCGTCGGCGCGATGGTGGCGACCGAGCCGATCGGCCAGCCGGCGATCGCCCGCACGTGGTTCTCGAACTGCGAGGTCACCGCGCCGTCCTCGGTCCAGTGGCCGGAGTTGTGAACGCGCGGCGCGATCTCGTTGACGACGAGCTGCTCGCCGCCGTCCTTGCGCACCACGAACAGTTCGACGCCGAGCACGCCGACATAGTCGAGCGCCACGGCGATGCGCCGGCCGAGATCAGCGGCGGCCGCCGCCGTGGCGGGCGCGACGGCCGCCGGCACCCGCGTTTCCTTGAGGATGTGGTGGACGTGGGAATTCTCGCCGATGTCGTAGACCGCCGAGCTGCCGTCCGCCGCCCGCACCACGATGGCCGAGACCTCGATCGCGAAGGGAATGAGTGCTTCGAGGATCAGGTCGCGGCTGCCGAGTTCGACGACGGCGGCGGCCAGCGCCTCGCGGCTCTCCACCTTGCGCTGGCCCTTGCCGTCATAGCCGAAGCGCCGCGTCTTCAGGATGGCCGGCAGGCCGGTGACGGCGATTGCCGCGTCGATATCGACGAGGCCGCCGATGGCGGCGAAGGCCGCCACCCCGGCGCCAGCCGCCTTGAGGAAGGTCTTCTCGGCGAGCCGGTCCTGCGAGGTGGCGAGCGCCGCGGCGCCGGGCCGGAGGCGCGTGCGCTGGGCGATCACCTCGGCGGCGCGGGCCGGCACGTTCTCGAATTCGTAGGTGACGACGTCGCAGCGGTCGGCGAAGGCGGCCAGCGCCGCCTCGTCGTCATAGCCGGCGACGGTGTGGGCCTTCGCCACATCGAAGGCCGGGCTGTCGGGATCGGGGCAGTAGACGTGCATCGACAGGCCGAGCCGGGCGGCGGCCAGCGCCATCATCCGGCCGAGCTGGCCACCGCCGAGCATGCCGATCACCGAGCCGGGGGGCAGCATGTCAGGCGCCATCGACGGGCTCCCCGGCAACGGCGGCCGTCTGGCGGGCACGGAAGTCGTCGAGCCGGGCGGCGAGCGCCTCGTCCGACAGCGCCAGCACGGCGGCGGCGATGAGCGCCGCGTTGATCGCCCCGGCCTTGCCGATGGCCAGCGTACCGACCGGCACGCCGCCCGGCATCTGCACGATGGAGAGCAGGCTGTCCTGCCCTTTCAGCGCCTGGCTCTCGACCGGCACGCCGAACACCGGCAGCGGCGTCAGCGCCGCCACCATGCCGGGCAGGTGCGCCGCGCCGCCGGCGCCGGCGATGATCACCTTGAAGCCCTCGGCCTTGGCGCCCTTGGCAAAGGCGAACATCCGATCGGGCGTGCGGTGGGCGGAAACGATCATCGCCTTGTGCGGCACGGCGAGCGCTTCGAGCGTGTCGGCGGCGTGCCTCATGGTGGCCCAGTCGGACTGGCTGCCCATGATGATGGCAACAGGCGGCTTGTCGGTCATGCGGAACGTCCCCCATCCGCTCGGTCGGAAACCGTTCAAGGCGGTAGGGGAAAAGCCCGGCGATGGCAAGCCTTGGATGGCGGTTTCAGGCGATGATATCGGGAACCGTCTGGTCCTCGAGTTGCTGGATGCGGTCCCTCAGCACCAGCTTGCGTTTCTTGAGGCGCTGGATCTGGATGGAATCGGCGGTGCCGAGCGACACCATCGCATCGATCGCCGCGTCGAGATCCCGGTGCTCCTGGCGCAGTCGCGCCAGCTCCAATTGCACTTGTTCGTTGCCTTCTTCCTGCCCGGTCATCCAACGCACCCTTCGCCTCGTCCCTCGCCAGTCGGCGCCGACATTAATCTAGCAGATCCGCGCCGCCTTTTCATGGCCTTCGGCGGGGAAAGCCCCCGCTTTCCGTAACGGCGCCACCAACCCCGTGCTTCTACCGCTTGCCGCTTGCGGCGAATGTGACTAGACAACGTCGGCTTCCCGCGCCGGCTCAGGATTCGACCCGTTCCCTCGATGTCGTCTCCGTACTCCAAATCGATACAAGCCGGCGCTGGCCGTCGGCCGGAAGCGCATTTATGACGACGTCATGCATCTGATGGGCGTCTGACGCGTTAATGCCATCGAGGCTCGCTTCCGGCTGCGCGGCCGGTGCCGGCATTTTCGATGGACCAGGTTCCGCGGCAGACCCGACGGGCCGCCCGAGGCGGGAGAGAGGACATGAATATCAAGCCGCTCGGCAAGCGCGACCATCGCATCGACGTCCTGCGCGCCCTGGCGCTGTTGTCGATCTTCATCAACCACATTCCCGGCAACGTGCTCGAACCCTTCACGCACAAGAACTTCGGCCTGTCCGATTCCGCCGAAGCCTTCGTGCTGCTGGCCGGCGTTGCCTCGGCCTTCGCCTATTTCCCGCGCTTTTCGGCCGGCGCCGTCGCCCTGCCGCTCGCCAAGATCGGCAAGCGCGTGGTGGTGCTCTACGTCGCCCACCTCGCCTCGCTGATAGTCGGCCTCGGCATCTTCTGCTACGGCATGCTGCGCTGGGGCATGCCCATCCTCGACACGCCGCTCAACATCGACATCATCTACGCCGAGCCGACCAAGGCGTTCATCGGCATCCCCCTGCTGACGCAGCAGATCGGCTACCACAACATCCTGCCGCTCTACGTCTGCCTGCTGATCTTCCTGCCGGTGCTGATGCTGGTGGCGCGTTTCTTCGGCCTCGGCGCCATGCTGGCCACCTCGGTCGCCCTTTACGCCGCCGCCCATCTCTTCGCGCTCAACATGCCGAGCTATCCCGGCAACGGCGGCTGGTTCTTCAACCCCTTCACCTGGCAGCTGATCTTCGGCATCGGTTTCTTCATCGGCGTGCGCGTGCTGCGCGGCGAGACGCCGGTGCCCTTGTGGCGGCCGCTCTGGTGGCTGGCGCTCGCCTATCTCATCGCCGCCGGCATCTACCACCGCTACAATCTCTACGGCAGCATCCCCAACGTCTCCTGGCTGCCGCGCAACTTCCAGATCAACGAGAAGCCCTGGGTGGCGCTGCCGCGCCTCCTGCACATCCTGTCGCTCGCCTACGTCATCGGCCACAGCCGGCTGATCATGGGCGCTCTCGGCCGCCTGTCGCCGAACGGCGTGCTGTCGCGCATCGGCCGCAATTCGCTGCCGGTGTTCTGGCTGGGCACGGCGCTGTCGGTGGTCGGACAGGTGCTGCTGTTCGCCGCCCAGCCGGGGCCGGTCGTGCAGATCACCTTCCTCGCCGCCGGCATCCTCGCCCAGGCGGCGCTCGCCTACTTCCTCGACTACCTCGGCAAGGCATCGAGCCGCGCCAAGGCCGACAAGAAGACGGCGGCCGAAGTACCCGGCGAATTGCCCAGCGAGGTGGCCGCCAAGGACGCGCCGGCGGCGGCCTGACGCCGCCCCGGCGAGCCGGCCGGGCCTGGGACATGCGGCACCCATTCAGCAAAAACGCCACGGACGATGTCCGTGGCGTCATGCCGGATTAAGGTGTTCCGAACCGCATTGTCTGTCCTCAGTGCAGGACCTTGGCGTCGGCCGTAAGCTTCAGGATCTCGTCTTTCAGCGCCAGCTTTTGCCGCTTCAACTCATTGAGCGCCACGCCGTCAATGCTCGGGTGCTGACTGGCCTCGTCAAGCTCCCGTTCGAGGGCAGCGTGACGGCGCTCAAGTTCGGCGATATGCGACTGAACAGACATTCGGGCCTCCTTGCTGTGGACTGAGCCTCAACACAATCATCGTGTCATAATTCTGATATGAAGTCGATGGCTCCCCGCTTCAAGACGGCGGCCGCCGTTTATAAATTGCGTCTTTGGCCCATATCCTTGTTGTTAATTGCGAAAATGGCCCCTGCATGATTCCGGATGTTGCGATATCGACCAAGGTCTGACTGCCGGGGGTGCCAGCCGCCCGATCGATCGGCAGCGGTATACGGCCCTTTCCGGATGCGTCGGCGACGCCCGAAACGACAACGGCCGCCCCGAAGGGCGGCCGCCGCAAGACCATCCGGATGGAAGAGGATCAGAAGTCGTCGTCCTCGTCGGACTTGGGGGCGTTGAGGGCGTTGAGCTTGGCGAACACCGCCTCGGCGTCGAGTTCCTCCTCGTCGCGCGACGGCGCCCGGAAGCCGGTGAGCGCGTCCGGCGAGGTGGTCTCCTCGACCGGCAGCAGCGTCTGCGTCAGCACCTTCTCCGGCGACACCTTGCCCGCCTTCTCGACCTCCATGTCCAGCTCGATCTGCGAGCAGAGGCCGAGCGTCACCGGATCGGCCGGCGTCAGGTTGGCGGAGTTCCAGTGGGTACGGTCGCGGATCTGGGCGATCGTCGTCTTAGTGGTGCCGACGAGGCGCATGATCTGCGCGTCCTTCAGCTCGGGATGGTTGCGCACCAGCCACAGGATGGCGTTCGGCCGGTCCTGGCGGCGCGACACCGGCGTGTAGCGCGGGCCGCGGCGCTTGGCCTCCGGCACCCGCACCTTGGGGTCGAGCAGCTTCAGGCGGATCGAGCCGTCCTTCTCGGCCTTCTCGATATCCTCGCGGGAGAGCTGGCCGGTCAGGATGGGGTCGAGGCCCTTGATGCCCTGCGCCGCCTCGCCGTCGGCGATGGCCTTCACCTCGAGGGCGTGCAGCTTGCAGAAGGCGGCGATCTGGTCGAAGGACAGGGCCGTGTTCTCGACCAGCCAGACGGCGGTTGCCTTGGGCATCAGGGGGGTCGACATCGATAAATCCTCTTCGCTGGTCCACCGGCCTTCGCCGGCGGCCCTCCGTCTCGTATCACGATGACCGGGGAATGCCCCCTATATACAGATCGCCCCGCCGTTCCGCAATTGACGAAGGGCAGTTTTCTCAGGCGCCGCCGGGCACCAGCACGATCTTGCCGATGTGGTCGGTCTCCAGCGCCGCGTGCGCCTCGGCCGCCCGATCGAGCGGCAGCACCCGGTCGATCACCGGCGCGACGGAGCCGGCCGACAGGAGCGGCCAGACCTTGTCGTGGAGCGACGCGGCGATCGCCGCCTTGAAGGCCGCCTCGCGCGGCCGGAGCGTCGAGCCGGTGTGGACGAGCCGCTTCTGCATCAGCCGCCCGAAGTTGGCGGTCGCCTTCGCCCCACCCAGGAAGGCGATCTGCACGATGCGGCCGTCGACGGCGGCAAGCTCGTAGTTGCGGTCGACATAGTCGCCGCCCACCATGTCGAGGATGACGTCGACGCCGCGCCCGCCAGTCGCCGCCTTTAGCACAGTAACAAAATCCTCCTCGCGGTAGTTGACCGCCACCTCGGCGCCGAGCTGCCGGCAGGCGGCACATTTCTCGGCGCTGCCGGCGGTGGCGAACACGCGCGCCCCGAAGGCGCGGGCAAGCTGGATCGCCGTGGTACCGATGCCCGACGTGCCGCCGTGGACGAGGAAGCTTTCCCCGGCCTGAAGGCGCGCCCGGTCAAACACGTTGGACCAGACGGTGAAGAAGGTCTCCGGCAGCGCCGCCGCCCGGACGGCGTCATAGCCCTCCGGCCAGGGCAGACAACTGCCGGCCGGCGCCATGCAGTATTCGGCGTAGCCGCCGCCGGCCACCAGCGCCGTCACCCGGTCGCCGACCGCCAGTTGCCGCACGCCGGCGCCGATGGCCGCCACCCGGCCGGCCACCTCGAGGCCGGGAATGTCGGAGGCGCCGGGCGGCGGCGGATAGCCGCCCTGCCGCTGCAGGGCATCCGGCCGGTTGACGCCGGCCGCCTCGACGGCGATCAGCACCTCGCCGTCGGAAAGGGCCGGCAGCGGCCGTCGCGTCGGCTGCAGCACCTCCGGCCCACCGGGGCGGCTGATCTCGATCACCAGCATGTCGGATGGCAACGCGGTCATGGCGGGCTTCCTTCATCTTCGGGCGCGGAGGCACTCCTGCCGCCGGCGGCCAGTCTACAGATGCTTCTCCATGATGGAAAACACCTCTCCGTGCTTTGCGAAGGTCTCGACCACCGTCCATCCCGACCTGGCGTAGAGGCTGGCCGCGCTGGCCGTATAGAGGAAAAGGCGCGGCAGGGCCGCCTGCCGGGCCAGCGCTTCCAGCGCGTCGATCAGGCGGCGGCCGTGGCCCTTGCCGCGATGGCCGGGCGCGACATAGAGACCGGCCAGCCAAGGGTTGAGGTCCGGCCGGCCATCGAGATCGTCGAGGCAGAGAGCCACCATGCCGATGGGCTGATCATCCTCGAGCAGCACCTGCACGATGGGCATCAGCTCGCGGCTCGCCGCGCAGCGAGCCTCGAACGCCAGCATCTCGGCGAGGCTGGTATCGCCGTCGCCGAAGAACGCCTGCCAGCGCCATGTGCCGGTGACGGGCGCAAGATCGGGGCGCTGGCGGGTGGTGACGATGGTCAGGGTCATGGTGGTTTCCGTTACGGCGTCGATTGTCATTAAGCACGCAGAGGCGCGCCACCGCCAATCCTCGTTGGCAGTCCGGATTGCCGGCTGGTGCAAAGCCCCCTCTTCGTCGTCTTGACAGTCCGCGCCGCCGAGCCTTCACTTCCCCCTTGGTGTCGCACACTTGGAGGATGGAGGAACCCCGATGATCATCGATGACGATCGGCCTCAGCCGCCCGCCGCGCATGTCGTCGGCCAGGATCTGTCGCATCTCTCCGTCGCCGATCTCCGCGAGCGCGTCGACCTCCTGCGCGCCGAGATCGCCCGCATCGAGGAAGCCCTGCGCCTCAAGGACGACGTCCGCAACGCCGCCGACTCCCTGTTCAAGTTCTAGGACAAGCCCGGCGGATACGGCAGACGCAGTCCATCAGGCGAACCGTGACCGCCGGACAGGCCCCGGAAATTCGCCGGCCGGCGAAATCCATCGGGGAACTATTCATTGTTAAGGGCGCATTTACCAGTTTCGTTTATCAAGAAGTCGATCCGCACGGTTGGATCGCGAGTGGCTCCTGTCACTCTTTTGACGCCTCCCTGTTCAACTTAGGAAGGGCCGCCCCTGGGCGGCCTTCTTTTTTGGCCGGCCGGCGCGATAGTCTTCACCCCGATTTGCAGAGACTCCAACCCCACTTTGCGTTAACCTTTCCTTCATGTCCGGGCCGGCGGCCACCGCCCCTGGCATGGCTGTTGCGACCCTGCCCGTCATGTCGGGCGACTGTCCCGGAAGGGGATCGATTGCGTCCCCTGCTGGGGATTGCGGGGATGAGCGGCGGCTGCCGTCGGCTTTTCCTTGGCGAGCGGTGCCCGTCAAGTCCAGGTCATGGGCGGCGGAGCCGAGCGTGTGGTGTAGAGGTGGCGTGATGAGTGACTTTTCCGGCAATTCCCATTCCGGCACGGAGGCCATCGCCTTCGGCGCGCGCGCGCTCAATTCGGAGCTGTTCCGCGACCTGTTCCGCGAGGGCATGGCACTGGTCGAGGAGACGGCGGCCTATCTCGACGGCGAAGGCCGCGCCGAGAGCCGGTCGCTCGGCCGCGCCGCCACGCTCGCCTATTCCACCGAGTCGATGCGCCTCACCACCCGCCTGATGCAGATCGCCTCCTGGCTGCTGATGCAGCGCGCCGTCAACGAGGGTGAGATGTCGCCCGACCAGGCGCGCAGCGAGAAGAACAAGGTCCGCCTCGATTTCCAGCCGCCGGTGATGTCCGGCCCGCTGTGGGACGAATTGCCGGCAACGCTGCGGGCGATCATCGAGCGCACCGACCGCCTGCACGAGCGCATCGTCCACATGGACAAGGCGATCTACACCGCCGCCGCCGCGCCGGCCGCCAACGCGATCGCCCGCGACATCGATCGCCTGGCCAGCGCCTTCGGTGCCCGCCGCGTCGACGACTGATCCCTCTCTCGCGGCCCGAAGGCGCGGGGAGGCGCCGGGCGGGCCGCCGTTTCCGGCCCATCCTGCGATGCCGGAAACAAAACCCCGGCGAGCGCCGCTCGCCGGGGTTCGTTATTTCTATGCTGTCGTGGCAGCGCCTTACTTCTTGGCGAACAGGCCACCGAACTTGGAGTTGAAGCGCGACAGACGGCCGCCGCGGTCCATCAGCTGCTGCTGACCGCCGGTCCAGGCCGGATGCACCTTCGGGTCGATGTCGAGGTTCAGCGTCGCATCCTTGGCGCCGTAGCACGAACGGGTGACGAACTCGGTGCCATCGGTCATGACGACCTTGATGTCGTGATAGTCGGGATGAATGCCCTGCTTCATCTTTTCGGTCCTTTCCGGCGTCCGCGAGGACGCGATCGTTGACGCCGGCCTTGTCGGGGCGCCCGGTTACGGGATGTCGGCCGCGCGGCGGTTCCTCAGAGGAACGAGCCGCCCCGAGGAACACCTCGGGCGGCTCGCTTCCGGTCCACCGCATGGCCCGGTCGGGCGCCTCTATAGCGCAAAGCCTCGGCGCGGACAAGCGCGAGATGGCGCCGATGGCGCTGTTCCCGGCCCAATCGTACGACCTATCCTCAGCCGGCGTCGACGACGGCGGGAACCTGCTCGCGGGCCATGGCCTTCATCGCCTCCTGCACCTTCTCGAAGGCGCGCACCTCGATCTGGCGGACGCGCTCGCGGCTGACGCCGAACTCGGTCGACAGGTCCTCGAGCGTCATCGGGTCCTCGGCCAGCCGCCGCGCCTCGAAGATGCGGCGCTCGCGATCATTCAGCACGCCGAGCGCCCGCTTCAGCATGGCGCGGCGCTGGTCGAGTTCCTCGGTTTCGGCCAAGACCGTTTCCTGGTCGTCGCGCTCGTCGACCAGCCAGTCCTGCCACTCGCCGCTCTCGCTGTCCGAGCGCAGCGGCGAATTGAGCGAAGCGTCGCCGGAGAGACGCCGGTTCATGGAAACCACGTCTTCCTGGGTGACGCCGAGCTTGGTGGCGATGGCCTCCACCTGGTCCGGCTTGAGGTCGCCGTCGCCAAGCGCCTGCAACTGGCTCTTGGCCTTGCGAAGGTTGAAGAACAGCCGCTTCTGGTTGGCCGTGGTGCCCATCTTGACCAGCGACCAGGAGCGCAGGATGTATTCCTGGATAGCCGCCTTGATCCACCACATGGCGTAGGTGGCGAGGCGGAAGCCCTTGTCCGGCTCGAAGCGCTTCACCGCCTGCATCAGGCCGACGTTGCCCTCGGAAATCACCTCGCCGATCGGCAGGCCATAGCCGCGATAGCCCATGGCGATCTTGGCGACCAGCCTGAGATGAGACGTGACGAGCTTCTGCGCGGCTTCGCGGTCGTCGTATTCGACGTAGCGCTTGGCCAGCATGTATTCTTCCTGCGGCTCAAGCATCGGAAAACGGCGAATCTCGTCGAGATAGCGGCTGAGGCCGCCCTCTCCGGCGGCGATCATCGGCAATGTGGTTCGGGCCATCGAGCACCCCCGTTGTCGTTCATGGGACCGCTCCCGGACGGACACGGCTCTCCCCCCGGCGCCCCGTCGGCGAGCGCGCCGATAGCCGAATATAGGAACAATCCCGGCATTTTCATGAGTAACTGACGAAAAAGCCTAAAGTTCCCGGAAAGCCGCCACAAGGCCGGCCATGTCGTCCGGCACCTCGCTTTCGAAGCGCAGCAGCTCGCCGCTGACCGGATGTTCGAAGGCGATGAGATAGGCGTGCAGCGCCTGGCGCGGGAAGGCGCGCACCGCCGAGGCCGCTGCCTCCGGCAGCCGGTTGGCCTTGGTCAGGAAATGCGCGCCGTAGACCGCGTCGCCGATCAGCGGATGGCCGGCGGCGGCGAGGTGGACGCGGATCTGGTGCGTCCGTCCCGTTTCGAGATGGCACTCGACCAGCGAAGCGGCGGCGGCGCGTCCCGAAGCGGCGGGAAAGCGCTCGGCCACCTCGTAATGGGTGATCGCCGCCTTGCCGCCGGCGCCCTTGACGATGGCCATCTTGGTACGGTCGGATGATGAGCGGCCGAGCGGCGCCTCGATCGTGCCCCGGAACGGCTCCGGGCTGCCCCAGACCAGCGCCAGATAGCCGCGCTCCAGCGGGCCGGTGCGGCCATGGTCGGCGAACTGGGCGGCGAGGCCGGCGTGTGCCCGGTCGGTCTTGGCCACCACCATCAGGCCGGTGGTGTCCTTGTCGAGCCGGTGGACGATGCCCGGCCGGCGCACGCCGCCGATGCCCGAGAGGCTGTCGCCGCAATGGGCGATCAGCGCGTTGACCAGCGTGCCGGTCCAGTTGCCGGCCGCCGGATGCACCACGAGACCGGCCGGCTTGTCGATGACGATCAGATCGTCGTCCTCGTGGACGACATGGAGCGGGATGTCCTCGCCCTGCGGCTCGGCGTCCTCGGCCGGCGGCACCAGCACGGCGAGATCGAACCGGCCGGCCAGCTTCCTCGCCGCGTCGGTGACGACCGCGCCGTCGACGCTGACCGCCCCAGCCTCGATCAGCGCTTTCAGGCGCGAACGGCTGACGTCGGGAAAGGCCTCGGCGACCAGCTTGTCGAGCCGCGTCCTGGCCGCCGCCTCGATGGTGGCCGTCCGTGCCTCGCCGCCCTCGTCCTGCACCTCGTCTTCCGGGCCGATATCGTCCTCGTCCGCCATCGTTTCCCCTTGCCACGCGTCGACAAACCGCGCCGGATTCGCTAAATGCCGGCTATCGCAGAAATCCGCTCTGAAGGAAAGCATCATGGCGAGGCCGACCGACGACCAACCCGAGGCGCCGCTCGATCCGGCCATCCTCCAGGTGCAGACGCGCCTCCGCGTCATGATGGCGATCGCCGCCGGCACGCTCGGCATCGGCCTGATCGCCGTCTTCGTCGCCATCGCCTTCCGCGTGGCGAAGAGCGGCGACGACGCGCCGCCGGCCGGCGCGCCGTTCCGCACGCTGCTTGAGGTGATGACGCCCGGCACCATCGTGGCCACCCAGGTCGACGCCGACCGCCTGTCGCTGGTCATCGACGGCCCCGAGGGCAAGGTGGTGGAGATCCATCACCTGCCGTCAGGGAAATTGATCGGCAGCGTGGTGCTGGTCGGCAAGTGACCCAGCCGGCTTGACGCCGGCCACCCGCTGTCCCATCTACCTCCCTTGAGGCCACGCCCTCGCCCGCCTTTGGCGGGAATGCCAAGTCCGGGACGGCCCGGCCCGACGCAAGGAGGGCCGCCATGGCCTGGATATATCTGTTGATCGCCGGTCTCTTGGAAGTCGTCTGGGCCTACGGCATGAAGCTGTCGGCCGGCTTCACCCAGCTCGGCGCCAGCCTTCTCACGCTTGTCGCCATGCTCCTGAGCTTCGGCCTCCTGGCCATCGCCATGAAGTCGCTGCCGCTCGGCACCGCCTATACCGTCTGGACCGGCATCGGCGCCGTTGGCAGCTTCGCGGTCGGCATCGTCGTGCTCGGCGAAGCGGTGACGCCGCTGCGACTGATCGCCGCAGCGCTGATTCTCGCCGGCCTCTTGCTGATGAAGCTGTCGAGCCCGGCCTGAGCCGTCCTCATTCCCCCCAGGCGGCGAAGGCGTCGGCGAACACCTTGTCGCCGGGGGCACCCTTCTCGAAGGTCAGGATGGCGCGGCGGCGGTTGCCGTAGCGGATCGGTATGTCGATCCACGACCGCTCCTTCAGCAGCTGAATGTTACGGCTGACGTCCTGGTCGAGGCCGGACAGCGCCAGCCAGAACAGGCTGTCCGACACCTTGGCGACGGCGCCGACGACCGGGTCGCCGCGCGCCTCCTCGGTCTGCTTGGCAATCATGCCCGGCGTGGTGTCGATGAACTTGCCGGCGAACGACGGCGGCACCGTGAAGGAGAACTCCACGATGTGGCTGGCCGGCAGCGCCTGATCGTCGTTCTTGTGGATCGACAGGCGCATCTTGAGGTCGAGCTCGGGCACCTCGATGTCGCCGCGGATCTGCGGCACCGGCTTGTCGCCCGGCAGCGCCGGCTCGTTGACGAACGACCACACCACCCGGCCGTCGAGTTTGGTGCCGGGCGAGCCGGGAATCGGCTCCTCGTAGAGAATGGCCTTCTGGGCGACGGCGATCGTCTCGCCGGCCGACGCGCCGGCCGGCGGAACCGTCGTCGGCTGGACGGGCGCCAGGGCGCTGGCATCCGGCGACGGCATTGTTCCGGCCATGGCGGCGGGCGGCGCGGCGGCCGTGCCACCAGGGGCCGGCGGCAGGTCGGGATCGACGGCCGCAGGCGGAGCGACCGCCTCGGTCTGCACCGCCACGGCGTCGGGTGCCACCGGCGTCGCCGGCGCCGCCTCGCCTTCGGCCGGCAGCCGGTCGAGGATCTTGGGGGCAAGCCCGTCGTCGCCGCTCGTCGCCGCCGCCGTCTCGGCCTGCGGCGCGCCGGCGATCAGCGACGCGATGGTGTCGCGGAAGGCGTAGACGGCGCTGCCGGCGGCGATCACCAGAAGGGCGGCCAGCGCGCCCAGCAGGATGCGGCCGCGGCGACCGGGGCCGGCGCTCTCCTCCGGCCAGGGCAGCGTCGCCGCCTCGCGCTGGGGCAGCATGCGTTCCGGCTCCAGCCGGTCGGCGGCGCCGACCACGGCGACCTCCGGATGCGGCTCGGCCGGATGGACGTCGGCGGCAGAGCCCATTTCCGGCTCCACCCGCCCGGCCGGCACCGGCTCGTCGATCTCCTCCACCTCGCTCATGGCGTGACGGGCGGCGCGCACGGCGGTCGACGAGGCGCCGCCCAGCGTGTCGGCCTGCTTCAGCGTCCGCGACAGCGCGCTGACGCCGACGCCGATGCGCGGCTCGTTGTGCTCGTCGGGCAGGCGGGAGGTCGGCAGCCGCGGCCGCTCGGGCGCCGTCGGCAGGGGCGGCATCGATCGCGGCGCCTCGGGCGGACGCGACGGCGCCTCGCCACGGGCCGGCAGCGGCTCGATGTGGTTGAACGGGTTCATCTCCGGCTGGGACAGCGAGGCGAGCCCGCCGCGACGGGCCGGCGGCGAGGCGGCCGGCGCGGGTTCGGGATGCGGCTCGGGCTCGGCCGGACGGGCGACCTCGACGGGCGCCGGCGGTTCGGCCTTCGGCGCCGGCGGCTGGCCGGCGCCTTCGCCGCCGGTCTCCTCGCTGACGCCGGCAACCTCGGCTTCCACCCGGCGGATGCAGTCCTCGAGCGCCACCCGCTGGTCGGCGATGTCCGACGGCGACAGCGGCGGATTGTAGGAACTGAGCTGCCGGAGCAGCGCGACACGGGCCTTCTCGTAGACGGCGCGCCGCGCCTCGCCCGAACCCGACGGCAGCGAGGAAATGGCACGCTTCAACACGGGATAGTAATCGGCCATGTACCGCATCTCTCGGCTTGGCGCCCCGCCTGACGGCGGAACGCTGTTTCGACAGGACGCCCAAAAGCCACCCTTGCGACGGCGGCCGGGCTTTTTTGCGGCGGGAAGGCCGGCAAAACGTGATGAATCACTTAATCCTGAAACGGATCACGCACAAGAATCGTGTCGAGCCGGTCCGGACTGGTCGACAGCATGGCCACCGGCGCGCCGATCAGTTCCTCAATGTGACGCACGTATTTGATGGCCTGCGCCGGCAGCTCGGCCCAGGAGCGGGCGCCGGCCGTCGATTCCTTCCAGCCGTCCATGCTCTCGTAGATCGGCTTCACCTGCGCCTGCTCTTCCTGATTGGCGGGCAGGTAGTCGATGGTGCGGCCGTCGATCTCGTAGCCGATGCACACCTTGATCTCGTCGAGGCCGTCGAGCACGTCGAGCTTGGTCAGGGCGATGCCGTTGATGCCCGAGGTGATCACCGTCTGGCGCACCAGCACGGCGTCGAACCAGCCGCAGCGGCGCTTGCGGCCGGTGACCGTGCCGAACTCGCGGCCGCGCTGGCCGAGGAAGTCGCCGACCTCGTCGAACAATTCGGTCGGGAACGGGCCGGAGCCGACGCGCGTCGTGTAGGCCTTGGTGATGCCGAGCACGTAGTCGAGCGCCCCCGGCCCCATGCCGGAGCCGGCCGCCGCCTGGCCGGAGGTGGTGTTGGAGCCGGTGACGAAGGGATAGGTACCGTGGTCGTTGTCGAGCAGCGCGCCCTGCGCGCCCTCGAACAGGATGCGGGAGCCGGACTTGCGCTTCTCGTCGAGCAGCCGCCAGGTGACGTCCATGTAGGGCAGGATGAAGTCGGCGACGCCCATCAACTCGTCGCGGATGGTCTCCGGCGCCACTTCCGCCTGACCGAGGCCGCGCCGCAGCGGATTGTGGTGGGAGAGCAGCCGCTCGATGCGGTTCATCAGCGTCTCGGGATGGGCGAGATCGACCAGGCGGATCGCCCGGCGGCCCACCTTGTCCTCGTAGGCCGGGCCGATGCCGCGCTTGGTGGTGCCGATACGGGTCGACGGCGAGGCGGCGTTCTCGCGCAGCTCGTCCAGTTCCTGATGGATCGACAGGATCAGCGAGGCGTTCTCGGCGATGCGCAGGTTGTCCGGGCTGACCTTGACGCCCTGCTCGCGGATGCGCGTCACCTCGGCGACGAAGGCGCGCGGATCGACCACCACGCCGTTGCCGATCACCGAAAGCTTGCCCGGCCGGGCGACGCCCGACGGCAGGAGCGACAGCTTGTAGGAGACGCCGTCGATCACCAGCGTGTGGCCGGCATTGTGGCCGCCCTGGAAGCGGACGACCACGTCGGCCCGCTCGGACAGCCAGTCGACGATCTTGCCCTTGCCCTCGTCTCCCCACTGGGAGCCGACCACCACTACGTTCGCCATTGAAGAGGTCCCGTCGTTCAAGTGTCAGACCTTTCCGGGAGGCGCCATCGGCAGCCCTCGCACGGAAAGCCCCGATACCGAGTGGCACCGGGGCTTGACCGACTATAACGCCCCCCCCCCGCCAATGAAAGCCGCCATGTCGGGAATTTGCCCGATGGCCTGCGGCGGCGTACCGAATCCGCGACGAAGGCGCGTGCCAACCGGCGCGGAAGGCTTTAGGAAAAGGCGGACGGCGGGCGTCGGCGGGAGGTGTCGGGTGGCTGAAGACGGTTTCTGGTCGCGCCTTTACGGCCGGCCCTACCTGTTGTTGACGCTGTCGCCGCTGTTCTGGGCCGGCAACACGGTGGCGAGCCGCCTCGCGGTCGGCGAGGTGTCGCCGATGGCGCTTACCACCTACCGCTGGTCGGGCGTGCTCGTGCTGCTGGCGCTGTTCGCCCGGCGCCCGGTGCTCGCCGACTGGCCGGCCATGAAGCCCCGCCTTCTCTACATCCTCATGATGGGCGCCCTCGGCTTCACCTTCTTCAACGCCTTCTACTATGTCGCCGCCCACTACACCTCGGCGGTCAACATCGGCATCATCCAGGGCGCCCTGCCCGGCCTCGTCTTCGTCTTCGCCTTCCTGATCGCCGGCAGCCGCGTAGCCTTGGGCCAGGTGGCCGGCATGGCGACGACGCTCTTCGGCGTCGGCGTCATCGCCGTCAAGGGCGACCTCGCGACGCTCGCCGCGCTCGACTTCAACGCCGGCGACCTGATGATGCTCGGCGCCTGCGTCGTCTACGCGCTCTACACCGTACTGCTGCCCCGCCGGCCGAAGATCGGCGGTCTCTCCTTCTTCACCGGCCTTTCCGTCGCCGCCTTCCTCACCTCGCTGCCCTTCCTCGCCGTCGAGATCGCTCTCGGCCAGTATCAGGCGCCGACGCCCTTCGGCTGGCTGGTGGTCGCCTATTGCGCCGTGTTCCCGTCGGTGATCAGCCAGATCTTCTTCGTGCGCGGCGTCGAGCTGGTCGGCCCCGGCCGGGCCGGCGTGTTCATCAACCTGATCCCGGTGTTTGCCGCCATCCTCGCCGTGCTGGTGCTGGGCGAGAGCTTCCGCGCCTACCACGCGCTGGCGCTCGCCCTGGTGCTGGGCGGCATCTTCTGGGCGGAATGGAGCAAACGCGGCGAAAGGGTCAGCGACGGAACGTCAGCGTCGCGGTGATGCTGCTGTCGGTGTAGTCGCCGCCGGCCTCGCTGGCGTCGACGATCTTGTGCTCGCCGTCGAGTCCGATCTCCACCGAGCGGTTGAGCTTGTAGCCGATGCCGGCCTTCAGCGTCGTCGTCATCACCGTCCGGTCGATGCCGGTGTAGCTCTCGGCCATCAAGCCGGCGCCGGCCACCACGAAGGCGTTGGGCGCCAGCGCATAGGTGACGGTGACCTCGCCGCTGCGCTTGACGTCGGCCGACGCGCCGGCCGCCGAGGTCGGCTCGAAGCTGGTGGCGGCGACGGCCGTCAGGCGCAGGAGTTCGCTGACGTCCCAGGCGAGCGACGCCGAGCCGATCAGTCCCGACACATTGGCGAGACCGGATTGGTCGAGCCGCTCGTAGCCATAGCCGAGGGCGATCTCGCCGTTGAGGTCGTCGCGGTTGACGGAGACGCCGACCTTGGCCTCGCCGCCGACGCCGTTGCGGCTGAGGCCGTCGCCGGCCGCCGGCCGGTCGAAGCGGCGGCCGAAGGCGCCGACCTCGACGAAAGGCTCCAGCACGGCGCCGCTGTCGAGCGCCAGACGCAGCGAGGAGGACAGCGCCAGATTGTCGAGCGTCGGGTCGCTCTCGTTCACCGTCCGGTCGAGGCCGAGGCCGGTCTTGAGGCCGATCAGGCCGCCGAATCGCTCGTAGCCGAGCGTGCCGGAGAAGGTGTTGGACTTGCCGTCGCCCGACTGATCGTCACGCAGCGTCCAGCCGGCCGAGGCCGACAGGCGATCGGCGTCGGTGACGTCGAAGCGGCCGGAGAGCCGCGCCTCGCCCTCGGGCAGCTTCTCGTCGATGCCAGAGATCGAGCGGCGGAAGGCGCCGGCAACCCGCAGGTCGACGCTGTTGCGCTCCCAGTCGGAGCGAGCCTCCAGCGCGCCGGTCGAGCGGATGAAGGTCTCGTTGCCGTCCAGCGAATGATGGCGCAGGCCGAGGCCGGTCGAGGTGGTGGCATTGACCACGAAACTGCCGAGCCGGAGGCCGAGCGGCTCGTATTCGGCGCGGGCGTCGGCCTCGCGGGCGACGGCCGGCAGGCTCGGCGCCACGGCCGGCAGCTTGGCCGACTGGCTGGGCGGCAGCGGCCGCACGACAGTCCTGAGGTCGGCCGCGTCGAGGCTCGGCCTGAGCGGCGCGGCAACCACGGCATCGGCGTCGGCGGCCTGTCCGGCCTCGTCGATCAGCGGATCGGTGGCGGCCGGCGTCGCCGAAAGCGTGCTGCGCAGCTTCGGCACCGCGCCGGTGTCGTCGTCCTCCTGCGCGAACGATGGCGCGGCGAGGAGAACGGACGCCATCGTCAGAGCCATCGCGGTCTGCCGCCGATGCACGCCTTGCCTCCGTCGCCGCACCCACCGCCCCGAGCGGTGTCCAGTGTTGACGAAGGGTAAACGGAACTGGTTAACGAGGTGTTTCGCCGCCGGCCGGCTCGACCAGGAAACGGCCGTTGCGATGGCCGGTGATGCGCACCCGCGCCCCGGCCGGCAGGTCCGGCCCGTCGGCCCGCCAGACGGTGTCGTCGAGGCGGATGTGGCCCGAGCCCTCCTCGATCGGCCGGTCGACCACGGCAAGGCGGCCGACCTGCCGCCCCAGCCGGTCGTTGGCGAAGCCGTCGCTCTCCTTGGCCGCCCGGCCGTAGACGCGCCGGCCGACCAGCACCGCCACCGCCGACAGGACGACGAACAGCACCAGTTGCATCTGCCAGCTCAGCTCAACGGCGAGGGCAATCAGGCCGACGCCGAGCGCCGCCGCGCCGAACCAGATGAAGAAGGTGCCGGGCGCCACCACCTCGACGCCGGCCAACAGCAGGGCGAGCAGCAGCCAGGACCACGGCCCGAGATAGGCGATCAGCGTTTCAAGGAGGCCCATGACGATATCCCTCTCAGCCGCCGACCGGCGGCACGGCGCCGCGCCGGCGCGGACCGCCGTCCTGCGGCGCGGCTCCCTGTCCGTCGCCGCCAAAGGCGGCGCGGGCCAGTTCGGCGATGCCGCCGATCGAGCCGATCAGCGCCGACGCCTCCACCGGCAGCATCAGGATCTTCTGGTTGGGCGAATGGGCGAACTGGGCCAGCGCCTGCGTGTACTTGTCGGCGACAAAATAGTTGAGCGCCTGCACGTCGCCACGCGCCACCGCCTCGGAGACCATCGCCGTCGCCTTGGCCTCGGCCTCGGCCAGCCGCTCGCGCGCCTCGGCGTCGCGGAAGGCCGCCTCGCGCCGGCCCTCGGCCTGCAGCACCTGCGCCTGCTTGTCGCCCTCGGCCTTCAGGATGGCCGACTGGCGCAGGCCCTCGGCCTCGAGGATCTGGGCGCGCTTCTCGCGCTCGGCCTTCATCTGCCGCGCCATGGAGGCGACGAGGTCGGCCGGCGGATTGATGTCCTTGATCTCGACGCGGGTGATCTTGACGCCCCAGGCCTCGGTCGCCGCGTCGACGACGTGCAGCAGGCGGGCGTTGATCTCGTCACGATTGCTGAGCAGGTTGTCGAGGTCCATCGAGCCCATCACCGTGCGGATGTTGGTCATGGTGATGTTGAGGATGGCCCTCTGGAGGTTGGACACCTCGTAGGCGGCACGCGCCGCGTCGAGCACCTGGAAGAAGGCGACGCCGTCCACGGTGCAGGTGGCGTTGTCGCGGGTGATGATCTCCTGGCTCGGCACGTCCAGCACCTGCTCCATGCGGTTGAGCTTGGCGCCGATGCGATCGAAGAACGGAACGATCAGGTTGAGGCCGGGCTGCAGCGTGCGCGTATAGCGGCCGAAGCGCTCGACGGTCCAGTTGTAGCCCTGCGGCACCTGCTTGATGCCGGCGAACACCACGACGACGGCGAACAGCACCAGCGCGATGACCGCAATGTCACCACCACTCAGAAAGATGTCCATGCGAGCCTCCCCGGAATTGGTCTTGAAGTCTAGGCAGGTACGACGGGAATATCAAATGGTTGCTGGCCGGGCGGGCGCGGGGCGGCAGCCGCCGCGCAGCAGACTCCAGCGCCGAACGGCGCTGGAGCCAACGACCTGCATTTGGGGCGGGATGGCGAGGCAATCGCCGGGGCGACTGCCTGTCTCAGGCGGCGACCGTCGCCGGCTCGGCCGGAACGAGACGGCCGGTCGGCCGCAGCACGCCCTCGGCACCGGACAGGGCGCCGGGAACCAGTTCCAGGCCGAGGAAGCGGTCGCGCTCGTAGGGACCGGGCATGGCAAGTTCCGCCATGCCGGCCGTCGAGAAGCCGAAGCGCCGGTAATAGGGCTCGTCGCCGACCAGCACCACGGCGCCATGGCCGGCCTTGCGCGCCCGTTGCAAGGCAAGCCGCATCAGCGCCGCGCCGACGCCGGCGCCGCGGCAGTCGCCGTCGACGGCCAGCGGGCCAAGCAGCAAGAGCGGCGTGCCGGAGGCGGCGGCCTCGGCGTGCCAGAGCCGCACGCTGCCGACCAGAAGATCGTCGTCGCGGGCGACCAGCGCCAGCCCCTCGGCGGGAAGCCGACCGACGCGAATCTTCTCCGACGATTTGCGGAAACGGCCCGGCCCGAAGGCGCGGTCGAGCAGCGTCTCGCGGGCGAACGTGTCACCCGCCTGTTCATCCATGTAGGCGATCATCGAGGCAACCCCGTCCCCCGCCGCAACCGGCAGGGCGATGAAGTCACGAAGGGAACCGGTCGGGGGCAAGCCGCCCGGAGCGAATTCAGATCACATAGGACTTCAGCGGCGAGAAGCCGTTGAAGGCCACCGCCGAATAGGTCGTGGTATAGGCGCCGGTGCCTTCGATCAGCACCTCGTCGCCGATCTCCAGCGAGATCGGCAGCTCGTAGGGCGTCTTCTCGTAGAGCACGTCGGCGCTGTCGCAGGTCGGCCCGGCCAGCACGCAGGGCGCGGTGGCGCCGCCGTCGTGGCGGGTGCGGATCGGATAGCGGATCGCCTCCTCCATCGTCTCGGCGAGGCCGCCGAACTTGCCGATGTCGAGGTAGACCCAGCGCTGCGTGTCGTCGCGGTGCTTTTTGGAGATCAGCACCACCTCGGCCTTGATCATGCCGGCGCCGCCGACCATGCCGCGGCCCGGCTCGATGATCGTCTCCGGCACGTGGTTGCCGAAGTGGCGGCGCACCGCCTCGTCGATCGAGCGGCCGTAGGCCTCGGTGGCCGGCACGTCCTTGAGGTAGCGGGTCGGGAAGCCACCGCCGAGGTTGACCATCTTCAACTGGATGCCGCGCTCGGCCAGTTCGGCGAAGATCGCCGAGGCCGAAGCGAGCGCGCCGTCCCAGGCGTCGAGGTTGCCCTGCTGCGAACCGACGTGGAAGGAGATGCCGTAGGCGGTCAGCCCCGTGCGGTGAGCATGCTCCAGCACCTCGGCGGCCATCGACGGGTCGCAGCCGAACTTGCGGCTGAGCGGCCACTCGGCGCCGGCGCCGTCGCAGAGGATGCGGCAGAACACCTTGGCGCCCGGCTTGCCGGCGGCCTCGGCCTGGCGGGCGATCTTGTCCACCTCGGCCTCGCAGTCGACGGCGAACAGGTTGACGCCCAGCTCAAGGGCGCGGGCGACGTCGCGCTCCTTCTTGATGGTGTTGCCGAAGGAGATGCGGTCGGCGGTGGCGCCGGTGGCCAGCACCATCTCGATCTCCGGAATGGAGGCGCAGTCGAAGGACGAGCCGAGATCGGCGAGCAGCTGCAGCACCTCCGGCGCCGGATTGGCCTTCACCGCGTAGTAGATGCGGGTGTCGGGCAATGCGTGGCGGAAGGCATTGAAGTTGTCGGCGATAACGTCGAGATCGACGACGAGGCAGGGGCCTTCGGGTCGTCGGCTGGCAAGGAAGTCGAGAATGCGCGCGGTCATGGCCCGTTGGCTCCGTCGTCCGAACTTTGCACTCTGAGGGTGAGCAACCCTGCCTCCGCGACCGGTGTGGACCCGGAGCGCGCGAGCGGATGCACCCTCGTCGCTTCCCGTTGCCGGAAAGCGGCGGATGTCAGTGTCGACCTTGAGTCCTGGAAACCGGCGACGATGCGCCGTGAGAGCCATGACCCCTGGTCGTGCAGCCTTCGATTGGACGGATGTCTCCAGTCCGCACGTCCGGCAAGGAAGTAGTGCCTCTTCAGTAACGTCGGCGTTTGGAGCGCCGGCAGAGACCAAAAAAGCCCTCTACGTCGTTGCTTTAAGTCGCGTCCGCCGCTTGAGAAGCGGCTTAGACCCGGTTTAACTCCGGTCACCGGTTGCCCTCGCCGGAACCGCCGTTAGCGGCCCTAGCGAAACCGGCACGCAACCACAGGCACGTGCGAAATTGGGCAAGGACGCATGTACTCCGCGTTGCCCCCCTCTGCAAGACCTCCGGCCGCGAAAATCCGTCCATGACGACAATTTCATGCGGTGTGCCCCGGCGGCGACACCTTCGCCGCCGCGGACCGGTGGCGGCAAACGGAGTATCGGCGGGACGGACGAAAACATCGTCCCGAAAGCCGGTGCCGGCACCGCCGGCCGGCGCACCCGCCGCCCGTCGCGGCCGGATTCGGATCGCCCGACGGCGGCCGTCGCAACGCTCGCACAAAGTGCAAAGGGTCGCATTGGCCGGCACATAGTTCAGCGGGAAGAATTCGATTGTCCACTCTAGGGAAACTATTCGTAAAACAGTAGAAAAACGCATGATTCGGCATGTCGGAACCGATTTTTCATATTGACGGAACTGAGTGGATTCAGGTCATTAGAGTTAACAGGGCGCGACTGCCGGTTGGCCAATTGCTTGGGCCGCCACATGGTCGGCCCAAAGCGCTTTCGTCGTCGCGCGACGCGTTCCGGAGGCCACGGGACCGCTTGTGCGTTAACGGCGAAAGGACAGGAAACGTCCTCAAACTGGCGGCGGACAATGGATACATTCACACGCATGCGCACCTTCGTGGAGGTCGTCGAAACCGGGGGCTTCTCGGCGGCGGCGCGAAAGCTCGGGCGCTCCAAGGCGCTGATCTCCAAATATGTGAAGGAGCTTGAGGACGAACTCGGCGCCCGCCTCATGAACCGGACCACGCGCCGCCTGTCGCTGACCGAGCTGGGGCAGGCCTATTTCCGCGATGCCGGCGAGATCCTGCAACGGGTCGACGACCTCCAGGACATGGTGCGCGAACGCCATGGCGAGCCCACCGGCTTGTTGCGCGTCGCCGCGCCGCGCACCTTCGGCGATTCGGCGCTCGGCCAGGCGATCATGGACTTCGTGGCCGCCAACCCGGCCATCCGCCTCGACCTCCGGCTCGACGACCGCTTCGTCGACCTGATCGACGAGGGCTTCGACTGCGCCATCCGGGTCAGCGAGCTGAGCGATTCCAGCCTGATCGCCCGCAAGCTCGCCGACTACCGCTTCGCCACCGTGGTGCATCCGGCCGTCATCGCCGCCCACGGCCGGCCGGAGACGCCGGACGACCTGACGCGGCTGCCGTGCATCATCGATTCCAACCTCCGCAACCGCTTCAACTGGCGCTTCCTCGTCAACGGTGTCAAACAGACGGTGCCGGTGTCCGGCCGCGTCGAGGTGAACTCGCCGTCGGCGGTCCGCCTCGCCGTGCTGGCCGGCCTCGGCTTCGGCTCGGTGCCCTACAAGATGGTCGAGGACGACGTTGCCGCCGGCCGGCTGGAGATCGTGCTGCCCGATTTCGAGCTGGGTGCCGCCAGCATCTACGTCGTCTATCCGCACCGCCGGCACCTCTCCGCCAAGATCCGCGCCTTCGTCGACTTCATGGCCGACTGGTTCCAGAAGAACGGCGACGAATGCGCCGCGTCGAGCCCGCAGGCGGTTGTCCCGGCACAGCAGGGAATCGGCCTGGCGCGTTGACATCGTGCCGCCTTGTTTGGCAGCGATGTGTCGGTGGACGCCGATCGTCGTCGGCCGCCGCCCGCTCCTTGCCGCCGGACGCCGCCCGTGACCAACAGTTCCGTTCTCGCCGCCGCTCTCCTTGCCGCCCTCCTGGCTGCGGCGCCGGCTGCCGCCCACCCGCACGTCTGGGTCGACGCCAAGGCCGAGGTGGTGTTCGACGGCAAGGGCGACATCGTCGCCGTGCGCAACATCTGGCGCTTCGACGACGCCTATTCGGCCTTCGCCAGCCAAGGCCTCGATACCAACGGCGACGGCAAGCTGTCGGTCGAGGAGCTGAAGCCGCTCGCCGACATCAACGTCGACTCGCTGAAGGACTACGCCTACTTCACCTTCATCACCGGGGCCGGCGGCGAGGACATCGATTTCGACAAGCCGACCCAATACTGGTTGCAGGACGACGGCGGCCGGCTGATCCTGTTCTTCACGCTGCCGACCAAGGCGCCGGTGAAGGCGGCCGGGAAAATCCGCCTCGAAATCTACGACCCCACCTTCTTCGTCGCCTTCCGGATGATCGACGACAAGGACGGCCCGGTGGTGCTCGACGGGGCTCCTGCCGCCTGCGCCGCCAAGGCGTTCCGGCCGCCCGACCTCGACCCGGCCGCCGCCGCCGCGCTGGCCGCCGTGCCGGCCGACCAGCGGGAACTGCCGGCCGCCCTGCAGATGTTCGCCAACGACCAGACCAACGGAGCGGACATCACATGCCCCTGACCGCCCGCCCCGCGCCGTTCGCCCCCGCCGCGCTGCTTGTCGCCGCCCTGCTTGTCGCCGCCCTGCTTGTCGCCGCGCCGGCCGTCGCCGCGAACGGCCCGTTCGGCGTCGGCCTGCCGGAGCCGGCCGCCAGCAGCAGCCTGTTGCCGGGCCTCTTCCACGCCATCGCCGCCTGGCAGGCCAGCTTCTACCGCGACCTGACGGCGACGCTGTCGGCCATGAAGGCCGACGGCAGCGCCGGCCTCTGGCTGATGGCGCTGTCCTTCCTCTACGGCGTGCTGCACGCCGCCGGCCCCGGCCACGGCAAGGCGGTGATCTCCACCTACGTGCTCGCCAACCGCGAGACGGCCAGGAACGGCGCCCTGCTTGCCATGGTGTCGGCGCTGGCCCAGGCGGTGACGGCGGTGGCCATGGTGCTGATCGCCGCCGTGCTCCTCGGCGCCACCTCGATTGCCATGACGCGGGCGGCGGCGCTGATGGAGGCCGGCTCCTTTGCGCTGATCGCCGCGCTCGGCGTCTGGCTGGTGGTCCGCAAGATCGTCCGGCCGCTCGGCGCCTGGCTTGCCGAGCGCTACGCCCCCGTTGCGGTGACGGTGGGCGGCGCCCCGGCCGTGGCGACCGTCCGCTTTTCCGCCGCCGTCGACGACGACGGCTGCGGCTACGATCATCGCCGGCTTGGCCTCAGGCCCGTCCGACCCGGCCACGTCCACGACGCCACCTGCGGCCACGTCCATGCGCCGGCGCCGGAGACGGCCGCCGGCCGCCTCGACTGGAAAAAGGCGTGGGCCGCCGTGGTCGCCGTCGGCCTCCGGCCCTGCACCGGCGCGCTGATCGTGCTGGTGTTCGCGCTGAGCCAGGGGCTGCTGCTGGCCGGCATCGCCGCCGCCTTCGCCATGGCGCTCGGCACCGGCCTCACCGTCGCCGCCCTGACGCTCATCGCCGTCACCACGCGCGGCCTTGCCCTCCGCCTCGCGGCTGGCGGCGGCGGCGATTTCGCCCGCCGCCTGCACGTTGGCATCGAGGCCGCCGCCGCGCTGATCGTGCTGCTGTTCGGCCTGTTGATGCTCGGCGCCTCGCTCTGGGGCTGATCCCCTCAGCGGCGACCGGCGTAGGCGGCGATCGCCGCGCCGAAGGCTTCCAGGATGGCCCGCGACGGGCCGTCGCTGGCTGCCCAGTATTCGGGATGCCACTGGACGCCCAGCGCGAAGCCGGGCGCGTCCTTCACCGACACCGCCTCGATGGTGCCGTCCGGCGCCGTCGCCTCGACGACGAGGCGATCGGCGAGCCGCGCCACCGCCTGCCGGTGCAGCGAGTTGACGGCGATCTCGCCGTCGACGATGCGGCCGAGGCAGCCGCCCGGCGCCACCGCGACGCCGTGGCGGATGGCGAACTTGCCGTCCATGTCGGGCGCGTCCGGATAGCGGTGATCCATGCGCCCCGGCAGCTCCTGCACGTCGGAGGCCAGCGAGCCGCCCAGCGCCACGTTGAGTTCCTGCAAGCCGCGGCAGATGCAGAACAGCGGCACGCCGCGCTCGATCGCCCGCCGGATCAGCGGCAGGCTGGTGGCGTCGCGCGCCTCGTCGTAGGGGCCCATCGCCTCGGTGGCCGTCACGCCATAGTGCGACGGATGGACGTTGGTCTTCGATCCCGTCGCCACGACGCCGTCGACCCGGTCGAGCACCGCGTCGAGGTCGAGGCGCGGGCCGAAGGCGGAGAGGATCACCGGCAGGCCGCCGGCAACGCCCAGCACCGCCTCCATGTAGGTGGTGGGCGCGCAGTGCCAGGTGTAGCCGTCGAAATCGCGAACGTCGGACGTGAAGAGGACAATGGGCGTGGTCATGAACGGATCCGGGAGCGTTGCAATGCCTCCTTGTTAGCCGATCGGCCGCCCGAGCGGGAGCGCATTCTTTGGGCGGCAATCGGGGCCGCCGCCCTTCATGACGATTTCATGCAACATTCGGAAAAGTTTGCAGGATTGCGGCATCACCTGATTGCGCGGTGCCGGATTTTCCGTTTCTAATGCCGCCAGCCAGTCCGGTGCCTTGCTTGAGCGCGGCCGGACGTCTTGGCTTTTTCAACGATGCCGCCGCCGCGAGCGGGGCGAACGGATACGGGGAACAGGGAGGACCGCATGGATCGCCGTCAGTTCATCAGGAAGGCCGGGCTGGTGTCCACCGGCGCCGCCGCGAGCGTGGGGACGCTCGCCATGCCGGCCATCGCGCAATCGCAACCGGAGATCAAGTGGCGCCTCGCCTCAAGCTTCCCGAAGTCGACCGACGCCATCTTCGGCTCCTCCGAGCTGTTCGCCAGGACGGTGTCCGAGGCCACCGACGGCAAGTTCCAGATCCAGGTGTTTCCGGCCGGCGAACTGGTGCCGGCCCTGCAGGTGCTCGACGCCGTCCAGAACGACACCGTCGAGATGGCCCACACCGCCTCCTACTATTTCATCGGCAAGGACCTGACCTTCGCCATCGCCACCTCGCTGCCCTTCGGCCTCAACACCCGCCAGCAGCAGGCCTGGATCTACCAGGGCGGCGGCCTTGAGCTGATGAACGACTTCCTCGCCGACTACAACACCGTCATGCTGCTCGGCGGCAACACGGGCACGCAGATGGGCGGCTGGTTCCGTCACGAGATCAACACGCTGGCCGACCTTCAGGGGCTGAAGTTCCGCGTCGGCGGCGTCGGCGGCAAGGTACTGTCCATGCTTGGCGTGGTGCCGCAGCAGATCCCGGCGCCCGACATCTACCCGGCGCTGGAGAAGGGCACCATCGACGCCACCGAGTGGGTCGGCCCCTACGACGACGAGCGGCTCGGCCTCTACCAGGTGGCGAAATACTATTACTACCCGAGCTTCTGGGAAGGCTCGTCGGCGCTGCAGTACATGATCAACAAGAAAAGGTGGGAGGCGCTGCCGACGGCCTACAAGGCGGTGCTGAAGGCCGCCGCCGCGCTGGCCAACGACGACATGACCGCCGCCTACGACGCCCGCAATTTCGCCGCCCTGAAGCGGCTCGTCGCGCAGGGTGTGCAGCTCCGGCCATTCAGCCGCGAGATCCTCGACGCCGCCTACGACGCCTCCTTCAAGCTCTACGACGAAGAGGCGGCCCGGAACCCGGCCTTCAAGAAGATCTACGAGCCGTGGAAGCAGTTCCGCGCCGAGAGCTACCAGTGGTTCCGCGTCGCCGAATACAACTTCGACTCTTACGTCTATTCGCAGCAGGCGGCCGGCAAGTAAGGCGGCACATCTCCAGGAAGACGACGAGGCCGGCGGATCGCTCCGCCGGCCTTTTTCGTGGCATCAGGGCTTGGCGCCGAAATCCGGTGCCGGCGCGCCGAAGGACGGAGCGGCCGGCGCGCCGAACGGGCTGCCGCCGGGGGCGCCGAAGGCGGGGGCGGCCGGCGCCGGCGCCATGATGTTGATCTCGACGTTGTCGAGGTCGACCACCGGATGGTCGGCCTTGTAGTGGGTCACCATGCCGGGGAACAGGATGACCAGCGCCACCATGACGATCTGGATCGCCACGAAGGGAATGGCGCCGGCGTAGATCTGCGCCGAGGACACCGGCGCCGTCGTCCGGCCGGTGATCTTGTCGACGTAAGGCCGGTTCGGCGCCACCGAGCGCAGGAAGAACAGTGCGAAGCCGAACGGCGGGTGCATGAAGGACGTCTGCATGTTGACGCCCAGGAGCACGCCGAACCACACGAGGTCGATGCCGAGCTTGTCGGCGACCGGCGCCAACAGCGGGATGATGATGAAGGCCAGCTCGAAATAGTCGAGGAAGAAGGCGAGGAAGAACACCAGGAGGTTGACGACGATCAGGAAGCCGACCTCGCCGCCCGGCAGGCCGGCGAGCAGGCTCTCGACCCAGAGATGGCCGTTGACGCCGTAGAAGGTCAGCGAGAAGACGCGGGCGCCGAGCAGCACGAACATGCAGAAGGCCGACAGCTTGGCCGTCTGTTCCAGCGCCTGCACCACCATGCGGAAGGTGAGACGCCGGTTGATCATGGCGAGCAGCAGCGCGCCGACCGCCCCCATGGCGCCGCCCTCGGTGGGGGTGGCGACGCCGATGAAGATGGTGCCGAGCACCAGGAACACCAGCACCAGCGGCGGCACCAGCGAGGTCAGCACCCTGCCCAGAAGGCGCCAGCCCCTGAGCACCCGCGCCTCCGGCGGCAGTGCCGGCACCAGATCGGGGCGAACCAGCGACACGACGAAGATGAACAGCGCATAGATGGCCGTCAGGATGAGGCTCGGGTAGAGCGCACCCTCGTACATGTCGCCGACCGAGCGGCCGAGCTGGTCGGCCAGCACGATCAGCACCAGGCTCGGCGGGATGATCTGGGCCAGCGTGCCGGAAGCGGCGATGACGCCGGAGGCGATGCGCCGGTCGTAGCCGTAGCGCAGCATGATCGGCAGCGAAATGAGGCCCATGGCGATCACCGACGCCGCGACCACGCCGGTGGTGGCGGCGAGCAGCGCGCCGACGAAGATCACCGCATAGGCGAGGCCGCCGCGCACCGGGCCGAACAACTGGCCGATGGTGTCGAGCAGGTCCTCGGCCATGCCCGATCTCTCGAGGATCAGCCCCATGAAGGTGAAGAAGGGGATGGCGAGCAACGTATCGTTGCTCATCACCGACCAGACGCGGTCGGGAATCGCCTGAAAGAGGTTGGGCGACAAGAGGCCAAGCTCGATGCCGATCAGCCCGAAGCCGAAGCCGCAGGCGGCGAGCGCGAAGGCGACGGGATAGCCGACGAGCAGGAACAGCAGCATCGAGCCGAACATGACCGGCGCGAGGTTGGCGACGAGGAAAGCGGTCATGGCAGGCGGTCCTCGTCGGGGTCAGTTATGGGAGCCGGCGGCCGGCGACGGGTCCGGCCCGGCGCCCGTCAGGAAGGCGATGCGCTTGATCACCTCGCTCACCCCTTGCAGGCCGAGCAGCGAGAAGCCGACGGGGATCAGCGCCCAGGCCGGCCACAGCGGCAGGCCGCCGGCGCTCGACGACACCTCGCCGCTCATCACCTTGGACACCACCTGCGGCCAGCTCAGCCAGATCGTCGCCACGGTGAACGGCATCAGGAAGAGGATCGTGCCGAGGATGTCGATCCATACCTGGGTGCGGCGGCTGAGGTGCGAGGCGACGATGTCGATCCGGACGTGCTCGCCCTTCAGCAGCGTATAGCCGGCGCAGAGCAGGAACACCGCCGAGAACAGGTACCACTGGCCCTCGAGCAGCGAATTGGAGGAATAGTTGAACAGCTTGCGGACCACCGCGTTGCCGGCCGACAGCAGGATCGCCGCCAGCACCAGCCAGCGGGCGAAAGAGTTGACGCCGGCATTCAGCGCGTCGATCGCCGCGCAGACCTTGAGCAGATGACGCATGACAGTCCCCCGCCGGCGGTCCCGGTCGGCCGGCAACGACCGCCGCGAGCACCCACCGGCACCCGCCCGCCAAACGGCGAACGGGCTCCCATAGCTCATTTTCAGCATCAGGCGCAAGCAAATCGCCGGGAATACGCAGTTTTCATAAGCTATTGGCCGATTTTCGCCGCCACCGGCCAAGGCCGTCCGGAGGGCTCGCGCCGCCGGCCGCTTTCCGATAGAAAAGCTCTAAACGCATCGCCGACGAGGCCCGACATGCCGCAGCCGCCCGATCATCCGAACGTTCCCCACGGCAGGGTCGGCGTGCTGCTGGTCAATCTCGGCACGCCCGACGGCACCGACCGCCGCTCGATGCGCCGCTATCTCGAGGAATTCCTCACCGACCGCAGGGTGATCGAGACGCCGCGCCTCAAGTGGTACCCGGTGCTCTACGGCATCATCCTCAACACCCGGCCGCAGAAGAAGGGCCGCGACTACGAGACCATCTGGAACCGCGAGCGCGACGAGAGCCCCTTGCGCACCTATAGCCGCTCGCAGGCCGAGAAGCTGACGGCCCGGCTTGGCGACGCCGTCGTCGTCGACTGGGCGATGCGCTACGGCAATCCGTCGATCGCCTCCCGGCTCGACGCGCTGCAAGAGGCCGGCTGCGAGCGTATCCTCGTCTACCCGCTCTATCCGCAATACGCGGCGGCGACCACGGCCACCGTCAACGACAAGGCCTTCGAGCATCTCCTGAAGAAGCGCTGGCAGCCGGCGCTCAGAACGGTGCCGCCCTATCACGACGATCCCGTCTACATCGACGCCCTCGCCCGCTCGCTGGAGGGCCATCTCGCGACGCTCTCCTTCGAGCCGGAGGTGGTGCTCGCCTCCTTCCACGGCATCCCCAGAAGCTATTTCGAGAAGGGCGACCCCTATTACTGCCACTGCCAGAAGACGGCGCGCCTGCTGCGCGAGCGGCTCGGCTGGAGCGAGGAGCGCCTGCGCGTCACCTTCCAGTCGCGCTTCGGCCCGGAGGAATGGCTCCAGCCCTACACCGACAAGACGGTCGAGGCGCTGGCCAGGTCCGGCGTCCGCCGCCTCGCCGTGCTGACGCCCGGTTTCGTCGCCGACTGCCTGGAGACCATCGAGGAGATCGGCGTCGAGAACGCCGACATCTTCCGCGCCGCCGGCGGCACCGATTTCGCCCGCATTCCCTGCCTCAACGACGGCGACGACGGCATGGCGGTGATCGAGCACGTGGTGCGGCGCGAACTCCGCGGCTGGATCGATTAGCCGGCGAAACAATCGCCGCGGCCTCTCAGCCCGCCAAAAGCCGCACTGACTGGCAAATTTGGGCCGGGCATGCTTTAATGGCGTTTCGGGACCGGCACGACAGGCACAGGCGCCGCCGGCTATCCCGCCATTCCCATTTCCCGTTGACCTGCAAGACGGAGAGCTTCCGGTACCAGGGGTACCGCGACAGGAGAAGTTTGAATGAATTCATGGCCCGTGCATGGCACGATCACCGGTCCCATCGTGATGATCGGTTTTGGCTCCATCGGACGCGGTACGCTGCCGCTCATCGAACGGCACCTTGAATTCGACCGATCGCGCTTCGTGGTCATCGACCCGAGCGACGCCGGCAAGGACATTCTCGCCTATCACGGCATCCGCTACATCCAGGCGAAGATCACCCCCGACAATTACCGCGACATCCTGACGCCGCTGCTCACCGCCGGCGGCGGACAGGGCTTCTGCGTCAACCTCTCCATCGACACCGGCTCGCTCGACCTGATGCGCTTCTGCCGCGAGATCGGCGCGCTCTACATCGACACCGTCGTCGAGCCCTGGGAAGGCTTCTACTTCGACAAGGACGTCGAGCCGGCCCACCGCACCAACTACTGGCTGCGCGAGGCGGTGCGCACCGAGAAGCGGAACAATCCCGGCGGCACCACCGCCGTCTCCTGCTGCGGCGCCAACCCCGGCATGGTCTCCTGGTTCGTCAAGGTGGCGCTGGAAAACCTCGCCCGCGACATGAACATCGACCACGCGCCGCCGAACAGCCGCGACGACTGGGCGCGGCTGATGCAGGCGGCCGGCGTCAAGGGCATCCACATCGCCGAGCGCGACACCCAGCGCACGCTGATCCCGCATTCGATGGACGTCTTCCGCAACACCTGGTCGGTGGACGGCTTCGTCTCCGAGGGCCTGCAACCGTCCGAACTCGGCTGGGGCACCAGCGAGACCTGGGAACCTGACACCGCCCGCCATCACGACGGCGGCTGCCAGGCGGCCATCTACCTGCTGCAGCCCGGCGCCAACACCCGCGTCCGCACCTGGTGCCCGACGCCGGGGCCGCAGTTCGGCTTCCTGGTCACCCACAACGAGGCGATCTCCATCGCCGACTATTACACGGTCGGCGAGGGCGCCCACCCCGAGTATCGGCCGACCTGCCACTATGCCTATCACCCGGCCAATATCGCCGTGCTGTCGCTGCACGAGATGTTCGGCGGCGGCGAGGTGCAGCGCGACACCCAGGTGCTGTCGGAGACCGAGATCATCGACGGCGCCGACGAACTCGGCGTGCTGCTCTACGGCCACGGCCGGAACGCCTACTGGTACGGCTCGCAACTGACCATCGAGGAGGCGCGCAAGCTCGCTCCCTATCAGAACGCCACCGGCCTGCAGGTCACCTCGGCGGTGCTGGCCGGCATGGTCTGGGCGCTGGAGAACCCGGAGGCCGGCATCGTCGAGACCGACGAGATGGACCATGCCCGCTGCCTCGAGGTGCAGATGCCCTATCTCGGGCCGGTCAAGGGCTACTACACCGACTGGACGCCGCTCGCCGGCCGCCCCGGCTTCTTCCCCGAGGACATCGACCAGGACAATCCCTGGAGCTTCCGCAACATCCTGGTGCGCTGACCCCGGATGCGCCGATCAGGGCGACGCCGGCCGGCTCTGCCGCGGCCGGCGTCCGCCGCTGTATTTCTACCTATAAAGGAGTATGGTCCTCCTGACCGGCGTTTCGCCGGCATGGAGGTCATTGTGAATAATGCCGTTTCCTTGCTGTTTTTTCGTACCGCCGCCGTCCTGCTGATCGTCGGCATGTTCTTCGGCATCTACATGGCGGCCAGCGGCAACCACATCGCCGCCGACGCCCACGCCCATCTCAACCTGATCGGCTTCGTGGTGATGTCGGTCTACGGCATCTTCTTCGGCCTCAACCCGGCCCGCAGCGCCGGCCGCCTGCCGAAGATCCTCTGGGGGCTCAACACCGTCGCCGCCGTGGTGATGTTCCCCTCGCTGGTGCTGCTGCTCAACGGCCACACCGGGCTGGAGCCGCTGGTCGCCGCCGCCTCGTTCCTGGCGCTCAGTGGCGCCATCCTGTTCGCGGTGCTGCTGTTCCTGCCGACGGCGCGCTGATTGACTCAGCCCTTCCAGAGCAGCGTGTCGCGGTCGCCGGGGATGTCGAGTTCGGCCGGGAAGTCGGGGAAGACGAAGCGTTTGTCCGCCTTCTCGAAGGTGACGCGGCCGGTCGCCCGGTCGCGCGCCACGATATGCTCGCGCCGCACCTTGCCGACCGGGCTGTCGAGCGTGAAGCGGACGGCGTTGATCCAGCTTGGCGTCGTCGCCGTCAGCTCGTCCTGAAGGGCGAAGAAGCGGTCGAGCGTCACCCGGAACGGCGCCGAATGGCGGATCGGTTCCGGCACGTAGACCGACAGCGTGCGCACGCGATGATCGTCGAGCGTCTCGATCAGCCGCGCCAGCACGTCGCGATGGTCGTTGACGCCCCTGAGCAGCGGGAAATGGTTGTAGAGGCGGATGCGGTGCCGATCGAGCCTGTCGAGCACCTCCGCCACCTCATCGCAGATCTCGTAGGGGTGGGCAAAGTGCAGCACCAGCCGCACGCCCGCCTCGGCGAGGAGATCGAGCTTCCGTTCGTCGGCGAAGATCCTCGGCGCGAAGGCCGGCGTGCGCGTGTGCAGGCGGATCGACCGGACGGTCGGGACGGCGCGAAGGCCGCCGAGCACCAGCGCGAGGTCGCGCATCGACAGCGTCAGCGGGTCGCCGCCCGACAGCACCACCTCCGACACCTCCGGCCGGCTCGCGAGATAGCCGGTCAGCTTCTCCACCTCGGCGGCGAGACCCTTGAGGTCGCCGCCCTCGGCATGGGCGTCGGTCAGCACGTCCTGGCGGAAGCAATACTGGCAATGGCCGGCGCAGACCGAGGTCGGCATGAACAGCACGCGGTCGGCGTATTTGTGGATGATCGCCCGCGAGCCGGGCACCGGCATGTTGGCGCGGTCGTCGACCCAGTCGGCCACCTCGCCGCCGGCCGGCGGCGCGAAGCGCTCGCGCGTCGGCCGCACCATGCGGTGGAGCGGCCCCTCGCAGTGGCCGAGCGCCGCCGCCTCGGCGTCGAGCTTCCGCTGATAGAAGGCCGGCACCTTGATCGGCAGCAGCCGCTCGCGGGCGGCCAGTGCCGCATAGGCAGCGTCGAGGTCGGGCTGCTCGGCCGGCGTGGCGCGGCCGGAAGGGGCGAGGAGCGCGCTCATCAGGCGGTGAGATCGATCAGCCCGGCGGCGCCGCTCTCGCAGCCGAAGGCCAGTTCGAGGCCGTTGCCGCTCCAGGCCAGCGCCGACACCGGCGAGCCGTTCGGCCGGGCGAGCAGCACCTCCTCGCGGTCGGCGAAGCGGCTCAGGAGGATCATGCCGTCGTCATAACCGAGGGCGGCGATCTCCTCGCTCGGATGGCAGGCGACGCGGGTGACCAGTTCCTGCCGGCCGCCCAGCTCCAGCGGCCGCTGGCCCATCGGCCCGTCCTTGTGGAAGAACGGCCACAGCACCGACACGCCGGCGCCGGAGGTGGCGAGATAGCGCCCCTTCACCGACCAGGACATCGACTTCACCTTGGCCGGATAGCCGGACATCCGCATGTTCTGGCCGTCCCTGAGGCGCCAGCCGTGCAGCGCCATCTCCTGCATCGAGGTAACGACGCTGGCGCCGTCCGGCGACACCGTCACGGCGATGTGCGAGCCCTTCCATTCGAGTTCCTGCACCGGCGCGGCGGTGCCGGGGAACCACAGGCCGGCGCCGTTGTAGCCGGCGATGGCAAGGCGCAGCCCCTTCGGGAAGAAGGCGAGGCCGAGGGCGGCGCGCGGCCGCTCCAGTTCGTGCGTCTTGCCGGAGCCGTCGATCGCCACCACCGTCCGGCCGCTGGCGAAGGCGATGGCGCCACCCGGCCCGGCAGCGACCACGTCGATCCACTTGCGGCCGCGTTCGGCGAGCAGCGTGCTGTCGCCGTCGGCGGTGGTGCGCATCACCTTGCCGTCGTCGCCGCCGGTCACCAGCGACTTGCCGTCGGCGGCAAGCGTGGCGGCGAGGATGCCGCCGGCATGCGGCCTGACGACACGGCCGGCCGTGCCGAGCGCGACGGCGCCGTCGCCGGTGACGAAGGTCGGCACGCCGCCGACATAGCGGACGTCGACGACATAGCCGGAAAGCGGAAGCGGGGTGACCTCGGGCACGGTGAACCATCCGGAGAGTTGGCGTTGCGACGGGAGTGCGGCATCCGGCCGGCAAATGCAAGGGCGGCGGCCGTTATGAAGCCGCAGAGCGGCTTCCGGCGCCAGGCGGCGGCGCGCGAGAGCGGGTCCTTCGGGACGAAGCCCCGAAAGACGGACAGCGGGGCGGAAGCCAGGCGCCTGAGGCTGAATCAGACCGCGGCCGCCTTGAAGCCGGCTTCAAGCGCCGCCTTGTCGAGATGGCGGCCGATGAACACGAGGCGGCTCTCGCGCGGCTCGCCCGGCTTCCAGTCGCGCTGGAGATCGCCTTCGACGATCATGTGGATGCCCTGCACCACATAGCGCTTCGGCTCGTCGGGGAAGGCCAGAATGCCCTTGAGGCGCAGGATGTCCGGTCCCTGCGTCTGCGTCACCTCGGAAATCCACGACAGGATCTTGTCGGGATTGAGTTCGCCGCCCCTCAGCGACACCGAGGTGATCTCGGTGTCGTGGTGCGTCTCGTGGCCGTGGTGGTGATCGTGATCATGATCATGATCATGATGGCGATGATCGTGGTCGCAGTCCGGGCCGCAGACGTGATCGTGGTCGTGCTCGTCGGCGTCGAGGAAGCTCGGATCGAGTTCCAGCACCCGGTCGAGGTCGAAGGCGCCGCGATCGAGGATCTTGTCGAGATCGACGGCCGAGCGGGTCGTCTTGTAGACCTTGGCGTAGGGGTTGAGCTGGTGGAGCGTCGCCTCCACCTCGGCCAGCTCGTCGGGGCCGACCAGATCGGTCTTGTTGAGGAGGATGACGTCGGCGAAGGCCACCTGGTCCTCGGCCTCCGGCGCATCGCCGAGCCGGTCGAGGAAGAACTTGGCGTCGACCAGCGTCACCACGGCGTCGAGACGGGCGAGCTTCCTGACTTCCTCGTCCATGAAGAAGGTCTGGGCCACCGGCACCGGATCGGCGACGCCGGTGGTCTCCACCAGGATGGCGTCGAAGCTGCCGCGCCGCTTGGCGAGATTCTCGACGACGCGGATCAGGTCGCCGCGCACGGTGCAGCAGATGCAGCCGTTGTTCATCTCGAACACTTCTTCGTCGGTGTCGATCACCAGGTCGTTGTCGATGCCGATCTCGCCGAACTCGTTGACGATGACGGCATAGCGCTTGCCGTGATCCTCGGTCAGGATGCGGTTGAGCAGCGTCGTCTTGCCGGCGCCGAGATAGCCGGTGAGGATGGTGACGGGAATGGACGGGGCGGCGGCCGGAGCGGACATGCGCATCTCCACGGATGAGAGGACCGCTGTCCTAGCACGCCCGCCTGACGGACGCACGACAAAGGGGGACGGCGGCTCCAGGAAAAATCTTCGGCCCCTAAATAAGTGTCATACTTTCGTGTGAAAAGAGGATCACCGAAAGATGTACGGCGGCAACGGCCGGGCCGGATGACGGAGACGAGGCGGCATGAGCTTCAACCATCGCAAGAGCGTCACCTATCGCCTGGTGCAGGCGGCGCGCGTCCACCGCACCCGCGCCGCCGTCCACCTCGGCCGCATCGGCCTGCACCCCGGCCAGGAGGCGGTGCTGAAGGCGCTGGCCGAGCGCGACGGCCAGTCGATGTCGGAACTGGCCGCCGAGCTGGCGGTGCAGCCGCCCACCGTCACCAAGATGATCTCCCGCCTCGGCGCGCAAGGTCTGCTCACCCGCCAGACGTCGAGCGCCGACGGCCGCCTCGCCCGCGTCTTCCTGACAGACGCCGGCCGCGAGCGGGCTGGCGCCGTCGACGCGGTCTGGAAGCGCGTCGAGAAGGAGGCGCTGTCCGGCCTCGACGAGAAGGACCGCAAGCGCCTCAAGAAGCTCCTGCACCAGATCGAGAGGAACCTGGCGCCGACTGCCCCCGCCGGACATGACGAGGACGACGAGGAAGCGCCCGAGGCCGAGCCGCTGAAGGCCCGGCCGGCGCTGCCGCTCGACGGGGCCGACGACGGCTCCGACTGAGCCCGCAAACCGGCTTACATCTGCCGCCGTAATACTTTAGTATGATATTGAATCGATCCGATGGCGCCGGCGCCGCCGGGTGCCCGCTTCCGTTGCGTGCGAGCAAACCTACGAATGTCCTCCTCCGGGCCGATCCCGCCCTCGCCTCCGCCGAGCCGCGTTCCCCTCAAGGCGCTGCTCGCCCTGTTCGGCTCGACCATCGTCTTCGCCTGCCTCGACACCACGGCCAAGGCGGTGAGCTACCACCTGCCGGTGATCGAGGTTTCCTGGTTTCGCTATTTCATCAACCTGGTGATGGCGGCGGTGGTGCTGAACCCGATCTCCTCGCCGGGGGCCTGGCGCTTCCGGCGGCCGGGTCTGCAGATCGTCAGGTCGCTGCTGCTGACGGCAATGACGCTCGCCAACTTCAGCGCCCTCCACTATCTGCAGGTGGCCGAGGTCACCTCGATCGGCTTCCTGTCGCCGATGGTGATCACCCTCCTGTCGGTGCTGTTCCTGCACGAGACGATCGGCATCCGCCGCGTCGTCGCCATCCTCGCCGGCTTTTCCGGCGTGCTGCTGATCACCCAGCCGGGCTTCGGCACCTTCCACCCGGCCATGCTGCTGGCGCTCGCCTCCATGCTGTCGGGCGCCATCTACACCCTCGTCACCCGCCATCTCGCCACGCGCGTCGATCCCGGTTCGCTGGTCATCTCGCTCGCCGCCGTACCGAGCCTCCTGCTGGTGCCGCCGCTGCTCGTCGTCTGGCAGACGCCGTCCTCGCCGCTTGTCTGGGGCATGTTGATCTTCATGGGCGCCGCCGGTGGCTTCGGCCATTTCCTGGTGATGACCGCCCATCGCTTCGCCTCGGCGGCCGCCCTCGCCCCCTACGGCTACATCCAGCTCGTCTGGACCGTCATTTCCGGCTACCTGGTGTTCGCCGACGTGCCGTCGGTGTGGACGATTGCCGGCGCCGGCGTGGTGATCGCCTCCGGCCTCTATCTCCTGCACCGCGAGCGCGTCGTGCACGCGCAGGCGCTGGCCGCCGCCGCCGGTCCGGTCAGCCGTTCAGCCCTTACGTAGGCAATCCAGTTGACGCAGGCTGGCCTGATGCGTCATGTGATCGATTGAGAAGGCAGAAAACGGGATCGCAATGACCACCAGCAAACGGGAAGACCTCCGCCGCTTTCGCCGCCGCCGCGTGACGCTGAGCCAGCTCGCCGCGCAGCTCGAGGTGTCCACCGCGACGGTTTCCCTGGCGCTGCGCGACAATCCGGCCGTGTCGGCCGAGACGCGCAAGCGCGTGCAGGCACTGGCCGTCGAGATGGGCTATATCTATAATCGTCAGGCCGCCTCGCTCAGGACCGCCCGCACCGACATCGTCGGCGTGGTGGTGCACGACGTGCTCAATCCCTACTTCGCCGAAGTGTTCCGCGCCGTTGAGAGCGAGCTGGAGCAATACGGGCTGACAATCCTCATCTGCAATCACCGCGACAGTATCGAACGCCAGCGCAATTTCGTGCAGGTGCTTCAGCAGCAGAACGCCGACGGCCTGGTGCTCTGTCCGTCGGTCGGCACCACCGTCGCCGACATCGACGCCATCATGCGCACCGGCACGCCGGTGACGCTGGTCTGCCGCGACGTCGAGGGGGCCAATGCGCCGAGCGTGCGCGGCGACGACCGCGACGGCATGCGCGAAGTCACGCGTCTCCTGATCGAAAAGGGCCACAAGGCCATCGCCTTCGTCGGCGGCCTGCGCTCCACCTCGTCGGGGCGCGACCGCTACGCCGGCTTCCGCGAGGCGATGGCCGAGGCGGGTCTCGAGCCGACGCTGGACATTCCCGAACTGATGACCCAGGGCGACGGCCGCAAGGCGGCCGAGATCATCGTCAGCCATACGCCGCGTCCGACCGCCGTCGTCTGCTTCAACGACGTGCTGGCCTTCGGCCTGATGAGCAGCTTCACCCGGCTCGGCATCCGGCCGGGCACCGACATCGCCGTCACCGGCTACGACGACGTCGATGGGGCCGCCACCTGGGCGCCGGCCTTGACCACGGTGGAGAACGGCTCGGAGGAGATCGGCCGCGAGGCGGCCCGCGCCATCTACGCGCTGATCGTCGGCGAGGAGCCGCCCTTCGAGCACAAGCTGATCGCCCCGCATCTCGTGGTGCGCGAATCGAGCGGCTGAGGGCAGCGGACTGAACGGCATCCACACCGTTCGGAAAAGCCGACGCGTGAATGAAAGCCTGCGGCGGCGGACCCGCCGGCTCAGGCCCGGATCGAGGTGGCCGCTTCGGAGACCATGCCCGACGATTCGATCTGCGCCGGCAGCATGGCGCGGGCGAACAGGAAGCCCTGGCCGAAATCGACGCCGAAATGCCTGAGCATGTCGCGCTGCGCCGCCGTCTCGACGCCCTCGGCGATGACGGCGATGCCAAGGTCGTGAGCCAGCGCCGTGATGCCGCGCACGATGGAGCGGCTCTCGCGCTCCTCGGTCAGCGTCGCCACGAAGGAGCGGTCGACCTTCAGGAGGTCGACGGGGAAGTCCTTGAGATGGCTCAGCGAGGCATAGCCGGTGCCGAAGTCGTCGAGGGCGATCTTGATGCCCTTGCCGGCCAGCTGCGACAGCGTCGTCTGCACCTCGTCGGCCACTTTGGACAGCAGCACGTTCTCCGTCACCTCGACCATCAGCGCCGCCGGCGGCACGTGGTATTCGTCGAGGGCGGCCGACAGGCACTCGCAGAGATCGCCGCGCCGGAACTGTGGCGTGGCGACGTTGATGGCGATGTGATCGAACACGATGCCGCGCGATCGCCAGTCGGCGGCCTGCTGCACCGCCTGGTGGATCACCAGGTCGCCGATGGCCAGGCCGAGCTGCGGATCGTCGAGGGCAATACCGAAAAAGCCGGGGCTGGCAATGAAGCCGTCCGGCCGGTGCCAGCGCAGCAGCGCCTCGAAGCCGGCCAGCACGCCAGTGCGCAGGGAATACTTCGGCTGATAGTGGAGGCGCAGATCGCCGCGGTCGATGGCCTGACGGATCGCCCTGAGGATGGAGTGCCGGAGTTCGATCGCCTCGCGCATCGCCCGGTCGAACAGCACAAAGCGGTTGCGCCCCTCGCCCTTGGCCTCATAGAGGGCGATGTCGGCATCCTTGAACAGCTGATCGGCCGGCGTGCCCGACGGCGCGCGGGCGATGCCGACCGAGATGGTCACCGGGATCGCCTCGGCCTCGTAGGCGATCGGCTCCTGCAGGCCGCGCATCATCTGCTCGCCGATGGCGATGATCTCGCTCTCGTCGCCGCAGTCGGCCATCATCAGCGCGAATTCGTCGCCGCCGAGCCGGGCGACCACGCCGAGTTCGCCGACCGACTCGCGCAGCCGCCGCCCCACCTCGGCCAGCAGCACGTCGCCGGCGTGGTGGCCGAGCGTATCGTTGACCGATTTGAAGTGATCGACGTCGATCAGGTAGAGGCCGACGGTGCGGGCCGGCGTGCGGAAGGTCAGCGCCCGGTCGAGCCGCTCCTGGAATACCGCGCGGTTGAGGAGACCGGTCACCATGTCGTGGGTGGCGATGAAGTTGACCTCTTCCTCGGTCGCCCGCTGCAGCGTCGTGTCCTGCACCGTGCCGATCAGGCGCACCACCTTGCCGCGCTGGACCTCCGCCTCGCAGACGCAGCGCGCCCAGCGCCGGCGTCCCGAGCTGGAGATCAGCGGAATTTCCGTCTCGAAGGACTCGCCGCGCGTCAGCACGCGGACGATCAGCCGCTTCACCTCGCCGGCCGCCTCCTCGCGGCAGTAGCCGAGCAACGTCGTCAGGCCGGGCGGCGGCGCCGTCTCGTCAAGCTCCAGGAGGCGATAGATCTCGGCCGACCAGATCATGCGGTCGGCGACGACGTCATATTCCCAGCCGCCGATGCGGGCGAGACGGGCCGTCTGTTCCAACAGGCGCCGCTGCTTGCCGATCTCCCACTTCTGGGCGGCGATCTCCGCATCCTTCTGGGCGCGGGTGATCTGGTCGAGTTCGCGCTCGATGCGAATGCGGCGGAGGTGCAAACGGTCGATGATGGCGCGGATGAGACGCCAGAGATTCTCGATGTCGGGGGTCGATACCTGGCGTGGCTTATCGAACAGCAGCACCACCGCGCCGATGCATAGCCCCTTCTTCACCTCGACGGGCACGCCGACGGCGGCGCGGAAGCCGCCCTCGCCCTGGATCAGCGGGTGGTCGCGAAAGCGAGGCTCCCTAGCAAGGTCCTCGAATATCACCACCTCGCCGGCCTGCACGGCCAGCTCGCTGATCGACACCGAGCGCGGCAGGTCGACGACATGCCGGCCGGCCGACGCCTTGCACCACGAGCGGTCGGCGTCCTGGAAGGTGATGACGGCGGTGTCGGCGCCGAGCAGGCTGCGGGCGAGATCGCAGAGGCCGTCGAATTCGGCCTCGGGCGGCGTATCCAGAATGCGGTAGCGATAGAGTTCGCGCAGCCGCTTCTTCTCGATGGCGCCCGTTCTGGTCATCACCCTCGTTCTCCGCGGCCCGGGAGAATCACCGGGGGCCGTAACCAACTCGGCAATTTTGGGTGGTGATCGTTTCAAAAGGCTGAATGCCGGCCACGGAAAATGCATTGGTGGCACAAAAGGCGAAACGGCCGCCGGGGTGCCGGCGGCCGAATGACGGGCTTGCGACCGTTTTCCAGATTTCAGAGCGTAGCCGGCAGCGACAGCCGGCCAATGCCGCGGGCAACCGCCACGGCGAGCACGATCTTCAGGAGATCGCCAAGGATGAACGGCAGGAAGCCGTATTTGACGGCGCTCTCGGCGCCGATCAGCGTGGCGAGGAAGGCGACGCCGAAGGCCATCAGCACCGCTTCGCCGAGGACCGCGCCGACAACGGTGCCAGCGAGTCGGCCGGCCGTGCGCTCGGCGACGAAGCCGGCAACGAAGGCGGCACCGATGAAGCCGACGAGATAGCCGGCGGTGGCCGGCTTGGCGAACAGCGCCACCATCGGCAGGCCGCCCGACAGCACCGGCAGGCCGATCGCCGCCTCTGCGAGATAGACGAGCACGGCGGCGGCGCCGAGGCGGGCGCCGAGCAGCAGGCCGACCAGCAGCACGGCGAAGGTCTGCATGGTCATCGGCACCGGAAAGAACGGCACCTCGATCTGCGAGGACGCGGCGATCAGCAGCGAGCCGAACACTACGGCCGCCACCTTGACGGCGCGGTTGGAACTGGCGAGCGAGCGGGTGAAGGCGGTGGACGGCTGGTGCGGAGTGGTCAAGTCTCGATCCTTTCCGGCGGAACGGCGCGGCACCGCCTTGCCGATCGCAATATCGCGGCCGACGGTCAGCGCGGCGAAGCTTCCCGCGGACAAAACCATCTGCTCGCCGCCGCGTCAAGATAAGGTCATGGCAATTTATACGCGATAGTGCGTAGGAATGCGAGACGATCCACATCCGGCGGGTGAAGACATGGCGATGGTCGGGCGACCGTGATCCGCATACGCCGGTTACAAAGCCGAAGCGATTCAGCATCGATCCAGCCCGCCGGAATTCGGGACCGAACAGCGGGAGCAATCCCGATAAAAGCAGAAGCCCGGTTCAGCGCCCGGAATTGCAGGAAGACAAGGAGATGGGGCATCTCCGGTCAGCCTGTTATCACCGGGCATGCTCCAGGCGGTGACGACCGGATCTTCTTCGCCGGCCAATTGCCAGTTGCAAACAGCTCGCATAGTCTCGGCGGATTGAGACGGTCGCGTTTGGCCGGTCGTCGCGGGACAACTCGGCAATGCGGCAAGCCTATCTGATCATCGGCTGCTTGATGGTCGCCCTCGGCGCGATCGGCGTTTTCCTGCCGTTGCTTCCGACCACGCCCTTTCTTCTGGTTGCCGCAGCCTGCTTCGCCCGTTCTTCGCCGCGTCTTGAAGCCTGGTTGCTCGCCCATCCGCGTTTCGGCCCGTTTCTGTCCGCCTGGCGACAGCGCGGCGCGATCCCGCGTTCGGGAAAGCTGCTGTCGTCGGCCGGCATGGCGTTCGGCTACTATGCATTCTGGAAGGGAAGCAGCCCCGGCCCCATCACTGCTGTCGTCGTTGCGATCGTGTTCATTCTGATCGCCGCCTATGTGTGGTCACGACCGGAATAGGCTCGTAGTTGCTTGCCTGCTCCTTCCGTCTCCTCCCGCGTACGGGCCTTGAGGGCTTGCGTGTTACAAAGCGCCCTTTCACGAGGACATTGGCGCGCCTCAGCGAGCCGCTGCATCAAGTCCGCCTTCATCCAGCTGTCGATCTGCAAGGCGCAGCCAAGGCACGGCATGCTCCGGGGACAACCGCCTCGCTGCATTTCGCCGGGCCGGTTGATAGTCTCCAACTCCCAAGTCTCTGGCTCAGTCGTGGCAAGACCAACAAGGACATCGGCGACATCCTCGGCCTGTCGCCGCGCACCATCAACAAGCACCTCGAACAGGTGTTCGTCAAACTCGGCGTCGAGAACTGCGCCTCCGCCGCCATCAAGGCCACACGCCTGCTGCTCGACCCGGATTGAGCCGACGGCGTCCCACGATCCTCAGGGCCCATTACCATCGCCATGCCTTTGCGGCGTGGGAGATGAGACACGACCGCCTGCCGTCGTCGGCCGATATAAGCCTTTGCAAGCCGTTGCATAACCATCCGGCCACATTTGACCGGATCTTCCCGCTCTCCCTTTCTGTTTCTCCGCCCTCCCTTTCCGGCTCAAGGGCAAGAAAGGCGTCGCGGCATGGCCAGAGGCCGGCCGGCGCAACGGAGCGACCCAACTCGCCGCATCCTCCAGGCCATCGCAACCGCGACCACGAGTTACCAACCACCTCCGACGTTGCGACAGCCGCGAGTTCCGGAAGCTTCCAGTCTGTCTCCTCCCCCTCTTTGTCTCTCCTTTTCTCTCCATCCCCTTCCCTTTTTCCCTCTCCTTCTCGTCTGTCTCTTTTCGCTCTTCTGTATACCGTTCTACGTTTAGCTACCACAAAACCCCCGCGGATTGCTCAGCGGGGGCTTTGGATTGTTGGTAGTTGTCTGTGTTCTGGCATTGTTGTGAAGAGATATAGTCGTGTGTTTTGTTCGTGTTTGATCCCTTTATCTTGTCCTTTGCAGGCCTGGCGGCGACCTACTCTCCCGCGTCTTGAGACGGAGTACCATTGGCGCTGGGGAGTTTCACGGCCGAGTTCGGGATGGGATCGGGTGCATTTCTCCCCGCCATGACCACCAGGCCGGCGAAGGGCAAGAGCTCATGGCAGGCGTTGGCCTCGTCATGAGCTTTAAGGATCAGGTCTTTGGCGGCGGGCTTGTTGTCCCGCCGGATCGT
>NZ_AULH01000016.1 GCF_000425185.1 Pleomorphomonas koreensis DSM 23070
AGTTATTCCGAACCAAAGGGTATGTTCCCACGTGTTACTCACCCGTCTGCCACTCCCGTATTGCTACGAGCGTTCGACTTGCATGTGTTAAGCCTGCCGCCAGCGTTCGTTCTGAGCCAGGATCAAACTCTCATGTTCAAGAGTTCCATCCCGAAATCACAAAAACTCGACGAGGTCTTTCCATCCAGACCCACCCTCACGGACAGACCCAAACGGAAACCTATCAAGAAACGTCATTCCGGTGCTTAGCTCTTCTTGGCACAAACCAAACCCCTAAAGGCTCAGTCCGTGCCGAATAGCCCAAACGCCGGCCACGTTTCTCTTTCTTCCTATCCACTTGTCAAAGAACGGAGGCAAATGCCTCAAACCCGAAACCGGGAGAGCCGACCATCGAACCGCGCCGAACCTCGATCCGCCAAACCCGCCGACATGGCGACCCCGACAGATCAAAACATCCGGACATGTTCTTAACGTCCGCTCCGGAAGATCACTGATGAACCAGCAGGCAATCCGCTGACCATCTCCCTTCCGCGTCATCGCTCCTGGCGACGACACATCCGCCGGCCCTACGTCGCCGCAGCGCCGCCGTCGTTGGAGCGGGTTATATGAGCCCTCTCCCGGCCTGTCAACGCCTTTTCTTCAAAAAACCGTCATAGACGGTCGAAGCGCGCAAAGCCCCGGATTTCCAAGGTTTTTGACAGTGCGGCGCCGGCATTCGCCGACCGTTCGCCAGGACGCTTCCGGCATTTCCGGGCTTTTCCGCCCGCCATCCGGCAGGCCCGCGGCGACCTTCGGCAGTTTCCTCGGCGTCGTGATGCAGATATGGTAAACAAAACGGAAACGACAAGGAGTCGCTCGTTGCCCGAAACCAGTTTTTCCGCCGTCCTCGCCGGGCCGGCGCCGATGCTGCCGGTTATTGTCGTCATCGCCGTTCTCATCATCGTGACGGTATTGAGCCTCGCCGGCCGGCGTCGCCTTGCCGCCCGCGAGGCGGCCGGCCGGCTGGAGCTTGCCCGCCTCGACGAACGCCTCACCCGGCTCAACGACGCGGACAGCCAGCTTTCCGCCCTGAAGGAGCGCCACGCCGCGCTCACCGCCGATCTCGCCCGCACCCGCGCCACGCTCGACGAGCGCGACAACGAGGCGCGGCGGCTCAAGCAGGAGCTGGAGGCGGCGCGCACCACCCTCACCGAGGTCAGGGGCCGGCACGACGAGGACGAAGCCGACATGCGCGAGGCGCTCGGCACGGTGCAGTCCAAGCTCAGCGCCGCCCACGCCGACCTGCGCGCCAAGTGCGAGGAGGTCGAGGCGTTGAAGATCGAGCTTGCCCGCGCCCGCGAACAGCGGGAGGAGGCGCAGCGCCTGCTCGGCGAGGCGCGCGTCGCCCTCACCGACATGCGCTCGCGCACGGATGCGGAGCGCGAGGCGGCGAGCGAGAAGCTGGCGCTTTTGCAGGAGGCGCGCGTCCAGCTCTCCGACCAGTTCAAGGCGCTGGCCGCCGACATCCTGGAGGAGAAGTCGAAGTCCTTCTCCGAGGCCAACCGCGCCTCGCTCGGCACGCTCATCGATCCGCTGAAGGTGCAGCTTGCCGACTTCAAGGGCAAGGTCGAGGAGGTCTACATCAACGAGGCCAAGGAGCGCTCGGCACTCGGCGAGCAGGTGCGGCAGCTGTTCAGCCTCAACCAGCAGCTTTCGCGCGACGCCCACAACCTCACCACCGCCCTGCGCGGCCAGGCCAAGAGCCAGGGCAACTGGGGCGAACTGATCCTCGAACGGGTGCTGGAGGCGGCCGGCCTGGTCAAGGGCCTGCATTTCGTGCCGCAGGAGAGCCATGCCCGCGACGACGGCAGCCGCATCCAGCCGGACATCGTGCTGAACCTGCCCGGCCAGCGCTTCATGGTGATCGACAGCAAGGTGTCGCTCACCGCCTACGAGCTGTTCTCCTCGGCCGAGGACGACGGTGCCCGCGAGGGCGCCCTGCGTCGCCATCTCGACAGCATCCGCAGCCACATCAAGGATCTCTCGGCCAAGAACTACCAGGAGATCCACGGCGTCACGGCGCTCGACTTCGTCATCCTGTTCGTGCCGATCGAGCCGGCCTTCCTGGTGGCCATCACCCGCGACGCCGAACTCTGGCATCAGGCCTGGGAGAAGAACATCCTGCTGGTCAGTCCGTCGTCGCTCTTGTTCGTGGTGCGCATCGTCGCCCAGCTCTGGCAGAAGGAGCAGCAGAGCAAGAACGCCCAGGACATCGCCCGGCGCGGCGCCGAACTCTACGACAAGCTGGCCGGCTTCGTCGAAGACCTCGACAGGGTGGGCAAGGGCCTGAAGGACGCGCAAGGCGCCTACGACCGCGCCTATGCCAAGTTCGCCACCGGCCGCGGCAACGTCGTCCGGCAGGCCGAGTTGCTGCGTGCCCTCGGCCTCAAGACGGCCAAGCGCCTCGATGCCGGCCTCGTCGAAACGGCGGCCGACGCCGAGGAGGAGACGGGCGCCCTGCCGGCGCCCGAGGATCAGGTCTCGTAAACGGGGTCAGTCGTCACCGCCGGGTGGCCGCCGGTCGCGCTTGATGGCGCCGCGCTTGGTCTTGGCGTCGACGCGCCGCACCTGGCTCGCCCGCGTCGGCCGGGTGGCGACGCGCGGACGCGGCGGAATGGCCGCTTCGGCGAGGATGGCCTTCAGCCGTTCGAGCGCGTCGTCCCGATTGCGCTCCTGCGAGCGGAAGCGCTGGGCCTGGATGATGATCTCGCCGGCCTGGGTGATCCGCGACGGACCGGCGATGCGCGAGGCGCGCACCTTGGTTTCCCAGGGTATGCCGCTGGCGTTGTAGAGGTCGTAGCGTAGCGCCACCGCCGTCGCCACCTTGTTGACGTTCTGCCCGCCCGGCCCCGATGCCAGGACATAGGAGAAGCTGAGGTCCTTCTCGTCGATGTAGAGGCCGTCGGCAACGTAGATCATGGCAGCAGGATATAAAGATCGTTGCCGACCTCCGCAAACCCCTCGTCAGACCTTGAGGAAGCGGCCGCTCGCCGCCACGCCGATCAGGAACACCGAGATGATCAGGAAGGCGGCCGGCAGCGAGGCGACATGGGCGACGAAGCCGATGGCCGCCGGTCCCAGGAGGATGCCGGCATAGCCGAGCGTCGTCACCGCCGGCACGGCGACGCTCTCGGGCATCAGCGTCTGCTTGCCGATGGCGCTGTAGAGCACCGGCACGATGTTGGAGCAGCCGGCGCCGACCAGCGCGAAGCCGAGCATGGCCGCCGGCACCGAAGCCACCAACGTGGCGATCATCAGGCCGGAAGCGGCGAGCAGGCCGCCGATCAGGATGATCGTGGTGCGGCTCACCCGCCGCACGATGGCGTCACCGGAGAGGCGGCCGATGGTCATGGTGGTGGCGAAGGCGGCGTAGCCGAAGCCGGCATGCGCCGGGTCGGCGCCGCGTGAGAAGGTCAGGAACACCGCGCTCCAGTCGAGGATGGAGCCTTCGGTCAGGAAGACGATGAAGCAGAGGATGCCGATGAACAGCACGGCGCCGCGCGGCAGCGCGAAGGCCGGGCCGGACGTGTCGCCGCCGAAGCCGAGGAAATGCGGCGCCGCCCAGACCAGCATCGCCGCCGTGAAGACAAAGGCGATCAGCGACACGCCAAGCGGCGAGGCGCCGAGGCTGAGCGCGCCGGCGCAGCCGGCGGCGCCGACGATGCCGCCGACGCTGAACAAGCCGTGGAAGCCGCTCATCAGCGCCCGGCCGGCCGCCCGCTCGACGATCACCGCCTGGATGTTGACGACGCAGTCGACCGATCCGACGCCGGCGCCGAGCACGAACAGCGCGGCGGCCAGCAGCACGGGGTCCGATAGCGTGGCGAGCGCCGGCAGGGCGACGCAGACCAGCAGCGACGAGACGATCAGCACCCGCCGGCAGCCGTAACGGCCGGCCAGCGCACCGGCCAGCGGCATGGCGATGATCGAACCGATGCCGAAGGCGAGCAGCAGCAGGCCGAGACTGCCTTCCGCGAGGCCGGCCCGCGTCTTGGCGAACGGCACCAGCGCCGCCCAGACGGCACCGCCAAAGCCGGCGATCAAGAAGGCGACGCGGGTCGAGAATTGCTCGGCGCGGCCAATGGCAGGCGCCTCGAAGGCGGCGGTAGACATGATGGACGATCCCTCGAAACTGGCTGCCTTTCCCTGGGGCGGCGGCAGTTGATTCGATTCAGCCAGCGGCGTCAAGAGCCGCGGCGATCGCCCGTCCGGAACCGGATGGCCGACCGGGCGTTTCCGGAAAGCCGACGGGATACGGCGATCGCTCCGACATGGATGGGAGCCATCGCGCGCCGCCCCGCCTGACGCCGGTTGATCCGGAATACCCGTCCGTTCGGAGGCAAACGCATGACCGTCCCAGGCACTTTCCGCCGGCCGCACTGGCTGGTTCTTCTTCTCGCCCTGGCGATCGCCCTGATCGGCCTCACCCTGATCGTCGGCGGTCTTTATCTGATCTACGTCGGCGGCTCGCCCTATTACGCGCTGGCCGGCCTCGGCCTGCTGCTGACCGCCTGGCTGCTCTGGCGCGGCAGCGCGCTGGCGCTATGGCTCTACGGCCTCGTCTACGTCGCGACGCTGGTCTGGGCGGTTTGGGAGGCGGGCCTCGACGGCTGGGCGCTGGTGCCGCGCGTTGTCGCGCCCACCGTCATGCTGCTGTTCATCGTCGCCGCCATGCCGGCGCTGAGACCGCGCCACGCCAACTGGCGGGCGGCGTTTCTCGCCGACGTGGTGATCGTCGCGGCGGCGGCCATCATCGGCCTGACGCTGCCCAACGCCCACGTCACCGACTACGCCGGCGCCCTGCCGCCGGCCGGCCCGGCCGATGCCCAGGCCGATCCGTCGCTGCATCTGGCCGGCGCCGACTGGCCGGCCTACGGCGGCAGCGACAGCGCCCGCCGCTATTCGCCGCTGGCCGAGATCACCCCCGATAACGTCGGCAAGCTCAAGCGCGTCTGGAACATCCACACCGGCGACCTGCCGCAGTCGGAGTTCGCCAGGGGCAAATACGGCGCCGAGACGACGCCGCTCAAGGTCGGCAACGGGCTTTACCTCTGCACGCCGAAGAACGTGATGATCTCGCTCGATCCGGCCACCGGCAAGGAGCGCTGGCGCTATGATCCCAAGGTCAGCGACGACTGGATCCCCTATACCGCCGCCTGCCGTGGCGTCACCTATTATGAGGTGCCGGGCGCTCGCACCGGCGAGGCCTGCGCCGCCCGCATCATCGAAGGCACGCTGGACGCCCGCCTGATCGCCGTCGACGCCGCCACCGGCACTCCCTGCCCCGGCTTCGGAGAGAACGGCGCCGTCGACACCAAGCTCGGCATGGGCAAGGTGGAGCCCGGCATGCTGTCGATCACCGCCGCCCCGACCATCGTCCGCGGCGTCATCGTCACCGGCCATCAGGTGCTCGACGGCCAGATCCGTAGTGCGCCGTCGGGCGCCATCCAGGGCTACGACGCCGTCACCGGCGCCCTGCGCTGGGCCTGGGACATGAAGCAGCCGGATATCACCGGCCTGCCCCCGCAAGGTCGCAGCTACGCGCGCGGCACCCCCAACATGTGGACGGCGGCGAGCGGCGACGAACAGCTCGGCCTCGTCTACCTGCCGCTCGGCAACTCGGCCGTCGACTACTGGAGCAGCCAGCGCAGCGATATCGAGAACGACTTCGCCACCTCGCTGGTGGCGCTCGACGTCGGCACCGGCCGGCCGGTCTGGCACTTCCAGACGGTGCACAAGGACGTCTGGGACTACGACCTCGGCTCGCAGGCGACGCTGGTCGACTTCCCCACCGACGGCGGCCCCGTGCCGGCGCTGGTGCTGCCCTCCAAGCAGGGCGATATCTACGTGCTCGACCGCCGCACCGGCAAGCCGCTGACGCCGGTCGAGGAACGGCCGGCGCCGGGCGGCGGCGTCGAGCCCCAGCAGCGCGCGCCGACCCAGCCGCACTCGCTCTACCACACGCTGCGCAAGGCCGACCTCAGCGAGAAGGACATGTGGGGCATGTCGCCGATCGACCAGATGGTCTGCCGCATCGAGTTCCGCACCGCCACCTATCAGGGATTCTATACGCCGCCGACGTCGGCGACCCACAGCATCGAGTATCCCGGCTACAATGGCGGCTCGGACTGGGGCGGCGTCGCCGTCGATCCGGGGCGCGGCATCATCATCGCCAACTACAACGACATGCCCAACTACGTCCGCCTGGTGCCGCGCGACGAGGCCGACCGCCTCGGCTGGACGCCGCGCAGCCAGGCGCGCGGCGCCATCGGCGGCGCCGAGGGTGCCGGCGACCCGCAGGCCGAGACGCCGTTCGCCGTCAACGTCAACGCCGGCTGGCGCCTGCCGGTCACCGGGCTCTTGTGCAAGCAGCCGCCCTATGGCGGCATCCGAGCGATCGACCTGAAAAGCGGCAAGACGCTGTGGGATCGCCCCTTCGGCACCGCCCGCACCAACGGCCCGTTCGGCATCCCCTCGATGCTGCCGGTCGACATCGGCACGCCGAACAACGGCGGCGCCGTGGTGACGGCCGGCGGCGTGGTGTTTATCGCCGCCGCCACCGACAACCTGATCCGGGCGATCGACCTCAAGACCGGCAACACGCTGTGGAGCGACACGCTGCCGGGCGGCGGCCAGGCGACGCCGATGACCTACGAGGCGAACGGCAAGCAGTATGTGGCGATCATGGCTGGTGGCCATCACTTCATGGAGACACCGATCAGCGACGAACTGATCGCCTATGCCCTGCCCTGACCGGTCATGACCGGCCGTCCGGCTGGGCGCCAGGGTGCCCGGCCCCTCCGGAGCGTTTGCGTGTTTCGTGCAAGCGCTCCGGCTCTTTGATTGACGCTTTTCTTCACGCGAACCGGTGACCGCTTCACCCGGCAATACTCCATCCATCCCCGCCAGCCCGCCGGAGGCTCAACTGTCGCTGTTCCAGGTCTTTGCGCTGCTGATCGTCACCACCGCCGGCTTCAGTTGGCTGAACCGGCGCTTCCTCGGCCTGCCCGAGCACATCGCGCTGTTGCTGATGGGTCTCGGCGCGGCGGTGGCGCTGGTGCTGGTCGAGCGGACGGTGCCCTCGCTGTGGCCGGTCGACGCCGTCGAGGCCATGCTGCGGCGCATCGACTTCGAGGCGACGCTGATGCAGGGCGTGCTGGCCTTCCTGCTGTTCGCCGCCGCCATCACCATCGACTGGCAGGAACTGAAGCGGCGCAGCCTGGCCATCGCCCTGCTTGCCACCATCGGCGTGGCGCTGTCGGCCGTGCTGGTGGCGGCCATGCTCCATGCGGTGGCCGGCTTTGCCGGCCTGCCGATCTCCTTTGCCTGGTGCCTGGTGTTCGGCGCGCTGATCGCCCCCACCGACCCGATCGCCGTGTCGGCGGCCCTCGAGCACGTGCCGCTGCCCGCCCGGCTGCGCGTCGACGTGGTCGGCGAGTCGCTGTTCAACGACGGCGTCGGCGTGGTGCTGTTCTCGCTGGCGCTGTCGGCGGCCACCGGCGACGGCGACACCGGCATCGCCGTCGCCACGCTGGAGATCCTGGCCGAGATCGCCGGCGCCCTGGTGCTCGGCGTCGTCGCCGGCCTGGCCGCCACCTACGCCTTCCGCCAGATCGACGACTACTCGGTGGAGGTGCTGATCTCGCTCGCCCTGGCCATGGGCGGCTACGCGCTGGCCGACGCCATCGGCGTCAGCGGGCCGATCACCGTCGTCGCCTCGGGCGTGCTGATCGGCAACCTCGGCGCGCCGCGCGCCATGAGCGAGCGCACCCGCGCCTATTTCTACGGCTTCTGGCGGCTGATCGACGACCTGCTCAATGCCGCGCTGTTCGTGCTGCTCGGCCTCGAAGTGCTGGTGCTGCACCTCCGGACGACGCCGCTGTTGTTCGGCCTCATCGCCGTGCCGGTGGTGCTGATCGCCCGCTCGGCCACCGTCGCCGCCACGCTGGCGACGCTGGGCGGCTGGCTGCGCTTCGACAAGGGGGCCGGCGTCATCCTCACCTGGGCGGCGGTGCGCGGTGCCATCTCGGCGGCGCTCGCCCTGTCGGTGCCCTACGGCGACGAGCGCGAGCTGATCCTCGCCGCCACCTACGCGGTGATCCTGTTCTCGTCGGTCGTCCAGGGCCTGACGCTCGAACGGGTCATCCGCCTTACGACCCGGCCGCCGCCCGACGACAAGTCGACATAGGCCACGGAACCAAAGCCGCCGGTCGGCGTTAACCACATGGGGAATTTTCCGTACGGCCGCGCGTTGTCCGCCTTTGCACGCGTCTGGGAGATCTCCCCGGAGAGATGCCGTGTCCGTTTTCCGCCGCCTGAGACCGAAGCCCACCGTCCTCCGCCGCCTGCGCGCCGCATCGTTCACTGTAGCTGTTGCCCTCCTCACCGCCGGCTGCCGCTTCGCCGTGCTCGACCCCAAGGGGCCGATCGCCGCCCGCGAGAAGGAGCTGATCCTGATCTCCACCGGGCTGATGCTGATCGTCGTCGTCCCGGTCATCGTGATGACGATCGCCTTCGCCTTCTGGTATCGCGCCTCCAACACCCGCGCCAAATCGCTGCCCGACTGGGCGCGCTCCGACGCCATCGAGGCGGTGGTGTGGGGCGTGCCGCTCCTCATCGTCATCGTTCTCGGCTCGCTGGCCTGGACCACCACCCACGCCCTCGACCCCTACCGGCCGCTGGCCGGCGACGACAAGACGCTGGTGATCGACGTGGTGGCGCTCGACTGGAAGTGGCTGTTCGTCTACCCGGCGCAGAACGTCGCCGCCGTCAACGAGGTGGCCCTGCCGGTCGGCACGCCGGTTCGCTTCGAGATCACCTCGGATTCGGTGATGAACTCCTTCTTCATCCCCGGTCTCGCCGGCCAGATCTACGCCATGGCCGGCATGCGCACCGAACTCGGCGTCATCGCCGACGAGGCCGGCAGCTTCGACGGCCTGTCGGCCAACTACAGCGGCGCCGGCTTTTCCGGCATGAAGTTCAAGGCGCTGGCCATGTCGCGGGCCGACTTCGACGCCTGGATCGGCAAGGTGCAGCAGGCCGGCCGGCCGCTCGACGCCGCCGCCTATGCCGAACTCGCCAAGCCCAGCAGCAACAACGCCGTCGCCTACTACGCGCCGGGCAGCCCCGCCCTGTTGCAGAGCCTCGTCGACAAGTACCGCAACGCGCCGCCGCCGGCGCATCCGGGCGGCTGAGGACGGCGGCCAAGGAGAGCGCGACGTGAACGCCATCTTCGGAAAGCTCACTCTTGAGGCCATTCCCTACGACCAGGTCGTCACCATGGCCGCCGTCGGCCTCGGCGGGCTGGCGGCGCTCGCCGTCGCGGCGGCCATCACCTGGTACGGCCGCTGGCGCTGGCTCTGGGACGAATATCTCACCTCGGTCGACCACAAGAAGATCGGCATCATGTACGTGGTGCTCGGCCTCGTCATGCTGCTGCGCGGCTTCACCGACGCCATCATGATGCGCATCCAGCAGGCGATCAGCTTCGGCGCCAATCCCGGCTACCTGCCGCCGCACCACTACGACCAGATCTTCTCGGCGCACGGCGTCATCATGATCTTCTTCGTGGCGATGCCGCTGGTGGTCGGGCTGATGAACATCGCCGTGCCCCTGCAGATCGGCGCCCGCGACGTCGCCTTCCCCTTCCTCAACTCGCTGAGCTTCTGGCTGACCTTCGCCGGCGCCATCCTGATCAACGCCTCGCTGGTGTTCGGCGAGTTCGCCAAGACCGGCTGGGCCGCCTATCCGCCGCTGTCGGAGACCTCCTTCAGCCCCGACGTCGGCGTCGACTACTACATCTGGAGCCTTGAGATCAGCGGCATCGGCACGCTGCTCACCGGCGTCAACTTCCTCGCCACCATCCTGCGCATGCGGGCGCCGGGCATGAAGCTGATGCGCATGCCGATCTTCACCTGGACGGCCTTCTGCACCAATGTGCTGATCGTCGCCGCCTTCCCCATCCTCACCGTCACGCTGTCGCTGCTCGCCCTCGACCGCTACGTCGGCACGCATTTCTTCACCAACGACGGCGGCGGCGAGCAGATGATGTACGTCAACCTGTTCTGGGCCTGGGGCCACCCGGAGGTCTACATCCTGGTGCTGCCGGCCTTCGGCGTGTTCTCGGAAGTCGTCGCCACCTTCTCCGGCAAGCCGCTGTTCGGCTACAAGTCGATGGTCTGGGCGACCATCGCCATCACCTTCTTCTCCTTCGTGGTCTGGCTGCACCACTTCTTCACCATGGGCGCCGGCGCCAACGTCAATGCCTTCTTCGGCATCGCCACCATGATCATCGCCATCCCCACCGGCGTGAAGATGTTCAACTGGCTGTTCACCATGTTCCGCGGCCGCGTGCGCTTCACGGTGCCGATGCTGTGGACGCTCGGCTTCATGATCACCTTTACCATCGGCGGCATGACCGGCGTGCTGCTGGCCATGCCCGGCGCCGACTTCGTGCTGCATAACAGCCTGTTCCTGATCGCCCATTTCCACAACACCATCATCGGCGGCGTGGTGTTCGGCGTCTTCGCCGGCATCACCTACTGGTTTCCCAAGGCCACCGGCTTCCGCCTCTACGAGCCGCTCGGCAAGGCGGCCTTCTGGTGCTGGATCGTCGGCTTCTACGTCGCCTTCATGCCGCTCTACGTGCTCGGCTTCATGGGTATGACGCGCCGGCTCAGCCATTACGACAACCCGGACTGGCATCCCTGGCTGGTGGTCGCCGCCGGCGGCGCCGGGCTGATCGCCCTCGGCATCCTCTTCACCATCCTGCAAATCGCTTACAGCATCTGGAAGCGCGACGAGTTGCGCGACCTCACCGGCGATCCCTGGAACGGCCGCACGCTCGAATGGTCGACCTCCTCGCCGCCGCCGGCCTACAATTTCGCCGAGACGCCGCATGTCACCGAACTCGACGCCTGGGCGCGGATGAAGGCGAGCGGCGGCGGCATGTTCGTGCCCGCCTCGCCCTATGGCGACATCCACATGCCCAGCAACACCGCCGCCGGCCTGCTGATCGGCATCCTCAGCATCGGCCTCGGCTTCGGCCTCGTCTGGTACATCTGGTGGCTGGCCGCCGTGAGCGCCCTCGCCATGTTCGCCGTGCTGCTGCATCGCCTGTTCGAGGCCGACATCGCCTTCGTCATTCCGGCCGCCGAGGTGAAGGATCTCGAACTGCGGCGCCTCGAAGCCGGAGCCGGCCAGCCATGACCATCGATCTTCCCGAGGCCCACTCGGTGCATGCCCCGCAACTGCCGCCGGCCTCCGAACACGACACCGAACTCACCGAGAAGACCGTATTCGGCTTCTGGCTCTACCTGATGAGCGACTGCGTGCTGTTCGCCTCGCTGTTCGCCGTCTACGCCGTGCTCGGCCGCAACTATGCCGGCGGCCCGACCGGCCGCGACATCTTCGACCTCTCTTACGTGCTGGCCGAGACGGCCATCCTGCTCTTGAGTTCGGTTGCCTATGGCTTCGTGACGCTGGCCGCCCACGACGATCGGAGGCGGACGGCCCTGCGCTGGCTGGCGCTGACCTTCGCGCTCGGCCTCGCCTTCGTCGCCATGGAGGCCTACGAGTTCCACCACCTCGTCGGCGAAGGCGCCGGCCCCAGCCGCAGCGCCTTTCTCTCGGCCTATTTCGCCCTGGTCGGCACCCACGGCCTGCATGTCGCCTCCGGCCTCGTCTGGATGGCGGTGATGGCCGTCCAGCTCGCCCGCGACGGCCTTTCCGCCACGGTCCACCGCCGCATGGCCCTCCTCGGCCTGTTCTGGCACTTCCTCGACATCATCTGGATCGTCGTCTTCACCGAAGTCTACCTGACGGGAGTCCTCTGACATGGCCGACGGCAGAACCCAGCATCTTCCCGGCGCCGCCGCCTCGCTCCGCCACTATCTCCGCGGTTTCGTGCTGTCGGTGCTGCTGACCGGCGCCGCCTTCGCCCTGGTGATGACCGGGGCACTGCCGCGCGATCCCACCATCCTCGTCATCTTCGCGCTGGCCGCCGTGCAGGTGCTGGTGCATCTCGTCGACTTCCTGCACATCGACGGCTCGCTCGAACAGCGCTGGAACGTCTACGCGGCGCTGTTCGCCCTGCTGGTGGTCGGCATCCTGGTCGGCGGCAGCGTCTGGATCCTGTTCAACGCCCAGGCCAACATGAGCCACGGCATGCCCATGCCGCCCGAGGCCTTCTGAGGTGGCGGCCGGCCGCAACCCCTATCTGCGCCTCGTAAAGCCTGGCATCGTCGGCGGCAACCTGATCTCGACAGCCGGCGGCTTCCTGCTCGGCGCCCGCGGCGCCATCGATATCCGGCTGCTGGCCGCCGCGCTGATCGGCGTGGCGCTGGTGGTGGCCGGCGGCTGCGTCTTCAACAATGTCATCGACCGCGACATCGACGCCCTGATGAGCCGTACGGCCAGCCGGCCGATGGTGACCGGCGCGGTCGGCATCGCCACCGCCATCGCCTACGGCGCGGCGCTCTCAGCCCTCGGCCTGCTGCTGCTGATGCTGATCACCGGCCGCCTCGCGGCGGCGACGGCGGCGGCCGGCCTCTTCATCTACGTCGGCCCCTACAGCCTGTGGTTCAAGCGGCGCTCGCCGGTCGGCGTGCTGGTCGGCAGCCTGGCCGGCGCGACGCCGCCGGTCATCGGCTACGCCGCCGCCACCGGCCGGCTCGACGGCGCGGCCCTCCTCCTGTTCCTGATGTTCTCCCTCTGGCAGATCCCCCACTCCGACGCCATCGCGGTTCTCCGCCGCGACGACTATGCCGCCGCCGGCGTGCCGGTGCACCCCGTCCGCCACGGCGTCGCCGCCACCAAATTCCGCATCGTGCTGGTGATCGCCGCCTTCGGCTTCGCCTCGGTCGCGCTGTCGCCGGCAGGCTACACCGGCGGCGCCTATCTCGGCGCCGCCGTGCTGGCCGCCGCCGGTTGGCTCTCCGTCGCCCTATCCGGCATGGCAGCCGACGACGGCCGCTGGGCGCGGCGCGTCTTCCTCGCCTCGCTCTGCTGCCTTCTCGTGCTCTGCCTGATGATGGCCGTCGACTATCGCTGATCGGCGAGCGCCAGCTTCAGGCCGAGCAGCACGAAGGCGCCGGCGAACAGCCGCCGCAGCCCGGCGAGCACCGCCGGCCGCGACAGCACCCGGTCGCGCACCCCGGCGGCGGCGACGCCGTAGAGGGCGAACACGACGAAGGTCATCGCCATGAACACGCCGCCGAGTTCGACGAAGCGCAGCGTCGGCGCCGCCTCGCCGCTGCCGACAAACTGCGGCAGGAAGGCGAGGAAGAACACGGTGAGCTTGGGGTTGAGGAGGTTGAGAAGGATCGCCCTGAACGTGATGTCGAAGGCCGAGCCGTCGCGGCCGTCGGGCGCCACGGCCAGCGCGCCGGTCTCCTTCAGCGTCATCCAGGCCATGTAGAGGAGATAGGCGACGCCGGCGACGCGCAGGATTTCGAAGGCGACGGCGCTTGTCTCGATCATCGCCGAGAGGCCGAGCACGGCGGCAAGAAGATGCGGCAGGATGCCGAGCGTGCAGCCGAAGGCGGCGATCACCGCCGCCCGGCCGCCGCGCCCGAGGCCGGCGCCGAGGGTGTAGAGCACGCCGGTGCCCGGCGAGGCGACGACGATCAGCGAGGTCAGGAGGAATTCGGGAGACAGAAGAGCGGACATCATCGGGGCTCCGGCTGGTTCGCCCCATCCTGCCGGCATCCAGTCGCCGAGGCCACCCGATTTTTGGAAGAGGGGCGCCCTGAACGATCTGCCCCGGAGAGAAGGAGTCCTATACTCGCCGCCTGCCCCATTCTGCCCGAGATCCTCCGCCTATGCGGAGAATGACAACCTATGTATATGTTTTTTATATATAATTCTGTCATCCTCCGCATAGGCGGAGGACCTCGAGCAGGACAAACGCGGGGCCGATATAAGGCGCCCGGCCCACACGAGACCCAAAACGAAACCGGGCGGCCTCACGGCCGCCCGGCTCAGTTAGTCACCTGCGATCGTCGATCAGACGAGCGACTTGTAGACCGGCTCCCACACCTTGGCGGTGATGGCGGCCTTGATGGCGGCATCGTCCAGCTTCGGGGCAAGGCCCTCGGCCATCGCCTGCTTGGCGACGGCGACGGCGATGTGCGAGGAGACCTCGCGCATGCGGTCGAGCGTCGGCAGCAGCTTGTCGCCGGGGTTGGTCTTGGCCGGCGACAGCTCGGCGAGAGCGCGGGCGGCGGCCAGGAACATGGCGTCCGTCACGCGCTTCGAGCCGACGGCCAGCGTGCCGAGGCCGACGCCCGGGAAGATGTAGGAGTTGTTGGTCTGGGCGAAGTGGTAGGTCTTGCCCTCGTACTCGAAGGGCAGGAACGGCGAGCCCGTGCCGATGATGGCGCGGCCTTCGGTCCACTTGATGATGTCCGACGGCTGGGCCTCGACGCAGGAGGTCGGGTTCGACAGCGGGAAGACGATCGGCCGCTCGGTGTGCTTGCCCATCTCGCGGATGATTTCTTCCGTGAACATGCCCGGCTGGCCGGCCACGCCGACGAGAACGGTCGGCTTGGCGTTCTTGATCACTTCGTAAAGCGAAGCCTTGCCGGCCTCGGCGACGTCCCAGCCGTCGATGATCTTGCTGTCCTGACGGAAGCCGAGCTGGAAGGTGTCGAGGTTGGGCGTCTTCTCGGTGACGAGGCCGTAACGGCCGACGATGAAGAAGCGCTTGCGGGCTTCCTCGTCGCTGAGGCCCTCGGCGACCATCGCCATGCGGATCAGGTCGGCGATGCCGACGCCGGCCGAGCCGCCGCCGAGGATGGCGACGCGCTGCTCGGTGAGCGGCTTGCCGGTGATCTGGATGCCGGCCAGCAGCGTGCCGGTGGCAACCGAAGCCGTGCCCTGGATGTCGTCGTTGAACGTGCAGAGCGCGTCACGATACTTGTCGAGCAGACGGTTGGCGTTGTTCTTGTGGAAGTCTTCCCACTGAAGAAGAACGTTCGGCCAGCGCTTCTTCACGGCCTCGACGAACTGGTCGATGAAGCTGTCGTATTCCTCGCCGCGGATGCGCTCGTGCTTCCAGCCGAAGTAGAGCGGATCGGCGATGCGTTCGGCGTTGTTGGTGCCGGTGTCCAAGGTGATCGGCAGCACGGTGTCGGGGGCGATGCCGCCGCAGCCGGTGTAGATGGCCAGCTTGCCGACCGGGATGCCCATGCCGCCGACGCCCTGGTCGCCGAGACCGAGGATGCGCTCACCGTCGGTGACGACGATGCACTCGACGTTGTCATAGCGCGGGTTGGCCAGGATTTCGTCCATCTTGGCGCGGTTCGGATAGGAGATGAACAAGCCGCGCGGACGGCGGATGATGTGGTGATACTGCTGGCAGCCGGCGCCGACGGTCGGCGTGTAGATCATCGGCAGCAGTTCGTCGAGATTGCGGGTGATCACCGCGAAATAAAGCGTCTCGTTGGCGTCCTGCAGGTCGCGCAGATAAACGTAGCGGTCGAGGTTGGTCGGCAGCGCGCGGATGGTCTCCAGCGAGCGGGCGACCTGGGTGTCCAGCGTCTCGACGGCGTCGCCGAAATAGCCGTTCAGCTTGAAGGCGTCGCGCTCGGCCTGGGTGAAAGCCGTGCCCTTGTTCAGCAACGGGTCTTCGATGAGGGCCTGGCTCGTGGGGATCGCCTTGACGGCCGCGCCGTCCTTGAGGGTCACGTCGTTCATCTCTCTCTTCATCCTTCTGGCTGTCGAACCGGGCCCGCCATCTCGGCGGAACACCACGGATCCGGCGCGGTCGCCGATCCCATTTTTTCGGGCCACTTACTGCCCCTTTTGCATCAGAAAATCTTCCGTAGAAACACGACGTCGTCTTTGCCCGGGGAGCTTAAACGCGTAAATCGGCGGGTGTCCGACTACTATATCGATGTAGTTGGAAATTCATGTCATCGACGACAAGCCGTTGCGGCGGCAAAACTGCGGCCACTCGGCCGTCTTTCTTCAGGAAAACCCCGGATAAGCCGGGCTTTGCAGCGGCGGCCAAGGAGATCGACGCGACGGCGGCCGATCGACGCGGCAACGGCCGCGGCGGCAAGGTCGGACTCGATGGCCGCTACGTACGTATTCATAGCCGACGAAGAAAGTATTAGCGTCGAAACACTGGGCAAACCCCGCGAAAACTGCCAAGACGACTAAGGTCACCCTTCCCGCTGCGGCCGTTTGTCATGAAAAATTCATGGGGTTATTTTCTCATCTTTATATGTCGTTAAGCCCATCCCCGTAGTCGATGCGCAGTTTTGACAGGGTCCGGGGATTGTCCATGCGTTTCGGCCAGAGCATCACGGCACAACTTTCGATCTTCGCCACGCTGCTTGTTCTACTCTCCATCGCGGCGGGCGGCGCCGGCTTCTACGGCCTGGTGCGCACCGGCGACGCCGTCGACGCCGTTTCCCGCGCCTCGACGGCGCTGGCCGGCATGAACGGCGCCGCCAGCGCCATCCAGTCGCTCTATCTCACCGGCCGGTCGGCCGATGCCGAGGCCGCCCTTGCCGGCATCGCCGCCGTCGACGCGGCCATGGCCGGCGGCGGCCTCGGCGACACCGCTGCCGGCCTGACCGACGTCGTCCGCCGGCTCGAAGCCGGCTGGCGGGACATCCGGACCGCCGACGCCGCCATCGGCAAGGCCTTCGCCGCCCTGTCCGACAGCGCCGCGAGGCTCGAAAGGCAGGCGGAGAGCGACCTCGCCCAGGCGGAGGGCGACCTCGCCGACGTCGACGCGACGCTCGACGGCCTCAGGGCGACGGTCTCCGGGCTGGCCGATGCCGAGTTGCGCCTCGTCCGCGGCCGCGCCGCCTTCGAGGCTTTCCTGAGAACGGGCGAGGCCCGGAGCCTCGGCGACGGCCAGGACGCGCTGTCGACGGCGGCCCGCCTCGCCTACGACGCCCGCGCCGAGAACGCCGAGGCCGAACTGGTCGAGCCGCTGACCGCCGTCGCCGGCCTCACCGCCGACCTCTACAAGGCGGTGGCTCGCGGCAGCGACGGCAGCCAGTCGGTCGATCTCGCCGCCCGGTGGCCCGACTTCGCGCCGCGGCTTCTCGCCGCCGACCAGCGCATCGACGCCGTTGGCCAGGACATCCGCGCGCGGTCGGACAAGGCGTTCTACCGCGCTTCCGGCCTGTCGGTGCGCCGCGACCGGGCCGTCGGCGAGGGGGCCCGCGCCCGCGCCTTCCGCGTTGCCGCCTACGACCTGCTGCTGGCCACCGACGCCTATCGCCGGATGCCCGACAAGGCCGGCGAGGCGGCGATCGGCGAAGCCCTTTCCGGCGCCGATGCGGCCGCCGCCGCCCTCGGGCCGGACGCAGCCAAAGGCGTCACCGCGTCGCTCGACGCCTACCGCACGGCCGCCGCCGGCCTTGTCCGCACCACCCAGGCGTTGCAGGCGGCGCGCAGCGGGGCGCTCGACCTGTCGGCCGCCGCCACCGACGGGCTGCGCCGGCTGGCCGGCCAGGCGACCGCCGCCGCCGACCACGACCGCCACCGCACCAGCCTGCTGGTGCTGATCGGCATCGCCGGCATCGTCTGCGTCGCCGCCGTCGTCACCCGGCTTCTCAACCGGCGCATCGCCCGGCCGATCCGCGCCCTCACCCGCCTCATGCACGAACTGGCCGACGGCAAGCTGGACGTCGCGGTTCCCGAGCGCCGGACGCGGGACGAGATCGCCGCCATGGGCGAGGCGCTGGTCGTCTTCCAGCGGAACGGCCGCGAGCGCGAGGAACTGCGGCGCGACGCCGAGCGCCAGCAGGCGCTGCGCGAGCGCCGCCGCGCCGAGCTGGAGCGGGCCATCGCCGCCTTCGACGTCGCCGCCGACGATCTGATCGCCAACGTCGAGGCGCACGCCGGCCGCCTCGGCCGCGGCACCGCCGAACTGACCGCCGCCGCCGGCCACGCCGCGACGCTGGCCGAGCGATCATCGCTGTCGGCCGGCAGCGCCGCCGAAAGCGTTCGTACCATGGCCGCCGCGGCGGCCGAGCTGGCCCAGTCGCAGATGGCGGCCCGCCACCAGGCCGATGCGGCGGTGGCCGTCGCCGTCACCGGCGCCGATCGCGCCCGCGCGGCGAGCGGCGTCATCGCCGGCCTGTCCGACACCACGGCAAGGATCGGCGAGGTGGTCGACCTGATCGGCTCGATCGCCGCCCAGACCAACCTTCTGGCCCTCAATGCGACGATCGAGGCGGCGCGGGCCGGCGAGGCCGGCAAGGGCTTTTCGGTGGTGGCCGGCGAGGTGAAGTCCCTGGCCAGCCAGACCACGCGCGCCACCGTCGACATCCGGGCTCTGATCGACGGCGTCGGCGCCGCCACCCAGTCGGCGGTGACGCTGATCCGCGACATCGCCGCGGCGATGACCGATATCGATGCCGCGGCCGCCCTGCTGTCGCAGTCGGTCGTCGCCCAGGGCGAGGCGACGACGGAAATCTCGGCCGGCGCCGCCATGGCCTCGGCCTCGACCGACGATATCGCCGGCAAGACCGTCGAACTGGCCGGCGCCGCCGGCCAGACGCAGACCGTCGCCGCCGAGGTGCTGGAGACGACCGATCGCGTCAACGCCGAAATCGCCCGCATGCGCGGCCTGGTGGAAGCCTTCACGCGGGACGCCCGTGCCGCCTGAGCGGCGGCCTCAGCCCTTGCGGCCGCCCGGCCGGCGCGGCGCGCCGCCTCTCGTGACGCCCTTGGTCAGGAAGGCCTGCGTGCCGTGCTTCACGCCCGTCCGCCGGCCCTCGCCGCCGCCGAGGCCGGTGCCGGCCGGCTGGAAGCTGGGGATCAGGTGCTGCTTGCCGTTGCCGATCAGGTCGGCGCGGCCCATCGCCTTCAGCGCCTCGCGCAGGAGCGGCCAGTTCTCCGGATCGTGGTAGCGCAGGAATGCCTTGTGCAGCCGCCGCTGTTTGAGGCCCTTCACCGTCTCCACCGGCTCCGAGGCGCCGCGCCGCACCGGCTTCAGCGGATTGACGCCGGAATGATACATGGCGGTGGACAGCGCCATCGGCGACGGCAGGAAGGTCTGCACCTGGTCGGCGCGGTAGCCGTTCCGCTTCAGCCAGAGCGCGAGGTTCATCATGTCCGCGTCGGAGGTGCCGGGGTGGGCGGCGATGAAATAGGGGATCAGGAAGTATTTCTTGCCGGCCTCGGCCACCGCCGCGTCGAACAGTTGCTTGAAGCGGTCGTAGGCGCCGATGCCCGGCTTCATCATCTTGGAGAGCGGCCCGGCCTCGGTATGCTCGGGGGCGATCTTGAGATAGCCGCCGACATGGTGGCGCACCAGTTCCTTGATGTAGGTCGGGCTCTTGACGGCGAGATCGTAGCGGACGCCCGAGGCGACCATCACCTTCTTGACGCCCGGCACCGCCCGCACCTTGCGATAGAGCCGGATCAGCGCCTCGTGGCTGGTGTCGAGGTTGGGGCAGACGTCGGGATAGACGCAGGACGGCTTGCGGCAGGCGCTCTGGATCGACCCGTCGCGGCAGGCGATGCGGTACATGTTGGCAGTCGGGCCGCCGATATCCGAGACGATGCCGGTGAAGCCCTCGGTGCGGTCGCGGATCTTCTCGATCTCCCCTAGGATCGAGTCTTCCGAGCGGTTCTGGATCACCCGGCCCTCGTGCTCGGTGATCGAGCAGAAGGCGCAGCCGCCGAAGCAGCCGCGCATGATGGTCACCGAGAAGCGGATCATCTCCCAGGCGGGAATGCGGGCGCCGCCGTAGCGGGGATGCGGCGCCCGCGCATAGGGCAGTTCGTAGACGGCGTCCATCTCCTCGGTGGAGAGCGGGATGGGCGGCGGGCTCACCCAGAGTTCGCGGTCGCCGTGGCGCTGGACGAGCGGCCGGGCATTGCCGGGGTTGCTCTCGCGGTGGAGGACGCGGGAGGCGCGGGCATAGGCCTCCGGATCGGCCTCCACCTGATCGAAGGCGGGGAGGCGCAGCACGGTGTCCGGCCCGGAGCGGCGGGCGCCGTCGTCGGCGGCGTCGAGATCGTCGGCGGCCAGCTCGGTCCAGCCGTCGGGCACGGCGGATTTGATTAGCGCCACGCCGCGCAGGTCGTCGAAACTCTGGGGGTCGCCCCCCTTGGCGATGCGGTGGGCGACCTCGACGATGGCCCGCTCGGCGTTGCCGTAGAGCAGGATGTCGGCCTTGGCGTCGACGAGGATCGACCGGCGCACCTTGTCCGACCAGTAGTCGTAATGGGCGATGCGCCTCAGCGACGCCTCGATGCCGCCGAGCACGATCGGCACATCGCGAAAGGCTTCGCGGCAGCGCTGCGAATAGACGATCACCGCCCGGTCGGGCCGCCTGCCGCCCTCGTCGTTCGGCGTGTAGCTGTCGTTGTGGCGGATGCGGCGGTCGGACGTGTAGCGGTTGACCATCGAATCCATGTTGCCGGAGGTCACCCCCCAGAAGAGGTTCGGCTTGCCGAGCGCCCTGAACGCCTCGGCTGTCTTCCAGTCCGGCTGGGCGATGATGCCGACGCGGAAGCCCTGAGCCTCCAGGAGCCGGCCGATCACCGCCATGCCGAACGACGGATGATCGACATAGGCGTCGCCGGTGACGACGATCACGTCGCAACTATCCCAGCCGAGCGCTTCCATCTCGGCGCGGCTCTGCGGCAGGAACGGCGCCGTGCCGAAACGGGCGGCCCAATAGGGCTTGTAGGAGAAGATCGGCTTGATGGCGTCCATCATGGCCCTGCCGTTAGCAGATTTGCCCCGGCGTGAAAACGGCGGCGGCCCGCCCTACGGGATGGCCCGCTCCCGGCGGAGATCCGAAGGATAGAAAACTGGATACGTAAAAACACCCAAAAAATAACACCGTTTAGTTCAAATACGTTTGTGTCGGCCCACATTTTCCGCTAATATTCACTCATGGTCAGGTTATAGGCAGCTGCCGCGAATTATAGCAATAACGAGACATTCCGGAAACGCCCTCGGCTGAGCGAAACAGAAAGAGCGACCTGAAAAAGTTCTATTTTTCATGACGTGAAACTAGACGCCCCGAGCGAGAAATCTTATTTTAAACCATACTTACCAAAAAGCCGGAACAATTTTGTTCCGGCTTTTATTTTGCCGATTGTTCAACCCATAAGGCGCGGGCGCGTCCGGCAACCTCGGCCAGTTCGGCCGCCTTGTCGGAAAGCCAGCGATCGAAGTCGGCCAGCAACCGGTCGGACAGGCAGACCGTGCGCCAGGCCGGCGCCGCCGCCGTCAGCAGGCCGCGCGCCGCCGCCGCCTGCAACAGGCTCCACATCTGGCTCTTGGAAACGCAGAAGGCGGCGGCGGTTTCCGCCACGTTGAAGGCGACACGCGTCGAGCCGCCCTGCTGAGAGGCGCGCAGCAGCTCCAGCAGCATCGAGTAGCCGCCATCGCGCATGATGAAGAAGGCGATGGCCGGGTGCCGGCCGACGAAGGCGGCGGTTTCCACCGGCATCATCGGCGAGGCGGCGCGAAAGGCCAGCACGAAGCCGGGCGAGCGCTCGTCGTCGCGCGGGCTGAACAGACCGAACGCTTCGAGCGAGCGAAGCTGTACCGTCAACCAGCGATGGTCCTCGGCCACCATGCGGTCGGTCACCAGGAGGATACGCTGGCGGCGATCGTCCGCTATTCGAGTTTCCAGGAAGCCGAGCTTGCGCAGCAGCAGCGTCTGCGCCGCCACGCGGCCGGGGCTGAGACCGCCGTTCTCGGCCGTCATCTTCTGCAGGCGGGTGAGCGTCAGCGCCGGTGCGTCGTCGTCGAAGGCGTGGCGGGCATGGATATGCAGCGCACAACCGAAGATGGCATGGCGAGGCAAGGTATTGACCGCCTTGTTGAGAAGGCCGGTGTTCCGGTAGAGGGCGCTTGCCCCCTCGATGTAGATGGTTCTTGCTTCCGCAAATCCCATGGCTACCTCGCCCGCGGACTACGCAATTTTACTATACTCCATCGGTATGATTTTTCAAAGCGTGGTTGTCCGATGAAGAATCCGCTTGCCTGAACCGGGCGGCCACCGCACATGTTCCCCGCCGGGAACAGCGGAGACGGCAATGGCGGAAGTGGCAATCGTCGGCGGCGGGCCGGCCGGCCTGATGGCGGCGGAGGTGCTGGCCGGCGCCGGCCATCGCGTCACCGTCCACGACGCCATGCCGAGCCCGGCCCGCAAGCTGCTGCTTGCCGGCAAGAGCGGTCTCAACCTCACCCACAGCGAACCCTGGCAACGCTTCATCGGCCGCTATCGTCCGAACGAGCCGATGCTGCTCGCCGCTCTCGACGCCTTCCGCCCGGCCGACCTCGTGGAGTGGGCCGACGGCCTCGGCGCCGACTGCTTCGTCGGCTCGTCCGGCCGGGTGTTCCCCAAGGCGATGAAGGCGTCGCCGCTGCTGCGCGCCTGGCTGAGGCGCCTCGCCGACCTCGGCGTGACGATCCGGACGCGCCATCGCTGGACCGGCTTTTCCGATCACGGCCTGACGTTCGAGACGCCCGACGGCCGGCTCGACATCGCGCCCGACGCGGCGCTGCTGGCGCTCGGCGGTGCCTCGTGGCCACGCCTCGGCTCGGATGCCGCATGGGTGGCGCCTCTCAGGGCGATCGGCAACGACGTCGCCGACCTCAAGCCCGCCAACGCCGGCTTCGACGTCGACTGGGACGCCGCCTTCGTCGAGCGCTTCGCCGGCGCGCCGGTGAAATCGGTGACGGCAACCTCGGATGCGGGAACGACGCCCGGCGAGTTCGTCATCTCCCGCCACGGCATCGAGGGCAGCCTCGTCTACCTCCATGCGGCGGCCCTGCGCGACCGGCTCGACGCCGAGGGCAAGGCCGATTTCCTCCTCGACCTGGTACCCGGCCGCAGCGTCGAGCGCCTCGCCCGCGACCTCGGCCGGCAGGACGCCAAGGCATCGTTCAGCAACCGGCTCAGGAAGGGCGCCGGCCTCGACGGCGTCAAGGCGGCGCTGGCCCGGCTGTTCATGTCGGAAGACGAGCGACGCCATCCGGACAGGCTCGCCGCCCGCCTCAAGGCACTGCCGATCCCGCTCCGCCGCATGCGTCCGATCGCCGAGGCGATCTCCTCGGCCGGCGGCATCCGCTTTGCGAGCCTCGACGACCGCTTCATGCTCAAGGCGCGGCCGGGCACCTTCGTCGCCGGCGAGATGCTCGACTGGGAGGCGCCGACCGGCGGCTACCTCCTCACCGGCTGCTTCGCCACCGGCCGCGCGGCGGCGCGGGGGCTGATGGACTGGCTCGCTGAGCGTTAACCAGCGATCCGCCGCGCCGCCGAGTCGAGCGTGTTCAGCATCAGGCAGGCGATGGTCATCGGACCGACGCCCTTCGGCACCGGCGTGATGAAGCCGGCGACCTCGGCGGCCGAGGCGAAATCGACGTCGCCGCAGAGCTTGCCCTTGCCGTCCACCTCGATGCGGTTGATGCCGACGTCGATCACCACGGCACCGGGCTTCACCCAGCTGCCCTTGACCATCAGCGGTCGGCCGACGGCGGCCACCAGCACGTCGGCGGTGCGGCAGAGGCCCGGCAGATCGGCGGTCTTCGAGTGAGCGATGGTGACAGTGGCGTTCTTCCTGAGGAGAAGCTGGGCCATCGGCTTGCCGACGATGTTGGAGCGGCCGATCACCACGGCATGCTTGCCGGAAAGATCGGGCATGACGCGATCGATCAGGATTTCGGCGCCGCGCGGCGTGCAGGGCACGAAGCCCGGCAGGCCGATCGACAGGCGGCCGGCGTTGACCGGGTGGAAGCCATCGACGTCCTTGTCGGGATCGATCAGGCCGAGCACCTTGTCGGCGTCGATCTGCTTGGGCAGCGGCAACTGCACCAGGATGCCGTGCACGGCCGGGTCGGCGTTGAGCTTGCCGACGAGGGCGAGCAAGTCCGCCTCCGAGGTGTCGGCCGGCAGGATATGCTCGAAGCTCCGGAGGCCGCATTCGGCGGTGGCCTTCAGCTTGTTGCGCACGTAGACGCCGCTCGCCGGATCGTCGCCGACCAGCACCACGGCGAGGCCCGGCACGACGCCATGCGCCTCTTTCATCGCGGCGGCGCGAACGGCGATGTCCCGGCGAAGCTCGGCGGCGATGGCAAAGCCATCGATAATCTCTGCGACCATGGCGGTGTCCCCTCGTGGCTGGAAACCGGGCCTAACCAGATAAGCCCGGCGATTGCAAGCCGCCGGGCGAGATCAATCGAGTAAGGTGGCGAAGCACACAGAGCCTCTTTCTGCCCGGGATGGTCCGCCTGCGCGGACCATGACAAAACAACTCATTGTTTTTGGCTGTCATCCTTCGCATGCGACGGAGGATCTCCGGCAGACGGAACCACCGTCAACTCTCCAGCGCGCCGCCGTCCTTGGCCGTGGGCGAGCGATGATCGCCGACGATCTTCAGGAGGTCGTCGCCGATCCGGACGGCGCGGGCGAGCACCCGCGTCAGCACGACGCCCGGCGCCGCGGCGCGCACCGGCACCACCGCGTCGAGATCGCCCGGCGCCGGGATCAGTTCGGCCACCAGTTGCCCGGCCGTCACCGTGTCGCCCGGCCCGACGTGGAAGAACACCATGCCGCCGACCGGCGCCCTGACCATCTCGACATAGGACTGCGGCACGCCCTTGCCGGTGAACGGTCCGACCGGCGCCCCGGTCGCATCGTCGATCACGCCGCGACCGACCAGGAAGCGGTAGAGGCCGTCGCCGTCCCGCCGCGCCGTCTCCGGCCCGACGTCGTGAATGCCCTTCAGCTCGACGGTGGCGACGACACGCTTCTCGAAATTGCCCGCCGCCAGATGCGGTCGGAAGGCCGCCTCGTCGAAGGAAGCGTCGGTGCCGCCCTCGAAGGTCAGCACGGCGGGGCAGTCGAGCGCCGCCGCGAGGTCGGCGCTGTGCGGCCACAGCTCCGAGGGCATGTAGAGATAGTTCGGTCCCTCGTTGTCGCAATGGAGGTCGAGCACCAGGTCGGCGTCGAGCGACAGCTTCTGCAGCGTCGCCTTCAGCCGGCGGTCGCAGGAGACGCCGTCGACGTCGTCGGTCAGCAGCGCCGGGTCGGGCCGGTCGAGCAGCGCGAAGGCACGGTTGAAGTTGACGCGGTTGCCGTAGAAGAAGCGCCCCTGGTGGTCGTCCCACTGGAACTGGTTGAGGCCGATCGGGTTGGCGAAGGGGACCACGGTGATCGAGCCCCGGAGCCGCCCCTCGGCCTCGGCCGCCTTGAGCCTGGGTATCAGCACGTGCAGCGCCGCGACGCCCGGCAGCTCGTTGCCATGCAGCGCCGCCTGGAGATAGGCGGTGGGCGCCGCCGGGTCGGAGCCCGAAAAGCGCAGCACCGTCAAGGAGTAGCTAAGGCCCGGCAGATCGCCGGGAATGGTGATGATCGTCTTGTCCATGCCATCCGTCCGTGAAGAATTCGGACGACACCTAGCACTCCTGGCGGCGGCAAGGCGACCGGAATCAGCGGCCGCCGGCCGCGAACACCTTGCCGATGCCGATCACCAGCGGCTCCGCGGTCGGCACCGAACCGAGGGCGACGAGGTCGGCGAGGCGATGGCGCTCGATGCGCTGGCCGGGCTGGCCGACGCCGAAGCCGAATACCACCGGCGTCTCTGCCGGCAATCCCTCGGCAATCAGCCGGCCAGCCAGCCGGCCGGCGGTGCGGCCGCCCATGTAGACGACGAGCGTGGTGTCGGGATCGGCGAGGCCGCGCCAGTCAAGCCCGTCGTCGAGTTCGCCGCTCTTGGCGTGGCCGGTGACGAAGCGCAGCGAATGGGCGGCGTCGCGATGGGTCAGCGAGGCGCCGAGCGCCGCGGCAAGCGCGATGCCGGCCGAGATGCCCGGCACCACCTCGACCGGGATGCCCTCGGCCCTCAGCCGGTCGATCTCCTCGCCGGCCCGGCCGAACACCATGGGGTCGCCGGCCTTGAGGCGGACGACGCGCTCGCCGGCCCGCGCCAGCTCGACCATCAGCTCGTTGATGTCCTCCTGCCGGCAGGAGGCGCGGCCGCCGCGTTTTCCCACCACGACGCGCCGTGCCTCGCGGCGGGCCAATTCCAGCACGTCGGCCGAGACGAGATCGTCGTAGAGCACCACGTCGGCCGATTGCAGCGCCCGCACCGCCTTCAGCGTCAGGAGTTCCGGCTCGCCCGGTCCGGCGCCGACCAGGATCACCCGGCCCGCCGCCTCGGCAGCACTCCCCTCGCCCGTCGCCTCGGCGATCAGCCGCTCGGCCTCGCCGTCGCCGGGCGCCGGCCCGAAGGCCCGCTCGGCGAAGCGCTCCCAGAAGATGCGCCGCGCCGCGCCGGGCGCCAGGCGGGCGGTGATGGCGTCGCGGATGCGGACGGCCAGCGCGCCCCAGGCGGAAATGGCCGGCGGCAGCAGCGTTTCGATGCGGCGGCGGATCGCCTGCCCCATCACCGGCGCCGCGCCGTCGGTCGAGATGCCGACCACCACCGGCGAGCGGTTGACGATCGAGCCGAACAGCACGTCGCAGACGTCCGGCTTGTCGACGATGTTGACCAGCGCCCCGGCGGTGTGGCCGGCGGCGCGGAAGGCCTCGATCTCGGTCGCATCATCGGCATCGAGCACGGCCAGCGCCGCGCCGTCGAGGTCGGCCGCCGTCCAGGCGCGGCGGTTGAGCGTCAGCCGGCCGGGCGGCGTGCCGCGCTCGATGATGGCGAGAAGCTCGGCATCCGGCGTCTCGGCGAACACCGCGACGTCGCCGCCGGCCGCCGAGAACAGCTCCGCCTTCCAGGCCACCGCCTCCGACGCGCCGGCGACGACGACGCGCCGGCCCGAGAGGTCGATGAACAGCGGCAGCCGGGCCAGCGGCTGCATGCGGGCCGGAAAGGTGCGGAGGGGCGCGCGGGCGTCGCGCTCGGTCATGTCGGGTCGTCCTGATCGATCAACGAGAAGCGTCATCTCTAGAGTATTTCATCGACGGCGTCCGACAAGAAGAACCGCCGTGCCAAACTCCGCTGCCAGCCGGATTTTCATTGCCGGAATATTGCCATCAGCAATCAGCTTTTTCCGGACCGGCCAACGGGACGCCTGAAACGGTTTCGCCGCCGGACACCGTTGCCCGGAAAGGCAACGGCAGCCGGCGGCGACAAGCTGGCCCTGTTGTCGGGCCGGTTCCCTTGGAAGGTGCGCCTTGTCGGCCCACTCGCAACAGGAAAAGCAGGAAGCGTGCCAGCCTTGGGAGCCCCGTTACGCGGCCTGCCGCGGTCTCTCGCAGCCCGCTTTGCCGGCATCTGCCCAAGGATTCAGCCGGACGCTTCCCCTAAAAAGACGACGCGCCGGGCGAAGGTACCCGGCGCGTCGGTGGTCGGTCAAAGGGCGGGAACGGGGGAGGGGCAACCCGCCTCAGAGCACGACCAGCGTCTTCTCGATGTTGCCACGCGTCGCGTGGCTGTAGGGGCAGACGACGTCCGCCTTCTGGACCAGATCCTCGACCACGGCGCGGTCGACGCCGGGTACCTTGATTTCCAGCTTGGCGGTGATGCCGAAACCGCCGCCATCGTCGCGGGCGCCGATGCCGATGTGGGCATCGATCGAGGCGTCGGCCGGAATGCTCACCTTCTCCTTGCCGGCCACGAACTTCAGCGCACCCATGAAGCAGGCCGAATAGCCGGCCGCGAAAAGCTGCTCGGGATTGGTGCCGGCGCCGCTGTCGCCGCCCAGCTCCTTCGGGGTCGACAGGTCGACCTTCAGGCGGCCATCGTCGGTTTCCGAATGGCCGGTGCGGCCGCCGAGAGTATGGGCATGGGCAGTGTAGAGAACTTTCATGGCTTCCTCGCCTGTTGCTGTTCCGTTGCCCATATTGATTGCGCGCAATTGAATTTCGCACAATTCACATTGCCGTGATCGATACCGATTTCCACTGGGGAAATGCCGCTGCTCCCGTATACTTGCCCTACCAACGCCGGCCGCGCCGAAAGGTTCCAGCACCGCACCGACATGAACAGCGCTCCGAAACTCTCCGACCAGCTCTGCTTCGCCGCCTATTCCTTCGCCCACGCCCTCAACCGCGCCTACCGGCCGCTGCTCGAACCGCTCGGCCTCACCTATCCGCAGTATCTGGTGATGCTGGTGCTGTGGGAGGCCGACGGGCAGACGGTGAAGGAGATCGGCAGCCGCCTGCGGCTCGATTCCGGCACACTGACGCCGCTTCTGAAGCGACTGGAGGCAACCGGCTACGTCAGCCGCCAGCGGGGCAGCCGCGACGAGCGGCAGGTGATCGTCGCCCTCACCGACGCGGGCCGGGCGCTGTCGGAGAAGGCGACGCGGGTGCCGCTCGATCTCGGCTGCGCCATGGGCGCCGGCCGGGAGGAGATCGCCGATCTCCGCGACCGCCTCGTCGCCCTGCGCGACCGCCTCGCCGACGCCGGCTGCAGCGTGGGCGAACCGGAGACGTGACGGGAAAGCCGGGACAGTCCGCCGATCGGGAGCCGGAACCTCGTTGCGGCATTCCTATTGTCTCGGGCTTATAGACCAGTCATCACCACGCTTGCGCCACCAGGGCTGCGATGCTTCCAGCAAAAAGGAAGCGCTGCGCAAAGTAGGCTTGACGAGTTGCGATGCGTTACCAGTCCTCGAACTTGTCGGACATGCTCTCGCTTCCAAAACCCTGCTGACAAAGCACTCCATCTCCGGGAATAACGCCCCTAAGCCTTCGCGATGACCAGATGCTGGCATCGACAAGCTGGACCGGGCGCCATCGAAGCCCGTCATGTCTGGCGTCGGCTGTGATTGGACTTGCCTGTCGGTCGAGGTGCCGTTCTCGTTATGGCGGGCGACGCCGTCGCTGCGGATGCTGGGCCGCGTCGGCGACCGCCCTCCCCGTGGATCGGCCAGAACAATGCAATGCCCGCACCGCGGCGCCCAATGATGGCGGCGAAAGTTGCCCCCGCTTCGCGAGACGTCCTTCATCAGGCGCTCATCGCCCTCCTCTCTCGCCCCAAAGGCAGATCCGTAAGCATCATGCCGAGACGCAGGACACCCCCTTGACACCCGCCGCCGCGCGGGCGTAACACATATGTGTTTTTCGCGGCACATATGTGCATAGGGAGGAACTGAGATGATTACGAGAAGAGCCGTCCTCGTTGGTGGAGCCGGTATGCTGGCTCTGGGATCGGCTGGGCGCGTCGCCTTTGGCGCCGAGTCCGGGAAGAAGTTCGAAATCGTCATGTGTGCCAAGCAGGAGGGCATTTCCTGGTTTGACGACATGCGAAAGGGCGTCGAGCAGTTCGCCGCCGATTTCGGTGTCAACGCCTACCAGATCGCGCCGGAGACCGGTGACCCGGCCAAACAGGCCCAGATGGTCGAGAGCCTGATCGCCAAGCATGTCGACGCCATCCTGGTGGTGCCCAACGATCCCCAGTCGATCAAGCCGATCCTGGAGAAGGCGCGCAAGGCCGGCATCATCGTCATCAGCCATGAGGCCCAGAGCCTGGCCGGCGTCTCCAACTACGACGTGGAAGCCTTCAAGAACGAAGACTTCGGTGCCCTGATGTTCGAAAAGCTTGCCAAGGCCATGGATGGCGAGGGCCAGTATGCCGGCATCGTCGGCGCGCTGACCATGGAAACCCACATGCAGTGGTTCAAGGCGGGTCTCGAATACGCCAAGAAGAACTACCCCAAACTCGAGTTCGTCCTGTCCGAGCCGCTTGAGGACAACAACGACGAGAAGACCGCTCTCGACAAGGTCAACGAGACGATCAAGAAGTATCCCAACCTGAAGGGCTTCTTCGGCTGCTCGGTCTCCGGTTCGTCGATGGCCGCCCTCGCCGTCGAGAAGCTGCGCCGCAAGGACATCAAGGTGGTCGGACTTGGCCTGCCGAGCATCAACGGCGTCTACTTGGAAGAAGGCTACCAGGCCGAAGCCCAGTGCTGGCGCCCCGCCGATGCCGGCTACGCCGCCGCCGTTGTTGCCTTGAAGACGCTGAAGGGCGAGCCGGTCGAGGCGGGTATCGACCTCAAGCGGCCCGGCTACGAGAAGGTGACCGTCGAGAACGGTGTCGTCTACGGCAATGCGACGCTGGTCCTGACCAAGGACAACTATCAGGAATACCAGTTCTGATGTAGTTCGCAGACTTGTAGTTGATAATCGTCAAGCTGGACCGCTTGTCGCATAATAAAAACAACAAGCCAGGCACGTTCCCGAAGTGAACGTTGAGTCTCGCTCCCGGCTTTCGGGGGCGAGTCCTGTCTGGGAGACCGGTACGAAACATGCTGGTATCGGGCAGCCAGCGATAAGTTCGGGAATCGGCGCGGAGCGGACTTGAGGTTCGCAGGGCCTGACGCGCGGAACTTGACGTCGGATGCCCGACGCGGCGGAGTTTTGCGGCGGGCTCCGAATCTACGGCTTCGTCCGGAACATCGACGGCCGCCGGCCGCGCGTTCGGAGCACGGCCCGGCCTGTCCGGACTCGTTGGAGACATGCACACAATGGAACTGCTACGTCTTGAGGGGCTGAGCAAGCGCTACATCGGCACCCAGGCTCTCGATGCCGTGGATATGACCATAGAGGCCGGGCAGGTCCTCTGTCTGGCCGGCGCCAACGGGTCGGGCAAATCGACGCTGATGAAATGCATCGCCGGCGGAGAGACCCCGGACAGCGGCCGTATCATCTGGCAGGGTCGCGCCTTCGACAGGCTGACGCCGGCGCAGTCGATGGCGCTCGGCATCGAGATCATCTACCAGGACCTGTCCATCTTCACCGACCTGACCGTGGCGGAGAACATCGCCTTCCACGTCGTGCAATCCCAGCACCGCGGCTGGATCAACTGGAGCGAGGTGGATCGGATCGCCGCGAAGGCGCTCAACGAACTCGGCGCCGACCTGCCGCTGCGCGCGCGGCTGGGCGACCTGCCGATCGGCGCGCGGCAGACGGCCGCCATCGCTCGCGCCCTGACGCAGGATTGTCGCCTGCTGGTCATGGACGAGCCGACGACCGCCCTGCCAAGCCGGGACGTCGCCCAGTTGCTGAGCATGGTGCACCGCCTGAAGAGCCGGGGCATGGCGATCATCTTCATCAGCCACAAGCTCGACGAGCTGTTCGAGATCGCCGACCGCTTCTATGTGCTGCGAGACGGTCGGAAAATCGGCGAGTACGCCCCCGCCGAACTGACCACCACGCGGCTCAGCTACCTGATGACCGGCATCGAGTTCAAGGGCGACAAGGCGCCGCAGGAGTTCGATCGGGCTGCCGCGCCCCTGCTCGTCGTCGAGAACCTGTGCCGCCGCGACCAGTACCACGACGTCTCGTTCTCGCTGCGGCCGGGCGAGATCGTCGGCTTCGCCGGTCTGACCGGATCGGGGCGCACCGAGATCGCCTTGACGCTGTTCGGCCTCAATCCGGCCGACGCCGGCAAGATGACCCTGGCGGGGCTGCAGCTCAGGCCCCGCTCCCCCCGCGAGGCGATCGGCAACGGTATCGCTCTGGTGTCGGAGGACAGGCACGGCCAGGGACTGTTCGCCCGCAAGGCCATCATGACGAACATCGCCTCCTCGATATTCGAGCGCAGCAAGGGGCGGCTCGGCCTGCTGTCGCAGGCAAAGGAACGCGACATCGGCGACACCTGGATCCGCAAGGTGCGGGTGAAGACGCCATCGGGCGAGGAGCCGGTTCAAAGCCTGTCGGGAGGCAACCAGCAGAAAGTCGTGCTGGCCAAGTGGCTTGCCGCCGACCCCAAGATCCTGATCCTCGACAATCCGACCGCCGGGATCGACGTCGGCTCCAAGATGGAGATCCACGACATCGTCCGCCAGCTGGCCCGCCAGGGGCGCGGCGTCATCATGATCTCCGACGACCTCGAAGAACTCGTCATGAGCTGCAACCGGGTTTTCATGATGCAGGCCGGCAGGCTGGCCGCCGAGTTCTCCGGCGAGACGCTGACCGTCGAAGCGCTGTCCGGCGAGCTTCGCCAGGCAAGCTGAGCGACGATCGCCGCCCTCTGCCGGCACCCGATGTCGATGCGCGAGAAAAGACAAGAGTGAACAAGGTGTTAACATGATGCCACAGGGTAACGGTAAGACAGCCGAGACCGGCGAGACGAACAAGACCGGGCTGCTGCCCCGCCTTCTGGGGCAAGGGATCGGGCATCAGAGCGGGTTGTCGCTGCTGGCCTTCCTCATCATCGTCTATGTCATCATGGTCGCCTTGCGCTCGCCCGACTTCCTGTCGCTGGCTTCCCTGTTCGACCTGATCCGCAGCGGCGCGGCCTGGACGGTCGTCGCGCTCGGGGTGCTGGTGGTCATGGTGTCCGGCGGCATCGACGTGTCGTTCCTGGCCAACGCCATCCTGTCGGCCTATGTCGCGACGATGATCACCAAATGGACCGGCCTCGACAGCCTGGTCTTCGCCCTGGTGGTGGCGATGGCGCTCGGGGCGTTCGTCGGCGCCATCAACGGCCTGATCATCTCGCTGTTTTCCCTGCCGACACTGATCACCACGCTGGCCATGCAGGGCGTCATCCAGGGCGTCCTGATGGTCTTCCTCGACGCCCGCCCCATCACCGCCGGCAACATGCCGGTGTCCCTGCGCTACTTCGGCACCGACGTTCTGTTCGAGTTTCCCGACGGACCGGGATACGTCGGGCTATCGGTGTTCGTCGTGCCCCTGGTCCTTGCCGTCGTCGCCACCTGGTACCTGCTCAATCGGACCGCCATCGGCCGCGCCACTTACGCGATCGGCTCCAACCGGCTGGCGGCGCTGCGCTGCGGCGTCAATCTGCTCAAGGTCAATCTGGTCATCTACGCCTACGCCGGCGCGCTGGCCGGGCTGATGGGCGTGATGATGGTCTCCGACATCCGTCTGGTCGATCCGGTCACCCTGGTCGGCAACGAGCTGATCGTCCTTGCCGCCGTGGTGATCGGTGGCGCCAAACTCAGTGGCGGCGCCGGGTCAGTGTCCGGCGTTCTGCTCGGCATGACCCTCGTCACTCTTCTCAACAACACATTGGTCACCATTGGCCTTTCCGCTTCGTGGAACCGGTTCTTCATCGGCTGTGCGCTGGTGCTCATCGCTTCCATCTCGCACTACCGCACGAAGATGCGCAATCTTCGCCAGCTCAACTTCGAGAACGTTTAGGGAGAGCGCCACGATGGATGGCGAATACAACAACTCGTCGCCGCTCGGCGCCAGTTGGCGCCGGTTCCTCCCGGCCCGCATGGATGAGGAAGGTCTCAGCCAAAGCGTCCTCTACGCGATGATCGCCTGCGTGCTGGCTCTCATCTTCCTCTCTCTGGGAACGGCGTTCTTCAACCCGACCAATCTGGTGTCGGTTCTTCAGCAGACGCCGGAGTTCGCCCTGCTGTCCCTGGCCATGGGGCTGTCGATGGTATCGGGCGGCATCGATCTGTCGATCATCGCCGTCGCCAATCTCGCCGGCATTTTCGCCGCCCGGCTGATGACCTCCGAACCGGTGCTGGCCGCCCTCGGCCCGGACGCGACGATCGGGCTCGCCTGCCTGGTGGCGCTCGCCGTCGGCGTCTGCGCCGGTCTGCTGAACGGCATCATCATCGTCCGCTTCGGCATTCCGCCGCTGTTGACCACCCTCGGCTCGATGATGGTGTTCGCCGGCTTCGGCACCGGCCTGACCGGCGGCGCCGGCATCACCGGCATGCCCGAGGCCTATGTCAACGTCGTGTCGTCCAGCCTCTTCGGCGTCATCCCCAAGTCGTTCTGCCTGGTCCTCGTGGTGTTCGTCGTCATCTCCTTCGTCGTGAACAACTCCGTCTTCGGCAAGAGCCTCTATCTGTACGGCGAGAACAAGGTGGCCGCCCTGTTCGGCGGTCTCCGGCTCGAAAGCACCATTCTGATCTCCTACACCGTCTGCGGCGCCCTGGCTTCGCTTGCCGGATTGATCATGCTGGCGCGCTTCAACTCCATGAAGGTCGGCTTCGGCGACGCCTTCCAACTGCAAGCCATCCTGGTGGCAGTGCTGGCCGGCATGGATCCCGATGGCGGCCGCGGCCGGCTGCTGAACATCCTGCCGACGGTTCTCCTGCTGCAATGCGTCGAGAACGCCTTCACCATCGCCAGCCTGTCGCCCTTTGCCAAGAAGATGATCTGGGGGGCGCTGCTCCTGGTGTTCATGGCGCTGAATTTCTTCTTCCGGCGCATCGTCGTCCGCCACCTGACGGCGCTGGCCATTCGGCGTCAGCAGGCGTCCCTCGGCGTCGATGCCCCCCCTCTTGCGAGATGACGCCCGGTTCGTGAGTCCAAGCCGTCGGCCATGCGTTGAAACTGCGGAATTCGCAAATGACCACTCTCTATCGTGATGCCATTACCGATCTCGAACGGGTATTCGAGCGCCTGGATGACGCCGAAGTCGATTGCGCGGTCCGGAAGATTGCCGCTGCAAAGCGGATTGCGCTTTACGGCGTCGGCCGCGAGGGGCTGCAGATCAAGGGGCTCTGCATGCGCCTCTTCCATCTCGGCTGTCGCGCCGCCATGGTCGGGGACATGACCACGCCGCCCATCGGACAGGGCGATCTGCTGATCGTCTCGGCCGGACCGGGGTTCTTCGCCACGGTGGAAGCCCTGATGGGGGTGGCCAAGGCGGCCGGCGCCGAGATCCTGCTCATCACCGCCCAACCGGACGGCCGATGCGCGAGGGCCGCCGATCTCGTCCTGACGCTACCCGCCCAGACCATGGCCAACGACCATGGCGCCGCCACCTCCGTGCTGCCGATGGGATCGCTCTACGAGGGCGCCCAGTTCGTGCTGTTCGAAGTGATGATCCTGAAACTGCGGACCTATCTCGACATTTCGCCCGAGGCCATGCGCGCCAATCACACCAATCTGGAATAGACCGGCCTTACGGGCCTGCGACGCCGGCCGTCGTCTTGTCATCACGTCGGAAGACAGGACTGAAGAATCTCATTCCTTACATCGTAGAGACGCAGGTACACCTTGTAGTCGGCGTCGAGTTGGGCGGCGCGGGCGGCATCCCTCTCCACCAACCTGGTTTTCGTCGACATCCTGGCGGCAGCAGCGCGCAAGGTCGTATAGTGACCGGCCGCCACGGCGGCAATCATCGCCGTACCGGCCAGCACCGGTTCGGGCGCTTCGCAAAGATAGAACCGGCCATCGAAGCAGTCGGCATAAAGCCGGACCAGCAACGGATTGTGCCGGTGCCCGCCGGACAGATGGATCGTGTCGATCGCGTAGCCGTGGGCGTTGAGATGATCGACGACCTGCCGCATCTGGAGCGCCAGTCCGCGCGCGGTCGCGTAGTAGCTTTCCAGGAACGCCCGATAATCCAGTTCCTGCCCGAGGCCGGTCATGATCGTCCGCACCCGGCTGTCGTTGAGCGGCGCACGGTTGCCGAGCCAGTCGGGTACCAGATGCTTCTGCGCCGCAAACAGTCGTCCCTCCTCGGCAAGCAGCGCCAGAATGTCGGAAGCGGCCCGGCGGTGGTTGTCGGCCGTCGGCTCGCCCGGACTTGCCGGATGCTGCCTCAGCACGGCATCGAGCGCGCCGCCGGACCAGCTCTGCCCGCCCTCGTGCATCCAGAGACCGGGGAAGACGGCATCGCGGAACGGCCCCCAGACGCCGGGAATGAAGCGCGGATCGGCCGAGAAGGCCATGAAGTTCGTCGAGGTTCCGCCGGTCATCAGCAGCGTCCGGCCGATGACGGCGTCAAGATCCGCGCCGACGTTGCCGAGCACGCCGGCTTCGGCGTCGATCGCCCCAACCCCCACCACCACGCCTTCGGGCAAGCCCAGCTGGCGTGACGCTGCGGCGGTGATGCGACCATGGACGCCGCCAAGATCGCGCACCGTGCTTTCGAGAAAATCCAGGCCATCGCGCTCGCCAAGCCCGAGGGCTTCGAGCAGATCCCGGCACCAGGGATCATCCTGTGATGGAATGAAGGGCCACTTGCAGACCAGCGCCGACTTCGATCGGACGGATTCCCCCGAGGCGCGTCCGGCCAGTTCGTCGCAGACATCGCGAAAATGAACGGGACCATTGTCGCCGTCGGGTCGGTGCCGCGCGTACCAGACAATTTTCGGCAGGTGGATTTCCGGCGAAATCGCCCCGCCGAAGAACTGAAGATAGGGGTGGCCCGTGGCGGTAATCTCGGCCGCCTCGTGCTGGGCGCGGTGGTCCATCCAGCCGAAGACGTCTCCTTGCCCAGCGCCGATCGGCGCGCCGGCGCTCTCGACGTAGAGAGACGACGTCGCGTCGAAGGCGATGCCGGTGATGGCCATGCCGTGGGCGCCGGCCTGCGCGCCACAGTCAGTCGCGGTACTGCAAGCCGCCGCCCAGATCTCTTCCATCCGGTAGGTCGCCATGGCGTTGCTGTGCTGTCCGAGCGTGATGTCCCGCCGGGCATGCGCCACCAGCGTTCCGTCGAGGCCGAACAGTCCGGCCCGGACCTGACGCGAGCCGACGTCAACGGCGATCACTCCATCCGGCATGGCTTCCCTCAGACTGAACGCAACAACAGATCCGCGCAGCGCTCGTCCGTCACCAGGTGCTTGACATAGCCGGCGCGCAACACGGCCCGGATGATCGGCATCTTGTGAACGCCGCCGGATGCGAGAATGGATTGGTGAACGCCTCTCAGGTCTTCAAGGTCGAGCGCCATCAGCCGCTCGTTGAGCACGTGCTTCACCGGCCGGCCATTTTCGTCAATGAACAGGCCCAGCAGATCGCCCACCGCCCCCGCCGAGAGGAGCGAGTCGAGGTGTTCGGACACCACCCGCGTTCCCACGAGCTGCGAACGCTGGGACATGTCGCCGCAGGATACGAAGGCGATATCCATATGCTGCTTGATGCGGGCCAGGACATCGGCAATGCCGTAGTGCCCCTCCAGCAACAACCGGCTGTCGGCGGTCGGCAGATAGATCGGAACGGCCAGATAGAAGCACTCCGCTCCGAGGACCTTGGCGAAGGCGGTGGCCAGCTCGAACGTCGTCGTACCCAGCCCCTGGGTCATGCCGCCCATCAGGGTCGCCACCCAGCCAGTGGACTGATTTCGGGGAGATATGCGCGGCAAGGCGGCGGCGAGGGTGCGCCCCCAGCCGACCCCAAGCCGGGTTCCCTCATCGAGAAGCGAATCCAGGAGTTCTCCGGCAGTTTCGCCGATCACCCTTTGCTGCTCGTTGCCATCTTCGAGATAGGGCACGACCCGGGCGGATCGCAGGCCGAACCGGCTTTCCAGCTTGCTCTCAAGCTCGATGCAGCCGACGAGGGGCAGCTTGATTTCGGTCCGCACCGAGCCTTCGGCGCGGAGTTGGCCGACGATGCGGTTGACGCGGGTCCGTGTGATCTCAAACTTGCGCGCGATCTCCTGCTGCGTCAGGCCGCCGATGAAATAGTACCAGGCCACCCGCGCCCGCATGGCGTCGGTTTCCTGGATATCGCGATCGCTGTCCCCCGGCCCTTCGTTGATACGCCCCACGGCCAACCTCACTCATTGCAACTCCGCGCCTGAGTTCAGTGATCCCGCAAAGGAACGCCTGTTTCAAGCCCGAAACAATGGTCGGCACAAACAGGCCGGCAAACTGGAACTGGAGTGCCATGCTATCGATGCGCCGGGGCGCATGCTGTTCGAGGTCTCTGGCGCACCACACCGGAGGATGGCAACTTCCCTTGCGCCGTAGCCTCACCGAACAGAACAGGCTGTTCGCGAGGCTGTCGATCGGAGGCGGAACGCCGTCCTGATGCCCTGACAGTGGGCCGGTTTACTTGATGCCGAAGATCAGGTCGAATGCCGCCCCGCCGCGCGGGCCGGCGCAATACTCGAGATGGCCGCCATGCGCTTCGGCGATCGCCCGGACCACGGAGAGGCCGAGCCCGCTTCCCGAGCGGTCCTCTGCGCCGCGCGAAGACCCACGCACGAACGGCTTTGACAGCCGGGGCAGGTCGCCACCGTCGAGACCGGGGCCGTCGTCGTCCACCCGGATCACCACCTTGCCGTCGCGTGCGAACAGCGCGATGCCGATAACCTCGGGCGACGCGTGCCGGCGGGCATTGTTGACCAGCGCCAGCACGGCCTGACGCACCCGCAATATGTCGACCCGGGCACGGAGATCCATAAGGTCGAGTTGCAGCGAGATGCCGGCGGACAGCAACTCGTGCCGCAGCATGTCCGCCAGTTCCGACAGATGCGGTTTCAGCCGCTCGTCGGCGAGCTGCAAATCCAGGTGTCCGCTGTCGGCCAGGGTGACCGTCCGCAGGTCTTCGACCAGCCGGGCAAGCGTATTGACCTGATTGAGCAGCCCGGTGAGAGAGACCTCGTCCAGCGGGAATATCCGGTCGATCATGCCCTGCAACCTTCCCTTGAGGATGGTAAGCGGGGTGCGCAGTTCATGGGCGATGCTGGCATTCCAGGCCATCATCTCGTTCGACATGTCTTCGAGACGCTGCGCCATGGCGTTGAAATCCTCCACCAGATCGGCGGTCTCGCCCGGCGAATTCCTGTCCGCCACCGCGCGGGCGGAGAGGTCGCCGTTCTTGATGCGTCTGGCGCTCGTCGCCAGCGAATTGAGCGGCGCGACGATGCGGCGCGCCAATCGGAACGAGGCCAGCGCCGCCACAACGAGCACCGGCAGGATGACGATCGCCAGAATGAGGAAATCGGTGCCGGTGAACCTCTCCTCGTCGGTCGCCAGAGACGGCAGATACTCCCAGAGCAGGCTGAACAGGATGAACGTGCCGAAGAATACCACCAGACCTGACACCACGGTCGCCGACGCCATCAGCAGGAGGATTTCGCGGCTGATCCGGTAGCGCAGCGTCATGGCTGGACACCCAGCCGGTAGCCGACGCCGCGCACGCTTTGCAGCATGCGCACCGCCCCCGCCTCTTCGAGCTTCTTGCGCAGCCGGCTCAGGTGGCTGTCCACGGTGCGATCGAGGGCATCGGAACCGGGAAGGCAGGCATCGACCAGTTCGCTGCGCGAGAACACCTTGGTCGGCGTCCGCGCCATGTGAACCAGCAGGCGGAACTCGGTGAGCGTCAGGTTGAGGGGCTGGTCGCCCTGCGGCGACGTGACGCTGGCCTGATAGGCGTCGAGATCGATCGACAGCCCGCCGACCCGCAACACGGCAGCCTCGGATATGGTGCCCGCCCGGCGCAGGACGGCGTTCGCCCTCGCCACCACCTCGATCGGGTTGAACGGCTTCACTACATAATCGTCGGCGCCGAGGCGCAGGCCCTGCAGGCGGTCGAGGTCGGCATCGAGCGCGGTGATCATTATCACCGGCGTGTTGCCTCTCTGGCGGATGCCGGCCAACACCTGCCATCCGTCGACGCGCGGCATGGTGACGTCGAGGAGCAACAGGTCGGGTTTCAGGGCGGTGTGCAGATCGAGCGCCACCTGGCCATCCCGCGCATGGGTGGTCCTGAATCCCTCTCGCTGGAAATAGGCTTCCAGAATTCCGGCGATCTCGGCGTCATCCTCGGCAATCAGCACCAAAGCGTTCATCGGCTCATACTCCTCATGCGAGTGTTGCCAGAGCACGCCTGCCACGTCGAGCATCAGCAGTCCGCCTCCACACAGGCTCCACCAATCTGCAACAAAACGCCAATGCTGCCGACCGATATGCATCGGGCGCCGCCATGGCGCCTGTAGCCAACCGGATTGCGCCGATGCCCCAGACCCTCCGCCTGTCGATTGTCCTGCTTGCCGCCGCCCTGTGCCTGGCGGCGTGCAAGCAGGAGACCGATACGCCTGAAACCGATGCCGGCGCGGCACCCGCCACGGTGTCGGTCCTCACCGCCACGCCTGAGGCGATCACCGTCTACGACGATCTGTCGGGACGCATTTCGGCCGATCGCACCGTCGAGATCCGGCCGCAGGTCGGCGGGATCATCCTGAAACGCCTGTTCGAGGAAGGGGCGACGGTCGAGGCGGATCAGCCGCTGTTTCAGATCGATCCGGCGGTCTTCGAGGCCGAGGTGGCGGCGGCGGAAGCCGTGCTCGCCCGCACGGAAGCCGACCTCGTCAATGCGGAGGCGAAGCACACGCGGGCGCTCGCTCTGGCGCAGGCCAGGGTGTCCGCCGAACGGGCGACGGAGGATGCCGTCGCCGCGCTCGCCCAGGCAAAGGCGAATGTCGCCGAGGCCCGGGCCAATCTCGACCGCAAGACGCTCGAGCTGTCGCATGCCGTGGTGCGCAGTCCGATCAGGGGCCGCATCGGTGCGACCCTGGTCAACGAGGGAACGCTAGTGGCGCCGGGCGCCGGCCCGCTTGCCGTCGTGCAGCAGATCGGCGTGGTCTATGCCGACGTGAAGCAGCCGGTCTCCGCCCATGAAAGCCTGCGCGAGCTGATCGCCTCCGGCGCGGCCGCCGATCCCGGCGACCGGCCGGTGCAGATCCTGTCGCCGCTCGGCACGCCCTATGCCGTTTCGGCGCGCGCCCTGTTCTCGGACATCACCGTCGATCGCAGCACCGGCAACATCAATATCCGCGTCGAGATCACCAACACGGACGGCTCGCTGCTGCCGGGCATGTTCGTCCGGGCGCGCCTGCCGCGCGCCACCTACCACGCCGCGCTGACCGTGCCGCAGGAGGCCGTCCAGCGCGATACGACAGGCCATGCTCAGATCGTCGTCCTCAACCCGGACAAGACGGGCAGCCTGCGCCGGATCGAGCTGGGGCCGCTGGTCGGCCATCGCTATCTGGTGGCGGCGGGCCTCACGGCCGGCGAGACCTTCGTCGTGCTCGGCGCAGACCGGGCGCGCGAGGGCGTCGTCCTGTCGCCGGTCCCCCATCAGCAGAAGACCGCAGAGGCGGCGCAGTAAGCGGGAGACGGATCATGCCGCAATTCTTCATCGACCGGCCCGTCTTCGCCTGGGTCATCGCCATCTTCATCTCGCTGGCCGGCATCATCGCGGTGCCGCAGCTGCCGATGGCGCGCTTCCCCCCGATCGCGCCGCCGAGCGTCAGCATATTGACCAGCTACACCGGCGCCAGCCCGCAGACCATCAGCGACAGCGTGATCGCGCCGATCGAGCGCGAGCTGTCCGGCGTCAAGAACGTCCTCTATTTCGACTCGTCGGCGGACACGTCGGGTTCGGCCAACGTCAACGTCGTCTTCAAGCCCGGCACCGACCCGACGCTGGCCCAGGTCGACGTGCAGAACCGCTTGAAGGGAGTGGAAGCCCAGCTTCCCGAAACCGTGCGCCGCAGCGGCCTGTCCGTCGAAGCCGCATCGTCCGGCTTCCTGATGATCGTCACGCTGAGTTCCAGCGATGCCGCGCAGGACCCGCTGTCGCTCGACAGCTATCTGGTCCGCAACATCGTGCCGGAGCTTCGCCGCGTCGCCGGTGTTGGCCAGGTGCAGTCTTTCGGCACCGAGGCCGCCATGCGCATCTGGCTCGATCCCGCCCGTCTGGTCGCCTACTCGCTATCGGTCGCCGATGTCACCGGCGCGATCCAGGCGCAGAACGTGCAGGTCGCCCCCGGCCGTCTCGGCCAGGAGCCGGCCGTACCCGGCCAGACCGTCAACGTGCCGCTGAGCGTTCGCGGCCAGCTGAAGACGCCCGAGGAGTTCGCCGCCATCATCCTGCGCTCCAACCAGGACGGCTCGAAGCTGCGTCTCGGCGACGTGGCGCGGGTGGAGATCGCCTCGCAGAGTTCAGGCTTTCTGGTGCTGGACAACGGCAGGACCGCCACTGCGGCAGCCATTCAGCTGGCCTCCGGCGCCAACGCGGTCAGCACGTCGGACGCGGTGCGGGCGCGCATGGCAGAGCTTCGCGCCTCCATGCCGCGCGGCATGAACTATTCCATCGCCTTCGACAACGCGCCCTTCATCAAGCTTTCGATCCACAAGGTGGTGGCGACGCTTTTCGAGGCCATGGCGCTGGTCTTCCTGATCATGCTGCTGTTCCTGCAGAACCTCCGCTACACGATCATTCCCACCATCGTGGCGCCGGTTGCCCTGTTGGGCACGGCGGCGGTGATGCTGGCCATCGGCTATTCGATGAACACGCTGACCATGTTCGGGCTGGTTCTGGCCATCGGCATCATCGTCGACGACGCCATCGTGGTGGTGGAGAACGTCGAGCGCATCATGCGCACCGAAAACCTGCCGGCGCGCGAGGCGACGCGCAAGGCCATGCGGGAGATCACCGGCGCCATCATCGGCATCACGCTGGTGCTCACGGCCGTTTTCATCCCGATGGCCTTCGCCAGCGGTTCGGTCGGCGCGATCTACAGGCAGTTCACCGTCTCGATGGCCGTGTCGATCCTGTTCTCGGCCTTCCTGGCGCTGACGCTGACGCCGGCGCTGTGCGCGACGCTGCTGCGGGCCGAGGACGCCAATCACGACAAACGCAACCGGTTCTTCGCCGCCTTCAATCGTGGCTTCGAGGCGCTGACCGGCCGCTACACCGGCTGGATCCGCAGGCTGCTGCGCCGCGGCGGTCGTGTCATGGCCGTCTATGCCGGACTTCTGGTGGTTCTTGCCTGGGGTTTCTCGACGCTGCCGTCGGCCTTCGTCCCGCAGGAAGATCAAGGGTCGTTCATGACCTCCTTCACCTTGCCGGCCGATGCCACGCTCGCTCGCACCCGAGACGTGGTCGCCCTCTATGACCAGCACCTTGCCAAGCGGCCGGACGTATCCGGCAACCTCACCATCACCGGCTTCAGCTTCAACGGCTCGGGCCCGAATGCAGCCCTGTCGTTCACCACGATGAAGGATTGGGAAACGCGCAGCACGACGGTGGACGATGAGATCGCAGCGGCCAGCCAGGCGATGGCCGCCGCGCCGGAAGGCGAGATCTTCAGCATGAACCCGCCGGCCATCGACGAGCTGGGAACCAGCGCGGGATTCACCTTGCAGCTTCAGGACCGATTCGGACGCGGTACGGCGGCCCTGCTCCAGGCGGCGCAGAAGCTCGTGGCTCTCTCTTCCGGCAGCAAGCTGGTGACGGATGTGCGTCCTGACGGGCTGCCGAGCGGTCCGAACGTCACGCTGGTCATCGACCGCGACAAAGCCGAGGCGCTGTCCGTGCCGTTCGCCACCATCAGCGACACGCTCGGCGCCATCATGGGCTCGGCCTACGTCGGTGATTTCCCACAGGCCGACCGCCTGTTGCAGGTGATCGTCCAGGCCGACGCGCCGGCCCGCATGCAGGTGGACGACGTGTTGCGCCTGCATGTCCGCAACACCGCCGGCGACATGGTGCCGCTCTCCGAGATCGTAAGGCCGGAATGGTCCTCCGAGCCGTTGCAGCTCGCCCGCTTCAACGGCTACCCGTCGCTGTCGATCTCCGGTTCGGCGCCGCCGGGCGTGTCGAGCGGCAGCGCCATGCGGGAGATCGAACGGCTGGCCGGCCAGTTGCCCGAGGGTTACTCGATCGCCTGGACGGGCCAGTCGCTTCAGGAACAGCAGGCAGGCACTCAGGCGCCGATGCTGGTCGCGCTCTCCTTCCTGGTGGTGTTCCTGGTACTCGCCGCGCTCTACGAGAGCTGGACGGTGCCGTTCGCGGTGATGCTGGTGGTGCCGCTCGGCGTGCTGGGCGCCGTCGCCGCCATGCATCTTCGCGGTCTCGAGAACGACGTGTTCTTCAAGGTGGGGCTGATCACGCTGATCGGCCTGTCGGCCAAGAATGCCGTGCTGATCGTCGAATTCGCGCGGCAACTGCACGCCGGCGGACAGTCCCTGCACGACGCCATCGCCAATGCTTCGAGATTGCGGCTGCGGCCGATCGTCATGACGTCGCTCGCTTTCACGCTGGGCGTCGTGCCACTGGTGATCGCCAGCGGCGCGAACTCGGCGACGCAGCACGCCATCGGCACGGGACTGTTCGGCGGCATGATCTCCGCCACGGTACTCGCCGTTCTGCTGGTGCCGGTCTTTCATTCCGTCACGGTGGCAAGCGTCGAGACATGGCGGCGCAGGCGGGGAACCGGCCGCTCCGCCAGTCACAGAGGGTCGCTTCACGACAGAGAGGCTTGAATGAACACCATCGAAACCGACCGTCTCGTTCTCAGGAATTTCAGGACGGAGGACGCCGGTGACCTGTTCGCCTACCTGCATCAGCCGGTGGCGAACTGCTTCCTGTCGCTCAAGCTGGAGGACATCGGCTCGGCGGAAGCGGAAACCGAAACGCGGAGCAAGAGCGACGAATACCTCGCTGTATGCCTGAAAGACACCGGCAAGCTGATCGGCGATCTCTTCGCGATCCCCGAGGAGGATACATGGTCGGTCGGATGGAACTTCAACCCGGCATTCGGCGGCGCCGGTTATGCGTCCGAGGCCGCCCGCGCCCTGTTTGATTATCTGTTCACGGTCAAGGAGGCCCGGCGTCTCTACGCCTACGCGGAAGACCACAACATCGCCTCGCAACGCCTGTGCGAGCGGTTGGGCATGCGAAAGGAAGGGCTGTTCAAGGAGTTCGTGTCGTTCACGACGGATGCCCGGGGGGCGCCGATCTTCGAGAACACTCTGCAATACGCTATCCTGCGGAAGGAGTGGCGCACATGAGCGCCGTGTCTTGCGCGACGTTGATCGTATCCCACAGCGCTGCGCAACTGGCGGTGTGTCGCCACCATCGCCTGTGATTTGCCGGGCCGGTCAGTTGGCGAAGGCGGGAGGCCGGCGGCGGCATCTACCCCTGGGACAAACCGGTGAAGCTGATCGACGGGACTTGCGCGGAGGATGGCGGAGGATGGAGTCCGCAGCGCGGCTGGACTGCATTCAGAACCCCACGTCAACATGGCGAGCCAGCCGGACACGGGTCTCGGCACCGCCAACGCCATCACGGCGGCGTCCTGACCCAAAATCGGCCTTGTCCGTGCCAGCGCATGGCTCTCATGTCCTGCTTTGTCTTGACTTCTCCGGCCTCAGGCCTCATGTGGAAGCCGGACGGGCGACCAGTCGCCCCCTTTGCGGCCGCGTGAACGGATCGGTTTCGATCCTCAGGCCGTCCTCCTCCCGATAATTGGCCCGATCACGCGGGGCCGGTTGCCCCCGCGAACGTCCCCGGCTTTTCTGCCGGCGGCTCCGCATGGTTTGAAAGCAGTTTTCCCTTTGACGTCCTTTTCCGACTTCGGCCTTGCCGACAGCCTGACCCGCGCGCTCGTCGACGCGGGATATGAAACCCCCACCCCGATCCAGACGCAGGCGATCCCCGACCTCCTGAAGGGCCGCGACCTTCTCGGCATCGCCCAGACCGGCACCGGCAAGACCGCCGCCTTCGCCCTGCCCATCCTGCAGCGCCTCGCGCCCGGCAAGCCTGCCGCGCCGCGCCGCGTCCGCGCCCTTATCCTGTCGCCGACCCGCGAGCTGGCCACCCAGATCGCCGAGAGCTTCAAGGCCTATAGCCGCTACATGAACCACATGTCGGTCGCCGTGGTGTTCGGCGGCGTCGGCCATCGTCCCCAGGAAGACCGGCTGAAGCGCGGCGTCGACATCCTCGTCGCCACCCCCGGCCGGCTGATGGACCACATGGCCGCCGGCATGGTCTCCCTCGAATCGACCGAGATCTTCGTGCTCGACGAGGCCGACCAGATGCTCGACATGGGCTTCGTCCAGCCGGTGCGCCGCATCGTCAAGACCCTGCCCAAGGCGCGGCAGAGCCTGTTCTTCTCGGCCACCATGCCCAAGGAGATCGGCCAGCTGGCCGGCGAGATGCTGTTCAACCCGGTCACCGTGTCGGTGGCGCCGGCCGCCACCACCGTCGAGCGCGTCGAGCAGCGGGTGATCCACGTCGAGACCGCCGCCAAGCGCCGGCTGCTGCTCGACGTCATCGTCGCCGAGAAGCCGGAGCGGGCGCTGGTGTTCACCCGCACCAAGCACGGCGCCGACCGCGTCGTCCGCCAGCTCGGCCAGGACGGCGTCGAGGCCGCCGCCATCCACGGCAACAAGAGCCAGGCGCAGCGCGAGAAGGCGCTCGCCGCCTTCAAGGCCGGCTCCATGCCGATCCTGGTCGCCACCGACATCGCCGCCCGAGGCATCGACGTGACGGGCGTCAGCCACGTCATCAACTTCGACCTGCCGAACATCCCGGAAAGCTACGTCCACCGCATCGGCCGCACGGCGCGCGCCGGCGCCTCCGGCGTCGCCATTTCCTTCTGCGCCGACGACGAGCGGCCCTATCTCAAGGACATCGAGAAGGTCACCCGTCAGAAGATCCCGGCCGAGGATCGGCGCGGCACCATCGCCCTGTCCGAGCGGTCGGACGCCTCCGATCGCCACGAGCGCCCGGCCGGCAAGCGGCCGCAGGGCGGCAACCACGCCGGCAACCGCCGCCCTGCCCCGCCCGCCGTCTCGGCCGACCAGCAGCGCCGCGACGCCATGCCGGCCGCCAAGGCGCGCCAGCCCGGCGCCGCCAAGCCCTCGCATGTGGCCAGCGGCAAGCCAGGTCCGTCCAAGGCGGCGCAGCGCCCGATCCATCGCGACACCGGCGCCACCGAGGAGAGTCTCGGCCGCGTCGGCTTCCTGGCCGGCGGCCGCGATGGCTTGACGCGCAAGTCCGGCGACGGCCGGGTCCGCAACGGCCGCTGATCGCCATCGTCGTCATTGCCCCTCGCACCGCTCCGGACCTATAACGCTCCGGACCGATGCGAGGGAGCGACGCCATGACCTATCAGGCCAAAGCCGACCGTTACGACGACATGATCTACCGCCGCGTCGGGCGCTCCGGCCTGAAGCTGCCGGCCGTCTCGCTCGGCCTCTGGCAGAATTTCGGCGAGAACGCGCCGATCGAGCGCGGCCGCGCCATCTGCCGCGCCGCCCTCGACCTCGGCGTCACCCACTTCGACCTCGCCAACAACTACGGCCCGCCGCCCGGCACCGCCGAGGAAGCCTTCGGCCGCATCCTCGCCACCGACTTCCGCCCCCATCGCGACGAGCTGATCATCTCGACCAAGGCCGGCTACGGCATGTGGCCGGGACCCTACGGCGAATGGGGCAGCCGCAAGTACCTGATCGCCTCGCTTGACCAAAGCCTGAAGCGTCTCGGCCTCGACTATGTCGACATCTTCTATTCGCACCGCTTCGATCCGGAGACGCCGCTTGAGGAGACCATGGGCGCGCTCGACCACATCGTCCGCTCCGGCCGGGCGCTCTACGTCGGCATTTCCTCCTACAATGCGAAGCGCACCCGCGAGGCCGTCGCCATCCTGAAGGGGCTCGGCACGCCCTGCCTCATCCACCAGCCGAGCTATTCCATGATCAACCGCTGGGTGGAGGACGACGGCCTTCTCGACACGCTGGACGATCTCGGCCTCGGCGCCATCGCCTTCTCGCCGCTCGCCCAGGGCATGCTAACCGACAAGTATCTGAAGGGCGAGGTGCCCGAGGGCAGCCGCGCCGCCCGCAAGGGGCCGCTGAAGCCGGCCTTTCTCGGCGACGACAACCTCGCCCGCCTCAGGGCGCTGAACGATCTGGCGGCGGCGCGCGGCCAGACGCTGGCCCAGATGGCGATCGCCTGGGTGCTGAGGGGCGGCCTCGTCGCCTCGGCGCTGATCGGCGCCAGCCGGCCCGAACAGGTGGCCGACTGCGTCGGCGCGCTGAACAACCTCGATTTCTCGGCCGACGAGCTGGCCGAGATCGACGCCCGCGCGCCCGACCTCAACGTCAACATCTGGGCCGCCTCGTCCGAGCGGCCGGGGCCGTCGCGCTAGGACAGCGGATTCGGCCTTCGCGTCCCGCCCGTCTCAAAGCGAGCCACATCGCGCGGCGCACCGCCGGCAATCCCCTTTGCCGCCGTCGAACGTCCGGAGTGCCGATCGGCAACGGCAAGTCGTCAAGCACAATCGCAGGATGAAGAACTATCGAAGACCGATCGGGCGTCGGTAAAAGACGACGCCTCGACTTGGCGCCCGAAGTTTAAGCCCCCTGCGCGGGCATGTATAATTTCGGCGTTTCCAAAATATTTACCAATATTCAACACTCGCGAACCTACCGTCGGACCGTCTCCAATCGGAGGTTCATGATGCGCATCGAGGGCAGCCTTTCCACCCGTCTTCTCTGGACCACCGGCGCCACGGTCGGCCTGACTATCGTCCTGTCCGTCGCGGTGATGGCATGGAATTCCGCCCGGCAGGTCGAGGCGGAAATCATGACGCTGGCCACCGAGAAGGCGTCCAGCATCGCCAAGGGCGCGGAAAACCAGATCACCGAGGCCGTTTCGGCCGGCGCCACCCTGACGGCGACGCTGTCGGGCCTGGCGATCAAGCGCAACACGCAGCGCGCCGACGTCATTGAAATGATCAAGGCTGTTCCGGCCGCCTTCCCCAACGTCTTCGGCGCCTGGATGTGCGACCTGGTGGACCGGCCGGCCGGCGACCTGTTCAAGGGCAGCGAGGGCGCCAACGAGGCCGGGCAGTTCTCGCCCTACTGGACCAAGTCCCAATCGGGCGAGCTGTCGTTCTCGACCTTCAAGATCGATCCGACCGCCAGCTGGTATGCCGCCCCGCTCAAGGCGCAGACCGGGACGATCTCCGAACCTTACCAGTCGGTGCAGAAGAAGCTCCTGACCTCGGTCACCGTCCCCCTGAGGGTCGACGGCAAGATCGTCGGCCTCGCCGGCGTCGACATCCAGCTCGACGACCTCGCGACGAGTTTCAGCCAGATCCGTCCGTTCGAAGGCGGCCGGGTGATGCTGGTATCCAACGCCGGCAACTGGCTGGTGCCGCCGGACGCCGACAGCCTGATGAAGCCCTACGCCGGCATCGGCGAGGCAGAGGTCAAGGCGGCGCTGTCGGACGGCAAGATGCGCACCATCTCGGGATTCGACGATGGTTCCGTCCGCATCGTCTACCCGTTCTCCGCATCGGGCATGAACACCACCTGGGCCGCCATCGTCGACGTGCCCAGGGCGGTGTTCGTCGATCCGATCTACGACAATGCAATGGTCACCTTCGCCGGCGGCCTCCTGGTGCTGGCCGTGGCGCTCGCCGCGATCCTGCTCTCCACCCGCTACGTGGTGCGGCGCCCGCTCGTCCACACGCTCTCCAGCGTCAACGCGCTGATCGACCGCCGCTACGACGTCACCATCGGCGACACCGAGCGCAAGGATGAGATCGGCGCCATCAACAAGGCGCTCGAAGTGTTCCGCGACAAGGCGCGGCAGGCCGAGACGCTGTCCGAAGAGCAGGCCGCCGAGCAGCAGCGGCAAATCGAGCGCGCCGAGACGATCCGCGGCGCCTCCCAGCGCTTCGATCGCGAAATCGCCGGCCTGACCGATCGCGTGCTGGGGCTGGTCGACGAGTTGAACAAGGCCTCGCAGACGCTGACCCAGGGCGCCGACGACACCAGCATGAAGAGCGCCACGGTGGCCTCGGCCTCCGAGCAGGCGTCGGCCAACGTCGGCGCCGTGGCCTCGGCGGCCGAGGAGCTGAACACCTCGGTCGACGAGATCGGCCGCCAGATCAGCCAGTCGGCCGAGATCGCCTCGCAGGCCGTCGGCCAGGCGACCGACGCCAACAACCGCGTCGACGCCCTGTCGGGCGCCGCCCAGCGCATCAGCGAGGTGGTCCAGCTCATCGACAGCATCGCCGCGCAGACCAACCTCCTGGCGCTCAACGCCACCATCGAGGCGGCAAGGGCCGGCGAGGCGGGACGCGGCTTCGCGGTGGTCGCGGCGGAGGTGAAGCAGCTCGCCGACCAGACCGCCAAGGCGACCGGCGAGATCGCCGTGCAGATCCAGTCGGTGCAGTCGGTGACGGCGTCGACGGTGGAGGCGATCCAGGCGGTCACCGCCACCATCCAGGAGATGAGCCGGATTTCGCGCGGTATCCATATCTCGGTCGAGCAGCAGGGCAGCGCGACGCGCGAGATCGCCACCAACATCCACGAGGCATCGGCCGGCACGCGCGAGGTGTCGCAGAACGTCTCGGCCGTCGCCAGTTCGGCGACCGCCACCGGCGAAACGGCCCGCAAGGTGCAGGAGGTGGCGATGAGCCTCTCCGGCCATACCCAGAATCTGCGGACGACGGTGGCCGGCTTCATCGACAGCGTCCGCAAGACCGCCTGACGCTAGCCTCTCGATACGTGTCCCCGCCGTGCCTCGGCGCGTGCGGGGGCCGCCCTTTACTCGGCGGCGAGCGACGTCCGCATGGCGGCGGTGGCCTCGATGAAGCCGCCGCCCAGCACGCGCGCCTCGTCGCCGGGGCCGTCGTAGAGCACGCAGGCCTGGCCGGGGGCGATGCCCTGCTCGCCGTCGAGCAGCTCGATGCCGATGCGGCCGTCCTGCCGGACGATCATCGCCGCCTGCGGCGGCCGCGACGAGCGCACCTTGGCGAACACCGTGCGGCCGCTGTCGGCTTCGGCGTCGAGCGACGTGCCGCCGATCCAGTTGAGGTCGCGCAGCGTCAGGCGATGGGTGATCAGCGCCTCGCGCGGACCCACCACCACCTGCCGGCTGGCCGCGTCGAGGCGGACGACGAACAGCGGCTCGCCGGTGGCAACGCCGAGGCCCTTCCGCTGGCCGACCGTGAAGTGGATGATGCCGGCGTGGCGTCCGAGCACCCGGCCGTCGACGTGGACGATATCGCCGGCCGCCGCCGCTTCCGGCTTCAGCTTCTCGATAACGTCGGCATAGCGGCCCTGCGGCACGAAGCAGATGTCCTGGCTGTCGTGCTTGTCGGCCACCTCGAGGCCGAGGTCGCGGGCGATTCCCCGCGTTTCCGGCTTGGTCAGGTCGCCGAGCGGGAAGCGCAGGAAGTCGAGCTGCTCCTGCGTCGTCGCGAACAGGAAGTAGCTCTGGTCGCGGTCGAGGTCGACCGGCCGGTACATGGCGCGATGGCCGCCGGCGAGCCGCGAGCGCACGTAGTGGCCGGTGGCCAGCGCCTGCGCCCCGAGGCTGCGCGCCGTATCCAGAAGATCGGAGAACTTGACCGTCTGGTTGCAGGCGACGCAGGGCACCGGCGTCTCGCCGGCCATGTAGCTCTCGGCGAAGCGGTCGATCACCGCCTCGCGGAACCGGCGCTCGTAGTCGAGCACGTAATGGGGGATGCCGAGCCTTGCGGCCACGTCGCGGGCGTCGTGGATGTCCTGCCCGGCGCAGCAGGCGCCCTTGCGGTGGATCGCCGCGCCGTGGTCGTAGAGCTGGAGCGTAACGCCGACGACGTCGTAGCCCTCGTGTTTCAGAAGACCGGCCACGACGGAAGAGTCGACGCCGCCGGACATGGCAACGACGACGCGGGTATCCTCGGGGCGGCCTTCGAGATCGAGCGAATTCAGCATGGCGTCTTTCCGGCGGCAGGGCCCGGACGCCGCCGGGAGCCGCTCTCACGATTGATTCCTAATAGCTGCTTTGTCCGCCAACCTCCAGAGCCGCGCCGGCATGGCTGGGTCAATTCTGCCGGGTAGCGGCAATCCTTGCCGGCCGCGTCGAGGCAGCGGCGGGCGAGACGTGACGACCGTTGGATAAAAAGCTGTTTCAGACCAAATACTTGCCCTGATGTCCCCCTGGCCGCGCCGTTGGCCTTTCCCTTGCACCCGCAAGGGAGACCGAGTTTGTCCCGTGTAGCGGATCCGTCCATGGCCACTGTCGCTCCCGTTCTGCCGCTTCCCCAGCCCGTTGCCCCGGCGCCCGCCGCCAGCGTGGCCGCCGCCCGGGGCGTCGGCAACGACTTCCGCGACATGGTCGCCGAGGCCGCCGACAGCGAGCCGACGGACCAGCCGGCGCCGGCCCGCGACGCCACGCCGGCGCGCCGGGCCGACCGTACCGATCGCCCCGACCGCTCCTCCTCCCGACGCGACGCCGCAGCCGCCGACCGTCCCGACCGCTCCGCCTCCCGACGCGACGCCGCAACCACCGACCGCACCGACCGCACCGCCTCCCGGCGCGATGCTGCCGCTGCCGACGATAGCGCCGATGACGCCGACATCGCCGCCGTCAAGCCCGAAGACACCAAGGCGGCGGACGCCGCACCGGCGGCCCAGCCGGCCGCCGCGCCACTTGGTTATGCGGTCTTCTCGTTGACCGGTCCCGGATCGCCGGCCGAAGGCGACGCCGCCATCGCTGCCACAGCCGTCGCGGCCGCCGGAACCACCCCGACGCCGGCTCCCGCTCCGACGGTCCCGCCGGCGCCGACGGCTGATGGCTTCCTCAACGCCCTTGCCGCCGCCGGCAAGGACGCGACGCCTGCCGCGACTACGCCGGCAAGGTCCCAGCCAGCCGGCCAGCCTGCGGCCGATGCAGCGGGTCCCGCCACCGCTTCGCCCGTCGCCGCCGAAACGGCCGCCACGGCCGCGCCGGTTGCGTCAGCGCCTGCCGCGTCTGCCGCACCGCAGTCCGCCGCGACGACGGTGGACACCGACATCCCCATTCCAGCCATCCTGCCGCAGGTCGCCACTCCGGCGGCGAAGCCTGCCGACGCCGCCCCTGTCGCCGCCCCTGTCGCCGCCCCTGTCGCCGCGCCGACGAGCGAGGCCGTCGATCTGCCGGCATCGCCAGTGGTGTCCGACACTCCGGCCGCACGGCTACAGGGCGACGTCACCGCCGACCAGCCGGTCCGTCCGGCCGCCGCCGCATCCCGGCCGGCGCCAACCCCCGACACGCCGGCCACCACCATCGCCCGGCCCGCCGGAACTTCGGCGGGAACCGACGCACCGGCCGCGCCCGCCGCTGCCGCGCCGGTGACCGTCGTCGATGCCGACACGGCGACCCCGGCCGTTGCCACCTCGCCCGGCGAGACGGCGTCCAGGCCGGTCGACAGTGCCGCCAAGCCAGCCGCCGTCCAGACCGCCGTCGCCACCGCCGATGACGCCGCCAGCCAGCCCGCCGACGATGCGGCCGAGCCGGTCCAGCCGGCGTCGGCGCCACCCCGCGCGCCGCAGCCGTCGTCCGACGCCGGCACGGCGGCCATCATCTCTGCCGCCGCGGCCGACGCCGCCGGCGATCAGGCGATCGCCGCGTCCGCGTTGACCGCCACGGTCAATGCCAAGCCGACGGCCGGCAAGGCAGGCGCCGCCGACAAGCCGGCCAAGACCACCGACGAGGCCGGCGGACAGCCGTCCGGCAGCAGCAAGGGCGCGGCGCCCAATCAGGCAGCCGACAACGATCTTGCCAGGCCGAAGACGGTGAGCGGCGTCTCCAGCGCCGCCCGCGCCTTCGCCGACCGGCTGCGCGACGTCAACGCCGGCAGTACCGCGTCGTCGGACGGCGCCGCGTCGGACGGCTCGCCGCAGACGGCGGCGCTGCCGACCGGTCAGACCGCTCCGACCGCCGCCGCTTCCCAGTCCGCCGCCACGGCCGCCACCGCCGCCGTGCGGCTCGAGGATGTCGGCGCCACCATCGTCCGCCACGTCAAGTCCGGCGAGACCAGCTTCTCGGTGCGGCTCGATCCGGCCGAGCTTGGCAAGGTCGACGTCAAGGTCGCCTTCTCGTCCGACGGCAGCGCCCGCGCCCATCTCGTCGTCGAGCGTCGCGACACCTTCGACACGCTGTCGCGCGACCAGCGGCACATCGAGCAGACGCTGCGCGACGCCGGCTTCGAGGTGAAGGAAGGCTCGGTATCGCTGTCCATGCGCCAGGACGGCGGCCAGCAGGACCGTTCCGCCTTCGCCCGCCAGGACCAGCAACAGCAGCAGTTCCGCCAGCATCAGGCGGACAGTCCCGTCACCGTCAAGACCAAGGACGACGTCCCGGCGACGATCGTCAATGCCTACAGCCCGCGCGGCGACGGCCGCATCGACATCCGCGTCTAGAGTGCGAGGGAGATCATCATGAGCGTATCCGGCATTGGTGCCACCACCTCGAACACCACCGGCACCGGCGCGTCCGCGGCGACCAACTCGCTGATGTCCAATTACACGACGTTCCTGACGATGCTCACCACGCAGCTCAAGACGCAGAGCCCGCTCGACCCGATGGACGTCAACAGCTTCACCCAGCAGCTCGTGCAGTATTCGTCTGTGGAGCAGCAGATCCAGACCAACGCCAACCTCAAGTCGATGATGGAGACGCTGACCTCCAGCGCCGCGCTGCAACTCGTCAACTACATCGGCAAGTCGGTCGTCGCCTATTCCGACACCACCAAGTTCGACAGCGGTGAAGCGGCTTGGACCGTGAACTCCAGCGCCGCGTCCTCGGGCGCCAAGGTGACCATCACCGACGAGAACGGCGGCGTGGTCTACCAGGGCACCACCGACCTCAAGGCCGGCGACAACGCTTTCACCTGGGATGGCCAGGGCTCGAACGGCAACGACTACAGCGCCTCGACCGGCGCCTTCACCATCTCGGTTGCCGGCACCGACACCAACGGCAAGGCGGTGTCGATCACCACCGAGGTCAAGGGCAAGGTGCAGGCGGTCGACACCTCCTCGCAGCAGCCCTACATCAAGGTCAACGGCCGCCTGCTGCCGCTGTCGGCGCTGACCGAAATCTCGGTCTGACACCGGGTCGCCCTTCCCTGCCCAAAATCTCGGAGGCCGCCGTGCCATCGGCGGCCTTTCCGTCGTTCCGGCGCTTTCCACCGGATCGCCGATGCGTAGTTCTGCGCATCGAGCCGATGGTCGCGACGCGACGCCCCTTTCCGCCAGCGATGCCGGTCCGGCCGGCAATCTTCGTCCGCCCGTTAACCTTTGAGGCGGAAAACGACGCGGTTTCCGCGGCCGGATGGTCCAATTCCTAAAACGGAGGCCACCGGACCGCTTTCGTCAAGTCGTTCAAAATCTTACTGAATTCTTGCGGAGCAATTAGGCGTTTTTTAAACGGCTTGATCTAGGATGCGTTCCTGAAGGTCAGATTTGTGTGAGAGTAGAATGACCGAACAGATGCGTCCGCGCGTAAAATATGTCATCGGGCCGGATGGAAGTCCGTTGACGATCGCCGATTTGCCGCCCGAGGGAACCCAGCGCTGGGTGATCCGTCGCAAAGCCGAGGTCGTCGCCGCCGTGCGCGGCGGTCTCCTGTCGCTGGAAGAGGCTTGCAAGCGCTACACCCTCACCGTCGAGGAATTCCTGTCCTGGCAGCAGTCGATCGACAAGCACGGGCTTGCCGGGCTTAGAGCGACGCGCGTCCAGCAGTATCGCCCCTAGCGCCTGACGCGCCGCGCGCGTTCCGATGGAGCCTTTTCGAGGGCGACCGGTCCGGCTGGATCGGTCGCCTTTTGCTTTTTGGAAGGCGCCAGGCGGCGGGCTTTTACCTACTTCACACCCTCCGCTGGCCGGCCCGGCAAAAATTGCCGTGGATTTTGCAATTCTTAACAAACCAGCTTTGGCGGTTTTCCGCCAATCGCGCCGGAACGGACATTCGGCGTTAACAACTTGTTTACCATACCCGTGCGGAAATAATTGCCGCCTTGGTCCGCGGCGGTGGCACGATTCCCGCCGCGTCGAACAATGGGGAATGGGTGTGGGTGGATTTGGAGAGTTCCTGAAGACCCTGGGGCCAAGCCGGCTGGCGGCGATGGGCGCCGTGGCGATTGGCCTCATCGGCTTCTTCGTCTTCATCGTGCTCCGCTTCTCGGCGATCCAGCAGGTGCCGCTCTATACCGGTCTCAGCATGGCCGACTCGGCGGCCATCGTGCAGCAGCTCACCTCGTCCGGCACCGCCTTCACGCTGAAGGACAACGGCGGCACCATCCTGGTCGACGAGACCAAGCTCGACCAAACGCGCATGAGCCTCGCCCAGCAGGGCCTGCCGGCCGGCGACGGCGTCGGCTACGAGATCTTCGACAAGACCGACGCCCTCGGCACCACCTCCTTCGTGCAGTCGGTCAATGCCTTGCGCGCCCTCGAAGGCGAGCTGTCGCGCACCATCCGCACCATCCGCCAGGTCGACCAGGCGCGCGTCCATCTGGTGCTGCCGGAGAAGCAGCTGTTCCGCAAGGACGAGAAGAAGCCCACCGCCTCCATCGTGCTGAAGACGCGCGGCACCCTCGATCCCGGCCAGATCCGCGCCATCCAGCATCTCGTCGCCTCGGCCGTTCCCGGCCTCGACCCGTCGCGCATCTCGGTGATCGACGAGACCGGCCGCCTCTTGGCGCAGGGCAACGGCGACGAGAGCAGCGCCGCCTATCTCGCCACCAATGCCGACGAGCGCACCGCCGCCTACCAGAACCAGGTGGAAGCCCGCGTCCGCGACATCGTCGAGAGCGTGGTCGGCGCCGGCCGCGCCCGCGTGCGCGTCGCCGCCGAGCTGGATTTCAACCGCGTCGAGGAGACGCAGGACACCTTCGACCCCAACGGCCAGGTCGTCCGCTCCACCCAGACGCGCGAGGAGAAGTCGCTCAGCCAGGACAATCAGGGCAATCCGCCCGTCACCGCCGGCAATCAGATCCCCAACGCCAACCAGCAGTCCGGCGCCAACGCCTCGCAGACCTCCGACAACGCCCAGACCACCGAGGAGACCGTCAACTACGAGATCTCCAAGACCACCCGCACCCAGGTGACCGAGGTCGGCGGCGTCAAGCGCCTGTCGGTCGCCGTGCTGGTCGACGGCCGCTACGCGCCGGACAAGAGCGGCGTCATGACCTACGCGCCGCGGCCGCAGCCCGAGCTGGACCAGATCACCGCGCTGGTGCGCACCGCCATGGGCTACGACGAGAAGCGCGGCGACCAGTTGCAGGTGGTCAACCTCCAGTTCGCCGACGGCCCGCAGAATCCGGCCGACCTCGCGGCGGCGCCGGCCTCGATGTTCGACTTCTCGCGCGAAGACATCATGCGCTTCGCCGAGATGGGCGTGCTGATCCTGGTGACGCTCCTGGTGCTGCTGTTCGCCGTCCGGCCGCTGATCCGCCGCATCCTCGGCTCCGACATCGACGCCGAGACGCTGCCCGCCCTCACCTCCGCCCTCAGCGAGGCGGCCGCCGCCGGCCGTGGCGCGGTGACGGTGGTGCTCAATCCCGACGGCAAGCCGGTGGTGGTTGGCCCCGAAGGCGCCGCGCAGCCCACCGACCTGCCGGAGATCGCCCCCCCTCCGACACCCGCATCGAGAACGCCAAGGCGCAGGGCGCCATGCAGCTCGACCAGGTGCGCAAGGTCGGCGATCTCGTCGGCGGCAATCCCAACGAAGCGGCGATCATCATCCGCAACTGGCTGTCCGAGGTACCGGCGTAAATGTCCATTTCCCCGACCGCGATCGTCGCCAAGGGCAACGCGCTCACCATTTCCTCTGAGGGCGAAAGCCGCCTGCTTACCGGCGCCGAGAAGGCGGCCGTGATGATGCTGGCGCTCGGCGACCGCTACGGCACGCCGATCTGGAAGCTGCTCGACGAGATCGAGATCAAGCAGCTCTCGGTCGCCATGTCCAAGCTCGGCCCGATCACCCCCAGCATGCTCGACGACCTGATGATCGAGTTCGTGACGCGCGTCTCCTCCTCCGGCGCCCTCCTCGGCAACTACGACACCACCGAGCGCCTGCTGCTCTCCGTGCTGCCGCCGGAGAAGGTCAACGCCATCATGGACGAGATCCGCGGCCCGGCCGGCCGCAACATGTGGGAGAAGCTCTCCAACGTGCAGGAGACGGTGCTCGCCAACTATCTCAAGAACGAGTATCCGCAGACCGTCGCCGTCGTCCTCTCCAAGATCAGCTCCGACCACGCCGCCCGCGTGCTGTCCAAGCTGCCCGACGAGTTCGCCCTCGAGGTGGTCGACCGCATGCTGAAGATGGAGGCGGTGCAGAAGGACATCCTGGAGAAGGTCGAGCAGACGTTGCGCGTCGAGTTCATGTCCAACCTCACCAACACCCAGCGCCGCGATGCCCACGAGCTGATGGCCGAGATCTTCAACTCCTTCGACCGCAACACCGAGGCCAAGTTCATCTCCGCCCTCGAAGAGCACAACCGCGACGCCGCCGACCGCATCAAGGCGCTGATGTTCACCTTCGACGACCTCGGCAAGCTCGACGCCGGCGCCATCCAGACGCTCTTGCGGCAGGTGGAGAAGGACAAGCTGGCGCTGGCGCTGAAGGGCGCCAAGGAAGGCGTGCGCGACTTCTTCTTCGCCAACATGTCGGCCCGCGCCTCGGCCATGCTGAAGGAGGACATGGAGGCCATGGGCGCCGTGCGGCTGCGCGACGTCGACGACGCCCAGGCCGCGATGATCAACCTCGCCAAGGATCTCGCCGCCAAGGGCGAGATCATGATTTCCAAGAACAAGGGCGAAGACGAACTCGTCATGTGACGACCGTCCCCCGAGGAGTATCCGCTGATGGCGGCACCGGCCCGCTTCCTGTTTGACAACGATTTCTCGGCGCCCGCCAGCCGGGCCGACGCCGCGCCGGCCGTCGTGATGATCGCCGAGCCGCAGCATCTCGCGGCCATCGCCGCCGCCGAGGCGGCCGCCTACGAGCGCGGCCTCGCCGCCGGCCGGGAGACCGCCGAGGCGCAGGCCGCCGACCGCACGGCGCGCGAGGCGACGCGCCTCTCCGACGAGGCGCAGCGGCTCGCCAGCGCCGCCCAGTCGATCCTCGCCGTGCTCGACACCGAGCGCGCCCGCATCGAGGCCGACGCCATGCGCCTTGCCGAGGCGGTGGCCGTCAAGATCGCCGGCACGCTGGTCGAGCGGCAGCCGCGCGAGCGCATCCTCGGCCTGCTCGAAGACTGCTTCGCGCCGCTGCGCGCCGCGCCCCACCTCGTCATCCGCCTGTCCGACGCCGACGCCGGGCCGATCCAGGGCGAGTTGAAGCGCCTCGTCGCCGAGCGCGGCTTCGAGGGCCGCCTCGTCGTGCTCGGCGAGCCCGGCATGGCCCGCGGCGACTGCCGCATCGAATGGGCCGACGGCGGCATCGTGCTCGACCACGCCGCCGTCGTCGCCGGCATCGAGGCGGCGATCGCCCGCCACCTGCCGGCCACCGGGCCGGACGATCTCATTTCCCAAAGCGGAGACGCGTCATGACCGCCGCCGACGAACCCACCGGCATCGACCTCGAAAGCCACGTCGCCGAGCGCCGGCGCGGCGACGACGGCGAAGACCACGCCGTCGCCCGCTCGGCCGCCGAGCTTGAGGCGGTGTTCGACGTTCCCGTGCGCGTGTCGGCCATCCTCGGCCGCGCCCGCCTCGGCGTCAGCGACCTCCTCCAGCTCGCCCCCGGCTCCGTGCTGGAACTCGACCGCAAGGTCGGCGAAGCCATCGACATCTACGTCAACGACCGGCTCGTCGCCCGCGGCGAAGTGGTGCTGGTCGAAGACAAGCTCGGCGTGACGATGACCGAAATCGTCAAGGCCGAGCGCTGACCGGAGTTAGACCTATGCGCCTCCTGATCGTCGGCTCGCTCAACGGCCAGCTCACCGCCGCCACCCGCATCGCCATGGACAAGGGCGCCTCGGTGCTGCAGGCCGACACCATCGACACCGCGCTGAAGACGCTGCGCTCGGGGCGCGGCGCCGACCTGGTGATGATCGACGTGTCGCTGCCGGTGCAGCGGCTGATCGCCTCGCTCGAAGAGGAGCGCATCCACGTTCCCGTCGTCGCCTGCGGCATCGCCACCGACGCCAAGGCTGCCGTCGCCGCCATCCGGGCCGGCGCCAAGGAATACATCCCGCTGCCGCCCGACGCCGAGCTGATCGCCGCCGTGCTGGCCGCCGTCGCCGCCGACAGCCGCGACCTCGTGGTCCGCGACGAGGCGATGCAGGCGGTGCTGAGGCTCGCCGACCAGGTGGCGGCGAGCGAGGCGTCGATCCTGATCACCGGCGAGAGCGGCACCGGCAAGGAGGTGCTCGCCCGCTACGTCCACCGCAAGTCGGCGCGCGCCGACAAGCCCTTCGTCTCGGTCAACTGCGCCGCCATCCCCGAGAACCTCCTGGAATCGGAGCTGTTCGGCCACGAGAAGGGCGCCTTCACCGGCGCCGTCGCCCGCCGGGTCGGCAAGTTCGAGGAGGCCTCCGGCGGCACGCTGCTGCTCGACGAGATTTCCGAGATGGACGTCCGCCTGCAAGCCAAGCTGCTGCGCGCCATCCAGGAACGGGTGATCGACCGCGTCGGCGGCGGCAAGCCGGTGCCGGTCGACATCCGCATCGTCGCCACCTCCAACCGCAACCTCACCGACGCCGTCAAGGAAGGCCGCTTCCGCGAGGACCTGCTCTACCGCCTCAACGTCGTCAACCTGAAGATCCCCGCGCTGCGCGACCGGCCCGCCGACATCCTGGCGCTGGCCGAGCACTTCGGCCGCAAGTATGCCGAGATCAACGGCATGCCGGAGCGGCCGCTCGCCCCCGACGCCAAGCGCGAGCTGATCGCCGCCCGCTGGCCGGGCAACGTCCGCGAGCTGGAGAACACCATCCATCGCGCCGTGCTGCTGGCCACCGGCATCGAGATCGGCGTCGAGGCGATCCGCTCGCCGGACGGCGCCCGCATGGAAGGCGCCGTCGCCGTGCCGCGCGCCGCCGACCCGGTCGCCCGCGCCGCCCAGACCGCCGAGGCGGTGACGCGGGCGCTGGTCGGCCGCACCGTCGCCGAGGTGGAGCGCGACCTCATCCTCGACACGCTCGACCACTGCCTCGGCAACCGCACCCACGCCGCCCGCATCCTCGGTATCTCCATCCGCACGCTCCGCAACAAGCTCAACGAATACGAGGCCGAGGGCATCGACGTGCCCGACCCCGGCACCAGCCGCATCGCCACGGCGTGAGGAGACGTCACTGGAGTTCAGGATAGACCCGTTTCCGGCCGAGGCCGACATCGGGGCGCTCTGGCGCGCCGCCTGGGGCGGCCCGCTGCCGCCGCGCTTTGCGGATATCCTCGCTCGCAGCCTCGGACACGTGGGCGCCTATGACGGAGACAGGATCGTCGGCTTCGTCAACATCGCCTGGGACGGCGGCCTTCACGCCTTCATCCTCGATCCCTGCGTGCATCCGGATTTCCGCCGGCGGGGCATCGCCACCCGCCTGGTGAAGACGGCCGAAACACTCGCCCGGCAGCGCGGCGCGCATTGGCTGCACGTCGACTTCGAGCCCCACCTTACGGACTTCTATCGCCGCTGCGGCTTCCGCCCGACCGCCGCCGGGCTGATCGATCTCCGGCAAGATCAGGCGCAGTGAATCCGCCCGAGCCTCTCGTCAGGCCGACTTCTTGAGTTCGGCATTTTCCTTGTAGAGCGCCAGAAGCTGCTTGAACGGCCCGTCGACATAAGCCTGAAACGTCGGCAACTGCGCCGGCGCCGATCCGCTCTCCTTGGCGAAGCGGGCGATGATGTCGTCCGATTCTGTCATGTAGCTGTCGCCGAGGCGCAGCGTCGGATAGCTGACCTTGTCGAGATGAGGCTCCAGCTCCGCCCGCATGGCCTTCTCCTCCTCCGGCGAGCGGCTTTCGCGCAGGGTGACGGTGTCGAGGAGTCCGGCCTCGAGAAGATAAAGGCGCACCTTCAGGCAGAAGGGGCACTCATGCTTGACGAACAGGACAGGCTTTTCCGTACGTGTGGACATGGGGATCTCCAGTCGCGGTTTGGCCTGACGGAACCGTTTCGTCACCCGGATGTTCCAGCCGCCGCCGTCTGGGCGTTCGGACCGGGCGGCGCTTTTGAATTGGCGACCGCCGGCGGCCGTGCGGCGGCGGGCTTTTCGGACGCCATGAAATCCTCGATCGCCTTCAGATACTGCTTGGGATCCTGCAAATGGGCGGGATGGCCGACGTCCTTCAGCACGACGAGCCGGGCGCCCGGAATGACGTGGGCGATATGGGCGGCGTGCTCGGGGCGGATGACCGGATCATGGTCGCCGATGACGATCTCGGTGGGCACGCGGATCCTGGCGAGATCGCCGTCCGAATAGTTGGGCTCGGTCGCCCACAGCCGCTTGAACACCCGCTCGCGCGCCATCTGCCGGTCGCGCGCCCGCGCCGCCGGATCGGGCTGCGCCTCGCCGCCCGGCGACAGGCTGTCGGACAGCGGCGGCGGATCGATCTCGGGGATGGTCGTCAGGCCGGCCGGCGTGACGTTGGGCGCCTGCGCGAACAGCCCGTCGAGCAGCTTCGGATGGTGCATGGCGATGTCGATGCCGATGATGCCGCCGTCGCTCCAGCCGACCAGCGTCACCCTGTCGATCTTCAGCTTGGCGAGCAGCGCCACATAATCCTCGGCCATCCGGTGATAGGTCAGCCAGGCAAGGCCGTGCGTCGAGCGGCCTTGGCCGCGGCTGTCGGCGACGATCACCTCGTGCGCCCTGGCCAGCGCCGGCACCTCGAAGCTCCAGACGTCGCCGCTGGAAAGGCCGCCGTGGATCAGCAGGATGGGCGATCCCTTGCCCTCGCCGTAGACGGAATAGAACATGCTGATGCCGCGGATGTCGGCAAAGCCGCTCTCGTCGGCCGGCGGCATCGGCGGCGGCGCGGGAAACTGCTGCCACTTCGGCAGGGCGGCGGCCGACGCGGCGACGGCGATGCACAGCAGGCAGGCGGCACCCGGAAGGGAGCGGAAAATCGGCATCGGCGTGCCTCGCGGATTGGTACGGCAATTGTAACCGTGTACCGACGACAATGCCGCTCAAACAATCGTCATCGTCGGGCCGTCCCGGCCGGAACCGGGACGGCCCCTCTCCTCACCGTTTCGATGGCTTGTCCTTCAGGAGCGAGCGCACCGTCCGGCTGAAGGCGCGCTCGCGCTCGCGCCGCTCGGCGAGACTGGCCGAATTGAAGGCTTCCTCGCGTTGCAGCTTCTGCCAGCGCCGCAGCCGCATCTCGTCGATCTCGCCCGCCATGATCGCCGCCCGCACGGCGCAGCCGGGCTCCTCCTCATGCCGGCAGTCGCTGAAGCGGCAGCGAGCGGCAAGCGCCGCCAGATCGGAGAACACCTCGGCGATGCCCTCCGCCGCGTCGGCGAGCTGAAGCTCGCGCATGCCGGGCGTGTCGAGCACGGCATAGCCTTCCGGCAGCAGGTGGAGATGCCGGCCGGTGGTGGTGTGCCGGCCCCGGTCGTCGTCGGCCCGAACCGCGCCGGTCGCCGCCGCCGTCCGGCCGGCCAGGGCATTGACCAGCGTCGACTTGCCCACCCCCGACGAGCCGAGGAAGGCGACGGTGCGGCCGGGCTTGCACCAGGGGGCGAGCTTCTCCTTCGGCTCGGGACCGAGCGCATCGAGGACGACGGCCGGCACCGCCGCCGACACCGTCGTCGCGGCGGTGGCGAAGCGGTGGGCATCGTCGGCGAGGTCGGCCTTGGTCGCCACGATCACCGGCTCGACGCCGGCCTCGAAGGCCAGCGCCACGTAGCGTTCGAGCCGCGCCACGTTGAAGTCGCGGTTGCAGGAGGTGACGACGAACACGGTGTCGACGTTGGCGGCGATCAACTGCACCTGGCGGCCGGTGCCGGCCGCCCGCCGGTGGAACAGGCTCTTGCGGTCGAGCAGCCGGCTGGCGCCGGGCCGGGCGGCGTCATGCAGCAGCCAGTCTCCGACCGTGGCGTCGGCGCGCGGCGGCAGCGTCGCGCTGAAACCGTCGCCCTCGACGCAGAGGCCGCTGCGCTCGACGCTCATGACGCGCGCCGGCGGCATCCGGGCAAGTTCGTCGACGCTCACCTGCTGGGCGAAGAAGGCTTGCCAGCCGAGCCGTTCGAGCGAGGTCGGCGCGTATAGTCTCGGGCCGCCCGGAAGGGGCGGCAGAAAGCGGGAATAGTCCCGTGCCATTGCGGTAGGCTTTCCAATTTCGGCCGCGGGCAGGCGATGCCCCGGCGCGATGATGTCGGAATTGGAGAAAGCGCAAGCCTCCAGGCGCCCGCGCAACACCGGCGGGCGTCAACGGTGGAGCGATCTTGCGAGGGGAGGCACTCTGGCCTCCCCGCCTTACCGGGGCATAAAGCCTCCTGAGCTGAGGAATTGGGAAAATACCCGCCGGGCCGGGCGTTGTCAAAGCGCCGGCGACCTCCTCAGCCGGCCAGCCGGGCCGGCGGACCGTTGCTGCCGGCCGTCTCGCCGGTGGAACGGGCAAGCGTCCTCACGACGTCATCGAGATCGACCCGCCCGACAACGGCGCCGTTGCCGTCGGTGACGTCGGCGAACGACAGTCTGGCCTCGACGAGACGCAGCGCCGCATCGGCGAGCGGCAACGCGGCCGGCAGCCTGAGGGCGGCCGGCGCCCCGGATTCCGGCCTCGCCAGCGCCGACAGCTTGACGACGCGGCCGCGATTGACGTGCCGGACGAAGTCCTCGACATAGGCGGTGGCCGGCGACAGCACGATATCCTCCGGCCTGCCCTGCTGCACCAGTTCGCCGTCCTGCATGATGGCGACGCGGTCGCCGATCTTCAGCGCCTCGTCGAGGTCATGGGTGATGAAGACGACGGTCTTCCTGACCTCGGCCTGCAGGTCGAGCAGGATGGCCTGCATGTCCAGACGGATCAGCGGATCGAGCGCCGAGAAGGCTTCGTCCATCAACAGGATCGGCGCGTCGTTGGCGAGCGCCCGCGCCAGGCCCACCCGCTGCTGCATGCCGCCGGAGAGCTGGCTGGGATACTTGTCCTCGAAGCCGGCGAGACCGACGCGGTCGATCCAGCGCCGCGCCGTCTCCATCTGCGCCTCGCGGGGCACGCCGCGGATCTCCAGCCCGAACACCACGTTGCCGAGCACGGTGCGGTGCGGCAGCAGTGCGAACTTCTGGAACACCATGGCCGCGCTGGTCCGGCGGAAGGCGCGCAACTCGCTGGGGCTCAGCGCCCGCACGTCGGTGCCGCCGACGATCACCTCGCCGGCGGTCGGCTCGATCAGCCGGTTGATGTGACGGATCAGCGTCGACTTGCCCGAGCCCGACAGGCCCATGATCACCTGGATGTGGCCGGCCTCGATGTCGAGCGACACGTTGCTGAGGCCGAGCACGTGATTGTGCCGTTCGAGGAGTTCGGCCTTGTTCATGCCGCTGTCGCGGACGGCCTCGATGAAGCGATCGGGATACGGCCCGAACAGCTTGTAGACATTGCGGATTTCGATCGAGGTCCGGGACTCAGGCATGTTCGGCCTCGCGATGCTTCTGGAGCCGGCGGCCGAACGCCTGGCTGGTACGATCGAAGATGATGGCGATGCCGACGATGGCGAAGCCGTTGAACACGCCGAGCGTGAAATACTGGTTGGCGATCGCCTTCAGCACCGGCTGGCCGAGCCCCTGCACGCCGATCATCGAGGCGACCACCACCATGGACAGCGCCGCCATGATCGTCTGGTTGATGCCGGCCATGATGGTCGGCAGCGCCAGCGGCAGTTGCACCTTGCCGAGCTTCTGCCAGGCCGAGGCGCCGAAGGCGTCGGCGGCTTCCAGCACGTCCTTGTCGACAAGCCGGATGCCGAGGTTGGTGAGGCGGATGATCGGCGGCGCCGCGTAGATCACCACGGCGATCAGGCCGGGCACCTTGCCGATGCCGAGCAGCATCACCACGGGAATGAGATAGACGAAGCTCGGCATGGTCTGCATCACGTCGAGCACCGGCAGGAGGACGGCGCGCGCCCGCGCCGACCAGGCCATCAGGATGCCGAGGGGAATGCCGATCGCCACCGACATCAGCGTCGCCACGACGATCATCGCCAGCGTGCGCATGGTGTCTTCCCACATGCCGAAATAGCCGATTGCCATCAGGGCGACGACGGCGCCGGCGACGAGGCGCAGGCTGCGGCTGGCCAGATAGACGAGGCCGGCGATCACCAGCAGTACCACCGGCCAGGGCGTGGTCACCAGGAGCCGCTCGACGAAGATCAGGAACGACCGGAGCGGCAGGAAAAAGTCTTCGACGGTGGCGCCGAATTCGCGCGTGAAGGCGCGGAAGCCACCGTCGATGGCTTTCTTGAGAGCGGTGAGGGTGTCGGCTTCCATCACCGGAAAACCGTCGAAGAACGACATGCGCTCGATATCTCCTTGCGGGGTCGAATGCCGGTGGCGCCGCGCCTGGAAGCGGACGGCGGCCGATGCGAGGGAAAGGCGGGGCGCCGAAGGCGCCGCCGCGTCGCGGTCTCACCGGAATTCGGACTGTGCGGCAAAAGCGGAAGCCGGACGCCCGGCTTCCGGCGGATTCAGAGCGCCGCCTTGACCTTTTCGGCGACCTCGGCCGGGACCCACTTGGTCCAGATGTCGGCCTTTTCCTTGAGGAAGTAGCGTGCGCCCTCCTCGCCGGTCGCCTGATTGTCGGCCATCCAGGCCAGCATCTCGTTGACCGGATCGTTGGTCGGGAAGGACCGGGTCTTGATGTAGTCGTAGGCGGGGCCGGCTTCGTCGGCAAAGCGCTTGGTGACCACCGTGAACACCTCGGACTTCGCCCAGGCGTTCTTCTTGGGCGACGCGCAGTCGGCCACCGAGGTGCAGGAATTCCATTCCGCCTCGTCATAGGGCACGTCGAAGTCCAGCCGGACGAGGTGATACTTGCCGAGAATGGAGGTCGGCGCCCAGTAATAGCCGAGCCAGGGCTGCTTGCGCTCGTAGGCCTTGGCGATCGACCCGTCGAGGCCGGCGGCCGAACCGGTGTCGATCAGGCTGAAGCCCCGGTTCGCGGCGTCATAGGCCTTGAAGAAATTGCCGGTGGTGATCTGGCAGTTCCAGCCCGACGGGCAATTGTGGACGGCGCCCTTCGACGGATCCTCGGGATCGGGGAACAGGTCGGGATGCTTCAGCGCGTCGTCGATCGTCTTGATGTCGGGATGGGCCTCGGCGACATAATCGGGAATCCACCAGCCCTCGACGCCGCCCTCGCCGAGTGCCTCGACGGCATAGACGAGCTTGCCTTCGTCGACCGCCGCGTCGAGCGTTTCGCGCATGGCGTTGATCCAGGCTTCGGGCGCGATGTCGGGCTCGCCCTTCTCGGCCATCGAAGTCAAGGTCGGCTGGGTATCGCCGGGCACCAGGTCGACGTCGCAGCCGTAGCCGTTCTCGAGGATCGCCTTGTCCATCCAGGCGATGAGTTCGGCGGATTGCCAGTTCATGTTCGCGATGGTGACGCGTCCGCAGGTGCCGTCCGCCGCGAACGCCGGTACCAGGGAAGTCGACACTGCAACAAAAAACGTGGTCGCGAGAAGCTGTTTCATCATGATCTCCGGGCTTCGCGTTTCGGTCGTTGCGAATGATGAAACAGCCCACGACCCCGAACCTCCAGAAGCGGGGCGCCTTGCCGATGGAACTGGGCGTTCAGTCATTCGTCGACGCGCCCGCCACTGCCGAGCGCGCTCCGGCAGTATATAGATCGATATTCCCGAGGCAACCTCGTTTTTACTTCGTTAGAAGTCGCGAAGCCGATAGATTTATATTCCGTCGCACAAAAATTAACTTTATAAAACTTGATTTATACGTTTCAAGCAAAAGAAATAATGGTCATTTTGATTTTCAATAGGCCATTGGGCGAAAGATGGACTTTTCAAATCTCTCTTTCCACACTCCAGTTTCCGCCGGAGGCCAACCTGTTTGGAAATCGGCCGCTTTTCGGAACATGCCCTCAAAAGTTGTGAATGGCAGAAAACGCCCTCATAAGAAGATCGAACTATTCGGCGGGCGTTATTCTTCCAATTTCCGCCACTCATTTGCCGTGCCGCCGACACAATCCGCACCGGCGACAACGTCACGCCGAAGCGGCATGCCTCAGGGGACATCGCCTCCCGCGTTAACCACCCGTTAACCATGCGGTCGGCAAATTCTGCCGGGTGGCGCAATGCGCGTCGCGGCGACGAACCGGGGACGACCTCCTTGAGCGACATCACTTCAGAGCCGTCCGCGGCATCGCCCTCGCTGCCCTTCGGCCTCAGTGTACCGACGCGCGCCGACATCCGCTCGACGATCTTCCGCGGCGACATCGGCCTCGCCGTCGGCATCATGCTGATCATGGTCATCCTGATCCTGCCGATGCCGGCGATGCTGCTCGACTTCATGCTGGCGGTGTCGATCATCTTCTCGGTGCTGATCATGATGACGGCGCTGTTCATCCAGACGCCGCTGGAGTTCACCGCCTTCCCGACCATCCTCCTGATCTCGACGATGCTGCGACTGGCGCTCAACCTCGCCTCGACGCGCCTCATCCTCAGCCACGGCCACGAGGGAACCGACGCCGCCGGCCACGTCATCGAGGCCTTCGGCGGCTTCGTGATGGGCGGCAACTTCGTCATCGGCATCATCGTCTTCGGCATCCTGATCATCGTCAACTTCGTGGTCATCACCAAGGGTTCGGGCCGCATCGCCGAGGTGGCCGCCCGCTTCACCCTCGACGCCATGCCGGGCAAGCAGATGGCCATCGACGCCGACCTGTCCTCCGGCCTGATCAAGGAGGACGAGGCGAGAAAGCGGCGCAAGGACCTCGAAGCGGAAAGCGCCTTCTTCGGCGCCATGGACGGCGCCTCCAAGTTCGTGCGCGGCGACGCCATCGCCGCCCTGCTGATCACCTTCATCAACGTCATCGGCGGCATCATCATCGGCACCATGCAGATGGGCATCACGCTCGCCGAAGCCGGCCATTCCTACACGGTGCTCACCGTCGGCGACGGCCTGGTCAGTCAGATTCCGGCGCTGATCGTCTCCACCGCCGCCGGCCTCCTGGTGTCGAAGGCGGGCGTCTCCGGCTCGGCCGACAAGGCGCTCAGCGGCCAGCTCACCGGCTATCCGGCCGCTCTCGGCCTCTCGGCCACCGTCATGGGGCTGTTGTCGCTGCTGCCCGGCCTGCCCTTCCTGCCGTTCGCCACACTCGGCGCCGGCGCCGGCGGCCTCGCCGTCTGGGCCAAGCGCGAGAACGCCAAGCGGAAGATCGCCGCCGTCGTGGCCCAGGCGGAAGCCGACGCGCCGCCCCCGCCGCCGGCCGAGGAGCCGATCGCCACCGCCCTCAAGATGGACGACCTGCGCGTCGAACTCGGCTACGGCCTGTTGCCGCTGATCAACGACAACGGCAAGGGCGGCGAGAAGCTGTCCGACCAGATCAAGGCGCTGCGCCGCCAGATCGCCGCCGACCTCGGCTACATCATGCCGCCGGTGCGCCTGCTCGACAACGTGCAGCTCGGCGCCAACGAATACGTGATCAAGATCAAGGAGGTGGATGCTGGCAAGGGCACGCTGTTCCCCGGCCAGTACATGGTCATGGACCCGATGGGTGGCAAAGTCACCATTCCCGGCACCCAGACCACCGAACCCACCTTCGGCCTGCCGGCCACCTGGGTCGATGGCCGGCTGCGCGAGGAGGCGGCGATCCGCGGCTACACCGTCGTCGATCCGGCCACCGTGCTCTCGACGCATCTTTCGGAAACGCTGAAGACCAACGTCTCCGAGCTGCTGTCCTACGCCGACGTCAAGAAGCTGTTGTCCGAGGTGCCGTCCGACCAGGCCAAGCTGATCGACGAGATCGTGCCGAGCCAGATCACCGTCTCCGGCATCCAGCGCATCCTGCAACTCCTCCTGTCCGAGCGCGTATCGATCCGCGACCTCGGCACCATCCTCGAGGGCATTGCCGAGGGCCTGTCCATCTCGCGTTCGACCCAGACCATCGCCGAGCACGTCCGCGCCCGCCTCGCCCGCCAGATCTGCGCCGCCAACATGGCGCCCGGCGGCTACCTGCCGCTGATCAGCCTGTCGCCGGCCTGGGAGCAGGCGTTCATCGAGAGCGTGGTCGGCGAGGGCGAAGACCGGCGTCTGGCCATGGCGCCCAGCCGGTTGCAGGAATTCGTCGCTGCCGTCCGCGACCAGTTCGAGGAAGCGGCCAAGAAGGGTGAGTTGCCGGTGCTGATGACCAGCCCGATGAATCGGCCCTTCGTCCGCTCCATCGTCGAACGCTTCCGCGCCCATACCACGGTGATGAGCCAGGCCGAGGTGCACCCGAAGGTGCGCCTGAAGACGGTGAGCGCCATCTGAGACAGCGGTTAACGTAAACCGGCGCTTAAGCCCTCGGCGCTAATCTTGGCGCCATGAGGCCATTTCGTATCGCGTCCGGTCTTCTTTCCCTGGTGCTGTCCGCCGCTCTGGCGGGCTGCGGCTTCTTCGAATCCGAGGAGCGCGAGCCCTGGCGCGCCCAGGCGGAAGCCGCCTGCTACGCCCGCAACCTCGTCAAGCTGTCGCCGCTGATCCAGCCGGCCAGGGCCGTCGAGGGCAAGGGCATCTGCGGCATCGACCGGCCGCTCAAGGTGAAGGCGCTTGAGGACGGCACCATCAGCCTCGGCTCGCGCTCGCTGGTGCTGTCCTGCCCGATGACGGCGGCGCTCGAACGCTGGGTGGCCGAGAGCGTCATGCCGGCGGCGCTGTCCCGCTACGGCCTGCCGGTGGTCGAGATCAGGAATTTCGGCACCTACAACTGCCGGTCGCGCAACAATGTCGCCGGCGCCCGCCTCTCCGAGCACGCCTTCGCCAACGCCTTCGATTTTGCCGGCGTCGTGCTGTCCAACGGCTACACCGTCACCGTCAAGAAGGGCTGGTACGGCAACGCCACCGACCGCGCCTTCCTGCGCGAGGTGGCGCGCGGCGCCTGCGGCGCCTTCACCACCGTGCTCGGCCCCGGCGCCGACCGCTCGCACGACGACCACCTGCACCTCGACCTCGCCCGGCACAACAACGCCGGCACCTATCGCTATTGCAAGCCGCATCCGGACGTGCCGCCGCGCGGCGCGCCGATGTTCACGCCCGACCAGAACCTGCCGATGGCCAGCAACCTGCCGGCCAATCCGGTGTGGCCGGCCGCCCAGCCGGCGCCCGCCCCGACCTACGCCGCCGGCACTCCGGGCTTCGATGCGCCGCTGCCGCCGGCGCCGGTCGGCAACCCGGCCTACCAGACGGCGCAACCCGTCTATCAGCCGCCGCAACCCGTCTACCAGCCGGCGCCGGTCGTCCAGCCGGCCAACTGCCCGCCCGGCTACATCTGCACGCCGGTCGGACAGGGCGACTACGTACCGCCGCCCACCGGCGCCGGCAACATCGGCTGGAGCGTCGGCGCCCAACCCGTCCAGGGCTACGCGCCGACCGACATCACCGGCTCCATCGCGCCCTACTCGGACGATTGAGCCGCCTGGGCGCGTCTTGAGGCATCATGATCCATCATGACACGATGCCCCTCCGGACAGAGGCGCGCCCTGGCGCCCCAAACCCGTGACAAACTCGCGCTGCTGTCCGGGACGCCGAGTGACTGAATGACTCCCCGAGTTCATCCCTTCGTCTTACGCAGTTTCCCGATCAAATTTTGCTGACCTGGGCCGTTCGGGCTGGCCTTGCCGGCTCTGAACCGCTACAAGACACCTCTAGGCAGGCCGTGAGTTTCATCTCGCGCGTCCCGGCATTCTCCGGGTCCTGCACCCAGCATTTAGGTTCCGCCATGCAGACCTCGACCGGCCAGCCGGTTCGCCAGGGTCCCGGCTTTGCCGAGACCGTCGCCCTCATCGCCGCCCTGATGGGCCTGACGGCGCTCGCCATCGACACCATGCTGCCGGCCCTGCCGGCCATCGGCGCCAGCTACGCGCTGGCCGACGCCAACGAGTTGCAGCTCGTCGTCTACGCCTACATGATCGGCTTCGGCGTCGCCCAGGTGATCTACGGGCCGCTGTCGGACGTCTACGGCCGCCGGCCGCTGGTCATCATCGGCCTCGCCATCCTGATCGTCGGCGCCATCGTCTCGGCGCTCGCCTCCGACTTCGACCACCTCCTAGCCGCCCGCGTCCTGCAGGGCATTGGCGCCGCCGCGGCGCGCGTCATCGCCATTTCCATCGTGCGCGACCGCTATGCCGGCCGCGAGATGGCCCGCGTCATGAGCTTCACCATGATGGTGTTCATGATCGTGCCGGTGCTGGCGCCTACCTTCGGCGGCCTGCTGCTGGCCGCCGCCGGCTGGCGGTCGATCTTCGCCACCATGGCCGCCCTGTCGATCGCCGTTGGCCTGTGGTTCTACGTCCGCATGCCCGAGACGCTGCATCCGGAGTTCCGTCGCTCCCTGTCGGTGCGGTCGATCCTCGAGGCGGCGCGCATCTGCGTCACCAACCGCGAGGCGGTCGGCTATTCGCTGGCGATCGGCCTGCTGTTCGCCATGCTGATGGGCTTCATCGGCTCGGCCGAGCAGATCCTCGGCTCGGACGGCTATCACCTCGGCACGCTGTTCCCGCTGGCTTTCGCCTCGGTGGCGATCACCGGCGGCGTCGCCGCCTTCGTCAACAGCCGCCTGGTGCGCGCCTGGGGCATGCACCGCCTGTCGCACGGCGGCCACATCATCCATTTCGCGCTGACGATCGTCTTCTTCACCGTCGCCCATGCCTGGAACGGCCTGCCGCCGCTCTGGCTGTTCATGGCGCTGATGGTGATGATGCAGTTCTTCTTCTCGATCGCCATCTCCAACTACAACGCCCTGGCCCTCGACCCGCTCGGCGAGGTGGCAGGTACCGCCTCCTCGCTGATCGGCGCCTTCACCACGCTGGTCGGCACGATCGGCGGCGCGCTGATCGGCCAGTCCTTCGACGGCACGGTGGTGCCGCTCTCCGCCGGCTTCCTCGCCGCCTCCGGCGTGACGCTGCTGATCGTCGTCTGGACCGAGCGCGGCCGGCTGTTCCAGCCGCATCACCAGGGCGCGGTGCCGGCCGTCGCCGAATGACGACGACAATCGCCTGAGGGCGACAGACAGCAACCCGGAGCGAAACGGCCTCGGGCCGTCCGCACCGCACGCTACGCGCAACAACGCCGACACCTGATCGCTCGCGGCAAACGGGCGGTCGGTTGTCGGTGTTCTGCATTTGTCGGAGCATTTCCCTGTCCAGGCGTCCCCCGGCGCAAGACCGGCTCCCGCTTTTTGAAATTCTTTTCTCATCAAATACTTACAGAGACTTTCGCGCGCTGTCGGCACGACACTTTCCGGCGCTCACCGTCCCGATGGCCGACCGGACGGGCGGACGCCGGTCCGCCCGGCACCGCTTCCCGGCCGAACGGCGCGGTTGATAAGCATCTTCACCGATCGACCTTGGTCGCAAATCCCCAAAAAGCGACAAACCTGTAGTGACCGCTACTGAACTTGGCCCATCTCGACGGTAGAACCAGCTTCAACGCGGATCGGAACCGTTTGATCCAGTTCGGACCCAATGAAATGACAAAAGCCGAGGGAACTGCCACGCCTCCTCCTCCCATCGTGCCGTGGATGGAGTTCCAGAACCAGGAGATGTGGGAGAAGGCCCTGCATCTCGGACGCAAGGTGCTCTGGAAGGGCAAGACCTGCATCCAGCGGCCCGGCGATGACGTGACCGGCATCTTCCTGATCCGCGAGGGCGTCATCAAGGTGTCGGCCACCAGCGCCGAGGGCGTGCAGCGGACGCTCTGGTTCATGGGTCCCGGCAGCATTCTCGGCGAGGCGGCGTTGTTCGCCGGGCAAAGGAACACCCATCACATCGACGCCGTCGAGGACTGCGTGGCCTACGAGTTCTCCAGAAGCAACGTCGTCGACCGGCTGCTGGTCGACCATCCGGACCTCGGCGAGGCGCTGCTGACCAACCTCGCCACCAAGAGCTACATCATGTCGACGCAGGTCGAGGAGAGCACGTTCCTCAGCGCCCATCGCCGGATATGCCGCTTCCTCTACGGTCTCTGCCTGTCGCGCAACTCGCCGCAGATCTCGCTGTCGCACAGCGTGATCGCCGAACTGCTCGGCCTGCACCGCGTCACCGTCTCCAACGCCATCGGCGACCTCAAGCGGCGGGGGCTGCTGGAAGAACGCGGCCACGATCTCGTCGTCGCCGATATCGGCGCCATCGCCTCGCTGATCAACTCGGACATCTGACCGGCGATCATTCAACCACAGAACGCCTTTTCCCCCGGATCGTCGCGGTCCGGGCCGGGTGCTTGCACCCAAATTTCCGAAGTATTCCGACAACAAGCCAAGACAGGAGAAACGCTATGGACAAGCACTACGTTGCCGAACCCTACAAGATCAAGGTCGTCGAGCCGATCGCCGTCACCAGCCGCTCCGAACGCGAACGGTTCATGGCGGAAGCCGGCTACAACACCTTCCTGCTGCGCTCCGACCAGTGCTACATCGATCTCCTGACCGACAGCGGCACCTCGGCCATGAGCGACAACCAGTGGGCGGGCATGATGCTCGGCGACGAGGCCTATGCCGGCAGCCGCAACTTCATCCACCTGCAGGAGGTCGTGCGCGAATACTACGGCTTCAAGCACGTCGTTCCGACCCATCAGGGCCGCGGCGCCGAGAACCTCTTGTCGTCGCTCTGCATCAAGCCCGGCGACTATGTGCCGGGCAACATGTACTTCACCACGACGCGGGCCCATCAGGAGCGCAACGGCGCCAACTTCGTCGACATCATCATCGACGACGCCCACGATTCCCAGCGCGAGCTGCCGTTCAAGGGCAACATCGACATCGGCAAGCTCAGCCGCCTGATCGATGAGGTCGGGGCCGACAAGATCCCCTACGTCTGCCTTGCCGTCACCGTCAATCTCGCCGGCGGACAGCCGGTCAGCATGGCCAACATGCGCGCCGTCCACGAGCTTTGCTCCAGGAACGGCATCAAGGTGATGTTCGACGCCACCCGCTGCGTCGAGAACGCCTACTTCATCAAGACGCGCGAGAAGGAATACGCCGACAGGACGATCGCCGAAATCCTGAAGGAAATGATGAGCTACGCCGACGGCTGCACCATGAGCGGCAAGAAGGACTGCCTGGTCAACATCGGCGGCTTCCTGTGCATGAACGACGACGAACTCTACCAGAGGGCCTGCGAACTGGTGGTGCTGTTCGAGGGCATGCCGAGCTACGGCGGCCTGGCCGGCCGCGACATGGAGGCCATGGCGCGCGGCATCGTCGAGTCGGTCGACTACAACTACATCCACCATCGCATCAGCCAGTGCGAATACCTGGCCGAGAAGCTCAAGGACGGCGGCGTTCCGGTGGTCCGGCCGACCGGCGGACACGCGGTGTTCCTCGATGCCCGCGCCTTCCTGTCGCATATTCCGCAGGACGACTTCCCGGCCCAGACGCTGGCGGCCGAACTCTACATCGAGAGCGGCGTCCGGTCGATGGAGCGCGGCATCGTTTCGGCCGGCCGCGACAAGAAGACCGGCGAGAACCACCATCCCAAGCTCGAGCTGGTGCGCCTCACCATTCCCCGCCGCGTCTACACCTACTCGCATCTCGATATCGTAGCCGACGCCGCGGTGTCGCTGTACAAGCGTCGCGAGACGATCAGGGGCCTCGACATGGTCTACGAGCCTAAGCTGCTGCGCTTCTTCACCGCGCGCTTCCAGCCCAAGGCCTGATCACCCGCGCCCGGAGGAGAATCACCCTCTTCCGGGCGCTTCCAGTCAATGCGCCAGGGGAGCCCGCCGGCCTGGGCCGGACCGGGAGAAGGAAACGCTCATCGCCAACAACAGGGGACGCCGCATGGTCCGAAGAGGACGGACCGGTGCTGTGCCATCGGGAGGAAACATGAACATTTTCAGGACCAAGGATATCAACCTCTTGCATCGGGAGGTGGAGAACCACTCGCTGAAGCGGGCGCTCGGCGCCACCGATATCGTCATGATGGGCATCGGCGTCATCATCGGCACCGGCATCTTCGTGCTGACCGGCGTGGCGGCGGCCAATTTCGCCGGCCCCGGCATCATGCTGTCGTTCGCGCTGTCGTCGATCGCCTGCATCTTCATCTGCCTCGCCTATTCGGAACTGGCGTCGTCCATTCCGGCGGCGGGCAGCGCCTACACCTACACCTATGTCGCCGGCGGCGAGCTGCTGGCCTGGCTGGTCGGCTGGAACCTCATTCTCGAATACTCGGTCGGCGCCAGCGCCGTCGCCGGTGGCTGGTCGGCCTATTTCGTCGGCATCCTGAAATCGGCCGGCGTCGAGCTGCCGCAGGCCATAACCGCCGTTCCCTACGACGGCGGCATCGTCAACCTGCCGGCCGTGCTGATCGTGCTGTTCATCACTTTCGTGCTGGTGCGCGGCGTCAAGGAAAGCGCCACGGTCAACCGCTGGCTGGTCGGCGTCAAGCTCGCCGCCATCTTCCTGTTCCTGCTGCTGGCCGGGCCGAAGGTCGACGCCACCAACTGGACGCCGTTCCTGCCCTACGGCGTTGCCGGCATCTCGGCGGGCGCCTCGATCATCTTCTTCGCCTACCTCGGCATCGACTCGCTGGCCACCGCTGCCGAGGAGACCCGCAACCCGCAGCGCGACATGCCGATCGGCATCATCGTGTCGCTGCTGATCTGCACCGTGCTCTACATCGCCGTGTCCTGCGTGCTGACCGGCGTCGTGCCCTACGGCGAGCTGAACACCGCCGAGCCCGTCACCTTCGTGCTGCGCAAGCTCGGCTACAATTTCGGCTCCGCCCTCGTCGGCACCGGTGCCATCGCCGGCCTGACCACCGTCTGTCTGGTGATGATCTACGCCCAGACGCGCGCCTTCTTCGCCATGTCGCGCGACGGCCTGATCCCGCCCGCACTGTGCAAGGTGCATCCGAAATACGGCTCGCCGCACATCATCACGCTGATCGTCGGCCTCACCGTGGCGGGTATCGCCGGCTTCACGCCGATCGGACTGGTTGCCGAGATGTGCAACATCGGCACGCTGTTCGCCTTCACCGTGGCGACGGGCTGCGTGCTGGTGCTGCGCAGGACGCAGCCGAACCTGAAGCGGCCGTTCCGCTGCCCGGCGCCGAAGATCGTCGTGCCGCTGGCCATGCTGTCGAGCCTCTACATCATGTCCGGCCTGCCGGCCGCCACCTGGGTCCGCTTCGCCGTGTGGAGCCTGATCGGCCTCGCCATCTACGCCGTCTACGGCGCCCGCAACAGCCGCGTCGGCCAGACGAAGGCCGAAGACAAGATCGCAGCTTAAGGTGCGGGCCGCCGGGCTCTCGGCCAACGAGGCCCGGCGGCTTCACGCCCGCAGTTCCAAGGAGAATCCGGCCATGACCTCCCCCGAACAGCGCCTGGCGGCGCTCGGCATCGTGCTGCCCGAGGCAACGCTGCCCGCGGCAAATTATCTCCCCAGCGTAACCGCCGGCAGCCTGCTCTATCTGTCGGGCCAGTTGCCGATCAAGGACGGGCGCCTTGCCTGCGTCGGCAAGCTCGGCGACGACCTGACGATCGAGGAGGGCTATGCCGCCGCCAGGCTGTGCGCCATCAACCTGATCGTCCAGATCAAGGCGGCCGTCGGCGATCTCGCCCGCCTGCGCCGCATCGTCCGCCTCGGCGGCTTCGTCAACAGCACCCAGTCGTTCACCGACCAGCCCAAGGTGATCAACGGCGCATCGGACCTGTTCGTCGAAGTCTTCGGCGACGCCGGACGACACGCGCGCTCGGCCGTTGCCTGCCCGTCGCTGCCCTTCGGAGCCGGCGTCGAAGTCGATGCCGTCGTCGAGATGGCGGAAAACCACTGATTACCGGCGCCGCGCGGCCGTCCGGGTCTTCATTCCACGCCGCCCGCTCCCCATATGAAGGGAGTCACTTAGCGGAGCCCGAGCGGACTGCCGAGAGGCATCCGCCCGGGCTTCTCTTCTTGAGACGAGGAGTTAGCCATGGACAAGAAATCCCTGATGCCATTCGGGCGCGGAGCGGCTCCTTCTCGCACCCACGACGAGCCGTTCACCAGTCTGCGTCGCGAGATGGACCAGTTGTTCGACAGCTTCACCCGCGGCTGGGGTCTGCCGACGCTGGCCGACGAGAGCGTGCTGAGTCCGCGCGTCGACGTCGTCGAAACCGATGCCGGCCTGGAGTTCACCGCCGAACTGCCGGGCATCGATCCCAAGGAGATCGAGCTGGATATCGAGGACGACATCCTCACCCTCAGGGCCGAGCACAAGGTCGACCGTGAGGAGAAGGACGACAAGCGCCGCTATCATCTGGTCGAGCGCCGCAGCGGCACCTACATGCGCCGCTTCGCCCTGCCGTTCGCGCCCGACCGCGACAAGGTGGCGGCCGAGTTCGACAAGGGCGTCCTGAAGGTGACGGTGCCGCGGTCGCCCGACCAGCCCAAGACCAGCAAGCGCATCGAGATCAGGCCGGCCGCCTGACGGCCGCTGCGACGACAGGGACGGGGGCGCTTCGGCGCCCCTTTCTCATTTCAGGGCGGCGATCGCCGCCTTGTCGGGATAGCAGATGACGGCAAGCCCGTTCGCCGCCTGCCAGCGACCGATGGCAACGCGAGTGCGGAAGCCGACAAGGCCATCGGCCGTGCCGACATCGTGGCCCATGCCTTCGAGCCGCCGCTGCACGGCGCGGACGTCGGCGCGCGTGAAGCCGCCGACCTTGCCCCAACCGCCCCGGATCCTTTCCGCCTTGCCGATCCGGTCGGCCACCATGCCGATGGTCAGGGCATAGACGTCGGATTCGTTATAAGCCTTCAGCACATAGAAATTATCCGACACCAGAAACGCCGGCCCCATCCGCCCGGCCGGCATCAACAGGTGCCCGACCGGCCCGACGTCGGTGACGGTGAGCGGCCGGCCGTCCGCGCGCGTCACGCCGGCTCGCGCCCAGGCGGCAAGCGGCTGGCCCTGGTCCGGTCCCTCAAGCGTGCAGGGCACCGACGGCGGCAGCTTCACCTCGACGCCCCACGGCAGGCCGGCCCGCCAGCCGCGCGCCCGCAGGAAATGGCCGATCGAGGCCAGCACGTCGGGCGTCGAGGTCCAGATGTCGCGGCGGCCGTCGCCATCACCGTCGACGGCGTCGGTGAGGAACTTGGTCGGCATGAACTGCGGCTGGCCGAGCGCGCCTGCCCAGGAGCTTTTCATCGCCGCCCGGCCGATATGCTCTTCCTCCAGGATGCGGAGCGCCGCCACGAGTTCAGGGAAGAATTCGGCGCGGCGCGAGCCCATGTAGGCCTGGGTGGCCAGCGTGCGGATGGCATCCTTCTCGATTGTGGCCGTGCCGAAGGCCGATTCCTTGCCCCAGACGGCGAGCAGGATGCCGGCCGGCACGCCGGTCGCCCGCGCCACGCGGTCGAGCAGCGGCCGATGGGCGGCGAGCCGCTTGCGGGCGCCGGCCGACAGCGCATCGAGCTTGCCGTCGGCGAGATAGGCGGCGGGGCTGTGGAACTCAGCCTGGAAGGCGTCGCCGCCCGGCGCCTTCAGGTCCGGCAGGCTCGTGTCGGGGTCAAGGCCGACGATAGCCTTCTCGAAGGTCGGGCGTCCGACACCGGCCGCCCTGGCGGCCGGCCACACCTTGGCTTCGAGCCAGCGGGCGAAGGCGGCGTCGGCGGCCATCGCGCCGGAGGGGGAAACGGCCAGTCCGGCGACGGTCCCGAGGGCGGCAAGGAGGAGGATGATTCGCTTCATGAACGGATGGAATCGGGCTTTCGGCAGCCGGTCAAGGCCGACCGGCAAAGGGAATGCCACGGGGTCGGTTGGCGCTTGACAGCCCGCCTCCCCCGCCCTTATATCGGCGCACTTTCCGCCGGCCAGCCGGCGGCGCGTGGCAGTGTAGCTCAGTTGGTTAGAGCGACGGACTCATAACCCGTAGGTCGGCGGTTCGATTCCGCCCGCTGCTACCATTCGATTCCCGAGATATCCGGTTCCGTCCGAACGCTCCCTTGCGCATACCCGTGTCATATTGCTTCCCTATGACGAAGACGATGTGACAGGGGGCAGACCATGCGTCATGGGGACGGCAGCGCCGGCGATGCCGATTACGGCCGGATCGGACACTCCTATGGCGCCTATCGCCAACCCGATCCGCGCATCGCCGCCATGATCGAGGCGGCACTCGGCCCGGCCGAAACAGTGCTCAACGTCGGTGCCGGCGCCGGCTCCTACGAGCCGACCGACCGCCGGGTCACCGCCGTCGAGCCGTCGGCCTCCATGCGGGTGCAACGGCCGCCGCGGCTTGCGCCGGCCATCGACGCCGTGACCGAGCGCCTGCCGTTCGGCGACGACAGCTTCGACGCCGCCATGGCCACCTTCACCATCCACCAGTGGACGGACCTCGCTGGCGGCCTCGGCGAGATGCGCCGGGTGACGCGCGGGCCGGTGGTCATCCTCACCTGCGATCCCTTCGAAGTGGCAGCCTTCTGGCTGAACGACTACGCGCCGGAGGTACTCGCCACCGAAGCGCGGCGCTATCCCCCGTTCGAGGCCATTGCCGAGGGTCTCGGCACGCCGGTCGAGCGCGTCGCCGTGCCCATCCCCTTCGACTGCCGCGACGGCTTCAACGAAGCCTACTACGGCCGTCCCGAGATGCTGCTTGACCCGGCGGCCCGTCTTGCCTGCTCGGCCTGGAGCTTCGTCACGGCCGATTACGCCGCCGCGGCGGTCGCCGCGCTCGCCGCCGACCTTGACAGCGGCGCCTGGGATGCCAGATACGGCACATTACGGACGCAGCCCCATTACCTCGGCTCGCTCTACCTGCTGGTCTCCTCCGGCAAGGCGGGCTGACGGACTAGAGCAATTCCAGCAAAAGTGGGAACCGGTTTTGCGTCCGGAATTGCGTCTCAACAATGAGATAGAGCATTTCCGGTGAACCGGATTTCACCGGAAATGCGCTAGGTGAGGGATCGGCATGACAGACGACCGGCAGGGCATCCCCATGGGGTCGATCGACGAGGGCAGCATCCATGCGCTGGTGCATGGCTTCTACGGCAAGGTGATGGCCGACCCGGACCTCGCCGCCATCTTCGGCCGCGAGATCAGGAAGGACGAATGGCCCGCCCACTTGGACAAGATGTGCGCCTTCTGGTCGTCGGCGCTGCTGCGCTCGGGGCGTTACGACGGCCGGCCGCTCCGGCCGCATCTCTTGATCCCCGATATCGAGGACCGGCATTTCCAGCGCTGGCTGACGCTGTTCGCCGAAACGGCGCGCCAGGCGTTCGACGAGAAGGATGCCGTCGGCGTCATCGCCATGGCCGAGCGCATCGGCCACAGCTTCCGCCTCGCCCGCGCCCAGAACGCCGGGCGCGACAGCGTCGCCATGACCATGCTGCGCGCCGAGCCGCTCAGCCCGCCGCCGCCCGCCTCGGATCGTAGTTGAGGATCGGCGCCAGCCATCTTTCAGCCGTCGCCATGTCCCAACCCTTGCGGGCGGCATAGTCGGCCACCTGATCGGCGTCGATCTTGCCGATGCCGAAATACTCGCTGTCGGGATGGCTGAAGTAGAGGCCGGAGACGGCCGAACCCGGCCACATGGCATAGCTCTCGGTCAGCTCGATGCCGGCCTTCTCGGTCGCCTGGAGCAGCGAGAACAGTGTGCCCTTCTCGGTATGGTCGGGCTGCGCCGGATAGCCGGGCGCCGGCCGGATGCCGCGATACTGCTCGCCGATGATCTCCTCGGGCGTCAGCGCCTCATCCGCCGCGTAGCCCCAGAACTCGCGGCGCACGCGGGCGTGCATGCGCTCGGCGAAGGCTTCGGCGAGGCGGTCGGCCAGCGACTGGCTGAGGATCTTGGAATAGTCGTCGTTGGCGCGGGCGAAGCGCTCGGCCACCGCGTCCTCGCCGAAGCCGGCGCTGACGGCGAAGCCGCCGACATAGTCGGCAAGGCCGGTCTCCTTCGGCGCCACGAAGTCGGTGATCGAGAAGTTGGCCCGCGCCGTGCCGCGTGCCATCTGCTGGCGCAGGCCGTGGAAGGCGGCGAGCCGTTCGGTGCGGCTCTCGTCGGTGTAGAGTTCGATGTCGTCGCCGACCGCATTGGCCGGCCAGAAGCCGATGACGCCGCGCGCCGTCAGCCACTTCTCCTCGACCATCTGCCTCAGCATGGCCGTCGCGTCCTCGTAGAGCGGCCGGGCCGCCTTGCCATAGACGGCGTCGTCGAGGATCTGCGGGAAGCGGCCGCGCATCTCCCAGGTGGAGAAGAAGGGCGTCCAGTCGATATAGGGCACCAGCTCGCCGAGGTCGTAGCTCTCGAACACCCGCGTGCCCAGGAAGGTCGGCTTCGGCGGCGCGTAGCCGCTCCAGTCGGGCGAGAAGCGGTTCTTGCGCGCGTCGGCGATGGAGAGCCGCCGCCGCTCCTCGCGGCTGCGGGCGTGATCCTCGGCAATGCGGGCGTATTCGTTTCTCACCTCGTCGATGTAGACCACCTTGCGCTCCGAGAGCAGCGACGAGGCGACGCCGACGGCGCGGCTGGCGTCGGTGACGTAGACCGCCTGCCCGCGAGTGTAGTTGGGGTGGATCTTCACCGCGGTGTGGACGCGGCTCGTCGTGGCGCCGCCGATCAGGAGCGGCACGTCGAAGCCCTGCCGCTCCATCTCGGCGGCGACGTGGCACATCTCGTCAAGCGACGGGGTGATCAGGCCCGAGAGGCCGATCAGGTCGGCCTTCACCTCGCGCGCCGCGTCGAGGATCTTCTGCGCCGGCACCATCACGCCGAGGTCGATCACCCTGAAATTGTTGCAGGCGAGCACCACGCCGACGATGTTCTTGCCGATGTCGTGCACATCGCCCTTCACCGTCGCCATCAAGACGGTACCGGCCGAGGAATCCTCGGTGATGCCGAGTTCTTCCTTTTCCTTCTCCATGAACGGCATCAGCCAGGCCACCGCCTGCTTCATGACGCGCGCCGACTTCACCACCTGCGGCAGGAACATCTTGCCGGCGCCGAACAGGTCGCCGACCACGTTCATGCCGGCCATCAGCGGTCCCTCGATGACATGCAGCGGCCGGGCGACGGCCAGCCGCGCCTCCTCGGTGTCCTCGACGATGAACTCGGTGATGCCGTGGACGAGCGCGTGCTCCAGCCGCTTCTCGACCGGCAGCGAGCGCCAGGCGAGATCGACGGTCTTCTCCCTGGCGCCGTTGCCGGCATAGCGCGGCGCCGCGTCGACGAGGCGCTCGGTGGCGTCGGGCCGGCGGTTGAGCACCACGTCCTCGCAGAGGTCGCGCAGCTCCGGGTCGAGGTCGTCGTAGACGCCGAGCTGGCCGGCGTTGACGATGCCGAAGTCCATGCCGGCGGCGATGGCGTGGTAGAGGAAGACGGTGTGCATCGCCTCGCGCACCGGCTCGTTGCCGCGGAAGGAGAAGGAAAGGTTGGAGACGCCGCCCGACACGTGGGCGCCGACCAGATTCTGCCGGATCCAGCGCGTCGCCTCGATGAAATCGACGCCGTAGTTGTTGTGTTCCTCGATGCCGGTCGCCACCGCGAAGATGTTGGGATCGAAGATGATGTCCTCGGCCGGCACGCCGACCGTCTCGGTCAGGATGCGGTAGCAGCGGGCGCAGATGTCGATCTTGCGCTGGTAGGTGTCGGCCTGACCGGTCTCGTCGAAGGCCATCACCACCATGGCGGCGCCGTAGCGGCGGACGAGGCGCGCGTGATGGATGAAGGCCTCCTCGCCTTCCTTCAGCGAGATCGAATTGACGATGCCCTTGCCTTGCAGGCATTTGAGGCCGGCCTCGATCACCGTCCACTTCGATGAATCGACCATCACCGGCACGCGGGCGATGTCCGGTTCGGCGGCCATCAGGTTGAGGAAGGTGACCATGGCCGCCTCGCTGTCGAGCAGGCCCTCGTCCATATTGACGTCGATGACGGTCGCCCCGCCCTCCACCTGGTCGCGCGCCACCGCCAGCGCCGCCGGGTAGTCGCCCTCGCGGATCAGCTTGCGGAAGCGCGCCGAGCCCGTGACGTTGGTCCGTTCGCCGACCATGACGAAGCTGGCTGATGAGGCGGGAGTATCGGTCATGGCTGGGAATATCCTGCTGGGCGGTTCACCGGGGTCGCGTAGGCGGTTGCTTCGGGCGGTCGCTAGACCCCGATCACCGTCGGTTCGAGGCCGGAGAGGCGCAGGCGCGGCGCGATCTCCGGCGGCACGCGCGGCGGCACGCCCTTCACCGCCTCGGCGATCGCCCGGATGTGGTCGGGCGTGGTGCCGCAGCAGCCGCCGACGATGTTGACGAGGCCCGAGCGAGCAAACTCGCCGACCAGTTCGGCCATCGCCGCCGGGCTCTCGTCATATTCGCCGAACTCGTTGGGCAGGCCGGCGTTGGGATAGGCGCAGACCAGCGTGTCGGAGACGCGGGCGAGATCGGCGACGTGAGCGCGCATCTCGCGGGCGCCGAGGGCGCAGTTGAGGCCGATGGAGAGAAGGCCGGCGTGGCGCACCGAGTACCAGAAGGCCTCGGCGGTCTGGCCGGACAGCGTGCGCCCCGAGAGGTCGGTGATGGTGCCGGACACCGAGATCGGCAGCCGCACGCCCTTCTCCTCGAACACCTCCTCGGTCGCGAACAGCGCCGCCTTGGCGTTGAGCGTGTCGAACACCGTCTCGATCAGGATCAGGTCGGCGCCGCCGTCGATCTGGCCGCGCACCGCTTCCGCATAGGCGCGGCGCAGTTCGTCGAAGGTGATCGCCCGGAAGCCGGGGTTGTTGACGTCGGGCGAGATCGAGGCGGTGCGGTTGGTCGGCCCGAGCGCGCCGGCGACGAAGCGCGGCCGCGACGGATCCTTCGCCTCGGCGGCGTCCGAGGCGCGACGGGCGATGCGGGCGGATTCGAGGTTCAGCTCGTAAGCCAAAGCCTCCATGCCGTAGTCGGCCTGGGCGACGAAGGTCGAGGAGAAAGTGTTGGTTTCGAGAATGTCGGCGCCGGCGTCGAGATACTGGCTGTGGATGTCATAGATGACGTCGGGACGGGTGAGCGACAGCAGGTCGTTGTTGCCCTTGAGGTCGCGCGGCCAGTCCTTGAAGCGCTCACCCCGGAAATCGGCCTCGCTCAGCCGGAAGCGCTGGATCATCGTGCCCATGGCGCCGTCGATCACCAGGATGCGTTTGGCGGCGAGCGCGCGCAGGCGGCGTTCGGTCTCGGACGGCTCGGTCATGGCATCCTCCGTGAGGTCAGGCGGAAACGGCGGCGACGGCGGCAACGGGCTCGGTCTTCGCCCTGAGGCCCATCATGTGGCAGACGGCATAGACGAGATCGGCGCGGTTCATGGTGTAGAAGTGGAACTGGCGGAAGCCGCGATCGATCAGGTCCATCACCTGCTCGGCTGAGACGGCGGCGGCGACCAGCTGCCGCGTCGCCGGATCGTCCTCCAGCCCCTCGAAGCGCTGGGCGAGCCAGGTCGGCACCGAGGCGCCGGCCTTCCTGGCAAAGGCGGCCGACTGCTCGAAGTTGACCACCGGCACAATGCCCGGCACGATCGGCACGTCGATGCCGGCCGCCCGCACCCGGTCGACATAGCGCTCGAACTTGTCGTTGTCGAAGAAGAACTGGGAGATGGCGCGGCTCGCGCCGGCCTCCACCTTGCGCTTGAGTATGGCGATGTCGGCGGCGACGTCCGGGCTCTCGGGATGCTTCTCGGGATAGGCCGACACGGAGATCTCGAAATCGCCGATCGCCCGGATGCCGGCGATCAGGTCGGTCGTCGAGGCGTAGCCCTCCGGGTGCGGCCGGTAGGCCGTGCCGAGGCCGCCGGCCGGATCGCCGCGCAAGGCGACGATGTGGCGGACGCCGGCGTCGCGATAGCCGCGCACCACGTCGTCGATCTCTGCTCGACTGGCGCCGACGCAGGTGAGATGGGCGGCCGGCTTGAGGTCGGTCTCGCGAACGAGGCGGGCGACGGTGGCATGCGTGCGCTCGCGCGTCGAGCCGCCGGCGCCGTAGGTCACCGACACGAAGCGGGGGCCGAGCGGCGCCAGACGGGTGATCGACGCCCACAGCGTCTCCTCCATCTTCTCCGTCTTGGGCGGGAAGAACTCGAAGGAGACGCCAAGGTCGAGGGCGCCGAGATTGTGGCTGAACCGCATGGTGATGTTCCCGAAATGTCGTGTCGTGTCGGAGGCCGTCAGGCGATGCGCTGCCGCAGATCGTCGGCCATGTCCATTCGCCGGTCGGCGGCGAGGAACAGCGACACGGTGAGGCCGTCGGCCGTCTCCGGCGGCAGGTCGCGCACCGTGTCGAAGGCGAGGCCGGCCGCCTCGATCCAGCCGCGCATCTGCTCGTGGCTGAAGCCAAGCCGGCGGTGGGCGTGGTCGGCCCGCAGGAACTCGTGGTCGTGCGGCGCGAAATCGACGATCAGGAGGCGACCGCCGGGGGCGAGCGCCGCCGCCGCCTCGCGCAACGCCCGCGCCGGATCGTCGAGATAGTGCAGCACCTGATGGATGACGACGAGGTCGAAGCCGGTACCGACCGACAGCGCCGTCACGTCGCCCTGGCGGACGTGGGCGTTGTCGATGCCGGCCGCCGCGAGATTGGCGCGGGCCACCGACAGCATGTCGTGGCTCATGTCGATGCCGACGGCGCGGCCGTAGCGGTCGGCGAGCAGCGTCAGCATGCGGCCGGTGCCGGTGCCGATGTCCAGCATGTTGTGGATGGGACGATCGCCGACGGCGGCGCGGACCGCCGCTTCGACGTCATGCTCGGCGACGTGCAGCGTGCGAAGACGGTCCCAGCTCACGGCGTTCCGGGCGAAATAGCGCTGGGCGGCGGCGGCGTGCGCCGCCTTGATGGCGTCGAGCCGGCGGCGGTCGGATTCGACGGCCGGATCGGCCGGATCGACGCCGTCGATCAGCGTGCGGACCAGCGCGGCGGCCGGCCCGTCGTCGACCAGGCGATAATAGGCCCAGGCGCCTTCCGGCAGACGCTCGACGAGGCCGGCCTCGGTCAGGAGCTTGAGGTGGCGCGACACGCGCGGCTGGCTCTGGGCCAGCACCTCGGTCAGGTCCTTGACCGTCGCCTCGCCGAGCGACAACAGCGCCAGGAGACGCAGCCGCGTCGGCTCGCCGGCGCTGCGCAGCACCGACACCACATCGTCGAAGGAGGCCGCCGGCGGGGCGGCGAATTGCACGATAGACATAAAGATATGTTTATGTCGAAAGACGCATCGTTGCAAGAGGCTTGATGGTCATCGGCCGGCAGGACGTGCAAACGCCCGGCCAGGGGCCGGGCGTGTCCCGCCATGTTCCGATATGCCGCCGCCGGTCAGCCGATCGCCCGGATCCCGCGCGAGGCGGTGACGCGGGCGCGGGCGGCGCGCGGATCGATCTGCTGGAACTGGGCCAGCGCGTCGTTGCGCTGCCACTGGTCGAGCCGGTGCTTCCACGGGCCGCACTTCAACATTTCCTGCGCCGTGGAGAAGCGCAGGCCGAGCGCCCGCGCCATGACGATGAACGGCTCGGTATCGACGCGCACCAGCCAGTGCTTGGCCTCCTCCATGTCGAGGTCGGCGAGCAGGGCGAAGGTGGCGACCACGTCGGCGAAGCGATCCTCGACGGCATACTGGCAGAGCAGCGCCTCCGAGACGATGCGCGCCCCGCCTTGCTGGCGGATGCGCTCCCAGGCCGATTCGAAATCGTAGAGGCCGAGCCAGTAGGAGTTGGAAAGACGCGCTTCGGCCAGCCGCGCCGCCTCGGCGAGGTTGGCCTCGAGGTCGTCGTCGGCGGTGCCCATCACCGTCGAGCGCACCTGGTCCACCGCCTTGCCGATCACCTGCGAGATGACGGCATCCGGCGTATCCGGGCGGCGGCCGAGGATTTCGGCGGTGCGCGGATCGGAGAGCGCCTGCTGCACGATGCAGGCGAGCGCGATCTCGCCGAGGCGGGCGCCATAGTTGCCGGCGATCAGGCGGCGGACCTCGACGTCGCCGCGGCTGACCACGATATCGGCCACTCGCTCGCTCAGCACCGAGCGCTGGGCGATCGCCTTGAGATGGCCGTTGCCCTTCTCCTCGGCGATGGCCGCGAGGTCGTGATCGTTGAGCACCGGCGACTGGCGCAGCACCGGCGAGGCCACGGCCACCGCGTCGTCCTGGGCGAACTTGCGGATGGCCCGCTCCGGCGCCCGGCGCAGCGGGGCGATCTTCTCGGCGGCGAAGATGCGCGCCTCGATCTCCACCATCTCCGACAGACGGGTGATCACGTCGTCGTAGATCTCGATCTGCTCCAGCGTGCAGCGCTCCGAGGTAAAGGCGAACAGCGACGAGACGCCCTTCAGCAACTCGTTCTTGCGAGCCGGAGACGGATCGAGGGCAAGACTTTTGAAGTCGACGAGATTCGTTTCGAGCATTCCGGCCACCACCCGTAAAAAGCGTGACGGCCAAACTAGCGCCGACAGATGGATACGGATTTCACGAAATCGCTAGGATTTTACGAAAACCGCGATCGCTTGCCGGGGTCAGCCGTCGATGGTGCCGTCGTAGCCGAAGAAGCGGCCGGACGTTTCGAGCGTCAGCCCGTCGATGACGTCGACGATGCCGCGGGCGCTGTCGATGAGGCTGAGCGGCGCGTCACCACCGTCCGACGACGGGCCGACGGCGCCGGGATGGATCAGCGCCACCGCCACGCCGGCCGGCCGGAGATCGCTGGCCAGCGACTGCATCACCTTGACCACCGCCGCCTTGGCGACCTGCCGGGAATCGGGGTCGAGGAGGTCGAGGCTCGTAACGTCGCCGATCGGCAGGATGGTGGCGATCTTGCCGCCGCGCGTCATGTTGGACAGCGCCGCCCGCGCCACGAACAACGGCGCCGTGGCGTTGACCTGTAGTGTCGCCCGGTAGCGCCCGCCGACCGGATTGCCGCCCGGCGTGAAGCCGTTGGCCATCAAAAGACCAGTGTTGTTGATCAGGATGTCGATGCGCTCCGACAGCCGCGACGCCAAATTGACCACCGAACTAGCCGCCGCGATGTCCAAGGCAATCAGCCTCATGCGATCGGGATGGCCGGCCTGGAGCGCGACCAGCGCCGGGGGTGGCGCCGGCGCCGGCCGATGGACGGCGAGGACGCGCGCGTCGCGCATCAGATACTGCCGGACCAGTTCCAGACCGATGCCGCGGCTGGCGCCGGTGATCAGGACCGTGGGTGTCATGGTTCTCTTCCCGTCGCTCTTCGCCGCGGCCGGATGCGGCCGGAACGGACGGCCGGCATCATGGCCGCCCGCCAACGCTCGCGCATGGGGAAAAAGACTTATAGGAACATTACGATAGTGGATGGACCGGAGGGTGAGGCAAGCCGGCAACGGTGTCGTGCCGTCCGCGGACCTCGGAGCCTGACCCGAGGCCCGGTGGTCTCAGGCAGGCAGCGATGGTTTCGAGAACCGCAGCGGAGCGAACTTGAGGTGCGCGAGCACCGGAAACGCGGAAAGCGAAGCCGGCTGCCCGCCCCGTAGAGTTTCGGGCAGGCTCTCAGGGTGCCGCTTCCTCGCCGCCGGCGTCCCACGGCCAGGGGCCGTTCGCCTCGCGAAGCCGCTTGCGGGCGCCCTTCAGGATCTTGTCGAAATTCTCGGCGAGCGGTTCTTCGAGCGCCCTTTCGAGGAGGATCAGCACGGCGTCGAGCGCCCACACCTCGGCGTCGTCCTCCAGCGTCTCCTCGATGCCCTCGGCATTCTCGTCGTCGACGACGCGGGCCAGCCACTCGTGCAGCACGATGGCCTCGTCGCGGGTGATGGTGAGGGTGACAGTGTCGGACATGATTACCTCGTCGCCACGATGAACAGTCTCGGGAATCTCAGGAGCACGCCGCCGCCGGCGAGCGGCGGATAAGCGTCGGTCACCTTCGCCGTGTAGGCGGCGAGGAAACCGGCCCGCTCGTCCGCATCGAGCGGATCGAGGAACGGCTTGAGGCCGGTCGACCGCACCCACTCGACCACCGCCGCCGCGTCGGCGAGCGGATGATTGTAGACGGTATGCCAGATGTCGAGCAGACGGCAATGCGGCTTCAGCGCCTCGTAATAGGTCCGGACCGGTGGCAGCGGCGCCCTGGCGGCGCCCGCGAGCTTCGCCGCCCAGCAACCGCCCGCCGCCACCTCGCGCATCAGCGCATGGGTTGGCTCGGCGAGATTGTCCGGCATCTGCACGGCGAGCACGCCGCCGGGCGCCAGTTCACTGACAAGACGGACGAACAGATCTAGGTGGCCGGGCAACCACTGGAATACGGCATTGGCGAACAACAGTTCGGGCGGCGCGTCAGGCCGGAAGTCGGCGGCGTCGGCCAACCGGAACTCGACACCGGGCAGCCGGGCGCGAGCCGTTTCCAGCATGGCCGGCGAGGTGTCGATGCCGAGAAGCCGCGCCGCCGGAAAGCGCTCGACCAGCAGCTCCGTCGAGTTGCCCGGCCCGCAGCCGATGTCGATGACGAATGCCGGATCGGCGAGCGGCACGGCGTTGAGAAGATCGCGGGCCGGCCGCGTCCGCTCGTCCTCGAACGTCAGGTAGGTTTCGGGCGACCAGTCGGCCATGGGAACCTCTTGCCGGTGCGTCAGCGCTTGCCGCGGAAGATAGCCCAGACGACTAAAGCAAAAGCCGCCGCCAACCAAGCCACGCATGCCGATGACAGCCGGTCGTCGGCTCGATATTGCCGGATGGGACAAATGCCACTACATTATGGGCAAAAGCCCAAGGAGGGCGAAATGTCAATCGAAGCCGTCAAGGTGGTCGAAGTCGTCGGCGGCGAGCGGACGCTCGGCAAGGTCATCCGCAACGCCGGCGACCTGATCGCCGCCGTCCGCGCCGGATTTCCGGCCGCCACGGTGGCCTATGTCGTCGATGCCGGGAAGATGTCGCTCACCGAAGTCGACTTCGCCGTCATGCCGAGGAAGACCCTGACGCGGCGCAAGAAGGCGGGCATGCTGACGGCCGAGCAGTCGGATCGTCTGGTCCGCGTCGCCAAGGTCATCGCCCTCGCCGAGGAGACCTTCGGCTCGCCGGAGAAGGCCAAGGCGTGGCTGCGACGGGAAACCGGTCCGCTCGGCGGCGTGTCGCCGATGTCGCTCCTCGACACCACCGAGGGCGCGGCCCAGGTGGAGCGGCTTCTCAACCGCATCGCCTGGGGCATCGCCGCGTGAGCCTCGTCTGCTGGCGCATCGCCCGCGACGTCCACGCCGATCTCAGCGGCTACGGCGCCCTGATCACCGGCGGGCGCTGGAACTCGCCCGGCCGGGCCGTCGTCTACACCGCCCTGGAGGCAAGCCTCGCCGTGCTGGAGGTCCGCGTCCACCTCGACCTGCCGCCGGAGCTGCTGCCCGATGATTACGTTCTCATGCGGATCGAAGCGGCGACGCCACCCGCCGTCGAGCGCCTGTCGGCGGCGCCCGCCGATCCCCAGGCCTTCGGCGACGAATGGCTGGCCTCCGGCCGGACGGCCGCGCTGGACGTGCCGTCGGCCCTGGTGCCGGAGAGCCGCAATCTGCTGATCAATCCCGCCCATCCCGAGGCCGGCGCCTTCTCGATCGCCGGCAAGCGGCCGTTCGGCTTCGATAGCCGGCTGTGGCTTGGCGCCTAGAGCTATTGCAAAGGCCTTCGCCTTGGGAGAGCGCGAGTTCAAATGCCGCACCGACCACCAAATCGGGCGGGGGTTTGGCGGCCTTGCAGTACCGACGTGCAAACGGCGAGCGCCATAAAAGACGCTGCTATTCCGATCGCAATTCTGAATATAGAGCCCTCCGGACCGCCGACCATTGCCGGCGGCCCGGAAGCTATCCTCACCGCGTCAGCGGCTTGTACTTCATCCGGTGCGGATTGACCGCATCGGCGCCGAGGCGGCGCTTCTTGTCTTCCTCGTAGGCCTCGAAGTTGCCCTCGAACCATTCGACGTGGCTGTCCCCCTCGAAGGCCAGGATGTGGGTGGCGAGGCGGTCGAGGAACATGCGATCATGGCTGATGATCACGGCGCAGCCGGCGAAATCCTCCAGCGCGTCCTCAAGGGCGGCCAGCGTCTCGGTGTCGAGGTCGTTGGTCGGCTCGTCGAGGAGGAGCACGTTGGAGCCGGACTTGATCATCTTGGCCATGTGCACGCGGTTGCGCTGGCCGCCGCTGAGCGAGCCCACCTTCTGCTGCTGGTCGCCGCCCTTGAAGTTGAACGACGAGCAGTAGGCGCGGCTGTTCACTTCCTTCTTGCCGAGGTAGATGACGTCGGCGCCGCCGGAGATTTCCTCCCAGACGGTCTTGTCGGGATTGAGCGCGTCGCGGCTCTGGTCGACGTAGCCGAGCTTCACCGTCTCGCCGACGGTGATGGTGCCGGCATCCGGCTGTTCCTGGCCGGTGATCATGCGGAACAGCGTCGTCTTGCCGGCGCCGTTGGCGCCGATGATGCCGACGATGCCGCCCGGCGGCAGCGAGAAGCTGAGGTCGTCGATCAGCAGGCGATCGCCGTAGCCCTTGCTGAGGCCCTCGACCTTGATGACGTTGTCGCCGAGGCGCGGGCCGGGCGGGATGACGATCTGGGCATTGGTGACCGTCTGCCGCTCCTCGTTGCGCCGGAGCAACTCGTCATAGGACTTGATGCGCGCCTTCGACTTGGCCTGCCGCGCCTTGGGGCTGGCGCCGATCCACTCGCGTTCGCGCTCCAGCGCGCGCTGCTGGGCGGCCGCCTCGCGGCCCTCCTGCTCCAGGCGCTTGGACTTGGCGGTGAGATAGGCCGAATAGTTGCCCTCGTAGGGAATACCGCGGCCGCGGTCGAGTTCCAGGATCCAGCCGGTGACGTTGTCGAGGAAATAGCGGTCGTGGGTGACGATCAGCACGGCGCCGGGGAACTCGCGCAGGTGCTTCTCCAGCCAGGCCACCGACTCGGCGTCGAGGTGGTTGGTCGGCTCGTCGAGCAGCAAGAGGTCGTTGTTTTCAAGCAGCAGCTTGGCCAGCGCCACGCGGCGGCGCTCGCCGCCCGACAGCGTGTTGACGTCGGCGTCGCCCGGCGGGCAGCGCAGCGCGTCCATCGCCATCTCGACCTTGCCGTCGAGGTCCCAGAGGTTCTTGGCGTCGATGATGTCCTGGAGCTTGGTCGCCTTCTCGGCGTTCTCCTCGGAATAGTCCATCATCAGCGCGTTGTACTCGTCGATCAGCGCCTTGTCCTTGGCGACGCCCAGCATGACGTTGCCGAACACGTCGAGATCAGGATCGAGCTGCGGCTCCTGCGGCAGGTAGCCGACGGTGGCGCCCTTGGCGAGCCACGCCTCGCCGGTGAACTCGCGGTCGATGCCGGCCATGATCTTCAGCAGCGTCGACTTGCCCGAGCCGTTGGGGCCGAGCACGCCGATCTTGGCATCCGGGTAGAACTGCAAGTTGATGTTGTCGAGAACCTTCTTGCCACCACCGAAAGACTTGGTGGTGCCGTGCATGTAGTAGATGAACTCGCGCGCCATGGCGTATCGACCTTCGGGTGGGCGGGTTTGCGTTTGGCCGGTGTTCTAGAGCATCCGCCGCCGGAAGGGAAAGCAAAAATGCGGACGGCGACCGCTAGCCGGAGCAATGCGAATTCACTCCACGAGAACACAATCGATCTCAATTCAGCCAAGTTTTGGCCCGCCCGGCCGGTGCCGTTCAGAATAAAATACCCCGCACATCAAACATAAAGGTTGACTATCCGGCCCGGAAACCCTATTTGAAAGCGCATCGATCTTTTGCTGCCGAGCTTTGGTTACGACGCGACTGGCATCGCGTTTTGAACGAATCCTCCCTTTAAAGCATCGTTATCTCCATCCGCGACGCTTTTTGCGTTGCGATTTTCATTCATGCTGGGAAAGGGTTCATCATGACCACTGGCACAGTTAAATGGTTCAATTCCACCAAGGGTTTCGGTTTCATTCAGCCTGACAACGGCGGTCCGGACGCGTTTGTCCACATCTCGGCGGTTGAACGCGCCGGCATGCGCGAAATCGTCGAGGGCCAGAAGCTCAGCTACGACATGGAGACCGACAGGAAGTCGGGCAAGATGTCGGCTGGCAACCTGCAGCCGGCCTGATCGGGATCTGTTCTCCCTTGACCACGGATGTACTGGCATTGCCGAGAACATGAAACCAAGCGAGGTCAGGCAGCTTGCCTGGCCTTTTTCTTTGTCGCACCCCAGGAGGATTCCCATGGCCGAGCAATACAGCAAGTCGCGTCAACAGGCCGAGATCGCTTTCGGCAAGACGCAATCGCAGTTCTTTGCACGCGGGCGCGCCTTCGAGGAGCTTGATTTCATCACGGCGGCGCGCAACGAGAAGACCCTGCGGCTGCGAGAGGCGCGTCTTGCCCGGGAGTTGCAGGACAGCATCGACCAGGCAGCCCAGCCTGCGCCGAAACGAGCCGGCAGATCCTGACCGGCGAGCAACACGTGATACAGGACCAGAGATTTGAGAGCCGTCAAGAACCAAGACCTTAACGACCGTCGCAGCGCCGCGAGCGACGCCAGAGCGGCCCAGCTTCAGGCCTATCGCGCCGCCATCGAGGCCGCCGCGCCGACCCGTGAAGCCAAGCAGGCGGAGCGCCTGGCGATTGCCGAGGCGCGGGACGCGCGCCGCGCGACACGCGAGCGGGTAAAGCTTGAGGAACAGAACCGCATTGCCGCCGAAGCGGCGGAACGCGAAGCCGTCATCGCAGCGGCGGCCCGAGCGGAAGCCGAAGCGCGCGAGCTGGCCAACAAGACTCGCATCGCCCGCGTCCTCGAGGACGAAGCGGCGCGCAAGGCCGAGCGCGATCGGCGCTACGCCAACCGCAAAGCCCGCCGGGCCTGAAGCATCCGCCCGAAAGGCTGCTGACTTCTCGTGTCGAGCGGATGCGCGAAAGCAAGCTGTCCGCGTTGGAATATGTCCCGACCAGCCTCATCTGACCGGGACATATCCTAGATTCAATGATTTGAGCTTAGTCGGCCCGGATTGCTTCAATCCGGGCCGAATTAGCTTCGGGCCGGCAGAGGTCCAACCGCCGCCGCTCGTCGGCCCGCCTCGATCATGGCATTGAGGACGAGACGGTGGGGCCGGGCGGCGATGGAGCAAATCAGCTCCACCACCGAGCCGATGTTGCCGGCGACGTCGGCAAGCCCTCCCGGCGACGCGGCGGTGCGGCGGGCGCCCACCGCTGCCTTCAACAGCAACGACAATGACGCCTCGGCCTTTCAGGTCGAGAATGCGCCGGGCGGCGCGGATGTTTCTCACAGGCGCGCTCGTCAATGGTGTAGGCTTTCGCGCTATGCAGAACGCCTTCCCAAGCTGCCATTCCCTCCTCGGGGAACGGCAAGGAGCGACGCACAGACATGACAAGCCTGGCCGCCATCCTCTACCCGCCCGAAACCGACGTCGACGCCCTGCTCGCCGGCGCCGCACGGGCAGCAGCGTCATCGGGCGCGCGGGTTGGCGGCGTAGTTCAGTCGCGCCATGCTGAGGGATGCCAGGGCATGGCGCTGGTCGATCTCGGCGGCGGCGGTGCCCGGTCGATCGCCCAGGACCTCGGGCCGCTCTCCATCTCCTGCAAGCTCGACACCTCGGCGATGGCCGACATCGCCGCCGACCTCGAACGACAGATCGACGCCGGCCTCGACCTGCTGGTCGTCAGCCGCTTCGGCAAGGCGGAGATCGAGGGCGGCGGTCTCCGCTCGCTGTTCGGCCGGGCGATGCTGGCCGGCACGCCCTTGTTGACGGCCGTGCGCCAGCAGAACGCCGCCGCCTGGAACGCCTTCCACGGCGGCCTCGGAGAGAGCCTGCCGCCCGAGGCGGCCGCCGTCGCCGCCTGGGTGGCGGCGACGCTTGGCTAAGCCTCACTCGGCGGCGATCGGCAATCCGTCCGGCCCGAGCAGCCGCGGTCGCGGTCCGATCGGCTCGGAGGCCGACACCAGACGCGGCCGCGTCGGCAGCGGCGGCTCGGCGTGCTCGTCCTCGTCCGATTCGTTGGGGTCGGCGACCTTGCCGAACAGCCAGCCGATGGCCCGGTTGAGGCGGTTGATCATCAGGTAGAGCGAGGGGATGAACACCAGCGACAGCACCGTCGACACCAGCAGGCCGCCGATCACCGCGATGGCCATCGGCGCCATGAACTCGGCGCCCTGGCCGGTGCCGTGCGCCGCCGGATACATGCCGGCCACCATGGCGATGGTGGTCATGACGATCGGCCGGGCGCGCTTGCGGCCGGCGTCGATGATCGCCTCGGTCTCGCTCAGCCCGTGCTTCTGCCGCTCGACGGCGAAATCGACCAGCATGATGGCGTTCTTGGTGACGATGCCCATCAGCATCAGCACGCCGATGATCACCGGCATCGACACCGCGTAGCCGGTGAGCAGCAGCGCCGCCACCACGCCGCCGATCGACAGCGGAATGGAGCCGAGGATGGTGATCGGCTGGAACACGCTGTTGAACAGCAGGATCAGCACGATGAACACGATGGTCAGGCCGGAGATCATCGCCACGGCGAAGGCTTCGAAGATCTCCTGCTGGATCTCGGCATCGTCGGTGTTCTGGATGTGCACGCCGGCCGGGAAATCCTTCACCACCGGCAGTGCATTGATCTTCTCCAGCCCCTGGCCCGACGTGAAGCCCGGCATCATGTCGGTGCCGACCTTGACCAGACGCTCGCGGTCGTAGCGGTCGATGGTCGACGGCCCCTGGCCGAAGCCGATGTCGGCGACGGCCGACAGCGGCACCGGCACGCCGGAAGCGGTCGGCACCTTCAGCGCCGCCAGCGTCTCGATGTTGCCGCGGGCCGCCGTGTCGAGCTGCACGCGCACCGGGATCTGCCGGTCGCCGTCGGTGAACTTGGCGAGGTTGCTGTCGGCATCGCCGACCGTGGCGACGCGCAGGGTTTGCGACAGCGCATCCGTCGATACGCCGAGATCGGCGGCGACGTCGCGGCGCGGCGTGACGCGGATCTCCGGCCGGGCGAAGGAGGACAGCGCCGACGGGTTGGAGAACATCGGATCGGAGCGCATCTGGTTCTCGAGCGCCGCCGCCGCCTTGGCCACGGCGTCGCCGTCCTTGCCCAGCACGCCGACGGTGGCCTCGCGGTCGCCGCGTTCGTTGACGAAGTAGAAGCGGATGTCGGGCACGCCGCGCAGCACGCCCTGCACCTTGTACTCCACCTGCTTCTGCGTCAGCGCCCGTTCGGTGCGCGGCAGCAGGTTGACGATGACGGCGGCGCGGCGCGTCTCCAGCGTGCCGGTCGGCGAGGTGCCGCCCATCACGAACACGCTCTTCACCTCGGGGAAGGCGTCCAACTGTCCGGCGATGCTGTCGGTGACGACCTGCGTGTCGTCGAGCGTCGAGCCCGGCGGCAGTTCGATCGAGGTGACGATACGCGCCTGATCGCCCGGCGCGAACAGTTCGGTCGGCAGCTTGGCCGCCTGCCCCATGGCAAAGACGAAGGTGGCGAGGCAGAGCACGATGGTGACGATCGGCATCACCGGCACGCTGAGCACATGTCCGCGGAGCCTGAGCTTCGGCGACCACAGCGTCATCTTGAGGAAGGAGGCATAGGCGCGCACGAACGGCCCGCCCTCGTGCTCCTCGGGATGCGGCCGGGTGAGCCAGGCCGAGAACAGCGCCAAGAACACCACGCCGGCCGCCACCCACAGCGCCGTCATCTCGGCGCCGGAGCGGGTGAGGAAGTCGACGGTGGCGTCGACACCCTCGAAGATGCCGGATTTCGCCGACAGCGGTCCGTGGGCCTTCAGCCAGTCGATGCCCATAAAGGCGATGATGCCGAAGGGAATGAACCAGACGATCCGCCGGAGCGCCGTGCGGGCAAAGCCGCGATAGACTGGCCGGCCGTCCTCGCCGTCGCCGGTGTAGGGCGTCTTCATGAAATAGGCGGCCAGCATCGGCGTGATCAGGCGGGCGGTGAGCAGCGAGAAGAACACCGCCAGCGCCACCGTCAGGCCGAACTGCTTGAAATACTGGCCGGGGATGCCGCCCATGAAGCTGACCGGCGAGAAGATGGCGATGATCGTCGTGGAGATGGCGATCACCGCGAGGCCGATCTCGTCGGCCGCCTCCACCGCCGCCCGATAGGGCTTCTTGCCGGTGCGGATGTGGCGGACGATGTTCTCGATCTCGACGATGGCGTCGTCGACCAGGATGCCGGTGACCAGCGTGATGCCCAAGAGGCTGACCATGTTGAGCGAGAAGCCCAGCATGTCCAGCGCGAAGAAGGTGGGAATGGCCGACAGCGGCAGCGCGATGGCCGAGATGATCGTGGCGCGGATGTCGCGCAGGAACAACAGCACGACGATGACGGCGAGCAGGGCGCCCTCGATCAGCGTCTTCATCGAGTTTTCGAAGCTGTTGTAGGTCTGCACCGTCGAATCGTCGATGCGCTTCATCGACACGTCGGGATATTCCGCGGCGAGGCGGTCGATCACCGCGCCGGCGCCCTTCGACACCGTGGCGTCGCTCGCCCCCTTGGCGCGGTAGATGGCGAAGGCCACCGCCGGCCGGCCGTCGAGCCGGGCGAAGGACTTCGGCTCGGCCCAGTGGTCGACCACCTTGCCGACGTCGGAGAGACGCAGGTCGCGGCCGTCGCCGAGCGGCAGCCGCGTTGCCGCCAGGTCGGCCAGCGAGCGGGCGCCGGCCAGCGTGCGCACCGCCTGCGTCTGGCCGCCCACCTCGCCCTTGCCGCCGGAGAGATCGATATTGACCGCCTTCAGCGCGGCGTTGACCTGGGCGGCGGTGATGCCGAGCGCCATCAGACGGTCGGGATCGATCTGCACCTGGATCTCGCGCTTGACGCCGCCCATGCGCTCGACGCGGCCGACGCCGTTCACCGTCTGCAGGTCGCGGATCACCTTGTCGTCGACGAACCACGACAGCTCTTCCGGCGTCATGGCCGGCGACGCCGCGGCATAGGTGATGATCGCCTGGCCCTCGACGTCGATGCGGCGGATGATCGGCTCGTTGATCGAGCCGGGCAGGTCACCGCGGATTTCGGCGACGGCGTCCTTGACGTCGTTGAGCGCCCGGTCGGTGGCGACGTCGAGGTTGAAGATGACGGCGGTGGTCGACACGCCGTCGGTCACCGTCGAGATCATGTGGCGCACGCCGGTGAGGCCGGCGAGGGCATCCTCCACCGGCTTGGTCACCTGCGTTTCCAGCTCGGACGGCGCCGAGCCGGAATCGGTCACCGTCACCGAGATCAGCGGCAGGTCGATGTTGGGCATCATGGTGATCGGCAGCCGGGAGAACGAGTAGAGCCCCAGCGCGATCAGGCAGACGAACAGCAGGATCGGCGGAACCGGGTTCCGGATCGACCAGGCGGAGAAGTTCCAGTTCATCCCTTGACTCCCGTGGCTCCAGCGCCCGCGACCACCTGCGGCTTGACCTTATCGCCGCTCCTCAGGAAGGTGCCGGCCTTCGACACCACCAGTTCGCCCTCGGCAAGGCCGTCGGTCACCTCGATGAGGCCGGCATCGGTGAGGCCGGTCTTCACCTCTCGCGTGTCGACGACGCCGTCCTTCACCACCTGCACCGTCGAGACGCCGCCGTCGTCGGCGATCGCCGTCACCGGCAGCACCAGTCCCTCGCTGCGGGCGACCTCGATCGTGCCGCGGGCGAAGGCGCCGACGCGCAGGCCGTCGCCGCCCGGCAGGGCGATGCGCGCCTTGCCGAGCCGCGTCGACGCCTTGATCTCCGGCTGGACGAGGCGCACCACGCCGTCGACCGGCTTGTCGACACCGGACGGCCGCACCGCCACCTTCTGGCCGACCTTGAGCTGCGGCAGCAGCGTCTCGGTGACGTCGGCGTCGAGTTCGATGTCGCCGTCCTCGGCGATGACGAACAGCGGGTTGCCGCCCGCCGAGGCGACCTGCCCCACCACCGCGGTGCGGCTGAGGATGAGCCCGGCCCGTGGCGCCTTGATGTCGGTCTTGGAGCGGCGCAGCTCCAGTTCGTCCCGCTGCGCCTCGACCAGCGTGCGGCCGGCCTCGGCGGCGGACAGCGCCTGCCGGGCGACCGCCAGCTGCGCCGTGGCCTGATCGGCCGCCGCCTGCCGCTGCTCCAGCGTCTCGGTGGCGGTGAAGCCTTTCTGCGTCAGCGTACGCGCCCGTTCGAGCGCCTGGCCGGCTTGCGTCGACGATGCCTCGGCGGCGGCGATCTGGGCACGCGCCTGGGCGATCTGGGCGTCGGTGGAGGCCAGCTGCGAGGTGTTCTGAGCGAGGAGCACGTCGATGCTGTCGACGGCGAGCCGCGCCAGCACGTCGCCTTCCTTCACCCGATCGCCAGCGTCGACGAGGATCGTCTCGATCTTCAGACCCTCGACGCCCGGCGTCACCAGCACCTCCTCGCGCGCCACCAGCGTACCGGTGACGATCACCTTCTGGCTCAGCGCCTTTCGGCCGGCGCTGACGACGCTCACCGTCGGCACCACTTCCTGGGCGGCAGCGGTCGGCGCCGGCGCGGCGGCCGGCTCCTGCGCCAGCGCCGGCAACGTTACGACCGGACCAGCCAGCAGCAGACCGGCCAGGGACATCACCCGGAACTTCATTGCGAAACGTCTCCGCAGACGGTCTGTCGGATCAAATGCCAATTTCTGAAGCTCCGATAGGAACAAGACTATGCTGGTGATTGTGATGACGCCGGCAGGAACCGGGAGACCGGTCCCGGCGTTACGCAACTGTCGGGACCGAACCGGGAGGTCGGCGCCGGAACATGAACCAAGGTTAATCCGCGCAGACATGTGGCTTCACCCCCGCCTTGCCAAGGGGGGAGAGGCCGCCGACGCTCCATTTTCCAGCACGACCGTGACAACACGCGACAGGATCACCCCGGCCCGATCGACGTCGTAGTCGGGCTCAAGGCCCATGCGCAGGATGACGCCATCGGCGAAGGCCACCAGCGTCATCATGATCATGTCGACGTCGGCGTCGGCGGCGATCTCGCCCGCCGCCTTGGCATTGGCGAACACCTCATGCATCAGCTGGCGGTTCTCTTCCTCGCATTTGGCGAAGAAGGCGCCGACCGCCGTGTTGCGCATGCTCTCGACATAGACCTCGAGCATCATCTGCACCGCCCGGCGGTCGCGCATCGCATCGATATAGGCAAGACCGCAGCGCAGCAGCCGGTCGTGCAGCGTGCCGGGCTCCAGCATCAGTTCGAGGATGCGCCGGCCGGCGCACTGCTCCTCCTCGGCGATCGCCTCGATAATCGCATCCTTGGAGACGAAATAACGATAGAGCCCGCCCGGACTCATCTTCGCCTCGGCGCAGATCTCCTGCATCGACGTGCGATGGAAGCCGGCGCGCGAGAAGCAGGTGCGCGCCGCATCGAGAATGCGGGCGCGACGCTCGTCCTGTGGCGACGGCGGCAGCCCGCCGGAAGCGGGCGCAAAGGCGCTGAAACTCATGCAGGAACCTCCGGAGGCGTCCAGGCGGGCACCTGAAATGCGAGAACGAACGTTCGTTCCCATAGAATTGTATTCCTTTTGCGTCAATACAAGGATCGATGTCCGGAATCGTTCAATCCAGCGCGCCGATCGCCGGGCGATAGAGCCACGCAGAGATGACCATCCCGCTAACGGCTTGTGGTCACTTCGATTTGTTCGCGGGACCGCCGCGCGTCCGGCCGCGGCATCTGAGCGGACATCCTGCCCGCCCGCCGGCCGTCATGGTGCCGCGCCCGGCCTTTCCCGCCTGAACCGGCGCCGCCGTCTGCCCAAATACGGATTGACACAGTCAGCTTTCTTTTTGACTTGCAGCGTCCTGCAATGAGGTTCATGCTCCCATCTGTCAGCAACAAACGAAAGGAGGTGGTCTGGTGAAGCCAAGCAATCGATCCTCGATCGAGGCAAGCATCCGCTGGACAATAGCTTCCTTGAGCGATCTCCAGCTCTGAAATTGCCATCGCATCGTCGCGGCGAACTTCCAAGCCCGCGCGAAGACTGATTGTCGCATCCTTTTACTTGAAGGCCGGATGCGACATCGGATCGAGGAGGCGCATGCCTCGTTCCTCCCTGCCTGGGTGGAGCGGGGCATGTCGTCGTGGATGAAGCGCGCCTTCACATTCCCGTGAACAGCCGTCAACTGCAACCGCCCGACACCTCTGTCGCCGGGCGGGCGTTTTCTCCTGTCACGACTTTTGGCTTGAAACGCCTCCTCCGGCCGCTACCATGGCTTGGCCGATCGGGTTGGCCGATCCGACCGGTTGCAGTCTCGAGCGATCCCGAGGTCCGGATGTCCAGCATCGTCAAGCCGACCCGCTTTTCCGTGCAGCCCCTGCACCGCCTGACCCGCCGCCTCGCCGGCGTGGCGGCCGGCCGGGCGGAGCCCGACCTGGTCATCACCGGCGTCCGCGCCCTCTCGACCTATTCCGACCGCATCCTCAACGACCGCGAGGTCTGGGTGGCGGCCGGCCGCATCGCCGCCGTCAAGCCGGCCGGCAGCTATCGTGGCGGTTCGGCGACGATCTACGACGCCCACGGCGGCATCATCGCCCCCGGCCTCGTCGACCCGCACATCCACATCGAAAGCTCGATGGTGACGGCCTGCGCCTATGCCGAGGCGGCGCTCCTCAACGGCACCACCACCATCTTCTGCGACAGCCACGAGATCGGCAACGTCATGGACGTCGCCGGCATCGAGGCGATGATGGAGGACGCCCGCGAGGCGCCGCTCTCCGTCTTCCACACGCTGGCCAGCACCGTGCCGGCCACCACGCCGGAGCTGGAGACGGCCGGCGGCGATCTGACGCCCGACAAGATCGCCGGCCTGTTCGACCGCTGGCCGGAGGCGGTGGCGCTCGGCGAGAAGATGGACTTCGTGCCGGTCACCCTCGGCGACGAGCGCAGCCACGCCATCATCGCCGCCGCGCTGTCGCGCGGCCGGCCGGTCTCCGGTCACGTCTACGGCCGCGAGTTCGTCGCCGCCTACGCCGCCTCGGGCGTCACCGACACCCACGAGGCCGTCGACCGCGACATCGCCGACGATCTCCTGGAGGCCGGCGTCTGGATCTTCCTGCGCGGCGGCCCGCCGACCACGCCCTGGCACTCGCTGCCCGAGGCGATCAAGACCATGACCGAGCTTGGCGCCTCGCCGCGCCGCATCGCCGTCTGCACCGACGACCGCGACGCCGAGGATCTCCTGGCCTTCGGCCTCGACTGGGTGGTGCGGCAGGCGGTGAAGGCCGGCCTGCCGCCGGCCACCGCCTGGGCCATGGGCTCGATCTCCGGCGCCACCCGCTACGCCATGGACGGCGAGATCGGCGGCCTCGGCGGCGGCCGGCGCGCCGATCTGGTGCTGCTCGACGACGACCTGGTGCCGCAGAGCACCTGGTACGGCGGCGAGCTGATGGTCGACCGCCGCTCGATCGCCCCGACGCTGGAAGCAACGCTCGAAGCGCGCTACCGCTACCCCGATGCCGCCTATGCCACGGTCCACCTGCCGAAGGCGCTGAAGCTGACGCCCGCCCTGCCCACCGCGCCGACCGTCGCCAACGTCATCCGCGCCGAGCTGCCCGGCATCGTGCTGAAGCACGTCCGCCTCCCTCTCGAACCGGCCAACGACTGGCAGACGCTGTTCGACCGCCACGACCTCTGCTTCGTCACGGTGGTCGAGCGGCACGGCAAGTCGGCCGGCAACGTCGCCCACGGCCTCCTCCAGAACTTCGGGCTGAAGAGGGGCGCCGTCGCCTCGTCGGTCGGTCACGACAGCCACAACATCATCGTCGCCGGCACCAACGAGGCCGACATGCGTGTGGCGCTCGAAGCCATCGAAGCCGAGGGCGGCGGCGTCTGCATCGTTCACGACGGCAAGGTGTCGGCCATGGTGCCGCTGCCGGTGGCCGGCCTGATGTCCGACAAGCGCGTGCATCTGGTCGCCGGCGAGGTCGAGGCGCTGAAGGCCGAATGGGAGAAGGCCGGCTGCACCCTGCCCTACATGGGCTTCAACCTGATCCCGCTGTCGGTGATCCCGGAAATCCGCATCACCGACAAGGGGCTGGTGCTGGTGCCCGAGATGACGCAGCTGCCGCTGTTCGCGGCGGAGTAAGGGAACGTCCATCGCGGCGGCCTCCCCCCCGCCGGGGCGTGGAGGCGTCCGGAACGCGGCGCGGAAGGGGATAGCGCAATGGAAACGGTCTCGATTGCCCTCATTCTCATGCTGGCCGTCGTCATCAGCGGCACGCTGACGCGCATGTTGCCCATCGCCCTGCCGCTTCCGCTGGTGCAGATCGCGCTCGGCGCAGCCATCGCCTCGGTGGCCGACCTCGGCGTCGAACTGCAGCCCGACCTGTTCTTCCTGCTGTTCCTGCCACCGCTGCTGTTTCTCGACGGCTGGCGCATTCCGAAGGAGGGCCTGTTCCGCGACAAGGGCACCATCCTGGAACTCGCCCTCGGTCTTGTCGTCTTCACGGTGGTCGGCGTCGGCTTCTTCATCAACTGGATGGTCCCGGCGATGCCGCTGGCGGTCGCCTTCGCGCTGGCGGCCATCGTCTCGCCCACCGACCCCATCGCCGTGTCGGCCATCGCCGCCAGAGTACCGATCCCCAAGCGGCTGATGCACATCCTCGAAGGCGAATCCCTGCTCAACGACGCCTCAGGCCTGGTCTGCATGCGCTTTGCCGTGGCGGCGGCCCTGACCGGCACCTTCTCGCCGGCCGACGCCTTCGCGACATTTCTCTGGCTGGCTTTCGGTGGCATCGCCATCGGCGCCGGCGTCACCTGGCTGGCGATGAAGGCCAAGACCTGGATATCCCGGCGCTTCGGAGAAGACAGCGGCTCGCAGATCCTGGTCAGCCTGCTCATTCCCTTCGCCAGCTACCTCCTGGCCGAGCACCTTCATTGCTCCGGCATTCTCGCCGCCGTCGCGGCCGGCATCACCATGAGCTATGCCGAGCAGGCCGGCCACGTGCTGGCCGTCACCCGCGTCCAGCGCAGCGCCGTCTGGGACACCGTGCAGTTCGCGGCCAACGGCATCATCTTCGTGCTGCTCGGCGAGCAATTGCCGAAGATCGTCTCCGGTGCGGCCGAGGTGGTCCGCGAAACCGGCCATCACGACCCGGCATGGCTGGTTATCTACATCGTGGCGATCAATCTGGCGCTGGCGGCGCTGCGCCTCTTGTGGGTCTGGGCCTCGCTGCGCTTCACCCTGTTCAGGGCGGCGCGCCAGGGCAAGACCGTGGTGACGCCGAGCTGGCGTCTGGTGGTGGCGACATCGCTGGCCGGCGTGCGCGGCGCCATCACGCTGGCCGGCGTGCTGACGCTGCCGCTGACCATGACCGACGGATCGCCCTTCCCGGCCCGCGACCTCGCCATCCTGCTGGCCGCCGGCGTGATCATCGTGTCGCTGGTGGCGGCGAGCATCGGGCTGCCGCGTCTTCTCAAGACCCTTGAGCTGCCTCCGGACGCCTCGCATCAGGAGCAGGAGGACAGCGCCCGCACGGCGGCGGCCGAGGCGGCGATCCGGGCCATCGAGCAGGCGCAGCACAGGATGGGGGAAGGCCGCGCCGACGCCGATCTCTACATGGACGCCGGCACGCGGATCATGGAGCTGTACCGGCGCCGCATCGACGGCCGCACCAAGACCGGCGACGAGCGCCAACTGGCCCGCAAGATCGACGAGATCGAGCGCAAGCTGCGCCTCGCCGGCCTCGGGGCCGAGCGCGACGAGATCTATCGCAATGCCCGGGCCCGCAAGATTTCCGACGAGGCGGCCCGCAAGCTGGTCAGGGAAATCGACCTGATGGAAGAGCGCATCGGGTCCGCGACCTAGCGGGATGTCAGCAACCGGCCGCCCGGCCGCTCAGCTGTTGCCGCCCGTCAGCCTTGTTAGCAGCTCCGGCGTGAAGGGATCGGCCAGCGCCGCCTCCGGCCGGCTGACCGGCGTCTTGTCCGACGTCATCTTGGAGAGCCGCGCCGCGCCCTTGTCCTGAAGGATCGCCCGGAAGGCCGGGTGCATGCCGCCGTCGACATAGGACATGCGGGGCAGCGCGGGATTGGCGGCGGCGATCGCCGCGGCGGCGGCGTCGTCCGCGGCGGCCTTGGCGGCGACGGCGGCGGTCAGCGTCGCGTCCGTCTGCAACGACGGACAGGGCGCCAGCGGATCGACCGTCGCGTCGAGATTGTCGGCGTTGAAGACATAGCGGCGACCGCAATAGCCGACGCGCGGCTCCTTGCGCGTCAGTTCGAAGGCGTCGCTGCCTTCCTTGAGGGTGCGCCAGAAGGCCATGTTCGGATTATCGCGATGCAGGGCGAGGTTGGCCGGCGTCATGCGGAAGGGCAGCGCCTCGACCTGAAAGGCGCCCTGACCGCCCCGGAACGCCTCGCGCGCCACGGCGTAGATCTCGAACGCCGCATCGTCGGTGACGGCGTAGCAGCCCGACGACGAACAGGCGCCGTGGATCATCAGGGCGGCGCCCCGGTAGCCGAGCGCCGCCTCCAGCCGGTTGGGGAAGCCGAGGTTGAAGGACAGGTAATAGCGGCTGTCCGGGTTCATCTGGGCCGGCGCGACGGAGTAGAAGCCTTCCGGCGTCTGGCGGTCGCCCTCTACCGTCTTCGGCCCCAGCTTCCCCGACCAGCGGCAGATGGGATAGGTCTTCAGCAGCACGTAACGGCCGTCGCGGCCCATCTTCCAGAGTTCGAGTTCGCTTTCCTGCTTGAAGACGCGGATCAGGATGGGCGAGGTGACGCCGAGGCCCTTGCTGGTCATCGCGGAGATGAGCCGCGCCGGCACCGGCCGTTCCGAGCGCTTGAGGTCGTAGCCGAACAGCGCGCAGCCGGAGAGGGCCGCCGCGGCAATCAGCAGAAACGCGGCCGAACGCAGTCTCGTCACGGACAAACCTTTCATCGGGGCGGCGCGCCATCCGGCTCGAAGGCGATCCCGACGCCCGCCGGCCGGCGGGCGCCCGTCGTCTCGGGCGCCGATCAGCCGAAGCACCGTGTGGCGGAGGACTTCGGACAGAATATGGCGCGAGGCGGCTTTCACGTCCTCAGGCTGGCACGGATGGCCTCGGCGATCTTGTCGGAACGGGTGACGCCGCTCTCCCGCGCGGAGCGGTCGAGCGCGGCGAGCAGATGCTCGTTGAGGGTGATCTGCACCGGAACGGGCTTGCCCGGCATGTCCACCGGCACCGCGGCGATGATCGCCTCGTGCAGCTCCTGCGTCCGGCGGATGTCGTCGAGCGTCCGCAGCACCGGCATGGCCTGGCTGTTGTCACCGAGCGCCTTGACATGCGCCGCCAGCGCCACGGCGGCCCGGGCGATGGCGTCGTTGAGGTTGCTGGCGGCCGAGACGCAGCCGGGGAAGTCCGGGAAGGACACGCCATAACTGCGGTTTTGTTCTTCGTGAATCAGCGCGACGGCGTAGGCCATGTGAGCCTCCTGGCTCGGATGTCGAAACGGAAGGGGAGCTAGAGCGCTCGTCGCGAGGAGCCGGCGCGGGCTCCCTCGCCAACCGAGGGTCTCGGACCGGATGCGGCACGCCCTGAGCCGGCCCAAGATGGTTAACGCTCGCAAAACAGGGTAAACAAAATATTAACATGAGACGAAAAGTCATTTATCCCGGCGTCGGCTCGGCCAGACCGGCGCCGGCCGCCTTCAGCGCCAGCGCGACATGCGACCGGGCTAGCTCCAGCAATTCCGGCCGCCGCGCACCAGCCCGCGCCCGCAGCGCCAGGGAGTGCTGCAGCGCCGCCAGCATCGCCGCCAGCCCGGCGACATCCGTCTCCGCCGGTATCTCGCCGGCCTCGGCCGCCAGCATCATCCGCTGCCGGAACAGGCTGTCGGTCCTGCCGACGGCGGTGGCCAGTTCCGCGCCGATCTCGGGATCGGCAGCCGCCTCGCCGGAGATGACGCTCAATATCGGACAGCCGAGCGGATCGCTTTCCTTCGGCACATAGACGCCGATGATCTCGGCGAAGTAACCGTCCAGACCCTTTTGCAGCGACGGCTCGTCGAACAGGGCGCTCCGCCGCCGCTCGGCCGATTGCTCGGCATAGAGGCGGACGGCCTTGCGATAGATCTCCAGCTTGTTGCCGAAGGCCGCATAAAGGCTCGGCCGCGCCATGCCGGTCGCCGCCGACAGATGGTCGAGCGAGGTGGCGGTGTAGCCGCGCCGCCGGAATTCGCCGAGGGCGGCCGCCAGCGCCGCGTCCGGATCATATTCCCTGGGCCGGCCACGGGAGGGTTTGCTTTTCATTTTGTACCGCTTCGCAAAAAATTAATTGCCGCTCCATTTTATGCGATCTAGTATGAAAATGTGAGAGGAAATGGAGAACGAACATGGCTGACAAAATCCGCATCGGCATCAATGGCTTCGGCCGCATCGGCCGCATGGTGCTCCGCGCCGCGGGGGCGCGCGACGATCTGGAGATCGTCGCCGTCAACGACCTCCTGCCCATCGATCATCTGGCCTATCTCCTGACCTACGACAGCGTCCACGGCGCCTTCCCCGGCCGGGTGGAAACGGCGGCCGGCGCGCTCGTCGTCGACGGGCGAGCGGTCGCCGCCTTCGAGGAAAAGGACCCGGCCGCCATCCGCTGGGCCGAGGCCGGCGTCGACATGGTGATCGAATCGACCGGGCGGTTTCTCACCACCGAGGCGGCCGAGGGCCATCTCCGGGCCGGTGCCGGCAAGGTGGTGCTGTCGGGGCCGCCCAAGGACGACACGCCGGTGTTCGTGATGGGCGTCAACGCCACGGCCTACGCGGGCGAGACCATCGTCTCCAACGCCTCCTGCACCACCAACTGCGTGGCGCCGCTGGCCAAGCTGATCAATGACGCCTTCGGCCTTGAGGAAGCGCTGATGCTGACCGTTCACGCGGCAACGTCCAGCCAGAACACTGTCGACGGCGTGGCCCGCAAGGACTGGCGCTTCGGGCGCGGCGTCTTCAACAACATCATTCCGGCGACCACCGGTGCGGCGCGCATGGTCGGCCGGGTCATTCCCGAGCTGAACGGCCGGATCAATGGCATGGCGGTGCGCGTGCCGGTGGCCGACGTCTCGATGGTCGACCTCACCTGCCGCTTGCGCACCAGGGCGACCTACGCGGACATCTCCGAAGCGGTTCGCGACGCGGCGGCCGGTGCCTATCGCGGCATCCTGCAATATTGCGACGACCCGGTGGTCTCGTCCGATCTGCGGGGCAATCCCCACAGCTCGATCTTCGACGTCAAGGCGGGCATGCAGACCTCCGAGGGCCTGACCAAACTGATCGCCTGGTACGACAACGAATGGGGCTACGCCTCCCGCTGCCTCGATCTGGCGGCACACATGCTGCGCAAGCAATAGGGCGCGGCGGGAAATCCTCTACCCCGTCCCGGTAGGGTTTCCGGTCAGGAATTCGCCCCATAGTAGGCCATGAACACGTCGAGGCCGTTGTCGACCATCTTCTCGGCGGCTTCGCGCGACGGCCTGAGCGCGGCGCCAAACAGCGACTTCTTCATCATCTCCGCCGTGCAGAGCGAGATGAAATGCTGGGCCGCGACGGCCGGATCGCAGGGCCTCAGGCGTCCATCCTCGACGGCCCGGCCGAACACCTCGGTCAGGCGCGTGGTGCCGCGCTCGGCGCCCGCCTTGAAGAACATGGCGCCGACGGCCGGAAACTTCTCCACCGCGCCGATGACCATGCGGATCGAAGAGATGTGGTTGTCGGCGGTGAGAAGCTCGTTGAAACTGATGGCGAAGGCCCGGAGGTTGTCGCGGAAGCTGCCGGCCACCGGCTGGAAGGCGTCGAGGGCGGCCGCGAGTTCCCGCTTCTCGTCGGAGATCAGCTCCTCGAACAGCTCGTCCTTGTTGGTGAAGTAGACATAGAGCGTGCCCTTGGAGACGCCGGCCGCCTTGGCGATGGCATCCATCGCCGCCCCTTCGTAACCCTTGGCGCGGAACACCTCGCGGGCCCCGTCGAGGATCTGCTGCCGTTTCTCGTTGTCATGGCCTTCGGCGCCGGAAACCGGTTCGCCGGGCCGCGCCGACACCTTGCTCATCCACCCCTGCCCTTGCGGCTTCGATTGGCCGCCATTGTCGCTGTTCCGGCCGCCGACGGCCATTCTCCCTTGGGCGATCCTCATCCCGAAACGGCGGCGGCCGATCACGTTTTGCTGAGAGTGCCCTCGAAGGACACGAAAGGTCAACCAAGCGCTCGAGCCACTATTGACCGAACGGTTCGGTCATGAGATAACACTTTCGACGGTCAGGAACAATACTGACCATATCGAATGCATCGCGCCGGCGAATGGCGCGGTCCGCCCGGCGGGTCCGGCGACGGACAGATGGAGACTTCAATGGCCAAGCGCGAAGGCAACGCCGCCCACGAGAGCGACGGCTCGGACGCCACCGTCACCCCGATCCGGCCGGCCGCCGAGGCCAGCCCCGGCACGCCGCACCATGCGCCGGCTGCGAGCCACGCGGCGCCGGCGCCGGCGGCCCCGCCCAAGAAGAAGCGCGGCATCGTCGGCCGCCTGGTGCTCGTCGCCCTCATCGGCACCGCCGCCTGGTTCGGCGGCAAGGCCGGCTATGCCTGGTGGATCGACGGCCGCTTCCTGGTCACCACCGACGACGCCTATGTCGCCGCCGACATCACCACGCTGGCCGCCAAGGCCTCCGGCTACGTCACCGACGTCCTGGTCGCCGACAACACGGCGGTGAAGAAGGGCGATGTCATCGCCCGCATCGACGACGGCGATTATCGCCTCGCCGTTGCCCAGGCCGAGAACGCGCTCGCCGGCAACGTCGCGACCGTCGTCCGCATCGACCGGCAGATCGCCGCCGGCGCGGCGCAGGTGGCGCAGGCCAAGGCCGGCGTCGCTTCGGCGGAAGCATCGCTCGAATCGGCGGACATCAATTTCTCCCGCCAGTCGACGCTGGTCTCCAGCAAGGTGTCGGCCCAGTCGCAGCTCGACGACGCCCGCACCGCCCGCGACGCGGCGCGCGCCTCCGTCGCCGCCGCCGAGGCGGCCGTGTCGGTGGCCGAGGCCAACATCGACGTGCTCAAGGCCCAGAAGGCCGAGGCGGAAGCCACCGGCAAGACGCTGCAGACCGCCGTCGACAAGGCGCGGCGCGATCTCTCCTTCACCGAGATCCGCGCGCCGGTGGACGGCGTCATCGGCAACAGGGCGATCGAGATCGGCACCTACGTGACGCCCGGCCAGCAGCTCGCCTCGCTGGTGGCGGCCGGCAGCGCCCATGTCGAGGCCAACTACAAGGAAACCCAGCTCGCCAGGCTGGTGCCCGGCGAGACGGTGCGCATCACCGTCGACGCGCTCGGCGAGGAGGAGACCATCCTCGGCACCGTCGAGAGCCTGTCGCCGGCCACCGGCTCGGTGTTCAGCCTGCTGCCGGCCAACAACGCCACCGGCAACTTCACCAAGGTGGTGCAGCGCCTGCCGGTGCGCATCTCGATTCCCGCCGACGCGGCGGCAAGCGGCAAGCTCCGCCCCGGCCTCTCCGTGGTGGTCGCCGCCGATCCGCGCACCGCGCCGGCAAGCTGACACCTTCCCAAATGACCGACCGTCGCGCGCGGGCTCCGGCCTGCGCGCGCTCGGCCGACAGCCCTCGGTCGCTCCCATGTCCGCCATCGCTCCGGCCGCCGCCGGCCCCACCTTCACCAAGCGCCGGCTGTTCACCTTCATCTGCATGGTGTTCGGCATGTTCATGGCGATCCTGGACATCCAGATCGTCTCGGCCTCGCTCGCCGAGATCCAGGCCGGCCTCGGCGCCGCCAACGACGAGATCTCCTGGGTCCAGACCTCCTACCTGATCGCCGAAGTGATCATGATCCCGCTGTCGGGCTACCTGTCGCGGATGATCTCGACGCGCTGGATGTTCGTCATCGCCGCCGGCGGCTTCACCGCGGCGTCGCTGATGTGCGCCTTCTCCTCGACCATCAACGAGATGATCGTCTGGCGCGCCGTGCAGGGCTTCATCGGCGGCGGCATGATCCCGACGGTGTTCGCCTCGGCCTACACCATCTTCCCGCGCGACAAGATGTCGATGGTGGCGCCGATCATCGGCCTCGTCGCCACGCTCGCCCCGACCATCGGCCCGACGGCCGGCGGCTATCTCACCGAGCTGTTCTCCTGGCACTGGCTGTTCCTGGTCAACGTACTGCCCGGCATCTTCGTGACGGTGGCCGCCTATGTCCTGATCGACTTCGACGAGCCGCAGCCCGAACTGTTCAAGACCTTCGACTGGTGGGGCCTTCTCGCCATGGCCGCCTTCCTCGGCTCGCTCGAATACGTGCTGGAGGAAGGCCCGAGCAAGGACTGGCTCGACGACCGGCGTATCGCCGCCTTCACCGCCGTGATGACGATCGGCGGCATCGTGTTCTTCGTCCGGGCGCTGACCCGCAAGAACCCGATCGTCGACCTGCGCGCCTTCGGCAACCGCAACTTCGCCTTCGGCAGCGCCTTCTCCTTCTGCCTCGGCATCGGCCTCTACGGCCTCACCTATCTCTATCCGGTCTATCTTGCCCGCATCCGCGGCTTCTCGGCCTTGCAGATCGGCGAGACGATGTTCGTCTCCGGCGTCGCCATGCTGTTCATGGCGCCCTTCGCCGGCCGTCTCAGCCGCGTGCTCGATCCGCGCGTCATGATGGGCGCCGGCTTCCTCGGCATCGCCGTTTCTACCTGGCTGTCCAGCAGCATGACCGCCGACTGGGACTTCTGGGAGCTGTTCTGGCCGCAGGTGTTCCGCGGCGTGTTCATGATGATGTGCATGGTGCCGATCAACAACATCGCGCTCGGCACACTGCCGCCGGCCGAGATGAAGAACGCCTCGGGCCTGTTCAACCTCACCCGCAATCTCGGCGGCGCCGTCGGCCTGGCGCTGATCAACCAGATCATGACCAGCCGCGGCGACCTGCATTACGACCGGCTGCGCGAGGCGGTCAACATCACCAGCGCCACCGCCGTCTCGACGCTCGACGGCATGACGCACGCCCTGTCCGGGCTCGGCAGCAGCGCCCGCCTCGCCGCCATCTCCAGGCTGACCGGCATGACGCAGCAGCAGGCGACGGTGATGGCCTTCGACGACATCTTCCTGCTGTTGACGCTGCTGTTCCTGGGGCTCGTTCTCGCCCAGCCGCTGGTCAAGAGACCGGCCGCCCAGGGCGGTGGCGGCGGCGGCCATTGAGCCCAAAACGCCAGCGAGGCGGCCTCCAGGGAGGTCCGCCTCGCGTTCGACGCCGGGGGGCGTGATGCGCGGTTGGGAAGCGACCGCGCGTTCTCCGGTGGCGCGGGAGTCACCGCCACCGGAAATCGACTGAGGGAACGTCAAGCGACGATCATCCCTCGTGAATCCTGAATTCCTCTTCGCCAACTATCCTATCGAAACGATTCATTGACAAGGCGTAAGTCACGCCGGGGAGGTGGTTCCCCCCGGCGGAGTGGCTTTTTTGTCGTACAATTCAGGCGATGGTAGAGGTGCTCTCCATGCGCCAGGCCTTCGGCAGCTTGCGCGTCTTGCCGGTGACCTCGACCTTGGCCCGGAGACGGATGTCGGCACTGGAGGCACCGAGCTGCACCTCGTGCTCCCCCGGCTCGACGACGCGATAGCCTTCGGGGCCGGTGAAGCACAGCATGTCCACGGGCACGGTGAAGGTGACGCGCTTTGCCTCGCCCGGCAGAAGCTCGACGCGGCCGAATGCCTTCAGCTCCTTGACCGGCCGCACCACCGAGGCGAGCACGTCGCGGATGTAGAGCTGCGGCACGGCGACGCCCTTGCGGTCGCCGGTGTTCCTCACCGTGAAGCTGACGACGATGTCGCCGGTCTCCACGTCCACCTTGCCGGACTTGAATGTCAGGTCCTCGAAGGCGAAGCTGGTGTAGCTGAGGCCGTGGCCGAACGGATACTGGCTGCCGAAATGGCGGGCGATCGGCGTGCCGGAACTCTTGAGCTTGTGATTGTAGAAATAGGGCGCGGCGCCGACGCCGCGCGGCACCGACAGCGTCAGCCGGCCGGACGGCTCGACCTTGCCGGTGAGCACATCGGCCAGCGCGTTGCCGCCTTCCTGGCCGGCGAAGAAGGTCCACACCTGGGCCGCCAGCTTGTCCTCGAGGCCGCCGAGATTGTAGGGCCGGCCCGACGACAGCACCACCACCACCGGCGTGCCGGTGGCGACCACCGCCTCGAGAAGCTGCTGCTGCACGCCCGGCAGGTCGAGCGAGTCGGCGTCCGAGCCCTCGCCCACCGTGCCGGTCTGGAAGATGCCGGAGAGGTCGCCGACGCAGACGATGGCGACATCGGCCGCCCTGGCCGCCTCGACGGCGTCGGCGATCATGTCGGTGCGGGTGGACAGCGACGACGCCTGCTCGACGGCGGCGCTGTCGTCGACGTCGCCGGGGAACACCGGCGCGCCGGCCTTGCGCTCGTCGAGAATGTTGCAGCCGCGGGCGTAGATCAGGTTGGCGCTGCCGGCGGCGGCCTGGAAGGCGGCGCGCGGCGTCACCACCGGGCCGGCGCTCTCGTTGGCGTCGGAGAGGATCAGGTGAACCGGGAAGGAATAATCGCCCAAAAGGGCCAGCGGGTCGTCGGCGGCCGGGCCGATCAGTGCGATCTTCTTCCTGGGATCGAGCGGCAGGATGCCGTTGTTGTCGAGGATGGTCACCGACTGCTCGGCCACCCGGCGGGCAAGGCTCACCGCCTCCGGCGTCTGCAGCCGGATCGCCTGATCATCGGCATAGGGCTTCTCGAACAGGCCGAGGCGGAACTTCTCGGTCAGTACGCGGGCAACGATCTCGTCGATCTTCTCGGGCGTGATCAGGCCACGGTCGAGCGCCTCGCGCAGGTGGGTGGCGCAGTCCTCGCCCGGCAGTTCCTGATCGAGGCCGGCGTTGAAGGCCAGCGCCGCCGCCTCGGCCTGGTTGGAGGCAAGGCCATGGTGCTGGTAGAGCAGGCTGACGCCGATGTAGTCGGCGACGACGAGGCCGTCGAAGCCCCAGTCCTCGCGCAGCACCTCGGTCAGGAGGTGCTTGGAGGCATGGCTCGGCTCGTTGTCGATGTCGTGGTAGGCCGGCATCACCGAGCCGGCGTTGGCCAGCTTCACCGCCATCTCGAACGGCAGCAGGAAAATGTCGTTCAGTTCGCGCCAGCCGAGATGGATCGGCGCGTGGTTGCGGCCGCCTTCCGAGAAGGAGTGGCCGGCATAGTGCTTCAGCGTGGCGAGGAAGTCGCGCTTCGGCCCCTGCATGCCGCGCACGTAGCGGGTGGCCATCACGCCGACCAGATAGGGATCTTCGCCGAAGGTCTCCTCGGTGCGGCCCCAGCGGGCGTCGCGGGCAACGTCGAGCACCGGCGCCAGACCCTGGTGGCCGCCGATCGACCGCACCTCGTCGCCGATGATCCGGCCGACCTCTTCGATCAGCTCGGGATTCCAGGTGGCGCCATAGGCGAGCGACGACGGGAACAGCGTGCCGCCGCGCGCCATGGTGCCGGACAGGCATTCCTCGTGGCTGATCGCCGGGATGCCGAGCCGCGTTTCCTCGACGAGGAACTTCTGCAGGCTGTTGAGCGCCCTGACGCCGGCCGCCGGGTCGATCGAGCGGGTGCCGAGCGGCCGGGTGATCTGGCCGAGGCCCTTCTTCAGCATGTCGGTCAGCGTGTTCTCGTCGGACGAACCGATGAAGGCGTCCTCGGTGCGCGGGCGATGCTTGCCGTGCTCGTCGAGCACCAGCCAGACGGCGTGCATCTGGGCGATCTTCTCGTCGATGGTCATGCGCCCGAGGAGGTCGGCGACGCGGCGTTCGATCGGCTGGGCGGGGTCCTGGTAAACGAAGGTCATGATGGGCTCTTTCGGCCGGTCGGCCGTCCTGATGATGATCCGGGGAAGGTCAGAGGCTGTCGCGGCGGGGGAGCGCGATGCCGTCGCCGTCGAACAGGTGGCAGCATGAGGCGGGCGCCGCGAAGCTGGCGCTGTCGCCGGCCTTGAGGCCGCCGTCGCCCGGCACCTTGGCGATCAGTGGCGCCGCGCCGCCATCGAGGTAGACGAAGCTGTATTCGCCGAAATGCTCGACCGCCCTCACCTGGCGCGTCAGCGTCTGGGTAGCCGCCGCGGCCACCGGGGCAAGATGCTCCGGCCGCACGCCGAGCGTCACCGACGCGCCGGAGGCGAGCGTCGAGCCGTCGACAGGCACCGTGAGGTCCTCCCCGCTCTTCAGGGCGACGCGGGCACCGGTCTCCTCCTGTCCGACGAAGGTGGCCTCGAGGAAGTTCATGGTCGGCGAACCCAGGAAACCGGCGACGAACAGGTTGCGCGGCTGGTGGTAAAGATCGAGCGGCCGGCCGACCTGGGCGATCGAGCCGTGCTTCAGCATGTCCTTGCCGGCGTGCAGCAGCACGATCTTGTCGGCGAGCGCCATCGCCTCGGTCTGGTCGTGCGTCACGTAGATCATCGACGCCGCCGGGAAGTTCCTGTGCAGCGTGGCGATTTCCGAGCGCATATGGACGCGCAGCGCCGCGTCGAGGTTGCTGAGCGGCTCGTCGAACAGGAACACCTTCGGCTGGCGCACGATGGCCCGGCCGATGGCCACCCGCTGCCGCTGGCCGCCCGAGAGCGCCTTCGGCATGCGGTCGAGCAGCGGCTCGATTTGCAGGATGCGCGCCGCTTCCTTGACGCGGCGCTCGATCTCGTCCTTGGGCGTCTTCGCCTGGCGCAGGCCGAAGGCCATGTTGTCGTAGACGCTCATGTGAGGGTAGAGCGCGTAGTTCTGGAACACCATGGCGACCTGGCGGTCGGCCGGCTCCACCTTGTCGACGGCGCGCTCGCCGATGCGGATCTCGCCCGTATAGGCGGTCTCGAGGCCGGCCACCATCCTGAGGAGCGTCGACTTGCCGCAGCCCGACGGGCCGAGGAAGACGCAGAACTCGCCGTCGTCGATCACAAGGTCGACGTCGCGGATGACCGGGAAGTTGGCGCCGAAGGACTTGTTGACGCCGGAGAGGGTGATGCTGGTCATGGGGTGTCTCCGAAGCCTCAGCCCTTGAGCGAGCCGGCCATCATGCCCTTGACGATCTTCTCCTGCCCGAAGGCATAGGCGACGATCAGCGGCAGCGAGGTGAGCGTGACGACGGCGAGGATCGCCGGGATGTTCGAGGAATACTGGCCCTGGTAGTCCCAGATGGCGAGCGGCAGCGTGCGGGTGCTGGTCGACGAGGTCAGCACGTAGGCGAAGATGAACTCGTTCCACAGCATGATGGCGTTGTAGATCGCCACCGTGGAGAGGCCCGGCCCGGACAGCGGGAAGAACACCTTGAAGAAGATGGCGAACGGGCCGCAGCCGTCGAGCCGCGCCGCCTCCTCCAGCTCCTTGGGGATCTGCCGCATGAACTCGGTGAGGATGAAGATCGAGATCGGCAGCGAGGTCGCCACATAGGGGCCGACCAGCGCGAACGGGCTGTCGTAGAGGCCCATGTCGCGCGTCATCAGGTAGATCGGCACCAGAGTGATGTGGATCGGCACGATCATGCCGGCGACGATGAGGCCGAACAGCGCGTCGTTGAGGCGGAAGCGCATGCGGGCGAAGGCGAAGGCGGCCATGGCCGAGATCAGCACGATCAGCGTCACCGAGATCCCCACCACCATCACCGAATTCTTGAGATAGGTGAGGAAGGGGCCGGCGAGTACGGCGCGATAGTTGACGAAGTCGAGCGCCTCGGGCAGCGCCCACACCGAACTCGAGTAGGATTCCTGCTGCGTCTTGAAGGTGGTCATCACCATGAACAGGAAGGGCATGGTGGTGACGGCGAGCCAGATGAGGCCCAGCACGGGGACGGCGACCGGTCGGACGATGCGGGCGGTGGTGGACGACGCCATCTCAGACCTCCGTCTCGAAGCGCTTGGAGAAGCGCAGCAGCACCGAGGCGATCAGGATGACGATGATGAACATCGCCGAGGCCACCGTGCTGCCGTAGCCGAGCTGGAACGAGGAGAAGACGTTGCGGTACATGTAGGTGGCCATCAGTTCCGACGCGCCTTCCGGCCCGCCGCCGGTCATCACGTAGATCAGGTCGAAGTAGCGGAGCGCGCCGATCACCGAGAGCACCACGGCGGTGCGGAAGGTGCCCTTGAGGTGCGGCAGCTTCATCTTCCAGAAGATGGTCGTCTCCGACGCGCCGTCGAGCTTGGCCGCTTCCGAGATTTCGGCCGGGAACGAGGCGAGGCCGGCCATGAACAGCACCATGTAGAAGGGGATGTACTGCCAGCAGACGACGGCGATCACCGCCCCGAGCGCGAAACGGGTGTCGCCGAGCCAGTCCTGGGCAAAGGCGCCGAGGCCGACATAGTCGAGCAGCGCGTTGAGCGGGCCGAAGTTGACGTCGTAGAAGTATTTGAACAGGACGCCGAGGGCGACCGACGACATCAAGAGCGGCAGGAAATACAGGATCTTGAGGATGCGCGAGCCCTTGCCGGCGTTGTCGAGCACGACGGCCAGCACCACGGCGATCGGCATCTGGATCACCACCGAGAAGACGGCCAGCAGGATGTTGTTCCAGGCGGCCTTCCAGAACAGCGTGTCGGTGGCGAGCTTCTTCCAGTTGTCCAGCCCGACGTAGCGCGCGTTCTCCCCGAGCCCGTTCCAGTCGAGCAGCGACAGACGGAAGCTGTCGACCAGCGGATAGAGCAGGTAGACGGCGAGCAGCAGGACGGCCGGCGCCAGAAAGACGGCCGGCGCCAGCTTCCTGAGCGACAATGCCGCCCCTCCCGCCCCGCCGGCGGCGGAACGCGTCGATATGTCGGTCACGGGAATCCTCCGGTCCTCAGATAGGTGCCCCGCCGGCGGCGACCGTCGGCGGGGTTGTTTGCTGGAGGAGAGGTTACTTCAGCTCGGCCTTGGCGGCGGCCTCGAACTCGTCGGCCACCTGCTCGGGCGTCTTGGACAGGCCGAACAGCTCCTGCGAGGTGTCCTTGTGCAGCTCGCCGAGCTTCGGCGGCAGCTCCTGGTCCCACCAGAGCTGGACGCTCTTGGCTTCGCTGACCAGCTTGGAAACCTCCTGCAGGAAGGGATTGTCGACCTTGAGGTTCTTGATCGGCGGCAGACGCGAGTCGGCCACGCGGCCGGCGGCGGCGGTATCGTCGGTCAGGAACTTGATGAAGTCGACGGCCTTGTCCTTCTCGGGGCAGGCGTTGGTGACGGAGACGAAGTTGTCGCCGAGCGTGCCGAGCAGGTCGGACGGATCGCCCTTGCCGCCGGGAACCGACGGGAACGGGAAGAAGCCGAGCTTCTTGGCGAACTCGGGATTCTCGTTGCCGATGGTCGAGGCTTCCCAGGTGCCCATCAGCTCCATGGCCGCCTTGCCGGTGTAAAGCAGGCGCCGCGAGCCGCCGACGTCGTAGTCGAGGCCGTTGTAGCCCTTCTGGAAGGCGCCGAGGTTGACCAGCTCCTGGAGACGCTTGCCGGCCTCGACGAACACCGGATCGGCGAACGAGCCGCCGTCCTTGCGCTGGGCCGCCTTGGCGAAGGCCTCGGGGCCGCCGATGCGATCGACGAGGTAGCCGTAGTACATCGAGCCCGTCCACTTGTTCTTGTTGGCGAGGGCGAAGGGCGCGATGTCGTTCTTCTTGAGGACGTCGATCACCTGGAGCAGCTCGTCCCAGGTCTTCGGCGGCGTCAGGTTCAGCTTCTCGAACATTTCCTTGTTGTAGAACACCACGGCGATGGCGGTGTTCTCGGCCGGCAGGCCGTAGATCTTGCCGTCGACGGTGACCGCGCCGAAGCTGGCCGGAGCGAAGCGCTCCTTGAACGCCGGGTCCTTGTCGAGATAAGGCGTGAGATCGACCACCTGGTTGGCGGCGACATACTCACGGAACGGACCGCCGCCCCAGGAGGCGAACACGCAAGGCGGCTCGTTGGCGCCGAAGGCGATCTTGATCTTGGTCTTGTAGGCGTCGTTGAGGATGTGGGTATCCTCGACCTTGTAGCCGGGGTTGGCCGCCTCGAAGCGGTCGGCGGCGTCACGGATCACCTTGACGGCGCCGGCGGTGGTCTGGAGGTCCCAGGACGTGATGACCTTGTCGGCCGCATGAGCGGCGAACGGAACGACGGCGACCATGGCGGCGCCGCAGGCCAGCGCCGAAAGTTTGGATGCGAGTTTAGAAGACACCTTCTCCTCCCAAGAAGCACGTTGCGGCAGCAACGGGTGACAGCTGAACGTTAGCGCTAACGTCGGCATGCGTCAACTCTACCAGTTGACCGTTGACGGGACCGCCGGAAGAGCCCTTGCTGAAGAGAGGCGCCCTCCCCGCTGCCGGCCGCGATCGTCGGTTTTCCGCGCCTTTTCAAGGAGCGGCCATCGTCGTCGCAGTTGACAGGGGAAGGGCCATCGGACAAACAGGGACAATACCCGGAAACCATTCGACCAAATGATGAAGCGACAATACCCAACGTTAGCCGAGGTCGCCAAGGTCGCCGGGGTTTCCCTGATGACGGCCTCGCGGGCGATCAACAACCGCCCGGGCGTTTCGCCGGAGAAGCGCGAGGACATCCTGCGCATCGCCGACGAGATGGGTTACGTCGTCAACCGTGCTGCCCAGAAGCTCAGCGGCGCCCGCACCCGCATCATCGCCGTGGTGGCCGAGCTGCACACCCCGTTCACCAGCGATCTCGTGCTCGGCATGGGCGCGGTGGCGCGCGCCGCCGATTACGAGATGCTGGTCTATTCGCTGCCGGTCTGCGACCGCCGGCCGCCGGGTTCCATCCTCGACCTGCTGCGCCAGATCGCCGACGGCGTCATCGTTATCCTGCCTTACGAGTCGGATTACCTGGAATCGGTGGTCTCGGCCCACATTCCCGTGGTGACCATCGAGCAGGGCGCCATTTCCGCCTTTCCGTCGGTCACCGCCGACAACTACCAGGGCGGCCGCTCGGCCCTGCAGCACCTGATCGAACTCGGCCACCGCCGCATCGCCTTCATTTCCGGCAACGACCGCCTGACCTCGGCGCGCGACCGCCGCCGCGCCTATCGCGACGTGCTGGCCCAGGCGCGCCTGCCCTACGACCCCGACCTCGAGGTAACCGGCGACTTCTCGCGCAAGAGCGGCTTCGAGGCGGCCAACAAGCTGTTGGCCCTGCCCGACCGTCCCACCGCCATCTTCGCCGCCAACGACATTTCCGCCTACGGCGCCATCGCCGCCATCCGCGAAGCCGGCCTCAGCGTGCCCGGCGACATCTCGGTGGTCGGCTTCGACGACATCCCGATCGCCTCGCAGCTGCATCCGCAGCTCACCACCGTGCGCCAGCCCCTGCAGCAGATGGCCCGCGCCTCGGTCAACCTGCTGCTCGCCCTGGTCGCCGGGCTCGACGCCCCCTCCGAGCAGATCGTGCTGCCAACCCAGCTGATCGTCCGCGAATCGACGGTCGCGCTGCGTGGCCGCCGCCGCGCCGATGCCGCGACACGGACAGCCGCCGCGCCCTCGCTGCGCTGACCGATGCGACGAGACGGCGAAATCCAGAGAAAAGACACCTGAAAGGCGAGAAACGCCGCGGCGTCACATAACCGGTTGAAAAGATTGGTGGGCCCGGCAGGACTCGAACCTGCAACCAGACCGTTATGAGCGGCCGGCTCTAACCATTGAGCTACAGGCCCATCGGCGGGCGCCATCCTTAACGAAAAAGGCGGCGGCGCCGGGTGCGGCTCGCGGGTTGTGCCAGAAAACCAGGGCCTGCTCAAGAGCTTGCCGGTGGCACGAGCGCGTTACATTCACCTTTCGGCTGCTGGTCCGCCTCTTGAAACTGCCCCAATCGTCGGTGATTGTCGTTTCTCCAAAGCCGCGTGGACATGCGCGGCTGCAACCTACGGAGACCGAGATGATCGCCTTCACCCGCCCGCTCCTTGCCGCCGCCGGCCTCGTGCTGCTGCCCGCCATGGCCTTCGCCGCCGACGCCGCGACGGCGACGCTGACCCTTTCGGCCGATGGCGTCGTCAGCGCCACTCCGGATACGGCGATCGTGTCGCTCGGCGTGGTGCAGGAAGCGGAGACCGCCGATGCGGCGCTCGGCGCCAACAATACGGCGATGAATAAGACGCTGGCCGCGCTGAAGGACGCCGGCGTCGCCGATCGCGACATCGCCACCTCCAGCTTCACCATCGATCCGGTGCTGGTCTATCCGCCGCAGAAGGCCGATGGCACGCAGGAAGCGCCGAAGATCACCGGCTATCGCGTCTCCAACGCCGTCACCGTCAAGCTGCGCGACATCGCCAAAGCCGGCGGCCTGCTCGACAAGGTGATCCGTGTTGGCGCCAACGAGGTGCGCGGCGTCAGCTTCACCGTCGACGATCAGGACAGCCTGATGGACGAGGCCCGCGTCGCCGCCATGAAGACGCTGGAGACGCGCGCCGAACTCTACGCCAAGACCGGCGGCTTCACGCTGAAGCGCATCCTCGCCGTCTCCGAGGGTGCCCAGGACCGCCCGCCCGTGCCGATGATGATGGCCAAGGCGGCGTCGATGGCCGACGCCGTACCGTTCGCCGCCGGCGAGCAGGACATCCGCGCCACCGTCAACATCACCTGGGAGATCGAGCCGGCGGCCAGGTAAGGCGACGGGCGCCCCGTCGGCGGTCCCTGGAAAGGTCCGCCGATAGTCCTGCGCGGATTTCTCGTGCCCTCGGCGCGACCGGGAAATCCGCAATGGCTGCGGCGCGCCGAGACGCCGGCATCCTCGCAAGTTTGCATCAGGTCCCGGCCGGCGGATCGACCGGCCGGGGCCGTCCGGCGTCGTCGATCGCCACATAGGTGAACTCGCCTTCGGTCACCTTCTCGTGCAGGTCGGAGATGAAGCGGCGCACCCAGACCTCGATGCGGATGTGCATCGAGCTGCGGCCGACGCGGACGATATCGGTGTAGGCGCAGAGAATATCGCCCACCTTCACCGGCCGGTGAAACACCATGGCGTTGACGGCCACCGTCACCACGCGGCCGCCGCAGCGCTGCACGGCGGCCATGCCGCCGGCCGAATCCATCTGGCTCATCAGCCAGCCGCCGAAGATGTCGCCGTTGGCGTTGGTGTCGGCCGGCATGGCGATGGTGCGGATGGCAAGCTCGCCGCGCGGCCGATCGGCGTCCACCGCCTCGACCTCGATGGTCATTGGAAGACCGAGCGGCCCAACTGGTCGACGATCAGCCGCCCCTTCTCGAAGGCCATCTCCCGCGCCTGCTCGACGTCGGAGAATTTGTCGGCGCGGATGAAGCGGTGCTCGCGGACGACGCCGTCCTCCTCGAGGCTGACCACGCCGCAGAGCTGCCACTGCCCCTCGGCCTTGAAGGGCGTCGCGGCGATCTTGAAGCCCTTGTAGTCCTGCGTCTCGGCCGGCTTCTCCGCCGCGGGCGCGCTATCCCCGAGGCCGAACAGCTTTTTCAGGAACGACATGGACTTACCTCCTTGTTGGCATATCCCAAGGAATAGAGCGGCAGCTCCGGAAGGGCAAGGCGACGAGCGCTCCCTCTGCTCAGTAATACTCTATGTAGGTCTCGTTCAGAACGACCCGCAGGACCCGATAGGCGTAAAGAATCGACGCAAGTCCAAGTGTGACGATGATCAGCAGAAGCCAGATGATCACATGCCCGATGGACGAGCCGACGCCGAACTGGCAGTTCAGGCGGCCAACCGGCTGGCCTTGCGCGTTCAGCAGCTCGGTCTTGTTCAGGACCGCGCGATTCAGGAAGTAGGGAAAGAACACCAGGGCGATGCCCAGCGTCACGATGGTCAGCACGATCCACAATATGGCACCGCCGATCGCATCGACCGTCCCGAAGTTGCAGCGAAGACGCCCGATTCGCGTCGTTCCGGCCAGATCGCCCATCATCACCTCCACATGCGTTCCAGACCCATCGCACGCCTTTAGCGGCGAGTCGAGCCGGCGTCCGCCAGTCCCGGAGAGCAGATCACAAGGCGGGAAGTGACATGCGCGACTTCCATGCCCAAGCGGTTCGCAGCAGCGAGGCAGGTGCCGCCCGTCAATAACAAAACGGCGGACCTTGCGGCCCGCCGTCCCGATTTCGCTGGAGATGCTTCCTCAGTTGTCGAGGAAACTGCGGAGCTTGCGGCTGCGGCTCGGGTGCTTGAGCTTGCGGAGCGCCTTGGCCTCGATCTGGCGGATGCGCTCGCGCGTCACCGAGAACTGCTGGCCGACTTCCTCAAGCGTGTGGTCGGTGTTCATGCCGATGCCGAAGCGCATGCGCAACACGCGCTCCTCGCGCGGCGTCAGCGAGGCGAGCACCCGCGTCGTCGTCTCCCTGAGGTTCGACTGGATCGCCGCGTCGATCGGCAGGATGGCGTTCTTGTCCTCGATGAAGTCGCCGAGGTGGCTGTCCTCCTCGTCGCCGATCGGCGTTTCGAGGGAGATCGGCTCCTTGGCGATCTTCAGCACCTTGCGCACCTTTTCGAGCGGCATCGCCAGCTTCTCGGCCAGCTCCTCCGGCGTCGGCTCGCGGCCGATCTCGTGCAGCATCTGCCGCGAGGTGCGGACGATCTTGTTGATCGTCTCGATCATGTGCACGGGGATGCGGATGGTGCGCGCCTGGTCGGCGATCGAGCGGGTGATCGCCTGCCGGATCCACCATGTCGCATACGTTGAAAACTTATAACCCCGCCGGTACTCGAACTTGTCCACCGCCTTCATCAGGCCGATGTTGCCTTCCTGGATCAGGTCGAGGAATTGCAGGCCGCGGTTGGTGTATTTCTTGGCGATCGAGATGACGAGGCGCAGGTTGGCTTCCACCATCTCCTTCTTGGCGATGCGCGCCTCCTTCTCGCCCTTCTGGACGAGATGGACGATGCGGCGGAACTCGCCGGGTTCGAGGCCGGTCTCCGACGACAGCGTCTGGATGGTCTGGCGCAGTTCGCGGATGCCCTCCTTCTCGCGCGCCACGAATTCCTTCCAGCCCTTGGAGGCCAGCGAGGCGACGCGGCGGATCCAGTTGGGATCGAGTTCCGAGCCCTGGTACTGGCGCAGGAAGTCCTCGCGGCCGACGCCGTAGCTCTCGGCGAGGCGCAGCAGCTTGCCCTCGTGGCCCATCAGCTTCTTGTTGATGTCGTAGAGCTGCTCGACCAGCGCCTCGATGCGCGCCGCGTTGAGCGACAGGGACTTCACGTCCTCCTGGATCTCTTCCTCGAGCTTCTTGTAGCGGCGCTCCTGCGACGGGCTGAGCGTGGTGTTCTTGAGGCGGTTCTCGACGTGCTGCTCCTGCAGGCGCCTGAGCTTCTTGAAGTTCTCGGCGATGCGGTCGAAGGTCTCCAGCACCTTCGGCTTCAGCTCGGCTTCCATGGCCGACAGCGACACGTTGTTCTCGAGGTCGTCCTCGTCGATCATGTCGCCTTCCGGCGCCTCGCCTTCCGGCCGCTCCTCGCCGTCGGCGCGCGCCGGCTTGTCCGCCGCCTCGCCGTCCTCGGCACCCTCCTCGCCGCCCTCGAAGGGCAGCGCGCCGCCCTTGCCGTCCGGTCCGGCATAGGTCGCCTCGAGGTCGATGATGTCGCGCAGGAGGATCTTGCCTTCGTTCAGTTCGTCGCGCCAGAAGATGATGGCCTGGAAGGTCAGCGGGCTCTCGCAAAGGCCGGCGATCATCGCCTCGCGGCCGGCCTCGATGCGCTTGGCGATGGCGATCTCGCCCTCGCGGCTGAGCAGCTCCACCGAGCCCATCTCGCGGAGATACATGCGCACGGGGTCGTCGGTGCGGTCGGTCGGCTCGCGCGTCGTCGTGGTCTTGGCGACGGCGGTGCCGGTGGGCTCGCCCGCCTCGCCCTCTTCCTCGCTGGGGCTGTCGTCGGCGACCGGCTCCTCGGCCTCCTCGGAATCGACGACGTTGATGCCCATGTCCGAGAGCATCGCGTAGATGTCTTCGATCTGGTCGGACGAATTCTGGTCCGACGGCAGCACCTCGTTCAGTTCGTCATAGGTGACGTAGCCGCGCTTCTTGGCGAGCTTGATCATCCGCTTGACGGCGGCATCGCTGAGGTCCAGAAGCGGACCGTCCGGACCCTCGGTGCCGGTGTCCTGGACTTCGTCGTTTTCGGTGGCCTTGGTTGCCATAGTCATCTCCGCCGTCCGCCGGGCGCCTGACGCCTGCGCCTGCCTGTCGATCAAACGCGCCGCGGGACCAAAAGGTCCCGGCCCGCAGATCGCGCTACCAATAGGGTTGAGGCATTAAGCCCGACTTAACCCTGTCGCTCCCGCAAAGCGCACGGCATCCGTCAGGCCATAGCCAAATGGGCGGGCCGTTGCCGACCCGCCGAAAATCCCCGGAAAGGGTTATTTAGCGGCGCAAACGGATTCCGCAAGGGTGATTCGGATGGGAATGTGGTGATTCGGGATGATTCGCCTTGGCGGACGGCGGCTTCCGGCGCGCCGGCCGGGCCGGCCGGCAACGCGGCAAGCGCGGAATTGCCGGCTATTTCCAGAGCGCCGGCTGCGACGACGGGCCGCCGGTGGTGGCATCGCGGATGGCCTTGGCTTCCTCGGCCAGTTCCTGCTCGCGGCGAGACAGTTCCTCGCGGCGGCGGTTGAGGTCGCGCGTCAGCTCGTAGATGTAGGCAGCGACGCTCTCGTCGGTCTCCGCCGTCACCGTCTTCATGTCGCGCTCGATGTCGGCGGCCAGCGCCCTCAGCGACAGCCGCTCGACCAGCAGATCGAGGCAGGTCTCGACGAAGCTCTCCGGCGGGTGGAAGCGCAGGATCGGCAGCCGTTCGCGCAGCTTGTGGCCGCGGCCGATGCTGACGCCGTCGTCGCGCTTCACCTCGTCGCCGTGCACCTCGTTGAGCACGAAGTAGAAGCGGGCGTCGAGCCGCTCGTAGAAGCCGGACACCTGATCGGCGTCGAAGTCGACGGCGATGCGGTAGAGCGCCCGCTTGAAGTCCTCGAGCGCCGCCACGTGGAAGTCGAGCCGGGCCAGCCGCTCCATGTTGGCCTCGTAGAGGTCGGGATATTCGACGGCGAGGCCGAGCAGCACCCGTTCGATGTTGGCGAGATCCGGCTCGCTCGGCGGCCTGAGTTCGGCGGCGACGGCAAGGCCCTGCCCGTCACGGCGCTCGCCGCTCCGGAAGTCGCCCCTGTGGTCTCCCCGGCCCTCGCCGCCCCGGCCGCGCCGGTCGCGGCTCCAGAACAGCTCCGACAGGTTGACGCGGAGCGCCAGGCGATAGCGCCGCGCCACCCGCTCATCCTTGATCTGGCGGACCAGCTCGTCGATGCGTGCTTCGAGCGCCGCCTTGCGCTCGGGCGTATCGACGCGGGCATCCGAAGCCTCGCGGTCCCACAGCACCTCGGACAGCGGCCGCGCCTTGGCCACCTCGGCGAGGAAGGCGTCGGCGCCGCCGGTCCGGATGATGTCGTCGGGATCCTGGCCGCCCGGCAGGAAGCAGAAGTTGAAGGAATAGCCGCTCCTGAGCTGCGGCAGGATGCGGTCGATCGCCCGGTGGGCGGCGGACACGCCGGCCTTGTCGCCGTCGAAGCAGATCACCGGCTCGGCGGCGAAGCGCCACAGGCGGGCGATATGGTCCTCGGTGAAGGCGGTGCCGAGGGCGGCGGTGACGTTGCGGATGCCGGCCTGGTAGACCGAGATGGCGTCCATGTAGCCTTCGGTGACGATGATCGTCCCCGACTTGTGCGCCGCCTCGCGCGCCCGGTGGACGTTGAACAGCATCGTCCCCTTGTGGAACAGCGGCGTCTCCGGCGAATTGAGATACTTGGGCTGCCCCTCCGGATCGAGCGTGCGGCCGCCGAAGGCGACGACGCGGCCGCGCTCGTCGTGGATGGGGATCATCAGCCGGCCGCGGAATCGGTCGTAGGAGGATCTGTTGTCCTCGGGCTTGATCAACAGGCCGGCGGCGACGCCGGTCTCCTCCTTGACGCCGTTCTGGATCAGGTGGCGCTTCAGGGCGTCGCGCTCGTCGGGCGCGTAGCCGAAGCGGAATTCGATCGACGTCTTCTCCAGGATGCCGCGCCGCAGCATGTAGTCGCGGGCCGGCTTGCCCTCGGGCGAGCGCAGCTTCTGCTCGAAGAACTTGGCGGCGATCTCGCAGGCGCCGGCGAGGTCGACGCGCACCGCCTCGCGCTCGCGGTCGCGCGGGTCGGGTTTCGGGAGCGGCACGCCGGCCTCCTCGGCCAGCCGCTCGACGGCCTCCGGGAAGGTCAGCCCCTCGGTCTCGGTCAGGAACTTGAAGTGGTCGCCGGTCGCCCCGCAGCCGAAGCAGTGGTAGATGCCGCGCCGGTCGTCGCAGTGGAAGGACGACGTCTTCTCCTTGTGGAACGGGCAGCAGGCCCAGAAGTCGCCGCGCGCCGGCTGGCTCTTGCGCTTGTCGAAGGTGACGCGCCGCCCCACCACCTGGCTGATCGGCAGGCGGGCGCGGATCTGGTCGAGGAGGGAGGGCTCGAAGCGCATGGTCGACTTATAGTCGGAGCGAGGATCATCGCAAAGCGACGATCGCCGGCGCTGGCGCGCCGAGCCCGCCGTCGTCGCGGATCTTGCGGCGGAAGGCGGCCGGCGTCAGGCCGTAGACCGACTTGAACTGCCGGTGGAAGTGGCTGAGGTTGGCAAAGCCGGCCGCAAAGGCCGCCTCGGCCACCGAGGCGTCGCCCGACGCCATCAGCCCGGCCGCCCGTTCGAGCCGCCGCCGGTTGCAGTGGCCGACGAAGCTGAGGCCGGTGTGGCGGCGGAACTCCCGCGACAACAGGCTGCGCGACATGCCGAATCGGCTCGCCGCCGCCTCCAGCGTCACCGCCTCGTCGAGATGCTCGTCGAGCCAGGCGACGAGCGCCGCCAGCCGCCCGTCATAGGCGCCGGCCGGAACGAGCGCCGACCGCTCGACATGCCGCGCCAGCAGCAGGCCGAGCGTCGCCCAGTCGCCGAGCGCGGCAACGTCATCCAGTCCTTCCCGCAGGCTTGCCGCCAGGGTGAGCAGCGCCGCCGGATCGGCGTGCCCCGCCTGCGTCAGGCGGCCGCCGGTCGCCGGCAGCCGTCCGATGAGCTGCGGCGACAGGAAGGCGTTGGCGTCGGACAGCGTGAAGCAGACCAGCCGGACGCGGATCGTCTCGCCGGCGACCACCGAAAAGCGATGCTCCCGGCCGGGCGGCACCAGCAGCGTGTCGCCGGTCCGGAGCGGCCAGTTGCCGTCCCGGGTCGACAGCGCGCCGCCGGCCATCAGCACGGCGACGAACTCGTAGACATCGTGGCCGTGCCAGGGCGAGGATTCCGAAAGCTGCGCGTCGAGACACCACATTCTTGGCCGATCGTACATATTTGCGCGGCGTTTTGCGAAGACGCCAGCATCGTGAGTAGGATAACATCCTTCTTCACGGATAGCGAATCCACATATCGCCCAGGGAGCGCCGATGTACACCGCCCTTTATGAAGCTCACCGCGGCTTTGCCATGCTCGGCTGCCTTACCACGGTCCTGTGGGCCGCCTTCGCCCTGATCCCGACGTTGCAGCGCCGGCCGCCGTCCCGCCTGTGGCGGCCGTTCTACATCTCCGCCATGGCGACCACCGGCCTGTCCGGCGTCACCGGCCTCGTCATCCTGTGGTACGGCGCCTTTCTGACCTTCGTCTTCCCCTGGCTCGGCCTCGTCGCCGTGGCGCTGCACGGCGTCGCCGGCGTGCGCGGCCGCAAGGCGCTCGCCGTCGGCGCCGCCGGAACGCTCGCCGCCGCCGTCATCGTCCAGATCGTCACACTGGTCGTCATCTACGGCCTGATGACGGTCAAGCCCTTCTGAGGAAAGAACCGCACATGACCGACCAATCCCTGTTCGACCTGCCGCTGACGACGCTCGACGGCGCCCCCGCCACGCTCGCCGCCTGGCGCGGCAAGGTGCTGCTCGTCGTCAACACCGCCTCCAAATGCGGCCTGACGCCGCAATACGACGGCCTCGTCGCGCTCTATAGTCGCTACAAGGACCGCGGCCTCGAAGTGCTCGGCTTCCCGGCCAACGACTTCGCCGGCCAGGAGCCGGGCAGCGACGCCGAGATCGCCACCTTCTGCTCGGCCACCTTCGGCGTCGACTTCCCGATGTTCTCCAAGATCGCGGTGACCGGCGAGGGCAAGCACCCGCTCTACGCCGCGCTGACGGCCGCAAGGCCCGAAGCCCGCGCCCTGCCCGGCGCCGACTTTCGCGCCGCGCTGCACGGCTACGGCATCACCCCGACCGAGCCGCCGGACGTGCTCTGGAACTTCGAGAAGTTCCTGATCGGCCGCGACGGCAAGGTCATCGACCGCTTCTCGCCCGACACCCCGCCCGAGGCCGACATCATCGTCGAGGCGATCGAAAAGGCGCTGTGAGGCGGCTTGGCGGGATGCTTGATTTATAGCACCGAGTGCTATAAATTCGGCTTGCTTACGAAAGTGAGCATGACCCGATTGGGCGCCACACCAACGGAGAGCGAAATGATACGATCTCGTTGCCCAATTGGAATCGTCACTAATGCGAGTCCTCAAATCTCCCGAGTTCGCCAAGCGGGCGGGCAGGTTCAGTCTTGATGATGCCGCTCTTCTCAAAGCGGCCGAAGAAATCGAAAGCGGCAGGATCGATGCGCGCCTCGGCAAGCACCTGATTAAGCAGCGCATCGCCCGAACGGGCGGCGGCAAGTCGGGCAGCTACCGCAGCGTCGCCGTGCATGTTATCGGCGACCGGGCACTGTTCATTTATGCTTTCCCGAAGAACGAGAAGGCCAACCTCGGCGCCCATGAACTGGACCTCTACCGCGATGCGGCCAAGGTCCTGTCGGACTTGCCTATCGAACAACTCCTGAAGGCAAACTGGATCGAGATCACCCATGGAGGGCACCCGTAAGACCAAATATCGCAGCAACGCGCTGGAGGTCTTGCATGAGACCATGTCCGGCCTGCATCGCCATGGCGTCATCGACAAGGCGACCATGCGCCATTTCGACGTCGGCTGCCTGACGCCGGTCGAGGAACTGGACGCCGCCGGCATCAAGGCGATCCGCGAGGAGGCCGGCTTTAGCCAGGCGACCTTCGCCCTGGCGCTCAACGTCACGACATCGCTGGTCAGCAAGTGGGAACGCGGCGAGAAGAAGCCGAGCGGCCCATCGCTGAAGCTGCTCGCCCTCGCCAAGACCAAGGGCATCGACGCCATTCTCTAGCGGGGCCGACCGTCCCCAACTCCTCACGCTTGACAGCTCATGCCAACGCGCCCAGCGTAGTTTCCCGTATGGAACTGGAGGCAGGCGCATGCGTGGTTTCGGTCTTCGAGCGCGCGTCGCCGCGCCGCTGATGTCCATCCTGCCGATCGTTGCGCTCGGACTTGCCGGCTGTGGCGAGCAGTCGCTCCTGCCGCCCGACGCCGATGTCGGACCGGCGCCGCAGATCGTCACGCCCGTCAGCCGCATCATTCCCACCGTCAACATCGCGCCGGCGGTCGGCTGGGCGCGCGGCGAGACGCCGATGCCGGCGCCGGGCCTGACGGTCACCGCCTTCGCCGCCGGGCTCGATCACCCGCGAAACGTCTACGTGCTGCCCAACGGCGACGTGCTGGTGGCCGAGAGCGCGGCGCCGCCAAAGCCCGACGACAGTCCCGGCCTCGTCGGCTTCGTCATGCGCCGGGTGATGGCCCGCGCCGGCGCCGGCGGGCCGAGCGCCAACCGCATCACCCTGTTGCGCGACACCGACGGCGACGGCGTCGCCGATGTGCGAAGCGCCTTCCTGACCGGGTTGAACTCGCCCTATGGCATGGCCCTGATCGGCGACCGGCTCTACGTCGCCAACACCGACGCCATCATGCGCTACCCCTACAGGCGGGGAGAGACGGCCATCGCCGATCCGGGCACGCGGCTCACCGCCCTGCCCGGCGGCACGATCAACCATCACTGGACCAAGAACCTCGTCGCCAGCCCGGACGGCCGCTTCCTCTACGCCAGCATCGGCTCCAACAGCAACGTCGGCGAAAACGGCCTCGCCGCCGAGGAGGGCCGGGCGCAGATCTGGCAGGTGGATGCCCTGACCGGCGCCCACCGCCCCTATGCCACCGGCCTCAGGAATCCCAACGGCCTCGCCTTCTCGGGCAACACGCTGTGGACGGCGGTCAACGAGCGCGACGAACTCGGCAGCGACCTGGTGCCCGACTACATGACCTCGGTGCGCGACGGCGGCTTCTACGGCTGGCCCTACAGCTATTTCGGCGGCCACGTCGACCGGCGCGTCGAGCCGCCGCGGCCCGATCTGGTGGCCCGGGCGATCGTCCCCGACTATGCGCTGGGCGCCCACACCGCCTCGCTGGGGCTGGCAATCACCACGCAGAGCGGCCTGCCGCCGCCCTATCGGGCCGGCGCCTTCGTCGGCCAGCACGGCTCATGGAACCGCAAGCCGCTCAGCGGCTACCGCGTGGTTTTCGTGCCCTTCGTCGATGGCAAGCCGACGGGCGCCCCCCGCGACGTCCTCACCGGATTCGTCGATGCCATGGGCAAGGCCAGGGGACGCCCGGTCGGCGTCGCGCCCGACGGGCGCGGCGGACTGCTGGTCGCCGACGACGCCGGCAACACCATCTGGCGCGTCACGGGCAGATGAACGCCGAGACCGGAATTTCATAGCACAATTTCGCCCTGAGAGACGAATTGGCTAGCGGTTGCGGCAGGAATACGCCAGCACGAAATTCCCCCATCTCCTCCGCATGAGCTGTTTACGCGCCGCCCTTCGCCGCGCTAGGAAGGGCGGGCGCCGGCCCGGCGCCGCTCTTGCCCCGAGTCGCCGCCCATGCCGCCGCTTCCCGCCGATCTCACGCCCGCCGCCGTGGCGCTGCTCATCGTCACGGCCCTTGTCGCCGGCCTCGCCCGCGGCTTCTCCGGCTTCGGCGCGGCGCTGATCTTCATGCCGGTGGCGAGCGCGCTGATCGGCCCGCGCCTCGCCGCGCCGGTGATCATGCTGATCGACGCGGTCACCACGCTCGGCCTGGTGCCCGACGCCTTCCGCCGCGCCGACCGGCGCGAGGTGGCGGTGATGTCGCTCGGCGCCCTGGTCGGCGTGCCCTCGGGCGTCTACCTCCTCACCCATCTCGATCCCTTGACCATCCGCTGGGCGATCATCGCCATCTGCGCGGCGCTGCTCGCGCTGCTGCTGCTCGGCTGGCGCTATCGCGGCAAGCCCAGGCCGCCGCTCACCGTCGGCGTCGGTGCGCTGTCCGGCCTGTTCTCGGGCGCCAGCCAGGTCGGCGGGCCGCCGGTGATCGCCTACTGGCTCGGCGGCGCCATTCCGGCCAACATCGTCCGCGCCAACATCGTCCTCTATTTCGAGGTGTCGACGGCGCTGACCATCCTCAACTATTTCCTCGGCGGCCTCTTCGTCTCCGCGCTGGTGCCGCTCTGCCTGATGACCGCGCCGGCCTACGGCCTCGGCCTGTGGGGCGGCTCGAAACTGTTCGGCGTCGCCTCCGAGAAGACCTTCCGCCGCATCTGCCTCGGCCTGATCGCCCTCGCCGTGGTGGTCGGCCTGCCGCTCCTCGACGGCGTGCTGCGCTGATCCGGCTCAGTCGTCGGCGCAGGTCGGACCCGGCTGCCGGACGCCCAGCGCGGCGGCGCGGGCGGCGAAATCGTCCCTGAGATCGGACAGCCGGATGTCGGCGAAGCGCTGCAACAACAGCCGGCGCGCCTCGTCCAGCGTCCGACGCAGCGCATGGTTGACGGCCTGCTCGACGAGGCATTGCGGCTGGTCGTCGGCAAGGCCGAGCGCGAATACCTCCGGCGCCCCCACCGCGTCGTAGACGTCGCGCAGGGTGATTTCGGACAGCGGCCGGCCGAGCATCCAGCCGCCGCCGTGCCCGCGCTCCGAGACGACATAGCCGCCCTCGCGCAGCCCGGCCAGCGTGCGCCTGACGAGCGCCGGATTGGTGCCGAGCATGCCGGCGATCTCCTCGGAGGTCATCGGACGCTGCTGCTCCTCCATGTGGAGCAGCACGTGCAGCATGCGCGACAGACGGCCATCGTGCCTCATCATCGTCTCCCGTCGAACCGGCCGACCCTATCATGAAACGTCATAAGTTACATGAGCCATTGACGGCACTCTTTTCGTAACTTATCAAGTTTCAAATTCTCTGCCGCCGGAGTCCGATCGTGTCCACCGCCCCGTTGTCCCGCCCCGGCCGGCCGCGACTGGCGCTCGCCGTCGTGCTGTTCGCCGCCGCCACGGTGATCATGGACATCTCCCTCCAGATCATCGCGCTGCCGGCCATCGGCCGCGACCTCGCGCCGTCGATGGCGACGCCGGCGCTGGTCCCGCTCGCCTTCTCGCTGGCCTTCGCCCTCGGCCTGCTGCCGCTCGGACGGCTCGGCGATCTCGCCGGCCGCCGCCGGGTGCTCACGACCGGCGCGGCCGTCTGGATCGTCGCCGGCCTGACGACGGCGCTGGCGCCGTCGATCGCCGTCCTGCTGGCCAGTCGCCTGCTGGCCGGCCTCGCCGCCGCCGCCCTGTTGCCGCAGACCATGGCGCTGGCATCAAACCTCGGGCCTTCGGGCGGACGGACCAGCGGCATCGGCCTGTTCATTGCCGCCACCGCCTCCGGATCGATCCTCAGCCCGCTGCTGGGCGGCGCGGTGCTGACGCTCGATCCCGGCGGGCTCGGCTGGCGGCTGATCTTCCTCTACCAGGGCATGGCCGGCCTGCCGATCCTCTGCGGGGCGCTCCTCACCCTGCCGGCCTCCGCCGGCAACACCGCCCGGCCCGGCGCCGGCTTCGACGGCCGGGGCACCCTGCTGTTCTCGCTGGCCATCCTGCTGCTGGTGGTTCCGCTCGCCGCCGGCCGCCTCGCCGGCTGGCCGGCCTGGATCGCCGTTCCCATGGCGGCCGCCCTGCCGGTCGCCCTCCTGCTGCGCCGCCATCTCGGCCGCGCCGCCGGCGCCGGAAGGCCGCAGATCCTGCCGGCGTCGCTCCTGAGGCAGCCGGCAGTGGTCGGCGCCGTCGCGCTGACCGCCGTCGTCTTCACCACCGGTCCCGGCGCCTTCGCCATGCTGTCGACAGTGCTCCAGGCCGGCGTCGGCTTCGCGCCGGACCGGACCGGCGCGATCCTCGCCGCCTTTCCGGCCGGTGTTCTTGCCGCCTCGCTGGTCGCCGCCCGTCTCGGCGGCCGGCCGATCGGCGGCCAGCTCGGCGCCGGCGCCCTGCTGTTCGCGCTCGGCATGCTGGCGACGCGCGCGCTGCTCGGCGCCGCCGCGCCGACGCCGCTATTCTTCGCTGCGGCGCTCGGCCTTGCCGGCCTCGGCATGGGCGCGCTGGTCAACGCGCTGTTCCGGGCGGTGATGGCGGCATCGCCGCCGGCCGACCACGGCGCGGCGGCCGGCGTCCAGCAGGCGTTCCAGCAGGTCGGCACCGCCCTGGGCTTCGCCGTCGTCGACCTCGTCTTCCAGGGCGCCCGTCTCGCCGCCATCGACGAGGGCGCCACCGCCGCCCACGCGCTGACGGCGGCCGGCCGGGCGGCCTGCCTCTATCCGGTGGCCGTCTTCGCCCTGCTGATCGCCGCCCTGTCGATCCGCCGCCTCGCCGCAAGGCCGCCGGCCGCCCGTCATTGACGCCGCCCCTCGCCTCGCCTATGTAGCCCTGACACGCCGGGCGGCCCGCCGCGCCGGCCGGCTTTGCGCGCCTCCCGCCCCTTGCCCGAAAGGACCGCCGCCATGACCGCCAATGCCTGGCAGGAACCCGTGCCCACCGCCGTCCTGGTGCTCGCCGACGGCACCGTCATCGAGGGCTTCGGCATCGGCGCACGCGGCGAAGCGGTGGCCGAGGTCTGCTTCAACACGGCGATGACCGGCTACGAGGAGATCCTCACCGACCCCTCCTACGCCGGCCAGATCGTCACCTTCACCTTCCCGCACATCGGCAATGTCGGCGTCAACGACGAGGACATCGAGACCGTCAACATGGCGGCCGAAAGCGGCGTGCGCGGCGTGGTGCTGAGGGACGAGGTCACCGATCCCTCCAACTACCGCTCGCTGAAGGGCTTCGACGCCTGGCTGACGGCGCGCGGCATCGTCGGCATCACCGGCGTCGACACGCGGGCGCTGACCGCGCTGATCCGCGACAAGGGCATGCCCAACGCCGTCATCGCCCACGCGCCCGACGGCAAGTTCGACCTCGCCGCGCTGAAGGCCAAGGCGGCCGGCTGGACCGGCCTCGAAGGGCTCGACCTCGCCATCGAGGTCACCAATCCCCAGAGCTACGACTGGACGGAGGGAAGCTGGGCCTGGAACAAGGGCTACGGCCGCCAGCAGGACAAGAAGTACAAGGTCGTCGCCCTCGACTTCGGCATCAAGCGCAACATCCTGCGCCTCCTGGTCGACGAGGGCTGCGAGGTGGTGGTGCTGCCGGCCACCGCCACCGCCGACGAGGTGTTCGCCCACAACCCCGACGGCGTGTTCCTGTCGAACGGTCCCGGCGACCCGGCCGCCACCGGCGACTACGCCGTGCCGACCATCAAGGCGGTGATCGACGCCGGACTGCCCACCTTCGGCATCTGCCTCGGCCACCAGATGATGGGCCTCGCCCTCGGCGGCAAGACGAAGAAGATGCACCAGGGCCACCACGGCGCCAATCACCCGGTCAAGGACTTCACCACCGGCAAGGTGGAGATCACCTCGATGAACCACGGCTTCGCCGTCGATCCGGACAGCCTGCCCGACAGCGTCGAGCAGACGCACGTGTCGCTGTTCGACGGCTCCAACTGCGGCCTGCGCGTCAAGGGCAAGCCGGCCTTCTCGGTGCAGTACCACCCGGAAGCCTCGCCTGGGCCCCAGGACAGCCACTATCTCTTCAAGCGCTTCGTCAACCTGATCCGCGCGACCAAGGGCGAGCCGACGGTGCCCGAGCGGGCGTGAGCCCGCTCAAAGCCGCGCGCTGGAAAACGTGTCGCAGGACGCGGCGTCGCCGGTGTCGAAGCCGGTCTTGAACCAGCGCCGGCGTTCGGCCGAGGTGCCGTGGTTGAAGCTCTCCGGCACCACATAGCCCTGCGTCCGCTTCTGGATGGCGTCGTCACCGATCTGGGTGGCGGCGTTCAGCGCCTCCTCAAGATCGCCGCCCTCCAGAATGCCCTTCTTCTCGGCATAATGGCCCCAGACGCCGGCGTAGCAGTCGGCCTGAAGCTCGACCCGCACGGACAGCGCGTTGGCTTGCGCCTGCCCCAGCGACTGGCGCTTCTCGTTGAAGGCCGGCAGCACGCCGAGAAGGTCCTGCACATGGTGGCCGACCTCGTGGGCGATCACATAGGCCTGGGCAAAATCGCCGGGCGCGTCGAACTTCCGTTGCAGTTCGTCGTAGAAGGCGAGGTCGATGTAGACCTTGCCGTCGCCGGGGCAGTAGAACGGCCCGCTCGCCGCGCTGGCGAAGCCGCAGGCCGACTGGATCTGGCCGGAGAACAGCACCAGCGGCGTCGCCGGATAGCGCTTGCCCTCCGCCTTGAAGATCGCCGTCCAGGTGTCCTCGGTGTCGCCGAGCACGGTGGCGACGAAGTCGCGCATCTCGTCGCGGTCGCCGGCGCGCGGCCGCTCGATCGCCGCCGATCCGCTGCCGAGCGACGAGCCGCCGCCGAGGCTGCCGTCGAGCAGCACCAGCGGGTTGATGCCGAGGAACCATAGCACCAGGCCGACGACGATCAGCGTACCGATGGAGAGACCGCCGCCGCGCCCACCTCCGCCGGGGAAACCGCCGCCCGGAAAGCGCAGGCCGCCGCCGGAAAAGCCGCCGCCGCCCCGCATGTCCTCAATGTTGTCGCTCTGGCGACGCCCCTTCCACTGCATGACCGCCCTCCGGGTTTCTTCGGAGTATAACAGCATATCGGGCGGCGAGTTCCAGCGCCGAAACAGGCACGGGCGCCGGCCTCACGGCCGGATCAGGCCGCCGGCATAGCGCAAGCCGTAGGCGCGCGCCTCGCCCACCCGGATCTCCTCGAAGCCGAAGAAGGCGCGGTAGTCGCCGTCGGCGATGTCGATGTAGTCATGGCCGCCGTGGCGGAAGCGGAAGCCGCCGAGGAAGCGGCCCTGGCCGTAGAGCGCCGTGAGCGCCGCCTTCACTGTGGCGCCGGCCTGGGTGCCGGTGATCAGGTCGTCGCGCAGCACCCGGCCGTGATAGCCCATCGCCCACACCGGCACGCCGTCCCGCCACACCACCTCCTGGCCGGAGAAGTCGGTGCCGCCGAAATAGCTGTCGAGATAGCGGTAGGCGCCGTCGGAGAAGGAGAGATCGTGCGAAGCCGGCCGGCAGGACGGCGCCGGCCCGCCGCCGCCGGCATAGGTCGCCGCCTTGGCGCGGATGATGAAGTCTTCGAGGGCGTCCATGGCCGGTCTCCGCTGTCTTCCGGCCGAACCTAATGCGGATCGCTGCCATCTCGTGGCAGCAGACTGACGCCGGTGACGCGGCTTTCGGCTTGGTGGACAAATCGCCCGTCGTGAGGCACTTTTCCGCACCGGTCGTGAGGGCGATCGCGAGGGATGTGGAGCGGCATGGACGCAGAGACGTTTCGCGCCTGGCGGCGGCGCCAGGGCCTGACGCAGGACGAGGCGGCGCGGCAACTCGGCCTCAAGCGGCGGATGATCCAGTATTACGAACGGGGCGAGCGCGGCGGCCGGCACGTGGCCATTCCCAAGCACGTTCGCCTCGCCTGCTGGGCGCTCAGCCAGGGCGTCCGCGATTTCGACGGCAGCGATCCCGGCGGCGAGCAGATCGCCGTCTGAACGCCTGCCAATCTGCCCAACAAAGCCGCCGATTCAAGGTTGAGCGGGGTTTGCGGCCGGCCGCTTTTCCTCTATAAGCCCGGCAACGGTCAACGCCGATCACCCTTCCTGCGACCCGCCCCGGTCGGTGCCCCCTCCAGCGCCGGCCGCGTTTACACGCGAGTGAAGATGCCCAGACGCACCGATATCGACACCATCCTCATCATCGGCGCCGGCCCGATCGTCATCGGTCAGGCCTGCGAGTTCGACTACTCGGGCACCCAGGCCTGCAAGGCCCTGAAGGCAGAGGGCTACCGCATCGTCCTCGTCAACTCCAACCCGGCCACCATCATGACCGATCCGGAGATGGCGGACGCCACCTACATCGAGCCGATCACCCCGGAAATGGTGGCGCGCATCATCGAGCGCGAGCGGGCCGAGCGGCCGGGCGACCGCCTCGCCCTGTTGCCGACCATGGGCGGCCAGACGGCGCTCAACACGGCGCTGTCGCTGAAGAAGATGGGCGTACTCGACAAGCACGGCGTCGAGATGATCGGCGCCACCGCCGAGGCGATCGACAAGGCCGAGGACCGCCAGCTGTTCCGCGAGGCGATGAACCGCATCGGCCTCGACACGCCGAAGGCCGCCTTCGTCAACACCTCGGCCCTGAAGCAGCAGTTCCGCGCCGACTACGAGGCGCGCCGCGCCGCCGTCATCGCCGCCCACCCCGAGGATGATGGCCGCGCCAAGGCGCTGGCCGCCTTCGAGGGCGAATGGGCCACCGACGAGAAGGCCCGCCGCGAGGAGTACAACCTCACCGCCCGCCTCAACGCGCTCAAGGCTTACAAGGTCACCGGCCTGCCGGCCATCATCCGGCCGTCGTTCACCATGGGCGGCACCGGCGGCGGCATCGCCTACACCATCGAGGAGCTGTACGACCTCGTGATGTCCGGCGTCGAGGCCTCCCCCACCAACGAGGTGCTGGTCGAGGAATCGGTGCTCGGCTGGAAGGAGTTCGAGATGGAGGTCGTCCGTGACAAGGACGACAACTGCATCATCGTCTGCTCCATCGAGAACGTCGACCCGATGGGCGTCCACACCGGCGATTCGATCACCGTGGCGCCGGCGCTGACGCTGACCGACAAGGAATACCAGATCATGCGCAACGCCGCCTGCGCGGTGCTGCGCGAGATCGGCGTCGAGACCGGCGGCTCTAACGTGCAGTTCGCCATCAACCCGGCCGACGGCCGGATGATCGTCATCGAGATGAACCCGCGCGTGTCGCGCTCCTCGGCGCTGGCCTCCAAGGCCACCGGCTTCCCGATCGCCAAGGTGGCTGCCCGCCTCGCCGTCGGCTATACGCTGGACGAACTGGCCAACGACATCACCGGCGGCGCCACGCCGGCCGCCTTCGAGCCGACCATCGACTATGTCGTCACCAAGGTGCCGCGTTTCGCGTTTGAAAAATTCCCCGGCGCCGAGCCCAATCTGACCACCGCCATGAAGTCGGTCGGCGAGGTGATGGCCATCGGCCGCACCTTCCAGGAATCGCTGCAGAAGGCGCTGCGCGGCCTGGAGACCGGCCTCACCGGTTTGAACGAGATCGAGATCGTCGGCGACGACGAGCGCGGCGCCATCCGCGCCGCCCTGGGCACGCCGACCCCCGACCGGCTGCGCCACGTCGCCGAAGCGATGCGCCGCGGCGTCTCGCTCGACGAGATCTACGAGATCTCCCACATCGACCCGTGGTTCCTGCGCGAGATCCGCGGCATCGTCGACACCGAAGCGAAGATCCGCGCCAGCGGCCTGCCCGAAACGGCGCCCTGGCTGACCCGCCTGAAAGCCATGGGCTTCTCCGACGCCCGCCTCGCCGAGCTGGCCCACCGGCCGGTCGAGGAGGTGACGGCGCTGCGCGACAAGCTGGGCGTCCACCCGGTCTACAAGCGCATCGACACCTGCGCCGCCGAGTTCGCCTCGCCGACCGCCTATATGTACTCGACCTACGAGACGCCGTTCGCCGGCCGCCCGGCCGACGAAGCGCAGCCGTCCGACCGCAAGAAGGTGGTCATCCTCGGCGGCGGCCCCAACCGCATCGGCCAGGGCATCGAGTTCGACTATTGCTGCTGCCACGCCTGCTTCGCGCTCTCCGACGCCGGCTTCGAGACCATCATGGTCAACTGCAATCCGGAGACCGTATCGACCGACTACGACACCTCCGATCGCCTCTACTTCGAGCCGCTGACCGGCGAGGACGTGCTCGAAATCCTGCGCGTCGAGCGTGAGAACGGCACGCTGCACGGCGTCATCGTGCAGTTCGGCGGCCAGACGCCGCTGAAGCTCGCCGACACGCTGGAGCGGGCCGGCATCCCCATCCTCGGCACCTCGCCCGACGCCATCGATCTCGCCGAGGACCGCGACCGCTTCAAGCGCCTCCTCGACAAGCTGGCCCTGAAGCAGCCCAAGAACGGCATCGCCTATTCGATCGAGCAGGCGCGCCTCGTCGCCAACGAATTGAAGTTTCCGCTGGTGGTGCGCCCCTCCTACGTGCTGGGCGGCCGCGCCATGGAGATCATCCGCGACGAGGCCGGCTTCGATGCCTACCTGTCCGGCACGCTGCCGGCCCTGGTGCCGGCCGACGTCAAGGCGCAGTACCCCAACGACAAGACCGGCCAGATCAACATGGTGCTCGGCAAGAGCCCGCTGCTGTTCGACCGCTATCTCTCCGACGCCATCGAGGTCGACGTCGACGCGCTCAGCGACGGCGAGGAGGTGTTCGTCGCCGGCGTCATGGAGCATATCGAGGAGGCCGGCATCCACTCGGGCGACTCGGCCTGCTCGCTGCCGACCTATTCGCTGCCGGCCGCCACCGTCGAGGAGTTGAAGCGCCAGACCCGCCAGCTTGCCCTGGCGCTCGACGTCGTCGGCCTGATGAACGTCCAGTATGCGGTCAAGGACGGCGCCATCTACATCCTCGAGGTCAACCCGCGCGCCTCGCGCACCGTGCCCTTCGTGGCCAAGACCATTGGCCGGCCGGTGGCCAAGATCGCCGCGCGGGTGATGGCCGGCGAGAAGCTCGCCGCCTTCGCGCTCGAGGAGCGCAAGCTCGGCCACGTGGCGGTGAAGGAGGCGGTGTTCCCCTTCGCCCGCTTCCCCGGCGTCGACACCGTGCTCGGCCCGGAGATGCGTTCGACGGGCGAGGTGATGGGCATCGACCGCAATTTCTCGGTGGCCTTCGCCAAGGCGCAGCTCGGCTCCGGCGTCAAGGTGCCGACCGCCGGCACGCTGTTCGTCTCCATGCGCGACGCCGACAAGCCGCGCATCCTCGATTCGGTGCGCGGCCTCGTGGAGATCGGCTTCAAGGTGATCGCCACGTCCGGCACCCACGCCTATCTCGTCGAGCACGGCATTCCGGCGGTGCTGACCAAGAAGGTGCGCGAGGGCCGGCCGCACTGCGTCGACGCCATCAACAACGGCGAAGTGCAGCTCGTCTTCAACACGACGGAGGGCGCCCAGGCGCTCGGCGATAGTCGTTCATTGCGCCGCGCTGCCCTCTTGCAGAAAGTTCCGTATTATACCACCTTGGCGGGGTCGATCGCGGCGGCGCGCGGAATCGGGGCATGGTCCTCCGGCGTACGCGAGGTCCGCCCGCTGCAATCCTACTTCGGCCCGGCCGGATAGGACGGGATTGGCGTGCCGCCGAGCCAGGCGGCATGCCTGATGAACAGAGCCGCCGGCAGGCCCGTGAAGGGTGTCGGTCTGGCGGCGACGGAGGAGTTAGCGGCCCGGTGCCTTTGGCGCCGGGCGCTGTGATTTTTTGAAAGGCCTTGAGACCGATGGACAAGATCCCGATGACCGCCGGCGGGCACGCCGCTCTCGAGAGCGAGTTGCAGCGGCGCAAATCCGAGGAACGGCCTCGCATCATCGCGGCGATCGCCGAAGCGCGCGCCCACGGCGACCTGTCCGAAAACGCCGAATACCATGCCGCCAAGGAGCAGCAGAGCCACAACGAGGGCCGCATCTCCGAGCTGGAGGACATGCTGTCGCGCGCCGAGATCATCGATGTGGCAAAACTCACCGGCAACACGGTGAAGTTCGGCGCCACGGTGAAGCTGGTCGACGAGGACACCGAGGAAGAAAAGACCTACCAGATCGTCGGCGACGCCGAGGCCGACGTCAGGGGCGGCCGCATCTCCATCTCCTCGCCGATCGCCCGCGCGCTGATCGGCAAGCAGGTCGGCGATTCCGTCGAGGTCGCCGCGCCCGGCGGCGCCCGCGGTTACGAGATCCTGGACGTGGTCTTCAGGTGAGATGGCAAGGCGTGCCGGCGTAGCTGTCGGCCTGACGTCCGGGATAGTGACGTCCGGGATAGCCGCTGGGGGATGGTATCGTGATCGTCGTTGCGTGTTTCAAATGGGGCAGCGCCTTTACGGCCGACCGCGTCAACCTGCTGTTCCGCGCCGTCCGCGACCGGTCGAGCGTCGATCTTTCCTATGTCTGCCTGACCGACGATCCCAGCGGCCTCGACGACTTCATCGAGGCCAAGCCCATTCCCGAAATGGGGCTCAAGCCGGAGAACTGGCGCGACGGCTGCTGGCCGAAGCTCTCCATCTTCAAGCCGGGCCTGTTTCCGGGCGCCGAGGCGGTGATCTTCATCGACCTCGACATGATGGTGCTGGCCGACATCGCGCCCTTCGCCGAGCGGGTGAAGGCGATGGGCGACCTGCACATCCTCCGGGAGTGGAATCCCTTCATCTACAATGTCCTGCCGGTGGCCTGGCGCCCCTATCGCGGCGCCCAGTCGGCGCTGTTCGGCTTCCGCCCCGGCGAGATGGACTACGTGTTCGAAACCTTCGTTGCGGCGCCGGCGGCTGAACTCAAGCGGGCGCACAACGACCAGAGCTATCTCACCGTCGCCGCCCGCAAGATCCATCACTGGCCGCCTGACTGGTGCGTCAGCTTCCGCCGGCATTGCGCCTGGTACTGGCCGCTGTCGCTGGTCTTCTCCCCCACGCGTCCCCGCCGTGCCCGGATCGTCGTGTTCCACGGCAAGCCGCGCCCCTGGGATCTCGTCCAGCCCGAAGGCGTCCGCTGGGGCACCAGCCGCAAGTTCGGCTACAAGCCGGTCGGCTGGGTGCTGGACTATTTCAGGAAATATGGCTTCGGCGCACCCGAAGGCACCGGCAAGAGCGGCTGATCCAGCGCCTGCCTCAGGCGATGAGGCCCGCCGCCTCGGCGAGGGGATGCACCGGCTCGATCGTCAGCGCGAGGTGCAGGCCGATACAGTCGGGCGCCGGCGAGAACAGATGCGGCACGCCCGCTCCGATCGCCGCCTGAAAATCGCTCTCCCGATCCCCGACCATCAGCGAACGCTTGAAATCGAGGCCGGTCAGCCGCCCGGCTTCCAGCAGCATGCCCGGATTGGGCTTGCGCATCGGATGGCCATCGATATCGAGCGGCGGGCGTCCGTTGCCGTAATAGGCGCAGGCCAGCACCAGATCGAGCCGGGCGCCCTGCGCGGCAAGGCCGGCGTCGATATGGGCGGTGATGGCGGCGAAATCGTCCCAGCTCAGCAGGCCCTGCGCCACGCCCGACTGGTTGGTGACCACCACCACCGGCCAGCCGGCGGCGTTGGCCCGCCGGATCGGCTCGATGATCTCCCCGAGAATGCGGATATGCTCGGGACGCGAGGGATAGCCGGTGTCCTCGTTGACGACGCCGTCGCGGTCGAGGAACAGCGCCGGCCGGCCGGAGAACCGTCCGATGTCTTCCTCCGCCTCGGTCCACAGTCCCGGATCGTCGCCGGGCCGGCGCGGGTCGTTGACGAGCCGGCGGCTCACGCCGCACCCGCCAGGCGATCTTCGACGGCGCCGCAGATGTAGTGGTAGAGGCAGAGATGACCCTGCTGGATCACCGGCGTGAAGCGCGAGGGCACGTCGAGCAGCACGTCAGACAATGGCTTGAGCTTGCCGCCGCCCTCGCCGGTCAGCGCGATCACCGTCATGCCGGCCTGCCGCGCCGCCTCGGCGGCGGCGATCACGTTCTTCGAGTTGCCGGACGTCGAGATGGCGAACAGCACCCCCCCTGCCGAGCCGTGCGCCTCCACCTGCCGGGCGTAGAGGCTGTCGAAGGAGTAGTCGTTGCTCCAGGCGGTCACCACCGAGGTGTCGGTGCCGAGCGCGATGACGTTGTAGGCCTTGCGCTCCCTGAGGAAGCGGCCGACCAGTTCGCCGGCGATATGCTGCGCGTCGGCGGCCGAGCCGCCGTTGCCGCAGACCAGCATCGGCTTGCCGGCGCCGAGCGCCGTGACGATGGCCTCCACCGCCTGCTCCACCTTCGCCGAGAGATCGTAGTCGCGCAGGGCGGCCAGTCCGTCGATCGACGTCTGGAGATAGTCTTGCAGTCCGGCCATGCCGTTCCCTTCCATTATCCGAGCGAAGCGATCTTGCCGAGCGTTGCCGTGGTGGACCGGCCGGCGACGATCGGCGACAGGTGCACCTTGCCGCCATTGGCCAGCACGAAGTCGGCGCCGACCACCTGATCGATGGTATAGTCGGCGCCCTTGACCAGAAGGTCGGGCGAAATGGCGCGGATCAGCTCGATCGGCGTCTCCTCGTCGAACAGCACCACCGCGTCGACCGCCTTCAACGCCATCAGTAGCCGCGCCCGGTCCGTCTCGATGTTGATCGGTCGTCCCTCGCCCTTGTTGCGGCGCACCGAGGCGTCGGTGTTGAGGCCGACGATCAGCCGGTCGCAGCGCGATCTGGCGTCCTCGAGCTGGGCGATATGGCCGACGTGCAGGATGTCGAAGCAGCCGTTGGTGAAGCCGACCCTGAGGCCCTCCGCCTTCCAGGCCGCCGCCAGCCGGACGACGCCGTCGCGGTCGAAGGAGCTGCCGGAACGGCCGGCGGAAAGGCTGTCCAGCAATTCGTCGGGATCGGTCTGGGCGGTGCCGCGCTTGCCGACGACGATGCCGGCCGCCGCGTTGGCGATCTCGGCGGCCATGCCCATTTCGCAGCCGGCGGCCAGCGCCAGCGCGAAGGCGGCGATCACCGTGTCGCCGGCACCGGAGACGTCGAACACCTCGCGCGCCTTGGTCGGCAGGTGCAGCGTCCGCGCCGCCTCGACGACGCTCATGCCCTCCTCGCTGCGGGTGGCGAGCACGAAATCGAGGTCGCAGCTCTGCCGGAGCAGGCGGCCGGCCGCCTCGACCTCGGCGTCCGAACCGGTCGGCAGGCCGGTCGCCTCGCCGAGTTCCTTGCGGTTAGGCGTCACCGCCGTGGCGCCGCGATAGACGCGGTAGTCGGTACCCTTGGGATCGACCAGCACCGGCCGTCCGGCCGCCCGACAGAGGGCGATCAGCTCGGCGGCAACACCGTTCCAGAGCGCGCCCTTGCCGTAGTCGGAGAGAACGACGATGTCGGCCCGCCCGAGTTCGGCGGTGAAGGTCGCGACCATCGCCTGCCGGTCGCGTGACGCCAGCGGAGCCACCACCTCCTCGTCGAAACGCAGGAGCTGCTGCTGCTGCGCCACGAAGCGCGTCTTGCGGGTGGTGCTGCGGCTGACACTGGAAATGATCCGGCCATGGTCGATGCGGCGGGCATCGAACAGGCGCCGCAACTGCGCGCCGGCCTCGTCGGCGCCGATCACCGCCACCGGGATCGCCCGGCCGCCGAGCGCCGCGACGTTGGCGACGACATTGCCCGCCCCCCCGAGCATGACGTCGTCCCGGCCGTGGCTCAGCACGGGAATGGGTGCTTCCGGCGACACGCGGTTCACCTTGCCGTGGACGAAGCGGTCAAGCATGAAGTCGCCGGCCACCAGCACGGTCAGCGTGGAAAACTTCGATATGGCGGCGTGATAGGAAAGACCGGCGTCAGGCATTTCGGCGCTTGCAAGGCTCCAGCGGATGGCAGTCCGCACTCCTTCTAGAGCATCGGGCCGAAAAGTGTTACCAGATTTTCCGACCGCGCCCCGAGGGGCCGCCCTGCTGAGGACAACCGCATGATCATCGTCACCGGCGGCGCCGGAATGATCGGCAGCAACATCGTTGCCGCCCTCAATGCCGAAGGCCGGACCGATATCCTCGTCGTCGACGACCTGACCGACGGCACCAAGTTCCGCAACCTCGCCGACCTCGCCATTGCCGACTACGACGACAAGGATCGCTTCCTGGCCCGCGTCGAGCGCGACGAGACGCTGGAGATCGACGGCATCTTCCATCAGGGCGCCTGCTCGGCCACCACCGAGTGGAACGGCAAATATGTGATGGAGGTGAACTACGCCTACTCCAAGGCGCTGCTTCACTACGCGCTGCGCCGCAGGGTGCCGTTTCTCTACGCCTCGTCGGCGGCCACCTACGGCGGCGGCGACACCTTCCGCGAGGAGCCGGAATTCGAGCGGACGCTCAACGTCTACGGCTATTCTAAGAAGCTGTTCGACGACTACGTGCGTCGCAACGTCCTGATATCAGCCGATCATTCGCCAGTGGTCGGCTTGCGCTACTTCAACGTCTACGGCCCGCGCGAGGGCCACAAGGGCAGCATGGCCTCGGTGGCCTTCCATCTCTTCAACCAGGTGCGGGCCGGCGAGAACCCCAAGCTGTTCGACGCCTACGGCGGCTACGGCCCCGGCGAGCAGCGGCGCGACTTCGTGCATGTCGCCGACGTCGCCGACGTCAACCTCTGGTGCTGGAAGCGCGGCGTGTCGGGCATCTTCAACTGCGGCACCGGCCGCGCCGAGCCCTTCCGGGCGGTGGCCGAGGCGGTGATCGGCGGGCTCGGCCGCGGCGCCATCGAGTTCATTCCCTTCCCAGAGCATCTGAAGGGCCGCTACCAGAGCTTCACCGAGGCCGACCTCGGCCGGCTGCGCGGCGCCGGCTACAACGGCGCCTTCCGCGACGTCGCCACCGGGGTGAAAGAGTATGTGGAATGGCTGAAGGCATCCTCGTGATCGGACCGCGCTGGGTCGGCGACATGGTGATGGCCCAGTGCCTCATCACGGCGCTGAAGGAGCTTTATCCGGACTCAAGGATCGACGTGATGGCGCCGGCCTGGGCGGCGCCGCTGATCGACCGCATGCCGGAGGCGCGTGCTCGCGTCGACGCGCCGTTCAGGCCAAAGGAATTTGGCCTGTTCGAGCGCCTGAAGGCCGGCCGTGCCCTGCGCGGCCGCTACGACCGTGCCTATGTGCTGCCGGGCAGTTGGAAGTCGGCGCTGGTGCCGTTCTTCGCCGGCATTCCCGTCCGCGTCGGCTTCCTGCGCGAGATGCGCTATGGCCTGATCAACAGGATCGTGCCGCTGCCGAAGGCGCGGAAGCGCCGCACGGCCGAGATGTTCCACCTGCTGGCCGGCGGCGGCGCCTTCCGGCCGCCGCATCTCTCCATCGACGCCGGCAACCAGGCCGCCCTGCTCGCCTCCCACGGCCTTCAGGCCGGCGGCTACGCGGCGCTGATGCCGGGCGCCGAATTCGGCCCGGCCAAGCGCTGGCCGGAGGACAAATACGCGGGCCTCGCCCGCCATTTCGCCGAGCGCGGCCTCAGGACCATCCTGCTCGGCTCGGCCAAGGATCGCGAGGTGGGCGAGGCGATCACCGCCCTCGCCCCCGATGTGCTCGACCTCACCGGAGAGACCCGCCTCGAGGATGCCATCGACCTCTTGGGCGCCGCCCGCATCGCGGTGGCCAACGACAGCGGCCTGATGCACGTTGCCGCCGCCGTCGGCACGCCGGTGGTCGGCGTCTACGGCTCCACCTCCTACGACAACACGCCGCCGCTCACCGACCGGCGCGAACTCGTCTCGCTGCACCTCTCGTGCTCGCCTTGCCACCAGCGCGAATGCCCGCTCGGCCATCTCAACTGCCTCAGGACGCTGGGCGTCGAGATGGTGGCCGAGGCCGCCGATCGGCTGCTGGCGGCGGACCCGATATGAAGGTGCTGATCGTCAAGATGTCGTCGATGGGCGACGTCGTCCACACCCTGCCGGCGCTGACCGACGCGCTGAAGGCGCGTCCCGACATCGTCTTCGACTGGTGCGTCGAGGCGGCCTTCGCGCCGCTCGTCCGCCTGCATCCCGGCGTCCGCCGCGTGCACGAGATTCGCCTGCGATCCTGGCGCAAGGCGCCGCTGTCCCCGGCCACCTGGCGCGCCGCCGCCGCCCTGCGCCGGGCGCTGAGGGCCGAGCGCTACGATCTTGTCATCGACGCCCAGGGACTCATCAAAAGCGCTCTCGTCGCCCGCATCACCGGCGCCAGGGTGGCCGGCCTCGACAGGACAAGCGCCCGCGAACCGCTGGCCGCCCGCTTCTATGGCGAGCGCCACGCCATCCCGCGCGACCGCCACGCCATCGACCGGCTGCGCCTGTTGTTCGGGGAAATCCTCGGCTACCGGCCCGATCTTGCCACCCTCGACTACGGCATCGCCGCGCCGGCCGAGGAGGGGACAAATACAGTCGTGCTGCTGCACGGCACCACCTGGCCGAGCAAGCGCTGGTCGACGGCGAACTGGATCGAGCTTGCCCGCGCCCTTGTCGCCGAGGGCCTGACGCCGCAGCTGCCGCATGCCGACGCCGCCGAGGAGGCGGTGGCCCGCGCCGTCGTCGCCGGTGCCCCCGGCACGGTGCTGCTGCCGCGCGCGCCGCTCGGCGAGATGGCCGGCCTGATCGGCCGGGCAGCGGCGGTGATCGGCTGCGACACCGGCCTCACGCATCTTGCCGCCGCCCTCGACCGGCCGACGCTCGCCCTGTTCCTCAGCACCAAGCCCGGCCTCACCGGCGTCGCCGGCCGCCGGGCGGCGGTGCTGGAGGCGACGATTGCCTGCGCCCCCTGTCGCAAGCGCGACTGCCCGCTGGTGCCGGTCGGCACCGTGCAGCCCTGCGTCGACACCATTCCGCCGTCGCTCGTCCTCGACACCATCAACCGCCTGATCGGGAGCGCCGCCTCATGACCGCCCCTCGTCTCAGCGCCATCCTGATCGTCCGGGACGAGGCACGCGACCTGCCCGACTGCCTCGCCGCGCTGGCCTTCTGCGACGAGATCGTGGTGGTCGATTCGGGCAGCCGTGACGGCACGCCAGACATCGCCCGCGCCGCCGGCGCCACCGTGCTGGAAACGCCCGACTTCCCCGGCTTCGGGCCGCAGAAGCAGCGGGCGCTCGACCTCGCCAGCGGCGACTGGGTGCTCTCCGTCGATGCCGACGAGCGCATTCCGCCCGAGCTTGCCGCCGAGATCCGCGCCACGATCGCCGCCCCAACCGCCGACGGCTACCGCATCGACCGCCGCAGCCAGTTCCTCGGCCGCGTCATGCGTCATGGCGGCTGGGCACCCGACCGCGTGCTGCGCCTCGCCCGCCGCGCCGCGGCTCGCTTCTCGACCGACATCGTCCACGAGAGCCTGATCGTCGGCGGCCCGGTCGCCGATCTCGCCAGTCCCATGGACCATCTCAGCTATCGCGGCATCGACGAGGTGCTCGACAAGCAGCGCCGCTACGCGCTGGCCTCGGCCGAGGTGCGGCGCCGGCGCGGCAAGCGTGGCGGCCTCGGCCCGGCCATTGGCCATGGCCTGTTCACCTTCCTCAAGCACTATCTCCTGCAGGCCGGCTTCCTCGACGGCGCCCACGGCTTCGTCGCCGCCGCCGCCAAGGCGCAGGAGAGCTTCTGGCGCTATCTCGCCGTTAGCTGGGAGCGCTGATCCATGCGGCTCGCCATCATCCGCAGGCGCTTCGATCCGCACGGCGGCGCCGAGCGCTTCATCCTGACCGCCGCCGGCGCCCTGATCTCGGCCGGCGAGGCGGTGACGGTGATCGCCGAAAACTGGACCGGAGGCGACGCGCCCGGTCTCGACCGGCGACTGGTGTCGCGCGGCGGCTTTACCCGTGCCGGCAAGAACCGGCATTTCCAGAAAGCGGTCGGCGACCTCATCGCCGGCAACGGCTTCGACCTCGTGCAGACGCACGAGCGGCTGGTCGGCGCCGACATCTTCCGGGCCGGCGACGGCGTCCATGCCGCCTGGGTCGACCGGCTCGGCCGCGAGCGCGGCCCGCTCGGCGCTCTCACCCTCAGGTTCGATCCCATGCACCGGCTGGTGATGGATACCGAGCGGCGCATGGTAGCCGACGGACGCACGCTGTTCGTCGCCAACAGTGAACTGGTGGCCGGCGAGCTGCGCGACTGGCTGTCGGTGCCGGAGGCGCGCCTTCGCGTCATCGAGAACGGCGTCGACCTCGACCGCTTCCGCCCGGCCAGCGGCGAGGAGAAGTCCGTAGCGCGCCAGAATTTCGGCCTGCCGGGCGGCGTGCCGGTGGTGGCCTTCGTCGGCTCCGGCTTCGAGCGCAAGGGCGCCTTCAAGCTCGTCGAGGCGCTGCGCTCGTCCAATCTCGCCGGCGTGCATGCGCTGATCGCCGGCCGCGACCGCCGGGCGGCGCGCCTCGCAGCCCTCGTTGACCGGCTGGGCCTCGGCAACCGCGTCCATCTGCTCGGCGGCCTCGACGATGTCAGGCCGGTCTATGCGGCCGCCGACCTCTACGCCCTGCCCTCGCTTTATGATCCGATGCCCAACGCGGCGCTGGAAGCGCTCGCCTCGGGACTGCCGGCCGTAGTGACGCCCGACACCGGCATCGCCGTTCACATCGTGGAAACCGGCGCTGGCGCCGTCGCCGGCCGCAATCCCGACGATCTCGCCGCCGCCCTCGCCACGGTGATCGCCGACCTGCCGGCCCGCGCCGAAAAGGCACGGACGCTCGCCGCCCGCTTCGACCTTGCGGACGCCACGCGCCGCTGGCGCAACCTCTACCGGGAGTTCCAATGACCGACCGACCGCTCACCATCCTGCACACCGAGGCGTCCGAAGGCTGGGGCGGGCAGGAGATCCGCGTGCTGACCGAGGCGGCGGTGTTCATCAAGCACGGGCACAAGGTGACGATCGCCGCCAATGCCGGTTCCGAGATCCTGAAGGCGGCGCCGGCCTATGGCGTACCCGCCCTCGCCATGCCGCTCCGGAGCAAGGGGCTCGGCGCCGTGCGCGCCATGCGGCGGCTACTCGCCGATATGCGACCGGACGTGGTCAACACCCACTCGTCGATCGATTCCTGGGTGGTGGCGCTGGCCCGCCTCGGCCTCAAGCATCGCCCGCGCGTCGTGCGTACCCGCCACATCTCGGCCAACGTGCCGCGCAACTTCGCCAGCCGCTGGATCTACCGCCACGGCTGCGACTTCGTGATGACCACCGGCGAGGCCATCGTCGAGCAACTCACCACAGACGGCTTCCTGCCAAGGGAGCGCGTCGCCTCGGTGCCCACCGGCATCGACACCGACCGCTTCTCGCCCGGCGACAGCCACGAGGCGCGCCGCGCCCTCGGCCTGCCGGAAGATGCCTTCATCTTCGGCATCGTCGCCACGTTGCGTTCCTGGAAGGGCCACGCTGTCCTGCTCGACGCCTTCGCCACCGCCAATGTGCCGAACAGCCGGCTGGTGATCGTTGGCGACGGTCCGCAGGAAACGAACCTCAAGGCCAAAATCACCGAACTCAGCCTTGCCGACCGAGTGACCATGGCCGGCCGCCAGTCCGACGTCGTCCCCTGGCTGCGCGCCCTCGACGTCTTCATACTGCCGAGCTACGCCAACGAGGGTATCCCGCAAGCCGTCCTCCAGGCGATGGCCGTCGATCTTCCGATCATCTCCTGCCCGATCGGCGGCATCCCCGAATGCACCGCCGACCTTGCCGGCGTGACGCTGGTGCCGCCGCAGGACTCAGGCGCGCTGGCCGCGGCGCTCGCCGCCGCACCCGCCGCAGCGCCGACACCCGGCATCCGACGCGCCCGTGCGGTAGAGCGGCACTCGCTGGAGGGGATGTATCGGGCGGTGGGGGACTTCTTCCGTCGCTGATCAGCCGGCACGACCGGCGATCGCCCGCGCGAGCGCTTCGACCACCTCGTCCTGCATGGCGTCGGTGAGGCCGGCATACATCGGCAGCGTCAGCGCCCGGCTGTAGTAGCGCTCGGCATTGGGGAAGTCGCCCGGCTTGAAGCCTAGGGCGCGGTAGACCGGCTGCAGGTGCACGGGAATATAGTGCACGTTGACGCCGACACCCTGCGCCCGCATGGCGCGGAACACCTCGGCCCGCGACCGCTGCACGTCTTCATCAAGCTCGATGACATAAAGGTGCAGTGCCGAATAGACGTCATCCGGCACGAACTGACGGATCACCGGCAGATCACTCAGGAGATGGTGATAGCGCGCCGCGATCTCCTGGCGCCGGGCAAGGAATTGCGGCAACCGCTTCAGCTGGCTGGCGCCGAGCGCCGCCTGAATATCGGTCATGCGGTAATTGTTGCCGACGTCGACCTGCTCGTAATACCAGGGCTCGTCAGCCGCATCCGGGTTCTGGCCGCTCATGGCGGCGGCGTCGCGTGTGATGCCGTGGCTGCGCAGCAGGCGCAGGCGCGCCGCCAGATCGTCCGAGCGGGTCGCCGCAGCGCCGCCCTCGCCGGTGGTGACGATCTTCACAGGATGGAAGCTGAAGACCGAGATGTCGGCGAGCGCGCCATCGCCAACAGGATGGTTCTGATAGCGGCCGCCGATGGCATGCGAAGCGTCGTCCAGGATGAAGAAGCCGTAATCGTCTGCAAGCGCCCGGATGGCAGCGAGATCGGCCGATGTACCGGCAAAATCGACCGGCACCACGACGTGCGGCAACCGGTCCGCCGCGCGGGCAGCCGCGAGCTTGGCGGCAAGCGCCGCCACCGACATGTTGCGCGTCAACGGGTCGATATCGACGAAATCCACCTCCGCGCCGCAGTAGAGACCGCAGTTGGCCGAGGCGACAAAGGTGTTGGGAACCGTCCAGAGACGCTTGCCGGGGCCGAGGCCAAGCGCCAGCGCGGCGATGTGCAATGCCGCCGTGGCGTTCGACGTCGCGACCACATGCGGAGCGCCGCAAATCTCGCCGAGGGCGGCCTCGAAACGCGGAACGGCCGGTCCCTGCGTCAACCAGTCCGACCTCAATGCTTCCGAAACCGCATCGATGTCGTCTTGGCTGATGTCCTGCCGGCCGTAGGGGATCATTTCCTGGCTCTCTCGTTGAACGCCCTGATCTCCTCGATGGACAGGAAATTCGGGTTGGTTCCGGAATTGTATTCAAAGCCGCGCGGCACCGGCACGCCTTGCTCGCCAAGACGGTTGACGTCGTATTTCTGATCGCGGTTGAAGAACACGATCGACGGCTGGATGACGAAATGGTCGGCAAACTCCAGCGTTCTATGGCTGTCGTCGGCCGGGCACATCACTTCGTGCACCTTCTCGCCGGGGCGGATGCCGATGATCTCCTGCGGCAGGCCGGGCGCCATGGCCGTCGCGAGGTCGACGACCCGGATCGACGGCAGCTTCGGCACGAAGATCTCGCCGCCGCTCATGCGCTCGAAGTTCTTCAGCACGAAGTCGACGCCTTCCTGAAGCGTGATCCAGAAGCGCGTCATTTCCGGATCGGTGATCGGCAGCGAGGCGGCGCCCTCGGCGATCAGCTTCTCGAAGAACGGCACCACCGAGCCGCGCGAGCCGGCCACATTGCCGTAGCGCACCACGGAGAAGGTCGTCTTGCGGCCGCCGGCGATGTTGTTGGCGGCGACGAACAGCTTGTCGGAGGCGAGCTTGGTGGCGCCGTAGAGGTTGATCGGGTTGGCGGCCTTGTCGGTGGAGAGGGCGATCACCCGCTCGACGCCGCAGTCGAGGGCGGCGGCGATGACGTTCTCGGCACCGTTGATGTTGGTGCGGATGCACTCCATCGGATTGTATTCGGCGGCCGGAACCTGCTTCATGGCCGCCGCATGGATCACATAGTCGACGCCGCGCAACGCTTCCATGAGGCGGACACGATCGCGCACGTCGCCGATGAAGTAGCGCATGCAGGGCGTGTTCAGCTCCTGCTGCATCTCGAACTGCTTCAGTTCGTCGCGCGAGAAGATGATGAGGCGTTTGAGGTCGTAGCGGTCAAGAAGCGTGCGCGCATACTTGCGACCAAACGAGCCGGTGCCGCCGGTGACTAGAACGCTTTTGCCGTTGAACAAGGGACCCTCATATGTCCGGCGCGAGGGAGCGACAGGACGGCTTCCCCGGCAGAAAAGATGCTGGTGTCATAAAGGCCGGGGCCTCAAGAATCAACTCAACTCCGCCTCGGCGCCAACGCGACGCCGGCGCGGAACAGCGAGAGCGCGCCGGCTATGCCGAAGGTCTCCGCCAGGCGCCACCGCGCGGCATCGATCACCGGCGGCATCGCTTCCCAAATAGCCGGCAGGTCGGCGAGGACGGAGGCAAGCTCCTCCACGTCGGCCGGGCGGAACAGCAGACGCGGCTCTTCGAGCCCCCGTTCAATCACCCCGGTTCGTGATGAGATGAGAACACGACCGGCCGCCAGCGCCTCGAGCGCCGCCATGCCAAAGGTCTCGCGCCGGGAGGCATTGATGACGAGGTCATAGCCGGCAAGTCGGCTCGCGAAATCGTCCGTGTGGCCGAGAAAGCGGCAGAGCGACAGGTCAAAGCGATCAAGCCCGAGGCCGGCCCGCTCGACATCGCTCGGCACTGCGGTGAAGTCGAGGCGCAGGTGACGAACCGGCGCCTCGGCCGGCAGGCGGTCGAGCGCCCGAAGAAGGTCGCCCCAGCCCTTATCGGGATGCGGCGTGCCCAGCACCAGGGCGCACTCGGGAAAGGCTGAAGATAGCGGCGGCGCCTTGATGAAATCCTCATCAGCGAGCCCATCGAACAGTGGCCGCGCCTTCTCGCCGCCCGGAAAGGCGCGGACACGGCCGAGGAAGTCCTCGCCAATCGCGAAGACGACGTCGTGCCGGCCGCAGCCGTATTTCACGAAATCGCGCCCCGTCATCCCCGATGAGCGCAGGATGACACCACTCGGCACGCCGAGCGCCGTAGCAAGCGCCCGCGTCAACAGCGATTCCTGATGGTCGTTACCGATGACAATGGTCGGCGCCCAGCCGAATTGCCGGAGGCGCGCCGCGAGCCGCCATGCCCATAGCCGGATACCCCAGAGCCGACCGGCAAGTGACCGCGAAGAGGGAAACGGCAGCGTCTCGACCGGAATGCCAGCGGCGGCGCAGGCTTCGGTGAGCCAGCCTGCTCCCGCCGTTACTACGAAGGGCCGGCCACCGTCGAGCCGGTCGGCGCGGGCCAACCGGAACAGACAGGTCTGCGCACCGGCTCGTCCAGCCCGGCGTTGCAGGAACAGCACGGCTTGCTCTCCGGCCAACTTTGTCCCCCGTTCTCCCTGGCTCATCTCGCCTCAGATCAGCCTGCCATGGTCTCCTCGATCAGCCGCACGACAGTCGCCCGATAGCGATCCGCCTCCTCGCCTCGGCGATAGGAGCCGCCGCCAAAATGCACCAGACAATTGTCGATGCAAGCCGGCGTGTAGACGCGCTCGCCATCAGAGCTGGTGAGCGAGAGCGGCTCGAACTTGACCAGATCAAGGCTATTCTCGTCGAGATGGCGGAACAGGGTAGTCCACAGCCGCCCACCGGTATCGAGGCGCAGATGCTGGTCGTGATTGAAATCGAGCTTCAATCCCTCGACCAGTCCGAAATTGAAGAACAGGCAACCGGCCCAGATATACCAGGCGTTCTCGACAAAGCGCGGCCGGATGATCGGCCCATCGACCGGCTGCTTTTCCAGATGGCGCAGGAAGGGCGTGGCAGCGATCGGGAAGCAATCATGATCAATGAAGCCGAACCTATGTGGGCGCAGCGCCCGAACAACGTTGCGCCAGGTCCAGTTGAGCGCCAGACCATGCGACCGATTGGGGCTCCATTCGGGATTGGCCGGCAGTCCGAGATAGGGAAGCTCATATTTTCGGGCCACAGTCGCAATCGCCGCCCGATCCGCGTCCTCGCGGGAATTGTCAATGACCACCAACGTCCATTCGGGCATGTGCCGGGCCACCGCCCGCGCCAGAAGATCGATCGTCCAGGTCTCGCGAAAGGCGATGGTGAACAGGAGGTTCCGTCCCGACGCATCGCCGAGGCTTTGGAGGAAAGTGTGGAGTTCCGGGGCCTCTCGACGGCAGAACCAATAGCTGACGAGGGCGTTGCGATAGCGCTTGAAACGGTTCTGCACCCCCTTGAGCGCCAACTTCTCCCGGCGAGTATAGAGACGTCTGGCCTTCATAGGAGCTGTCATTACAAAAATTCCATAAAGGACGACCCGCCAGATTAGGCCGCGGTTCCGACCGGCATTCGCGCCAGATAGTTTGAGCTATCCGTCCAGCGAGGGGCGTTGTCAACGGAGTATGGCCCGACAGGGCAGGGGGAAGACCAAGGCAACCGATCAAAGTTCGATATGCATTGCGCGACCCTTATCCGAGTCAGCCACATCAGGGACAAAGGCCAGTCCTTTCCATACCAAGGATGCCATGTGCGCGATGTCCGTGATTTGGCGGCCGGTCTCTAGAGAGCCGCAAATGTCCTAGGCCGTAGACTCATAAGCTGAGGCACCAGATCCTCGCTGCTATGATTTTGAGGGCGGCCATGTAGTTCTCGGGCCGTTTGTCGTAGCGCGTGGCGATGCCTCGGAACTGTTTGATCCGGTTGAAGAACCGTTCCACGAGGTTGCGCTGTCGGTAAACCCATCGAGAGAAAGCGAAGGTGCCTTTGCGGTTGGCCTTTGGCGGGATGTTGGCCCAGGCTTTTCGTTGGGCAGCCTTGGCGCGGATGGCGTTGTTGTCGTAGCCCTTGTCGGCCAGCAGGATGTCACCTTCACCAAGGCCATCGATCAACACTTCGGC